>CANMCF010000001.1 GCA_947496215.1 uncultured Bizionia sp.
TGCTGTTGTTTTCATTTTTCTATCTAAGTTAAATTAATATTCTAATTCATCTTAGACAGAGTTCAGTTTACACCCTCTTTGAGTCTCCTAAAAATCCTGCCCAATTATAACTTAAAGGTGTTTTAAAAGACATAAACTCATCATAAATCCTCCAAATTAGAACTTTCTAATTTTATATATATGTTATTTCATCTTTTCTAATTATCGCTATCGGTTACTGTATTTAGCATAGCATTATTTTTTTAATCATCTACAAATTCGAAGGAATCTAAAAAGGCATTCATTGAATCATTTTCATCATTACTGGGAATAGTCATGACTTGAATTGCTATTTTCAGATTTCCTTTTAGAAACGTTCTTTGTTTAATAACCACCTGGCCATCTTTTAAACTCTCTTTTACTTCAATCCCAGTAATTCTATTTTTGGATATTTTCTTCTTGCCTATTAAAGTCGATTGCCTTCCTGCCAAGGCAGATTGAACGGAGCTAGAGTAGTAGGCGTCCAAATTAAAGTCATCCCTTTTGGTAATGTCTTCGGGATATTCAAGCGTGGCAATCATATATATTAAATTGTCATCATTTTCAAGCTTTGGTTGGTATGCTTCTGCAATAACCTTTGCGTTACCGTATTCGGTAAGGGATTCCATTTCCTTTATCTCTGTTGGCTTAGGGAATTTGACATTATAAACCTTTTTCTTTTTTTCGAGTTGGGATTGTTCTTCAGGTTTGGCTTCGGTATTAATCAATTCAAATGACTCAAAGAACTGGTTAATGCCAACATTGAAATTGTTTTTCCCGTTGGTTTTTACAATAAGGATGTACATTCTGTTGCTAACCATATAGAGTCTAACTCTCATGAGTTCACTAGTTATATTATCCTTCCATCTGTACTCTCGTCCCAAATGGCCCAGTATCTTTATATTATAGGAGCTTGTCAATTCAATGTTTTCCGAGTTTATGTTTGTCGTTTGGGTTCCATTAAATAGGGCATGAGTACTCTTGGTATTTAATGTGTCCGTAAAACTTTCTGGATATTCTAGATAGTGAACTTCATACGATAGATTGTCATCATTTTTTGGCTCCGACTTAAACGAATATGTGTTTATTTTACCATATTCAGTTTCACTAGATTGCTTTATTATCTCAGGTTTGGTGGGAAAAGATATTTTGAATTTGCCTTTTTCATCCTGAAACTTAGTTGTTTTATTTTGTGCATGTTCACACGAAAATAGTATGCAAAGGCAAATTGCCATTGTTAAAAATACTCTCATTTGTTTTTCTACTTCAATTTATTATATCTATTGTTTATTATATGGCAAACGGGTGGTAAAGCTATAAGTCTTTAAGTTTGTGCCGAGCCAGAGCGTTATGTTTTTATTCATTTATTACTCTAACAATTCCTTTGTCCTCAAACATGAATGAAAAATTATTTTTATAATTCAATTCGTTAACATTAGAAATAACTTCAAGTAATAGATTTTTAGTCACTTCAATCGGTTTTTTGCTATCTACATTTATGCTTATCAGTCTTTGTTCGTTTTGTTTTGGATAATTTTCATCATTTTCGGAATTACTCAAATGCTTTTTAAGTATCATTTTTAAATCGGTAATTGGATAACTTAATTTATAGTTTACAATTATGCTATCTGGATTTATATAAATAATTTCCCTTAATTTATAATCAAATATATCTGTGCAAAACATTAATGGTTGAATTCGATAAGTTGTATTCTTCGTTTCAATTTTAATCACTGCAATTTCTCCACCACAATTTATTTTTTCTGATATGTTCTGCAATTTTTTAAAGTTAGAAATTGTGTCAATGTCAATATCTACTAATTTCTTGCTCACCTCTCGATAAGTTAGAAATGACTGTTTGGATTTTTTGATTTCGGACGTCTTTGCTTCTTCATTTTTATTTCCACAAGAAATTAGCAATAAACTCCAAATTAATATTTTGATGGTTTCTTTAAAATGCTCTATACCTTTTAGTTATGAATGGTGAGGCTCAGAAAGCCTACAGGTTTTCGTGTCGAAATATACCATAAGCTTTTATATTTTGTTTTAATTTATTTTTAAAAGCAAAAACAGGCAATTAAATATACACGTTGAAGAAAAGATAATCAGAAGAAATTAGTTTTAGTTTCGAAAATAATTCCGTCTACATCATAATTGTCCACTATACCTTTTATTTGTTTTATCCAATGTTTAGGAAGCACTGAATCATTTTTAATTTCAATTAATTCTTCACTGTCCTTAAATACGACTAAAACTGTTTTCTCTCCAGAGTAGACTATTCTATCAATATTTTTCTCTTTCAAAGCGATTTCAAATTTTTGAATGGAAATGGCTTTATAGGACGACTTAACACAGCTTGTCATAACAAATAGCATGGTTAAGAAAATAGACATTCGAATTATATTTTTCATAAACTTTAGTTTAAATGTTTAGCACATACTACATATAGGAATAGTGCGGTTTCGTGTTCGAGGATTTTTCACAGTGAAATCTGACGACAAACTTGCAACGACCTTTGGTTAAATCCAAAACTGAGGAGTTATTTTATACATAGATGTTTTTTTTCAATTCAATTTATTGTTTTTAATCTCTTCAATGTTTTCAATGAATGGATTGTTTTTAATATTCCATAAAGCAATAAAATTAAACTAAGTAAAGTTCGAGTAATTTCATTAAAAGACAAATCCTTAATTGGATATACAGTTAAGACTATTAAAAATAATAGTGATATGGTTATTCCTATAAAAATGTTTATCAATGTGACTATTTTAATCTTGGTGATTTCTTTTTTGTCTTCAATTCTAAAATTTTCGTCATTATGGAATTTATGTGATTTATTGTTATAAAAGCTAACTGATAAAAAAAGTAAAAATAAAAGTATAATCAGTAAAACACTCCTATAATCAAAAATTGTAATCCCTTCATATATTTCTTTAATTGTCAAGACTATGCCAACAATAAAAAATAGTTGTAAAAAATAAGTTGCAAACTTATATACTTTGAGTATTTTCATATTATAGATTTAAATTTTTGTATAGGAATAGTGCGGGTTTAAGCGTGAGGAATTTCCGCAGGAAAAGCAGACGTAGTAAACTTGCAACGGCCTTTGGTTAAGCCCAAAATTGAAAAAATATTTTTACACATTGTTACAAAAATAGTTTTCATTCGACTTTTTTCATTTCGAGTGTTATTCCGCTTTCATCAAGGTGAAATATATTTTTCCCATTGATTTCTTTAATTGAAATTCCCATTATTGAATATCTGTCTTCTTCATTCCCAATTTTCACGAAATGTTTCTTTTGTTCCATTTTCCATTTAGTACCGTTGGTCATTTCTGTTATCATTCCGAACAATTCTGATTTGGAAGTAGAGGTAAGTTCAAAATTCCCATTTTGATTGAAAAAGAAAGTTGCGTTCTTAAATCCATCTATTAGAGGTTCAAATTGAGGGTTCGCAGGTTTTTCAATGATTTTTTCAACTTTCCATTTTCCATAGATCTCTTTTTCGTTTAATGATTGTCCAAAAGAAGTTGAACTTAAAGTCAGTAGAAATATTATTGTAAATATTTTTTTCATTTTTTGTTTTTAAATTGTTTGCGGTCTCGCTTTTAATTCCGATTAATTTTCTTTTTCCCTTAAAATGAAGTCGTAGTCAGCACAGCACAAATTTTCGCTCGTTTTGACCCCGGAACTTGCTCAAATTTCGCATATTTTTTAATTCAGATTTAAGTGAGTAATTCCAATGTTGCTTTTCAATTTCGATTACACAAGAAAGCTTAAAAGTCCTGTGTAATCTTTTATTTAAGTTTAAGTTAAATGAGTTTTATTAGTTGTTGACAATTTCTGTTTTCTTCCAATAATAAAATATAAAAGCGCTCCTAAAAAGTTCCCGAGTAAAACTACTAAAAGCCATACAATTTTATTGTTTCCAGAAAATTCATTTCTTACAATATCAATAAGCGCAATAATTGTTGGTATAATTCCAAGAAATACAGTGATTAATATTAGAATTATTTGCCAAGATCCAATCATTAAAAAACAGGTCATAATTTTTATTTTAATTTTTATTCGTGATTTTTGTCAGCATTAAAGCTAACGGCATTGTGTGTAAAAGACGCTAACTTTTTGGATAAACACAGAGTTGAATTTTTATATTTTGTATTCTTTAATGATCTCTGATTCCTTTGGCGTGTATACTATGTTTTCATTCAATCTGATTCGAAATTCGTTTATTACACTTTGATATTCATTTTTATTAAAACTCAGCTTTTCAATTCCAGTAAACCATGCTACACTTTTACCAATCTCTTCTGGTTTTTGAGCATCAGAGTCTTCAAGTCCAAATTTGTTCCAGTGAACAAAATTTTCATCAGTTTCAACTTCAACCATAATCAGAGTGCACTATAAATCAATATCCTCTGAGCACATTAAAATTGGTAATTTTGATTTTTCTCCAATGCTTGGAATTACTCTATCCCAAACTACTTTTCTTTCTTCATTATTACTTAACCAATTTAGAAGTGTTGGTACAATCCCTCTTTTTATGTTTGGACGATTTTTCATAATTACGTCCTCCAAAGACTTTCCATCGACTTCTATTACATAGAATTTTTTATCACTAAATGTGTTCAAATATGTTTTAGTTGATATTTTATTAATCATTTTAGTCTATTGGCTATAACGGCCTCGTCTATGAATAGTTGCGTGGTTTAGCATTTAACTTTGCAAGTACGCACCAAGCTGAAAATCCGCAAGGATTTTCAGAAGTAGGCGAGAACAAGCAACTATCTATAACCATTGTTGTGTGTAGTTTTTATTAATTCAGGTGTTTTTTCTAAAAGTTCCTCATTTTTAATTTCAATGACATTAAGTAAATATAATAAGTTATTAAAATTCACAGGTAATGATAAATCCAATTTAGAAATTTTCAATAAAAAAGCAGTTCTATCTACTTTTAGAATTTGTTTTCCTATCGAAGAGTCATTATTAAGAATATCGATTAAATCACTTTTCAAATTTGATGATTGAAATTGTAATCTAAATTTATTTCTCAATAACGCCTCCCAGTTTTTACTTTTAAAATGGCGATATGATAATTCATTGAATAGATTTTTGAGTGCAATATCATTAGTTTCTAAACTTGCATATATTCCATTTAAAAGTCTTTCACTCTCCTTGTGGTCACTCCAATCGTCTTTACATTTATATCTTAAACTGTGGTCTATTTCATGCCACCCTTCAGACAGCATAGTTCGTAATTGAAGTTCGAAAGTATTATCTATTAAATTGAAATTTGATTTTTCGGTGACTGAATTAACTTCTTTTAAAATCTGAATCTGATTTTCATCAAATTGACAAATAATATTTGTTCTTTTCGGTTTAAAAACTGTCAATTCTAGTTCGTCAATTTCTTCGTCAATAAAATTAAATTTACTATTTAAAATCTCTTTTACAACACTAATGTCATTTTTAAAGTAGGTGACTATTCTAACGCCAATAACGTCTTGAATTTTTTTACCGTTTTCTTGATAAGGACTACCTTCTTGAATCTTTCTCTGAATTTTTTCAGATATGGATTTCTCATTTTTTGTTCTAACGAAAATTCTATACAATAAACCAACTTTGTTCAATTCATCAACTATTTTTTGATGAATTTGCTTCTCTATTAATTGAAGACCTGCTATCATTTGTTTTCATTGTGCTTAAGGTGGTAAATTGCTTCTCTAGTAATGAATCCAACATCATCTTTAAAATGCAAAAAATCTTTACTTTTTAAAGAGTCAATTACTTTATTAATCTCTTTATCGTGATATTTGTTAAGTAATTTTTTAATATATGAGAATTTACGAGCTCTAGGTTTTATACCATCAACTTGAAAGAAATGTCTTAAGACCATATCTTCAGAAAGAGCGATTTTTTCCTTTGCTTTATTACTTGTTGGATTTTCAAATAGATTGAGAATATTTGGAACAAAATCGTTATCTGAATTACAAGCGAATAATGCAAAATCACTATAAGGTTTGTTTGTTTGTTTATTTACAATTGAACAATTATAAAATGAGCAGTTTTGAAATGATGTGTCAAAAAATAAATTAATATCGAATACACAACTATTAAATATTATAGAAGAAAAAGCTGATGATTCAAATTTACACTTTTCATTAAATTTTAAACCTGATAACTCTCTATCTAGAACGAATAGATTTTTATAAATACGACTTGGTTGTTTTGAAAAGGTATAATCTAAATCAAAATAAAATCCAATGTCATAATCAAAATCGTCATCATTGAAAATGGACCATAAAGTTTCTTTTTTGTTTTTACTTTGAATTTTGAATGAATCTATAGATTTTGTTGCAAAATCTTGTGGAATTATTTTTTCATAATTTTCATAATGTTCTTGATATTTTTCTAGAATTAAATTTTCGCCAATAAGATGGCCAAAAATGAAATCATTGATAATTCCTACATCTCCGTTTGGTTTTCTATCAAGGAATACGTGATTCGAAAGAGTTTCTACTAAATCTTCAATTGATGGTTTTTCTTCAGCTATATATAGTTTTAGACTACTTTGTAATATTTTTTGATTATATTCTTTTATGAAATCTTTAATTGTTTCTTTAGATTCGGCAGTTATATTGTACTCTGTCATAAACCTAACCAATTTTCTAAAAATACTTAATTGGTCTTCATTATCTAATTTTAGGTTTTGTCTTTGCTGCTCTCTTTTTAACAAATAGTCAAGATATTTATCTATTAAAGCACCATCATTAGTTTCATGGACATAACTTTTAAGAAAATCTAAAGAAATGTTTCTTAAATATGATAAAAGAACTGGATTTGCTATTTGAGCGACTGGAAATTTGGCATTATTTATAACTTCAATTCTGTCATTATCTAGCCAGTTTTCAATTTTTGGTTCTTTTATTTCAAATCTCGCAAGTGAAAAGTCGTTGTTAGAATCATAAATTGAATTAAGAAATTCATCGCTATTAAATATGGCGGTTTTTCTTGATGTAATGATGATTTTTGCATCACCTTTTAAAAGCTCTATAATAGTGGTTAGCATACTTTCAACCTCTTCTTTATTGCTTTCTTTTGAAATTAATTCATCAAAGCCATCAATAATAAGAGGAATTCTACCTTTAGATATTTGTTCAATAACAATATTTTGTTTTATTCCATTTGGAAACTGCTCATCAATTTCATTTAATAAAATGTGCTTAAAAACTCTAGCTTCTCTGTTTCTTGAAAGTTCTGTAAAAAAAGGAAGTTGTTTACATTCACTCGGTGAAAAGGTATTAAGTATCTCATTAGCTGTACAAGTTTTACCAAATCCTGCAGGTGCTTCAATTATTATAAAAACAGCTCCATTTATATCACTTAATAGACCATTTATTTTGTCAATAAGGTTTGTTTCTATGTCCGAATCATAAGACTTATTCTCAATAATATTTTTTGATTCATCCTGAAGTAATAAATCAAACGAGCTATTTATATATTTATATGTACTTCCTTCTGGTAAGTTTTGAAGCTGTCTATTTACAAAATGTTTATATCTATTTTTTAATTCATTTCCTAATGGCGTTTTTATAAAAAAGCCCTCAAATAGATATTCTTCGATTTCATCTATGTCATCAAGTATTCTAACATCTGTTGCGAAACCTAAATCTGAATATTCTTTTTTGACTTTTGAAATGTCATAACCTTTATCAAATAGTATGAATTCTGCTGCGTGATACATTCCATATCTTAAAGTGTAAACTCTAACTTTATGGTTTGACTGATTCGCTAATTGATAATTATAAGACAAAAATAGTTTGTCTATATATTCTATTTTGTTTAATGTCATTCTTTTTTTGTCAAATTACACACAACAAGGAAATATATGTACCGGTGCACATACTTCCGTTATATTTTAATTAATTGTTAAGTTTTTTGATCTATAAAATCATTAAAGCAAACGTATGTATTGTAGGGAAGTAACGTTTACTGAAAACCATAAAAACCAAAAAATAATTTTTGGTTTCCCAAAAGTAACGAATATACAGTTCTAAAAAAATACGTAGCACTACGTATTTTATAATTCTATTCTAGTGTGGTATTGTCCAGTTTATTTGCCTTTTAGGTATTGTGTTAAAAAGCAAAAACTGCTTGAAATATTTATTTCAAGCAGTTTTTACAGTATGATTGTTTAAATTTCTCTAAGCCTCTCTTAACTCTAGCAACACAACGTTTTCGACGTGGTGCGTTTGCGGAAACATATCTACCGCCTGTGTTTTTGTTACTTTGTACATAGCATCCATCAAGGCCAAATCTCTGGCTTGCGTTGCACTGTTGCAGCTTACGTATACTACTTTTTTTGGAGCGACATTCAATATTTGTTGTACAACGTCCTTGTGCATCCCATCTCTAGGAGGATCTGTAATGATGACATCTGGTTGCCCGTTGGCTTCAATAAAATCTTGATTGAATACATTTTTCATGTCACCTACATGGAACTCTACGTTGTCAATGCCATTTAATAGTGCATTTTCTCTGGCAGCTATAATCGCATCTGGTACAGATTCCACTCCAACCACTTTTTTGGCTTGCTTGGCAACAAATTGTGCAATGGTTCCAGTTCCCGTATATAAATCGTATACCAATTCGTCACCTTTCAAACTTGCTAATTCCCTTGTTAGCTTATACAGTTCATAAGCTTGCTCGGAGTTGGTTTGATAAAAGGATTTGGCATTGATCTTAAACTTCAAACCTTCCATTGCTTCAAAAATATGATCCTGTCCTTTGTAACAAATAACATTCTGATCATAAATGGTATCATTGGCCTTTTCGTTTACGACATACTGCAAAGAGGTTATTTGCGGAAACGTTTCAGCAAGATGGTCCAACAACAACTCACGTTTTTGCTTGTCTTCCTTGAAAAACTGAACCATGACCATGATATCTCCCGTAGAAGACGTACGAATCATCATTGTACGCAACAACCCTGTTTGATTACGGGTATTGAAAAACTCCAATTCATTTTCAATGGCAAATGCCTTTACGGCATTTCTTATGTCATTGGAAGGATCTGCCTGTAAATGGCATTTCCTTACGTCCAATATTTTATCCCACATGCCTGGAATATGGAATCCCAATGCATTTCTGTCTCCAAGGTCTTCATCGGATTGTACTTCTTCTATAGTCAACCAACGAGAGTCACTAAAGGAAAACTCCATTTTGTTTCTGTAAAAATACTGTTCTGCAGCACCTAGAATGGGAGTAACCTCCGGTAATTCTATGTGCCCGATTCGGGTTAGGTTATTCACAACCTCTTTTTCCTTGTAAAACAATTGGTGTTCGTAACCCATGTCTTGCCATTTGCAACCTCCACAGGTTCCAAAATGTTCGCAAGCCGGTTCTGTGCGTTTGTCCGACAGTTTATGAAAAGCAATGGCTTTGCCTTCATAATAAGCTTTGCGCTTTTTGAAAGTTTGAACATCTACTACATCTCCGGGTACGGCATTGGGAAGGAAAATGACTTTTCCGTCTTCTGCTCTGGCAACAGTCTTTCCTTTGGCTCCTGCATCTATAACTTCTACGTTGGTAAAAATTTGTTTTCTATTTTTTCTTCTTGACATAAATGCAAAAATAATAATAGCAATAAATAAAATGGAAGTAATTTGAATTATCTTTAATAAACTTCTTCTAAAAATGAACCTTTTTAGTTTTTTATTGTCTTTGTAGTATAAGTCAATCTTATTTTAATGAATAAAAAAGATAAAATAGCTGACGGATCATTGGTCAAACAATACCAAAACGGAAATAATGAGGCCTTACCGTTATTGGTGAAAAGGTGGCATAGGCAATTTTGCAATAAAGCCTATTGGTTGGTAAAAGATGTCGACGTTGCCAAGGACATTGCCCAGGACAGTTGGAATACGATCATGGACAAGGTCCACAATCTCAAAGACCCAAACAGTTTTGGAGGTTGGGCAATGCGAATCGTGTACACGAAATCCCTGAATTGGATTAAGGATAATAATAGAAACAGAAAAAAACTCGAAAGCTATCGTTATGAACAATCTACTGTGGAGGAGGAAAGTGTGGGTGATGGCAACATCAATAAAAAGCTATTGAAAGCAGTGTATTCACTTCCTGAACACCAACAAACGGTAATTCGCCTGTTTTATGTACAAGACTATTCATTAAAGGAAATAAGTGCGATTTTAGATATATCGACAGGAACAACAAAGTCTAGATTATTTCACGCTAGAGAACAATTAAAATTAATATTAAAAACTAAGAAATCATGAAAAATGAAATGGAAGATATCGATCAATTAATTAAAGAGACATTAACACAGGAAGAAGCAAAGTTTTACGATGGACTCGACGAACAAGGTGTATTTGCCATGGTAAAGGGATTGTTTAAAGGGAAGAACAAATGGATCATGCTCTTAATGAACATTGTGACTTTGGCTTTCTTTGCCCTATTCATATATAGTGTTGTCCAGTTTTTTGAAGCAGACACCACTAAAGAGTTGATAAAGTGGAGTATAGGGTCCATTATGTTCTTGTTGGGAGTAAGCATGTTAAAAATATTCGCATGGATGCAAATGGATAAGAATGCTCTATTGAGAGAAATGAAGCGTTTGGAACTGCAAGTGTCTTCGCTGGCAAATAAATTGTCTTCATAATATTTTAAAGCTTCCTTATAATTTAGTAATTTGCGAGCCCTAGGGATGATTTCTCTCCCACGCTGAATTTTCGATTCTTCGAAAGGATAAAGGTACAGAAGGAATGGTTATTTTATCCACATTTAAAATTTAATTAAAATGGCTGTTTTAGAACAATTAACATCGCAACAAGCGATAGATTTAGAAAACAAGTACGGCGCTCACAATTATCACCCACTTCCAGTAGTATTGAGTAAAGGGGAAGGTGTATACGTTTGGGACGTAGAAGGAAAAAAGTATTATGATTTTTTATCAGCTTATTCAGCTGTAAACCAAGGGCATTGTCATCCGAGAATTGTTGATGCAATGGTAAACCAAGCGAGACAATTGAGTTTGACTTCCAGAGCATTCTACAACGATGTTTTAGGTAAGTACGAGCAATTCGCAACCAATTTTTTTGGTTATGACAAGTTGTTACCAATGAACACGGGTGCCGAGGCTGTGGAAACAGCTTTGAAACTATGTAGAAAATGGGCTTACGAAGTTAAGGGAATCAATGAAAATGAAGCGGAGATCATAGTTTGTGAAAACAACTTCCATGGTAGGACGACTACCATCATCTCCTTTTCAAACGATCCGATAGCACGTAAAAACTTTGGACCATACACGGCAGGATTCATTAAAATCGAGTACGATAACTTACAAGCCCTGGAAGAAGCGCTTACCAGCAATAAAAATGTAGCAGGATTTTTGGTGGAACCTATCCAAGGAGAAGCTGGAGTTTATGTGCCATCTGAAGGATATTTGACAAAAGCTAGAGCATTATGTGAAAAACACAATGTATTGTTTATTGCAGACGAAGTACAAACAGGAATAGCAAGAACAGGTCGTTTGTTGGCAATAGATCATGAAGAGATAAAGGCTGATATCCTAATTCTAGGAAAAGCATTGTCTGGTGGAGCTTATCCTGTATCTGCAGTGTTGGCAAACGATAACATAATGAATGTCATCAAGCCAGGAAATCATGGTAGTACTTTTGGAGGGAATCCTATAGCTGCAGCAGTAGCGATAGCAGCCTTGGAAGTAGTCAAAGATGAAGAGCTGGCTAAAAATGCTTCCGAACTGGGAGAGTTGTTTAGAAGTGAGATTTCCAAATTTGTAGAAACAAGCTCCATTGTGAACGCAGTAAGAGGTAAAGGGTTACTCAATGCCATCCTGATCAATGATACAGAAGAAAGTGATACAGCATGGAACATATGTCTGGCCCTTAGAGACAATGGATTGTTGGCTAAACCAACCCACGGTAACATTATTAGATTTGCACCACCTTTGGTTATGACCAAAGAACAATTGTTGGATTGTGTGTCCATCATTGTGAAAACCCTCAAACAGTTTGAGAAATAAATGAGATAATACAGAATATTGTAAGATCATATAAAAAGTGGCTTTCTTGATTATGGAGAGTCACTTTTTTTTATGGAGCCAATATTGTAAAGGGGTAAATATCTATATTTCTCAAAATCCAATATGAGATAACTAAAATCAAAATGATTTTGGTTACCATCGATCTATGTAAAAGATTGGTATGATTCTTATTCATAAAGTGGTTTAAGCCATAGATAGTTATTTGATAGGCAATAACAATTATCAATAGAAAGATCAGTATGTTATGTTTAAGGCCTTCAATGAAATCTCCTTGTAGGATTTTATGAATGGCTCTTTGGCTTCCACATCCAGGGCAATGTAAACCAGTAGCTTGGTGAAATATGCATTTAGGAAAAAAGCTATGTTGTGAAGGGTTGTAAAAAAAATACAGTGATAGCATTCCTAAAAACACTATCACTGATATAAAAATAAAATACTTCTTATTTTCAAGGAAAAAATTATGCATTTGCTATCAAGGCAAAGCCAACAAAAACCATGTAAAGAATTATTCCAACTACACCGACACCTATGGAAACAAGTCCCCAAGTCTTGGCGTTTTTAGAGGACTTCTCTGCCAGTTCATAATTTCCATCTTCATAAGCACTATTTACTTTTGTGGCATATATAATGCTTACGACACCTAAAGGCAAGCAACATATAATAGTACTAATAATGGCTAATGCCAAGTAGCTATTTGGTCTTTTGGGTTTGTTTTCCATAATTCAAAATATGTTTTGTGTTAATTTAGTTGATGATTGTTATCCTTGCTGGGCCTTTTCCATTGCTTCTTGCCATACTCTTTGCATTTCATCCCATCCAACAGTATAAATTTGATAAATTGTATATGCTAGGTACAATACATTGATTATAACAATGATCAATGCAACTGTTTTAGCTGTATTCATAGCATTGGTGTCTCCTTCGTAATCATCAGGATTTAATTGGGCATCTTTTATCTTGTTGTTTGCGATGAAGTATGCAGGAGCAGCTAGTAATACTCCTAAACCTCCAACACAACAGCATAGTAGCCCAAAAATAGATAATACATAAGTTAAAGTTGGATTGAGTTGTTTTTTCATGATGAGTTTTTAAGTTAATTGATTTTTTTGATGATAAAGCTAATAATAATAATTAAAACGGAAGCTATGGCTAGTCCGTTAATGATTTTGTTGCGATTGTTGAACTTATAGAAAAAGGAAACTCCAATGATCAATGCCAAAGGAAGTAATGTGTAAATCGCGGGATACATTTTAAAGGCAGCAATAAATTCTCCGTGAAGCAACAAACTTAAAGAACGTTGCAATCCACAGCCCATACATTCAAAACCAAATAATTTCTTGTTTAGGCAGGGGAGCATGTATTCTTCTTGAAATGGCATTGAAATAGTAGTTTCAACAAATGTATAAAAAATGTCATAATAAAAAAGTTGATGTCTTTTCAAACATCAACTTTTTATAGGTTATATTGTTTTTGGTCACAATTGTTAGTTGGCCACTATTATTTTCTTGTTTATTGTTTGTTTGTTGGCAAGTGTTACATTGACTACATATAAACCATCGCTTAAACTTTTCGTTGGGAAGTCATAACGAGTGGAAGTGTTTAAGTTTACTTCTTGCATTACTCTTTTTCCTAAAGCATCATACAATGTCACGGATTTAACATCTACGCTATTCGGGTTTTTTATGGTCAATTGAGAGACATTGTTATTCTGTAAAATTGTAAATTCATTGGTGTCAAATTCTGTTATACCCAATACATCGCTTCCATCTTTGAATGTGATTTCAAATCTGTCAGTATATTCTCCAGCTTCCAAATTGACTTCAAAATCAACCTCGTCCAAATCATAATATACATCTGTTTCCTTGTCGTGAAGGTAAATAGGTTGATCTTCAAAATTCTGAACGTCATGAATTTTCAAAGTCAATGGCATTGCTTCATCAAGGACAACAACCAAAGGAATCTTTAAATCCACATCGAAATTATGTGCTTGAGTGATATATGCCATATCTTCCAATATGAAATAGGCGTCAGCTGGGTTAGGGTTGGAGTTGTTTGATTCTAATCCATAATCAAAACCATTGGTTGCAGAACTATGGAAGTTATGTAACAATTGTCTGGTATGATGTTGATCGAAATCAATGTTCAGTCTAAATCGTTTGTATTCTGATCCAACTATTTGATAGCCATTCTCGTCATAAGTCAATTCATTTATGGTACCGGTTACTTGTTGTGTATCTGTATCATCACCAGTAGTTCTGAAAAACTCGCTATTTACACCAGACTGTTTGTAATATTCCCTATGGCTATTTCTGGTAAACGTAGTCCCAGCTCCAGTTCCTTCAATCATAAATCCTTGTCCTACAGGGATATATCTGTGAACGGCTTTACCACTGGTAGAAGTACCAGTGTCAGTTCCATTTGTACCATCTTGATTTACAGTATGAAATACAGCAGGAACGAAAGATTCTATCATACCATCTGAACTTATCGTGTAAGTCGCATATCCTCCGATATAATTATTCAGGACATGTGATAGAGCTGTTAAGTCTTGTTCCCAAAAATATAGAGTACCAGTAATCAAGCCAGAATTGGTTGCATCGTGTATGTAATCTACCGTATCCAAAGCTGAAGGGTAAGGATTGCCAACCAATGTGAATTGAGCATTCAGTACAGAAGTACCGATGGTCCCAGTATTTGGCTTTCCTCTAAAATCGTATAATTGAGTAAGAGATCCTGTAGATCCTTTCATGGTAAAGCCATAACCAGAAGCTACATCTCCGGTTGAACCTACATAGTCCCATTCGCTGTATACAGTACCTGGGTTATATTTCCACAACCAATATTGAGCGATTTCCAATGGAGATGATGATCCATCATAACCTGTGATAAGTGAAGCAGCGTTGCTTGTGGTCAAGCCTGTTACGCCATATAAATTTGAAGTAGGCGAAAAGTTTCTATTCGTATTGTCGTTTGAGAGCACATTTCCAACTGGAGATGACCAGTAGTTATATGCAAAATTGTGTACAGTACCTCTTTGGTAAACACTCAGTTCTCCAATTCCAGAGTTCCCGGTAGTTCCGGAACCTTGTACCAACTGAGCTTCATTTCTCAGGTAGATAGTGGCATCTGCTTCTTCCAAGTTTACATCATCCTCAACAAACACAACTTCATCATTGACAAAGATGTATGCATTGTTTCTAACACTTAGTTGAGCATAAGCAGCACTTAAAACGAAAAAAAGAATAAAAATTTGAATGTAGGTTTTTTTCATAACTCAATTTTAAAATTAATAATGGGATAAACAAATATAGAAAAAAATACCAGATAAAAAAATTAAATGCGATTTAGTGATGTTTTAAGTTTTATCTCTTTGTTTATCAATGAGTTATTTTTGTTTAGCGAACTGCTTTTTGTAACTAACAATTATTAGTTTTGTGTTTTTTGACGATAAAATAGGTTTTTTATCGATGTTTTTTGGATTTATTTCATTCAGTTTGCATAAGTAAATTACAATGCCTAAGTGATTTTTTATGTTTAGATTTGCAGTAATAATTCACAATAAAAATTGCGAAAATCATCAAAAGTTTAAATTACATATTAATAGTAGTTGGAGGGATAATTGCCATTTATGCAAACGCGAATGAACAACAAAACATCCTGATTTTAATTGCCGGAATCATAATGTTGATGATAGGAGTGTATAGGGTATCGAGTACCATTCCTAGTAAACGGAGCAAGGATAAGACTAATTTTATAGGAGAAGAAGAAGAGTAGTTATGGCATTTGCAGTAGGAGATAGAATATTTGTTTTGGATGAAGACATATCTGGGATCATAACCAAAATTTCCAATTTGGTCATCACGATAGAAGACATTGATGGTTTTGAACTTGAATTTGAAGCTTCAGACTTGGTGAAACAAGAAGATTCCTCTTTTGGTAGTGATGTGTTTTCAAACAAAAGTGCCAACCAAGCCATTTCTGAAAAAGAATCGGAAAAGCGCAGAAAGACCCCAAGGGCTAAATCTAAAGAACGTTATCAACCAACAATGGAAGTTGATTTGCACATTCACCAATTGGTGAAATCGGAGCAAGGCCTATCTAGCCATGACAAGAAAACATTGCAGCTGGATACAGCAAGGCACAAGCTAGAATTTGCAATGAAGAAAAAGATCCAGAAGATAGTATTTATACACGGTGTGGGTGAAGGTACGTTGAAACTGGAATTGGAATACCTTTTTGGACGTTATGACAACATAAAGTTCTACGATGCAGATTATAAAAAATATGGATTGGGGGCTACCGAAGTTTACATCTATCAAAATATAAAACCAAACAACTACTAAAAATCAGGTGTGATTTCTCGGGATTGGTTGGTCAACGTCCCCCCATTCAATACTCCAAAATCCATAGTGTCTTGGGATAAGATACCAATGTTGATGTTCGATAATTTCAATTGTACGATGAAAGATTGGGAAATAGTATGTAACCTATAGGCTGTTGCAGGAACTGTATTGGCAACTTCATCATTTAAGTAATCTGGACCAATGCTATTGTTGGTAATGTCATTTGTTGGGTTTTGATCCTCCGTATCATTTTCTTCATCACGGGTCAATACCATATCATCATCGTCGTCGTCGTCTAAATAGTCTGGTGTTCCATCAGAATCCGTATCTTGGGCATTTGTCAAACCGTCGGTAGTGGAATAGTTGGGGTTTTCGGTCGAAGTCTTTACATTGTCACCATCGTCGTCGTCGTCCAAATAGTTTGGTAACCCATCCCCATCCGTGTCATCATCATCCAAATCACCGTTGTTGTTTATATCCTCAAGTTCTGCTGGTATGCCGTCTCCATCATCTTCCGTTAAGGTAATTATGAAATTTGCAGTAACACCATTTGAGACGTAATCTTGAGTGATGTTGAGATTTGCTGGAGGAATATCATTGCAAAATAAGTTGGAAGGGATTGCTGAGCCATAGGTTCTATAGTTAAAAGTAGTTTCAGTTCCACTAAACTCAGGGGTGCTATTCACTAAATTGACGAATAAGGGATCCGTAGCATCTATTTCCGTTTCCAAGAGACTTTCTAGCGTTGTTGCAGGGCTAGTTGTGATCTGTAAGGAAAGAGATTCGTCAGGGTCCGTTTTTGTCTTATAAACCACCAAGTCCCCACAAGACTCAAAGGTATCGTCAAATTCAAGTTGAACAGTGATTATGTCCCCGTCATCACAAGAAAGTAGAAGAAAAAAAACAACTAAAACAGAATATATCTTACGCATAGAAAAGTGTATTGATCAGCAAAAATAATAGAATTGTCAAATTATAACGTAGCATAAGGGAATTAATTTTATTTCGGCTATTTTTGTACTATGAAAACTATTTATTTCGACAGTGCGGCAACGACGCAATTAAGAGAAGAGGTCATTGTGAAAATGACCCAAGTAATGACGGACCACTATGGGAACCCTTCATCTACACATAGTTATGGCCGCTCATCGAAATCACTGATAGAAAATGCTAGAAAGACAATAGCCAAATACCTTAATGTAACCGCTTCAGAAATTATTTTCACCTCAGGGGGAACAGAAGCGGACAATTTGGCTTTGCGTAGCGCAATTAGAGACCTGAGTGCAAAAAGAATCATAACTTCACGAATAGAACATCATGGAGTCTTGCATACTGTGGAGCAATTGCAAGAGGAATATGGCATTGAGGTTGACTATGTGAATTTGGACGGAGAAGGACAGGTCGATTACAATCACTTGGAAACCTTGCTGCAAACACCAGCAAAGACATTGGTAAGCTTAATGCATGTGAACAATGAAATAGGCAACCTATCGGACATTAGACGCATAGGGGAATTATGTAAGGCAAATAACGTCTTGTTTCATAGCGACATGGTACAATCGGTAGGGCATTATGAGTTGGATTTAGAAGAAATTCCTATTGACTTCATTGCGGTGAGCGCACATAAGTTTCATGGCCCCAAGGGGATCGGTTTTGCTTTTGTGAGAAAGCAATCTGGTTTGAAACCTTTAATTTTTGGAGGTGAGCAAGAAAGAGGAGTACGGGCAGGAACAGAAGCTGTTCATAACATTGCCGGTATGGAAGAGGCTTTGAGATTGTCCTATGAAAATCTGGAATCTGAGAGCAACTACATAAAAGGAATAAAGTCCTATTTCATTGAAGAACTGATTAAGGCCTTTCCAGAAGTCCGATTCAATGGGGCATCTGCAGATTTCGATAAAAGTAGCTATACCGTTCTGAATGTTTGTTTGCCTATGGCGCCGGACAAGGCCATGTTGCTATTGTTCAACTTGGATTTGAAAGGAATAGCCTGTTCCAAGGGAAGTGCATGCCAAAGTGGTAGTTCAAGAGGATCTCATGTACTATCACAAATATTGAGCGATGAGGATTTGCAAAAACCATCCCTACGTTTTTCATTTAGCAAGTACAATACAAGGGAAGAAGTAGATTATGTGATCCAAGAATTAAAATCGTTCATATAACAATCAAATGTCGTACTTTAGCCTACAATTAATTATCCAATACCTTACCACTTGTTAAATCACAATACTTATTTACATAAAACCTCCAAACAATGGGTGACCTTTGTACATGGTGCAGGAGGAAGCTCATCGATTTGGTTTAAGCAAATACGTAGCTTTGGTGCTGAGTTCAACATCTTGGTTTTGGATTTGCGTGGACATGGAAACAGCAAACCAGCTTTAAAGGATGCTTTTAATTCCAAATATACTTTCGATTCCATAACTAATGATATTGTCGAAGTCATAGATCATCTCAATATCGAAAAGTCACATTTCGTAGGAATTTCCTTGGGAACCATTTTAATTAGAAACCTGGCAGAAAAACACCCTAAACGTGTTGAAAGCATGATTATGGGTGGGGCAATCATGAAACTCAACTTCAGGTCTCAAGTACTTATGAAATTGGGAGTGATTTTTAAATCTGTGGTACCATATATGTTATTATACAAGTTTTTTGCTTTTATAATTATGCCAAAAAAGAATCATAGGAATTCGCGTTTGCTTTTTGTCAATGAAGCCAAGAAACTATACCAAAAGGAATTTGTAAGATGGTTTAAACTTACATCGGAGATTAATCCATTATTGAGATTCTTCAGAGCCAAAGACATTAAAATCCCGACCTTGTATGTAATGGGGGCAGAAGATCACCTGTTTTTGCCTTCCATTAGGAGTGTAGTAGACAAACACATCCTATCCTCTTTGTTCGTGGTGGAAAACTGCGGACATGTCGTTAACGTGGAACAACCCGAGGCCTTCAATGTAGAAACCATCAGATTTATAAAAGCCTTGAATTAAGGATGAAATCAATAACTTTTTCTGAATTTTTTCTCTACTGAAAAATTAATCAGATTCATAAAGTTCTTATGTACTCCGAGAGTCTTGTCCAATTGTAGTTGATCTATCAATTTTAAGATGAGATCCGGTTGAAATTGCAAATCTGGTATGGAAACATATTTCTCGAAGAGGTTCCCGATACTCTTATAGTATAGTTCTTCGAAAACATTTAAGTTTTCAGGCTTCTCTTCAATGTACTCGTAGGAGCTTATGTTGAAAGACTCCAATACATCACCAACATAATCCTTATGTAGAATTTGCTTGGGGTTTACGATGTTCAGTTCCTTTATGCTTGGATTGGAAAAGGCATATAGGACCGCCTTGGACACAAAGTCTACAGGAACAATGTTCAAACCGCTTTTTTTGTCTATCCAAATTCTGAAACTGTCTATGGATTTTTTTGCATACTTGTCCAAAAAGATGGCCCAGGAATAAAAGACGTCAAATTTTGGCGTTTCATAGAAAGGCATGTCTATTAGTCGACCACAGATTATGCTGGGTCTCAATATTTGATAATTTATGTTTTTCGAAAGACAAGTCTCCTTTACAAAACGCTCACTTTCGTATTTGGATTGCTCATAAGGATTTCTAAAGTTGTTGACATCATATTGCTCTATGGTATCATGTACCTTTTTATTTTGAATTCCAAAGGAATATGCTGTACTTATGTAGATGAAACGTGTAACATATTTGGGTAAGTTATCCAAAAGTTGTTTGGTTACCAAGTAATTTTGGGCGCGTACCTTCTTTTTGGAGTCGTTGGTATGCAATAGGCTTGTCGATCCAGCACAATGTATAATTGTATCGAAGTCGAATGCTTCTAGGGTTTCTCTACCAATGGTTGATAGATCATGAGAGATCACTGTAATTTTTCCCAAACATTCTTCTAAGGTGAAGTCATCTAAAAATGCTGGACGAGATGTATTCTGCAATATGTCCTCTAGGCGTTGGCTTGCCGATTTTTCACCATCCCTTATAATCACGAAAAGGTGGTTCACCGTTTTTTCCACGATGGCTTTCTTTAACCATTCGAAGATAATGTGACTTCCAACAATCCCAGTTCCACCAGTCAACAGACAATTCATAGTTTAGGTTCTAAATTTAGAGTGCGAAGGTACTATTATCTATATTAAATAATGATGAAATGGGCAAGATTTTAAGTGCTTTTTTGGAGGACTTCGATTTGGGTTGAAATGGATTGGTATTAATGCTTGAAGATAAATTTATCTTCAAGCATTAATTTATAGTCTGAATATTTTAATTCTTAATAAAACGTGTAGTTTTAATTCTTTTTCCATCTGATAGATTAATTATGTAGACACCTGAGGATAAAGATGACAAATCTATCTTAGTGTTTTGCAGAACATTGTTTAATGTTTTGACTTTTCTACCTTCATAAGAGTAAATCGTTAAGTCATAATTTATTGAAGAGTCATATTTTTCCATATATAATGTCACGACACTTCGAGACGGGTTTGGATATAATAAAAAACCATCTTGGTTTGGCTTCGACATTGTATTTTTAACATCTGATTGTTTGGCCAATAAGCTCCATGGGTCAACTCGTTCTCCTTTGAAGCTGTTTGACCTATTGGGCTCACAGGGGTGGATGAAAGCATCGAATACACTATTGGTTGCAGAAGAAAAACCTGGCTTCAAATCAATGAAATCTCCTGCTCTATACTTAATGCTTTGAGCTGCTTGTATTGTGGCAATAGAATGAATCTCCTGCCTAGCTTCCAAAAACACATTATTATTTGAATACAAACCAGATTCATATAATGTTAATTCTTCGGGGCATACAAAGCAACCTTCCCATAATCCTCTTCCAAAAGTAGAAACTCGTAGTTTGTTTAAATTATAGTAACCTTTAATTCCTGATTTTACGACATTGGGTAATCCCGCTAATAATGTCCAATCATAATTCTCAGTTTCTAAATTTTTCCCATGTAAATAAAATACACCACAATTTAAAATGACATAAATGCCTTCATTAGTTCCTTTTTCAATGAAAATGTCATAGTCATGCAGTTTTTTTTTGCCACAACGAGGTAAATTACCGGTTATGTCGGTAAAGTTAATAGTATCATTGCTATCTATATCCAACATAGTAACCTGATATTTATTATCTGATGTCCCTAGGGTTGTGAGATAATAACGATCTTTTATGTAATGACTTTCTTTTACATTTCCAAATGTTATGGTATTGATGCTTTGTCCATCGTCATAAGGCATTACAATCTCTTTCCAACTACTAATAACTGCTTGTAGGTCATTGTTATCTGCTTCATTGGAGTAAAACAAGACATAATCACTAGGGATATCAGGGTTTGAAGTTTTATGAAATCCGTCTGTAAATATAATATTGTCTCTTTTTTGAGAAGCATTTATTCCTGTGATAAAAAAACTGTTGTTTCCAGGAATAAATTGTGTGAAATCAGAAATTTTTGTATTTGTAACCGGTATAATTCCAGGTTCCAATTTCGTACGATATACATTTCCGAATTGTATATCGCCTTCTACTCCTGGAGTATACAACACCGTATTGTTTCCTGCTGGTTCAAACCATCCATTAAAATTAGCTCCATAAGATGAATCAAAGGAAGAGTTCATATCTATTATTGAATCTGTTGTATACGATGTTGATGCGAATTTAGCGTATCCATATTGTCCACTCGAAAAGTAAAATTGATAATCATCATCATCTATTATTGTAGATCCAATCCCATCCACATAATTAACAACATTCCAATCATGTGCCAAATTTGATTGATCATACGAGTTATATAGCCTCGTATTGCCATCATGCTCCAAAGAAAGAGAAATTTTATTGATGTCATTTTCACTATGATCAAAGGTCGTTATCTCTGCTATTCCCAAATTTAAATCTTTACTTTCCCATGTTAGTCCATTATCCAATGATTTGGATATGCCTCCATGATGCCCCACCCACACTTCATTTGGGTTGTCTGGATGCCATATAAAGTGTTCTTTGTCATCATGCAGTCCTGTATTTGATGGAGCTCCATTTGTGTTTGCAAAACCATTATTTGTGCCTCCCAGTTTTATACCTTTAGAATAAATGATCTTTTTGCTATCAAAAGGATTCACGGCAAAGGCAAAACATTGTCCAAAATTAGAAATTTCATAAAAATCATTCTTTAAGGATTCGGTTAAATTGAATAATCTTAACCCCCAAATTTGTTTTCTATTTCCCGCTGTATAGATGCAGGAATGTATTTCTACCTTGTGTAAATCGGTATTGTCTGCCTCTAAAATGGAGGGAGAGAACTCGAAAGTAACAGACTTCATGTCGATACCTTCAAAAACGCGTTGATGGGTTTGCCATTCATTTTTTGTAACATAAGCTCTTGATTGGATACTGTAAGAATTGTTTGTACTGTTAAATTCATTACCTCTAAAACTTGTGGCAAAGAAATTGCCATTTGGAAATAAATCACCAGAAACAACAATCTCGACATCCATACATTGTACTCCTTCAAAATTTCCCGAATCAGATGGGCTAAAAACCAGCTTATATTTACTAGGGTCATTGGAAATGTCAATATCTGTATATTTGTATAGACCATTCGATTTTGCAATAAAAATTTCATTGGCATTGTCGGGATTAAAAATAATTTTGTTGACCCTATCCCAAGGACTTAAAATATTTCCCGTTCCCGTAGACAATAATTCATTCCAAGTTTGACCATAATCCCTAGAAATCATAATCCTTCCCAATGGCCCAATAAGATTGCTTTTTTCTCCTCCTGAAGTTCTATCTCCCATAGCAGAAACTGCAACAATGGTACCAAGATGGGCATCCGAGAATTCTGCCCAGGAAACTCCTGTGGTCAACCAACCATCGCTAACCGATTTCCATAAATTTCCAGAATCGCTACTAAAAAACAAGCCTCCATATGTTGATCCAGCCAACATTTTAGTGGGATCACTTTTGTTTATACGAATAAATTCTACGGGGCCTATGCCATTTACTCCAGAAGAAAATCCACTGGATTTAACTATAGGACCAAACTCTTCCCATTCACAATCAATGGTCTTAAATTCCTTTAAAGCCTTTGCATCATCCAAAGACCGGAAATAATTATGTAGATTATAACCATGCTTAGCTAATTTTCCTTCCCAATCTCGTATGAATTTCTGGAAGTCAACATATGGGCTTCCTTCACCAGAAATGGCTTTTACGCCAAATCGTTCTATTTTTGCATTATAAAAGGCTTGCCCTTCTTTTTTAATTGTTGAAAAATTATTTTTTTTCAATTGAAAATAATATTCCTCCTTTGGGTTGTCTGTATTATTTAAATCCTGTGCCAAACAAAAAGTAAAAGACAGCATAAATAGAATAAACCATGTTTTTTTTGCTAATCCCATACCTTATTTGTTTACCTTTTTATCTAATAATTTCTTTATGTCTTCATTCTCCTTTTTGAGTTGGATTACATATAGCGTGAGTTCCTCTATTTTTTCTAACAGTTTAGCGTCCATTTTTGCAACATCAATTCCAAATTTAGCAACATCTTCTGCACTGGGAACATTTGGTAGGTGCCCTTTTTCTTCTATGTGTTTTTCAACGTCATTCAATGGCAATAAATTGTAATCGTCTCTAAATACATAATCTGCCCAATCTTCACTGGACCTAACCGTTATTCTTACTTTTTCCGTTAATATACCAGTTCCTACATATAATTTATAATCACCTTCAAAAGTTTCTTTGCCATTGGTATTGACAAAATTGGGGTCAAGTCCAATACTTACTTTTCCATTGTCTGCCAAAAACATGAAGTGGTTTCCAAAAGTACTCCCTCCAGAACCGTTGCTACTACCTAATGGTTTCCAAAAATTAAGCCCGGAAACGTTTCCAGAAGCATATTCAATGCCCCATTGTCCATTTGGAGCGTTTTCATCTCCACCAAAGATCATCATCGGTCCTCCATTGGAGTTGTTTCCTGTTATTTGAATCCTGCCATCATGAACATGAAGTTTACTCTTTGGCTCTGTAATTCCAATTCCAGTATTTCCATTTGGATTTACTGTTAAATAGCTACTAAATGTATTAGGTGTGGCTCCTTCTCTTCTAATTTGAAATAAACTCTCCAAATTATTGTTTTGAGGGAAAGTGAATGGTGTAGTTAAACGTAATCCAGATTGTGCGAAAAAATTTGTTTCATTCATTCGAATATCCAATTTGGCATGCGGATTGGGAACTCCCACCCCCATATTTCCTGTATCGGGATTAATTATCGTGTTTTGTCCAGCAGAAGCAGCTACGGAGCCATTGGCCGAATGGACTCCATTAACAACTAACGGGCCGTTCGTTGAGAACAATCGATTTTCATTGCCAGTAGTCTGGGATGAGTTTAACCAGAGTGAATTATTTCCTACTTTTAAAAAATCAGCCACATATAGTTTATCATATTTTATAGAGGTGAGTTTTGTATTATTCTCTTTAATATGTGATTGTTTGCTTGTGCTTGTTGTTCCAGTTTCTACTTTCCCATTTTTTGTGGGGATATTTGTTTGGGCACTTAGTATTCCAACATAAGTTAAACAAGTTAAAAGCGGTAATTTGATTTTTGGATTCATATAAATTAAATTTAAATTTACTTTGTTAAGATGCATTCAGGGTAGAATGACTACTTCAAAAGTATAAGACAGTTATGGGGAGTTAGTTGCTAAAAGGGCAAATGTGACAAGTTCTATTAAAATAGGGACGAATTATATTTGGCTATCACAATAGGGGCATTTTTTTCTGACTTCCAGATGGTGGAATTGCTACATTGGACTGTGCAGCGAGTTAAAATATCATTGCTAGGGCTTAAACTTTCAAAATGTTAAAAACGAAAAGAAGTTATACAAGCAGCCTTGAAACGGAGTGTTGTGAAGCTATCAAAAGAAAAGGTAATGTTGTAAAAGCAGTACGAGAGTTGGGCATCGAAGTATAGTAGATCCATCGTTGGAAAAAAGAACAATAAGAGCCCAACAGGGCAGTTCTCTGGTTATTGAAAAGCGAAGCTTACCGATTAAGAGCGAGAAATCACATATTTGTAGAAAGCACAGTGTGATAAAATGGAAGCAGAGATCTTAAAAAAGGCGATGAGCATCTTCTCCACGAACGGCAGCAAAAATTTGAGTTCATAAAACAACACAAACTAGCTGTATGATCTTAATCCTAGTGTCCATTTTTTTGTTGCATATCGAAATGTACAAGGTTGAATGAGACATGATATGGTGTTGGCATTAGTTGTTGATGCAGTCAATTTTTTCAATGAAAAAATCTTTGTAAGATATAGTGTATAAATCTATGTAACGTTTACTGCCATATATTCTTACCATTTTTATAGGGGATGATTTTAACTTTTTTATGTCGCTTGAAGTTAGTTTTCCTATTAAGGCATAATTGGAACAGTCTTCCTCTCCAGAATGAAAGAAACTGACTTTAAGTCCATTTTTTAGTTTAAATACTACTTTTGATCCGCTATTGATGTATGGTGTAATACAACCCATTTCCTCAACGGTACTTATTTTTAGGTATCTGCTATCTTCAGATTTCATAATTGAGATATTCAGGCTGGAATCTCTAAAAGTAGGTTCTATTAGTGAGTAATTAGATGTTGTAGTAAAGCCATCTATTTCATCTGCGACTATATGACAATCGTTACGAATAAAAGCATAATCTTCCATGAGCTTTTCCTTTCGTTTCTTTTTGAAATATTCTAAACTGGTTTCTTTTTTTTCGCTTTCTTGAGAATTAGCCGTTATTAGAAAGCATAACGCGATAACGGTTAGAAATAGTGATTTCTTCATAATTATTAGCTATTTGGGAGTTATAAATATAATTTTATAAAAAAGCTGTATTACAATGTTGCTTATGGGCAAACACTTTTTTGGGATTTATATTCCTGATTCATTTTCTTTTGATTTTTACAATTAGACACAAGTAGCATATGGAAACAATCTTTTAAACTTAAAACAAGTTGTATGAAAAAGATGAGCAATAGTCAACAAATAAAATCGGAGGGAAACAATCAACACTCTATATTAGATACACTTACAACTTGATTTTAAATTAGGGGTTTGTCGTGAATTAAACAAAAATGGATGGCAATTATCCACCTAATTTAGATTAAGTGTGAGGGTTAACCGACAAAAATGTGATAGCTATTGAAAATTGTGTCTTAAATTTAGATTAAAAATTATCTTGTTTAAAGTGTTTAAAAATAGGGTGTTGGTGTTTTTTTAAATGATTAAAAATAATAATCACCTCTTTTCGTGGAGAATTTGAGTTTATCAACTCATTAATCTAATAGGCTCAGAGAAAACAATTGTTACTATAACAATTGGCTTTTTTGTAGAAGAGTTGTTTTTGCGTTAATTCTAATCTGACAAAATAATTTACTTATGGTTTCTTGTAAGGGAGATATACTCTTGATTAGGGTTTCATACCTTTTGCTATCAGGTGTTTATACTTGATTTTAAAAACTGGTACTTTTACTATCCCTTATTTCATTTTTGTGTTGGATATTTATGGTTGTAATAAAACATAGATATAGAAACACTCCCATTGTTTCCATTTCATTTAGGTGAAATACTAACTAATAAAGAACGAAAAGAAAGTGTTATGGGAAATCAATATACAGGCATATGGACCTACAGAAGCTTGCTTAACGATCCGGATCTATCAATCAGTTTTGATGATTTGGAGTTTGGAAGAGGCAATATCAGAATTGAAGAATCCGAACCAGGAATATTCAAAGGATTGATCTATGGCCCAGGATGGGAATTGAAGCTCAAAGGTTCCATTCAAGAAGGGGCACCTTCAACATTGTGGTTTCAAGGATCTGGAGTGGTAAGTGGAGCCCCTTGGGTATATGACTATCTATGCTATGCAGTACCACACATACCAAATGGAGTAGACCAGATTCCAGCCTTGGTAGGATCTGTAACTCGTGCCATTCCACATCCAAATGGTAGTGGAGGAACTAATCCAGCTGGAGTTGTAGCTTCTTTTTATGCCGTACTTCAACCAAAATCAAAACTATAATCCCATGATAAAAGAAGGCTTTACTCAATCTTGTTGTTGTTCTTCACAAGAGAATGAAGAAAACATAGTGAAAACGGCATATAAAAAGCCAAAGTCAAGAAGTAGAAGAATATTGAATTCCATCTATTCCGTTACCATAAGCCTACTCATAGGCCTATTTCCAAAATGCCCAGTATGTTGGGCAGCATATATGAGCATATTTGGAAGTTATGGCATTTCCAAGCTTCCATACATGCCTTGGTTAATGCCTATATTGATAGGTTTTTTGGGATTCCATCTTTTCTTGGTTTATCGAAACATCAAAAACAAGGGGATGGCTCCTTTCATAATAAGTGTAATAGGGGCTTTCATTACCATAGGAGGAAAGTTGATCTTTCCAGATAGCAATGCCATCATGGTAATAGGAATGGTATTGATACTCATGGGATCATTATGGAATAGCTTTTCGTTCCAACGTATGCAAATAGCCAATTGAAAAAATAATCATCATTAAACCAATATAAAATGTCATCAAACCGTAGATCAAAAGAAAGAATAAGAGTCAGAGAATCTGTTAGAGCACTTCAAGAGAAGTATGATAGAGGAGATAAGAAGCCATTGGAAGATTTAATGCGTGCTTGGAAAGGCATCAAGGAACTTCCACCAGAAGATGAGCACTCCTTTTTCAAATTGGGAGGTTTTCATGGAGAACCATTCAAAGGTGCTGGCTGGGGAAATAGTGCCTATTGGGGAGGTTGGTGCAATCACGGGAATGTATTGTTTCCAACATGGCATCGTGTCTACGTTCTTAAAATAGAAGAAGCCTTGCAAAGTATCAAGGGCTGTGAGGACGTTATGATGCCCTTTTGGGATGAAACCAGCGAAGAATCCATAAAACATGGTATTCCAAGGGCATTGACCGATGAGTTTTTCGAGCTGGATGGAAAACGCATTTCCAATCCATTGTTGTCTTTCACCTTTCCAATAAATGTGCATGACAACATTCAGAGTGATAACAACCTATATACCAAGCCAAAGGGTTACGAGACAGTACGTTACCCATTGTCGGGATTGGTTGGGACCGAGGAAGATCGTAAAGCTACGGCAGCACATAACGCAAAATTTCCAGATCACAATGAAAACGTGAAACTGCTCAATGAAAATGTGGTCAATTGGTTGAATTCCCATATCGTGGTAGACGGAAAGATAATACCGACCAACGTCACGAAAAAGTTCAAAGATTGCTTGAAGGCTCCAAATTATACGGTCTTTTCAAATACGACTTCTGCCCAAGAATGGAATTTCAACCTTGAGGATGGTAGTAAACCAGTAGTGCCTTTGGAGTCACCACATAATAGCATTCATCTTTCTGTTGGAGGGTTTGATGTCCCTAACCAAGGAGATTATTCTCCAATACCAGGAGCAAATGGAGATATGGGAGAAAACAATACAGCAGGATTGGATCCTATATTCTTTTTCCACCATTGCAACGTAGATCGTATGTTTTGGCTATGGCAAAAACAAAACGGGCATACAGATGAATTGGGGATAATTTCCGAATATCCAGGAACGAATTCTGTAGACTCTCAAGGACCAACACCAGGGACTGTTCCTAATTCATGGTTGACCATGGAAACACCTTTGAACCCATTTGTCAAAGCAGATGGACAACCTTATGACTCATATGATTGCATCAATATAGAAAAACAGTTGGGATTCACCTATGGGCCAGGTTCATTGGATGATTATGGAGCGGTTTTGAAAGCAGAGAAAATAGAGCCAGGCAAGATGGTTAGGGTGTCGAGCATCAATAGAGCACCAATAAGAGGTTCCTTTTTGGTTTCTGCCTTTGCAAACATAAATGGAGAGAGACATCACATAGGTACGGAAGCCGTATTGAGTAGATGGAATACCCAATCTTGTGCCAATTGCCAAACGCATTTGGAGGTGAAGGCTCATTTTGGCCTACATGATTTCAATGAAAAGGCAATTTCTAATGCGAGTTATGATATAGAAATAAAAGGTAGGGATGGAAATCTGAATGAAGAAGTCCAATTGAAGACTACCGGTGGCAAAAAGCTATTTCATATGGAAGTAAGGTAAATACAACACTTAATCAATACAACCAAGGCGGTTTGGGTAGATAGCCAAACCGCCTTGGTTTTTATAGGTTAAAGCGTTCTTTCAATGCTTGCTTGACACGATCCAAGCCTTTCAATATGTAGTCCTTTCGTTCACCTATGCCAATTCTGAAATGATGATCCATTCCATAGCAATCTCCAGCAAGAATGAATACACTTTTTTCGGTTCGTAACCATTCTGCCAGCTCGGTGGAGTTAATGTCTAGGTTGTATTTGATGAAAAGCATTCCTCCACTTTTAGGAGGTACATACTCAAATAGGTCGCCATATTGATCCAACCATTCCTTTACCACAACCAAGTTTTCATTCAACATAGTCCTGTTGCGAGTCAATATTTCTTGTCGTTTTTCTGGTCTTAATGCGATTTCTCCGATGTAATGACTCATTATTCCTGCAGTAATGGATGTATAGTCGTGATAGGCCCAAGTGTCGGAAATCAAGTTTTCAGGTCCAACCAACCAGCCTAGACGTAGACCGGGTAAGGCATAGGCTTTGGACAATCCTCCATTTACCATGACCTTGTCGTACATTCCGATGAAGCTTTCTATCGTTTTTCCACTTAATTCGGCTCCTCTATATACCTCGTCGCAGTATACCCAAGCATCCACGCTTTTGGCAATGTCGACGATGTCTTGCATTTCATCATTGGTGAGTGTGTAACCCGTTGGGTTGTTGGGATTGCAAATTGCAATCATTTTGGTTTTTTTGCTCACCAAGGATTTCAGCTCCTGCAAATCTGGTTTCCATTGATTGTCCTCACGTAAATGAAAGGCTTTGGGAATACACCCCATTTCTTCTGCTATTCCCCAAATTTGCATATAGTTTGGAACCATCATCACGACTTCGTTCCCTTTTTCCAAAAGGGTATGACAAGCAATGAAATTGGCTTCGGAAGAACCGTTGGTAACAAGAATGTTTTCTTCATCAGAACCATTGTACATCGCACTGATTCTCTTCCTCAAAGGTATGGAACCATTGGTTTGCCCATACCCCAAAACAGTATTGGCAAGTGTGTTTATTTGATCCTTGTCCAACAATTCATTTAGGGTATAGGGGTGAAAACCACTTTCCGTCAAGTTGTAGTCTACGGTATTTTCAAATAGAGATTGTACTCTTTCTAATTCAAAAATTGGAATATTCATAATTGTCGTTTTTTAAAATTGTTATAAATGGTTTTCGCGATCATAATGTCTTGCACGGCAACACCAGTAAGATCTACAATGCTAATTTGTTTGTCGTTGACTCTTCTCAATTTTTGGTCTTGTATGGCTTTTCCTAGTTCAACAAGCTTGTTGGCTTCCAAAAAGTTATTTAGCCTAGCTTTGTGGATTTCACCTCTAGTTTCGCTTTGCGACAAGCTATCAGCGATTACGATGTCGGCACTTGCCAATATCTTGCTTTCCAGTTCTTGTTTTTCGGAAGTATCCGAACCCACTGCGGTTATGTGTGTGCCTGGTAAGATGTCCTTGTCAAGGAGTAGGGGAGTCGTCGAAGGTGTAGTCGTAACTATCAAATTGCAGTGTTGGGCAATTTCTGAAGGGTTTTTGACAATGGTGATGTCCAGATTCGAATTTGATTCCGATTGTATTTTCCTTGCATTGTCATCATTCCTTCCCCAAAGGAATACCGTTTTGCAAGTTGTGACCTTTTGAAGGTATTCCAGTTGCAACCTGGCTTGTATCCCTGTACCTATAATACCAATGGCCTTGACATTTTTAGGAGCGAAATACTTGGCGACCAATGCTCCTGCGGCGGCAGTTCTTATGTCCGTAAGGTAGCCTTCATCCAATAGGAGGGAAATGGGTTGACCCGTTTTTTGGCTCAATAGAAGCATTAACCCTTGGCTGGATGAAATTCCTAATTTGGGATTGTCATAGAAACCAGAAGCTACTTTGATGACAGAGAACTCATCATTTTTTATATATCCATATTTGATGTGAGTTTCTCCTTTTGGCTCATCAAAAAGCATTTCACCTACGGGAGGGACAATGGCATTGCCATTGCTATATTGTATGAAACCTTCTTCCATGGCAGAGATTACGTCCACATTCTTCAATAGGGATTTGATTTCTTTCAGTCTAATAATAGCATCCATTGTCTTTCGTATTAAAATTATATCATAAAAAAACCTCCGTATACCAAATCAAGTTCAATTGATTTAAGGTATACGGAGGTTTCCGTAAGAAACACATTCACTTTTCCAATGATCTTCCTTAAAGTTGAAAAACGAATGCGCAGCAAATTGCTACTAGGTTTCTAAGTGTAAATATATAAAAATATTTTTATTGCATTTCTATTTTAAAACTGAAAACTCAATTGATGAATCATGATATACTCTATGTGTTTGGTTTTTGTAATCCGAAGCTTTTGCCTTAAAGATGTTTGGAACAAAAGTTTGAGGATTCAAATCTATTAGAGGAAACCATGTGCTTTGCACTTGAATTTGTATTTTATGACCTTTCTTGAATGTATGGAATACGTCTTGTAGCTTTATGTTCACATCTGTTTTTTTGTTTGGCACGAACGCTTCTGGTTTGCTGAAATCGTTTCTGAACCTTCCTCTCATGACTTCACTTCTCACCATCAAGTGATAATTGGACATCTTCAAATATTTTTGAGTTTCTTCGGTATCTTCAACTTCATCAGGGTATACATCTATGACTTTTACTATCCAATCGGCATCTGTCCCTGTTGTTGACACTTTTAATTTAGCCAGAATATCTCCTACCAATGTCACATCCTCATTAAGTACGGAGGTTTCATAAACCATTACATCCGGTCTTCTGGCAGCAAATCGTTGGTCATCCGTCATATATTTTCTTAATGAATACTCCATTTTTATGTCTTCTGAATATGGAACGGGTTTTTTGAGGTTGCTTTCGAATTCGACAAATCCTTCAGAAGCTGTTTCTTCCAAATTTTGATTTTTTGATAGGAAAAATGATTTTTCTTGACTGTCTTTTGGTGGCCAGACATCGAATGAGTTCCATTCGTTTTTCCCGGTATCATAGATGTTTATTTCGGGCAATCCTGTGTTTTCATTGCCATTGCCTTTAAGAAAATGATTGAAAAACCTTGTTTCCACATTGCGTTGAAAGCCTAGGGAGATATCATCCCCAAAATATACGTTACCTATGGATTGGCGTTTTTTCGAGCGCGCCCAGTCTCCGTGTCCCCAAGGACCAAAGACCATGATGTTGTAATTGTCACTGTTTTTCTCGATACTCTTGTACGTTTCGAATGGACCATACAAGTCCTCAGCATCAAAAAGGCCACCAACGGTCATTACGGCTGGCTTGACCTTTTTAAGGTGTTGTATGATGCCCCTTGTCTGCCAAAATTCGTCATAATTGGGGTGATCCTTTAGTTGTGACCAAAAGAAATTGTCCTTGTAATGCTCATCCAAATTGGTCAAGGGGCCGGCATCAAGGAAAAAATCGTATTGATCCTTGCTTGTCAAAGTTGGGAATTGATACCAGGATTCGGTGGTATTCTTTGTCTTCTCATACCCGAAAACTGCAGTAGCTCTCCAATAGCTTAGAATATAGGCTCCATTATGATGAAAATCATCAAAGAAGAAATCTCCGATGGGAGCTTGGGGAGAGACAGCTTTTATTGCAGGGTGTGCATCCAACAATGCACAATTGGCATAGAATCCGGGGTAGGAAATCCCCCATATTCCTACACGCCCATTGTTGTTTGGGGTGTTTTGAATGAGCCAATCCACAGTATCGTAAGTATCACTGGATTCATCTATTTGCTTGCCTTTTTTGTTTGGGATGTATGCTCTCATATTGTCGTAGTTGCCTTCACTCATCCACCGACCACGGACATCTTGATAGACCACGATGTTTCCTTCCTTCATCAAGAACTTGTTTGGGCCAATCTTGGTTTTAAATGTATTTGCTCCATAAGGCTTGCAACTATATGGTGTGCGATAAAGGAGAATCGGATATTCCTTCGAGGTGTCCTTTGGAGAATAGATCGTAGTATGTAATTTGATGCCATCACGCATGGTGATGGATGTCTCTGCTTTGGTGTAATGGTCTTCTGGCTTGTAGGAGTCATCGATTTCTTGACTGGTTGCAGAAATAAAGCATAAAAGGAAAAGGCCTTTCATGAGCCTAGATGTAATGGTGTTCATTTTTTTTTAAAGGGGATTTTATAAATTATTATTGGTTATTGCATATTCGAGGAAAAGGAATGCATTTTCTAATTCAATACCAACTTTTTTGTAAACTTATGTTTGGTATTGAAGATGACTGCATGGTACATACCCGGAGAAAGATTCAATTTTACTTGATTCTCACCAGTTTTTAAAGAGGTCTGGGTTATTCTTTGACCAATTGAGTTGTATAGAATCATGGTCGCATTACCCCAATCCAAAGGCAAGAAGATGGATAATGCATTGTCTTGATTTACGGGATTTGGAAGAATGGAAGGGGTATTTGAATCATCTATTGTCTCTCCCACGGACAATATCGCATTTTCATTGGAGATTACAAACTGAGAAAAGGAATCCAAACCAAGTCCTGTCGAAAAGGTTATTTCCACATCAGTTCCAGAAACACCTGTTATGTTGTCCCCGATATCTATCTTGGTACCCCAACTATTACCGAAACCGTTGCTGCCTCTTTTGAACAAATTGTAAAAATTGGCAGGTGTAGTGCTAACATATTCAGCGTTTCCAGAGAAGGCAATGGATTCCAACGGTGTGAAACTTTGATTGAGACCATAGTTGTTCACGATGGTATATGAATTGAAATTGGACAATGCATCGGGTAATACATCAGGATTCATATTGCTTCGAGATACCCAAATGTCTCCATTGGGATAGGTCCCATTTGCAAAGGTCAAGGTTAGCCCTGTCGAGCCAAAATCTTTCAGTCCAGGAGAATTCACGTTTACTTTTTCACTAACTCCTCCAAAAACGGGAGCATTGGATGATGCATGTGCATTCGCACTTGTGCCTTGGTATGTCAGGTAATTTGGGTTACCCGTCTTGTTTACGGAAATGTTCCCATTGGATTCGTTGAATTGGTAATATGCAACCAAACCAGTAAATATGGGATCTGAAACATCGCTTTTCGTCAGGTGTCTCCATTGTCTTATTTCGTCGATGCTGAGAGGTCTATTCCAAATGCTTACTTCATCCATTTCCAGATTGGTATATCTGCTTGTATAACCACGACCATAGCGTCCTATGTCTATGTTGGTAAAAAGTTCGTTGGAAATGGCAGTATTGTTTATGCTCTCTTTGCCGTTGACGTAGATTCTAACATCGGTTCCATTGCTAACCAAGGCGATGTGAGACCATTCATTCGAAGGGGCTTGCAGTCCAGAAGACCACGACCAAGTAGGGTGGAAGCCCAATGTGTTGTTACCTCCCAAGAAGTTGAAGGCAAAAGCAGAATTTACGTCTTGTGTATTGAATATGGCACTATAATCCTCTTGTATTCCATTGGGTCTGATCCAACATGAAAAAGTAAATGAGTCCTTGTTCACGTTTAAATCTGTAACATTCAGGTAGTCATTGTTGGTTGCACCGGAAAGTGTAGCCAAATTCCCTGGTATGATTTCAGGTGTCGCATTACCACATTGGTTTGATACTTCGATGAAATCCGTTAGTGTCTGGGTACTTGTACCGTAGTTGTCGGTAACCGTAAGTGTCACGTCATAAAAGCCATCTGTAGCATTTTCATAGGATACTTCGGGGTTTTCCTCGGTCGAAGTTGCTGGTGTGCCTCCTGGAAAACTCCATGACCAACTGGCACTTGCATTTCTAACGACGGAATAATCCTTGAATTGTACTTTTTCTGCAGCTGGACAAGTTATCTTTGACGAGCTTGCCGATATCAATGCATTGGTTGGGCTTATCTCATGTAAGTCATGGGAGAAAGCACCTCGAGAAGTACCTATCTTCAATTTGTTTTGATTGTAGTTGATAAACATGAACCTTATTTCGGACAATGGCAATCCCGACCCCAAAGGCGCCCAATTGGACATTGAATTGTTTCGGTAATAGATACCACTTTTGTTGCCTACGTAGACCCCTCCATTGGATCCTCTTTGAAAAACGATTTTCGTCATGGGGAAATCGGTCAAATTCGATTGCGTCAAATTACTCCAACTACTTCCATAGTTGTTGGATTTTAGTATTTTGCAAGCAGATTGCACACCACTGTATGTAACCCATACTTCATTGGCATTCTCATCGCCAACAGCTATGTCGGATATGTTTGTTTGCCCAGAGGAAGCGGATGTGGAAGGAGTAATATCCGTCCATGTTGCCCCAGAATCGGAACTATGCCACAGCTTGTTGTTGTTCAAGCCTTCCACCACATAGATATGGTTGGGGTTCTTCATCGAGATCTTTTCTCTGAAAACCTGATCGTTAAATGTCTTTACTATCGAAAGGCTATTTCCGTTGTCTTCAGTTTTTATCAATGAGTTCTTCCATATATTCAAATTCGGGTTTCCGGTAGGATACTGCCCAGCATGGTGTGTAATTATGGTGTAATAGTTATTGGGATGGAATTCTATGGAATTGAAGTATGAATATATTCCTCCCAAGTCCAAATGGTTGGTTTCATTTATCAAGGTATGTGTTCCAGTTCTAAAATACCTGTAATTGCTATATCCTTGACTATATACATATCTGTCATCCAACGGATTCACATCCGTGTTGCCTTGGTCGGCTCCTGTACCATTGTACCAATCGAAACCGTTTCCCGATTCCTTGATCATTACTGGGCCATGATTGTTTCCTGAAGCTACCAAGTCTGTCTTGAAAGCACTACCGAACCCCCATAGCTCATGGTTGCTTATGCTATTGGTCAATGTGCTTAACGTAGTTCCATCGTCTGTAGTCAATACAGTTTCTCCATCCGATCCCACCAAGGTCGAATTGCTTATCAAATCTATGGTTCTGATATCTGAATGCGTCGTGGCCGAAGACAGGGAGAATGAATCTCCATTGTTTGTTGATACGTGTATTTTTTTATTTCCGTAGGACCCATATATAATCTTGTTTTCATTGTTTCTGTCCATACAGATGTCTCCATGATGAAGAATGGGGTCATGGTTGAAAGCATCTCCTATACCGGTAATCATATTTGTCTTAACGGATTCTTGTGCTCCATTAACGGCATTCAACCTATAGAGGTGAGCTGCTCGATGTCCATAGGCATTGTTGCCACTACCGACTGCAACATATATTGAATTGGCATTAGTAATAGGCAACAATAATTTTGCCCAACCGACTACTTGCCCATTTGCAGATGCATCCAAGGTCAGGGTTGCTATTTGTGAAAATGATGCTCCCGAGTCGTTGGAACGATGGAGTCTGACTTGATTGTTGTGACTGGTACTCAAAGAATAGACAACATTAGCATTCGTGGTACTCCAATCCAACATCTCACTATGCAAGGAACTATCCCATATGCTATGATTTGCCAAATTTGTCAAGGTAGCTGACCAAGTTGCACCTCCATCCGTGGTTCTGTATAATTTATCTCCCCAACGCGCAATGACAATGTTTGGGTTGGATGTCGATACTGCAATGTCGTAGGCCTTGCCTGAGAAGTTGGAATTGGTCAAAGACGTTGCCAACCAATTCAATCCACCATCAATGGATTTTATGACGTGCGTATCACTAATTGCGTATACGATTTGTGGATTGGAAATTGCGACGTCCAAATCCAAATACGCTTCATCTGGCATGTTGGAATCTACCAAACTCCAGTTGCTTCCTCCATTTGTTGTCATCCAAAGTCCACCCGTAACAAATGAGACGAACATCCTTTGGCTATTGGTAGGGTCAATTCTGTTCAAATAGACATAACCCCCGTGGTTTCCACTTCCGGAATAATTTGTTGTTGCACTGTTTACGGGACCCAGCATTGTCCATGTTCCTACGGTACTTGTTGATACGTCACTAGAAGTATTCAACGGAGTATTGTAATGGGCAGCTCTGTCTATTTTTGGTTCGGCTTGTACATAACCGTTTCCGTCCAAGTAAAACAACTTGGATTTCATCCAACTTTCCCCCAACATTCGAGGTTTGCTCTTTTCCCATTTATGATTACCGAAATAAGTGTCGAATTTTTGCTTTACTTCAAAATAGTCTACACCATTTTTCATATTTGAAAACCAAGGTTGGCTCTTATGCTCGATTTCATATTTTAAATCCTCATCGCTGGAATGTTTACCATCCTGTTCATCTTTTTTTACGTCTTGCGAGTAAATAAATGTTGTTGCAAGCAACAGCATCAATAAATTTAAATGTTTCATTTTTGGTCTTAATTTTAGGTTGTGGCTATCCATAAATATAATATAAAGGTAAAGAACGAATTTATAACATAGGTCATTTTGTTTCAACTTTAAATAATGGAAGAATAAAATACAACCAAGAAATGTCATTCAAAAATCTACCTTGCCCATATGATGGGGTTATTGTTAAACGGTTCTATTTAAAATTCTCAATTTGGTATTAAAGACCAGTAGGGGCACTGGGTGCGCCACCGTAATGAGATCCTCCCATATCATGGTTTTCATCAGATAGTTTATTGGTTAGCGAAGCAGGTACAACCACACAATGCAAAGTCCATGTACCATCGATACCATTTTCTGAAGTAATGTCTTTATGGTCAGCTCTAAGTCTCCACGTACCTCCATAGGAATATGCCAGGACTGATGTTCCTGCATATCTATCTGGAGTATTTGGATTTACCTGTAGTAGCGTATCAAAGGAATGTCCCACGATCATAAGGTAATATTCCGAAGAAGGTATTTTCGTGTCAAACTCATAAACCCAATCATCCAATACATTGGCCAAGTTGTAGGTGACAAAATTGAATACTGGAAAACCAGTTGCTTTTACTTCACCGCTTGGTACGGTACCCAAAAGCGTCAATTGTTCGCCAGCTGCGGCATTTGAAGAGCCTTCCAGCCATAGCTTTTGTCTTATTCTGACATCTCCATCAACATCCAAATCTCTAGTAGGAATGGTAGTTCCGACGCCTACGTTTCCAGTGTTGGCATTGTATATGTCATTTCCGCTTATAGTCCAATCGTTGTCTGCAGATCCTCCTCCTCCAAAAGGTTGCCAAGCACTACCATCGTAATAGTAAAAGCCAGCAGTATTGTTGGTTTGATAGATCAATAAACCAGTAGCAGGAGTAGTTATGGCATTTCTTTCCGTCTGTGTCAACCTAGGTATTAGGATTCCTGAATCCGTGGATTCGATTTCCAGAGCAGCACTGGCATCTGGATTTGTTGTTCCTATGCCTACTTGAGAAAAAGAATAAAAAGTGCTTGTCATTAAAATGAGGAGTAATAAATATTTCATAGTTAAGGTGTTAGTTTTGGTTATGTTTAAATATATGTTCTTCTTGATGAAGTTTATGGAGTAAATGAATATAAAACGATGAAAAGAAGGTATTTAAGGTGGAATTACGGAAGATTGAATGGTTTTCTATTGAAAACAATTTCTTTTTTGTAATTATCTGTAAATTAGATTATTGCATCCTCATTATTATCATGCAATAGTTGTGTTTTAACATATTTGTCCTATATGTAAACAAGGGTATTTGGTTGAAAATGATGCTCAATATTGAATTCAATGGAGCCCATTGTCAATATTTTGAAAGTTTAGTTTGTTCACTTGGTAGGAAGGATGTTTTTTGGCACCATATAAGTGAAAGTAGTCTGGGGGTTTTGTGATGCTGAAGTTATTTTTTCATGAATGCATCGAGGTTGTTTAATCCGTAGGCATCGGCAAAATCTCTCTCTCCAATGGTATTGGCTTCGTCAGAATCATAATCCATCAATATTTTCCATTTGCCATTTTCCTTTGCAAGGATGACATGAAATTGTCCGTAATATATTCGTTCGTTTTGCTTGCCTTTGTTGGCAATGAGCTTGTATATGCCTCTTTCACTTGCAATGGAATCATTGTTTATCCTTTCGAAAAAGCGAAGAGCGATGTCATTTGTATTCTTGTTTTCCTTTGCTTTTTGAAATCGGACCTTGTAGTTGTCTATGTAGTTTTTGTAATCGGTTATTCTTTTGCCTCCAGAAATACGGATCAACTTCTTAGAATGAATTTCTGCCATCAGACTATAGTCCAATGTTTCGAATGCCTGATGGAATTTGCCCCATACCTCGTTGATTTCCTTGAGATCGTTCAGGGTTTGGGAATTACCTTGAGTCGTAAATACAAAAAGGAACAGGAGGAAGGTTATACATTTGTTGAACATGACTATAATGTTTTCGAATACATATAAATATAAGGAAATTCGATGAAAGTGACATTAGGTGGATGCGTTTGATCCTTATTGTAGAAACTGAAAAGTAGTTCCCAATTTTGTTTTAATGTTTTTGATTGTCTCTATTGACCAAATGGATGGATAGTTGATAATTCCACCAATTCCTTCCTCACTTCCTTTAATTTTTGAGAATATATTAAACTTTTTATTCCGACTAGCAACCTGGATTGAATTTGAGAAAAACGATTGTCTGATTCTGGAGGTCATTAAAACTAATTATTCTACTTTTAAACAGTTCGGTTTTTGGGGAAGCTTACAAACTAGTTGCACTTATTTTCCTTATATCTACAATAGTGTAAAATCTATCGTATTTCAATATAACATAAAATATATTTATGAGAATAAGAAAACAGTAGAATTATGAATATGATTCAAATAAAAACGAACAGATTCCAATTTCTTTTTTCATAGATGATCGTTGCCATATCTATTCAAGATACTTGTTAGCAAGCAGATATCTATTTTTTTTCCTGTAAGCACCAATACGACATTTTTGCCAGCGTATTTCTTTGAAGTTAGCAAAGGAGATATGGTTAATGCACAAGCAGGTTCTATGATGGTTTGATGGTGTTTTATTGTGAATGCCAATGCTTTTTTGATATTTTCTTCCGACACGAGTTCAAAGTGAGCAATCAATCGTTTGCAGATGTCAAAGGTGATGGCGTTGGCTTCTATGCCACCAGCTGTAGCATCTGAAATGGTTGCTGATTTGCTAGGGGGCACAATGGTTCCCCTTTGAATGGATTGATACATTTCTGCAGCGTTCATCGGTTGGCAACCAACAATCTTCACATTATTACTGTCTGCATGATAACTGGCAATTCCAGAGATTAATCCGCCGCCGCCGATAGGTGCCAATACAACATCTGCCTCAGGTAATTGTTCTTGAATTTCATGGGCAATGGTACCTTGTCCCTTTATTATTTCAACATCGTTGTATGGATGAATTAAAACTCCTTCTATCTCTTTGGCATGTTGGGTGGCTTTGGCTTCTGTTTCCATGCTGTTCTTGCCATGGAAGATTTTTTCCAAGGGGTACTGTTTCAACGCCTCTATTTTTGCATTGTTTGTTTTTTCTGGCAAGAACAAGATGCCTTTGCATCCATTTTCTCTTATTGCATGACCAAAGGCTGCAGCATGATTTCCAGTAGATGCTGCAACAAAGGGCTTTTTGAACTCTGTGGCATTGATGGTATTGAACTTGCTCAATACGCCTCTTATCTTAAAAGAGCCGGTTTGTTGCAAATGTTCCATTTTCAAGTACACGTTGGCGCCTGAAATGGCACTTAATTCTGAGGAAAACACCAATGGGGTCTTATAGATGTCGTCCTTGATTCCCTCATATGCTTGTTCAATGTCGGATTTGGAAATCATTGCTTGGAATATGGGAAATATTGATCTATTGATTCAATGGAGGCTTTGATTAGCTTTACGACATTTATGTAAAATTCCGGATTAGTCGCTTCTGTATCATCTGTTGCTTTATGATAACCAGGGTGATCTTCTTCACTGAATGTTATGTTGGGGATGTCCTTTTCGAAAAAAGGGGCATTGTCCGATGAATGCATCCAATAGTCTTTTGTCTTGTCATCTGGGTCGTCATGACCATAGGACACCACCAGTGAACTTTTGTTGGCTACTGCTTCGATGGCAGGCTTGAACTGTGGATATTGAAATGTCCCAACTACATATATTTCATTTTTTGGATTACGGCTAATCATATCAAAATTGATGTTCAACACGATGTTTTCCAATGGAATGTATGGTTTGGCTACAAAGTCCTTGGAACCATGTAGTCCCAATTCTTCAGCATCGAAGGCTGCGAAGACAATGGAATGTTCAGGTTGGTTTTTGGAAAAGTAATTGGCCATATGCAACAATGCCGAGGTCCCTGAAGCGTTATCGTCTGCTCCATTGTAAATGGTGTCGTTTACAATACCCAGGTGATCGTAGTGAGCACCGATGACAATATACCTTTCTGCATATGTTTTCCCTTTGATGTATCCAACGATGTTGGTTCCTTGTCTTTCTTTCTTGGTTTTTTCATCCATAAAGGTAAATGGTACATCATAATCATTGTCGAATTGCAACAAACCAGCGTTTTCAAAATGGGTTTTGATTAATTCTTGGGCTTCATCGTTATTACCGGTTCCTCTCCCTTTGAATGCATCGGAAGCCAATTTTTCTTGAACATCCAAAAGTGAATCATATAAATCGGTAGCTACATTGTATTGTTCCATCTCTTTGCTGGTCATCCAATGTATGTCATCCGCAGGAGCTGCTTCCAATGTGTACCAGTAAAAATCTAGAGGAATGTTCATTTTGGCATAGTAATTCAGGTATTTCTCGTGTTCTTTATGGTCTTTCGGATAATCCAAGGCCACACTGTCCATTCCTGCCCATGAATGGACTCCTAGTTTTCCAGTGGAATGCACGGCTCTTTCCTTTCCAGCCAAGAACATGTCGGTTCCACCTGAGGCCACCATTCCGTTTTCTGGAATGTAGGTATTGATGTTGTGTTTTCTGATTTCCAATGAAGCAACAAGGTTGATTTCATCATCTATGGAACCAGGCACATCTTCCATTACCAAGGTGGTGATGGATGGGTTTTCTGACAGCGCTTGTTTGATGTCTTTTAATGTGTTGGAATAAATGACCCCTTTCATATAGATCGTATCCTTTTCCTGCTGATTTTCCTTATAATGGAATTCAGCGACCTGACCACCTTCCAACTTCATTAAAATTCTTTGCCCCAAAGCACTTGAGTATAAGACTTCTGGAAAGAAGAATACGATTGCAACAAGTAGGAGTATGATCATTCCGATAATAATACCTGCTTTTTTCATAAATAGAATTTGTTAATGATTTAAAATAGAAAACCCTCCATACACCAAAAATCAATTTTTATTGATTTTTTAAGGTATACGGAGGGTTTCCGTAAGAAACTCATTTACTTTCCCAATTTCTTCCTTAAAGCTGGAAAATAAATGTGCAACAAACTTGTTGCTAGGTTTCTAGTGTTGCTAATTTAAGAAAAATAAGTTAATATAATTGCTTTATGATTAATGAACTTGCTTTGGGAAATATTTCAAAAGACATTTTGCTTTCAATGAACTGTTCCAATTCTTCATTGTCTTATGCGATTCATTCCAAATCAAAGTCAATGCATTTTACGCCTTGTTGGATAGCACTTTTTTGTATTCTTCAATGATTTCGGCATTGGAACGATACCATCCCAATCGCATGGAGTCAAATTCATCTTTTCCTTCATGTCTGTATACATCAATCGCCTTCAAGGCTTCATTAATTGAATCCTCCACAAGTGTTGCGCCGGAAGGGACTTTTGGATTGTCAATCCCGTCAAAGGAGATTAAGGGGCCAATGATTCTTTCTCCATCATGCCACGCTTTGGATATTTGGACTCCTGTCCCTCCAAAATAATCAGTTTCAATATATGCACACTTTCCATTGAACGATAACTCCTTTAAAGTCTTTCTTGTCTTCTTGGTCAACTCCTCATAAGGTCCCAGTGTTGATTCTGAGTAGTTTGTTCCATGTTTGTTGTTAAATGGGATTAAATGATAATTACCAGCCAAAATCACATTTGGTAGTTCTCCATCGTATTCAAAGCTTGTTATTATTCCATTTATCGTATGCGCCATTTCAATTTAATCTTGCGGTTTATGTATGAAGTATGATACACTTTAGGGATTATGCGTTTTTAGTCGTTCTCTCTGTTGCCAGTTTGTTGAATGCCGTTTGTCCTATCGGTATTGTAATAAATGCAAAAATCAATTTCACGGATCTCATTTTTCTTATTTCAAGATCTTGATCATTATTCGGATTCATGAATTACGATGGCTATTTGTGCCTTTATGTTCTTGGCGGGTATGTCAATTGTATTGATTTTTTTTTCATCGTCATATCTGGATTTCACCTTTTTGCCATCAATAGTGGCAAAAGAGGCCTTTTTGCTGGCAGCCAACTCTATCGTGTAAGATCGTTTCTTAACCTGTCCATCATAAGTCCCTTGGGTTGGATGCACGGTAATGCTATGCTTGTTTTTCTCTCGGGTATAACTCAATGTGGTAAGCGCCTTTTCGTCCTTTTCATAATCAAGGCTCATACCATCGTCTTCATACAAATCAAAAGAGGATGTCTGCCCATCCACACCAGGAAAGCATCTTATGATGAGTTCATTTAATTTCGTACTGGACATCCGCTCCGTGTAGGGCTGCATGGGTATTGGCATCCCCCCCTTTGCAAATAGAGGAAACTCATAGATGTTGGAGGAGACGGTAACGGTCTTGTTACCTTTGTATTTGGTATTGTCGAAGAAGTCGTACCAAACACCTTCAGGTAACCATATGCTTTTCTCTACTACTTTGTCTTCCCCTGTTCCAGGTTCGGCAATGGGAGCAGCCAAAAAAGCATCTCCCCAGAAATACTGACCTTCCTGTTTATACGCTTCTTCGTCATTTGGGTACTCCAAATACATCCCTCTCAATATGGGAAGGGTTTCCTTGTGGGCTTGCCATACAGTCGAGTATATGTATGGCATCAGTTGGGAGCGCATATGGTATGTTATTCGCATGCTCTTTTCTGCAACTTCTCCCCATAGCCAAGGTCTTCTATCTAGATTGGCATCATAAACGGAATGTATTCGCAAGGAAGTGTTCGTTAACCCGAATTGAGTCCAACGGGTATAGAGTTCCCAAGCCTTTTCCTTGGGTTCTCCAAAGAAGCCTCCAATGTCGTGTGCCCAAAAGAAACAGGCAGAGTTGCCACTGGTAACAGTAAAGGGAATCTGATATTCGAGAGATTCCCACGTGCCGTCATAATCCCCGGAAAATTGTATTGGATAGCGATGACTTCCAAATCCTGACCATCTGCTATAATTCATCCCCCTTTTGTTGTTTTTTTGGGAATGAAGGAAATACAAATGATTCAACCATTCCAAATGCGTCAATCCATATACTCCTCTTACGTATGGGTAAAGGTAGTCCTGTTGCCAATCCAGCCACCAAAAGTCAACACCGATGTCCTCGTTTGGTTCCAAGGCGTATTTGAAAAAGGAATTCATGTATGTGGGGTCTCCAGCATCAAAAAGTGGGGTTGGTTCATTGATTGTTTTTCCCAAGCTGTGCATGAAATCCTGATAAGTGGATTCGTGATTGCGAATGCCATCGTGTGGATGATCGTTGAGGGCGACATACACGTCTTCGTCTTTGAATTCCTTGATTAGTTTATCTGGATTTGGAATTAGGTCTTTGTTCCAAGAGTATCCGGTCCAACCTCTGTTTCCGGCATGCCCCGTACCTTCTTTGGCATCTTTTTGAGTATGCCATCCCATATCGAAGACCATGATGTCCAGAGGGAAATCATGCGCCTTGTATTCCTTTAGGATTTGACGATACTCATCGGCAGAATAATCCCACCATCTACAATACCAAGCTCCAAGGGCATATTTTCGAGGTAAGGGAACCTTGCCACTTATGGCGGTCAAGGACTTCAAGGCGGCTTTGTAATCCTTGTCGTAGGCAAAGAAGTACCTATCCATGACACTTTCCTTTGGACGATTCTCTATCCAGCCATTTTTTAGAATGGGTTTGTAGTCGTCTTTTAGGATGAACCAGCCATTATGACTCAATATTCCGTTATCTACTTCTATACGGCCATTTTTTCCATCTAATGTTTGGATGGTACCTCCTAGATTCTTTTCTCTATCGTTCTTTTGATATATCATAAACCTTTTCTCCTTTTCTCCTTGCTTGTAAAAGATCCTGAAGTTGGTTTGCCCAAAGGGGAATCCATCGTTGAAATATTCTATTCTCATACGAGAGGTGGAGATATGCGTCCAGCCCTCATCATTGGTTGTGACTTCGAATTCATCGCAACGAGAATTTCGGTTTGCCGCAAAGAGGGTAGGAGCATCTATGAATTTGCGACCCAAGGCATATTCAAGACGAACCAGTTCGGGTGTAATGATGGTAAATCTAGCATTCCCCAGAACAATTGGATTCTCTTGACTGAAGGAATCACTACCAATTAGAAAAGACAATGCGAATAGTAAAAGGATGTTCTTTTTCATCTTGATTTATTTTAATGAATTACTTATGGTATGGATAAATTATATAGCCCTATGTTACTTTTCATTCAATCTATGCGAATCTCTTTAATTGTTTGTCTGATGTCCTTTGAGGAGCTTCCTATCAAAAAGTTATACTCCCCCTTGTCGATTTGCCAATCATGTAGATTGGTGTCATAGTATTGAAAGGCATCCTTTTTTAATGTGAAGGTAACCTCTTTAGTTTCGTTGGGCTCTAAAAAGATCTTGTTGAATGACTTCAATTCTTTTTCAGGTCTGTCTACACTTGTACTTACCGGTTTTACATAAAGTTGAATCACTTCGGAACCGGATACTTGTCCTGTATTGGTTAACTCCAAAGATACTTCAAATGTGTGTTCATCCAATTTTTTCAAGCGTGGAGCATTATAACGAAAGTTAGTATACGAAAGGCCATGGCCAAATGGAAAACGTGCTTCTAGTTTGTGCTTGTCCAAGTATCTGTATCCAACATAGATGCCTTCAGAATAGATAGATTGCAAGTTTTTGTCTTTATAATCCGAAAAGCCAGGAGAATCATCCTGTGATTTATAGAATGAAGCTGGTAGCTTCCCTGATGGATTGTGATTGCCCAAAAGAATGTCGGCTATTGCATTTCCTCCTTCTTGACCTCCAAACCATGCCTGTACTATTGCAGGGACATCATCCGCCCATGCTTCCATAATTGGGGGTGTACCCGAAATGACGACGACTATTGTATTGGGATTGGCTTCCCTGACCTTTTCTATCAGTTGGTCTTGATTTTTTAAAACGAGAAATTCCCGATCTCGGCCTTCTCCTTCGAAATGATCGGAAAGCCCAACGCAAACTATCGCCAAATCTGAAGTTTTTGCCAAGTCTACTGCTTCTTGGATTAAATCGGTATTGGGAATAACCCAACCTAGTTTTATTTCTGAAACGTGACCGTTGTTGTAATACTCCAATTGAATATCATATGTTTCCCCTGCTTCAAGTGTGATTTTGACTTCTTCAACGTTACTTCCTTTCTTATCCTTCCATTTGTCAATAAGCAACTTGCCATCAATCTTTAATCGCACGCCATCATTGTGCATGACGTTAAATGTATATTCTCCGGACTTTGGAGCCTTTAACTTTCCTTTCCAACGAACGGAAAAATAATTTTCGTCGTCAGCTCCATGAAAATCCCAACTTGGAGCATCATAGTACCAAAGAAAGTTAACATCTTTGTCATTACGGATGAAGTGAGCTTCTCCTTCACAATTGATGTTTCCAAAATAGTAAGCTTGCAGTCCTTTTATGCCATCTACTTCTTCGAAGTAGGTGTTTTCAATAATTTGAATATCATTGGTAATGGTGGTTCCCAATGCATAATTGATTTCAACGTCCTCACTTACTTTGCTTCTTAACCCTTCCAATGGAGAAATGGCGTAAAATGGTGTTACCTTCGAAGACCCACCGCCTCCAACGCGGGCAAAGGAGGCATTGGGACCAATCATTGCAATCTTTTTGACGTGCTCTGTATCTATAGGCAAGGCATTGTTTTGATTTTTTAGAAGAACAATACCATTGACTGCTGCATCATAGGCAATTTTTTTATGGGCATTGCTTTTTAAGACTTTTGTTGAAGTAGGTTCTTGTTTGGAGAACATATTCGCTTCAAAACGTACACGTAGCAACCTCCTTACTTTATCATCTATGATGTCTTCTGTTATTTCTTTGTTCTTCAAGGCAATTTTAATGAGAGAGTCATTGTAGTGATCCCCAAACGGCATTTCCAAATCCAATCCTGCATTTGCACTTTTGGCGGTACTGTGCGCTGCTCCCCAATCTGAAACGACAAATCCAGTAAAGCCCCATTTTTTCTTCAAGACTGTGTTGAGCAGGTAGTCGTTTTCTGCCGTCCAATGATCATTGACCTTATTGTATGATGTCATGACGGTCCATACGTTGGCTTCCTCGACGGAGGCTTTGAAGGCTGGTAGGTAGATCTCATGCATGGCACGTTCATCTACAATGGCATTTAGACTACTTCTTTTCCATTCTTGGTTGTTACAAGCGAAATGCTTTACACAAGCCAAGACATTTTCACTCTGTACGCCTTTTATGTATGGTATGGCTGTTTTACCAGCCAAGTATGGATCCTCTCCAAAGCTTTCAAAATTCCGTCCACCAATGGGAAAACGGTGAATGTTTACACACGGGCCAAGAAAAAAATTTCGCCCTCTGGCCTTTGCTTCCTTACCAATGAGTTGACCAACTTGATATAGGATATCCTTGTCCCATGTAGATGCCAACGAAACGGAAGCAGGTAGGGCAGTTGCTTCAGACCATCTTATGCCTACTGGTCCATCTGTCATCCGGAGAGTAGGGATATTCAAACGATCATTGTATTTGGTGTCGAAACCAACACCTGCGAGTTGTTCGATCTTTTCCTCGAGAGTCATCAAACCCAATAAGGAATCTACTTTGAATTCTGTATTGTCCTTTGAATCGTCAGATGCTTTCTTGGGAGTGCTCTCACAAGATATGAATGCCAATATGAGAAGTAGGTATTGAGGGATTTTTTTCATAGGTCTATATTTGTTGCTTTTTAGTGGCAAGTATTGTTTGTTGTCAATCATTCCTATAGGGGTACTTTTTCTACATACTCGTTTCATTTGTGCTTTTCAATTTGAAATTCGTATGGTCTCTTTTTTTGCTCCCCAATTTTTCAAGGTAACGGATTTCCAATGTTTTGGTAGTTGGGGCGTATTGAAAATAACACCATCATTGGTTATTTCTGCTCCACAAAACCCAAACAGCACCGTTTGAAGCATCCCACCTGCAGCGGTCATGAAATAGGGGTTGTCGTCATAAGCTCCTTCTGCCAACACACCATAGGGTTCTCGTTGATTGGGTTTGTAAGCTTTTTGAAATAATTCCCACGCCTTTTCTCTCATACCCAACTTGCTATAGATAATGGCATAGATGGAATGTGTCATGGCAGGACCAGAAACATCTACTTTTTCCTGATAGTAGTTTAGGTTTCTCAACATCGCTTCTTTATCCGTTATCAATTGCAAAGGATAGCTTAGAAGATTTACATCGGCTTGTTTGGTTTGTTCTCCTTTGTAGCCTTTGTAATTTTTAATGGTACCATCTTTGAATTTTTCAATGACCAACTTGTTTGACAGTTCTCTCCACTCTGGATTGATGGGCTCGTTTAAAATTTCTGAAGCTTCAATGACATGCTTCATAACAGTAATCACTGCGCCATTGGTAAAAGCATTGTTGTCTACATTTTCTGCATATTCATCGGCTCCTACGACATTTAGAATGTGAAACTGGCCTCGTTCGTCCCTGGAGCTTCTACTCAACCAAAAATCTGCAATGTCAGTTAAAATAGAATAGGCTTCCTTTCGTAGCCAATCTTCATCTTGAGTGACGCTGTAATAATTCCATAAGGCCAAACCGACAACTGCGGTGATATGATGCTCAAAAGGACCTGTAAGTGCCCATGTGGGTGTAGATTCTTCACCGAAATCGTCTGATTCCCAAGGAAACATGGTGCCGTTGTAACCATAGCTATTCGCTTTTTTATTAGCCGACTCGACATGTTTGATGCGGTAGTCCACCATTGGTTTGGCAAATTCAGGATTCAGCACCAACAAAGGGGGATACATCCATAATTCACTATCCCAAAAAATATGTCCATAATAGTCCAAATTGGTCAAACCCATGGGGGGAATGCTATAGCTTGTATTCTTCCTGATGGAGGAGTAGAGGTTGAATAATGCAAAACGTACATCTTTTTGACTGGAGTCATCTCCATCTATGACGATGTCGGTATTCCAAATGCTTTCCCATGCCTTTTTATGATTTTCAATCAACTTGTCCTTACCTTCGAGCATGGCAAAGATGCATTGTCGTTCTGCTTCAGTTCGAGGGTCTTGAAAATCGGTTGTCGATACGGTACTGCCTACCAACGAGAAAGTGAATTTCTCTCCCTTTTTCAATCGTATCGTAAAATACTGCTGATAATAACCTTTCGACCATTCATTATACAATACTTGTCGAGTATTTTTACCAAAGGTGAAGCCACTGGAAGCTGCCAATGTATGTTTGCCCTTTGGAGAACTTACAGATGTTGTCAATATGGGGAGTTGCACGTGATCCTTGTTGAAAGTTCTGAACTTGCCTTCTCCCTCTTCAAGGGGAGATTTGATGAGGTGCTTGTTTATGATTTTAACTTCAGTGTCTTTTGTCGCTTCAATTTCAATTTCAAACAGAGCAATATGGGGAAGGTGTCTTAAGGCTCTTGTGGTATGGGTTACATTCAACTCGTCATTTAGGCTGAATTGTGTTGAAAGGACAGCTTCTTTCATATTCAATTGTTGTTTCCAATTATTGATTTGATTGAAATTGGTACTTCGTGCATTGGCAGTCCTCAATTCTAAATTGGCAAAGTTTATTCCTGGTAGGATGCACTGTACGTCGTCGCTGCCAAATTTATCGAATACTCCATTGAGGATAATTTGTTGTATTTCCATTGGTTTGGATGATACTCTAAGCCCAATCATGCCATTTGCCATGGTTGGAGCGCTGTATTTATCAATGGTATTTGCTCGAAGTACCCAGTTGGTGTCTTGCTGTGCAAGAAGTAAACAGGGAAATATTAAAAATGATAATAATAGAGGAATTTTCATATACTTGTATTTAAGGGGGTTATATGATAAGTAGAAGAGAAGGGGGGCTATGTTTTTTTGTTACATATGAATTTGTTTAATTGTTATGGTGAACTTATGATGCTTAAAGATAAGCAACCTATTTGCAACACAGTATTTTTTTAGAATTTATGTGTGTGAAATAGCAATGCTATCTACTTTTTCCAATGGAATCATTTAAATTGTACATTTTGCATAGTTCATGCATTTTTTTTGAAAAGGCCTTTTTATAAAAGTTTGGCATTCCAGAATCATTTTTGAAGTAGTTGAGATATCTATTTTCCAATTCTGGGTAATGTTTTTTAATTGCGTTTAGCATCAAAGTTTTACTATCTGCTTTGCCGTTTCCAAATAAAGTGATGGTTGCTGGCAACACATAATTTACATTACTTTTTTTAAATGTGGAAAAAAGCAAGTTCAAATGTTCCGTGGTATCAGATATGAAAGGTAGCAACGGCATTAGACTAACACCGGTCAAGAAGCCTTCATCAAGCGTTTTGTTCAAGGCAATGAGTCTTTTGGATGGAGCAGTAGCTCCTTTCTCGAATATTTTGGCAACATCGTCATCCAATGTCGAAAAAGAGAAAGAGACAATTGTACCTCCATCCAAGCGATTGGTCAGATCTGTTGGGAGTATGGCTGTTTGATCTATTTGATGAAGTAAGTCGAAATCCCTTTCGATCAAATCGGATTTTGTGATGATGTGGACAGGGAACCTATGTTTGGCTATGACTTCCAGTGCAGCCCTTGTCAATTGATATTTGCCTTCTATTTGAAGATAAGGATCCGTTGCGGAAGAGAGTACGATAATGCCATGTTGATTCTTTTTTGCCCTATTGTATAGTTGACGATCCAATATTTCAATGGCATTTGTTTTTACCGATAGACTTTCTTCGAGGTTGGTTCCATATTTGCTTCCTCTTATGTAGCAGTACAAGCAATTGAAAGAACAACTGCTGTATAGGTTGAGCGTGTAGTCGTCCAAGAACCAACTGTCCCTTTTCTTGGTTTTGTTTAAAACAGATTTTACTTCAATTTCCCTTGGCATATGTATTTCTGTTTAGACCGATCGCAATTTTCGCCCTGAACCAATTGGCTACTCGATCGGTATTTTCTATTTCAGTTTTGAAGTGCTCTATGATTTCCGGATGAAATTTGGCTGTTGTCTTGGCTGCCCAACCAATACCTTGCCTTATTTCCTTGTCTTTGGTGTTGGCCATGGACAATAGTATCTTGAATATCGTTTTTGCGTTGTTTGCATCCAACCCTTTTTTTATGGCATAGTGAGCTCCAGCTCCCAAAGAGCGAATTACCCAATTGGTTTCATGCTTGAACAACTTTCTTATTTCTGGAATGGTAATTTGTGGTTGGAATAGCAATGAATAGCCGAATACACGTTCTCCTATGATGTCGCATACATACCAAATGTCTGCATCGGCAACATACTCAGTTGCCTTGTCCATGGATTCTAAAAAATGGTCTTGCAATCGTTTTTGTAACATGATTCCCAAGATGACATTGCCACCTTCGGTCCTCATAGATTGAATTTCATCACAAAAGGGAATTTGCTCCTCTTCTTGCAACCGCAAGTGAAATTGTTCTGCACAGTATTCCAAAAGTGGAAACTTGACCTTTTGGGAAAGGATGAGCGTATGTAATAGCTCTATGCAACTTGCCAAGCCTCTAGAATGATATTCTTCAATGCACTTTATTATTCGTTTATTGACTTCTGATTTTCTAGTAATTACCTTCAATTTATTTCCAGTTTAAGCCTTTTGGGGCAAGTATTAAAGCTAATGCTATTTTTCTGATTCCAATACCATCTTCTTGATTAAGGTGATCTGCCCCAAATGATAATAACTGTGTTCTATCATTGCCTCGATGTTTCTTAGGTAAGTTCCATATTTCTCGTCTACGAACATTCGATCCCATTTTTCATCTGGTATGGATTCTATTGATCGAGCTAATTGCTCTGCGTTGTCCAAGAAGGTATTCAAAAGCAATTCCCAAGCTTTTTGAGATTCGATGGGAGCGAGGTCAAAACTATATTTATCCTTGATTTCCAATGGGCCACCATTGAATACATTCAATACCCCAGACATGTAATAATCGATATGGAAGGTAAGAGCAGCTATTGTATTCAAAGACCCAATTTTCATCGTAGCTTGTTCCCAAGTCAAGTTGGACAATTGATCCTTGTAATTGGTATTGGCGATCCAGAGACCATTTAAAGTGACTTCTCTGAACCGGTTGGCAATCTGTTTTGTTCGTCCCATTGTTTGCTTTCTTAATATGGTAGGAAATTTGTAAGGGACAAGTTAACGAAAAGTAACGAATTCAAAATTTGATTACTTTGGTTTTCCAGCATTGCAAAAAACGGATCTATTCATAGTCTGGTATGTTTTTTCCTAGGATGAGGTTGCGTCTTAGGGTTAAAATACCATTTTCCATTTTTGGTGTCACAATCCCCGAACCACCACGATTTTTCAATGCTTTTCTTTTATCGGCAGTCAAAAGCGGATCATCATCAAAAAAATAGGACTCTATGTAATATGGGTTTGTGTTTGGTTCTTTTACGGTGACGTGTATATGTGCAGGCTCTGTGCTATTTGGATATGCTACAGGACGAAAAGTATGAAACGCATATTTCCCATCTTTGCCCGTTTTAATCCACCCACGAGCAATCCCATGGTTTTTTGCCCAACCTTCTTCATTGCCTTTGGTTTCATAGATACCCTGTCTGTTGGTGTGGTATATGTATACGATAACGTTCTCAGCTGGTGTTTTTCCATCTTTTTTGAAAATGGTTCCGGTAATTGCCAATTTTGGGATGTTTTCCTCAAAGCCAGGGAGCGTGTCCTTGAATTCAAGCTTTTTGTTGCCATATTCAAAGATGGCTTCGCAACCTTGACAAAGATCTCCGATATTTTGTTTTGCCTTTTTGCTTTCTTGTCCAGTACAATTAAAAAGCATCAGTAGGATGAAAACTGTCGATATTTTGTTTTTTGGATGCCACATATCTCATTCAATTATTATTTTTTTTGACAAAGGTCCGTCTAGGTTGGTTATCTTCAAGAAATAGATGCCAGCATTGAATTTAGATACATCGACATCACTCTTGCCATTTAAAGTTTTCCGGTAGATGTATTTTCCTGTATTGTCGATTAAGGACAAATTGAATGCTTCCTTTGTTTTGTTCTCTATTGTTAATTTGTCATTTGAAGGATTGGGATAGACAGAAAGTCGTTTTTCGAAGTTTGGTGTTTCCGGAACACTCAATACCGTGCAATCACGAACCAGGTCAAATTTGGTTTGTAAGGAATCTATGGGTTCGATCTGGGCATTTGCATGGGTTCTTACAGAAACCCTGAAGGATGGGATTCCGAAAGGATCAGTTGGTTGGGATACCTTTACAAAAGCAAAGAGTGAAGAGGTTCCGTTGGAATTGCATCTCGTATCTGCACCTACCATTTTAGCACCTTGAAGAGCAGCCATCAGTTTACAGGCGAGGTCTCCTTGCTCATTTAAAAATTGAGTTTCCATATTGTCCAATACTTCTTGGCCCAACAAGATGTTGCCTTGAATGGAATAATTAGGACCGGTTACGTGTCCCTTGTAATTATCTGTTGATGTTCCCGTATGCGCTGCAGTAGATGGACTGTCGTTGACAATTGCTGCAATTCCATATTGTCTGATCTCTGGTTGAGATGAGACATCGTTGGCTATTAACCATTGAATGATTTGATTGGGAGTGTCTCCAGCGAGCATTCTGTTGGTTGCATTGTTTTGGTTAACTGTAGAATAGTATGCTTGGGTATTTATGGCTCCTACGTTGGAAACTAATTCTCCAAGGAAATCATCGTCTGAAAGATTGGTTTGGAACAAATCCACATATGAAGCTCTTGCACTGCCTACCTCTCCTGTTTGGCTATCTACGGCTATGATTGAAAAAGTGTCTTGACACTTGACGATTTGAATGGTGAAGACGAAACTTAGCATTAAGGGAATAATCATTTTTTGACTTCATAAGTATTTGGCTTTAAGTGATTTGTTAAGTTTTTGAATCAAATTTGAGTATTTTGAAATTGAAAAACAATTTGAATGTCACATTGTAACAACCTTTTGTAAGAATGTAGCGGAGTTTTTAATTTGATAATTTTCTCATTATCCATTCCAAAGGGCCTATTGTTTTATATTTCAGCCATACCTTGGCAAACAAAATGCATAACAGGCTAAATAGGAGTGCATATAGGATGGAGAATTCCAGGGTGTATTCTCCTAATTCCTTGTAACCAACAATTTCAATGATTCCCATTCCAATGACAACGTGAGCAACATAGAAGCTCAAGGCCAATTGCCCTGTCTTTGATAAGGATCTGATGATGATGTTGTTTTTTAATTTTTTGGAAACCAAGATAGAGAGTGAAATGACAAATATGGCAATGCAACTTCCCGTAAGCATGTAAATGGGCAATGGAGGCATTGGACTGGTTCCAAAAACTAAGGAAAGTTCTGAAGCTATATCTGAATCCCCGTTGGACAAAAGGGAAATGAAACCTACGGATATGAGGTTTAGGAGGATGAAAAGAGACAGACTGATCCAAAGAGATTTTTTTATGAAGACATCGTCATTCAAATCCTGTTTCCCAAACCACAAACCAATGAGCATAAATGCAGTCCAGGGAAATACTGGATGAAATCCATTGTAGAACAAGTTGTTTAAAAAGCCACTAAAAGTCCAAAAATCGATATATTCAAAAGTTGTGAAATTCCAATTAGAGTCATAACTGAGAATGGTCATCAATAGGGGGTAGACAAGTATGAGGAGTAGTGCAGATACCAAAACTCTATTCGGATTGCTTCGAACCAATAGAAGAGTCAACAGCATATAGATACCATAAAAGTGCAAGATGTCTGCCGGCCAAATGAAAAGGTAGGACAATCCTATTATGAAAAGCAATAGAGCTCTTTTGACAATCTTGATTTGAGAGTGTCTCAGCTTTGCGTCGTCATTGTTTTCGATGGCTCTATTGGTCATAAAAGCAATGCCTACACCAGCCAATACAACAAATGTAGCTGCTGCCTTACCATCTAGGGCAGAGACAATTGTTTGCAACCAATTCGATCCTTTTTGTCCAAACACCATCTTGAAGTTGACTATGATCATGCCAATTATGGCTATGGCCCTTGCGACATCAATTCCTATTATACGTTGATTCATTGATTTAAATACGTTCTTCTATACTATAAAAGACATTAATTTACATCAAAAGGTTGCTTGAAGTTTGATTTTTTTTTCAAAAAATGTGTGTTTTGGGTTAATCATTCATTAAAATAACTTTCAAATCTGGATAATTCTGCCTTAGTTCCTTTTCCAGTCCTATCACATGGGAAGCTCCAACGATGACAATGTTTCTTTTATGATCATTCATTGAAACTTGTGTGGCAATATTCTTTGCCATTCTGGCATTGCGCTCATTCCAATAGCGTTCTCCATCGGTACAGCCTTCAGTTTTAATGGCAACATAGGAGAAAGCACTAAGCTTGTCCAAACGTTTAAGTTTTTTTCGTTTGTTTACATGCCTACCCAATCTTCTGAAAATGGCTGGCAATATCGAATTGTTGTAGTCACGCTTGTTCATTATGCTGTTTATTTTGTTATTGCCATTGTTGCGTCCTTCCATTGCACATTTCTTCCAAGCAAGGTGGTATTTGTCATTGGTCTGTTGGTCGTCCATAGGTGTCAATGTCTTTATGTTCAGGGCAAGTGCCAAGGGCATTGATAAATCTCCATCTACATGGCGTGTAGGCTTTTTTTGCCCTTCAATGCCATGTGATTTTATGTATTTGTAAAAAGCATGATTGGGTTCGTTTCTTAAATAGGCAAAACAAGTGATTAGATAGTTTAAATCTGCAATGGATAGATTTTCGAAGGGTTTGCTCAGAGTGATGTTGAATTTTATGTTGTCAAAACTGAATGACCTCTGGAGTGAATCGGACAATTTGTAAAAGGTACTGTAATTCTTGGACCAGCCATTTTTTAGGTAGTTCCAACTGATCGAATCGTTGGGCATCGGGCTTTCTACGTAGATGGCCTGTGGATTATATTTTTTTGCATATTTCAACATTGGTTTGTAACTGTGTTTTACAATTTTTGGTACAGTATGCATCGTACCTATGATGAGGACTTCTTTTTGTTTGCTGTCTTGTGCAAAAATGAATGGAATGATAGAATAAAAAGTAACGAGAAGTGCAATTGTCGATTTCATGATTTATTATTTTTAGGTTAAAAATTCTAAAGCCAAAAATAATATCACAAGATGCAATAGATTAAGTTATATCTGAGGATTGGGGTGAAACATGACTATGTTGTGGTGAAATCAACCATAGTTTTTACTTTTGTCAGATAGGTTTTGGAAACAGGTATTTCAATGCTATGGGAGAGTATCAGCAAATGTTTGTTTTTTTCTGTTTTCCATTGTTGAAAATGGAAAGGATTGACCAAGTAGGAGCGATGGGTACGTAACAATTCTGGAAACAATTCTGCCACCAAGGAAAGTTTATTTCTAATTAGATTCTTTTTCAAGATATTGTTGGATATGTAAAATATTTCAATGTAATTGTCAGATGCTTTTATGCAAATCAATTCATTTGAAAATAAGCGTAAACTTTCGTAATTACCTTCTCCTTCAATTTCTATTTTCTGTTCTTCTTGCTTTTTGCCTTTGTATTTTCCAAAGGCATACCTCCCAATGACAATAATGGGGACAATTGTTACGAGGGCAGGAAGTAGAATGTGTCTTAAATGAAACCAAAAGGTATAAGGGTTTGGCTCACCAAGGACTACGACATATAGGTAAAAGAGCCTTAGTAGCAGGATGCCTACGATACAAAACAGTGAGATAAACAATACTTCCTGATTAATGGTCCAAACGGTATTGTTCTTTTTAAATAAATAGTACTGAAAAGGTAAAAAGGATAAATAGCATAAAGCGCCAAGAAAGGCATATAAAGGCAAGTATACCAGTTTTTCTATGTTTTCAAATTCATTTACATCCAATGGCTCTGTAAAATATAGAAATATAAAAACCCAAATGGCCAAAGCCAAAGCAATGATGAAATGGTGACTTGGAGTGGGATCAAAAGGATATTTATTCTTTAAAAACATAGTCTTTGTCAAAAAAGGAGCAAATCTAATACTTATAGCCAAAAAACGCTTCTTGATTTTTACAATTCCCCATTGAATTGTCTTTTTAGTCTCCTTACAAATCGATTGTAAGCATTTGAAAGTTTTCATTTCAATCAAAAAGTCAAAGAGAGTTAAAATGAAGAAGACATCAAAATCATTGTTTTTGATGCCCTCTTCGTAAAAAAATCAGTTGGTTAAATTGTTAAGAAATCCAGCCATTGGCCATTGATCTCTTGGAGTAAAAATATAGAAATACTCCAATAACTAAAATAATTATTGGAAAAATGATTGCTATGCTTCCCATAAGCTCTACCGAATCGCTTATGAATACGTTATGAATCATTTGAACGATAATTCCTATCAAGGAAATAAGGAACAAAGGAATGGCCAAACGCTTTTTTAATATGAGTGCGATACTTGCCAACAATCCAAAGAACACGGCAACTGCAAATGCAGACATTGCCCAAGAAGGTGTATTGATTGCCATTTCCAAAGCTTCTTCGCTCGGCATGCCGGCTTTGAAGGCATCGGTTTGATATGCTTGTTGCAAATATTGATTAACACCCATTGCATTCCAAATGATGGCAATAACGGCAATAATCCAAAATACTACGGGTACTTTTTGTGATGTGGAATCGGTCATAATTTCAGTTTTGGTTGGTTTAATAGATATACAATGTATAAAATTTTTGCCAAATGTGTTTTAATGAATTATTTTCGAGCCAATAAAAACTACATTTTGAAGAAGTATTTTTACGTTATCAACATCCAATATCTAGGCTATCGTTTTCACGGATGGCAAAAACAACCAAATGTGAAGACCTTGCACCTTATGGTAGACAGAACCTTGAATTACATATTGGAAGGTAAGTATTTCAAAAGTTTGGTATCTGGTAGGACCGATGCCATGGTATCCGCTGAAAATGCGGCTTTCGAATTGTTTTTAAGAGAGCCAATCATTGATTTTGATGATTTTTTAAAATTGTTCAACCATAATTTGCCTCAGGACATTCGAGCCTTGAGCATACGTGAAGTCGATGCGAAATTCAACATCATTCAGCATTCCAAGGTGAAGGAGTATCATTACATGTTTGCCTTTGGAGGTAAATTCCATCCCTTTTGTGCTCCAATAATGACTACCATCCTTGACGATTTGGACATAGAGCTAATGAAACAAGGAGCCAAATTGTTCGAAGGGGAGCATTATTTCAAAAATTATTGCTACAAGCCAACGGACAATGGAGTATACCATCGGGAAGTATTGGGTTGCGAATTGATAGAGAACACGAAATACACTGCTAGTTTCTTTCCAGAGCAAACCTATTTGCTCAAAGTGAGAGGGAAGGGGTTTATGCGAAATCAAATACGATTGATGATGGGGACTTTGATTGACCTAGGGCAAGGAAAGCGTACGTTGGAAGACATAAAGGCGAGTTTGAAGGAAGGCTATGAAGGAGACATATATTACATCGCTCCAGCTTCGGGACTCATATTAAATAGCATTGCATTTGAATAATGTCCAAAGCTTTTGTAATTTTAGAAAATGAGATACGAAGTTTTATGCATTCGTATGGAAAATGAATTATATTTAAAAACTACCAACCCAAAAACAAAGCTTGGCAATGAGTAAAACCGTACACAAGGACGTCTTCAAATTTTTCAAAAAACTGGAAAAGAACAATGATAGAGATTGGTTCAACGAGCATAAACCAGAATTCAAGGCGATAGAGGCGGAAATAAAGATTTTTTACAATGACATCTTGGAACGATTGAATGTGCATGATGAGATAGACAAACTAAAGATTTTCAGAATCTATAGAGATGTTCGTTTCTCCAAGAACAAACAACCATACAAAACCCATTTTGGAGGTTCTTTTCATAGAACCAAACCAAGGCTTAGAGGAGGCTATTACCTCCATATCCAACCCAACGATGAAAGCTTCATAGCCACTGGCTTTTGGGAACCAGCCAAAGAAGATTTGTTGCGCATTCGCAAGGAATTTGAAATGGATGACCAAGAAATACGAGATATCCTCGAAAACAAGGCATTTAAGGACATATGGGGAGGTTTTGTTGGAGATGAGGTCAAAACTGCCCCAAAAGGCTTTAACAAAGAACATCCTGCAATTGACCTGATAAAGAAGAAACAATACATCTTCACCAAGAAGTTCACGGACAAAGAGGTTTTGGATGCCAACTTCCTAAACACCATTGATGAGTCATTTAAGGCAATTAGACCATACTTCGACTATATGAGTGATGTATTGACTACAGATTTGAATGGCGTATCTTTGATTGAGGACAAATCCTAAAAGCCACCGTTCCATTAACTTGATGCAATAAAGTAGAAACCGATGCTCTCTTTCCACGTCAAGTAACTTACGTTGTTTTACCAATCAACCCATAAGCAAAAATTGCTACATCTTCTTATGCAATACCATAACCCTTAACAAACAACCCTTAATAAAATCAACCATGAATTACTACAAAAAAACATTTGTTTTATTACTGTCATTTATTTTTGTCAATGCTATTTTCGCTCAAGTAGGCATTGGTACCACCAATCCATCCAATCAACTCGATGTTGTCGGTTGGGTCGAATTGGGAGACGAAACCCAATCAGGAAATAGTGTGGAAGGAACGATGAGATACAATAGCGCATTAAAATGCATTCAATTTTACGATGGTACCACATGGGCCTGTGTAGGGCGCCCAAAAATACAAGATTTCGTGCTCCGAGACGCGATAGATGAAACACAGTCAGGTAATGTCAACAACATTACGGATTACAATGGAGGAAGCTATCAAGCATCTGCAAGGTTACCTTTTGTTGTAAATGATGTGCATGCAGGAGATAACATACTCTTCCTTGTCGAATTGGTGGTCGATGACAATTTGATAAAGGTGGGACTATACAACAATTCATTAAAAGTCTATGGCAATGGGGTTTTTGAGCAGAAAGACATGCCAGGTATAAATATGGAAGAGACCTACAGCACCTTCTTGTGGGCAAACGATGTGAATACCTCTGGAAATTTGACCTTTTATTTCGAAGTGAACATGGATCTGGCCGATGCAAAAATAACGACTTTGGTCTTTAGATAGGAAAAACAACTAAAAGCAATTGTGTACAATCTGAAAAAGAAGGAATCGATCTTAGATTACAATCACATAATTAAAATGCCTGAAAATTGATTTTCAGGCATTTTTTTTCATATGACAATGAGAAGGTTATATTTGACTCAAACCGCCATCTACTTCCAATTCCACACCATTGATGTAAGATGCATCGTCCGAGGCCAGGAACAAAGCGGTCTTGGCAACTTCCTCAGAAGTACCGAAGCGACCTAATGGAACTTGTTCTGCAAAACCTTTGCCCATTTCTTCAACAACATCTTGAGGCAAGCCCATTTTTCCATAGATTGGGGTGTCAATTGGACCAGGAGCAATTGAGTTTACCCTGATGCCACGAGATTTCACTTCTGAAGTCAATACCCTTGAGTATGCTCTTAATGCTCCTTTACTGGCAGAATATATTCCCAGTCCGTCAAAACCTTTCTGATGAACGATCGAGTTTGTGAATAATATGCTTCCACCATCATTTAGATGTGGTAAGGCTTCTTTCGTTGCCAAGATTGGACCTTTTACGTTGATGTCGAATACCTCGTTATAATGTACTTCCGTAACATCCGTAGTAGGAGAGAGAGGTGCTATGCCAGCATTCAGGAACAATATGTCTATCTTTCCATATTTGGCAGTAGCTTCCTTTATCAATCTCACATTGTCTTCTGGTTTGGCAACATCGGCCACAACAGTGATGAAATCACCCTCAAGATCTTTTGAAGCATCTTCCAATGCCTCTTTACGACGCCCTGAGAGAACGACTTTGGCTCCCTCTTTCAAATACAATTTGGCAGTTGCCAATCCGATACCACTATTCGCTCCTGTAATAATGGCTACTTTGTTTTCCAGTTTATTCATTTGTTTTGTTTTTATTTGAAACAATCGTTTCAAATGTGTTAAAAAAAAATTATTTTAAGTTTTGAAGTGTTGTGTCCACAATGCTTCTCAATTGTGTTTTGTCATTTATCAAAATACCTGTCATTCTAAAACCTTGCAAAGCAGAAAACAAGTATAGAGCATAATCTTTTGATGTCTTGGTCACATTAATGTCCCCTTTTTCTTGTGCATTTTTTATCAACTCTTCCAAAAGAGCGATCATACCATCTTGATTGGTACTCAAAAAAGTTGTAATTGATGATTTTTGGTTCCCCATTTCCGCAGTACAATTGGAAATAAGGCAGCCTTTGTTTTCCTTGTCCTTGGTTATTTCATTTAAATATAGTTCGAAAATACCCTCTATGGCATACGTAGGGCATTTGGAATCCATGATTATTTTAGAAAAAGCCTCCTGTGCTTGTGTTTGATATAGCTTTAAACACTCGAAGAAGATATCCAATTTACTACCAAACGAGTTATAGATGCTAGAGCGATTCAAGCCTGTGGCATCCACCAAATCTTGCATGGATGAAGCATTGTAGCCTTTGTTATGAAAGACATTTGTTGCTTGATCCAATACGAGTTTCCTATTAAAAGTTTCTACTTTCGGCATTTTATTTGAAATGATCGTTTCAAAATTAATGTTTTTTTTTGACACAGCTGTTAAAAGAGTATTAAAAATAGATTTTTACATCAAGTAACTGATCTCTTCATAGATTAAATGGAAATAACATGTGTGATTGATGAGTGGAGTAAAAACTATCCTTAAATTTATAATTGGATTACTAATGCAAATATTCTGTAATTTCAAAAAAAAGAAAAAGTAGTAAATCCTAATACAACGTTGCGAACGAAATGAAAAAGGCACTATTGCACTTAGCAATTATTTCATTGTTGATGATTGCTCAATCCTGTGTGGATAAAAAAGAAAAAGAACTTTCTTTCTTGACCTTCAATGTCTGGCAAGAAGGTACCTCGGTACCCAATGGCTTGGAGAAAATTCGCGATGTCATAGTGGAGACTGATCCTGATGTTGTTTGCTTTGTGGAAGTAAGAAACTACAAAAATCAAGATTGGACCACCAAAATAGTCGATGCTTTGAAGGAAACTGGGAAAAGGTACCACAAGGGATATGTTGGTGGAGATGTATCGTTTATTAGCAAATACCCATTGGAGAATGGTATGAAAGTATTCAAGAACACCGATAAAGGGACAGTGGTGAACTACAATGTAAATGTGAATGGGAATATGATCTTAGTTTCTGGAGTTCATTTGGATTACACCTACTATGCATCCAATTTGCCAAGAGGCTATAATGGAGGAGATCCCAATTGGAAGATGATGGATGATGGAAAAGGTAAACCGTTACCAAATATAAATTTGGATTCAATTCGTGCCTATAATCTAAAATCGACAAGGGACGAAGCCATTTCCTCATTTCTAGACTCCGTGAAATCAGAATCGAATCCAATAATCTTAATGGGGGATTTCAATGAACCTTCCTTTTTGGATTGGACAGAGAAAACAAAAGACAGGTTTGACCATAATGGAGCAGTCGTTCCTTGGTACAATACAAAGAAACTGCATGAAGAAGGCTTTGTAGATGCCTTTAGGACATTCTATCCAAATGAAATGACCAATCCAGGAATTACATGGCCTTCTTATGCCAACGAGAAGAAATCCACGAGTTGGACCTCTTTGGCAGATGAAAGAGATAGGGTGGATTACATCTTCTTCAAAGGGAATGATATGGAAATAAAAGAAGTGTTCATTGTCGGTCCAAAATCATCCTATGTCTATGATAAATTGGAAACTTCAAGCACAAATGAAGAAAAGTTCTTGGCGAACCATTTGCCATGGCCTAGTGATCATAAGGGGGTATTGGCAAGGTTTTTATTTACATTCAAGAAATGAATCATAGTCAATTATTCCAATAAAAACATAAATGAAATTTTGAATTATGAACATTTATTTATTTGTAGCTGGCATTCTATGTTTTCTCTTGGGGATCGTACACTCTATACTTGGAGAATTTTTGATTTTTAAAGATAAAAGAAACAAAGGGAGTTTAGTCCCCTCAAAAGAAAGCAAGGGGTTGAGAGGTAGGCATATGAGGATACTATGGGCAACATGGCATTTGGCTTCTCTCTTTGGTTGGTGTATCGGGATGATGTTGATAAAGACCTCGTTAATGAAAGAAAATTCTAATTCTGACATTTTGGATTTTATGTTGCAATCAATGAGTGGTACTATGATCTTGAGTTCTTTGTTGGTTTTGGTTGGAACCAAGGGGAGACATCCAGGTTGGGTTGTTCTTCTATTGATAGGGGTTTTGTTGATATTGGGGAGTTGATAAGCAAAGGAGAATAATAAGAACATGGTTTTCATAAAGAACTCATATGAAGGAATGACACACCTAAACAAATATCGATTGGCATTGTATGAAAATTAATATTTCGTTATAAGAAAATTCATTCGTACACACGTAGATTTGCCCCCGAATTAAAAAATAGAATTGAGCTTCAACACTGAAGAAGAAATTGGAAGCGTGATTTTTTGGTTGACTTTGTATAAAGCATGCTTCAGTTTTCACTATGACATTAGTGGAAGTTGAAGCATTTTTTTGTGGGAAAACCAAATCAATGCATATCGATTCTCAAAAGACTTTATTTTTTAAAGTCCAAGAACTCTTTTGTACCGTAAATAGACGAAGACAATAAACAATAAAAAACAAAAACAATGAAAACAATGAAAAATGCATTAAGAACAGTTCTATGTCTGACAGTTTTAACATTAGCCTTAAGTTGCTCAAATGATGATGACGTAACAGCTTTGGGAATACAAAGATCTTTTACAACAAATGCAGATACGGACTTTTTAATAAATAGCGATGGTACGGTGAACCTGATGGTATCTGGAGCGTTTCAAGACACTTCACCGTCATCAAGTGTGACAAGTAGAGGTTTTGTCTATGGGGCGTCAACAAATACAGAAGTGAGTGAAACAAATACGGTGGTAGCAATTGGGCCTCAGAATTCTGTTACTGGAGACATTATAAATTTACCTAGTGGACAAACATACTATATAAGAGGTTATTTTGAAATGAGTGATGGTACTTATTTTTATGGAAATGAAATACAATCAAGTACGGATGTCGATGCCAGTAGTACAAGAACTATAACGATGGAAATGGAATCAGATCCATTTTTTATCTCTCAAACAGAAGTTACACCTACGGTAAACCTTTCTGACATAGCAAAAGAAATGCCAATGGAAATAGGTTATGAGTATAGTGTGAACGACGATTTTTCAAGCAGTACACTTAAGGACATTGAGGGTTATCAAGGTAATATCTTAACAACTAGTTATGCTTCAGAATTAATTACAGGCTTGACAGCTTCAACAACCTATTATTTCAGACCTTATGCTAAATATGCAGATGGAACAGTTACAAATGGAGGAACAAGTTCTGCTTCGTTTACCACTAACAATTAATATGGATTGCATTCCAAATTAAAATTTGGATGATAGTTGACATTAAAAAAGCGACTTGGATTATATCCAAGCCGCTTTTTTAATTGCTTGTCGAAAAATGAAAATAATCCACTATGGATTTATGACATCTTTATATTCATTGAAAAAATCCTCAAAAGCAGCCATTTTCTCATTGAAGAACTCCATGACCATTTGCCAAGTGTTTTTATTGTGAATGGATACTTTTTGATCGAGAGTTATATGGATTCTGGATATTTCCTTTCCATTTTCCAAAAAGTATTCTTCTTCAAAAATAGCTTCGGGTAAATAGTCTTCCACAAGAATGGATTGCAAGGATTGCAATTTCTCCCAATGGTTTATCCTGTTTTCTAAATCATCTTCCAAATCCAGAAATACTGCAGCAGTCCTATTGTCAAAATGAAATTTAAAGCTGAACCCTTTTATTTTTGTATTGTATAAGATCCATTTCCTCGGAAAGGATTTTCCGAAGCTGGTCCAAAAGAGTTGTCGTATTTGTCGGGATTCTTCTTTGGAGAACATTGTTATTTATGTTATATGAAATAAGCTAGGACAATTGCGGACACAATGGTTAAAAGCTTTGTTATGTTGAATTTATGGCCTTCATTGCTCTCAAATAGAATGGTGGTCGAAATATGCAGGAAGATCCCGATGACCACAGCGGATATTTCTGTGAAATAACTGTCTATGAATGTAAAGTTGGAAGCCAGAAACACCCCCAGAGGAGTCATCAAGGCAAACAACAACAAGAATAGGATACTATTGACCTTGCTCAGTTTCGAAGCCATGAAAAAAGTAGCCAGAATAATGGCCACGGGTAGTTTATGGATAATGATGCCGTATACCAAGTTATGATGTGTTTCAATTGGAATCCCTTCTAGGATGCTATGAATGCTCAAACTTATGAAAAGCAACCAAGGAAATGTCGTGGCTTCCTTATCGATGTGGACATGTCCATGTTCGGCACCTTTGGAAAAGAACTCCAAGATGATTTGGAGCAAGATTCCTATCATTATGAACAAGCCTACGTTCTTACTATCATGATGATATACTTCTGGTAAAAAATCGAAAACAGTTATGGATAGAAGAAAGGCACCACTAAATGCCAATAGTAACTTTAGGTTTTTGTTCTGTTTTGGTTTTAAAATCAAAACAATCAAAAAACCGAGCACCACGGATAGGATGGGGAGTATTATTGTAAGCATTCGCTATTTAAAAATGAGAATTAAACGTTCAGAGGATTTTTTGTCAAATTTACGTAATTTATAATCTCCAAAGACATCAATCAAATAAACTCCAGCACGTTCAAAGTATGCTTCAAAATCTTTCAAAGTCAATGCTTTCACACGTTCTTGATAATTATGGGACTGTCCTTCTATGGTAAATGAAATATCTTTTATTATGAAACCATTTTCTACGCGACGTCGTAAAATGAAATCGATGCCTTCTACCGTCTTTTTGTCTTCAGTCACCAAATTGTCAATGACATGTTCGCTATTCATGAAATCGATTACACCAAAGCCATAGTCGTTAAGATTGGCTTTTATGGCTTTTATGGTATTCAAATTGTCTTCTGCCTTGTCAAAATACCCAAAGCTCGTAAAGAGATTGAAAACGGCATCAAATTGAGAACCATAGGGCTTGCACATGTCATGGACTTCAAATTTCAACGTCTCATTTTCAAATTGTTTGGCATGAGCAATGCTATTTTCGGATAGATCGACACCTGTAGTATCGTACCCGATGCTGTTCAAGTAAACCGAATGACGTCCCTTTCCACAAGCCAAATCCAAAATTTTGCCATCCTCGGGAATATTCAAATATTCGGTAAGATTGGACATGAAACTTTCTGCTTCCGTATAATCTCTATCTTTATATAAAATGTGGTAAAAAGGGGTGTCGAACCAAGAGGCATACCAAGTTGTTTTGTCTTTTGTCATAATATTTCCCATTAAAATGGGAATCTCGTTTTACTTAATTGTTTGTTTGGTACAAAAATAGAGTATTTTTGCAATCTATTAGACGAAAATAATGGAAGAAAATTTCAGAATGGTAGCCAAAACCTTATTTGGCTTTGAAGAATTATTATCGAAGGAACTAACACAATTAGGAGCTAGGGAGGTTAAATCTGGCGTTCGTAATGTTAGTTTTGTTGGAGATAAAGGTTTTATGTACAAGGCCAATTTGGCTTTGCGTACAGCAACAAAGATTTTAAAGCCGATACACACGTTTAGGATTAGAAGCGAAAAGGATTTGTATGATCAAGTCTATAGGATGGATTGGAGCAATTACTTGAAATCTTCAGGAAGCATTGCAGTAGATTCTACCCTAAACTCCACGGTATTCACACATTCGTTATACATATCTCAAAAGACCAAAGATGCCATCGTAGACAAGTTCAGGGATGAGACTGGTGAGCGTCCCAGTGTGGACTTGAAGTTTCCGGATTTAAAAGTCAACGTGCACATAGACAGGGAAACTTGTAATATCTCCTTGGACACCTCTGGGGATTCGTTACACAAGCGTGGTTACAAAATGGCTACTAACATAGCTCCGATAAACGAGGTTCTGGCGGCAGGATTGATAATGCTTTCAGGATGGGACGGGCAATCTGACTTTATGGACCCAATGTGTGGTAGTGGAACAATGTTGGCAGAGGCAGCCATGATTGCTTGTAACATTCCACCAAACTTGATGCGTAAGGAGTTTGCCTTTGAACGTTGGCAAGATTGGGATGTGGAATTGTTTGAAAAGATAGAGGAATCCCTATTGAACAAGACTCGGGATTTCCATTATAAAATATTTGGTTTCGACAAATCTCCAAGTGCAGTTACCAAAGCAAAGGACAATGTGAAAAATGCACACTTGGATGAATTCATCTCCATAAAGCACGAAGATTTCTTCAAAACCCAAAAAGGAGGGGATCGAAAATTGCATATGGTGTTCAATCCTCCATATGGTGAACGTTTGGACATCGAAATGGAAGAATTTTACAAGAACATAGGTGATACCTTGAAACAGAATTACCCAAATACGGATGCTTGGTTCATAACATCAAACATCGAAGCAATAAAACATGTTGGACTAAGACCGTCTAGAAAAATACACCTTAAAAATGCGAAACTGGAGTCACGTTTGTTGAAATATGAGATTTATGCAGGTAGCAAGAAAGGGAAGTACATGAATAAGTAACAATCCCTTTTAAAGTATAGTATTCATCGTGTTTTTAATTCAAAGATCATACTTACCATTATAAAAAAACATGCTAAAATCCCTCCTGACGTTTAAAACATTTGCTTTAAACCTTTGCATATGCTTGTTCATTTCTCAAAATTGCTATAGTCAAGAGCCTATTTATGAGCACTTCGGTGTAGACGAAGGGTTGCCTAGCTCCCAAATCTATGATGTCTATCAATCGAAAGATGGCAATATCTGGTTTGCCTCAGATAGAGGTTTGGCTGCATACAATGGCTACGAATTTAAAAAATATGGAGTAAAGGAAGGGATCCCCAGTTCTGTCGTTTTAGATTTTTTTCCACAGACGAATGGACAAATTTGGTGTGCTACTTTGCATACAAACAAATTGTTTTTCTTCAATGAACGATTTAAAGAATTCACGACTTACGAATTCAATGCTCTTCTAAGTGAAACATTGCCTCCAAGTGCTGTTATAGAAAGTGTTTACCTAGATAAAGACAATAGCTTGCACATAGGGTGTTCAAAAATGAATGGAGAAATCGTTATTGATGATGAAGGACTTCTCGTGAAAAGAGGAAAGGAATTAAATGATTGCGATAAATTATATAAGGTTGTTCATGCGGATGTTGATAACAGAACCTTTTCTTTTTTGACTGAGGAATTAAAGCCTTTGAAGGATGAAGAAATAAGAAGAGAGAATGAAAGTAATCTTTTAAGAAAATCAATATATAGCACTGGAAACATATTATCCATCAATGGTAGTTCCATTGAAATCTTAAACATTGAAGATAGGACTGATAAAAAAATAAATACTGGTTACCCCATAATAGGGGTCAATAGCATAGATGCCAATCGCTTTTTAGTGGGATATGATTATTATGGAGCTCAAATTATGGATATGGAAGGCAATGTTCTCAATTCTTTTCTGGAAGGTAAAGCCGTAACCAGTTTTTTAATGGATCAAGAAGGAGGCTATTGGTTGACTACATTGAATTCAGGCGTTTTTTATATTAAAAACCCGAATATTTTCACAAAGAAGATAGATAAAACACTTGGTAAAACAGTAATGGCACTGGCAAAAGGATATGATGACAAGTTATATGTATCATACCAAAATGGAGATTTAGTGTGTCTGGACGATGAAAAAAGCAATTTGTTGAATGACAAGACGCTATCCATTAAGGGCGTGGTGCCATTTGTAGAATACAACTCAAATAGAGGTGAATTGTTTGTTCATATGGACAATGTGTTGACAAGGTATTCTAAAAATGATGAAAGAGAAGAGGAAGTACATTATACACTTAAGTTTTCTGAACCTCAAGATGATATTGTTTTTGCTTCTACAAATGGTTATACAAGAAAAATCTCCTTAAAGGAAACAAAGAAAATTCTTGTAGGCGAACGATGCTTGGATGCCTGTTTATTTGGAGGGAAGACTTATATAGCGACTTCAAAAGGGTTGTTTAAAACGGTAAGTGATTCTGTGATAAGCTTAGCTTCAAAAAACAAGCTATTGTCTTATAGGATAGAAGACATTGACATCAATTTTAATGAAGATGCCATGTACATGGCTACCATTGGAGCAGGAATAGTCGTATATAGAGAAGAAGGGATTAGTAATATAGATGCATCCGATGGTCTATATAGCAACACCGTCAATGAAGTATATTTTGAGGATGACCATACATTATGGGTTTGTACGGATTCTGGAATTAACAAAGTAGCGCTTTTTGGAGACAATACCTATGAAATATCAGGATTGAATAAAAATGATGGTTTATTGAGCAATGAGGTGGAAGATGTAGAAATCATAAAGGACACTGTTTGGGTAGGGACCAAAAACGGGCTTTGTTATTTCCCTAAAAAGATTTTGGAAGACAATGCGTTACCCGAGCTCTTTTTAAAGCTGAAACATGTCAAAGTAAATGATTCTACAAGAGACCTGAATACATCTTTAAAATTAAACTATGAAGAGAACAAGCTTTCTTTTTTTGTTGAAGGGGTCTCATTCAATAAAAAACTGATCTACAAGTATAAAATCGAAGGGTTAAACAACAACTGGCAGTATTCTAGAAATAGAGAGATCACTTTTTCGGCATTGGCTTCTGGCAACTATACATTTAAAGCAATGGCTTGCTTGGATATGACGGGTGATTGTTATGAAGAGATGATAGACTATTCATTTTCCATTTCACCACCATTTTGGAAACGTTGGTGGTTTTATTCGATTTGTGTCTTGGGAACTTGTGTTTTGATATATATGTTCTTCAAATATAGAATCCTATCTTACAACAAGGACATTACCAGGGAGTTGATACGTTTGATTGTTAAGAGAATAAAGAAGAAAGAGAAATATTTGGTCTTCAAGGAAGCAGGAAAGGACATTAGAATAAAAACCGATGAGATTTTATATGTAAGATCCTCAGGAAACTACATAGATATCATTACAGAGAAGCAAAACCATACGGTACGATGCAAAATAAGCGAGTTTATAGCCTTGACACCAGATTCATTGGAGTATATAAGAATTCACCGCTCATTTATAATACGATTGGATAAAGTGAAATCCAAATCTAAAAGTGAAGTCTCCATAGGTGATGAAACATTGCCAGTAAGTGCAAAGTATGTAACGGAGTTGGAAAAGATTCATTTTTAACAAAAATAACTCGTCCCATTTTGGCATAAACTCGTCCCTAGTCAAATTTTAGTGGTCACTATTTACATGCGTACTGGCACTTAGAAAGGATTCTATGAATGAGATTCTCCAAAAGAAAATAGTTTTGAATCAAAATTAATTTAATTCTAAAACTATTTATTATGAGAAAAAAAGCAACAATATTTTATTTGATGCTATTTGCATTAATCCAAAGTATTAATGCCCAATCGTGGGACTACGTCAATATTACAGATTCCCCAACGCTTCAAGCTCAAAAAGCATGTTTGGATGAGATGGATAATGTTTATGTAACCATGACTAATGCTGGATCAGGAGTTCCAATAGGAAGGTTTATTTATACATATGATGCACAGGGTGATTTAATTGATATAGAAGATATATCAAATTTATTGCTGTTTAATGGAAACTCAAGTTTTACCGGAGACGAAAGAGGTATGATTCAATATAACGATTCCAAGATTTATATTTCAGGCAAAAAATATACAGGCATGTCATATAACGCTAAAATAATAAGTAGAGATACTAGTATTGGAGCAACAAGCACTACGTGGGAAGAGATTCCTTCAACGGGAAATAGCCGCTTTGAGGACATTAAGGTCAAGGACAATAATTTGTATGCTATAGGAAATGGAAATGGAATATTGGATTTTGGCTCTACTACACTTAATCTTAATGCGGGTGGATCTTTTATAGCTAAATATACCATAGCTCCAAAACAATTGCTATGGGTTAAAAAAATTGATAGAGGAGTTGGGCTGTCCATTGAAATTGATGAGATGAATAATGTATTTGTCACAGGCCGTCATTCTGGTTCAAGCAATATAACAGTTTATAATGGTAGCCAGGCTTATACCTTGGGTAGTCCAAATACTGCGGAGAACTTTTTAATAAAGTTCGATGACAATGGAGATTACAACAGTTCTTTTGGGTATAAAATCACCAATATGAACAATAAAGGTTATGATATGGTTACTGATGATGAGAATGTCTATTGGGCGGTTCATAATAAAGTTGTTGCCTATAGCATTTCTAATGGAGCTTTGGTATGGACTAAAGACATTACAGAAAAACGTCCTTTGGATATTAACATAAATGGCTGTGGAGATTTGTATGCTGTTGGTTATGATACAAGTGTGAATAAATCTTCTTGTAAGGAAGATTTTTTTGCTATCGGATTAAATAACTCAGGTAGTACAATTTGGGAATCTGACGCTACTTCTTGTCTATCTTATGGGAGTCAAGTAATGATAGATTCTAATGATAAACAAGTAATTGTTGGTTCTTATACTAATCACATTGCAGACGAAGACTTAGTAATAGATTCGAATTATAGTTCAAATACTTCTCGTGGTTATTTTATTTCTAGGTATAACGATGCTCAAGTTAATGGTTGTTGTAAAACTCAAGTTAATTTAGGGGAAGACATTGTTGCTTGTGAGGGAGATGAGTTAGGAACAATAACAATTGCCAATCAAGGATTTGATAACCCGAATTTTAATATTACGTGGTACCATAATGGAGATGAAGTGCAAGTAGGGGGAGAGACATTGGTGTCGTCTTTTAATTCAGGCACTATAACAGTAGTTGTGTCTTCTTCAGAATGTAAAAGCATATCAGATAGCATAGAAATTAGCGTAGAACCTTGCTGCCCGGAAGAATTGAACCTAGCCATAGATTGTGAAAACCAATTGGTATACATTGATACTTATATCCCGACTGGAGCTGAAGCAAGTACCAGTTGGACTTTCAATAACAATGTCGTTCCTCAGTCTTCATATTCAACATCATTAAATACAAGTTACGGATCAGGAACTTATAGTGTTACTATCAGCTATACATTGCCAAATGGTGAATTATGTAAACTTCATGCCAGTATTGTGTATAACCCAGAAGATTGTTGTGAGGTTACTGGGCCAGTGACTTCTGTGGAGTTTGTAAACGTAGAACACTACGAAACGGTACAGACCCAGCCTTATGGAGCTGTTCAAGTCCCAGTATTGTGTGACTTTACAATAGATGCCTCAGCGAGTAGTTGTGAAGATTCGTATTATTTGAGCATCGCAGAAATTGTTCCACAAACTTGGTCCACAACAACGGTATTCGGAGGTTCGATAACACAAGGCCAAGCTCCAAGCAATTTAGATTTGGGGCAGTTTTATGCGTTTCAACCCCATAAGTATTACATGTTGACCTTTATAGCGCAACCAAATGGGAATGCGGAATACTTGATATTTAAATATGGATTGGATGCAGAGGGTGTATTGACAGGTATAAACTCTTATGAAACGGTATCGACCAAGTATGGAGAACAAACAATTCCCGTTGTGGATTGTAAATTGATTTTGGATGGGTCGGCTAGTCTATGTGAAGGTAACTATAAGATACGTGTAGATAAATTCATACCATCGCAATGGCAGTTTGGTGGCAATGTATATAACGGAAACTGGACGGCAGGCTCAGTACCAAGTTCTTTGAATTTAACAGCAACACAAGCTTTTTCCCAGCTTGACAATGGAGAATATTATATGTTGACCTTGGCTATAGATCCAATTTGGGACACGCATCATATTTTATTTAAAAAAGGAGAATGTGGAATTAAAAAGAATTTTAAACTGTATCCAAATCCTAGTAATGGCATATTTAATATTTCTTTGGATGATAAAGAAACCGGAAAAATAGAAGTTTATGATATTTATGGAACCAGAGTGCATTCTCAAGGTTTTAAAAATAGTAAGGTGCTAGTTGTAGATTTGGAGAAGCAACGTAAAGGAATCTATTTTGTTAAAGTTACCATTGGAAATGAGGTTATGACAGGAAAGATGATCGTAGAATAGGTCAGCAGACGCTATTTTATACCAAAAGCGCTCACTTTGCAAAGTGAGCGCTTTTTTTTATCTCGAATTTAAACTAACTAACTAATAAGATTAAGAGATAAAGGATATGATGGGTTTTCACCATTATTAGCCTTGATGGCATTTATGATGGGAAATATGACTGCTATTATACCTAAGATGATAAAGCCTAGTATGCCCAATCCAAACAATAGGACCAAAGGAATACATACGATGGCATATATGATCAAGCTCAATTGAAAATTGATGATGCTCTTCCCATGGCTATCCATTTGGTATACACGTTCCTTCTGCGTTACCCATAGAATCAATGGTACTATCAAACTTCCAAATCCGGTTATTAAAGTCACTAGTTGACTTAAATGGGTGATTACTAGTAATTGTCTGTCTTCTTTCATTGCATTGTGATTTTTTGATTGATACTTATATGACGCACAATCTTTTAAAACGTTACAGGAAAAACAAAAAACTTAATTAATCAACCTTTAACATAGGTGTAACTGCTTGGTAACACTAATGATGTAACTATGTGTGAACATTTTTTTGAATAGTCGTTTCTCAACATTTGCATCTTTTATGCCCATTGATGTGTGGAACAAAAGGTTCAATATGAGAATCAAAGGCAAGCTTGAGTAGACTTGGATGCCTATTGCAGATAACCCAAAACAATTAAACCAAATATGAAAAAACAATTTAACAGAAGATCCTTTTTAAAGAGTTCTTTATTGGCTACAGGTGGAATATTGCTGGTCCCAAACTTCATTAGTTGTACCAATGATGATGACTTGGTCGACGAGTTTCAAATCCCCGATGATTTAAACGAGGCTAATTTCGATTCAGGAGTGGCAAGTTTCGATCCGACTCAATCTCAGGTCATCATATGGACTCGCTATACAACCGATTTTCCTTCAGCGAATTTGATATGGCAATTGGCAAGAGATGCAAATTTCGAAGATGTGGTAAGAAGTGGAGAGGTCGTTACAGATGCTTCAAGAGACTATACGGTAGCTGTGGAAGTTCAAAACTTGGAACCCAATCTAAAACTTTACTACCGATTTGCAAACATTCGGGATGTTTCGGTTTCCGTTACTGGTGAAACCATCACTCTTCCCACTGGAAATGTCAACGAGGTAAAGCTGGGAGTTGCTTCATGTGCCAATTTTGCAGCTGGACTATTCAATGTGTACAATGCAATTGCTAATTCAGATATCGATTTGGTGGTACATTTGGGAGATTACATATACGAATATGGCGAAAATGAATATGGGACGAATGTATTTACAGAATCACTTGGTAGAACCCATGCCCCAGCTCAAGAAACGGTTTCCTTGGATGATTATAGAAGACGATACAAGCAATATAGGGGAGACGAGGACTTGAAGTTGCTACATCAGAAGAAACCTTTCATATGTGTATGGGATGATCATGAAATTGCCAATGATGCATACAAAGGAGGAGCAGAGAACCACCAAGAAAGTGAAGGAACTTTCGAATCCAGAAAGCAAAATGCATTGCAAGCTTATAGTGAGTACTTACCAGCAAAGACTAATGACATTAGCACCATCCATCGTAGCTTTCAAATTGGAGATTTGGTGAATTTGATTATGTTGGATACGCGTTTAATAGGAAGGGACAAACAATTGAGTCTAGGGAATTATGTGGATGCGACTACAGGAGATTTCGACTCTGTAACCTTTCAACAGGATTGGTTGAAGCCCGATAGGACGTTGTTGGGCAACAGCCAAAGAAATTGGTTTTTGAATGAGATCAATGGTAGCACCGCAGAGTGGCAAGTTCTCGGACAACAAGTGTTGATGGGAAAAATGTACATTCCGGCAGAGTTGGTTTTCTTGTTTGCCACCATAATTGCAGAGATGGATGCAACAGGGGAGGTATCCTCAGATACGATGTCCACATTTCAACAACAATTAACGGAACTGGCAGAACTGAAAGAAAGAGCACAGGGCAGTGACCCAAGTTTGACTTCCGAAGAATTGGCTAGAATAAATACAGTATTGCCATATAACTTGGATGCTTGGGATGGTTATCCCGTAGAACGAGAACTGCTTTTGGAGTCCTTTGTTAACAAGAAGGTAGTCGTACTTGCCGGGGATACGCACAATGCTTGGTACAATGACATTGTTTCCAATTCTGGCAATGCATCGATAAAGGAATTTGCAACTGCATCTGTCACATCTCCTGGGTTCGAAAAGTACATCGGTACGAATCCAATAGTTGTATCAGGTTTTCAATATGCCATCAAGTTGTTGATAGATGGTTTGAATTACTTCGATGCAGCAAAGAGGGGATATATGAAAGTAACCTTCGCCCAGGGCACAGCAAATACTGAATGGGTATTTTTGGATACCGTATTTTCTCAGGAGTATGGGGAAACAATCGGATTCACAACTACTGTATAAACTGAGTTGAGCACCTGCTTTATGTCATGATTGTTAAAGTGGATGTTAATGCCTGGACCTTCTCAAAGAAGTTCAGGCATTTGTCTTTTTAGCGGGATTAGTAGTGTTCAAAGAATAACAATCAAAAACTAGGGTTTTAATTTTTGTGATTGATCCAGAAGGTTAAATGTTTCGAAACCAGTCTTTTCTACTTTAAGTTGGGCCTAGTGAGGAAGTTTGTTCTTTATGAGTCCATATACGAATGTTCCCAAGAGAGCTCCAAATATCAAAACCAGAATGCTTGCAAAACCTGAGCCTAGCAATACATACATGGGACCAGGACAAGCACCAGCCAGAGCCCAACCCAATCCAAAGATGATGCCCCCGGAGATGTATCTCACAAATCCTTTGTCCTTTGGTGTTATTACAATGGCCTTCCCATCGATGTCTTTTGCTTGCGTATATTTCAAATACTTGACGATAATTATTCCCATCACTATTGCAGAACCAATGATGCCGTACATATGAAAGCTCTTGAACTGGAACATCTCATAGATGCGAAACCATGAGGCAACTTCCGATTTAATGAATAAAATACCTAGAAATAATCCTATGCCGAAAAAAGATAACGTTTGTTTCATGTTAAAAGATTAAAGGGAAAATAAAATGAACCATTACCAAGCCGCCTATGAAAAAGCCAATGACAGCAATTAAAGAGGGCATTTGAAGATTGCTTATGCCAGAAATGGCATGACCTGAAGTACAACCTCCTGCATAGCGAGCCCCAAAACCGACCAAGAAACCACCTATCAATAAGATTGAAAATCCTTTTAGGGTGAACATGCTGTCGATGCTGAATAATTCCGTTGGCAAAAATGCATTGTTGGTACTGTTGATACCTAACTCTTGCAATTGTAAGACGACGTCATCATTTATTTGTGGTTGAGTAGGTGTCAAAAAATTAAAAGCTATGAAACCACCAACGATAACACCAGCAACGATCCATAGGTTCCATCTACTGGCTTTCCAGTCGAATTTGAAAAAATCAGAAAAACGACCAGCTCCTCCTATGGTACACATGGTTCTCAAATTGGAGGACATCCCAAATTTCTTACCCAACTTTAGAAGTGTAAACATAATGATGGCTATCAATGGGCCAGCGACGTACCAAGGCCAAGTGTTGTATATTAATTCCATAGTGGTTTTGCTGAATTACTTTTGTGTTGATGGGCACACGAAGTCCGTAATGGGGATTCCTGCTTGTTTAATGGCCCCCATGCCGCCAGCAACATCTATTACATTGTGTATGCCTCTACTTTTCAATATGGATGAAGCAATCACGGAACGATATCCTCCTGCACAATGCACATAAAAAGGCTCGTTGTCTGGAAATTCATTCAAATGCTTGTTAATGTTGTCCAGAGGAGTAAAATGTGCATTTTCTATGTGTCCAGCTATGAACTCCCCTTCTTTTCTAACATCGAAAACAGGAATGTTCCCTGTTTCCAATTTGTTTTTGAAGGTTTCTGCAGAAATGGATTCCATATCATCGATTTCCTTGCCTGCAGACTTCCAAGCTTCAATGCCTCCCTCTAGATATCCCAAGGTATTGTCAAAACCAACACGAGACAAACGTGTAATGGCCTCTTCCTCGCTTCCTTCATCGACAACCAATAGCAAAGGTTGGTTGACGTCGGCAATCAATGCTCCAACCCAAGGAGCGAAACCTCCTTTCAACCCAATGAATATTGAACGTGGGATATGCCCTTTCATGAAATCTATTTGATGACGTACATCCAAAACCAAGGCTTCGGTATTGTTGGCAGCCATTTCAAAAGCTTCTGGAGACAAAGGAGTCGCTCCTTGCTTTATAACATCGTCTATATGTGTATAACCTTCTTTGTTGAGTTTTACATTCAATGGAAAGTATGGCGGTGGTGGCATTAGACCATCAGTCAATTCTTTTATAAACTCTTCTTTTGTCATATCAGACCTAAGAGCATAGTTCATTTGTTTTTGATTGCCTAAGGTATCTACCGTTTCTTTCATCATATTCTTGCCACAGGCAGAACCTGCACCATGTCCAGGGTATACGATGACATCGTCAGCCAAAGGCATAATCTTGGTGCGTAAACTGTCAAAAGACAAGCCAGCAAGGTCTTCCATTGACATATTTGCTGCTTTTTGTGCTAAATCCGGGCGACCTACATCTCCTAAAAACAATGTGTCTCCACTAAAAATGGCATAGTCTTTTCCATTTTCATCCTTTAATAGGTAAGTCGTGCTTTCCATTGTATGACCAGGCGTGTGCAATGCTTTGATGCTTATTTTGCCTAATTTGAATTCTTGCTCATCTTTTGCGATTGTAGCCTTGAATGTAGGATTGGCAGTTGGCCCATAAATAATTGGGGCTCCAGTTTCTTTGGACAAGGTTAAGTGCCCGCTAACAAAATCAGCATGGAAGTGAGTTTCAAAAATATATTTTATTTGTGCTTTGTCTTCTTTTGCCTTAGCAATGTAGCCTTTGACTTCTCTTAAGGGATCTATTATTGCAACTTCACCATCACTTTCTATGTAATATGCACCTTGTGCCAGACAGCCTGTATATATTTGTTCTATTTTCATCTGTAAAATTTTATTCAATCTTCTGATTACAAAATTAAGGATATTTTTTAGAGTTTTATTGTTAAAAGCATGGCTTAGTTAATAATAAAATTAGAATGAAAGAGTTTAAAAATTGAATGGGGCATTGTTTTTATGGTTTTTCAACGAAAAAAAATATCTTTTATCGAATATTGGGCTATCTATATTCATAAAGTTAATCCGCTTAAAAAATAAATGTATCATTGCAAAATGATTATGGAACGCAAAATCAATACTGTGCTATTTATTGATGATGATAGAGTTACTAATTTTTATAACGAAAGAGTAGTCAGCAAACATCAGAATTTTAAGAATACTATATCTGTTAATAGCGGTAAAGCTGCATTGGAGTATCTAATGGAAGTTGAGAACGACAATGCCATTAAACCAGATTTGATTTTTTTGGATATCAATATGCCAGCTATGAACGGTTGGGAATTTATTGAAGAATATAAAAAATTGAATGTGGATGTTACCAATGGGATCAAGATAATAATGCTTACGACCTCCTCGAGTAGCAGTGACTTTGAGCGTTACAAAAAGTTGAAAATTGTTAATGATTACATTAACAAACCATTGTCTTTTGACCTTTTGGAAGATATCGTAAAAGTACACTATCAAGTATAGTTGTATTTTTATCATTCGAAGTCATAACTTTAACATTCCAATAAATAACAACGTGCTTTTAATCCCTACATTAAATATAAAACCAAACCCAACCTATTGTTTTGTGCCAAGCAAAACCAATTTCATGAATTTGAAATATGCGATTGTTTTATTATTTCTATGGTCCTCTTTGGGTTTTTCTCAGAATAGGGCAATCATTAATGGTAATGTCTTTGATCAATTTGGAGATTTGCCTGGTGCCAAAGTTAGTATTGAAGGTACGGATCTAAGCACTACAACAAATGTAAATGGAGCCTTTTCTTTTGACTTGGATGAAGGAGAATACATCATAACGGCTACCTTTGTAATGTATAAGTCCGTTTCCAAGACCATAACAGCCAAAGTTGGGGAGCCAGTTCAAGTCGATTTCATACTAGAAACTAATTTTTCAATTGATGAACCTGTGTCCTTGGGATCTAGATCAAAGCCAAATTCGTTGCTTAGCATTACTGCGCCAGTAGACATAATTTCCCAAGAACAATTGCAAAATGTTTCACAGTTCGAGTTGGGACAGGTACTCCACTATTTGATTCCTTCTTTTCATTCTACCCATCAAACAATCTCTGATGGAACAGATCACATAGATCCAGCGACACTTAGAGGTTTGGGACCAGATCAAATTTTAGTTTTGGTTAATGGCAAGAGAAGACATAACAGTTCTTTGCTCAATGTTAATGGAACGGTCGGTAAAGGCGCGGTAGGAACAGATTTCAATGCAATTCCTCTTGCGTCCATAGATCGCATAGAGGTGCTTAGGGATGGTGCTACGTCTCAATATGGTTCTGATGCCATAGCAGGTGTCATCAATATTATTTTAAAGGAACAAACCGATGTCATAGACATAGACAATCGTTCAATGATAAATAGTGAAGGAGATGGTCTCTCATACTATTTCACTGCTAACTTTGGACTAAAGATAGGAAAAGAAGGTTTTATGAATGTGACTGGGGAATACAGAGAACGTGGAGCAACCAATAGAGCTGGTGATTACACGGGAGCCGTATATTCTTATGACCCGATAGAGGATGCTATGCTCATTGATGAAAATGATTTTTATGATACCACTGGGTATTCTGGAAGACGAGTTATGGAAATTGGAAGTGCTAGGACACAAGATTTGGCTTTATCCTTCAACGGTGAATTCAATATTACGGATCAAGCTAAGTTGTATTTTCATGGGGGTAGGAATTATAGGGAAGGAAAATCCAAGGGTTTTTTTCGCTTCCCAAAAGACCAGGATCGAGTTGTCTTGGACTTGTTCCCGAACGGATTCTCTCCAGAAATATTGACTGATATCCAAGATAATGCCATAACACTAGGTGTTTCTGGCGAGAAAAACGGCTGGGAAATAGATTTTAGCCACAGTATAGGAACGAATAGCATTGATTATACTGTAAATAATTCGAACAATGCTTCTTTAGGTATTTTGTCTCCTAGAACATTTTATTCTGGTGGATTTGAGTATAAGCAAAATACCACAAATTTTAATGCATCCAAGGCCTTCGACTGGCTTAATGGAGTCAATGTTGCCTTTGGAGGAGAAATTAGAGTTGAGAACTATTTGATAAATGCAGGAGAGGAAGCTTCCTATGTAAATGGGGGAAATACCTATGTTGATGCTGATGGAATTGAACAACCAAGTCTTCCTGGAGCACAGGTATTTCCAGGGATTCAACCAGAGAATGAACTCGACAGGTTTAGAACCAATAGCTCCGCTTACGCAGAGGTAGAAGCCAACATAACGGAAAAATTGTTGCTAAAAACGGCTGGGAGATATGAAATTTACAATGATTTTGGAGGGCAAGCCATTTGGAAAGTTTCCAGTAGGTATAAATTAAAGGAAGAATTGAGCCTCAGAGCAGCTTACTCTTCTGGTTTTAGAGCCCCATCGTTGCATCAGGTGTACTTTCAAAACATAAGCACACAATTCATCAATGGAGAAATAGTACAAGTAGGTACATTTAACAATGAAAGCCCAGTAGCAAGTGAAGCTTTTAAGATAGGAAGGTTGAAACCAGAGCTATCTAGGCATTTAAGCATTGGTTTCAATGGAAAACTCAATGATGAGATTACGTTCTCATTTGATTACTATGATATAGACATTGAAGATAGAATCGTGCTTTCTGGCCGTTTTGCAGAAGGATATGAAGCAATCTTGGCTCCATTTGAAGTTGGAGCAGCTCAGTTTTTTACGAATGCAATAGACTCCAAGACTTCTGGGGTCGATGTGGCATTAAACATTAAGAAGAAAATAGGTGAAGGTTTGTTCAATGCTACAATTGGAGCCAATTATACAAAGACTAGGGTTATTGGCCCCATAATGGTTTCCGATGCATTGGAGAATCAAGAAGACATCCTTTTCAATCGGGAGGAAATAGCGAGAATAGAGTATTCACAACCCAACTTTAAGATAAATTCATCTCTGGTTTATGAGTTGGGGAAATTGAAGTTGCAAATGAGAAACACCTATTTTGGAGAAGTTAAGTACATGCATCCCAATGATGAGAGTTCGTCAAACTGGGTAATTAACGATTTAACAGGAGTCAAAGAAACGAGGGATCAAACTTTCAAACCTAAAATGCTTACCGATTTAGCTTTATCCTATCAACTTTTGGATTTTTTAAAACTCACGATAGGAGGAAACAACATTTTAAATGTTTATCCAGATAAGCACAAGCATTCTTCAAACATAGATAATGGGAGTTTTGTTTATAGTAGACGTGTACAACAGTTTGGGGTAAACGGAGCCAATTTTTATACACGGTTGCTTATTAGGTTGTAAATGATAAAGGGAAGAAAAGATATGTGGCTTACAGGTATAAAGGAATTTATGCGTTTTGCACTATTATTCATGTTTTTAATGAACATGCAGCAATCTACATCACAAAATGTGAATGACGAACAGATTAAACGTGTGCAGCGTAGTATTTTTATTTTCAACTTTGCGGAGCAGGTAAAATGGACAAACTTAGAATCCAATACGAGTTTTAACATAGGTGTGCTAGGTGCGGATAGAACCACTATCGACCTTAAGGCCTTATCTCTAAAACGGAAAATACACGGAAAGCCTGTTAATGTCTATAGATTTAATCGTGTAAAAGACATAAAGGACATCCAATTGCTATATGTAAATGAAAGTTTCAATTTTGATTTGGAATACATCTTGAGTAAAGTTGAAGGGCAAGAGGTTTTATTGGTTACGGAAGATTACAACTTTCATTCTTCCATGATTAACATTGTTAACGTTGGGAAGTCCTTTGAGTATGAGATCCAAACGAGCAAGATAACGAACCAAGGCTTGAAATATGCGACGAGTTTGGTTGACAATGCCGTGACATCTTCCCAAAAATGGAAAGATCTATATCAAAAGACCGAAAAGGACTTAAACGTTGTAAAAGAAAACAACGAAGTGCAAAAACAAATCATATCTGCAAAAAGTAAGGAAGTTGCTTCACAGCAAAAAGAAATTTATCTTCAAAGACAGATAATTGATACCATAGAAAGTCGAGTTACCGAGCAAAACATATGGATAGAAGATCTAGGCGATTTAAGTGATTGGCAACAAAGAAAATATGAAGATAAGGAGCGAATAGAAATAGAGTTGGAAAAGCGTATAAAATCGCAATTACAAGCAATTGAAGAGCAAGGTAGAACAATCGTTGCCAGTAATCTCAAGATCGAAAGGCAATTGGAGTTTCTCGAAGAACAAGGCAGGAAAATAAAACTAAAGGATGAAGTTTTAAAAAATAAAGAAGACACTTTAAGTGTTTATCGCAAAATGAACATGTTGCTTTTGATCATTGCTGCTTTCATTTTGTTGGGAGGGGGCTTTATATATAGAAACTATCTTTCCAAGAAGAAGTTGAACACCGTTTTGGCAACTCAAAACATAGCTATTGAAAAACAAAGCAAGGCCATAGAAGTTAAGAATCAAGAATTGGAACAATTCGTATATATAGCTAGCCATGACCTAAAAGAACCATTAGTTACCATATCGGGATTAATTGAATTGCTAAAGGAAGATTATGCCAATGCATTAGATGGTGAAGGAAACAAGGTTCTTGGTTACATTGGAGACTCAAGCATTAGAATGAGAAATCTAATCGATGGGTTGTTGGAGTATTCGAAGCTAGGAGAATCAAAGGCATTTACATCTATAGATTGCAATGTTCTATTAGACACTCTCAAAGTAGATTTGTCCAATGTAATCGAACGAACAAAAGCCACTGTAATAGGAAAGGAGTTGCCAAATGTGGAAGGTTTGGAATTGGAGTTAAGATTATTGTTTCAAAACTTGATAACCAATGGGATTAAATTTAGAAAGACAGTTGTAAATCCAATAATAGAGATTAATTGCAAGAAGATAGCAAATGTGGTCAATCCTTCCAGAGGTGTTTATCAGTTCTCAGTCAAGGACAATGGTATTGGAATTCATGAAAAGCACCATAAACGGATTTTTTCAATTTTCCAACGTTTGCATTCTCGGGAAGCCTATGATGGAACTGGCATTGGGTTGGCACATTGTAAAAAAATCGTGGAAGCCCATAGCGGAAGTATTTGGTTGGAATCAGAACTGGGGAAGGGATCTACTTTTTATTTTACCATTCCTTTTTAGAGACAATGGGAAATCAAATTTGAATGTTGATGTAGTCTTGTGTTAGTTTCTTTTCGCAGGGTTTTGTTGAAAGCATAGTTGTAATATCTCATACAATTCAGGATGTTTTCGTTTAAATAACTTAGGCCTTTCAAAAAAATATTCTGATACAACGGCAAAAAATTCAGCTTCATTTGTCAAAGCATATTTTCTGATGTCGGATTGGTCGTTATTTATGGCTTTCATTTCATCATGCATCAATTCCAACCAAGGTTTTATATAATCCCTGCCTAATAGTTGTTCAGGTATACCATCTGTTGCTCCATCCATCTTATCAACCAAATGCACAAATTCATGAACAGGAGTATTATGCTTGTCAGTATCATTGGAAAAAGCCTTATGGAGTGCTTTTTTGGAGAGAATCATTTGTTTTTCGAAACGTCCAGTTCCAACCATACCTAGAATTCGCCTGGACTTTCCTTCATTTTTGAATTGAAGGTTCTCATTGAAGGTGTCTGGATATAGGATGATACCACTCAAGTTGTTGTAATACCAAGTTTTGAACCCGAACACAGGGATGACCGCACTTGCGGAAATGAGGATTTCATCCAACTCTTCGACATCGATGGAAACCCCATCGATGTTTACCTCACTTAAAAAAAGCATCATTCTCTTTTGAAAGACTTGTTGGTCGGATTTCGATAATTCTCTATAGAACAGAACTTTGTCCAACAAGATTTTATGCCAATGACTAGGAAAGGGGGCGGCGATCTTCCGTTTTATTTTTGAAAATGAATAGATTGCGAATATCAATAGGATTGAAAAGACAAGAAATATGAGCATGAATATTGTTGAATATGGTTTTGTAATGTAAATGTTGTTTTAATTCTTTTTTATAAAACTGCTACGACTGCACTAAATATAAGAACTATAATTATATTCGCTGAAAAAATATAGAATTATGCTTAGAGCTGTACTTTTTGACATGGATGGGGTTATCGTGGATACCGAACCTTTGCATCACAAGGCGTATTATATGATGTTCGATGCGTTCAACATCTCCGTGTCACCGGAACTATATGAATCCTTCACAGGTCAATCCACCATAAACATATGTCGATATTTATGTCAGCATTTTAATCTAGAAAATGATCCAGAGGAATTGGTGCAAAGTAAACGAAAGAGCTTTACGAGCTTATTTCACAACGATCCAAGCTTGCAACTCATAGATGGTGTTTTGAAGCTCATAAAGGATTACCATGGTAACGGGGTAACTTTAGTATTGGCTTCTTCTGCTTCCATGTTTACCATAAACAATGTCTTTACCCGATTTGACTTGGATCAATATTTCATAGCAAAATTAAGTGGAGCTGATTTAAAGGCGTCCAAACCACATCCAGAAATTTTTGAGAAGGCAGCAGAATCTTCTGGTTATTCCAGAGCGGAATGTATGGTAATCGAGGATTCAACGAACGGAATTAAAGCAGCAAACTCGGCAGGAATCTATTGCGTTGGCTTTGATAGTGAAAACTCCAAAAACCAAGATTATACAACAGCAGACAAAGTGATTGCCGACTTCAGTGAAATTACATATGCGATAATGAAAGACCAGTCTGTTTTTAGATAGAGTATAGGTCTTACTTATCATTTTCGGGATATTTAGTCTATATGCCTATTCAATAAATGAAGTTTACTTGTTGAAATAAAATAATACTTCAAATAACAAATAGCGTATTTATACGTGGTTCCGTGATTGGTCAAATTATTATTTTTAGAGCGTTATAATCTAACTAATCTAAAAAAACTTAAACAAAATGGCCAAAACTGCACCCAATGAGTCAGATCCCAAAGAAACAAGTGAGATAGCTCCTCCAATTGCCTCAACGGAGGTTTCAAAACCTGGAATTTCTCAAGAAGTCATAGAGGAATTGAGTCGTGAGATAAACAATATGTTATCCTATGCCGCTTACAATGGCATTACCATAAATACACAGGTAAATGCGTTGATACAGAATAGCAATGTCGATGATTTGATAAACGCTCATAACCTATTATGTGAAAATGTAGCACCTGCAACGCCAAAATCCATTACATATACCAAGGAGCTATATCTGAATGAAAAGGGGAAAACTTTTGTGAACAAGCTTCCTTTGGTAAGGAATTTAATATTGTTGGCTTTGTTTTTCTTGATTGTTTTCATTGGTACGAGTTTGTCTAAAGGCGTCAACAACGAATCTTTGGATATGGGAGTTATGGAAAATCATGGTCTGTCATTGCTTTTAAATCTTGGGTTCTTAGCATCCGTATCAGGCTTGGGAGTATTGTTTTACTTGCTTAAAAAAATAAGCGCAGCAGTAAAAAAGGGAACGTTGATTCCTGAGGAATCCATAGAATATATTGCGCAAATCGTGTTGGGTATAATATCTGGCCTCATAATATCTGAAATAATTACCCTATACGATGCATCTCCTGAAAAGATAAACTTGTTCAACAAGAGTGTATTGGCGCTTATTGGAGGTTTTTCCTCCGATGCCATTTTTAGCATATTGCAAGGTATAATTGATAAGGCGAAAGCCATTTTCGTTACTCCAAATCCTTGAATCGCATGATGGTCTAAAAAGGAATAACAAACAATTCTCATGGATATGATTTCCGTGTATGTCAATGGAGGATTCGATGGAAAGAAGAATAGGCAACATTCTTCATATGAATATAAAATTATACGACATTCAATTAATCAACATAATTACAAATCAATTAACAACAAATGAAAAAACAAACCATCATCATCACTTTCATAAGTAGCTTTTTAATGTTGTCATGTGCAACGATTCCTAGTTCGACGGTAACATTGACCCAGGAAGTTATTAAGGAAGCAGACGAAATGCATCAATTGAACATTGTATTGGTCAATCAACTTTTCGAAGAACGGAAGCAAGTGATCAACTCGTTTATAACGAACCAGTACACACCAGCTATAATTGCCAATTATGAGAAGTTGTTGCCAGACAGCTTGGACTATAAAAAACAGTTACCCAAAATAATGAAAAGCATCATCCCTGTAATCAACCGGAAAAAGGATTCTTTACAAGATGTTTTGAGTACTCAGCAACAACAAATCATAACAGGGTTGAATGCTAATTACCTAACATATAGCAAAGCGTCGACATCTTTGCAAAATCTTATTAATTCTGCTGTAAAACTAAAGACGGCTGAAAGCGATGCCTTGTCTTCAATACAAAGCCTAACTGGCGATTCTGTGGATGTCAAAAAAGTAGAAAACAGCATCGATAGTTTACTAATTAAAGCAGGTAGTGGTATGGAGAAGTTATTGGAGGTAGGAAATACATTGAACTTAAACTAAACATTAGAAACTATGGATAATATAAATTGGGATGATTTGGCTAATCAAGCAGCTTCACAAACAGATGATCAATTTAAAACGCAAATGGCTAGTCTAACTAACCTGAAAGTTAGTGAGATAGAAGCCTTCATTGCGCAAAGCAGTATTACAAATGCCAATGCTGTAAAGGTATTGCAGCAAATAAATGATGCTACTGCGTCAAACAATCAAAAAGCAGGAGCCATTGCCAATGTGGACAAGGGCGTCAACTTTTTGGTGAGTTTGGTGTCTAAAATAGTTTAACAGGATTCTTGAAATGGTATTTTAATGAAACCATTAGCAATAAAAAAAGCCATAATTCAAATTTTGAATTATGGCTTTTTTTATTGTTGCATTCCATTCCTATTACAAAATAGGAATTGATAGGTCATCTATCCATTAAGCATTACTGGCATAACAAGCATAGTTACATGTTCACCTTCATCCAAACCATCTATTGGTGTTAAAATTCCAGCCCTGTTTGGCATACTCATTTCCAATTGTACGTCACTTGCATTTAGATTGTTCAGCATCTCAGTTAAAAAACGTGAGTTAAAACCAATTTGCATGTCGTCACCTTGGTAATCACAGGTTAGACGTTCTTCAGCCTTGTTGCTGTAATCTATGTCTTCAGCTGAGATATTCAATTCGGCACCAGCAATTTTCAAACGAATTTGATGTGTAGTCTTATTCGAGAAAATACTAACACGTTTTACAGAATTTAAGAATTGAGTGCGATCTATACTTAGTTTATTAGGATTTTCCTTCGGAATAACAGCTTCGTAGTTTGGATATTTGCCATCTATCAAACGACAGATCAAAACGGTGTTCTCGAAAGTGAATTTTGCATTCGAGTCATTGTATTCTATGGTAACTTCCTCATCACTGGTAGCGAGTATTCCTTTTAACAAGGTCAAAGGCTTTTTTGGCATAATGAATTCTGCTACTTGGGAAGCACTTACGTCTTCTCGAGTGTATTTTACCAATTTATGGGCATCGGTGGCTACGAATGTCAAGTTATCCGTGGAAAACTGAAAGAACACACCGCTCATAACAGGTCTCAAATCATCGTTGCCGGCAGCAAATATCGTTTTGCTGATTGCGGTAGCCAAGATGTTTCCAGCAATGGTTGTAGAGCTTGGATCTTCCAAGGCAACAGCTTTTGGAAATTCATTGCCATCAGCATAAGCCAATGCATATTTACCGTGATTGGAGCTTATTTCAACCGTGTTGTTGTCTTCGATGACAAAAGTCAATGGTTGCTCTGGAAATGTCTTTAAAGTATCCAACAATAGACGTGCTGGTATGGCAACGCTTCCTTTGCTATCACTTTCTATATCTAAAACAGATGACATCGTTGTTTCCAAATCGCTAGCAGAGACTGTCAATTTCGTGTGATCGATGTCAAATAGGAAATTATCTAAAATAGGTAAGGTGTTCGAGCTGTTTATAACGCCTCCTAAAACTTGCAATTGTTTTAGTAAATAAGTACTTGATACTATAAATTTCATTTGGTTGTTTATGTGGTATTATTATAATCAAAAGTAAAATCTGTGCAAGATATTTCAATAACGAGAGAAATGCTTTCTAGCAGATTTTACGCGTATAACCTTATCGAATTTGTCATATAAAGTTATTAACACAAATATATTATTTAACTCCCTAATACTGAAACAAACTTATCAACAGTTTATTTCTTTTAAATAGGAAGATCTTTTAGGTAGAACCTAAACTCTTTTAGCGTATTTCCTTTTCCTTAAAAAGTTGAAAAGAAAACCGAAAACCCCTAAAATAAAGAGTGGTAGAACAATATTAATCAATTGCCATTTTGTTTTTTCTTTGGCAATTTTTTGTTGGTCTAGAAAAGCAACGGCTACTTCTTTGGTACGAATGTTTATAAGTCCATCGTCATCCAAAAGATAATTGACGGCGTTAAGCAAAAATTCTTTGTTTCCAAAGGTTTGCAATGTTCCACGATCAAAACCCAATTCCTCTGGGCCATTCCTGCCGACATCGTTTTTGATGACGTCTCCATCCGAAATGACAATCATCTTTGTGTCGACGCTTTTGTTTTTTACATCGGGAAGATCAAAAGGTTTCACTCTGTTGTTGTATGCGGAGGTAAACTCACCTTCCAATAGAATAGCAAGTGTTTGTGATCCTTTGTTGAAACTCTTAGGGTCTTGTTTTGTGTTTACGGATTCCAAACTGATCATTTTTGGAGTACCTTCAAGTTTACTCAAAGGGGCACTTTCCAATAAGATGGTCTTATTGACGGAGTTTTTCAAAGTGTCTATGGGGTTGGCGAAATCGAATTTTAAAAAATTCAAATTGTTTACTATCGGGTGTTTGCTGGAACTCGTTGCCAAAGGTGAATAGGTCCAAGGTAGGTTTTGTACCCGAGATTCGCTACCAATACCTTCAGCAAGTGTAATAGGAGCAGAGTATAGAGAACTTACTAACTGAGGGTTGACACGGACTCCATATTTGAAAAAGAAGTCGGTTAGATTAAGGTCTCTTGCTACCGCTACGTTTTTACCAGCTTCATTGAACAAACTATCTTTCTCCATGGCAATGGCATCGATCAACCAGAGGCTTTTTCCACCATTCATCGTATATTGATCCAATACCAATTTTTCATTTTCAGAGAATGCTTCGGTAGGCTTTGCAGAAATGACAAGATCGTATGTATTCAATGACTTAGATGTCTTATGTGGGACGGAAGCAACGCTATCCAAAGTAAAAGGCGCAATGAAATAATAATCGCGAAGTGTTTTTACGAAATCGAAGATGTATTTGTTATCTAGTTGTCCATTGCCTTTTAAAATTGCTATTTTTCTACGTTTGGGAGTTACAAGTTTACCAAAGCCATCAGCAAAAGCATATTCGAGATGTTGCACAGAATTGGAAACCAATTCTTCCTGTGTGGCTCCAATTTTGTTTCTTGTAAGCTGAATTTTTACAGTTTGATTGTTGAAACTAGCCAAAGCCCATGGGAAAATTACGGTTTGAGAATTTTTTCCGTTTTGTTGAACACTCAATTGCATAGGTGTCAATCCACGATCATTCAATTGTCTGATGTTATGATCGCGAGTGGCATCATCTTCAATTGGATTTATGAATTTGAATTTTATGTTGTCATTATATGCCGAAAACTCTTCTAGTAGTTGTTTCGTTTCAGTTTTAAGGCGCCTAAATTCCGAAGGGAAGTCATCCCCTTCCAAATAGACATCGACCACTATGGGAGAATCTACATCTTTTATTACATTCAAGGCAGATTCACTAAGTGTATAGCGATTATCTGAGGTCAAGTCAAAACGTTTGTATAGCGATGAGCTAAAAATATTTATTAACAACAGGCCTATTGGGATGGCAGCAAAGCGTAGCCAATTAATCGGTTTGGATCCCTCAGAATTGATGCGTTTTACAGTCAATAGAATGAAAAGGATGGTAATGCTCACGAAGTAAAGGATGTCTCGAGTATCCAATACACCAAGACTCATGCTTTTATAATGAGCACTCATTCCCAATTGTTCGATAAAGTTGCTTGAACTCAAATCCGATAACCCTTCGAAACCGATGTAAAAAAGGAAACACAGAAATACAGCAGTGATAAAGGCAACGATTTGATTGTCAGATAGAGTGGAGGCGAATACGCCAATGGCCGCATAGGCAGATACAAGAAACAACAACCCTAAATACGAGCCAAGTGTACTGCCAAAATCCAGATTGCCAACGGGGTTCCCCAATTCGTTAACGGTATATACATATAGCAATGTCGGCAAAAGAGCCAGGATAATGAGTGAAAATGCACCAAGGTATTTCCCCAACACAATTTGCAAATGTGAAATGGGTTTGGTCAATAACAATTCGAGGGTACCTTGTTTTTTCTCATCACTGAAACTGCGCATGGCAACAGCAGGGATCAAGAAAATAAGAATCCAAGGCGCCAAAAGAAAGAATGACGACAAATCAGCAAAACCGTAGTTTAGAATGTTGAATTCCCCTTTGAAAACCCATAGAAACAGGCCATTTAGGATTAGGAATATGGCAATCACCAAATAACCTATTGGTGAGGCGAAAAATGAGTTTATTTCTTTTTTTAGTAATGCAAACATCAAAAATGTATATTTTTTATCAAAGATATTAAACCGTGTTTATAAATTAAATAACTTTCAATTTAGCAGAATCTGTTTTTTATTTAAAACCTTAGGTTTTAGGTCTACAATATAAACTTTATCTCTAGATTTAACTTTATTTATTACTGCTTTTCATTCTTTTCTGTCTTTTAGATATTTCTTGAATTTCAGCATTTGACTTCCAGTGAATACCATAAAGACAATTCCAAGTATGCAGCCAAAAAAACTTATGGTCTGTGGAGTTGGTTTTTTGCTTCCAAGTCTATGAAATAAAATAGAAAGAATAAATATGACTAGACCAATGATGAATTGTATGCGTAAATTCTTTCTTATATTCTCTTCAGTCATAGAAGTATTATTCCAAACTCACCAATTTATCCACGCTCCAAGCTTCTGGCTTGGCATTGAACATTGGTTTTGTCTGTGCCCAAACACCTTTGAACAAATCCGAGCGTCTGTAGTTTTCCAAATCGGTTTCGGTATTCCAATAACTATACGTAAAAAAGATGTTGGTATTGTGTTTGTCTCTATATAGTTCTAAAAACTGACAACCCTCAAAGTTTCTTATACGTTTTTTGACTGTTTCAAAATTGTTGAGGAATTCGGCAATGTTTTCTTCTGCAAAACTCATTTTTACGATACGTACAAACATTTATGTTCAATTTATTTTATGAAATTAATGGTAACGGTGTCTCTTAGGTTCAATCCCATTAAGGTACTGGCACTACCAACCGATTTACTATTGCTCTTGTAAATGGCGATTTCCAGGTAATGGGACGAATTGAATACGACCAACCCACGCCCTTCATCGTTTCGTTTGTCCTCAGGAGTTTCAAAGTTGACGATGTCGCTATATCTGGAAAGTATTTTCTTGAACTTGTAGTTTCTGGCGGAGACCTCAAAATCCCTTCCTTTCTGTATGCCTTCAAAAAACGATTTTCTGATGTTTGTTATGACATTGCCATAATTATCTATGTATATGATGCTACCGATGATCTGTGTCTTCTCATCGTTTACATAAGGAACGATGTTCTTTATGGGTTTAATGGCATCGATGTTTTTTCCTATCACACCCAATGCACCGCCACGCGCGATATGGCAAGCGACCTTTACAAAGACATCCAATACTGGGAAACTGGTTTCGATCCTGTCATGTATGTTGATCTCCACAATTTGCTCAGGTGCAATCTCTGAACAAATCATACTCATGATACCATTGTTGGCACAAACAAAGTAATGTCCATCCAGTTTTATGGCAATGTGTTTGTTTTCTTCGTTTATTTCGGAATCTATGCCAATGATATGTATGGTCCCTTCTGGAAAGCTGCTATATGCATTTTGTATGATATATGCCGCTTCTGGAATGTTGAAAGGAGAAACAGAATGTGAGATATCAACAATCCTAACATCGGGTAGTTCACTATAAATAGCTCCTTTTACCGCACCAGCAAAGTGATCTTTCTCACCAAAATCTGTTGTTAACGTAATAATTGCCATTGGCTAATTGTTGATATTTTTTTGAATTATCAAACTCAAAAATGTGTAAGTTTGTTAATATATTGTTGGTATAGCTATATAACGACAAAACTAATAAAACTTAATAGAAAAATTTAATTAAATCGTCTAGCTTTTGAATGAAATTGTAATCGAACTTGAAGAAATAAGCCCAAAAGAGTTTTTTGGAGCAGGAAATGAAAATATTGTACTTCTTAAAAAGTATTTCCCAAAATTGAAAATTGTCGCAAGAGGCAATAAAATCAAGGCCTTTGGAGAAGAAGAACTACTGGATGAGTTTGATAGGCGATTGACCATGCTGTTGAAGCACTTTGCAAAATACAACAAACTCGATGAGAATGTAATAGAACGCGTATTGACAAGTCAGAGTAGTGACGATTATGCGACATCCCATAAAAGTGGAGACGTCATAGTCCACGGTGTTGGAGGAAAAATGATAAAGCCACAAACGGCCAACCAACGTAAGTTGGTTGAACTCATGCGAAAAAATGACATGGTTTTCGCAATAGGCCCAGCAGGAACTGGGAAAACCTATACAGGAGTGGCTTTGGCTGTACAAGCTCTAAAAAACAAAGAGGTAAAACGTATCATATTAACGCGCCCTGCGGTAGAAGCAGGAGAGAACCTAGGGTTTCTTCCAGGAGATTTAAAAGAAAAGTTGGATCCGTACATGCAACCGTTATATGATGCATTGCGAGATATGATTCCTGCCGAAAAATTGGCACAATATATAGAAAATGGAACCATTCAAATAGCACCATTGGCGTTTATGAGAGGACGTACGTTGGACAATGCCTTTGTCATCCTTGATGAAGGGCAGAATACGACCCACAATCAAATGAAGATGTTTTTGACCAGAATGGGAAAGAGCGCAAAGTTTCTGTTGACAGGTGATCCTGGCCAAATAGATTTACCTCGTCGTACCATCTCAGGTCTAAAAGAAGCCCTTTTGGTATTGAAAGACGTAGAAGGAGTCGGTATGATCTTTTTGGACGACAAGGATGTGATTCGCCATAAATTGGTCAAGAAAATCATCGCAGCTTACAGACAGATTGAGAATGTGGAGTAAAGTTTTGTTGGAAGGCATGCACTTGTCAAAAAAACAAATTAGATAAAATATATTCAGAACGATTAAAAAGGATAATGAACAATACAATAATAGATTCCAATTTTAACTTCCCTGGACAAAAAAGTGTTTACAAAGGGAAAGTAAGAGCCGTGTACAGCTTGGAGAATGACATGTTGGTAATGGTGGCAACGGATAGGTTGAGTGCATTCGATGTAGTAATGCCAAAAGGAATACCATACAAAGGACAAATATTGAACCAAATTGCAACCAAATTCATGGCTCAGACAGAAGACATTGTGCCAAATTGGTTGACAGCCACTCCAGATCCAAACGTGGCGGTTGGAGAGTTGTGTGACCCCTTCAAAGTGGAAATGGTCATTCGTGGTTATATGTCTGGTCATGCAGCACGCGAATACAAAGCAGGAAAACGTATGCTTTGTGGTGTTGAGATGCCAGAAGGGATGAAAGAAAACGATAAGTTTCCCAGTCCGATAATAACTCCTGCGACGAAGGCGGAAATGGGGGATCATGATGAAGATATTTCTCGTGAGGACATACTTGCAAAAGGCATCGTTTCCGAGGAAGATTACTTGATCTTGGAAGATTATACACGCAAACTGTTCCAAAGAGGAACGGAAATAGCAGCTTCACGAGGATTGATTCTCGTGGATACCAAATATGAGTTCGGAAAGACCAAGTCGGGTAAAATCGTTTTGATAGACGAAATACACACACCGGATTCCTCACGTTATTTCTATGCAGATGGCTATGAGGAAAGACAAGATAGAGGAGAGGCACAAAAACAATTGTCCAAAGAGTTTGTTCGCCAATGGTTGATTGCTAATGATTTTCAAGGATTGGAAGGGCAAACCGTGCCGGAAATGAGTGATGAGTACATAGAAAGTGTAAGTGAACGATACATAGAATTGTATGAGAACATTATGGGGGAACCTTTTATAAAAGCTGATGTTTCCAATATCGAAGAGCGTATAAAAAATAATGTGGAAGTCTTTTTAACCAAATAGAGGTATTCCATTATTTTATTGAAACGTATGATTAAAATAAAATAGAATTAACATAAAAAGGGATTCCAATTGGAACCCCTTTTTTGTGTCTTGTACATAATGAGCATTACTCAATGACAATACGTCTGTTAATTGCTACTCCAGCATTTTCAATATTTAAGATATAAATTGAAGTTTCCAATTCTCCAAGTTGTATGTTTTCATTGAATTCACCTCCAGAGTTGTTAAAAGACAGTTTGCTGATCAAACGTCCTCTCAAGTCATAAAGTTTGACGTTGACATCCTTGTTGTTTTGTGTGTTGAACGATAGGTTTATTTCTCCATTGGATGGATTTGGCCATAATGACAAAGAATTTGAGAAACCAAATTCGTCAACACTCAATGGAGCTTCTATTGAAAAATTAGTTGAATTGACGGCATAAAATATATTGTCGTTTCCTTCCACTATGACTCTAGCCATTGAAGTAACCGTTCCCGATGGTACATTAATGGTTTCCGTACCGTCATTTTGTACTCCAGTAGCCAATGTAATAGGGAACGTCAATCCTCCATCTATGGATAAAAGAATATTTACCGTGGGTGTATTTACGGCTCCAACATCTGTTCCTGCAACATCCCAAGTTATCGTTTGATTGGTGCCAATTTCCCAAGTTTCATTGGTGGTTTGTGACGTTACTGTAAATGGACCGGATGATCCATCTACCGTTATCATCATTTCATCGAAGCTGGATTGTGGCATCTGTCCTATACCATTGGCTTCCGATCTATCCCTTACCGTCAAGGCAAAATTCAAGGTTCTAGCTACGGTGGATACAGTTTCCCAAGAAGTATTGGCTACGGTTTCCACTGGATTGGATTCCGTAAGTTGACCATTCAATACACGACTCAATATTGGCATGTATCTGTTAAGATCCGTACTTGGCGGTCTGGATCTCCATACTGCTCCCGTCGTCTTTGTTGGACCAAAAGTCCCATTGGTCGTCACTCCGTCATCTATTTGTTCCCAGCAATAGGTCAACGTATCTCCTCCATCAGGATCTGTCGCAGCCCCCTTGAGAATAAAGGCTGTACCCATTGGAATGGTGAAATCGTGTCCTGCATTGGCTACTGGTGGTGCATTTGTGATTGCGGTGGTCACTGCACAGTTATTGGGAGAAGAAGCCACATTGTCCAATATTTGATCTATGCTATGGTAGTGAAAGTAAGGGTCACTATGGTCCTGTACATCGTTGCCCCCCGTGATTCCTGCATATCCCATAATGGTAGTGCCACTTCCTGGTTCCGCGTTAACTCCAGTACCTTCGGAGCCAAATGACCATGTGTGATTTGCACCCATTTGATGACCTATTTCATGAGGTACGTAATCTATGTCAAAGAAATCGGCCATATAAGGACCTCCATCATTGTCTGTAAACGAGTGAGAAGAAAAACCACTTCCTTTTCCTTCACTTATTGGAGGATTAACCGTATTATCACAGACACAGCCTATACACCCTGCATTTCCATTGTTGCCTCCAGCATGCAATAGATGCCCTATGTCGAAATCCTCTAATCCTACGGTCGCCGTCAAATTCGTTTGTAAATCCCCATTTAAGTTGTTTCCATAGGGATCCGTTCCCGAATATATCAAGTCCAATGCTGGATCGTCCGCAGTGTCTACCAATACGAAGGTAATGGCCATGTCTACTTCAAAGACCTCGTTGTTCCTATTCAACGTCGATATCATTTGGGCAAGGGCATCTGCTTGAGCATCACCATTAGCAGGGTTTCCATCATCCCAAAAATTGGTATATTCAGATGTTACTGATACTGCTATTCGATATGTTCTCAACAATTGATCGTTAGCATCTCTTGAAATTGTGGAGTTGCCTTCTCTTTCGACAACAACCCCCAAATCTTCAGTCAAACATTCGAATTTCTCAGTAGAATTGACCTTGGCCGACCTATTGTATATTAAATACTGGCCGTTGGAAACTTTTGTTACCGGTTGAATGAAAACGGTTTCTTTTCCGGGAGAAGATATCATTGCCTTTAGACCTAGCGGTGTGACACTAAATCTAACTCTGGTTCCCGAATTATCCGATCTAGAGCCCAAATAGGTTTTTATACCGGGATGTTTGGCCGCTCCATAGATAGGGTCAGAAAAGATAGATGTTTCCACAATGCGGTATTGTGCCATTTTTCCATATTCGTCTGGAAAACTAATCAAGGTATTGGATTTGCCATTGGATTGGGTTCTTAAAGGCGCATTTGCCAATTGTTGTTTGAAATCATCAATATTCAATTGAAAGATTTCATAGTTCTTCTCGTTTAATTTATCAAGTGAAACATTTTGTGTTCCATTTTTGAATGTACTAGGTGACCAATAATTTACTTGTCCATAAAGCAATGCCATCGACAAGAAAAATGTTAGTGCAAGTGAATAATGCAATTTTGTTTTCATTTTTAAGTGTTTTAAATTAAAATTTTAGCTTAAATGATTACAATGTAGTTTTGCAAATTCAAGGTTTCAACATAATAGATGAAAAGGTATTCTCTTGTGAAAAAGAAGAGATGTTGGGGCATTAAAAATGTAATGATAAAGAATACCTTGTGTCTTTTGAGGGGAGCTGTTTTTTGTCATAACTTATTAGAGATTAAATAATTATATATTAAATATATTGCAAACTAGACAGTTAGACAAGAAATAATTAAGATATTTCGATTATTCAAATACTCTATAAAACCTATCTGTTGAAGGATTAATAAATGCTTTTGTTGAAATTTGAAATATACTATCTCTATATTATTTTAAGAGTAAATATAGCCGGTATCTTAATTATTTCATCAAGAACAGTAAATGTGCTTTCGAATTTGTGATTCTATAAGTGTTGATGCTTTGAAGAAAATGGTGAGTTCTACTTTTATTCATAGTCATATCGAAAATATTCCAAAGGAATGAATGGTTTCTATTGTTAGTAATTTTAAAGAAAGGTTTTTTAGGCATTTCAAATGATGCTTCCCAAGTTAAAGGAGCGTTGTTGTATTAGATGTTTTGCAAAAAGGTGGGGCTTTCCAGCTCTAATTGAAAAAACTTTGTTTTACTGTCGACTGCGGTTGGTTTAATCATATAAAAAAAAGAGCCCTTAAGTTTGGACTCTTTTCATTTGTTATGATAGTAAATACCTAGAAGTTTGTACTTACCTATGCTTATACTTTATTATTCAATAACTATACGTTTGTTGATAACCTCACCAGCATTTTCAACACTTAAGATATAGATGGCAGTTTCCAACTCTCCAAACTGTATGTTTCTGTTAAATATTGCGGTAGTATTGTCAAAAGACTGCTTATTGATTAAACGTCCCCTTAAATCATAAAGTTCAACATTGACATTTTGATTGTTTTGAGGGTTGAACGATAGGTTTATTTCTCCGTTTGAAGGATTTGGCCAAATGGATAAAGAACCAGCCAAACTATGTTCATCAACACTTAATGAAGATGTACCACATATCTCGATGGAATAGTTTTCGAATGTTCCTCCATCTGCAGATGGGTAACCATCCGTAGCTGTCAATACCCAATTTCCTAGTGAACTTTCACCTGTGAAGGCAGATAATGGGTTTTCTGGTTGTATCGTGCCACCTACAGCAGGAGGGGATGTACTACATACTACTGGCCCAGATGCTTGGTCGTCGTAAGTTACGGCAATGTCATTTGTACCATCATCACATTTGCTGTTTGCCAATACGATAACTTCCGTTCCATTTGGAGACGTTAATTTAAGTTCCATGTCTCCAGCCCAATCATGATTTACATTTATGGTAACGTTAATATCAGAAATTGTCATATCGGTTCCAACATTCATGGTAGAAGTAATGACATGTTCATTGCTTCCAGAACTAGGAATTGTTATGTTGTTTTCTGTGGAATTCTCTGTAATACAAGACAGCATGGCCGTAGTAAAGTTACGAGCTGCTGAATAAGAGGACTCACCACAGCTATTTGTGGATTTCACTCTCCAAAAATATTGAGTGGAAGCATTCAACAATGGTGTAGTAAATGTAGTTGAAGCAGCGACATCCGATGTAAGATTGGCTGTAAATCCAGCATCTGTAGCTGTTTGAACCGTATAAGTAGCAGCATCTGTCACTGCACTCCAAACCAAATCAACAGACAGAGCTGTATCTGTTTGGCCATCTGTAGGGCTTGTTAATGCCGGCATTGTAGGAATGCCTCCTTCTATAGCCAAACTCACATCGATGGTATTTGTTACAATTCCAGTACCAGTAACGGTAATGCTATAGTTTCCAGTAGCAGCCCCAGAAAGGTTACCTACCGTCAATGTAAAGTTGCCGTCGGCATTTAAAGTTGTTGGGCTAAACGTTGCTGTTGCTCCACTTGGTAGACCAGCAGCAGAGAAAGTAGTCGTGTCCGTATTGCCTCCAGTTGCTGTATATGTCAAATTGTAAACGACATCGTTAGTCGGTAGACAAATACTTGAAGCATCGTTGGTTGCAGCCATTATGAAGTCCGGTGCCGCTGAACATGCTACAACGTTTGGTTTGAATTGGGATTCCAATGTCATGATAAAAGCTTCTGCAACTGTAATTTGTCCTTCACTGAACATAAACATACAAGCATCGTTCGTATAATCCATGAAACTTTGGAAAAGTACTTGTTCACTTGAATCACAAGCAGGGGAACTTCCCAATGCAGGGCATCCACCAGAACTACCATTTTGATTTGGCGTATCAGCAATACCGTCGTCCGTAGAGCATGAATTACTAAAAGTATGTTCCAAATTGTAAAAGTGGCCTAATTCGTGAGTTACCGTTCTTCCCAGATCATAAGGAGCGCCAGGAACAATGCCAGAACCTGGGCAACCAGCACCAGAGCCAAAGGCTCCAAGATTCATTACCACGGAGTCTCCATTGGCGATGCTTCCTCCCAGAGGAGAATATCCCAAAAGGCCAGCTCCGATGTCCTTTACAAGAAAGTTCATATAGCCACCCCATGTGGAGTCGGTGTCTCCACCACCAAAATTATACCCAATGGTAACGGCAGGTCCGCCTTCTACCATTTCTGGATCTACTCCAGTTGGGTGATTCATGGTAGCAATACAAAAAAGTATGTCTGCAGCTCCTGTATTTGTATTTGGGTAATAAGAAGCAGCGGCAGTCCATCCAGAGATGTCTGCATTCGTACCTGTGAAGTCTTCATTTAAGATGTCAATTTGATTTTGAGCTAGAGCTTCTAGACATGCACGGTCGGATTCTTGACCACTAGGAAAGTGAACAGCAACAGGAATGATGATGGTATTCATTCTTCTTGAAGAGGATTCTCTTTCTAGGTTTTTTGCTAATTGAGCCTTGAACTTAGCTTGGGAGGCTTTATACTGCCTTGCGTATTCAGGGTCATTCATTAGTTCGTTCATATGTTCTACCATACCACATTTTTCTTGAGAATACGAGGAGACAAAACACATTAAAAAAGCAATCATAAAAAACAATTTATGATTTTTGTAAGTAGTTTTTTTAATCATTAGTTCTTAAAAATTAATTAGTTAAGTCATGAAAGTATTATAAAATCATATATTTCCCAAAAAAAACCATACTTTATTGTGATATTCATATTTTACTTAAATAGCCTATGAAATCTATGGATTTTAGAACATAATTGAAGTTTCTAGAGGTGGTGGGACGTCATTCCATTTTATAGTGACAACCAATTTGAAACATAAGATTTGTAAATTTGTTGAAAATTAAACTCTATGGGAAAAAAAGGGCAGGAAAAAAACACGAAAAATAAGGCAAAGCATTCTAAATTGATGACCAAAAAGAAAAACAAGCTTAAAAAGGAAAAGGAACTTAGGAAAGAGAAGTTGAAAGTCATCCTTGAAAAATCGAAAAAAAATCAATAAAAAAGCATTTCATCGATTAATTCTGTGTTTTGACTTTGTTATGTGTGCTTTGTCGAAATTAAAATACATTTAATAGGTTATGTAGAATGGATTGTATAAGTACATCATATTTTTGCAGTCCAAACATAAAAACTATTGATGAAACCACTACTTAAAATTCATACAATTGCCATGGTGTCCTTGTTATCAAGTTGCACTGTTGAAACAATCGATACTTCGGAAAACAATCAGGATCTCCATCCAGAAGATGTGAATTTTCTTACTTGTACGGATGCCGATCCTCAGTATCAATTTACCAATAATGGTACTATTCCATTTACATTGAGGATATATGGTGAGAACAACGGGGTCTTGAATCAAGATTTGGACGTTGCTCCAGGAGCAACTACGGATATGAAGTCGTTCGTAGCTGGAACAACTTTGTTTTCTTTTGATAGCAATACCTCAGGAATATCGGATATCAAAGTGATGTTCGATATGAACACTTGCAACGAGTTGCAGCTTGTAATCGACGAAGAGAACAATCTACTGGATGCTGAGCCCATAGAACTCTAATCTACTTTAGAACATATTATAACAACCTTTTTATCGCTTGAGATGGTCGTGCAAAACAAATAATCTTTGCCACCATCCTTGAGCGATAATTTTTTTCGGACTTGTTCTACACTATCTGGAAAATTGCGAGTTGTGATATTGGCTTTTCCAATGTTGGTAGTACGTTTAAAATGTTTTTTATTGTATGGCAAGATAGATTCTATTTTAAAATGCCTTCCAGGAAATTCCAATAGGTCTGTGCTTGTATATAAATGAGAGTGTTTATGGAGTTTGAGCACTTTCAATTTTTTCGAGATGCTATTGAAGGCGCCTACCTTTAAAATGGCTGCATTGGGTTCGTATAGGTAGTTGAGAGGAGAGCTGTATTTTGGTATGGTTTCAGGTTCCTCACTCAATTCAAAGTCGAATGATTGGATGTTATCCTTGGAAAGATTGGTAGTTTTAATGTAGACTTCTCCTTTGTAGTCTCGTTCCAATAACCAGAGCAATTCCTTGACCTCATTGTTAACAGCTATGCTGTGGATGGTTTTTACATTTTTCAATTCCTTGATGCCTATGGATATGTCCAATAGGGGAGAAGTCTTTATCATAATGCTTTTGGAGTGTTTGAATAGCAACTCCAAATGTTCTGGTACGTTTGGCAAGCAATCGTTTAACAAGAACACTTTGCCTTTTAGATCACTTCTTCGGGAAGGGTCAATGTATATGAAATCATAGGTGTTGTCTTCCTGTTTCAATACATCCAAGCCATCTTTGGCAATGCATCTTACGTTGTCTATCTTCAATTGTTTGAAGTTATGTGAGACTATTTGTGACAAGTCTTCATTGATCTCACAATGTGTTACGTTTTCAAATGCCTTGGAAAAATAAAAACAATCCACTCCAAAACCTCCAGTGAGGTCCATTATGGAATCTCCAGTTATTAAATTAGCCTTGAATTGGGCTGTGATTTCAGAAGAGGTCTGCTCTATGTTTAACTTGTTGGGGTAATATATGTCATTGGTGTAAAACCAAGTCGGTAGTTTCTTTTTGCATCTTTTTTTTGCTTCTATTTGTTCAATGAGCACTTTCTTGTCCACCGAATGGTTACTGGTACTCTTCAACAGCAATGAAGCGATATCGGAATTCAAGTTCTCTGTTATGAATTTCTGATTTTCGGTATTTAAAATCGAATGATCCAATGTTAGGTATTGTTAAAGTCCTTTGGTTAGTTTCTGTACAATTTTGTTATCTGACAAAAACTCTTTCAATATTACCTTTATGGCAGTGTAGGCAGGAATTGCGACTACCAATCCGATAATGCCGAACAAGACACCTGCAATGAGTATTACCAAGAAAATCTCCAATGGATGGGATTTCACGCTTTTTGAAAAAATAACGGGTTGACTAAAGAAGTTGTCTACCAATTGAGCAATCACGAAACCAATCATTACATACAATGTCTTTGGTAGAATGACGTCACTGAAACTTTCTCCCAAGTTACTTGTCATCGATAACGTAATCATCAGCATGGCACTTACCATTGGTCCCACATAAGGGATAAGATTTAGAAGTGCACACAGAAAAGCTATGACGATGGCATTTTCAATACGAAAGATGAGTAGTACCACTGTATAGATTATGAACAAGATGAGGATTTGGAAAACCAAGCCAACAAAGTATCGAGACAACAAGTCCTTAATTTTTGTAAATGATTTTTTTGATCGAGATTCCTTGTTGTCAGGAATCAAAGTCATTATTCCATCTTCAAACAACTTGCTGTCCTTCAAAAAGAAAAAGGAGATGAAAAGCACGGAAAACAAACCTATGCTAAAACTTCCGAAGCCACTTATTATAGAATTCAAAAAGTTTGGAATTACCGAATAATCAATCTTGCCAAGCAAGTTGGAGTCTTTCAACGACTGTTCCAAATCTGCACTGCTAATGTTGAAATAGGTGGTGATTTCCTTGTAAAGTCCTTCGACATTGGTTTGTAAGTCATCGATGTTCAAAAGCGACAAGTTGTGTCCCTGTTCTACTATGAGAGGAATGAAAAGGAGTACCAACCCAATGAACAACCCAATTAGGAGTACCATTGTTAAGATTACCGAAAGCGTATTGCTGAATTTGAGCTTTCGTCTCAAAAATAGAACGATTGGCCTACCGATGAGTGAAATTACGGCTGCTATGGCTATGTATACGATTATGGCCTTTATCTTGTACAAGAAAAACAAAAAAATGAGTGCGCCAAGGATGATGCCTAGCGATTTCAATATACCGTTGGAAATTGTATTGGAATTCATTTAGTAAATATACATATTAGGATATCAATTGCAAATTGCAGTTTTGTTGTTAGCGTAGTTGCTTCGTTATCTCGTATAGTGCTATGTTGGTAGCCTGAACGACATTCATACTGCTATTTTGACCAAACATGTCGATATGGACAATAGCATCACTTCTGTTTAAAACAGCCTCAGACACACCAAAATTCTCATCTCCAATAACAAGGGCAATTGCTTTGCCTGTTGAAAAGTGACATTGGTGAACGGCTATACTCGTATTGGTAATTTCCAGTGAGATAATGGTATTGTCATCATTTTTTAAATCGGTTATGACATCCAAGACACTGTCAAGAACCTCATATTTAACTACTTTCTCTGTAGTTCTTGAGGTTTTCGTCATTTTTCGCCCCATGGGAATGTTGGCTCCACAAAAGATGATCTTTTCTATGCCAAAGGCATCTGCAATGCGAAATAGGCTACCAATGTTTGGAGCATTGGTGACATTTTCGCAAACTAACGTTATGGGAAACATTTGTTTTTTGAAATTGGTATTGTAATGGTTTAGTTGCATTTAAAGGCTTCTAGGATATGGTAAATATAAATGATCAATTTATATGGAATGGTGTTCCACATTCATAACTCGTATGAGGCATAATCGGGTATATACCTAAACAACTAAAGTGAAAATTTGAAAAACCTGTAGTATAGGTATGTTCATTAATTCGTGGCAAAGATTGAAACGTAAAAGCCATTACCAAAGCCACAGCTACAATTTTATGTTTAAGTTGTTTTTTTTTCATAAGAGAGATTATTTGACTCGGGATTTGTTGAAAATCGAAGTCTTGTTATTTTGATTGACCCATACGCCAATGGGAATGGTAAGGGTAAGAAGACTAATGAAACTAAATTGCAATAAAAATAAAGTTACGACAATTCCTAAAACGAGTCCTCCTATCAAAATGATTTTATTTGGTTCTGCATAGAGCCTATTAATTGATTTTTTGGTTACATTTCCACAATGTTTGCATTTTTCCTTGAAATCATAATCTCCATACTCTTGTAAAAAGGCATATCTGTCTTGAGCATTTGTCTTTAGATGGTTCTCCTTTTTACAGGAAGAGCAATTATAACTTAGTCTCATAGTTAATTTTCGAAGGCATACTTAACGATGTTTGCTCCCATTTGCAATGCTTTCAACCTAACATCTTCTGGGTCATTGTGTACTTCGGGGTCTTCCCAGCCGTCACCTAAGTCACTTTCAAAAGTGAATAACAAAACCAACCTATCCTTGTGAAACAATCCCATCGCTTGTGGTCGTTTACCATCATGTTCATGAATCTTAGGCAATCCCTTAGTGAATTTGTATGCGGTATTGAAGATGGGATGGCTATTTGGCAGTTCTACCAAATCTTGATTTGGAAATACCTTCTTCAATTCTTTGGTAATGTATGGACGCATCCCGTAATTGTCATCAATGTGCAAGAATCCTCCCGAAATTAGGTAATTGCGTAAATTATCTGCATCATCCTCGCTAAAGAATACATTGCCATGACCAGTCATATGCAATAAAGGATATTGGAAAATACCAGAATCACCAACTTCAACGGAAGTTGGCTTGTCATTCATTTTGGTATCTATGTTTTCATTGCAAAAAGCGATGAGATTTGGCAATGCAGTCGGGTTGCTATACCAATCACCGCCACCTTTGTACTTGAGTATGGCCAAGTCTTGAGAAAAACTTGAGTGTGCCATTAGATATACGATAAAGGCACAAAGACTTGTTATATGTTTGAATTTGATGAATGTCATATTTCAAAAATAAAAAGAATTGGCAAGCAAAATGCATTTTTTAACGTTAATACTTTTTCGTTTTGCCAATGAGAACGATTTGACGTTGTCATTACGGGGAACATACAGTTACGATTCGTTGACAAATGCCACGGAATGGCAAGCAACAATGGCGGCAGTTTCTGTTCTTAACCGTGTTTCTCCCAAAGATACGGGGATAAAGTTGTTTTGTATTGCCAATTCTATTTCCTTGGCACTGAAATCCCCTTCTGGGCCTATAAGGAGACTAATGTTTCTATTGGCTACTATTTGATCTTTCAAAGATTGTTTTTGCGTTTCTTCGCAATGTGCTATGAAGCGATCTCCATCAAACTTTGTTTTAATGAAATCCTTATAGGCAATGGCATCATTTAGCTTTGGCAGGTAGCATTGCAACGATTGTTTCATGGCAGACTGTAGAATCTTTTCGAAGCGTTCCACTTTAATCACTTTCCGTTCACTATGGTCACAGATGATGGGAGTAATGCTTGTAACCCCAATTTCTGTGGCCTTTTCCAAAAACCATTCGTAGCGATCATTCATTTTTGTTGGTGCTACTGCAAGATGCAAATCGTACTTTGACTTGGTGCGATGTATTTTGGAAACAACGATTGCCATGCAATTTTTGAGTCCGGCAAGTGTTATTTCTGCCGTAAATAGCCATCCCTTTCCATTGGTGATGTGCATTGTGTCACCAACTTGCTTGCGCAATACTTTTACAATGTGCTTGCTTTCTTCCTTGGAAAAAGAAAATTGAGTTGTGTTTTCGTTTATTTCCGAGTTGTAAAATAGTTGCATTAGCTCCTGTTGTCTACCACTTTTAGAACTTTTACTTCTTTGATGGTTTTTATTCTATGTGTTTTTAAAATTATGTAATAACCTTTGTCAGTTGGTGTTCTTACCGTATATATGTCACCTAGATCGTTATCTAGATTACTTACTTGATCTTCTATTTCAACAGGCATTTCTCCGTCTTTGAACCAACCGGAGTCTCCACCTGCATAGGCATTTTTATCCATTGAATATTTTTTTGCCAAATCTTCGAATTTAATACCGTCATTGTGTTTGTTTATGATGGTTTTCGTCAATTCATTTATTTTTTGAAGCGTTAATCTATTGCCATCCAAAAAGACATAACTCATTCTATAATGTGGCTCGTTAGTTTTTTCAATGATCTTATAATGGATTTTGCCAAATTCAGAATCCACGGTTTTTGTTCCTCCAACAGGCAATCCTAAAAGTGCTTTGGACAATTTTGTCTTGTGTTTCTCTTCGTTGAACGCTATGAGTCTGTTTTTTTTGGATTTTTTTGTTTCCAAAAAAGATTCGGCTTGCTCTACGGAGGTAATGGTATCAAGTACCTTTTTTATTCTTTTTTGAGCGAAAAGAGAAGTAGAAAAACATAATAGCAGTAGTAGTAAGGCTTTATTCATTGTTTTTTTAGGATATAAATTATAGCACAAAAAAACAAAATATACTACTGTTATTTAAGATAATCCATAAGTTTATTAACAAGGATTTTAACAATTTATGATTTTCCTTGTTCTAGGTCCATAATCATAGTTTGCTCTTTGCATGTTCCAAGCCCAATTCGATGTAGTGGAGTAGTTGTTCTTCTGTCTTGAATCCATCATTAGCGACATAGATGAATTCTTTCATTGGTCGTTTGGTGAAATCCATTGGTCTTGTGAAATCGTTGTCTAACTCTATTTCCATTTTGTCAGAAACAACTCTTACTGCCAATTCCTCTTTCACAATACCCACCGTCATTTTTCCTTGATGTAGAAAGGATAGACCTCCAAATATCTTCTTTTCTGTAAATGCTTCAGGCAAGTATTTCAATTGCTCTCTTATTCTATTTGCGAGTTGTTCGTTGTATGACATAACCTTATATTCCTAAGTTTTATTGAGTTTGGTAAAAATATAATGACAATGTACTTTAGACCAGCAACTATGGCAATTATGATTTGCTTTCAGGGGTGGTAGGGAACAATGATGCAATTTCTGTATTTAAGGACCATTATTCTTAATTTTAATTGCGTTAATTGTCTAGCTAGAATATGAAATCATATCTTCAACCTCGCTGAAGCCATGACATTGCTTTCGGCAAAATTAGCTTCCAAATACTTCAAGTGGCCAACGATGGCTATCATGGCTGCATTGTCCGTTGTAAATTCAAACTTGGGTACATAGGTGCTCCATCCAAACTTGTTTTCGCCATCTTTTAAAGCTTGGCGTATGCCTGAATTGGCTGAAACCCCACCACCAATAGCAATATGCTTGATACCAGTTTGCTTTGTGGCAAGCTTCAGTTTGTCTATTAGAATCCCGATGATGGTATATTGAATCGATGCGCAGATGTCGTTTAGGTTCTCTGCTATGAAGTTGGGATTGGCCTTAACTTCACGTTGAATGAAGTACAGGACGGCAGTCTTGAAACCGGAAAAGCTAAAATTCAAACCATCAACCTTTGGTTTTGTGAACTTATAGGCTTTTGGGTTTCCAAGTTTGGCGCGTCTATCTATTTCAGGCCCTGCAGGATACCCCAAACCTAGGATCTTTCCACTTTTGTCGTAAGCTTCACCAACTGCATCATCTATGGTTTCACCAATAACTTCCATTTTAAAGTAGTCGTCTACTCGTACAATTTGTGTATGTCCTCCCGAAATGGTCATTCCCAAAAAAGGGAAGGGAGGTTTTTCATAACCTTCTTCTTCGATGAAGTGAGCCAAGATGTGAGCTTGCATGTGGTTGACATCTATCAATGGAATGTTTAGACCATAGGCCATCGATTTTGCAAATGAAGTCCCTACCAGCAGAGAACCCATCAAACCAGGGCCTTTGGTAAAGGCAATTGCGTGCAATTGAGATTTTTCTATGTTTGCCTTTTTTAGTGCTTGAACCACGACTGGGACTATGTTTTGTTGGTGTGCACGTGAAGCCAATTCTGGTACGACACCACCATATTCTTCGTGTATTTTTTGATTTGCGACAACATTACTTAGAATTTTTCCGTTGCATATAACGGAAGCTGCCGTATCGTCGCAAGAACTCTCTATACCAAGAATGTAAATATTTTGTGAGGACATTATTAAATATTAGGCACAATTATTGTTAATTTTGAAATTGTAAACAAAGGCTAGTAGCGATTGTTTGTTCATATTGCAAATGTAGTTTATTCTTAAAGAAAGTTATAACTTTAAATTCGTATCAAGAAGTTTCTAAAAATAATAGCAAAGTTAGTGGCAATCCTATTGCTACTCTTCATCATATTGGTGTTGTTGTTTTCCATTCCTGCGGTTCAAACCGGTTTGGGCAAGTGGGCTACGAATAAACTGAATGAAGATTACAAGACGAACATAAACATAGAAAAGGTTGGTCTTCAGTTTAATGGAGATGTGGAGCTTAAGCAGATATTGATAAGGGATTATAAGAATGACACACTCATCAGTGCCTCGGAATTGAATACTTCCATCTTGAATTTTAAGAACCTATACAATAATAAACTTAACTTTGGAGACATAGATTTAGAGGACTTGATCTTGAACATCGTGACCTACGAGGGAGAGACGGATACCAATCTGGATGTTTTCGTTGCACGATTTGATGATGAAAATCCTACAAAGGAGAAAAGTGATTTCCTTATGTCATCCAGTGATGTTTCCATATACAGGGGGACTTTTAGGCTCATAGATGAGAATAAAGAAACACCACAGATTTTGAGGTTCGATGATTTGAATGTTAATGCAACGAATTTCGTAATCAATGGAAGTGATGTCAATGCTAGAATAAATACGCTGGGTTTTGTGGATAGCAGAGGTTTGAAAATGCAGAATATGTCTACCAATTTTGGTTATACCTTGACTCGTATGACTTTCGACAATTTAAATATAAAGACAGAAAAATCGACTCTGAAAGGTGATTTGAGGTTTAACTACAATCGTGAGGATTTCAAGGATTTTGAGGACAAGGTAAAGGTAACGGCCAATTTTACGGATGGAGATATTGCTTTGGACGAACTCAATACGTTCTATAATGAGTTTGGAGAGAACCAACACGCTAAATTAAGTACGCAATTAACGGGAACACTCAATGATTTGATGGCGAATAATTTAAAGTTGTCAACCAATAGCAATACCAATATCTACGGTAGCTTTAATTTCAAGAACCTTTTCAATAGCGAAGATGACAATTTTGAAATGACTGGTAACTTTACGAATCTATCTTCCAATTATGGTGCATTGAAGGCCTTGTTGCCTAATGTTTTGGGAGCCTCGATCCCATCGGTCTTTGGTAAGTTGGGAACGTTTTCCATAACGGGAAATACACATATAACATCTCAAAACATAAAGGCAAAGTTAAATATAAATACCAATTTGGGGTTTGTAAATTCGGATTTGGAACTTTCCAATGTGGGGAATATAGATACGGCATCCTATAAGGGAAATGTCGTTTTTAACAATTTTGACATGGGAACATTCTTGGAAGATCCAAGATTGGGAGAAATATCATCCAATCTGGATGTCGATGGTGTTGGGTTCAAAAAAGAAAATTTGCGCTCCCGTTTAACAGGGGATGTCTTTTCCATAGCATATAATGGCTATACCTACGAAAACATAACTGTAAATGGCAAATATCAGCAAAACATATTTAACGGAGAGTTGAATGCCAATGATAAAAACCTGAAATTGAAGTTTAATGGTTTGGCAGATTTGTCCAAGGAAGTGAATACATTCGATTTCGTAGCCAATGTGGATTATGCCAATCTCAAAGCGCTTAATTTTTATGATAGAGATGAGCAATCGATCTTCAAAGGTGTAGTAGACATAAAAATGAAGGCAACGACGGTGGATGATGCGGAAGGCAGCATTACGTTCAAAAAGACAAACTACAAAAATGAGAATGATGATTATTATTTTGATGATTTTGCCATAAAATCTTCATTTGGTGACAATGAAAGAATCATAGAGGTAAATTCCCCAGACATAGTAAAAGGATCGTTAAGAGGAAATTTCAAATTCAAGGACATTGCCAGTCTGTTTGAGAATTCCATTAAGGATGTGTACACCAACAAGGTACCAAATGAAATAGAGGCAAAGCAATACATAAACTTCAACTTCAAGATTTACAACAAGATAGTGGAGGTCTTCTACCCAGAAGTCAAATTGGGAGCAAACACTTTCATAAAAGGGAGGGTGGAAACGGATGAGAAGGAGTTCAAGCTTACCTTTAAATCCCCGAAGATAGAGTTGTTGGATTACTTTGCTAGCGAAATAGAGGTACAAGTGGACAATAAAAACCCATTGTTTAACACCTATGTGGAAATAGACAGCATTAATACGAAGTATTATAGTGCTTCCAAGTTTAACTTGATCAATGTGACTTTGAATGATACGCTGTTCATGCGTTCAGAATTCAAAGGAGGCAAAAATAACACGGACGATTACAATCTTAGTTTCTACCATACCATAAATGAAGAGAACAAATCTGTGGTCGGCTTCAAGAAGAGCGATGTCACATTCAAGGACAATAAATGGCATGTCAATGACAAACGCGATAATTTCAATAAGATTGAATTTGACAGGGATTTCAATAATTTCAAAATAGACAAGTTGGTAATGAACCATCGAAATGAGGAAATAAAATTGTCTGGAATTATTAGGGATTCTACTTACAAGGATTTGAAATTGAATTTCAAAGATGTGGATTTAACCAAGATAACTCCGGATTTGGATAGTTTGTCATTGGCAGGAAATGTCAATGGGAAATTGAATGTTTTGCAGAAAAATGGCAATTACTTGCCAAATTCCACCATTACCATTGACGACTTGGAAATCAATAGGCATTATCTGGGATCTTTCGATGCCATAATAACTGGGAACGAATCATTGACCAACTATAAGGTGGATGCCAAGATAAAGGATGATGACTCGAAGTCCTTTTCGGCAATAGGTGACATTGAAGTGTCAAATGAAAAATCAACCATAGATTTAGATTTGAATTTCAATAAATTCAGTTTAAGGCCACTTACCCCTTTGTTGGATCCGGTTTTGAATAATATAAGAGGAGAAGTATATGGGAAGGTAGAAGTTGTTGGAAATCTCAAGAAACCTGACATCGTTGGAGATTTGACAATCGACAAAGGCGGACTGAATGTGCCTTACTTGAATGTGGACTACGATTTCGAGGACAATGCATCGGTAACTCTCAAAGAGCAAAGTTTCATATTCAACAACATAAACATTACGGACACCGAAGAATCCTCGGAAGGCGTGTTGTATGGATCGATAAGTCATATCAATTTTTCAAAATGGAAACTTGATTTGGATATTGAGACAGATAGGTTATTGGTGCTGAACACCAAATACAATGAAGAATCTTTGTATTATGGTACAGGTTTCATAGGCGGAAGAGCCAAAATATTCGGGCCTACCGAAGCATTGAGAATAAGTGCGGAAGCCCAAACGAAAAAGGGAACGGAATTCTTCATTCCCCTAAACGACTTGGAATCGTTTGGAGACAATTCGTTCATTCATTTTCTAAGCCCTGAAGAAAAATTGGCAAAGTCCGAAGGTAGAGAGTTGAAGATTAAGGATGTCTCAGGTTTGGAATTGGATTTCGACCTAAACATAACAAATGATGCATTGATAGAAATCGTCATGGATAGAGAATCGGGAAGTACCATAAGAGGACGTGGAGCTGGAGAGTTGCTCTTTAACATAAACACCAATGGCAAGTTCAACATATATGGGGATTTCATTGTTTGGGAAGGAGTTTACAACTTCCTGTTCGGAGGCATCGTACAAAAGGAATTTACCGTAAAGCCCTTTGAAAGTAACTTGCAATGGAATGGAGACCCCCTGAAAGCATTGATAGACATCAAGGCAATATACAAAACGAGAACAAACCCATCTCCGTTGTTGGACAATCCGATAACACAAAATATCAGGACCGACTTGCAAATTAACCTGACAGGGCAATTGGAAAGACCAGATTACGACTTTCAATTCGAGTTTCCCAATGTGAGTTCTACCTTGAAATCCGAGTTGCAGTATCGATTGGATTCAAAAGAAGATAGAGACAAGCAAGCCTTGAACCTTTTGGCGACAGGAGCATTCAATAGACAGCTCAAAGACCTCAATGTCACAGGAACCTTGACCGAAAGATTGAACGGGTTGATAAATGGTTTGTTTTCAGACAATGAAGGTAAGCTTCAAGTGGGAGTAAATTTGGAAGCAGGTCAAAATACACCAGGTTTTGAAACCGATAGCCGATTCGGTGTCACCCTACAAACAAAAATTACGGATAGGGTGCTCATCAATGGTAAAGTTGGGGTTCCGGTAGGAGGTGTAAGTGAATCCGTGATAGCCGGGGACGTACAGGTTGATTTTCTATTGAATGAAGAAGGAACACTCACCGCCAAGGTTTTCAATAGAGAAAACAGCATTCGTAACTTTGGAGAAGAAATTGGATACACACAAGGTTTGGGTATAGCCTATTCGGTGGATTTTGATTCCTTTGGAGAGTTACTTCGTAAAATTTTCAATAAGAAGGAGAAAGAAGAACCTGTTAAGGACACTCCAAAGAAAAAGGATGACAACAATCCTTTTTCTGACGATTCAATAGGAATAAAAGAAAAATAATTACTGCATTTGTTGCCTTGTTCAGCAGCGACGATTCCTACTTTTTCAACAATTTTATTAACTAAAACGTTATAGTGAAAACTATCTGGTTAAATTTTGGTGAAACCATTGTAGTATATTGATTTTCTTTTATAGATTTACCTGAATTAACAAGGAAATTAATGTCAAAATCAATAAAAAAAATTGGAGTAATGACCTCTGGAGGAGACTCTCCAGGAATGAATGCTGCGATAAGATCCGTAGCAAGGACATGTGCCTATCACGATATAGAATGTGTGGGGATATACCGAGGATATGAAGGAATGATAGAAGGAGATTTCAAAGAACTTACCGCACGTAATGTAAAAGGTATAATAAACAAGGGAGGAACGATTTTAAAATCGGCAAGGTCCAAAGAGTTCAGAACATCGGAAGGTCGTAAAAAAGCATACGAATCCCTAAAGGCAGAAAATGTGGAAGCATTGGTTGTGATCGGTGGAGATGGTACTTTTACAGGAGCTTTGATCTTCAATCAAGAATATGGGTTTCCAGTAATAGGAATCCCAGGAACCATAGATAATGATATTTTTGGAACGTCCCACACATTGGGTTATGATACGGCTTTGAACACAGTCGTGGAAGCAATAGACAAGATACGAGATACGGCGAGTTCCCATAACCGTTTGTTCTTTGTGGAAGTAATGGGTAGAGATGTAGGGCACATAGCATTGAATGTAGGTGTGGGTGCTGGAGCAGAAGAAATATTGATCCCGGAGGAAAACCTTGGTTTGGAGCGTTTGTTGGAATCGTTGAGGCGTAGCAAGCAATCTGGGAAATCTTCTAGTATAGTCGTTGTTGCTGAAGGCGATAAAATAGGAAAAAGTGTTTTCGAACTCAGGGATTATGTGGAGGAGAACATGACGGAATACGAGGTAAGAGTGTCTGTACTGGGGCATATGCAAAGAGGAGGTTCTCCATCTTGCTTCGATCGTGTATTGGCAAGTAGAATGGGAGTGAAGGCAGTTGAAAGCCTTCTGGAAGGAAAGTCCAATGCAATGGTAGGATTGATGAGTGACAAGATGGAATTGACACCCTTGGAAAAAGCCATAAAGGGACAATCGAAAATAAACAAGGAATTAATACGTGTGTCGGATATCATGACCACATAACAATAGAGAAAGAAAATTATGTCAAAACTAAAATTAGGGATCAACGGATTTGGAAGAATTGGAAGAATAGTATTCAGGGCCACTGTAAAAAGGGACAATGTGGATGTGGTAGCAATAAATGACTTGTTGGATGTAAACCATTTAGCATATTTATTGGAATACGATTCCGTACATGGAAGATTTGATGGCACCATAGAAGTAAAGGATGGTAATTTGGTCGTAGACGGGAAGACTATCAGAGTAACAGCAGAGAGAGACCCAAAAAACTTGAAGTGGGATGAAGCAGGAGCAACGGTTGTTGCAGAATGTACCGGTATTTTCACCACATTGGAAACAGCGGACTACCATTTGCAGGCTGGAGCAAAGAAGGTAGTGATCTCTGCACCAAGCAAAGATGCCCCGATGTTTGTAATGGGAGTAAATGAAGATAAGTTGAAAGCGTCAGATAACATTGTATCCAATGCCTCTTGTACAACGAACTGCTTGGCTCCATTGGCCAAGGTGCTGGATGACAATTTCGGTATAGAGGAAGCATTGATGACAACGATCCATGCAGCGACATCCACGCAATATACTGTAGATTCCCCATCTAGGAAGAATTACCGTTTGGGACGATCTGCCATAAACAACATCATACCGACATCCACAGGAGCAGCAAAAGCCGTAGGCAAGGTTATTCCCGAGTTGGACGGAAAACTTACCGGAATGGCATTTCGTGTGCCAATCGCAGATGTATCCGTAGTGGATTTAACGGTGAGAACAAAAAAGGAAACTTCCATAGAAGACATCAAGGCTGCGTTTAAAAAGGCTTCGGAAGGAGAAATGAAAGGTGTTTTGGGGTATACGGAAGAAGCCGTTGTATCTCAAGACTTTGTAAGTGACATACGTACTAGCATTTTCGATGCGGATTCAGCGATAGAATTAAATTCGAAATTCTTCAAATTGGTATCTTGGTATGACAATGAATTTGGATACTCGAACAAGTTGGTGGATTTGGCAGAAAAAGTAGACAATCTATAATATAAAATAAATTATATTTGGAGACAGGTTCAAAAAACAGGACTACACATTGGTAGTAATCGAACACAATGGAAAATGTATTGGAAACAAATGTTCTTCTGTGTTTTTACTTTGAGTTCACTAAATTAACGTCGGAAGTGTTTTTTGTTACCTTTTTTAAATGCTTGATTAAATAAAACCTATGATTTTAATAGTTGATAGTGGTTCTACCAAATGCGATTGGATTGCAGTAGATGAAAAAGGGAACCAATTATTAGAGAAGATAAGAACTAAGGGATTGAACCCGGCCATACTATCTGAGAAAAAACTGAAGAAGACCATAAAGAAAAGCAAGGAGTTGAAAAAAAACAGGGAGAAGGTTTCCCACGTTTTCTTTTATGGTGCAGGTTGTGGTACGGAAAGACCAAAGCTCTTGTTGAAGGGCGTGTTGCAAAACTTTTTCGAGAATGCAAAGATTAGCGTTGATGAGGATACTATGGCAGCTGTCTATGCTACGATTAACAGCAATGAGGAAGAAGCCGTTGTTTGCATTTTGGGAACAGGCTCAAATTGCAGCTATTACGATGGCAAAGAGTTGCAACAGAGAGTGTCTGCCTTGGGTTACTCCTTAATGGATGATGCTTCAGGTAATTATTATGGTAGGCAATTGCTTAGAGATTATTATTTCAACCATATGCCTGAAGAGATCAAGGTATCTTTTGATGACAAATACAATTTGGAAGTAGATTACATAAAGCACAACTTGTACAAACAACCCAATCCCAATGCCTATCTGGCTAGGTTTGCAGAGTTCATGATTCTGAACAAGGATTCCGAATACATCAAGGAGTTGATAAAAGAAGGCATTAGATTGTTTGCAAGAAATATGATATTGCAATACAAAGAAGAATTAAGGCGTGTTCCTGTCCATTTTGCAGGATCCATAGCTTTTTTCTGTCAAGAAGAAATAAATGCAGTGGCAAAGGAGTTGAACTTCACAGTTGGAAATTTCGAACGAAGACCGATAGAGGGTTTGGTGGGATACCACATTAAGAACTTGTAGTTATTTTCAAAATAACTAAAGATGTAAAGGGCTACGATATCTAGATATCGTAGCCCTTTTTAATATTTGGTGGTATCACCTCTCTTTATTTACAACATAAGACAAAAGGACGTAGGGAGATGCCCATATAATACAGATTGTTAGCATTTATTTTGATTAAGTAAGAAAATATGGATTAAAAAGTATGTTAACAATATTTCAATATATATCTTTGCCTTCGTTTTGATCAAAATACTGTAAAATAACCTCTTAAAGAATGCTTATAAGATCCCCCTACGCTTTTTTTACTTTTTCCATCGCTTTTATGTTATGTTTTACTTCGTGTAAATCGGATTCGCAAAAGAAATATGAAGAATACAAGTTTTACAACCTTCAGCAAGAAGGATGGAAATCCAAACGTGTCAACCAATTTGTTGGTGACATAAACTATACTGCAACTGAGGTTCCACTTCAATATTACATCTTGAAAAACAATGAGGACAATCCTCAAATAGTGGACTCCCTATACAATATGAACAATAGGGAACGCATCGTGGAAATCGAATTCCAACATAGCAATGAGCAAGACCTATTGTTGGAAAAATACACCAAAAGGAGTTATGAGGATGCCGTAAAGTATATGGCCTTCACAATAGAGAGGGATTTTACCGTCATAACCAATTCCGATGACACGATAAGATGCTCAGGAGTCAATTTCGAACGAAATTTCAAAGTAGCTCCCTTTAAAAGGGTGCTCCTGTATTTCAATGGCATAAGCCCAGACGACAACATAAAACTAATCTACCAAGACCAATTGTTTGGCAATGGTAAGATAAAATTCAACTTCAACGAAACACCGATAAAATTATAAAATATTATGTATAAGAAGATTTTACTATTTATAATGGCTATTATGCCGATATTTACTTTTTCGCAAAATACCTTTTATGGAGCTAACGTAGGAGATGATACAAATGGCTCCAACAATAATTTTTATGGAACATCTTCTGGTAGTAACAGTAGTGGTATTTTAAATGTACTTTTTGGTCATAATTCTGGTATAAATAATACTGGAGATGGAGGCGTTTTTGTTGGTGGTAATACAGGAGAGTTGAATACAGGGGATGAAAATACTTTTATAGGAGTATTTTCAGGGAGGTTCAATAGTTCGGGACAGCGTAATACTTTTATAGGAGCACGTTCGGGAATAAATAATACTACAGGAAAAAAGAATACTTTTGTCGGTTGGGGAGCCAATGCCAATAACTTGACAGGGGATTTTAATACTTCATTGGGATACTCTTCTGGATATAAAAACTTATCTGGAACGTACAATGTGTCCGTAGGATTACAATCTGGTTATGAAAATACGTCTGGTGCTTACAATACCAACATAGGAACATACGCAGGGAGTAAAAATGAAACAGGAGTGAACAATACTATGATTGGTGCTGCCGCTGGTTATACAAATGCATCAGGATCTGGTAATGTATTCCTTGGTTTCACGGCGGGTCGAGAAGAGCAAGGCAGCAATAAGTTATACATAGAAAACACGAATAGTAGCTCTCCATTGATTTGGGGGGATTTTGCTACGGATGTGGTAAATGTAAATGGGAAACTTGGTGTAGGAACAACAGCACCAGATTCAAAGCTCGATGTAAGAGGTGTCGTTTCAGTAGGAGACGAATCGATTGAGAATCGTTTTAAGATATGGGCTGGAGGTACAGGAAATGCCAATCATATGAGAATAGGTACGGATTATGCACATTATGGTGATGCCGTTTTGGAGTTATATCAAAACTACGGAGGAGGAACTGAGCAAAATCCAGGAAAGCTTATTGTAAATGGTAACATTGGTATTGGCACAGTAGCTCCAAGTGCAAAAATGCATATAAACACAATTAATTCAAATGGAAATTACAATACGACATTTGATGGGAACAGTATGAATTTTGAAAATGGAGGACAAGCTTCTTTCATAAGAAAATTTGATACAGGTAGGTTGTTTTTCTCTATAGGGGATACTAATAATTATGTTATGAGTATGTCAAATAATGGTAATATAGGTATAGGTACTGGTACAGATAACCCAGATGAAAAACTAACAGTCAAAGGGAAAATTCACACAGAAGAGGTAAGGGTAGATTTAATGGTTCCTGGACCAGACTACGTCTTCGAAAAGTATTTTACAGGAACTTCCAAATTAAATTCCAACTATGAAATGCCGACACTTGAAGAAGTGGAAGCTTACACAAAAGCAAACCATCACCTACCAGAAATACCCTCTGCCCAAGAAATGAAGGACAACGGCATCCAATTGAAGGAAATGAACTTGAAGTTGCTTCAAAAGATTGAGGAACTTACCTTATATACCATCCAACAACAGAAGGAGTTGGATGACCAAAAGAATAAAAACAAGACTTTGGAGGATAGATTGGAAAAAATAGAAAAATTATTGGAAAGTCTTGAAGAATAAGTTATTGCGATCTAATATTAGTTTTAAATAAAAATTAATGAAATTGTAAATTTTATGAATGCAAAAAACATATTATTAAGTTTAATGGCATTGCCTTTGTTTGTTTTTTCACAAATAACGAATGAAGAAGCTAATTCTGAAATAATACTTCAAGAATGCAATGAAAAAGAAAGAGAGATAAAAAATTTAATGCCTGTTTCTTCTAAAAAATCTTATATGGTATACAATGGTGTTAATTATAAAATATATAACAATCTAATTAACAATAGTTGGAAGGAAACAACAATGTCTAATTTAGGAGAGATCTCAGCGGGAGTGGATAGTCCTTTTAAAGTTACTCAAATCAAATGTAAAAAAATAGTTGGTTTTTTAGATAGTACGGATGGGGTTGAAACCGGTGCTTGGACGGAGTTTTTTTCAAATGTTGCCGAACCATACATAGGACATAAATCCACAAGGACATCCAGCCCAGATGATACTTTGGTGTTTGATGCCTATTTTGGAGGAGATGTTGATTTGTATTATGTTTCAGACACAGATGGAGGTATAATAAACATTCAAATAGATAGTTTGCCTATTGTTGTTTTGGATACATATTCAACGACTGCAAACAACTACAAACAAATACAAAGAATATCGGAAGATTTAAAATATGGTCACCATGCGATAACAATTACCAATACAGGTACAAAGAATTCATTATCGTCGGGTTATCAATGTTGGATTAACGCTATTAAAATAACCGGTGAAGATGTAACACCGGATAGTGGTTTAATAAAACTGAAAGACTGGAAGGCTTTAAAACAAGTAAATAAATATGATGAAAGAACAGGTGTGAATGGACGTGTCTATGTAGCTCAATCTACTGGGCTTTCAGGGACTACAATTCCATCACATTCTTCTGGAGTTGAATCAGACGGTTCCATTGATTGGCTTATAATAGCCGAAACAAGTTATGATGCCAATGAATTTTTAATTTCTAATTACGGTAGTGAATTTGAATATGCTTACGAAATGAGAATCAATGATGATTTACCTGTATATGACGTTGGAGGTAATTTACATGGTAATGAATTTTTGAGCAGTGATGTTAATGTCTATTTGGATGGAGTAAAAACAACTATTCAAAAAAACACTTATTATGGAGCTTACAATATAAGAGTTGAGCAGCAAATAACAGATTACGCAAATGCTTATGCATCTAAAACAGACATTGCCAATGTGGTTCAGAATCACATTTTCAACAATGAAGTAATGGTTGTCGACCATTCTTTGGAAACTATTGTAGATTTTAAAATAGGGTATCACTATACGGCAATGTTTCCATTTTTAACCTATGAAGGAGGATTAGGTGCTAGGAAGACATTTAGCAAGTTATCTTCAACAAATAGAAGTTACAACCTAATAGATTATGAATTGAATGATATGAATCCAATACTAGGAAACGAAAAAACATATATAGCATGGGCAGACGGAGAAGCATTTGTCCCAAAGGGTACTGGAGGAGTTCCAAGTTTGGAAAGAGGAGAAGGGAGTTTATTGATCGGATTGAAAACAAATAGTAAATCTTTGAATAATTTTAATGATTCGACAGCAAATTGCGGGTTGGCTTTAAATTCTAGCAATGGACAATATACAGGGTATAGTTCTTGGCTATCTAAAATGTACTTTCAACGAACAAAAGGGGGGCAAGTGGTTGATATTTCCAGTGGGACTGTCATAAACACATCAAGCTCATATTATGTTAAGATATATTAGTTGAATAGATATATAAAGAACAGTGATAGTACACTATGCAATGTATAAATAAATTAAGAACTCCAACATATTATAACACTATGAACCATACGATAAAAATAAATGCAATACTTGTATTCTTGTTTCTAATATCCTTTGAAGGGCTAAGCCAAAACACTAGTTATGGAACGAATGCTGGAACAACACCAAATGCTTACAATGATACTTTTCTTGGAGCATTTTCAGGTGAGAATAGCACAGGGAATACTAATACGTTTACAGGTCACTCTTCTGGCCGTAACAACACTGGAAATGTCAATGTATTCAATGGTTATTATTCAGGTCAAAATAATACAGGTACTGCAGGTACATTCATGGGAGTGTATTCTGGTAAGGTAAATACAGGAGCAGACAACACTTTTATAGGAGCTTATTCAGGTCAATTAAATACTAGTGGGTTCAATAATGTTTTTTTAGGAAAACAATCTGGAACAAACAATACTACGGGGAGTTATAATACTTTTTCGGGAGCTCGTTCAGGTTTGCTTACAACTACGGGAATAAAAAATACATTCATAGGTTATGGTTCCAGTTCAAATAATGTGAATGGTTATGGTAATACCTCATTGGGATACAATTCGGGTTACAGAAACACATCGGGATATTACAACGTGTCCATAGGAGCCAACTCAGGATTAGATAATAATACAGGACATTATAATACAAACATAGGAACATTTGCCGGAAGTAAAAATGTGGGAGGAATTAGTAACACTATGATTGGTGCTGCCGCTGGATATACAAATGCATCGGGATCTGGAAATGTATTCCTTGGTTATACGGCCGGTAGAGAAGAGCAAGGAAGTAATAAGTTATACATAGAGAATACGAATAGTAGCTCTCCTTTGATTTGGGGAGACTTTGGTACGGATGTGGTAAACATTAATGGTAAGTTAGGGATTGGAGATTCATACCCATTGGCAAAATTGGTTATAAAAGAAGGAACTCAAAAATTAAATTTTTTGGCTAACAAAAAATTGACAGGGACTTGGCCAGCTGTAGCAGAAAATTCTACAATGACATTGCAATCGACGGGTTCAGTAGGAGGTAACATTGCTTTTGCTTCAGGGAATTCCGAAAGAATGAGAATTACTTCCAATGGCAACGTAGGAATAGGAACAACAGCACCAGACGAAAAACTAACAGTAAAAGGAAAAATCCACACCCAAGAAGTAAGAGTCGATTTGACAGGAGCAGTAACACCAGACTACGTCTTCGAAAAGTATTTTACAGGAACTTCCAAATTAAATTCCAACTATGAAATGCCGACACTTGAAGAAGTGGAAGCTTACACAAAAGCAAACCATCACCTACCAGAAATACCCTCTGCCCAAGAAATGAAGGACAACGGCATCCAATTGAAGGAAATGAACTTGAAATTGCTTCAAAAGATAGAGGAACTGACATTGTACACCATCCAACAACAAAATGAATTGGAAAAACTAAGTGCCCATACTCTTGAACAAAAAGACGAAATAAAAGTACAAAAGGACAAAAACAAGTCTTTGGAAAATAGATTGGAAAAGATAGAGGCACTATTGGGAGCTTCAAAAAAATAAACCCTAATTATTACATTACCCTTTATAAAATTCATTTAAATGAAAAATATAAGAAATAGTAAATTTTCAAAAATACTAGCGAGTTATTTGGCAATACAGTTGCTTATAATGACTGTGCAACCCGCAAACCTATTTGCATTGACAGGAGGGCCATCGCAGCCTGAGTTCAATGCCTTTACACCAATAGGGACGAGTGACATGGTCAATCTGTCTTCTGGAGATTTCAACTACAACATTCCTATCATGGATGTTGGAGGTTACCCTTTGAATTTGGCTTATGATTCTGGGATCTCTATGGATCAAGAGGCTTCGTGGGTAGGATTGGGATGGAATTTGAATGTGGGGCAAATAGCTAGAAATGTTCGTGGTATTCCAGATGATTTCAATGGAGATGAAATGACCTATGAAAATAACATGAAGCCGAACAAGACTGTAGGGATGACATTTTCCATTAATGGACAACTTTCAGGTACGGAAGAAGTACCAGGGCCATTGTCAGGAAATGCCAGTGCGACCCTATTGCATAACAATTACAATGGATTTTCTTTTACACCGTCTTTCGGACTATCGTATCAATTTAGCAGTGGGACCAGTGTTGGAATGAACATGACACCTTCAGTTGATGATGGAGTGTCCATTACACCAACGATTTCACAAGGGTTTTCTTCTGAATTTACAAATAAAGAAAAAACGACTACGACTGCCATTTCAAATAGTGTTGGGATAGGTACGACATATAATAGTAGACAAGGAATTACCTCTTTTAACATCAATACTTCCACAACTAGTAAAACGACCAAGAAGGTTGAAGGAAAAAAAGACGAAGTAACAAAAAGTTCAAGAGGGAATAGTGCGAGCGTGTCCTTTATAGACAATACTTTCACACCAACTAAAAGAACAGCCTATTATAATGGTAACTACACATTTGCTGCTTCACTAGGTGTGGATTTTTGGCCAGTAAGTGCAGAATTGGGCGCTTCGGCCTTTGCTACCACTCAAAGTTTGAAGAGTAAAGAAAACAATTCCAAGGCCTATGGCTATGAGAATACAGAATATGCTTCACCTACGGATGTATTGGATTTCAATAGGGAGAATGAACGTACGGTATCCAAAAACACATTGGTGTTGCCAACGGTAAATTACACGTACGACTTGTACAACATACAAGGTCAAGGAACAGGTGGGCAATTTAGACCGTTCAAAGGCCAAGTAGGTTATGTAAACAATCAATTGGTTGTAGATTCTGGAGCTAGTTTTAGCTTGGGGGCGGAAATTGAAGCTGCAACAGGTTTTCATGGAGGTGTCGACATAAAATATTCACCTACGGTAAGTTGGACGGGAGTTTGGAATACACCTGCTCTAAATAAATTCAAGAAATCCAATACGAATGCTCTAGATTACGAACCAACCTATTTCAAATCCATTGGGGACATGAGCATTGATGACGATTCCGAACTCTATGATAATTTATCGGAAGAACATCCCATGGCGTTGGATTTGACGGAAGCTACCTATGGTAAACAAGCAGTAAGTAAGTTTAACGTTAAAAAGTTTAACCCAGTTACAAATGCAATTAGTGTAGAAACCAAAACGATCAGCAGTCATTTAAAGCGATCAAAGAGGGAGAGGCGCAACCAAGCGATCTTGAAAGTGAGCAAGAGTGAAGCTTTGAACGACCCTTTTATTATCGAAAGTGCAGAATTGGATGGTCATCACACCAATGGGGTCAAGGTTTTACAAGCGGACGGTTCGACATATGTATATGGGGAGGCAGCTGTAAACAAAATAAAGGAAGAAGTAACTTTTGCTACAGAAGGTACACGAGATTTGGCAGAAGGAACAATTGGATTTAGCACACTGGAAAATAGTCCTGGAAACTCCAGTGGTACAGATAATTATTTCAATAAAATTGGAACACCGGATTATGCGCATACGTATTTGTTGACTGCAGTTTTGTCTTCTGACTATGAGGATTTGACCGGAGACGGGCCTACAGATGATGATTTGGGAGCCTATACAAAATTTAGCTATGATAACGAAGCAGTTAATTCTTCAAACTACAAATGGAGAGTACCTTTTGAGAAGGCTACATATAATCCCGGTCTTTATACTCAAACCAATGATCAAAAAGGAAATTATTTATATGGTGTAAAAGAAGTGAAGTATGCTTCCAAAATCGAAACCAAGACTCATGTTGCTGTTTTTGATTTAACGGAGAGAAAAGATGGTTATGGTGTAGAGGACAATATGGGTGGGCTGTCTGAAGTTTCCAAAATGTACAAGATAAATAAGATAGAGTTATACAGCAAGCCAGAATATAAAAAAATGCTTCTGGAACTGGAAGAAACGGGGACCACGACAATCACTCCTATTAAAGTGGCTCATTTCGAATATGATTATTCTTTGGTTGGTACCAATGGGGGAACACAAGACAAATTGCCAAACAACAGTGGAGATTCTGAAGTGGTAGATGGAGTAAACATCAATAGTGAAGAAGGTAAATTGACTCTTAAAAAAGTATATTTCACTTATAGAGGTTCCAATATGGGAAAATACACACCTTATAAATTCAATTATGACAATGACAATCCAGCATATCAGATAAAGTCATACGATGTATGGGGAAATTACAAACCCCTGTTCGAAGGCATAGTCGAAGAACAAGATGCGAATCAAGATGGAGTGACGGATGGATTTGAAATAGCCGATGTTAACAGCCAATCTTACGGTTGCGAAATAGACTATCCCATCACAGCTCAAGAATTCCCTTTTATAAAGCAGAACAATAAAGTACTTCAGGATTTATATGTTGCAGCTTGGACTCTGTCCTCCATAGATTTGCCATCCGGTGGAAGAATGGAGTTGCAATATGAATCGGACGATTACAAGTATGTACAAGATAGGGAAGCCATGCAGATGTTTAAGGTTGTTGGTGTGCGTGATGCAGCTGGTGCTCCAATGGGAGACAACCTATATATATATGATGTGGCTTCAAAATACTTGACCATTGAATTGTTGGAACCATTGGAAGGAACGACTGAGGCAGATAGGATAGCCGAGTTTACTCAAAAATACATAGGAGAACATATCGACAAACCCATTTTTTATAGATTTTTGGTGAACATGGAGAAAGAGACCAACTGTTCCTATGATTATGTTGAAGGATATTGCAATCTTGACATCACAGAAGCAAGACCTGTGATTTTGGAAGGAGATTTAATGGCGCACATACCAATTGACCATGTACCATTGGAAGGAGAGACGGGTAATGATGTTATAAACCCAATATCCAAGGCAGGTTGGTATTTCGCAAGGCAACACCTAAGTCGTTTTGCCTATGGACATGGGGATAACTCTCCAAATACCGTAGATCTTCAGGAAATTATAAATGCATTAGGAGGCTGGTTGCCAATAATGTCCGAAATTTTGAGAGGACCCAACGGTTTTCTAAAGGAAAGAGGTATAGCAAACAAGTTCAAACCCGAAAAATCTTGGATTCGTTTGAAACATCCAACCAATGCCAAACTTGGAGGAGATCTGCGTGTTAAAAAAATTCAAATGTATGACAATTGGGATACAATGGTCAATAACGAGCAAAACGACCTTGTAAACCCATATGCCAATTTCTACGGACAAGAATACAATTATGTACTGGAGAATGGACAAGGATCAAGTGGAGTCGCAACCTGGGAACCAAATATGAGTAAAGAAAATCCTTTTATTGAACCATTTTTTGATAAAACGGAAAGGCTAAGTGCACATTCCTATGTTGAAAAACCTCTGGGTAAGTCCTTTTACCCATCTCCAATGATTACCTATGGTAGGGTAGAAGTTAAAAATTTGTCCAGAGAACGAGAAAATGAAAATGTGGTCGAAGTGGTCAAGAAGCATGCCACAGGTAAGGTGGTCAATGAGTTCTATACATCCAAGGATTTTCCAACCATTGCAGACTATACCAATATTGAAGGAGGCTATGTAACAAATCAAGACAATATTCTTGACAATATCCTCAAATTGAATATAAATACAGAGTTGACATTGTCACAGGGATTTTCTGTCGTTACCAATGACATGAATGGTAAGTCAAAGCGACAAGAGGTATTCAATGAAAGCAATATGCCAATATCCAGCGTAGATTACATTTACAATGTATCAGAAACTTCCGGACAATTGGACAATGAACTTTCTGTCGTCATGCCAGATGGAGCAATAGAAAAAAAGGAAATAGGAACCAATTATGACGTAATTACGGATTTTAACGAGAGTTACAACCTAAGTGAAACTTATGGGGTAAATACCAATGTAACCTTTTTTATCATTCCTTTGGTAATTCCCATTCCAATTCTCTTGGGGCAATTGCCATTCCAGTACCATAAAAACGAATCCAAATTGCATACCACGACAACGACAAAGGTAGTTCATAAAATAGGCATTCTAAAAGAGAAGATAGCCAAGGATTTGGGAGCTAAGGTAAGCACTCGAAATTTGGCTTGGGATGCAGTTAGTGGGCAAGTGTTGCTAACGGAAACCATTAACGAATATGATGACAATTATTATAACTTCACATACCCAGCTCATTGGAGATATGAAGGAATGGGGCAAGCTGTAGAAAATCTTGGAATAGAAACTTGGTTGGAGTCAGCAAACATAGTTAGTAGCTCTTCAAGCTCTGACAGTGATACGGAAGGAACAACTTCTTGGTACAAATTAAAGAACACTCCCATCGGTAATGGTACCATATCTACTTTTTTTGCTCCTGGAGATGAAGTTTTGGTCTATCAGGAAAATGGAGATCCTATTTATCAAGATAATAGGTATTGGGTAAACCAAATTGGAATCAATAACAATGGTGTAGATGAAGTGACCAATGAAAATATGATTCTCATAAATAGAAATGGACATATTTTAAATGCATGTGGAGAAGATCCAAATGCAGGAATTATCAAGATAAAGGTTGTACGTTCTCATAAACGGAATTTACAGAGCGCATCCATGGCTTCGATTACCAGTATGGTTAATCCAATGCTGGACAATGCAATAAATGAAGATGATTACGTTTTCAATTCCAATATAGGTGACAATCCAAAAATAATAAATGCATCTGCCGTAGAGTACAAGGACTTTTGGAGACCACAAAATGAGTTGTCAAGAGGATACTTGGGGCAGTACGGAGGAGGACCAGATTTGGGCAGTCTTGAAGGTATAGGAAATGCAGCGTCCACAACGGGAATGTTAGGTGACAATTTAGCCTCGTACCCCAATGATGAAGCATTGATAGATGATTTGGTACCTTACCCTAAAAATTATTTCAATCCTTTTGTAAACAACATAAAGGGAGATTGGAGAGCAGTAAGGTCCTATGCATATTTAACGGGAAGGAGTACGACAAGTGAAGGTTCACCAAGAAACGATGGGTTCTTTGCTTCGTTCAACCCATTTTATGTATATGATGCAAACACCGGAAAATGGGTGGTAGATGATGACAATTGGACCTATGCTAGTGAAGTGACTAGATATTCTCCCTATGGAGCAGAACTAGAAAACAAAGATGCTTTAAATCGTTATTCTTCAGCGCAATACGGTTATGGCTATACGTTGCCTACGGCTGTAGCTTCCAATAGTGAATACCATGAAATGGGGTATGATGGTTTCGAGGATTATGGTAGCTATGGTACGGAAGCTAGTTCCATAAAGTTGCATTTTAGTTATTTCAATGAAGAAAACATTAATGCAGGAGCTTCACTTTCTGAAACCGAATCCCATACTGGGAGATATAGCTTGAAGGTTGCAGGAGGAGAAACAGCTACTACGACGTTGTCCAACACATCCAGGTTTATGCCAGAACAAGATCAGTTGCCAGAATTGGATTGTAGTTCTGATGATACGACAGGGGGAGGAAATCTATGTTATAAAAAACCACGATTTTTTCAAAATGGAACAACATGGTCTTTCGAGGATGCCTTTGGTTCTAGTAACATAACTGTTAGTGTAACCCCATTGTCTAATTCGTCGGATCAATGTGGACTAGTAATAAACAACGGCAATTCGACCATTCAGTTTTTTAAGCAAGGAGGAGTTGTTGTTTGTAGTTTCAATGCAACATTTACGGTAACAAACAATCAAACAGGGGAAGTATACAATTGTCCTGAAATAAACTTCACTGCTAACTAAAGTATAATTGATATGAAAACAAGACAAATAACATTAAGCATTGTAATGACTTTGGGTGTGGTGTTCGGTTATGCACAGGAAACAAAGAAGTTCATAGTAAGCGCTTGGGTAAAGGAAGAGCATGCCAATCAACAAAAAACGTATGATGAAAGCTCTGTTCTAATAAGATATTACGATGTGGATCCCAATGAGGAAGATCCGCAACAAATACCTGACAATACGACTTTAGCTGGAGAATTCGTCCCTTCGGGAAAGATAATCGACGGTTGGCAGCGTATCATAGGAGTTGTAGAAGTTCCTGAATATATAGAGGACTTGTTCGTGGATCTCAAAGCAAAGGATGCAAACATCGATTGCTATTTCGACGACATAAGGATATTCCCTTACAATGGAACCATGAAAAGCTTTGTCTATGATGAAGATACACAGCGATTGATGGCAGAATTGGATGAAAACAACTATGCGACGTTTTACGAATACGATCATGAAGGAGGATTGGTACGTGTAAAGAAGGAAACGGAAAAAGGCGTTTATACCATTCAAGAGACACGATCAAGTACAACCAAGGAAAACTAATTAAAACGACAACAATTGAACAAGCATAAATTACACATCCTTTTGGTTTTATGGGGCATATTATGTTCTTATGGTGTTTTGGGGCAAACAATGAAGGTGCAGGAAGTATTGGCAGCCACTCAGAAAAAAATGCAAGAAGAAAAAAGCTATAGTTGCCATTTGGACTATAGTCTATACCCTTCATATACATCTCAAAAGTACAAAGAGCATTACGAAGGAACAATGATAAAGTTTGAAGAGGCTTTGTACACAAAGATAAACGTTACCACATTTCTGAATACTTCACGAACATCATTGAAAATAAATGAGAATCAACAGGCTATGGAATACAGCAAGGTCAAAGGAGCATTGCAATCCGATCAATCTCCATTGAACATGCTAACCACGTTCATAAAGCTTTTCAAAACAAAAACAATCGAAGACAAAGGATCGCAATGGTTGTGTACATTGTCCACGGATGTGATTACCCAATTGCCATTTGGGAAGGTGGAAATCTATATCAACAAAGAGAACAATGTTGTTACCAATCAGGTACTGTATTTTTTGACGCAGATGCCATACTTGAATGAAAGGGGGGAGCGAGTCATGGCGAGTCCGAGGTTGGAGATAAAATTGAGCAATTTCAAGCTGAAGCTCTCTAAAGAAGAGGAGGCTTTCACAAAGCTCTCAAAATACATAAAGAATAAGGCCGAAGCGATCATACCCGTTGGAGCTTACAAAGATTTTAAAATTATAAAAAGGAATTAAACTTATGAAGTTTACAATTTTAAATTACATGAAAAATAGTATTGTTGGCATTATGCTGTTACTCATTATGGGGGCTGGTGCTCAGAATGACATTCCTAGAGTTCATGAGCAATTGACTTTCGGTTCGCAAAATGAAACCGATCTATCATCTTTCATAGGTGGTCCTGATCCGATACCGACATTTATCGAATCGGGGATTGGAGCAACGAATACGGCAACGACAAATCCAGAGACATATGTCTTGTTGGGTATAGATAACGATCGAGCACCTTTTGAAAATTACACCTTTCAGTTGGTTTTGAACATAACCCCAGTACTTTCAGATGGCCAATTGGATGCTCCAAATGCATATGAGAAGACATTGTCGGTAAACTTTAAACCAGAGTCCAATTCCGGAAATGGTTTGGATCAGGTATACCATAGGATAGAGAACAGCTATGGAGCAAAATTGGAAGTAGTTGGTTATACCAAGACTACAGAAGCGGGTAGCTCTGCCGAAGTACCAGACAACGTGGAGCTTCGAGTGGGATTCAAGGCTATTCGTGTATTCGACTTGAATGGGCAACCAGCACCTTCGCCAAACATTGTCTACAATAATCTGACCAATGAATATGAAGTTAATTGGCAATCCGTATCTGGAGCTTTGTCCTATGATGTGGAATGGTCTTGGGTGGATACCTATGGCAATGAGTTTGCAACGATGACTATTGAAACGTTCGAGAAAAACAGTACTAGAATAAATACGAAGAATACCTCATACAACATTACCAACATTTATGACTTAGGGAAATTATTTTACCGAGTAAGAGCCGTAGGTCGTTTCATAGACGATTATAATACCAATTACCATGGTCCTTGGAGCAATCAATCTAACCCTCTCGATGAAATATTGATTAACCCACATGACGAAGACAAAAACTGGCAGTTTCAAGCCAGTTATGCTGAAGAAGGAAAGAAAAAGGAAGTCATAAGCTATTTTGATGGAACACTGAGAAATAGACAGACGGTTACCAAGATAAACAGCGATGACAATGCAATTGTTGGAGAAGTAATCTATGACAATCAAGGACGACCGGCAATAGAAGTACTTCCTGTTCCAGCTGGAGACAACAAACTGCAATACTATTCGAATTTCAATAGAAACATGGCTGGGAAAAAATATTCCCACTTGGATTTCGATTGGGATGTTCCCAGTACGAATGTGAATATTTGTGACATCAATGTGAGTGGGATGTCTACCATTCAAGGAGCCAGTAGATACTATTCTTCTGAAAACGCGTCAACAAGCGAATTCAAAGATTTTATCCCTGATGCAGAATTCTATCCTTTTTCGCAAATAGAGTATACCGCGGACAATACGGGACGAATCAAGCGTAAAAGCGGTGTGGGAACAACCCATAGATTGGGGACCGACAAGGAAATGAAATACTTCTACTCCAAACCATATCAGGAAGAATTGGATAGATTGTTCGGTTACAATGTGGGGTATGATGTGCATTACAAGAAGAATGCAGTGATAGATCCCAATGGACAAGCGAGCATAAGTTACATAGATCCACAAGGACGAACCATTGCAACGGCATTGGTTTCGGACAATCCAACCGATGGCAATGGAGACGTGTTGTTGGGATTGGATGATGAAAACAATGATGCCTTGCATCTTACGACACAGCTGGATTTAATGTCCATAGGCGCTAACGACTTGTACAATACAGGTGAGTTCGTTGGGTTTAGTATGGATGATGCCTATAGATTCAATGCCAACAAGACTGTTTTGAAGAGCGGTTTGCATACTTTTAACTATGATTTGAAAATAGAAGGAGCATTCACAAATGACTGTCTGGCAAACAATCCGATCTTTGAAAACAAGGGCTATCCCTTTGTATTCGACTTGACTCTGAATGCCACCAATGATTGTGGTAACCCTTTGAGTAGCAATTTACCAATAGAGGATAAGTTGGTGGACGAGACACAATTCAATCCTTTGAACTATACCAGTCCGGATGATGTAAGCTTAATAGATTTGAATAGCGTGTCCAACACGGATGTAGATTTTAGCGTGACACCTCCAATAGGGGATATGGGAGTTTATAAGCTATTGAAGGTCGATAAGGCTGTTTTGGATCTTTTCACGGAAGATTACATAAGAAGAGCCAAAGCTGCAGGTTGTATTTTGGAAGCATCAGTCTTCGATGCCAATGCATCCATTTCTGGATGTTTTACCACTTGTCAAGAATGTGTGGATGCAATAGCCATAGATCAAACAGATTATGTTACGACCCAAATGGCAGAATATGCTTTTCTTGATTTGGATCAAGAGACCCAAGACGCCTTGAATGACCGTTTCATACGAGAATATGAATTGTTGGTGGATGCTTGTATGATCAATTGTGAAACCGATGGTATAAATACAACGGAAGAAGATGCAGCGGATTCCATCTCATGCAATGTCATGACCATGACACTTGTAAATGACATGAAGTTGTTGGGACAATATGGACTATATGTCTCAAGTGAAGACGAGGCAAATCAAGACGAGTTAGAAGAGTTTCCATTGGTACCAGTTGAAACGAGCATATTCAGCGATGCCAATGTACTGGCTTCTCCATTTGTTTTGGATTTGATCTCCACGGCATATCCAACAACGACAACGGTGTCTTGGAAAACACCATTTCATCCGGACTATCAAACAGCAGATCCTGCCCATTACTATGATCTTGCTGGAAACATCATAAAAATAGCAATTCCAATTACCTATAATGATAATTTGGGGGTTTTCGAATCCATTTACCCTGTTATGGACAACTTGGTTTTGGAGGAAGACTCATTGAATCCGGGTTTTGCAAACATAGAGCCACAACAATTGCAGAATTTCGAACATTACAAGTTGTTTTGGAATGATACATGGGCAGAGTCATTGGTGACTTTTCACCCAGAATACAGCTATGTCCATATCGCAAAGCAACTTTGCACCATGACAAATCAAATAACTACGACATTGCCAATAGACAATGGAGCAGGAACAACCACGGGAACATTTTATGTGAACATCGATGGCTACGCCAATTATTTGGAAAGTTTGTCTTATGCAGACGCTGTTGCAGCTGGATATTTGACGGAAGGAAATCAATCGATTGTAACTCAAGATCCATTCTTGGGCAATGCGATAGCCTCGGAATTCGTAAATGTACCAATGACCTCTCTAATGCATAAAACGGTCATGGTTAATGCTATGTCAAATTACGAAGGTTCAAACAAAACGATGTTGTACATGAGCTTTATGCCATTGGCCTGCAATTCGATAGGAGCTTGCAACAACATTGTCTACAATCCAAATGGTTTGTCTACAGAGGACAAAGAACACTTTTGGGACATCTATAGAAGTACATATTTGAGCTTTAGAGACCGTATAAAGAGTGTTGTTGCAAATACCTATGCAATAGGAGAAGGAACTTACAATGCTTGCATAGGCAGCACTACCAATGCTGGAGATCCTATTTTGGGGTTAAACACTTATGGATGGCCTGCTACAAATGGAGCACAATCCGGAAATGATATCTGTGGTATCAATGCAGCCCTCTTTTTCGACAAGGAAAAACGCATTGTTTCAGAGGATTACAACTATGATTCCAACCAATCCTCGACTCAAACAGGACAGGATTTGGAAGCATTGACGGACTATCAATTCTATGTACAATCCGGACAATGTCCGATGGGAAGGGATTTTGAGGCATTCGTGAAAGGAATAACAGAAGATACGAACAATTCTGGGACAAGTAATTTTGGTGATTTTGGAAGTTTCCAAGGAAATTATTTGAGCATGGACTTGTTTGAAGACCTTGGAGGCTTGCCAACCTATGATGACACGGATGGAGATGGTGAACTGGAGATTGTAAATCCGAATACAGGGATTGCCATCAATGGAACTGCAGGAACTACAAGTGATCAATGGAAGGTTACGATAGATGTGGCCAATCCAAATATGACACTGGATCCAATTCAATTCAACCTACCATCAAATAGTGCCTATGCTTGGAGTAGTTACAATTCTACTTGGGTTATAAGGGAAATAAAGAATTTTGATTACACAACTTATGATGTCACTACGAACCCGATAGTATTCAGTTTCGAGATGGTGGCCAAGATAGGAGCACCAAATAGCAATGTCATTTTGGAGGAAATCGTGATTTCTGGAACAACGACGGCAAGAATAGGGGAATGTAGCATAGAAGGACAAGATGACGTGGCGGTAGATGGCAATGGAGACACCATTGGGGAAGAGCTGGGTACAGGAGGCCCTTTAAACGATGAAGATTGCGAGGACAAGACCAATTTCAGACTTGGTTTGAAAAACGTGTTGAATGCCCTCAACGATGCAAATCAGTTAACAAATAATGGAGTTGCATTGTCTACGGTTGCTGGCACGGCTTATACGGAAAGCAACTTGCCTCAATTGTTTGGAGATCTCAGCAATGCGGCAATATGGGATTTCAATGGAGATCACCCTACGATAAAAGTGAATGGAAATGTCGTTTTCGATTTGAATTTCGACGATCAAAACTTCGTTCAAGTACTACTTGGATTAGGTGGCGGTGTCAATTATTTCGATGCCGTGACCTTTGGAAATACAGAAGGGATCTTGAAAATTGCCATAGCTACCAGTCAAGGTATAGACGTCAATGAATCCACGATTACAATCTTGGATTACGATTGTTGTTCATACATTACAGGAAACGATTGTGGAGACATAGATACGGATGGAGATGGTATTCCGGACTTATGTGACGATACGCCTTGTGGTGAAGTGGACACGGACGGAGATGGCATCTATGATTTTTGTGACAGCAATGACGATTGTCATTTGTTAACTTGTGATACGGCCTTTATTGGGGTATTGAATTATTTGAATGGAAACAACAATCTATTGAGTAATTTGTTCACATTGTCCGAACAACCTAGCTTCGAGGGGAGCTGCTTGCAAGCCTTCTATCAAATAGATTCTGGGGACACCTTGGTATGGACATCAATAAGTGGAACACATTTTCTACTTAAGAGAAATGGAATTACAATAGTAGACTTTTTCGCCAATGTAGATGTAAGTGCCATCAATGTACAGACTTTCGACAGTATTACATTCGATCAAAATGATTCGCCTACTAATTTGAGATATTATGGAGCCATAGGTTATACGACTGTCACTGGAGCATCCAATAGTTTTGACTATTCAAGAAGCATTTTTCAATGTGATTTCAACAATTTATGCAACAATCCAAATGGGTTCGATTACGATCAGGATGGAGTGGACGATGGTTGTGACAATTGCTTGAATTTCAGCAACCCGAATCAAGAAGATCAAGATGGCGATGGTATTGGAGATAAATGTGATAATTGTGTAAGTCTAAGCAATCCCAATCAAGAGGATTTGAACAGCAATGACATTGGGGATGCTTGCGATACGGATTCCACAGGTTGTCTATTCCCAATTCAGGAATTGCAAACTACGTTTTTGCCAAATATGAAATCGGCGTTCAATACCGTTTTAAACGAAAACGTTCCCTTTAACAGCTATGTGACGATATCCAATGCTCAAATAGACAATTGGGTGCAAGAAAACAATTTGTTGAATAGATTTCAAGTAGCCTACAACAACGGTTTTGGCGAATCATTTTCCAATTTTGTGGATGTACGTTGTCATAAATCTACTCTTTTTCAAGATTCGATGCATATAAAATGGTCCATTGTACCTGGAGCCAATCCAGCAAAGACATGTGGAGTGACGTTGTACCCGATTCCTGATCTTGACAACTTGACGGAAATTCAGAACTTGGAATTCTTGGACAACAACAATGTCGTTAAAATCACAGGATTGTATGAAGATGGATCTACTCAGGAATTCGATGCCGCAATACAAGTAACGATGAAACGACATGGTTCTACGATACTCAATGGTTTTTGTAATTTTTTGAAGGCGAATCCTTTGTCTACAAAATCCATAAGCGGTATTCAAACATCAATTAGAAACAGGGATTTCGAAGCTCAAAATGCGGAAGACGAAGTGTGTGTGATGTGTATTCCACAAACCATTTCTCCGGTGGCATGGAGTCAAACGGCCTATCAAACCAGCTTTGAAGCTTATATGAATGGTGTGGAAGGTTACGCGATTCCCGAGTATTACGACCACGAATACTTCAGTGATATGAATTACCAATACATTCTGGATGGGTATTTGTATTATTTGGAAACTTTTGGAGCCAATACGACAGGAGGAATCAATGCCGCATCCAGCTATTTCATGATTATCTCAGAGTTCGGAGCAACAGCATTGAACTATGGTTACAATGATTATGCTGCGGTAGTGGATGCCTATTACGACTACGCTTGGATAGCAAGTGAAAGCAGGTTCTTGTTGTCAGATGAGACGGGGTATAGGACATGGAGTGAGTTCGTAAACTCGTACTTGTCGGAGAATCCTCAGATTTGCCCACCAAGACCAATGTTCCCAGTCATAAACATTCCAGACAACGATACGCAAACCAACTGTGAGGAATTCTCGCAAAGCATAAGTGAAGCCTATGGAGCAGACAATTATGAAGCTTACATAGAGCGTTTGAAAAAAGAATTTAAAATGGCCTACACGCAAGCAGCATTGGCAAGTGTGACAGAAACATTCAAAGTGACATATTCCGACAAGGAATACCAATATACGCTATACTATTACGATCAAGCAGGGAATCTAACTCAAACGGTACCACCACAAGGTGTAAAGCGTACCGAGTTTGCAAACCTAGACAACACAGGGCTTGCACAGGATAGGGCCAACAACCCAGACGGTACGTTGGCACTACCGGTAACAGCCTTGCCTGCGCACGAGCTCAAAACGGAATACAAGTACAATTCATTGAACCAGTTGGTGTGGCAAAGTACTCTAGATGGAGGCATAACCCGCTTTGCATACGACAAGTTGGGTAGAATCATCGCATCTCAAAATGCAAAGCAATTGGCAGATGTGGACTTCAATAAGATGAGCTATACCAAGTATGATGGCTTGGGACGTATCACCGAAGCAGGGGAGATTGCCAATTCCACGGATTGGGCAGCAGCAGGGGGAACCTACCTCATAAACGATCATGGACAGCTTCAACACCGATTTAACGGAAGTTCCGGACAGGAAACCGTCGTAGTGGATGGGTTTGATGCCTACCTTTCCAAAGGAGAGGTCACCAAAACCCATTATGACGATAGAATCCTTGTGGAAGATGGTCTTTACTCCAATCAATTGTTTACTGCTGGTTATACGGAATTCAATAGCATAAATAGAGTAACTGCAGTACTGTACTTCGACGCGATACAGGCAAACCAAACCCCACAATTCGACAATGGATTGTTCTACAACTACGATGTGCACGGCAACGTAAAGGAATTGGTAACCTACATCACCGACTTAAAGGTTGCAAATTGCGTGGAGACAAGTAGCAACAACATATTGGATTGCGAAGTGCACATAAAGAGGGTGCATTACGATTACGATCTCATAAGCGGAAATGTGAACCAGGTGACCTTTCAACCTAACAAGGCAGACCAATTTATGCACCGTTACGAATATGATGCCGACAATAGAATAGTAAATGCAAAGACCTCAAAAGATGGATACATCTGGGAAGAAGATGCCAATTACGAATACTATGAACATGGACCATTGGCAAGGACGGAATTGGGAGACAAAAAGGTACAAGGTGTAGATTATGCCTATACGTTGCAAGGTTGGTTGAAAACGGTGAACGGGGAAAGTCTCACATCTACTCAAAACGACATGGGACATGATGGAGAAGGAACACATGCCAATGTAGCCAAAGATGCCTACGGATATTCTTTGAATTATTATGACAACGATTATTCTTCCATTGGAGGCATCAACAACCAAATATTGAAATTGACCAATCCTACCAATGTCTTGACATCAAATGACAGGAACCTTTACAATGGTAACATCAAGAGAATGGTTACGACATTGAGAGACAAGGATGAGCAAATGTTGAGTACGCAGGCAAACAACTATGTCTATGACCAATTGAACCGAATTTCGAGTATGAATTCCCAAGCAGTCGTGGACAATTCTGGCAATGCGTCCTTGACTACAACCGATAGTTATGCCTCTTCGTATGAATACGATAGAAATGGAAACTTGAAGGTTTTGAAACGTGAGGTGCCAAATGAAGGAGCACTCTTCAACATAGACAATTTCGAATATCATTACGACGATGAGAAGAAAAATAGATTGTTGACGGTACAGGATCATACCTCCCAAACCATTTTCGATAGCGATTTGAAAGACCAATTGAATCAATTGGGAGTTCCAAACTTCATTCAGTCAGATGCTTCGACACATAACTACGTCTATGATGAGATAGGGCAATTGATAGAGGACAAGACCGAGGGATTGAACATTTCTTGGAGGGTAGACGGAAAGGTGAAGGAGATTCACAAAACATTAGGAAGCGAAAACAAGACCATAAGGTTCAGTTATGATGGCCTTGGGAATCGTTTGGGCAAGGAAGTGATAAACGATGGAGATACCAATACGCTCAAAACCGTATATGCAAGAGATGCACAAGGAAATGTAATGGGAGTGTACGACAAGATAGGAACTGTAGATGCAGGAAACATATTGACTTTGGATGACGATCTCGTCCTGGAAAGCGATGTCATAACAAACGACCAAGGGACTCTAATAGCCCAAAATACGATAACCGTTGCAGGTGGAGCAAACAACTATACCGTAAATGCACCGGATGGCGAGTTGAATCTCGTTGCAGGGAACACGATCAGGTTGTTGCCAGGATTCGTAGCCAACTCGGGAAGCGTCTTTACAGCTGTAATAGGAGAAGGGCCACAATCGGACATTGCATCCTTCAAGTTGAAAGAGCACCACATCTATGGTAGCTCGCGATTGGGAGTACAGGAAAGTAACATAACATTGTTGTCCAGTGTAACATCCAATACAACCGAAGAAGAAGACCTGTTCAAAAATGTAATAGGAGACAAACGTTATGAGCTAAGCAACCATTTGGGCAATGTATTGAGTGTGATCAGTGATAGTAAATTGGTGGATGTCAACAATAATATTGTTACCTTTAAATCTAACGTTCTTGCATATAATGATTACTATCCTTTTGGGATGCTGCTGCCCAACCGAAATGGAAGCAGTGACAGCTACCGATATGGCTTCAATGGTAAGGAAAAAGATGATGAAGTTAAAGGGGAAGGTTTGCAGTATGACTATGGATTTAGAATCTATGATCCTAGAATAGCGAAGTTTTTATCTGAAGATCCATTAACAAAAGAATACCCTTGGTATACACCATATCAGTTTGCAGGAAATACTCCTATTCAAGCTAATGATTTAGATGGATTAGAAGAAATCCATTATTCTTTAGTTTATGATAGAAATAATGGGACAACTACTTTAAAATATTCACATTCTGTAGATATAATAGATCGATTTAATGATTTAGTTATTGATAGAGAAGCTACTCAGTGGATGGATCCTGGTGAGTATCATTACGAGGAGAGAGTTGAAATTAATAAAAGAACACGTTATGTATTAGATATATATGATCCATCTTATGGAGAAGGAAGAGAAAATAGAACTGATACATATGCTACAAAAGTAAAAAGAACTAAAGATAGATTTAAAGGAAAATCATCAATTTCATCTGCAGGGTCTGGATATGCAGAAGCTTATACGTTTGATGTATATGATTATGCTGCTGCTACTTCTGGAAAATCAGAATTGAGTAATGCGGAAAAAGATCAAGTCGATTTTGATACTTTTATGTTAATGCTTGAAGCTGTTCCTGTAGGAAGAATATTAGGGAAACTACGATTTATTGCTCATGTTAAAGTTTTAACTAAGGGAGAACGGATAGTATTATTTTCTAAAATGTTAGAAAATTCACCAGGAGCTAAAACTGTTGATGAAGCTATGAAATTGGTGAATTCTACCTTGGATAAAGTAGAAGATATGTATAGTGGAGTAAAAAAGAATCCAAATGCAGCAAAAATGCCAAATAGAGATGATGGAAGAATGTATGGAATATTAGATGATACATATGTTACAAGAAAAGCAGATGGAAGTGCAGTTGCTCGTACAAAAGGAAATATAATTGAATTTGGTAGTGAAGGAAGTATAAAAATATTAACAAAAGATAAATCAAAAGTCTTATTAGATAAACCTGGAGGTTAAAAATTATGATAGATATTATAAAAACAAAAGAATATATTGTAACCTTGTTTAGAAATTATAATATATTTATTGATGACTTTAAGGTTAATGAACTTGTTTTTATTCATATAGATTTCATTAATTTCAATGATAAAGAATTATGTATAGAATTGCATAAAGAATGGGTCGGCGTAACTATTTTAGATAAATCATTGAAGATTGACTTTTCCTCTAATGATGAAGTTTTTACAACTGTTGAAGATTTGAACAAAAGTTTGAGATTATTAAAAAAAATAATTTAAGAAGGAAAGAATATTAATAGAAGTTTTTATGAAAGAAAAGTTGAAATATTTGTTCTTATTTGCTTATTCATTTTTATTCTCACAAAGCTTGATTTGCGATGATTTTAAAGAAGGTGAATTTATAGTTGAATATACTTTATTTAATGCTTCTTTTGAATTAGAAAGAAAAGATAATATAGATATTTCAAAAAGTAAGAATGGCGATGTTATTTATGGAAATATCGAATGGGTTAATGAGTGTGATTATATAATTAAATATGATTCTATTAAAATGAATCTAAACGAGCAAATGAAAAAGTTAAATGAAAGAGGAGGATTATTGGTTGAATTTGTGAAAATAGAAGATAGTTGTATGTATTCAAAAATGAAATTTTTTGACGAAGATAAAGAAGGACAAATTATCAAGATGTATAGGAATAGTAGGTAAGGTAATGACTCGATAGCGCGGATTTGTACCTGGCACTAATCCCCCGCTGTTCCATAGTATGCGCTACTGCTAGCTTTTAGCTAGTAGCCTCGCTACCGCATTCTATGGATAAAAACAAGTAAAAAGCAATAAATAATTAGGCAGCAAAATTATGTATATTCACATAGGGTTGTTGCCTTTTAATTACCGCAAAAACACGATGTAATACTTTGTTTCTAATATTGTTTAACACGAGCATTTTATTTTTTCCTTTTTCTACTTTAGCTTCAAAATAAGTTTTAAGTTGATAGTCGTACTTTTTGGCATTCAAGGCACACATATTTAGTAATGATTTTAGTTTTTTATCTGCTAAATGGTTTACTTTATTTCTACCATTAATGCTAGAACCAGATTGATATGGAAAAGGAGCTACTCCGGCATAACAAGCTAACTGTCTAGCATTTTCAAAAGCAGTAAATCCTTTAGTCATAATAAGTAAATAAGTTGCTGTTTGTGGTCCAATCCCTGGTACACTTTGTGCTAATTGGTAGTTTTTATTTAAAGCCTCATCATTAACTATTAAATCTAAAATTTGAGTATCAATCTGTTTCAGATTTTTCTTTAAGTTTTTAATTATACTACTGTTTGTTTTAACCAACTCTTTAATAATTTCTTTAGGTAAAAATTGTTCCGATTCTTTATTGTTTCCAAAAGATCTAATTGTTTTTACAATCTTTTCTCTTTGAGTATAAAGTACTTTAAGTTTGGTTAAGTGTAATTCTGTAAAAGTAGATAGTTTTAATTTAAAGCCATTTGCTAAAGCATATTGCGCAATCATTAAGGCATCGGATTTGTCAGATTTACCTCTTTTAATGCCTGTCCCCGCTAGCGCTCGTCTGTGACGAGTGACGTACCGAGTAAACAGAAACTACAAAGTCTTTACTAAAAAGTAAGGGTTTTGTTGTTTTTATATTACCCATCCAAGAAACCTGCATTATCGATTTCCAATACTGTATTGTCATCTTGAAAGTTTCTGGCACTGGAATATTTCCCCCGCTAGCGCTCGTCTGTGACGAGTGACGTATAGAGAAAGCATAACAAAGAGAATAAAAAACAAAGCTTCCACAGAAATGTAGGAGCTTTTTGTATTTTAGTTTAATGAGTAGAAAATATAAGTTTCATAACAAAAGTGGGGTGTATTTTGTAAGTTTTGCCACAGTATATTGGCTAGATGTTTTTACTAGACAAATCTATTTTAATGTATTGGTAGATAGTGTTAATTATTGCAGAGCAGAAAAAGGAATGGAGTTGTATGCTTACTGCTTCATGCCTAGTCATATACATTTTATATTTAGGTCAAAGAATGAACAACCTACAGAATTATTGAGAGATTTTAAAAAGCATACATCAAAAGTACTTATTGAAGCCATTAATAACAATCCACAAGAAAGTAGAAAGGAATGGTTGCTATGGATGTTTGAACAAGCAGGAAAAAAACAAGGAAATGTTACAAAACATCAGTTTTGGCAACATCATAACAAACCTATCGAATTATGGAGTGAAAAAGTAATAAAACAAAAGATAGATTACATACATAACAATCCTGTTGAAACGGGCTTTGTAACTAACCCAATAGATTGGAAATATTCCAGTGTCAGAAACTTTCAAGATGACAATACAGTATTGGAAATCGATGATGTAGGTTTCTTGGATGGCTAATATAAAAACAACAAAACCTTTACTTTTTAGTAAAGACTTTGTAGTTTCTGTTTACTCGGTACGTCACTCGTCACAGACGAGCGCTAGCGGGGGGTAGCTGGGCTTTTTTCCACAAACTTGGATTATCCACAAAATAAGGAATACTTTTATCGAAATTAATATCTTTAGGTAATAAATTTAACGATTTTGCTAGTGATAATTCGTAACGGTTTTCTTTAATTACTATAAAATCATTGTCAAATTCTTTTTCTTCAACTAAGAAAACCTTTCTATATTTCGTAACTAGTATCCATTGAAATGGATCATTGCTTTCATCATTTATTAAAATATTAGAATTAAAATAAACATTCAATTCAATAGATAATAATAGATTATTATATATACCAACAAATTTAGAGATATTCTGCAAAGTATAGATATTTAACTCTATGAAATAACCTCGTTCATCAGTATCAGATAGATTAATAATTTCATATTTAATTTTAATCTTTTCTTGTTCATCTAATAATTCACTTACTTGATTTTTTTTAACACTAAATACATTTGACAATGCCCTTTTTAGAACTTCAATATCTATTTTAAAATTAAAATAACAAACAAAATGTGTCATGGTTCTAATTATTTTTTATAAAATCCTTAGCAAAATTTAAATTCTCAGATGAAATTTTTGCTCCTTTAACTGCTGTGTTTAATTTATCAGAAGGTACATTCTTCAATATTTGTATTGCTTTTATCTGACCTTGGGACAAATTAATAAAGCTTTCTCCTTGAATAGGGTAAAGAGTTAGCCCTTCATTTTTTATTCCATAAATATTGCCATTCATTTCTACGTTTCCGTTTTCTAGCTTTCTAAATTCCCCAGCGTTATATGCTTTCAAATCTTTATCAATTATATCTTTTGGCCCTACTGTTGAAGGCGCTGTTTTTTTTGCTTTAGCTATTGAGTTTGAGTTTAAATAATGTCTTGAATTAACTTTAGCGACTTTTTCTATATTGCCTATAGTTGGTGTTTTTAATTGTAATGGAACATCAGCCATTCTTATACCATCTCCAATAAACTCCCCTCCAGCAGCTCCATCAACTTTATTAATTTTTGTTCCTGCTTTTCGAGCTAATTTAGAAGCCTTCCAATTCTTATAAACTTTGGATGTCCATTTAAACCCTCCAACAACTAGTAATTCGCCACCAATAAGCATTGGGGTTTCTGAAAGCCCTATTAAGACACCCTGTGAGATTGTTAAAGTAGGGTTCGTACCACTATATGCAACTTCCATTAAAGTTGGAGATGCTTTTAGAGTAGCGTTACTAGGTATGGGTTTTGGCAATCTAGCCTGACGTTCTAATGTAGCATTAACCAGCGCCATATCCTTATAAAAAGTTGCCCCATCTGTATAACCATTGTTATACGCAAAAATAGCTTCATCTTTTGTTGGAAATCCACTCATATCAGGTCCTTGAGTAGGCACGACCTTATCTCCTTCTATTCTCCAATTCATTTCAAGCCCTTCCAATTCAGTACCTGCTATCACAAAATTTTCGCTAAAAGCATAAGGGCTATTCCAAGGATAATCTTTTGCTAAAGGATCCACCGCAAAGAATCTCCCCACTCTCGGGTCGTGCATTCTAAAGCTATAATTCAAAGAATTCCCTTCCCCTTTAACTTCATCATCTTTCTCTTGTCCTTGGAATCCATAGCGATAGCTGTCACTACTACCATGTCTATTAGGTAAGAGCATCCCAAAAGGATAGTAATCAAATGTTATCTGATACTCAGTAAAATAAGAACTTTCAATTCTATTAACAAGTGCTAAAATTACAACAATGTGCAGTTTTTAGCCTTATATTTGTAATAAAGATAGCCCTTTTTTTGAGAATTTAAAGAGATAAATTCCATTGTTTTTCACAACCAGATAGTTTATGAAAATAGCCTCGCCAATCGTACCCTTGTTCAAGCAATTCATTAGAGATAGTGAAACGGGAAAACGACTAAAAAAAAATGGGGAACGCATCACCAAGGGCTCCATAGACAATTACAGGTACACGCTAAACAACCTCATTAAATTCACAACCGAAACAGGATTCGAGTTGCGCATTTGCGATGCTTCGAAATTGAACAAGCGGGAATTGGGCTCGGAAAAGAACTATTGGAAGAAGTTTTACAAGAAATTTACGGAGTTCCTCTATAAAAAGGGTTGCTTCGACAATTATGTTGGAGCAAACATAAAGATGATCCGTACCTTTTTCAATTATTTGAAAAACGACAAGGATTTTTACACTGGCGACTTCCAAAGGTTGTTTTACGTACGAAAGGAAGAAGTGGACATTTTGGTATTGTCTCCGGACCAGTTGAAATTCTTGATTCACGATGAGGCCTTTGCCAATGGTTTGTCTCCAGCAATGCGTCGCATCAAGGACATCTTTGTATTTGGTTGCACCACGGGCCTTCGGTTTTCGGATATCTTTGGATTGACCAACAAAAACTTTGAAAAGCAAGGGGAGGAGTGGTACTTGAAGATAAAGTCGCAAAAGACCAAGACCTATAGTTTTATAAAATTGCCCAAGTATGCCATTTCGATATACATGCAATACAAGTCGAAATCGGCCAAGGCACCTGTTTTTGGTACGATAAGTCTATTCATCTTCAATAGGAGTTTGAAGCAGATAGGAGAGAAGGCAGGGTTTGTGAACCCCATTGAAGTGTCCAGGGAAAAACAAGGCAAAACGAAAGGTTCCGTTGGAAAGGGGCTTCGGTTTTGCGACAAGATGAGTTCGCACATGATGCGTAGAACCGCAATTACCACATTGTTGATTTTGGGAATGCCGGAGCATTTGGTTCGTAAGATTAGCGGACATAGTCACGCCAGCAATTCATTCAATAGATATGTGCATTACGCGCAAGCCTACATAGACAAGGAAATAGACAAGGTACACAACAAGTTGGAGACGCTTTGAGGATTGGATTTTAGATGTGTGGTTTCTTGATTTTACTTCAAAAATAAGACCTAAAAAAACCTGTTTCATATCCGTTTGAGTAGATATGAAACAGGTGTTTAAGAAGGGTTTGAATTTTTATGTGCCAAAGAGCTATTGACTACCCCAATAAAAAAGACTTCAAATCGTCGTAGCCATCTATTTTGGTAGCAACCTTTTTTTTACCCATCACGGCTTCTATTTGAGAAGGCAGTGGTTGTTTCCCATCTATCACTTCTTCCACGACATCCAAGAACTTGGTCGGGTGTGCGGTTTCCAAGAAAACGCAATGTGCTTCTGGGTTTGTTTCCAAATGGGACTTGCAACCCAAATAGCCAACTGCCCCATGTGGGTCTGCAACATAGTTGTAATTGTCATGGATTTCTGCCATTGCGTTGCGAGTCTCTTCATCGGTAAAGCTATAAGACGACAAGTTGTCTTTTAGAGCCTCGAAGTCATTGCCATGAATTTCTTGAATGCGAATGAAATTGCTAGGATCTCCAACATCCATTGCATTGCTAATGGTCTGTACCGATGGCTTGGGGTTGTATGCCTTGGTGGACAAATACTGCGTTACGACGTTGTTCGCGTTGTTTGATGCTATGAAATGCTTGATGGGCAAACCTAGTCGTTGTGCCATCATACCAGCACAAACATTGCCAAAGTTTCCACTTGGTACGGAGAACGCGATGTCTTTGTGGGTGTTGTGCAATTGCTTGTAGGCGAACATGAAATAGAAGAGTTGTGGTAACCATCGGGCCACATTTATGGAATTGGCGGACGTCAATTGCATCTTGCTGGTCAACGACTCATCCAAAAATGCGGTTTTTACCATGGCTTGACAATCGTCAAATGTTCCATTGACCTCCAATGCCTTTATGTTTTGCCCCAAAGTGGTCAGTTGCTTCTCTTGTATGTCGCTTACCTTTCCGCTAGGGTATAGGATCACGACATTTACTCCTTTCACACCAAGAAAGCCATTGGCAACGGCTCCACCGGTGTCTCCGGAGGTAGCAACCAAAACGGTGACTTCGTTGGTGTTGTCTTTGTTGAAGTAGCCAAGGCAACGTGCCATGAAACGAGCACCTACGTCTTTGAAGGCCATGGTTGGTCCATGGAACAATTCCAATGTGGAAATGTTTTCATTCAATGTAACTACAGGAAATTCAAAGGAGAGGGTCTCTTCGACGATGGTTTTTAGCGTTGCTTCGGGAATGTCCGGAGATACGAATTGCTTGATGGCTTCAAAGGCGATTTCCGAATGGGACAGGTTGTCCAAGTCATCGAAAAAGGACTTTGGTAGCGGTGTGATGCTTTCTGGGAAATAGAGCCCTTTGTCTGGTGCCAATCCTTTGATTACGGCATCTTTGAACGTCGTATTCGGTGCTTTTCTATTTAGTGAGTAATACTTCATGATTACTTGAAATTTATGTGTTGTGTTTGTTTTGTGCGTTTTGTATGAAATGACGGATGCTAGATTACCTGCATCCCTTGCGTATTGATCTTTGAGACATAGATGTTGAAATTGATGCCCGTACTCGAATATGCGGTTTTCATGGCTTCCGCCACTAGCTCTGCGATATCCTTGCCTTTGCTCAATGTGAAGATCGAGGGACCGGAACCTGAAATTCCACAGCCCAAGGCACCAGCTTTCAAACTTTCGGACTTTACCGAGTCGAAATGCGGAATCAATTGACTTCTGTGCGGCTCCACGATGACATCGTTTAGTGATTCGCTCAACAAGGCATAGTCGTCGGTATGCATGGCGTGTACTAAACTACCTACATTGGCCCATTGCGTAATGGCGTTTTGCAAATTGATGTCCTTGGGTAGGATGGCTCTGGCCTCGGAGGTCTTTATCTCTATTTCTGGGTGAATGATTGTTGCGTATAGGCTTGAAGGAGTCGGTATTTCCAAAACCTTCAAGGGCGTGCACGACTTTACCAAGGTAAAACCCCCAAAGATCGCAGGGGCAATGTTGTCTGCATGTTCGCTACCGCTGGCCAAGGCTTCCCCTTTCATCGCAAAATGGGTAAGCTGCGTCTTGTCGTATGGTCTTCCCAACAATTCATTGATAGCATAGACGCTTCCTGCTGCACTTGCCGAACTGCTCCCTACGCCGCTACCAGGTTTTATCTTCTTGTAGATTTCGATTTCGAATCCGCAATCGGGTTTTGCATCTTCCATCAATGCCAACGCAGAAACGCCTGCAACGTTTTTTTCGGCTTCGTAAGGAAGGTCGTAACCTTCTATCTTGGTTATGAAAATACCCTTCTTATCGGTTTTTCGTATCACCATCTCATCACCGATGCTATCCAGACAAAAGCCCAATACGTCGAATCCGCAAGAAACGTTTGCCACTGTTGCCGGTGAAAATATTTTTATTTCGTTCATATTCATTTCCCGTGAAAGCGGGAATCTGTTTATTGGTTTCTGTTTTTCATTCCCGTGAAAACGGGAATCTCTTACCTGTTTGTTCTCGCTATTCCGTATTTTGTTAACTCTTACAAAGTTTAGTTGTTCCCAATTCTTATGATGTCTGCAAACAAACCGGAGGCTGTGACGTCTGCACCTGCACCGGCTCCCTTTATTATCATAGGCTGTTCCGGGTAACGTTCCGTATAGAACATGACAATGTTGTCCTTTCCCTTCAAATTGTAGAATGGATGTCCTTCGGGGATGTGTTTCAGTCCTACCTTTGCTTTTCCGTCATTGAATTCCGCTACGTATTTCAATTGGCAATTTTTAGCTTCAGCCGCAGCATATAGGCTTTTGAAATGAGCTTCGTCTCCAATTAGGGATTCATAGAACTCGTCCACGCCATCGCTATTCAAGTTATTTTCCGTAAGAAAGGAATTGTTCGTGATGTCCTCTACGTTCATGTTGGTGCCGTTTTCACGGGCTAGGATCAATATCTTTCTTACTACGTCTATGCCACTCAAATCTATCCGAGGGTCTGGCTCGGTATAACCTTCAAATTGAGCCTGCTTAACGATGTCATGGAAGTTTCGTTTGTCCGTATAGTTGTTGAAAATGAAATTCAAGCTTCCAGACAGGACAGCTTGTATGGAGGTTACCTTGTCTCCGGATGCTATGAGGTTGTTCAATGTGTTTATTACTGGTAGCCCAGCACCAACGTTTGTTTCGAATAGGAATGGCGCATCGTACTTTCTGGAAAGGTACTTTAGTTCGCTATAGTTCTCATAGTCGCTAGAGCAAGCAATCTTGTTGCATGCGACAACGGCGATGCTGTTTTTCAAATAGTCTGCATATAGGTTGGAAACATCTTCATTGGCCGTGACATCTATGAAGATGCTGTTGCGCAAGTTCAATTGAATTGCCTTTTTCAAAAAGCCGTGCATATCGGATTTTTCACCTTGTTGGAGTCTAAAAGGCCACTCGTTCAACTCGATGCCATCCTCGTTGAAGGCCATTCTTCTGGAATTGGAAATTCCCACCACCTTGAGATTTATCTTAAGGGTCTTGTTCAAAAAGTCGTTTTGTTGTTGGATTTGGTCAATGAGCTTTTCACCAACGTTGCCCACACCGGTGATGAACAGGTTAAGGTGCTTTATGTTACCTTCAAAGAAACGCTCATGCAGTGCATTCAATGCTTTCTTCACATCCTTTTCTGCAATCACGGCAGAGATGTTGCGTTCCGATGCTCCTTGTGCGATGGCTCTTATGTTTATGTTGTTTCTTCCAAGGGTACTGAACATCTTGCCACTTATTCCTTGGTGACTCTTCATTTTGTCTCCTATTATCGCTATTATGGACAAGTTGCTTTCTATGAGTATGGGGTCTATCTTATGTACGGAAATCTCATATTCGAAGACATTGTTTATGGCCGTTTCCGCCAAGCTGGCATCACTGTCGTTTATTCCGAAGCAAATGGAATGCTCCGACGAGGCTTGTGTTATGAGGATGATGTTTATCTTCTCTTGGGCCAGAGTCTCGAACAAACGCTTGGAAAATCCCGGAACACCTACCATTCCATTGCCTTGCAAGGTCAATAGGGAGATGTTGTTAATGTTTGTGATTCCTGTCACCGCATTGGTTTTCCCATTGGTATAATCCGAGATTATGGTTCCAGCAGCGTCGGGTTCCATCGTATTCTTTATGTGAATTGGAATTTTCAAGTCCAAAGTGGGCTGTACCGTTGGAGGGTAAAGTACCTTGGCTCCAAAATGAGACAGTTCCATGGCTTCCTGATAGGAAATGTGTTGTATTGGGAACGCTTGCTTCACCAGTTTGGGATTTGTGGTGTACATACCACTCACATCCGTCCAAATCTCCAATTGTCTTGCGTTCAATGCCGCAGCGACGATGGCTGCCGTATAGTCGGAACCTCCACGACCCAAGGTGGTGATTTGGTTGCTAGATGACTTGGATACGAAACCAGGCAATATCGTTATGTCCTGACTTGCATTTTTGAAATAGGTTTTGATGTTTTGATCCGTCGGTTCGAACTTTACCTCGGCCTTGGTGAAGTTGGAATCGGTAACGATGAGCTCTTGCGAATTCTTCCACTCGGCATTGATGTTTCTGGATTTCAACGTTTCGGAAATGATGAAAGAAGACAGCAATTCCCCAAAACTTACCAGTCTGTCGGATATTTGTGGCGATAGTTCATTGATAAGGTAGATGCCATCCAACAAGCTTTTTAGCTGCTTCAACTTTTCTTTCAAAACCTCTTTCATCACATCGTTGTTGTCGGGTACCAACTTGGACAAAATATTGAGATGTGTGAGTTTGATGTCCTTGAAGACGGCTTTGTAGTCCTTGTCTTCGGCTTCGGCCAAACGGCCGGCATTGAGCAGTTTGTCTGTAATGCCTCCTACGGCAGAAACTACGCATATCACTTTTCCTTTGTTAGAGTAGTCGCTCAGTATGGAGATGACCTTGTCTATGTTTTTTGCAGAACCTACGGAAGTTCCTCCAAATTTTAATACTTGCATTTGTATTGTATTGTGTTGTATGTTGTTGTAAATTTTGTTTTTTTAACATGTAGTTTTTAATAAACTACGAAATAGGACAGGGGGGGAGATATAATTAGTAACCCAAAAGGGTAATAATAATGATTGTAGAAATTGTAATGGTAGCAGCGATGCCTTCAGTTATTGAAGTTGAATCGATAGTTGCTATTTCAATTTTGCGGTGCATTTTTTGTGTGTAATACGTTGGTAAAAGTATTACTTTTGCACGAATAACAAAACTAAAACTAAATTTTTATGCTTTTCTTAGAATCATGACCTTTTGTTTCATCATAAAAAGGAAAAAGGTGCTTAGAATTAAATAATGTTTAAAAGTCTAATTTAATAAGGTTTCCGTTTTGCGGAAAATTTAATATGAAGATATTTTCAAAAGAACAAATATACGCGGGGGACAAACTCACTGCAGAAAAACAAGGCATTTCCTCCACGGATTTGATGGAACGCGCCGGTACGCAAATATTCAACTGGTTGCATATGCGAATGCAAGGAGCGCAAGTACCCATTCATGTCTTTTGTGGCATAGGCAACAATGGAGGCGATGGTTTGGTGGTAGCTAGGCATTTGATAACGCATGGCTACAATGTTAAGACCTACATAGTTAATTGTAGCGACAAACGATCCAAGGATTTTTTGATCAATTACGATCGCATAAAGAATGTAACCAAAGATTGGCCAATGCTTTTAAGCTGCAAGGAGGATTTTTCTCCCATAGCAATTGATGTCAAGGACATCGTCGTCGATGCAGTCTTCGGCATAGGTTTGAACAGGCCTGTGGATGATTGGGTAAAGGGATTGTTCAATCACTTTAGGGAATCCAAGGCCTATACCTTGTCCATAGACATTCCTTCGGGATTGCACACGGATAGGATTTCGAATGATCCTGAAGCCATCGTCAATGCAGGTTATACATTGAGTTTTCAAACACCCAAGTTGGTTTTCTTCTTGCCCGAGACGGCAAAATATACCGTACAATGGGAAGTGTTGGACATTGGCATAGATCCAGAATATCTATATACCACGCCTACGGAAGTGGATTTGATAGGGAAGCATGAGGTTTTACCCATTTATAGACCTAGGCAGAAATTTTCGAACAAAGGTCATTTCGGACATAGTTTGATCATTGGTGGTAGCTATGGTAAAATAGGTGCAGTCACTTTGGCAAGTAAGGCAGCCTTGTCCGCTGGAGCAGGCTTGGTAACTGCCTATGTTCCAAAATGTGGATACAATGCCTTGCAAGCTTCTTTTCCAGAAGCGATGGTGATTACGGATGCCGATGAGGAAATAATCACCAACATTGCTTTTGACATTGAACCTACGGTTACAGCCTTTGGAGTTGGAGTGGGGACGGATGCCAAGACGATTGCTGCTTTCGAAGCTTTCTTGAAGAAGAACAAATCGCCTTTGGTAATAGATGCGGATGGATTGAATATGTTGTCCATGAAGAAGGACTTGCTAAAATTGTTGCCAAAGCAAACGATATTGACGCCTCACCCAAAGGAATTGGAGCGTCTTATAGGGAAGTGGACAGATGACTTTGACAAGTTGGAAAAGACGAAGGCCTTTTCAAAGCAGTATGATGCAATCGTCGTTGTTAAGGGAGCCAATACCATTACGGTTTTTCAAGATAAATTGTATGTCAATGCAACTGGGAACCCTGGACTGGCAACGGCTGGTACGGGTGATGTGTTGACAGGAATGATCACAGGGTTGGTCTCACAAGGTTACGATGCCTTGTCGGCAACCATATTCGGAGTGTATTTGCATGGCAAGTCGGCAGACTTGCTTGTAGAGGACTTTGGTTACCAAAGTTTGATTGCGAGTCACGTAGTGGAAGGCATAGCCGATGCCTATATGGATTTGTTCAAGCAACCCGAACAACCAGAGGTTGAAGAGGCAGAGAAAGAACAATAGGTGATGAGTACATATAAAAAAAGCGAACTCAAGAGAGTTCGCTTTTTTTATATTATGATAATTGAGATTTCCTTAGATGTCCAAAGAATCGAACAATTCCTTTAGTTTTGGATCAGATGGCCTTGGAGCATCCGCGCTTACGATGTTTCCAGTTGGATCGATCAAAATGAAACGAGGAATACCATTAATGCCATAATCCACGACAAATTGGGATTTCCAATCTTTGTCAGCAATCAATTGAATGCCTCCTAGTTCTTCTTTGTTTACCATGTCCACCCATTTTTGGTGCGCATTGGCAACATCTACGGACGTACTTACGAAAGCTATGTTCTTTCCGTGGTATTCTTTCTCTACTTTTTTAAGAGATGGGATCTCTGCTTTGCAAGGTCCACACCAAGTAGCCCAAACATCCACATATACGTATTTTCCTTTCAAATCTGCAAGTGAAGTTGTTCCACCTTTGTGGTTTTCGTAGTTTACAAAGGTTGGAGATGGCTTTCCTTTTGTCAAGTCCTTTACCTTGTCGAAGTTTACCTTTAAGTCTTCCTTGATTTTCTCATCGGTGGTATTGTCATTTAAAAAGGCATACATGTCCGGTAGGTTGGGGTTTGCCGGTGAAAGCGCCCTTTTTCCCAAATACTCGACGATTTGATTTTTCAATTCTGGAATTTTGATGCCAGTAATGGCACTTAGGTCAGAAGGTTTGATTTCATTGAAGTCGTCTAATCCTTCAAAAATAGGATTCATTACATTGCCGAAAGCCAATTGTTGGTATGATTTGGATGTTTTGAATGCATTGACATCATCATAGGTCAATTCTTTCAACGCTTTTGGCAAGAAGTCGTCAGATGGCTTGAAGCTATCGTTCTTTGTAAAATAACCGTGTGCGTTGCCATAATCGTTCAAGACAGCGTAGGAATCGTAATCAAGGTTTTTCAATTCTGCAGCCAAGAATGCCTTGTCTATGCCTTCTATTTTTTCCAAGGTAGCTTTGTTGCTTTCCTTGATTTCATTTACTTTGGCTTTGTAAGCAGCCTCGTCCAAGCTATAAAAGGCTTGCGTAGCTCCTCTCAATTTTCTCGTATTCGATCTTTTGGAAGCCAAATAGTTGCTTTCCGTTGCACCAGGGCCAGTAAAGGTGAAGCCTCCCAGCGAGTCTTTGCCAATGGTTACATTGTCTCCTCTTTTAACATATAGATTAGCTCTTTCCTTGCCTACTGTTAAAGTGTAAAACCCATTTTCTGCTATTTTAAGCGTGTCTGCAAAATTACCTTCTGCATCAATGGTAATATCCTGATTGTAGTTAAATCCTTCAACAACAGCTTTCTTAGCTTTGGTTTGTTCCAACTTCCCAGATAATACTGCATAGTCTACTTTTGGTTCTTCCTTACATGCCAAAACTGCTAGAGCAGACAGACATAAGACTAGTTTTTTCATTTTTGACGATTTTAATTTTATCAAAAATAGCAGTTTAATATTATTTTATTGATTTTTTCCTAATTATTAACATTTAACTTGCATGTTATACGCCGAATGTTGATTTTTGACGGATTTTAATATTACGAAATATGAGCCTTGTACATTACATTTCAAACGAAGTTTTAGAGCTTGTCACAGTTCAGTCGATTGTTTCAGAACAGAAGCAACTGAAATTGTCTGATGATGCCAAAGCCAGAATCAATAATTGTAGAAATTACCTAGATGAGAAGCTAAAGGCAGAAGATAGGCCGATCTATGGTATAAATACCGGGTTTGGTTCGCTATACAACGTAAAGATCTCCAAGGAGAATTTAACTAAACTTCAGGAGAATTTGGTGATGTCACATGCTTGTGGTACGGGAGAGGAAGTACCTCAGGAAATTGTGAAGCTCATGCTTTTGTTGAAGATTCAATCTTTGAACTATGGACATTCCGGATGTCAATTGAAGACGGTTGAACGTTTGATGGACTTTTACAACAATGACATCTTACCCATAGTTTACACACAAGGATCTCTAGGAGCTTCAGGAGATTTGGCACCTTTGGCTCATTTGTCCTTGCCTTTGATTGGCAAAGGGTATGTTAACTACAAAGGAAATGTGGTGGCTTCGGAAGAATTGTTGAAGGAATTTGGTTGGGAGTCGATTAAACTACAATCCAAGGAAGGTTTGGCCTTGCTTAACGGAACACAGTTCATGAGTGCCTATGGTGTTCATTTGTTGCTTAAGAGTTACAAGTTGTCCTACTTGGCAGATTTGATAGGGAGTGTGTCCATTGATGCCTTCGATGGTAGGATCGAGCCATTCAACAAATTGATACATTTGGTTCGCCCTCACAATGGTCAACTCAATACTGCAGCTCGTGTTAGGGAGTTTCTTGAAGGGAGCGAAATCGTAGAACAAGCCAAACAACATGTTCAAGATCCTTATTCATTCAGGTGTATTCCTCAAGTCCACGGAGCGACCAAAGATACTTTGAACTTTGTTTTGAATACGTTCAAGACGGAAATAAATTCGGTAACGGACAATCCAAACATATTTTCAAAAGAAGATGAGATTATCTCAGGAGGGAATTTTCATGGACAGCCATTGGCTTTGGCATTGGATTATTTGAAAATAGCAATGGCAGAGCTGGGAAATATTTCCGAACGTCGTGTGTTTCAGTTGATTTCAGGTTTAAGGGGATTGCCAGCATTTTTGGTCAACAATCCAGGGTTGAATTCCGGTTTCATGATACCTCAGTACACTGCGGCAAGCATAGTAAGTGCCAACAAGCAATTGGCCACACCTGCAAGCATAGATAGCATCGTATCCAGCAATGGCCAAGAAGATCATGTGAGCATGGGTGCCAATGCAGCCACGCAAGCCCACACTTTGATTGACAACGTTGAACGCGTATTGGCAATAGAGCTGTTCAATGCATCCCAGGCCTTGCAGTTTAGAGCGCCTTTGAAATCCGGTGATTTCATTGAGTCGTTTTTAAGCATGTATAGAACAGATGTACCTTTTATCGAAGAAGATCAAATACTTCATGACGACATTGAGGCTTCGATACAATTTATACAAAACTTGTCCATTGATGATGTGGAGTTGTTCAATTAGCAATTTTGAAATGGTAAAACCATTTTAAAAAAATGGGAAGACAACTTAGCTTTTCGCAATTATGGTTGCCCATTCCTTGGCTATTTCAAGATCGTTGAAGATCTTGAAGGGTTTTCTGAAAAATAGTTTTTCGACCTCTGCGGTCTGTTGCACCAAGAGGTTTGAAGAAACAACTGCAAATCCTGTAAATGTCTTGATCTTTGATAGATTGTCATAGATGGTTGGATCTACCGAATAGGAGTATATGCGGTGAGTAATGTAGACAAAGGACTTTTCTTTGAAATGGGTTAAAAGGACCTTGGTTAACTCATTGCTTCTTTTTTTGGAAATGGTTTCTCCTTCATAGACATTGCAAATAACATAATTGCCATAAAATTCTAGCTTACAAAAGTCTAGCTCCTTTACCATTTTCTTGGATTTGAGGCCTCAAAAGTACTCTAGTACTTTATATTTTAAAAATAAAAGGGCTTAATTTTTCAATGCTTTGGACTAAATAGCCTAAAAAACCGATTAAGTTATATTGTGTTTATTTACAATGAGTTATAAGGGTTGTTTAGCGGGATGTGAATAAGGAAAGGACAATGAATGTTCCTAAACCTGTTTAATATTCAACAATACTCAAACTGTTCTTCAATATTTGATTGGCCCAATGAAGACTGTCTTCCATATTTGAAAATACCTCAAATGGTTTTTTTAGGAATATTTTTTCAACGTTTGTGGATTCTAGGGACATGTGGTTTGAGGAAACAACCGCAAAACCAACTAGGTTTTCAATTTGGGAAACATCTATGTATATCGTGGGATCAACAGAATAGGAATGTACGCGATGGGTAATGTATACAAAAGGTTCACCTTTAAAGGATGGCACCACGGTTTCCACCATTTCATCTATCAAGTCATATGTTAACGCAATGCCTTCGTTCATTTGTGCGATAACAATGTTGTTATAGACTCTTAGCGTGCAAAATGATAGGTTTATGGTGTTGATCATTTAGATGTTTGATTATAATGAAAAAAGCTACACTTCAAGAGGAATAGTGAAGCTTATGTTTTTTTGATGGCGTAAATATGGGCGATCATAAAATATGCTCAGTCCAATCCATGGCTTCCTTAAGCGAATTGAATGTTTCCAATGGTTTGTTGGAAAAAATCTTTTCTATCTCTACAGTGTTTGCATGAACATTTTGGGTTACTATGGCAAAACCAGAAAGCGTTTCGATTTCTGAATTGTACTTGTATATGATTGGGTCTACGGAATAAGAATATTTTCTATTCGCTATATAGACAAAGGAGTTGGATTTAAAATGATTAATTGCCAACTCGATGATTTGAGCGCTTTTTTCGACACATAGGTTTACTCCTTCATTTATGGTACCCACTATGGAGTGTTCATAGATTTCTAGAGAGCAAAACGGGAGTTCTATTTTTTTATACATCATAAGGGAGTTAATGTATTATAATTAAAGGGGGCATTGTTGATCAATGCCCCCTTTGGAAAGTTTTTAAGATTCAGTAGGCTTTTCCGCCTTTTCTATCTTAATGGTTATCTCGTCTGCCTTTTTGTCCAAATCCATGATGATCTTGTCACCTTCTTGTATGTGAGAAGTTATTATTTCTTCAGCCAAGGCGTCTTCTATGTATTTTTGGATGGCTCTTTTGAGTGGTCTAGCTCCATATTGTTTGTCAAAACCTTTGTCTGCGATGTAACTTTTTGCAGACTTGGTTAATTTGAGAGTGTAACCCAAATCTTTGATACGTAGCAAGAGCTTGTCCAATTCGATGTCGATGATTTTATGGATGTCTTCTTTTTCCAAGGCATTGAATACGACCACATCGTCTATCCTGTTCAAGAATTCCGGTGCAAATGATTTTTTCAGTGCATTTTGAATTACTGCACGGGCATTTGCATCTTCTTGAGATTTTTGAGAGGCAGTACCAAATCCAATTCCTGTTCCAAAGTCCTTCAGTTTACGAGCTCCTATGTTGGAGGTCATGATGATGATGGTGTTCCTGAAATCGATCTTGCGACCTAGACTATCTGTCAAATAACCATCGTCCAACACTTGAAGAAGCATATTGAAAACATCTGGATGTGCTTTTTCAATCTCGTCCAAAAGTATCACGGCATAAGGTTTGCGCCTTACCTTCTCGGTCAATTGTCCTCCTTCTTCATAACCAACGTATCCTGGAGGTGCTCCTACCAATCTTGAGATGGCAAACTTTTCCATATATTCACTCATGTCTATTCTAACCAATGACTCTTCACTATCAAACAATTCGCGGGACAATACTTTTGCCAATTGAGTTTTACCTACACCAGTTTGTCCCAAAAATATGAACGAACCAATTGGTTTGTTTGGATCTTTAAGTCCAGCACGGTTACGCTGTATGGCTTTTACGACTTTGGCAACTGCTTCATCTTGTCCTATGACCTTACCTTGTATGAGTTGTGGCAATTCTGCCAGTTTGTTGCTTTCCGTTTGAGCAATCCTATTTACAGGGACGCCGGTCATCATGGAAACGACATCTGCAACATTGTCCTCCGTAACGGTCTCTTTATGCAATTTGGTGTCTTCTTCCCATTTTTCCTGAGCAATGGAAAGTTCCTTTTCCAAACGCTTCTCATCATCTCTAAGCCTTGCAGCTTCTTCGTATTTCTGCTTTTTCACCACAGAATTTTTTGAAAGCTTTACGTCTTCAAGCTTTTTTTCCAATTCGATGATTTGTTTCGGTACATCTATATTTGTAATGTGAACACGAGAACCAGCTTCATCCAAAGCATCTATGGCTTTGTCTGGAAGGAAACGTTCTGTCATATAACGGTTTGTCAACTTCACGCAAGCTTCTATGGCTTCATCCGTATATTCTACATTGTGGTGATCTTCGTATTTGTTCTTTATGTTGTTTAGTATCTCTATGGTTTCCTCGACCGTTGTCGGTTCTACGATCACTTTTTGAAAACGACGCTCCAAAGCACCATCCTTTTCTATGTACTGTCTGTACTCATCCAGAGTTGTGGCACCGATGCATTGTATCTCTCCACGAGCCAAAGCAGGTTTGAACATATTGGAGGCATCTAGGCTTCCAGTTGCACCACCTGCGCCGACAATGGTGTGTATCTCATCTATGAATAGGATGACGTCGTCATTCTTCTCAAGCTCGTTCATGACGGCCTTCATCCGTTCTTCGAATTGTCCTCTATACTTCGTTCCTGCTACCAAGCTGGCTAAATCCAGAGTGACAACACGTTTGTTGAATAGGATACGAGACACTTTTCGCTTCACTATTCTATTGGCTAAACCTTCGGCAATGGCAGATTTACCAACACCTGGTTCCCCGATTAAAAGCGGGTTGTTCTTTTTACGTCTACTTAAAATTTGAGACACACGCTCAATTTCCTTTTCTCGTCCAACAACAGGGTCTAGCTTTCCTTCTTCTGCCATGGCAGTAAGGTCTCGCCCAAAATTATCCAAAACGGGTGTCTTGGATTTTTTATTTCCCTTGTTGGAAGGTGTGTTGAATATATCTTTGGATTCATTATCATCGTTAGAAGCAGCATCGTCATCTTGAAAAGATTCCGCTTTTGGTTCTATGTAGCTATCATCGTTTGTAATCATAGATTTAAATTGTTCTTTTACATTATCATAATCGACCTTGAGCCTGTTCAAAAGCTTGGTTGTTGGGTCATTTTCGTTTCTTAGAATACACAAAAGAAGGTGTGCAGTATTGATGGATGTGCTTTGAAACAGCTTTGCTTCCAAAAATGTCGTTTTCAATGCACGTTCTGCTTGTCTTGTCAGGTGTAGGTTTTTTTTCTCGTTTGATGTTATGGCTATGTTGGGGTTAGCTGGACTAAGTATTTCTACTTTACGCCTCAAATGATTCAAATCTATGTCTAAGGCATTCAATATGTTAATCGCTTTTCCGTTACCATCTCTTAATAAGCCAAGCATTAGATGCTCTGTCCCAATGAAATCGTGACCTAATCGTAAGGCTTCCTCTTTGCTGTAGGCTATTACATCTTTAACTCTTGGTGAAAAATTATCATCCATATGTTTATATCGTTTCCGGATTAAAATTACTAAATCATATTACCAATCGCAAAAACTATTCCTTAAATAATATGATTTCAGCTAATAGACAAAAAAAACTTTATAAAATGAAATAAATTGACAAGATTACTTATTAACTAAAAACCTCATTTAAATTGTTAATAAAAACTCTTAAAAAGTGGTGTTTAAACGCTACTATGACTACTGAAATAATTATATTAGCACGTTTTGAAATACAGATAAAAACTTAATTATATTATATATGGCAGAAGGAGAAAAACTTATCCCAATTAATATTGAAGATGAAATGAAATCGGCTTACATTGATTATTCGATGTCGGTCATTGTGTCACGTGCGCTTCCAGATGTACGAGATGGGTTGAAACCTGTTCATAGACGTGTACTTTATGGTATGCATGAACTAGGTGTTAGAGCCAATAGTGCACATAAGAAGTCTGCAAGAATAGTTGGTGAGGTTTTAGGAAAGTATCACCCACACGGTGATACATCGGTTTACGATGCGATGGTACGTATGGCTCAAGAATGGAGTTTGCGATACATGTTGGTGGACGGACAAGGAAACTTCGGTTCTATCGATGGGGATAGTCCAGCAGCAATGCGTTATACGGAAGCACGTATGCGAAAGATATCTGAGGATATGTTGGCTGACATTGACAAAGAGACAGTAGACCATAAATTGAATTTTGATGATACCTTGGAGGAGCCGACGGTTTTGCCAACACGTATCCCGGGACTTTTGGTTAATGGTGCATCCGGTATTGCCGTGGGTATGGCAACAAACATGCCGCCCCATAACTTGACAGAAGTCGTAAACGGTACAATTGCATACATAGAGAACAACGACATCGAAATCGATGAGTTGATACAACACATCAAGGCGCCAGATTTTCCAACTGGAGGTACCATCTATGGTTATGATGGCGTAAAGGAGGCATTCCATACAGGACGCGGAAGAATCGTAATGCGTGGTAAAGCCAACATCGAGGAGGTAAATGGACGTGAATGCATAATAGTCGAAGAAGTTCCCTATCAAGTGAACAAGGCGGATATGATCAAGAAGACTGCCGACTTGGTAAATGATAAGAAATTGGAAGGTATCTCTACGATTAGAGATGAGTCCGATAGGAACGGAATGCGTATCGTTTACGTTCTGAAGCGTGATGCCATTCCAAATATCGTTCTCAATAAATTGTTTAAGTACACTGCTTTGCAATCTTCTTTTAGTGTAAACAACATCGCATTGGTAGCTGGAAGACCACAATTGTTGAACTTGAAGGAGTTGATACACTATTTCGTTGAGCATAGGCATGATGTGGTCGTACGACGTACAACTTACGAATTGCGCAAAGCTGAAGAAAGGGCCCACATCTTGGAGGGATTGATTATAGCTTCGGACAACATTGATGAAGTCATTAAGATAATTAGAGCATCATCCAATGCAGAGGAAGCCCGTGCCAACTTGATTGAAAGGTTTAAATTATCCGAAATACAAGCCAAGGCAATTGTGGAAATGCGTTTACGTCAACTGACGGGACTGGAGCAAGACAAATTACGTGCGGAATATGATGAGATAATGAAAACGATTATTGATTTGAAGGATATCTTGGACAGGAAGGAACGTCGTATGGATATTATCAAAGAAGAACTTACCGTTGTAAGAGACAAGTATGGTGATGATCGTCGTTCCATCATAGAGTACGCAGGTGGGGATTTGAGCATAGAAGATATGATTCCCGATGCCAAAGTGGTAATCACCATTTCTCATGCAGGTTACATAAAACGTACATCACTTACAGAATACAAGACACAGCATAGAGGTGGAGTTGGACAAAAGGCATCGACAACCCGTAATGAGGATTTCTTGGAGCACTTGTTTGTGGGGACAAATCACCAATATATGTTGTTCTTCACTCAAAAAGGAAAATGCTTCTGGATGCGTGTCTATGAAATTCCAGAAGGAGGTAAGACTTCCAAGGGAAGAGCCATTCAGAATTTGATAAATATCGAGCAGGATGACAAGGTAATGGCTTTCATTTGTACTCAAGATTTAAAGAATGAAGAATACATCAACAATCACTATGTGATTATGGCCACTAAGAACGGTCAAGTGAAGAAAACATCCTTGGAGCAGTATTCAAGGCCTAGAACAAATGGTATCAACGCGATTACCATAAAGGAGGATGATGTTTTATTGGAAGCCAAGTTGACAACAGGAAATAGTCAGGTTATGTTAGCATTGAAATCTGGTAAGGCGATTCGCTTTGAAGAAGCTAAAACGAGACCAATGGGACGTGGAGCTTCAGGGGTTCGAGGTATTAGATTGCAACATGATCAAGATGAAGTTATAGGTATGATTGCTGTTGATGATATGGAGAGCAATGTGCTTGTTGTTTCAGAAAATGGTTACGGAAAACGCTCTAGCTTAGAGGATTATCGTATTACCAATCGTGGTGGAAAAGGTGTGAAAACCATCTCAATTACAGAAAAAACTGGTAACTTAGTGTCCATTAAGAATGTAACGGACGATGATGACTTGATGATCATAAACAAATCTGGAGTTGCAATAAGAATGGCTGTGGCAGATTTAAGGGTCATGGGAAGAGCTACACAAGGAGTGAAATTGATCAATTTAAAAGGAAAAGACTCCATTGCAGCAGTTGCAAAGGTGATGCATGAAGAAGAGGAGGAGTTGGATGAAAACCTTGAAGGCGTTGAAAATACTGATGCCATCGACAATGGCACGACTCTTGATTCTAACGAAGAAGAATAATTATAAAATTTAATAAACCAAGTTTCCCTCTATAATTATAGGACGGGACAAAACAAAAAACTAATGAAAAAACAATTAATTCTTACCCTGGCTTTATTTATGGCAGTTTTTTCTTTTGCTCAAAAGAAAGAGTTGAAAAAGCTGGAAAAGGCAGTTAAAAATAATAATTATGCGGAAGCCAAGGCATTTGTAACACAATTGGAGCCTATGGTTGGATCTATGGATGATAAGTCCAAAGCCAAATATTACTTTAACAAGGCCAAGGCTTTTTATGCTAACGGAACCGGTACCAATGCAGATTTTAAATCGGCATTGAATGATTTATCCAAAGTAGATGAGGCATATGTCAAAGAACTGCCTGCTACCAAGCAAGTGCTTCAAAATGAATTCTTGACACAAGCTAATGATTTATACAAGGCCAATAAATTTAAACAAGCAGCAGTATTGTTCGAAATGTTATACGAATTGGTACCTACGGATCAAGCATATTTGTATTATGCGGCTGTTAGTGCCATAAGTGCTCAGGATTACGACTTGGCTTTAAAACATTACTTGAAACTTAAGGATTTGGGTTATACAGGGGTTGATACCCAATATTATGCCACCAACAAAGATACGGGAGCAGAAGAAATCCTTGACAAGACGACAAGAGATCTCTATGTGAACAAATTGAAAACGCATATTTCACCAGGAGAAAGACAAACTGAGTCCAAAACTGCTGAGATCACAAAAAACATTGCATTGATTTACCTCAACCAAGGAAAGAATGATGAAGCCTTGGCTGCAATAAAAGATGCTAGAAAAGCCAATCCAGACGATACGGCTCTCATAATTACTGAAGCCAATACGCAATTCAAGCTAGGAAACAAGGAAGCTTATACATCCTTGATAAAGGAAGCTACAACGAAGGATCCAAACAACAAGGACTTGTTGTTCAATTTGGGAGTGCTTTCTGCCGAAGGTGGAAACAATGAAGAAGCAAGGGCGTATTATGAAAAAGCAATCAAGATAGATCCAAATTATGTCAATGCATTGACTAATCTGGCAGCATTGATCCTTAGTGGGGAATCTGCGATAATCGAAGAGATGAACAGTTTGGGAAGTTCTGCAAAGGATGATAGACGTTATGATGAATTAAAAGGGAAACGTTCTCAAATATACAAGGATGCCATTCCATATTTGGAAACTGTTTTAAATGTAACGGATAACAACGTTGACGTCGCTAGGACTTTGATGAACATATATAGTGCCATAGATGATTCAGCCAAAGCCAAGGCTTTGAAAGAAAAATACGGATTATAAGTTATATTTGATAGATATAAAAAGCCACTAACTTTCGTTAGTGGCTTTTTTTATATGATTTTTTTTATCACCCTTAGCTTGTGGGTATGTGTCCGTTTGTCCACATTGTATATGCCTGAATGATCCAACCTGTCGATTCTAACCTTGCCATGTGCATGCACGATGTAATTGTCTTTCATGATGATGCCTACGTGAACGATTTCTCCTTCGCTGTTGTCAAAGAAAGCTAGGTCACCTGGTTCGCTTTCTTCAATGAAACTAAGAGCTTCCCCTTGTGTTGCTTGTTGTGAAGCATCACGTAAGAGCTTATAGCCATTCAACTTGTACACCATTTGGGTAAAACCCGAACAATCAATTCCAAAAGGTGTTTTCCCTCCCCAAAGGTAAGGTGCATTGAGATATAGAAAAGTGGTGTCTATCAGTCTTTCTTTAGGCTGTTTCTCTTGGGTAAACGTACCATCGAAAGTATGATTCAAAAGCGATAACCCATTTAAAGTAGACCCTAGTGTGATAGGGTACAATTGTTGATCTTGTCCTTGAATAAATTCCACTAGATCCGTAGACAACTTCAATGGCATTGTGGAGAAGTCATCATAATGCTCTTTCGTTATTTCCAGATATTGCTTATGATCTATCCAGCCTTCATATTTATCGAATGCCAATCGGATTTTATGCCAAGACTTTCGTTGCTCCAAAACCTTGAAGAGATCACCATATAATACTTGTGAAACCATTTCGCTAGCATCAGATGCTTCAAGTCTCAAAGGAACGATGCTTAGGTTACAAATTCCGTATCGCATTGATTAGTTTACTGTTCTTGTGGTGTTATTAATTCTATGGGTATATTTGAATATCGTTGATTAATGACGTTCTATTACGAGAGCAGAAGCACCACCACCTCCATTGCAAATGGCGGCTGCACCAATCTTGGCATTGTTTTGTTCCAATACGTTAAGCAATGTGATTAAGATTCTAACACCAGAACATCCTAGTGGATGACCCAATGAAACAGCACCTCCGTTTACATTTACGTTGCTATCATTTAATCCTAGAATTTTCATGTTTGCTAAGCCTACTACAGAAAAAGCTTCGTTAAATTCAAAGTAATCAACATCATCCATTGTCAAGCCAGCTTTGTCCAAGGCTTTAGGCAAAGCTTTGGATGGAGCGGTTGTAAACCATTGTGGTTCATGCGCAGCATCTGCATAGCTCTTTATCGAAGCCAAAGGCTTCAAGCCTAACTCCGTTGCTTTTTCCTTACTCATCAAAACCATGGCACCTGCACCATCATTAATTGTTGAAGCATTGGCTGCTGTAACTGTTCCATCCTTTGTGAAGGCTGGACGTAAAGCAGGTATCTTTTCCATTTTTACATTGGTGTACTCCTCGTCCTTGGAAACCACTATAGGTTCTCCTCGGCGCTGAGGAACTTCTACAGGAACAACTTCGTTGTCAAACTTTCCAGCATTCCATGCCGCTGAAGATCTGTTGTAAGATTGGATAGCAAAAGCATCCTGATCTTCTCTGGAGAAATTATGTTCCGTAGCACAAGCATCTGCACAAACTCCCATGGCATTTTGATCGTAGACATCTACTAAACCATCTTTTTGCATACCATCTATCATACTTGTAGGGCCGAACTTGGTAGCATTACGGGCATAGAAATAATGAGGAATCAAACTCATGTTCTCCATTCCTCCCGCAACAATGACATCTGTATCTCCCAGAGCTATCGATTGAGCAGCTTGCATAACGGTTTTCATACCAGAAGCACAAACCTTGTTCACAGTAGTACAAGGAACTGTATCGGGAATACCTGCAAATATTGCAGCTTGTCTTGCTGGTGCTTGACCAGTTCCTGCTTGCACGACATTACCCATTAAAACTTCTTGTACTAATTCTGGTTTCAGGTTTATCTTTTCTAAGGCCCCCTTTATTGCTATAGCTCCTAATTTTGGAGCAGGGATTGTTGATAAAGCACCTAGAAAACTACCAATTGGAGTCCTTGCAGCTGAAACGATAACTACTTCTTTATTCATTTTGAGAGTATTATTTAATAAGTAGCGCGAAATTAATCAATTTTTGGTAAAAATTGGAGTCTATTGGAATATAATAACCAGCTAAACAATGAATATTTATTACATTTGAAATTGATAGCATATAAATTTCAAAATCAAACAAAATCCTCAACCCATTAGAATGAAGGACCTTATTAATACTTTTTATAAGAATCATGCACTCATCTACAAAGTGCTTCTTTTTATAACGACGACCTTTTTGATCGTATACCTGTTTCCAAAAGGAGGACGTTTCAAATATGATTTTGAAAAGGGAAAGCCATGGCAATCCGAGAACCTATATGCCCCTTTCAATTTTGCCATTCAGAAGACTATTGATGAAATTGCCAAGGAAAAAGAAGAAATTGAGGCCAATTCCGTAGCCTATTTCAATTTGGATTCTAAAGTTTTTCCGTTGGTAAAGTCTGAATACAGTTCCAATTTCAACAAGGTGTTTTCGGATTCCATATACAAGAATGAGTTCGATGCCTTAAAAAGAAAAGGACTAAACATTATAAATGAGTTGTATGAATATGGCATGTTGGAAGAAAACCTGTCTATATCCAAGAATAAAAACATAACCGTTTTGCATGATAGGGTGGAAAAGCATAAAACACAATTTTCTAGGCTCTATAAATTGGAAGATGTGAAATCCAAGATTGCAAAAGATCTTTCCAAGTCCAATTTGAAACAGCATTCCAGTATGTTGACATCACTTTTCTTTGACATCATCAGACCTAATGTCGAATATGATGGCTCATTGACAGAACGTACGTTATCGGAATCATTGAAAGGGATATCATATGCAAGGGGGAGTATAGAGAAGGAGACTCTTATCGTTTCGAAAGGGGAAATTGTAGAAGGAAATACATTTTTAATTTTAAAATCTTTGGAATCCGAATTCGAATCTCAGGTTTGGAGTGAGTCCAATTACAATTGGATTGTTTTTGCCTATACATTGTTGGTTGCTCTAGCCTTGTTGATGTTGCTTCTATTTCTTAGAAAGTATAGGATGGAGGTTTTTAACAATAATACCAAAGTGACCTTTATTTTCTTCAATGTGCTTTTAATGGTATTGTTGACGACTTTGATAGTCAATTACAATTCAATATACATATACATAGTTCCAATTGCGATATTGCCTTTGGTCTTGAAAGCTTTTTTTGATGCAAGGCTAGGGTTGTTCACTCATGTGATCACCGTACTTCTTTTGGGGTTCATCGTACCAAATAGCTATGAATACATGTTCTTGCAAATCATAACGGGAATAGTGACAATTCTAACGGTTTCCGAATTGTACAAACGCGCAAACCTATTTATTTCCGTTGGGCAGATAACATTGGTCTACATAGTTGCCTATTTTGCCTTTTTCGTCATTCATGAAGGAAGCATCGAGACTTTGAAATGGGAAACCTTTGGGCTGTTTGTGCTTTGTGGTTTGGCTACGTTGTTTGTACAACCACTTATTTACATGTACGAGAAATTATTTGGGTTGGTCTCGGATGTCTCTCTCTTGGAGTTGTCGGACACCAATTCCAAATTGTTGAAACAATTGGCCAACGACGCTCCAGGTACCTTTCATCATTCCTTGAATGTTGCCAACTTGGCTGAAGCTGCTGCTAACGAAATCAGGGCGAATGCAATGTTGGTTAGAGTAGGGGCTTTGTACCATGACATAGGGAAAATGAAAGATCCGACATACTTTACCGAGAATCAATCTTCGGGTATAAATTCACACGATGAACTATCCCCAAAGGAAAGTGCAAGAATAATTGTAGGTCACGTAATCAATGGCATTGAAATAGCAAAGAAGAACAATTTGCCAGATCGTGTAATCGATTTCATAAGAACACACCATGGGACGAGCAGCGTGTATTATTTTTATATGAAGGAAAAAGTGATGAATGAAAATGTAGACATTAAGGACTTTTCCTATCCTGGACCGAAACCCTTTAGCAAAGAAACAGCCATTTTGATGATGTGTGATAGTGTTGAAGCTGCTTCCAAAAGTTTGAAGGAACCAACATCATCCAAGATAGATGCTTTTGTGGAAAACATACTGAACAAACAGATGGATGATGGACAATTTTTAAATGCCGATATTACTTTCAAAGAAATTCAATCGATAAAAAAAGTGCTAAAGCACAAGCTTGCAAATATTTACCATTTGAGAATTGAATATCCTGAATAATTTTTTAAAAAAAGTGAATAAAAATGTTGTGTTATAAAAGATGTTGTGCTACCTTTGCATCCGCAATTTAAGCGAAAGTTCATACATTTAATCGGAGAGGTGCCTGAGTGGCCGAAAGGAGCGGTTTGCTAAATCGTCGTACCCCAAAAGGGTACCCAGGGTTCGAATCCCTGTCTCTCCGCAGTTTTAGATTTATTCGGGGTGTAGCGTAGCCCGGTTATCGCGCCGCGTTTGGGACGCGGAGGTCGCAGGTTCGAATCCTGCCACCCCGACTTTAATCTAAATATTGGGAGGCGTAGCTCAGCTGGATAGAGCATTGCCCTTCTAAGGCAACGGTCATAGGTTCGAATCCTATCGCCTTCACTTCAACCCCTGTAAACCTCAGTGTTTTCAGGGGTTTGTTTTTTTTTGAATTATCGACAATTGACTTAGTCTTAATTATTTTAAACACCAATGGACATAAGTCATGAAATTAAAGCTTAGCTTTGGTTTTGAATTAACTGACCATGCCAAAACCAAATTCCAAAGTATTAGTCATATTAGCTTTTTTTGCTATTTATTTTATTTGGGGCTCTACTTATTTGCTTAATAAGATAGCGGTTCAAGAAATACCTCCGCTCATGTTGTCCTCTTTTCGGTTTACCCTTGCTGGGACCTCAATTTTTGTGATAGCAAGGATAATGAAGTTCTCCTTGAAGATAACACGGAAACAGTTTTTGAACTCTACATTGGCTGGCTTTTTGTTTTTGGTATATGGCAATGGTGTCTTTGTCTGGGCCTTAAAATATGTGGATAGTGGTTTTGCTGCATTGTTGGCATCTACACAGCCTTTGTTTGTCTTGTTGTTGATGCGGCTTGTAGATGGAAAGAAAATGAAAAGGAAGTCTTTAATAGGGATCTCATTGGGCGTAATTGGAATGTATCTCTTGGTAAGCCAAAATGAGTTGTCCTTAAAAGAAGGTAGCGTCGTTGGGATAATTATGATATTTACTTGCGTGCTGGGATGGAGTTATGCCAGCATATTTGTTTCCAAAGCAGATTTACCTTCCAATTATTTTGTGAGTACTGGATATCAAATGGTTATTTCAGGATTGCTTTTGACGTTTTCCAGCTTGTTGTTTCATGAGACATGGGTTTCTCCATTGAACTGGAGCATCAAAGTACAATCGGCCATGCTTTTGTTAATCGTATTTGGTGGTATAGTTGCATTTACAGCGTTTAATTATCTATTGAAAAAAGTATCTCCGGAAAAGGTGGCAACTTCTGCATATGTAAACCCTGTAATAGCATTGTTTCTTGGATGGTACATATTAAATGAACAAATGACACTACAATCCATCATAGCAGCTGGAATATTGTTGACAGGGGTATACTTCATAACTTCCAAAAGAGATGAATCGAACTAATGAATGCATGAAGTGGTTTTTGTCGAAAAAATCATTGAACTCTATAAGAAATTTGTATTTTTGCCCATATTGAAAAATCAAGCTAGTAGATATGCATTGACTATGTTGTTTACTTATTAACTAACTGAAATTAAAAAACTTAACCGTTATGATTAAAAATATTATTTGCATGGCCATTGCTTTTGCAGGACTTCATATAAATGCTCAAAGCATAGAACGTCAGGTGATTGGGTCTGCTGGTACCACGTTGAGCAATGGAACAGTAAGTTTGGACTTTACAGTAGGGGAGTTGGCTGTAACCACAATTACTGATGGAACGACAACCCTAACACAAGGTTTTCACCAAGAAACAATTATTTTATCCATATTGGTTGATCCAATTGCATTTCTACAAGGAGCATTGTTGAACAATGGTGGAGGAAATTTAATGAGAGATGATTTACGTAGCTCTGTGCTGAGTACGACCTCACCATATAGTGACAATCTTACTTGTGTTGCCAGTGTTTTCAATGCAGGTGGTACTTCAGGAATAGGAGTAGCAAACGACGACATCGTTGATTGGGTTTTTGTAGAGTTAAGAGATGGTGATGATAACACATCGGTAATAGCAAGTCAATCCGCATTGTTGCAAAGAGATGGTAACATTGTAGGGACAGATGGGGTATCAAACTTGAAGTTCAATACAGCTCCGAATAATTATTATATAGTAGTCAAGCATCAAAGTCATTTGGGAATAATGACAGCGGATAAGATAGCGTTGTCCAATACATTGGCTACGGTAGACTTTACTGATTCTGCCAATCAAATTACTTTCGGAACAGACGCACAAACCACCTTTGGAGTACCTACAGGTGTAGTTGCAATGTGGGCAGGAGATACTAATTCCGATGGACGTTTAAATTATTCTGGAACTTTTTCTGATGTGTCTCCAGTAAGATCCCAAGTATTCAATGATCCTAATAATTCCATATTTGGAGGACCACCAACAGCAACTTATCCATCTGTTGGATATTTTGCTACAGATTTAAATATGGATGGAGTTACAGTTTACTCGGGAACAAATAGTGACGTATTGAACATTAGAAGCAACATATTCAACAACCCATCTAATTCAGTATTCGGAGGACCACCTACAGCCACTTACATCTTTACTCAACAATTGCCAGAAGGAGCAAATTAATTTCTATATGAATAACATACAAAAGCTCCTATGAAAATAGGGGCTTTTTTTTTGCAGATAAAAAAGCCTCAAAGCAACTATGTGTTATGTCTTTTCAGAATTACCAAACTGAAGCTTTTAAGGTGAGGACTAACATATAACCTTAAAAGAACTTAATTCATTCCAAATCAACTGAGATAAGGATTAAGTTAACTATATATTGTGCTTTGAGACTTCTAACCAACCTCAAAATGATATTTAAATGTATTATTATTCAGGGCGTTTCAAAAGTTACTTTGAGTAAAGCAGTCGTTTTGATGAGTGAAATGGTTTTTTCAATGAGTAAATGCGTTTTTAGCTTTGAGGATGTATTTCATCGATGTTTTCTGTGCTTAGGCATGCTTTTATCAAATACTTATGTTTTTTAACGATTTTTTATTGTTTTACTAATATAGCTGCATATATTAGCAGAGTTGATAACTATTACCATTATGAAATTCTTACTTGCTATTGCCTTGTTTTTTTGCGTGACATTAGTTTCTGCTCAATCTGTTGAGAAGAATAAAGATGTCAATGAAAAGACTGAAGTTTCAGATAACGTTAAAAACGTTGAAGTTGTTAATGCCAAAGCTTTTGTTATAAGTGTAAAAGGTGTTAAGAAAATTGAAGATTTGGATATTGAGAACTTCAATAAAAATTCCTTTTTGAATTTGATATCCACTAAAAAAAGAAAAAACTCCATATGCTAAGAGGAGGAATCTAATTTAAATAGATAATAATATATACATCTCCCCCATAGATTATTCTAAAAACTTAGCCTTGAGAGCTTTTGTAGGAATTATGCAATGTTCTCTTTTTCCATACCACTTATACCTATTTTTTGCTATATAATCGTAAACCTTGTTGCGAATAATTGGAGGAACAATAAAAAAGGCTGTCATTAAATTATTGGGAAAACTCAATAGTCTTGCAATATGCAATGCAGCAGATGATTTACTTTTTATTCCAAATTCTTTAGAATAAAGTAATATGGAGTCAGTTTTTGTAGGATCGATTTCAAATGCCTCGATTATTTGTTTCCCAAGATTGCTTTGTAGGGCAGTAAAGCGGAAAACATCGTTCTTATCATGTTTAATGACATATTGGACAGTTGTATTGCACAGATTGCACACACCATCAAACAATATCAGTTTTTTTTCTCTCGGTAAATCCATGTTCATCATTAAACTATTTAGCAGCTTCTACCAACTCCAACAAATCTACGTTTACATTGGTGGTGAAAATACCATAATTTACAATTGCTTTCCCTTTTTCTAAAGTATCGATGCTTCCTATTGCCCTACCATCATGCATTCTTACTCTATCCCCAATTTTCAAGATGGGTTTTGGCTTTTCTATCTTGACTTCTTTCTTCTTGGCTTCCTTCTTCTTTTTCCTGATGACTTCCACCTTCTTTTCTGCCTCCTTTTTTACTTGTGTTTCTTTAGCCTTTATGGCTATTTTCTGTTTGTTGGATACCTTCTTCCGTTTGGAGTTTTCAATTTGTACCAATTTGAACAGTTCTGCCATCAGTTCTCTTTTCTTTTTGTCTTCAAAGTACTTCTCACTGATGTCATTTACTTTTTGTCCCAAATAGATCAAGCGTTGATTGCTATCATACAATTCTTGATAATTTTCCAGTTTTTTTTGCACTTTTGCATTTATGGATTCCAATTTATCTGCTTCGGTTTGCTTTTTCTTTTCGTTGAATTTAAGAGATTCGGAAGTTTTTTCTAGCTTGCTGCGTTCCTTTTGAAGTTTTGCTATAGTAGCATCAAAACGTACTTTGGAGCGCTCTATCTTTTTCTTTGCTCTATTTATCAAGCTGTAAGGGATTCCATTTTTTTGTGCAACTTCGAAGGTAAAGGAACTTCCAGCCTGACCTAAAACCAATTTGTATAATGGTTCCAAGGTGCGCTCATCAAATAACATGTTGGCATTGATCATTTCCTCTTTTTCAGTTGCTAAGACCTTAAGATTGGCATAATGAGTGGTAATGATTCCAAAGGCATCCCGAGCATAGAATTCCTCTAAGAAAGTTTCAGCCAAAGCTCCTCCCAATTCAGGGTCGGAACCAGTACCGAATTCATCGATTAAAAAGAGTGTATTCTTATTGCATTTCTTTAAAAAATAATTCATTTGCTTTAGACGGTAACTGTAAGTGCTCAAATGATTCTCTATGGATTGGTTATCACCGATGTCAGTTAGAACTCTATCAAAGATACTTACCTTGCTGCGTTCGTGTACAGGTATTAACATACCACTTTGAAGCATTAATTGCAATAACCCGACAGTTTTCAGTGTTATGCTTTTTCCGCCCGCATTTGGGCCAGAAATGACTATGATACGTTTACTTTTATCTAGTACTATGGTTTGTGGAAATGTCTTTTCTTTTAATTCCAAATTGTTCAAATAAAGCAAGGGATGATATGCATCTCTCAAATATAGATGTTTCTCTTCCGTAATTTCAGGAAGAATGGCATTCATGGATTTTGCATATTTTGCTTTTGCCGCAATGACATCCATTTCGGTTAGAAAAATTTGATATTGCTCTATGACAGGTAGGAAGTCGCGCAAATAGTTGGTTACTTCCTTTAAGACCCTTACTATTTCTTCACCTTCTTCATATTCTAGATTGTTTAACTCGCGACTGTGTTGTAGGGTTGCTTCTGGTTCTATGTATACAATGCTTCCTGTTTTGCTGCCACCCATAATGGCTCCTTTTATTTTACGACGATACATGGCCTTTACTGCCAAAACTCGTTTGTTGTCCACGACGGATTCTCGAATGTCATCCAGGTACTCCAAATTGTGATACATGTTTAAAGCAGAAGTAAAGCTGGAGTTTATTTTTCCCTTTAGCCTATTTATGCTTTGTCTAATTTCATATAGTAGAGAAGAAGCATTGTCCTTAACATCTCCAAATCTATCGACAATGCTGTCTACTTTTTCTATGATTGCCTTGGTGACTTCAATTTTAGAAGCGTAGAGGTGCAAATTGGGATAGTATTCTTCGAATTTTTTAAGAAAACTAATTACCTCGTTGCTGGTGAGCGAAATGGAAACAACCTTTTTCAAGCTATATGTTTCCAAATAGGTGTTCTCTATGTGCAATAATTGCAATTCCTTGGTTATTGTATCGAAACCATGGTTGGGTATGCGGTTGTCGTTATAAAAAGACGATACATATTCGTTGGTGAGCTGTAAAGCTCCAAGCAATGATTCTTTATCCTTGAAAGGGGAAATTTCCAAAACCTTTGTATTTCCCAGATGAGTGATGCAATGCTCACTTACTTGTTGTAAAACAGTTGAGAACTCTAAATCTTGTAATGTCTTTTTATGAATGTTTATCATCTTTTAAATTCCTTGTTTTACTTAAGGAGGAACTTCCTTGCTTGTTGTATGTAACAAACAAATTTACGGATTAGAAATTAATTATGCATCGTTTGAAAAGTCACCATTGTCATTAATTCAAACTAGAATGAAAAAAGCTCAATGAACATAGTTTCATTGAGCTGATTATCAAATGTTTTGTTGTGTTTAATTATTGTATTTCTATGAAATCCTCGAATTTTTTTATAGCGACAAAAAAATTATTTTTCTCTTCAGAGTCTTGTAATTCAAGTTGAAACCCAATTAAGCCATTTAAAAAACCGTAAGAACAGTTTGTTGGTTTAAATGTATTTTCCAACTCAATGTAGTTTAGTATGATGTTAATGACGTTGTATACATCGTTTTTATTTTCAATGGAGACACTTTTGATTCCCATTTTTTTTAAGAAAACAGCTCTTATATGGGATTTTTTGAGTTTGAAAGAATGCTTCATTTAGTTTAGTGGATAGTGTTTTAAAGTAAGCAAAGATAAAAAAAACTAGGACTATTAGGCTATTAGTAAAATAAATAAAACAAGAAGAATCTCTAATTGCTTCATTTTTTCAATTATTATTTTGTTTTTCCCATGGGAATACTCGGTTAATGATTAAAAACCTTCGAAAACTCCTAGTCCAAAAAGAGCAAAATCATACTTTACAGGGTCGTTGAAGTCCAACTTTCTAAGAGATGTGTCCAGTTCCATCAAAGCCTTTGCATCATTTTGCTTTCTCTTTAAAAGGCCTAATTTTCTGGCAACGTTACCAGAATGGACATCCAAGGGGCAGGAAAGGTGGGCAGGGGAAATACTTTTCCAAATTCCAAAATCTACTCCAGAAGCATCTTGGCGTATCATCCAACGCAAAAACATATTGATTCGTTTGGCTGCTGAATTCTTCAATGGATCACTAATGTGCTTTTGAGTACGTTGCAAGTGATCAATCTCAAAGAAGAGATGCTTGAAACTATGAATGGCGTTTTGAAGAGTTCCTTTTTCATCATATTTGGCAAACACAGATTCTAATCCGCTATGAGATTTGTAAATATGCTGTAAGCCTTTAACGAAACTTATGAAATCCAAACCGTTGAAGGTACGATGAACAAAGGGTTTCAATGCTTCTAAATCACTTTCCTTGTGATTCATAACGAAATCATACGGGGAATGTTCTAAAAGTTGCATCATTCTATTGGCATTTTTAATGATGCTTTTTCGGTTTCCCCAAGCAATGGTAGCGCTCAGGAAACCTGAAATTTCAACATCCTCCTTTGTCGAAAATTGATGAGGGATTTGAATGGGATCGCTCTCAATGAATTTTAGATTATTGTATTGTTCTACTTTGGTATCTAGAAAATCTTTAAGTTCAATGCTATTCATCTAATAGTTTTTTTGAATAAAATCCCTCTTGTAGTTTTTCCCCTCTCTGCTGGGGTATTATATTGAAATAAGTACTGAAATAATCGAGTTGTTGTTCATTCAATGCGGGTGGAGGGATGTCTCCTGTTCCCCAGAAGAAATCAATTTCTGTTGGCGCGTTTAATTGTAGATTACCTACAGAAATGGTTTCGAAATTCTTACCAAATCTAGTATTCTTGCTAGGGAAAATCGAATAGTTTAATGAAAACGTGCTGGAAGCCTCATGGTATTTTGTATTGGTCAGGTTAGAATTGTCCATAGAGTGAAATAGGGGGATGGTAGTAGAGATCAAGATTACGATCATTGTTGACATTATAAGTGATTTTCGTCTTAAAAAGAGAGAAGCCAATACCAATACATAGAACATTAGGAAAGGGAAGAAAAAACGATACTGAGGAGATGTGGAAAATAAGATTATAAGATTAAGAAGTGACAAGCCATAAATTTGGAACAATGCTTTCTTGCTTTTAAATTTCCAAATCACCATAGGAAAGATGATCGATAGCAATATCATTGATTTATTTAAAATTCCATGTAGCTTCGGCATTGATAACCAGTTTTTGATCAATTCCAGTTTAGATGCATTTTCATAAGCTTCATATGTCAGCCCAAAAGAACTTGCCTTGGAATAGTTTTCCAAATAAGTGGTAACTGCTTCTGGGAGACTCCAACTGGCGTTCAAATTCTTAATGCCAGCCAATGGATATAGAGCGTTTCCAGTTATTATTATGTTTTTAATGATGAACAATAGTAAGGTCAGGCTTCCAATTATGGATAGCATCGATGTTGTTTTTCTAGTTTTTGAATAATACTTGACATAAAGGACAATGGGAAGAACAAATAAAAACAATCCTGTAAGTTTTATGAATGCAGCAAAAATGGATAAGATGACTACAATTACAAAGGTAACCCTATCATATGCCAAAAAGCATTTGATGAAATGATGGAAGACAAGCAGCGAAATTACATAGATGGCGATATCTGCAGAAGGAGCCGCAATAAACTGGAAGAAAAAGACATTAAACAATGGAAACAAGCCTATAATGAGATCTACATTGTCCTTTTCTGAAACTTTCACATAAGTATTTAATCTAAGGATGGCATAGAAATTACCTAGCAACAAACAAAAACCACTGATATCATTAAAAGAATGGTAGATGAAGTTAAAATTAAATGCACTTTGTAGGATGTGCCAACCAGAGGTTTGACCCAAAAACATATGTAAATTGGTCAACCCTTTTACGAACCCATGGTTGTTTAGCCATTTTATGGTTTGTATGTAATAAGATTCGTTATCTATGACAAATGAAGGAGAAGCACATTGTGCCAATGTCAATAGCAGCAAAACGAAGAAAACACATCTAAAGAATAGAGACAGTCCAGTAAAACTGGATTTCAACTCCATTAACTCATTTCTTATCAAAGCTTTGTTGTCATATAGCAATATACAGGATATCAATAACAATATGACTTGGTGGGTTTCGTTCACGGCTAGGAAAATGGCCCAAAAACCAGTAAAGAGCACAATGCCAAAAAAACCAAGAAAGAGAGTAACCACAATATCTAGGCCATCTAACCTTAAAAGTCTTTTTAAGGAAACACCTATGATTAGTGTCGTCATAAAAATATAAATCCAAGAAAGGAGTATTAGTAGCATTGGTTGGGTGTGGTTTGTTAAAACGAATTTACAAATTGTTTTTTATTTACTCGTTGCGACACAAATATGATTGAAAAATCGAATTAAGATAAATCTATACGAATAAAAGACTAGGAAGTATAGCCAAACCATTAAACAAAGAATGTAGCAAAATGGAATATTGAAGGCCCAAGCGAACTCTTGTGTAACCAAGAACCAATCCAGCAACAATTTGTGGCGCAACCAAAAGCGGGGAAAGGATTAGTGACGTGGCTGTAATTTCATAGTTGGAAATATGAATGAAGCCAAAGATTAAGGCAAAGACATAAAATATGTATTTAAAGTTCTTTTTTACTTTGCGGAATAAATACAATGGCGCCCTAAATATGCATTCTTCGATTATTGGAGCGGCAATGGCAGCTAAAAAAAAGACCATCATCGGAGAGTATTTTTCAAGCAATTGGCTATTGGCGTGTTCTTCTAGGTTTATTAAGTTAGTTGCCCCTATGATGTAAATGGGGATGGCAGTTATGAAAACAAAAACAAAACAAATAACAAGTGCATGACCGACAGTTTTAAGCTTCTCAATGGTCGGGAGGTCTACTTGGGGGACGTAAAGAGGATTCTTTAAATATTTTAGAATTGAATTGTAAGTGGAAATCATAAATAAAATGTGGGCTAGGAAAGATCGATCATGGGGCTACGATATTTCCGTCTACCATTGTAAGTTTTCTGTCTGCCAAATTTGCCAACTCTTCATTGTGTGTAACAATCACGAATGTTTGTCCAAATTGATCTCGCAATTTAAAAAATAGATTATGGAGATTTTCTGCACTTTCACTATCCAAATTTCCTGAAGGCTCATCAGCGAAAATCAATTCAGGGTTATTTATCAGTGCACGAGCTACAGCGACGCGTTGTTGTTCTCCGCCAGATAATTCATTTGGTTTATGATTATGGCGATGGGATAAGCCTAGAAAATCCAACAACTCCTTTGCTCGCTTTTCAGCTTCAGATTTTGGTGTTTTTTTTATGAAGGCTGGAATACAAACGTTTTCCAAAGCTGTAAACTCTGGCAGCAGTTGATGAAACTGAAAAATAAAACCGATATGCTCATTTCTAAATTGAGCAAGTCCTTTTTCCGACAAGGCATTGACGTCTTTTCCATTTATTACAAGTGAACCTTCGTTGTTCTTGGATATTTTGTCCAAGGTTCCCAAAATTTGTAAAAGAGTGGTCTTTCCTGCTCCAGAAGCTCCGACAACAGAAACAATTTCTCCTTTTTTTATATGTACGTTTACGCCTTTGAGTACGTGTAAATCGTCATAGTGCTTATGAATGTTTTCAGCTTTGATCATTCGAGAAAATTAAAGTCTGAAAGTACCACTTTAGTCGTAAATGCACAACTTTTATATGGTTTTAGATTTACTTTTAAATACGTTCTTAAGGTTGTTGTAATCAATGAAATAAACCATCCTCAAAGAAAACGTGTGCCCAATGGGCTCATTGAACAAGTCACTTAAACTGTCATTGTAACTTTGTGTACCATTGTTGTTGGAGTTAAAAATACGATTTCTGTATTGTGCGGTAAATTGACTTCCTGGTGCAAATTGCCATGAGTAGGTTAAATTTAAGTTCCAAGTACTGAAGTTGACATCCGGATCTGAAACATCTCCTTTCGTATAACCGTCCTCTTTGTTTATGCGGCCGTTTTCTTCCAAGGCAAACAATTCATTTTCATATTGTACGGATGCCCAATAGTTTCTAAAACTCAAAACGAGACCATGAAACGAGTTGAAATTATAATTGGCCGATATGCTGTTCTCTATGGTAATTTGATCTCGTTGACCATAGATAATGTCGGAATCATTGGTTGTTACATAACCACGTTCTTTCAATTCGGTGTCGTATTCAAATGAGTAAGTCATTACAAATTTGTCTTTCAGTTTCAAACGGGGAGCCAAACGGAAGAAGTAACTGGAATAATCCCTTCCTTTTTCAAATAGGGTCTCGTAGCCAATTCTAGCATCCAAAGCCAATGTCTTGTTGTAATCCGAGGACATCCATAGATTTCCGTTTATCCAATCTTCGGATATGAAATAGCGGCCATCTTCCCTAGGGCCAAAATAATCATATTGTTTTCCTGGCCTTACTCCCAAGAAGCCCCCAAAGGCCATTAAACTCTTTTTGTGCACTGCAAAGAAGTTTGTATTGAAGTTTTTGCCAGTGTAGGTATTTGGCTTATAGAGATAGTTTGCATTGGCATTTACATTTATCCTGAACTCATTCAATGTCTTCGTTGGTTCAAAAATACGATAGCTACCATTTGCTCTGAATGAACTATAGTTATTACGGAATAAAATTCCCATATCGTTTATGTCATATTTTTTATCTGCCAATTCGTGTTCTACGGAAAACCTATATTTACCACTGTTCTTCCCAAAACCGAAACGACTGCTAAATCCGTTTCTATTGCCTTCTACCAAATTCAAGGAACTCATTTTTGCTTCGGCTACCAATCCATAGGTATTCTTCTTGTTGACTAGATCCAAGAGCAAGCCAGTAACATTGGCATCCCTAAAATGACCACTTCTGGTGACATTGGTGTTAATTAGACTTATCGAAGAGTTTTTATTGAATTGTTGATCAAGGACAAAAATGTTGTAATTGGCCAAGGGTTCTACAACCTCGCTACGTTTTTCACCAGTATCGGTGTTTATTACATTTGCTTTTGTCTTCTCAGTTATGGCGTTGAAGAAACCAATCCCCAATCCATTTTTTGTACGACCAGAGACCTTGACGGCATTTAAGGTGTTTACTTTTTTTGGATAGTCCCCATCTATTTGTTCGTTGTCATCTAAATCCACACTTCCACTAGGGGCATTACCAATACGTCTGGAATAAAACAAGTTTCCTTTCCCGAATAAATCGACCCCTTCCGTAAAAAACTGACGCTGTTCCGAAAAACGCTGTTCGAAAGGACCTAGATTCAATTCTACGTTGTCGAAGGCTGCTTGGCTAAAATCTGGTATGAGTGTTGCATCCAATGTAAAGTTTTCAGTAATCCCATATTTAATATCCAAACCAAAGTTGTAATCCTCATTGGTTTCTCCATCGAATTTATCGACGACTGCAGATGCAAAAGGATAAAAGCTCAATCGAGTAGGAGGTTGCAAGTTTTTCAAACCTTTTAATTCTGCATGATACAACCCTATGTTGCCTTTTGTGGGATCCAATGGATTCCAGGTATATTGGGAACGGTTTTTTCTAAAATGTCGATGAAACTGGATGCCCCAAGTCGGATCTTCTTGTTGTGTAAAACGCAATGCACTATAAGGTATCTTTACCTCTACGGTCCAACCATCATCTACAACCTGTACAGCACTTTCCCATACTGCATTCCATCCAAAATCCTCTCCATTGCTTGGACTAGCCACGGCATCGGCTTGTGTTCCAGAGCTGAATACGAAGAATTCGGTATCATTTTGTGCATCGTTGTTTGGATTGAAAATAATTCCAAAGAAATCGGATTGCCCAAAATTGTCACGCTGGGTGAATTGACGCATCATATTTTCTGAGTCATCTTTCAAGTGTGCGGAAATAAAGATGGCATCGTCATTGTAAGCCATCTTTACTGTTGTCTTCTTGTTTTCTGGAAGTAAATTTCCAACATCCGGTCTAAACTGAACAAAATCTGTTGCTACTTGAACGGTTTCCCATACAGCATCATTTAAGACTCCATCTATGGTTGGAGGAGTACTTGTTCTTTCAATGTTGTATGTTTTTTTATCTTGAGCATAGACACCAATGCATAGCAATAGGGCTACGGTAAAAAGAGATAAGTCCTTCATTCGATTAGATTGATTAGTGATTGATAGAATATAGACCCGATTTTTTTTGGGTTGTTACATATTTACGCTACAAAGCTACTCCTGTCCCTATGTTTTTTTCATAATTTAAAGTTAAAAAAAGTCTCAGGTGTAAGGCGATACTGTTAAAATGGACTTATTTTTGACTAAATTTACAGTATGGAAATTGAAAACATAGAAATTGCCACCTTTGCAAATGGATGCTTTTGGTGCACGGAGGCCGTTTTTAATAGAGTGGAAGGAGTGGAGAAGGTGATTTCAGGGTATACAGGAGGTCATATAAAAAATCCTCCCTATAGAGAGGTATGTCAAGGTAGAACAGGTCATGCGGAAGGTATACAAATACATTTCGACCCTTCGGTGGTTTCTTTCAATGCATTGTTGGAAATATTCTTTGCAACACATGACCCCACAACCTTGAATAGACAAGGGTATGATGTAGGAACACAATACAGGTCTGCCATTTTTTACCATTCCGAAACACAAAAACAACAAGCGATGGATTTTATCACATTGTTGGAAAATGAAAAAGTGTTTTCCTCCAAGATCGTAACGGAAGTGACGTCTTTCGATATATTTTATGATGCAGGGGAAGATCATAAAGACTATTATGAAAGAAACAAGGAGCAATCCTATTGTCAATTTGTGATAGATCCAAAAATCAAAAAAATAAATACATATTATAGCGACAAGCTTAAAGAAAAAACAGTTTAGAAATGCCATATAAGAAATTTGAAGAATATAGCATCCAAGTAACAGACGACGTGAAAGAACGTTACAAGAGCATCATAGAAGACCTTGGTGAGGACACAGAACGAGATGGTTTGATAAAAACCCCAGAACGAGCGGCCAAAGCAATGCAATTTCTTACTCAAGGCTATGAGCAAGATGCAGCCGAGATATTGAAAGGGGCCATGTTCAAGGAATCGTACAACGAAATGGTAATCGTTAAAGACATTGAATTGTATTCGCTTTGCGAACATCATGTCTTGCCTTTCTTTGGAAAGGCTCACATTGCCTACATTCCCAATGGACAAATTGTCGGTTTAAGTAAATTACCAAGAATCGTGGATGTTTTTGCTAGACGTTTACAAGTACAAGAACGCTTGACAGAACAAATTTTGGACTGTATAAATGATACATTGAAACCAAGGGGGGTGGCAGTAGTCATAGAAGCTTCACATATGTGCATGATGATGAGAGGGGTACAAAAGCAAAACTCCACGACAACCACATCTGGATTTAGAGGAGCATTTGAAAACATCGAGACGCGTACTGAATTTTTAAAATTGATAACGTCCAGTCTATCGTAAATACTTTTGGAACGCTATTTGCTTTGTATAAAGTATTAAACAATTATTACAAAATGAATTTCGACAACACAAACAAATACAAGAAATTGGCTATCAGCATTATTTTTGATGCTATGGGTTACATTTCTTTTTTCTTTCCACCTTTTGACATCATTTGGGCACCAGCATCTGCCTATTTAATGACTAGATTGTACAAAGGAAAGACTGGCAAGATTGCAGCAGCAGTTTCTTTCATAGAGGAGGCTTTGCCTATGCTGGATGTCATTCCTACGTTCTCATTGATGTGGTTATACACTTTTGTCTTTAAGAACAAGCCGGCAGAGACCATTATAGAAGTAGACTAAGATGCTTACATCATCATAGCTAAAAAGCATTCTATAATATAGAATGCTTTTTAGTTTTTACAACCATTTTGTTATTGTCTTTACATCGAATGAAATTCAGCTTTTGGGGTATCCCATAACTAGATATGGAAGTCTTGGTTAAGATCCTCATTGAGGGCACCAAACATAGACGTTACAAATGCCGTTGTTATCATTCATTTCTAAAAAATGTTTTTAACCTTTCATAAAATCCTCTATCATGGATGCAAGAAAAGTTTGGTCCACTTTTTCTATTTGATGTTGGAAGCCGTCAATGACCTTAAACGTTCCATTTGGCAATGCATCTGCGCTTTTTTTTGATTCTTCGAGACTTACCATTTTATCTTCACTGCCAACACAAATCAGGGCATTTTGCTTGATTCGTTTCAATTCTTTTATTGGTATTCTTTTTCCAGCTCCCAAATCTTGTACCATTTTAGCAGTTTTGACAAGGACAGCCTTCCAGTCGTTGCAGCTATGCATGGTTCTCAAACTATTTGCAAAAGCAGGGACTTTCAGTTCAATATTTTCTGGATTCATCATTCTGGATTCTCTTTCAGCCGTTTCCTTTGTCCAATCGAATTTTGTACCTAACGTCATTATGTTTCTAACTAATTCTGGAGCTTTTAAAGCAAGGTTCAAGGCTACATAACCACCCATGCTATATCCAAAGATGTTTACAGGGGTCTCTATCTCTTTTTTAGTTAGAAAAGCTATTACGTTATCGGTAAACAGCTCCATTGTAAATGCTTTTTCAGATGGATTCTCTCCATGTCCGTCAAAATCCAAATCGTAAATTTCGAATTTGTCGGATAGCATCTTTTTTAGATTTTTGAATTGTCCTTTCGTACCCAAGGCACTATGCAATAAGACTAATTTGGTTTTCATTGTGTTTCTTTGTTGTATTATTCTTTATGATATGAGGCACTTGTATATCCACGATTTAGATTTCCATATCATATTTTGTAATTGTGCAGTCATAAAAAAATACTCGTCCAATTTTCGGTTGCCAACTCAATCTAATCTACGGTAATTTGTATGAAAACCAAAGAGAAATGAAATTTAAAGAGTTGCACAATCAGGAAAAACCTTTGTTGATTGGAAATGTTTGGGATGTACAAAGTGCCAAGGTTGCAGAAAAATTAAACTTTAAGGCCATGGGTACATCAAGTTCTGCAATAGCCGCATTATTAGGTTACAACGATGGTGAGGAAATGGAGTTTTCCGAGTTGGAGTATTTTGTAAAGCGGATAGTATTGAACACAGACTTGCCATTGTCGGTGGATTTGGAATCCGGTTATGGTCGGAAACCAAAAGAAATTGTGAATAACATGAAGCGATTATGGGACTTGGGAGTGGTCGGGATAAACATAGAAGACAGCATTGTCAATAAAAATAGGGTTTTATTGAATGCCTATGATTTTTCAAAAACACTTTCTGTAGTAACGAAATTGCTTGAAAAAGAACGTATAGACATGTTTATAAACGTGAGAACGGATACTTTCCTATTGGGGGAGGAAAATGCATTGGAAGAAACGAAGAAAAGAATAGGTCTATATGAAAAATCTGGGGCAAATGGTATTTTCGCACCTTGCATTGAAGATGAAACCGACATTGAAAAAATTGTAACTTGTACCACATTGCCAATTAATGTAATGAGCATGCCCAATCTTCCAAATTTCGACACATTGACTAGATTGGGAGTCAAACGACTTAGTACAGGTAATTTCCTTTTCAATAGGATGTATGATCAATTGGAGGAAATAACAAATGCTGTGATAAGTCAAGAATCATTTAATCCCATTTTTTAGAATGTTGATTACAGAAAAGAAAAAAATAGATAGATTCTATCAAGCATTGCTGGATAGGGAACAAAGCTATGTCGGTATTTTCTTTGTAGGCGTGAAAACCACATCTATTTTTTGCATAGCCACTTGTAGGGCAAGGAAGCCCAAATATGAAAACGTGGAATTTTATACCTCTTTCAAGGAAGCATTGGACAATGGTTATAGGCCTTGTAAAATATGCAAGCCAACAGAAAATGCGAACCAAGCCCCGGAATTGGTGGAAAAGGCCATCAAGTTGGTAAAGGAAAGACCGAAGGAAAAAATAACCGATTTTCAGTTGAGGAAACACGGTATAAGCCCAGAGATGGTACGCAGATGGTTCAATAAAAACTATGGTATGACTTTCCAGTCGTATCAAAGAATGTATCGGATAAATACAGCATTTCAGGAATTGAAAAAAGGAAAGAATGCAACACATGCGGCCTTCGATACAGGATATGAGTCATTGAGTGGTTTTGGTTATGCATTTAAAAAATTCGTCGGCAAATCGCCTCGAAAGAGTACTAAGGAAAATATGATCTTGATTAGCAGGTTGACGACTCCTTTGGGACCAATGTTCGTCTGTGCTACGGACAAAGGAATTTGTTTGTTGGAATTTGTAGATAGACGAATGTTGGAAACTGAGTTCAAAGACCTGCAAAGATTATTGAAGGCAAACATTATTTCTGGTGAGAATGATCATATAGAACAGGCGAAAATGGAGGTGAAGGAATATTTTGATGGAAAAAGAAAAACATTTGATGTTGCGATTGAAACGCCGGGAACCGATTTTCAGAATGCTGTATGGAATAGTTTGAGAAAAATTGATTATGGAGAAACTGAAACATACCAGCAACAAGCAAAAAGGATGGACAATCCAAAGGCGATACGCGCAGTTGCATCTGCAAATGGTTGCAATAGGATTGCGATAATAATACCTTGTCATAGAATAATAGGCAAGAATGGAAAAATGGTAGGATACGGAGGTGGAATAGAAAGAAAGCGATGGCTCATTGATCATGAACGTGAAAATGCCAATAGTTAACAACGCCCAAGAGGGAGTTGGTGATTACTATTAAATTAAGAATGCTAGCAAGAGGTTGATTGTTTCCAACCTTTTACAAGCATTTTCTTAAATAAGCACTACTACTCAGCTATTCTTTCAATTTTATATGCGATAGCTTATTCCAATGCTGAAGTTACGTCCAATGTTGGCTATATTGTCTGCCTTTAGACGGGATAGATGGTTTACATAACTTTTGTTGGTCAAGTTGTTTCCGGAGACACTAAAGGACATCGTGTTTCTGAAAACCTTGAAATCTCCACCAAAACCAGCGCTTAATAGCGAATAGGCTTCTGTTGGGGTTTCAAAGCCACTTACATTGTTTTGTTTGAAGGCATATTTCAATTTTACGAAGGCGTAACCATTGGAAATCCATTGCTTTTCAAACTCCATACGAATGGTATTGGTCAAACTATTGGCAGGAATCAATGGCAAGTAGCTGTCATTGTCCTGTTTGCCAGTAACTGTTTCAAAGCTGCTTTCAAAGTGCAACCAATCCAATGGATGTGGATGCAGATGAAAACCAAATTCGCCACCATACAAACTTGCATTTTCTTGCAGGTAATTGTAGACAGGAGTTCCATCTATCGTATTTCCGTCTGGAGATAGGTAGATGTAATCCTTTATGTTGTTGTAAAACCCATTGGCGAATATTTCCAAATGTTCGTTTTTGAATTCCAATGCCAAATCCACTTGGACATTCTGTTCGTTGTTTAAATTTGCATTTCCTATTTCGAAACGATTTGTTCCTTCGTGGGTTCCAAAGCTAGTCAATTCAGCTAGATTTGGAGCTCTGAATCCCGTAGCTAGATTCAAGCGTGCAATTATGATTTTATTTATGTTCGTTCGGGCTCCAATGGCACCATTGAAGCTATTGAAGCTTTTGGTTATGCCATTCTTCACGTTTATGTTACGGTTGTCATAACGTGCTCCCAACTGTATGTCTACGGTCTCGAAGTGGATGTGGGAAGTGGCTAGAAAACCGAAGTCGTTTGTAGTGGCATCGGGGATTAGCTGTTCTTCTCCATTGTTGGTATTTGTTTGGTGCATGCCTTGCATGCCAACGATGGTTTCAAATTTCCCCATCTTGTGCAAATTGTATTTTACATCGTAATTGGCCGTTTGCAATTTCATATGCAATGCAGGCTCCAATGCTTCCTCTTCCTCATGATGTTCTTCTTCCTCTTCCTCTTCTTCATGGTGCTCTTCGAATTCTTTTCTGTCGTTGTAGGTGTAACCTAGATTGAAATCCAAGCTGGATTCATTGAAGAAGAGTGTTGATTTCGAACTGAAGATATGATTTGTCAAATCTTGATATGGTAGCAATGGCGTCCTAGCGGTAGATTGCTCTCCGACCTCTTCAGGTATGCCCAACTTTGAATGGTTTACGTTATAGCGGAAATCGGTTTTGAAATTGGATTTTTGATAACCTATGCCAGCTTTGAAATCCTGTTCTCTAAAGCGGGTATTCGTCACTCTGTAATTTTCCGTGTCATAATCCGAATGCTCGGCCAAACCTCCTCTAAATAGGAATTTTATGGCTTCTCCGGAGGATTTGTAACCCACGTTGGTCGTATAGCCTTTGGTGTTGGAAAAATAATAGCCATTGAAATCGCTCGAATTGCTATTTTGAGGAGCATACTTTTCTGGATTCAAATACAATACACCTCCCAAAGCGTCACTACCATAGAGTAGGGAAGCAGGACCTTTTATTATTTCGACACTCTCTATTCCTGCATCGTTTACGCCTAGGCCATGTTCTGCTCCGAATTGTTGATTTTCCAATCGAATGCCCTGTGCATAGACCAATACACGATTGGAGCTTAGTCCTCTAATGACGGGCTTGCCAATGCTAAGGCCGGTTGAAACACTTTCTACACCTGCAATTTCGGTAATCCCGCTAGCTAGGTTTGCCGCTCCGCCTTGTTTCAATTCAGATATGCTTTCTCTCTCTACCTTCATTACGTTTTCGCTTTGCAACTTATGGAAAGGAGTAGATACGATAACTTCCTCCATCTCTATAGCTGAAGATTTCAATACCAAGTTCAAGGCCTCGGCCAATGGCAATTGTATGGATTGAGAAAGGGTTTCGAAACCTACCATGGAAACGATGATCTTATGATTGCCAGTAGGTATTTCCGTTAAAGTGAATTGACCATTGGCATCGCTGGTAGTTCCTTTTTCCAATTGAGGTAAATAGATGCTGGCGAATTCCAATGGTGTATTGGTGTCTTTGTCAATTAATGTCCCAGTAATGGTGTGCTGCGAAAAAGCACTGATCACTACGAGAAAGAGTAGTGCTGAAAAAAAATATTTCATTTGAAAACTTTTAGTTTAATAATTGTTGTTCCTTGGTTCTATATCGAAAAAGGAATGTCATTAAGTTGAATGTTAAACTAATCGAGGAGGCCCTCGTAACAAAAAGGGTAAACGTTGAAAGTCACTTGCAAATTGATATTCTGACGTAACTATCTTGTGATTGTTGGTAACGGAAAGAAAGTCTATGTAGTTGAAATCCATAGAAATGGAAGTATTTAACTTGAATTTGTAAAATTCACAATCCAAATCCACACTATGGATATGTGTACTTGTCTTATTTGTACAGACAGTGTGTTGATGGTCTTCTAAAATGTGTGCAAACTTGACAATGGTTGGAATTATGACGGCAATGAGCAGCAGCAATGCCATAATTCTATATACACTATGTCGTTTTACATTTTGCATTATTCTAAAAAACGTCCCAATCCGAATCTACGAAGCATTTTCTTTTCGAATGTCCAAAAGAAATTAAATTGCCCGAATAGCCACCCAAAGGTAACCAGTAGTATTTGGTAAAATACGAGTCCAATGATAATGTATAAGACCCAATAAACAAAGATATTTAGGTTTTCTTTAGTAATTCCCAGAAGCTTTATAATAGGGCGGCCAATGTAAACTGAGGATGATCCAGTAATGGCAAACACCATGAAAATGCGAATCATTTCCCATTTATGATCGACAATCCATTTGTTTTCCAGTTTTTTGAAAAGGAACAAAATAAATTTCAACAAGGCTAAACTTATTACCAAAGTTGCTATCACTGTTATGGATATGTGAAATGCGCTTGTAAAAGCCTTGGCTACTTTAAAAGCAGAGTAGATTATGCCCAATATTCCTAAAAATGGAAATATCAATTGCCAATTTCGTTGAATCTCCCAACGGTTTTTAAATTGCTTCATAACATTGTTTTGAAGCTGCAAATATAATTTAATTTATAGGAACTCTACCTCCCAATAGGTTCTGTTTGTAGTTGTTTTGGAAAAAAATGAAATAGTTGTACAATTTATAATTTACATCATAGCCATAATCTATGCCTTGCTGATAGTCTATTCGCAATTCATACAAGTTGGAATTGTACCTATTAGGTTGAGACACACGAGTATTCCACTCGGAGACATAGCGTATGTTTCTATTTTCTAGATAGGTTTGTTCATAAAAACCTTCTGGTTTGGCTTGGGAAATCAACCAAGTATTGAAACCTGGTTCTATGATTATAATTTCATACTCCAATGCATCGTTCGAGATTTTAAGTGTATCTCCTACTTGAGTAGTAGATTTTTCATTGTCTAAGGTGTCATTCGCAGGTGCTTTTTTTGATGTGTTGCAACTATAGGCAAGACCAACGATTATGAGCGTTAACAGTAAGTTTTTCATTTTCATTCTTTTAATCATTGTCATATGCAATGGTATTCGTATTTTAATAAAAATACAAAAATTAACCATGTCATGGTGTTAAAATAAAATAAGGTTGTCCGACGATATAGTCAAACAACCTTATTCATATTGTTTTTTAGGCTATTTACCTCCAAAAAGACCACCTAGCAAACCACCAAGTCCACCGCTCTTCTTTTTGTCTCCACCTAGCAACATTCCTGCAACATCGTCAATAACACTTCCATCTCCATCTGCATCTAGTATTTTTTCAAGGAAACTTTGATCGTTTTGTGTCTTTGATCCTCCTAACAATCCACCTAATAGCCCTCCTAGGTCATTGGAAGAGCTTACATTGTTTTGTTTCGCTTGCTTACCTAAAACACCCATTAATATTGGTGCGGCGACTTTTAATATATCTGCTACGGATCCTGCGTCAACTCCTGCTTTTTGTCCAATTACGGATTCTACTCCAGATTGTTTTGCACCTAGGATGTGACCTAGGATCTTACTTCCATCTGTTTTTACCTCTTCATTTACCCCGCCTCCGAAAAGACCTCCTAGGTTATCCAAGATACTACCATCGTGTTTTCCTTGTATGGCGCCCATCAATCCTTTTGCACCTTGTGGTGTGGCTGCATTTCTCTGCATTGCTTTCATTAGAACCGGTAAAGCCATGGTTAACACACTTCCAGTTTTTGATTGGTCGTTTCCTGTTGATCCAGCAACACCGCTAATGATTGATTTTCCTAAGTCTGAGTTTAATAAATCTAAGATTCCTGACATTATAATATGTTTTAATAATTAATTAATTAATTGGAATATGTAAATTACATAAAAAAAAGCCTCAACACCAATGTTGAGACTTTAAGTTTTGTTTTATTCTTAATTACCTTCGATAAAGTGTTATTTTTTACCGACAAGAAGTATGTTTGTTATTTGAGACGCCAATTCTGTTCCAATTCTGTCTTGAGCTTCATTAGTAGCAGCGCCAATATGTGGAGTCAATGATATTTTCCCATTCATTAAAATTTGAACGGCTGGTTTTGGTTCGTCTTGAAATGTGTCCAAACCTGCAAAAGCAACTTTGCCAGCTTCCAATGCTTTTACCAATTCTACTTCATTTATTATTCCACCACGTGCAGCGTTTATTAGACCCACTCCATCTTTCATCATGCCGAATTCCTTCTCAGCAATAACATAATCCTTTTGAGCAGGAATATGCAATGTTAAGAAGTCTGCTTCTTTCAAAACGCTTTCCATAGATTGAGTTTCTATGGATGTGGTTATGTATTGACCATTGAAAAACTCAACCTTCACATCAGCTTTGTCAATGAACAAATCGCTTGCAATCACTTTCATTCCAACCCCAAGCGCAATCTTGGCTACTTCTTGTCCGATACGACCAAAACCGATAATACCAATTGTCTTTCCTCTAAGTTCAACTCCTTTTGCGTAGCTCTTCTTTAGTTTCTTAAATTGTGTGTCTCCATCCAATGGCATGTTTCTGTTGGAATCGTGTAAAAAACGAACACCTCCATACAAATGAGCGAATACCAACTCGGCTACGGATTGTGAAGATGCAGCTGGCGTATTGATGACGTGTAATCCCTTTTCACGAGCGTAATCTACATCTATGTTATCCATCCCAACTCCACCACGTCCAATAATCCTAAGACTTGGACAGGAATCGATAATGTCTTTTCTAACGGTTGTCGCACTACGAACCAAAATGACCTCGATCTCATTCGTGTTTATGTAATTGATCAATTGTTCTTGAGCAACTGTTGTTGTTGATACTTCAAATCCTGCGGCTTCCAAAGCATCTATTCCGCTTTGTGAAACACCATCGTTTGCTAATACTTTCATGGAAAAATAATTTTTTCATTCCCACAAAGGTGGGAACCCGTTGTTTAATCTGTTTTTCGTTCTTGAAAAAACGAAACCCCTTTGTTTTAATTAAAAATTTATGCTCTATGCAGCCTGTTGGGTGAAAACTGTAATGGCTACATAAATATTATGTAATGTTAAGCCTTGGATTCCAGCTCACTCATAACTTCTACAAGCACCTTAACGCTATCCAATGACAATGCATTGTACATAGATGCCCTGTAACCACCAACACTTCTGTGTCCATTTATTCCGTTGATGCCTTCTTCTTTGCACATCGTATCAAACGTTTCTTTTAAATCCTCGTTCAAGAGTGTGAATGTAGCATTCATATGGGAGCGGTCTTCCTTTGCGGCATAACCTTTGAAAAGCGGATTCAAATCAATTTCGGAATACATCAAACTTGACTTCTTTTCATTTTCTTCCTCTATGGCTTTTATGCCTCCAAGGTTCTTCAACCATTCCATCGTCAACATTGAAGTATAGACAGCAAAAACGGGTGGTGTGTTGAACATGCTACTTTTGCCTATGTGTGTCTTATAATCCATCATCGATGGAATCTTACGAGATACTTTTCCTAATATGTCTTCTTTCACGACAACCAGTGTCGTTCCAGCAGGCCCCATATTTTTTTGTGCGCCTGCATAGATCAAATCGAACTGTGAAAAATCCAACGTACGAGAGAAGATATCGCTGCTCATGTCACAGACCATTGGAATATCACATTTTTGGAATTGTTTTATCTGCGTTCCATAAATGGTGTTGTTGGATGTGCAATGAAAATAATCGTAATCGGAAGGGATATCGTATCCTTTTGGAATATAGTTGTATCCAGCATCTTTGGAAGAGCCTACCTCATATATGTCATCAAACAACTTTGCTTCTTTTATGGCCTTGTCACTCCACGCACCAGTATTTAAATACCCAGCTCTTTTTTCCAATAGATTCAAAGCCACCTGCAAGAATTGCATACTGGCTCCTCCTTGTAGGAATAAGGCCTTGTATCCTTTTCCTTCTAGGCCTAAAAGTTCCAAAGCCAAAGATCTTGCTTTCTCCATTACGTCCACAAAAGCCTTGCTTCTATGGGATATTTCGATTAATGATAAGCCATTGTCAAAATCCAAAAGTGCTTCAGAGGCTTTTAAGATGACTTCTTTGGGTAATACGCAAGGTCCTGCGCTAAAGTTGTGTATTTTCATTGAAAACTAGTTTTTTCTTTCCGCTTTGGCGAAAATGTCGATTTTAAAAATGCAGTTACAAAGGTGGCAATTTATGTTATAAATTCTGCTAAGAAAATGATAATTTATCAACTATATTTTTAACAGGAATTCAATAGTATCCCTATTATCTGCGTAATCCCACAATGTTGGCTTTTGTGTATTGCCAAATTGTATTTCATCTTTCGTAAAACCATTGGAAACAATGCATTGGATGTTGTTAGTTTCGTTTTCCACCTTTTCCTTTAATTGTGTGTTGTTGTCGTAATATTCATAAAATACCGTAGCGATGGGGGAGGCATGACTACTATCTTCTTTGATCATTAAAAAGCCATTTTCCAACATGTCGAATTCGCTCATCAGGTAGACGGCTTTGTTGTAGTCATAGTTGTTTGCATACTTGGCTTCGTTTATGATGTCATTCCAAGGATACATCGCTTTGAAGAAGCCATCGAAATCGTAATCCTTGGGAACAAATAGTTTGGAGACGTTTCTACAACCCAAACCATAATATCTAAAGATGTCTTCGGAGAGGTTCGACATTTCTTCCTCACTTTCGTTTCCAGTCAATATGGCAATGGAGTTTCTGTTTTTGCGAATTATGGAAGGTTTGTCTTTGAAGTAGTATTCGAAATATCTAGCAGTATTGTTGCTGCCTGTGGCAATGACGGCATCGAAATTCTCCATCTTACCTTCTGTAAACTCTATGATTCCTTTGAAACCAGGTTCTACATATTCCAAATATTTTGCCAAGAAGGGGAGAAGGTGTTTGTCGTTGGAGGACTGCTTTACCAATACCTCATGCCCAGAAATCAACACGCTCAAGAAGTCATGAAACCCAACCAATGGAATGTTTCCTGCCATGATTATGGCTACTTTCTTTTTGGGGACAGTATTTATGGTGTAAGAACTGAGCCATTTGTCCAACTGTTCTGACTGTAATGATTCCGTCCACCCTTTCAGGGCAAATTGAATGTTTTCCGAAGTAAACCATCCATTATGCTCATTCGCTAACTTTAATTGGTGCTTGAAACCATCAAAAAATATGTCATTATGTGAAACATTATCTTGTTTTTTAAATTCTTTTGAAGAAAATTGGCCAATAAAGGCGCCTAGTTTTACAAAAGCGTTAATTCTTTGCTGTAAATTCATTTCGTATTTGCGTAAGACTTGTTTTGTCATTATTTTTGCATCTGCAAATTTAAGCAAACAAAAGATAACAACTACTATGGCTATTATTATAACAGACGAATGTATAAATTGTGGAGCTTGCGAGCCAGAATGTCCAAACACAGCAATATATGAAGGTGCAGATGATTGGCGTTATAAAGATGGAACGAGTTTGGAAGGGAACATTGTTTTGCCCAACGGAAAATCTGTTGATGCAGATGAAGCACAAGAACCTGTAAGTGACGAGATTTACTATATAGTACCTGATAAATGTACGGAATGCAAAGGATTTCACGAGGAGCCACAATGTGCGGCAGTTTGCCCTGTGGATTGCTGTGTTCCAGATGATGACAACGTTGAAGCCGAGGACGTACTCTTAGGTAAACAACGTTTCATGCATCCAGATGAATAAATAGTTGATATATGTAGACAATAACAAAAATCTCAAGCTAACACTTGAGATTTTTTTTGTGGGTTCAACTAGCAATAGTCATTGATTTAGTTGCTTGACGAAATATTCAAACCATTGGTAATGTTGATGGTAATGTAGCCATATGTATTCAATACCCAGTCAAAAGTTGGAGCAGAACCTCTGTTTAGAACTTTTTGTTGGGATAATACCATGGATCTGTCTTCTGCATCTTCATATGCCAATACTAGTCCATTCAAGTAAATGTTATTGGTATCTCCAGATTTTACAAATTTGGTTTCTCCTACATTCAATGAAAATGTTTGTTCCAATGATGGTTTGTCTACATCTTCTCCTTGACGAATTAGCAATGTCACATTCATATCATTCTTTGATTTGTTGGTAAAGTTTTTTCCAGCCATCATAGTGTAATATTTTTATTGATTAACAATACCCCAAAATCACATTTGATTGTGCAACTGGATAAGGGTATTTATACTTGCTAAAAAAAGAAGTACTAATTTCCACAATAAAATAAGACTACCTGATTGAATCAGATAGTCTTTGTTAAGCGACAAGTGTTTTTGTTGTTGAAGATTAAATAGATGTTTTTTGAAATCATAAAGCGGACAATTCGAAGACAAAGAATTCCATTATTCTATCCAAGTCTGTAAAGCCTTCAATGGTAGCATGTGTATGAAATGAAGAATAAAACACACCGCCATCTCCAACTAAAAAGGTAAAGGCTAGATCTTTATTTTCTGAAATGCTATCTCCGTTTTCATCTTTATATTCTATAGGTCCATTTAGCCAAGATAGAGTTGTATCTGCATCGAAAGAGTTCACAACTTGCCATTGTGGCAAAAAGCCTTCGATTTCCACAATGTTGTCTATGGTGATTCCAAAATTTATAAATAGCCATTCTATGGCATCCTCATCCAACAAAGTAGCTTCTGTGCTAAGTGAGACTCCACTTTTTTCTGGTTCGTAGAATTCCAAATGCTCTGTGTTGTCATTGGTTATGGCATTTAGGTATTTAAAGGCCCAATCTGTAGTGTATAGTATGCCTCCGTTGTTAACATAATCCAACAAATTACCATTATGCTCCGTCTTGGATTCGTCCAGCCCACAATTTAGGAATATGATGTCATATTCGGACAAAAGCTCAGGTGAGGCTATTAAATCACCAAAATCAAAATCGACATTTGGAGTCAAATTCGGGTTTGTAAATTTGTTTTCCATATTGCTTCGATCATGATTATGTGTCATGGTGGTCTTGGTTATGTTTATTCCCTCGACTATGTCAAATAAAGGCTCTTGCGTTATTGGGTTTACCAAGCCTATGTTGTATAGCACGTTCTCAATGTTGTCATAGCTTCCAGTCACCACAGCTATTTTTGGTAGTATATCCAAAGTAAAGTTCGTGATGTCATTTTCTTCTGTAACCGTAATGTCTCTTTGCGTTGAAAACTTACCTTTGGCAAGTGTTATCGTGTAATCTCCCTTTGGGATATTCAAGGAGAAGTTTCCTTGAGCATCTGTGGTGGTCTCTTTGATGGTGTTGCCGGATTTGCTTACAACAACCTTACCATTGGAAATGGGATCTGCGTTGTTTGGAGCCAATAATTTCCCTGAAACTGTAAAATTTTCTGGCTGAATCGTTGTTTCTTCATTTTCTGAACAGGATACTAGAAACAATAGTGTTAAACAAGACAATAAAAGTGCTTTCATAAGTAATGATTTTTAGATTAGACTTTTTTAATTAAAGCGCATTCTGTTACAGTTAGGGATATGAATACGCTACCTTTTATTCTATAACAACTTAAAGTTGAAAACTCCTAGGGGAGATATCAAAAAAGTCGAACATAATTGGCTTGAGTTTTTGTTTTAAATCTCAAAGTGAATTAGATATACGAAAAAAGCCGAACGTTTGGTTCGGCTTTTTCTATTTTATAATGATTTTTGTTTTTTTAGAAACTAAAATTCAGCCTACTAAATACATATCTACCATCAGATCCCATTTGAACAGAATCAGCCAACCCTCCTTGATCTGTCCAACCATCGAATTGAGAGGTCGGGTACGTATTGAACAAGTTATTAGACCCAATGGTAAGCTTCAATTTGTCGGAGAAGCTATAACCTAGGTTTATGTCAGCTGTGATAACAGATTCGTATGTGTCTGTTGCCACAGGGAACAAGGCATCGGCTTCTGCCTGAGTAGTAGCTGGAGAATCTACCCATTGAAAATCCTGTAGAATCACTTCACTGAATTTTGTCAATGTCAATCCAGCGTTGAACTTAGATGTTGCATATCCAAGATTCAAACCAAATTTGTGATCAGGAGCAGCGGCTTCCAAATAAGCTTGGGAAAAAGGTCCGAAGAATGTAAATTCATTGAGGTTTCCATTTTTGATGTCTTTGATTTCCAGTTTGTTGAAGTTACCTATCAAGGCAGCACTCAACTTACCATCGCTACCAAGAGGCATCTCATAGTTCAATACAATGTCCAGTCCCGAAGTCTTGGTGTCTACACCGTTTGCAAAAAATTGAGCAGCATCAACTCCCAAAGGACCAAGAATGGCTTGATCGGTGAAGTTGTCCGTCAAGATGATTCTGTCGTCTACAGAGATCGAGTAGGCATCTACAGTTGCTGTGAATCCTCCTTTTCTATAGGTAAAACCAATACTTCCATTGATCGCTTTTTCTTCAGTCAGTTGTCCAATGCCAAAGGCTTTGGTTACTGTACTGTTGTTTGCAGACAACAATGATGGAACGGATTCTCCTGCTACGATATTGTTGAATATCAAGTTGTAATATAGTTGCGCCAATGAAGGTGCTCTAAATCCAGAGGAAATGGATCCTCTAAAGGAAAGTGCATCATTGATTTTATACCTACTGGCCAATTTGAAGTTGAAAGTGCTACCAAAATCACTATATTCCTCAAAACGCAATGCTCCCGCCAACATGAACTCTTCAGAAACATTGAGTTCCGTATCAAAGTAAATACCATAGTTGGATCTGCTTCTGTCCACTTCATTTGCAGGGCTATATCCAGGGAAACCTTGAGATCCTCCTGGTAATTCATCACCATTGGAATCTGTAGCAACTATTTGTGTTGCCGGGTTTGTAATTGGTATTCCATTCTCATCATAAAGTGCATAAGATGCTACTTCACCAGCAAAAATCCCAAAGTTTTCAGTTCTGTATTCCAAACCAAAAGCGATGTTCATACCTGAAGCGACATCTTCCAAATACTTGTTGAAATCCACTCCAGTGGTGTTTTGAGATAGGAAGTGTCCTCCAGCATCGAAATCCGTTGGAGAGGCATCTTGCAAAGAGGCATTGTTTGAATTTTTTATGTAATAGTGAAAGTTGTTCTTCCCATAGGTATTGTTGAAATCCGCATTCCAACCATTGTTCATTTTATGTCTTACTCCAGCCGAAACGGATGCGTCAGTGATGTTGGACGTTATTCTAGGTGTAAATCCATCAGGATACAAACTTGGAACAGAACGGTTGTCACCATCTTCGAAGCTATCACGAGAGAAAGCGTTGGCATCGGTTTCCCTGAAATTTCTACCTCCAAAGGCGTAGATTTCCGTATTGTCGTCAACAGGAACAGAAGCATTGACCATGAAGTTGAAACCATCTACAGCAGCACTACCATAGCCCTTTCTCCAAGAAAAACCAGGTCTCAATGTCTTGTCTTTGGACAAAAACTCTGTGGTGAAGTTTATAAAACCTCCATTTTTACCTAGAGTAGCACCATAGTTGGCATCGATTTTAATCGTCGTACCATCATATTTCTTGTCTTTTCCATCCAAACGATTCTCTCCTTCAACATTGAAAAGTGTTTCACCAGTCTCTTCAGCCCATCCGTCTCCGATCGCTGTACTGTATGCTCCGTAGGTAATACCTCCGGTAAAACCATCCGTATTGTCTTTTAATACGATATTAATTACCCCAGCAATGGCATCCGATCCATATTGGGCAGAAGCTCCATCCCTTAAAACTTCAATCCTTTTTATGGCAGAGGCAGGAATGGCATTCAAATCCGTTCCGGAGTTTCCACGACCACGAGTACCGAATATATTAACCAATGACGATTGGTGTCTTCTCTTGCCATTGATCAAGACAAGAGTTTGATCTGGCCCTAAACCTCTCAAGGAAGCTGGTACGATATGGTCGGCTCCATCCGATCCAGATTGCTTGCTGGCATTGAATGATGGCGCTGCATATTGTAGAATGTCATTGACTTCTACCTTACCTGTCGATGATGCAATAGCCGAGACATCCAGAACATCCACAGGAACCGCAGTATCCGTTGACGTACGCTTTGGACTACGAGAGCCAACCAATAATACTTCATCCAAAGCTTCTCCATCTGATAGAGTGACATTAACAGTTGTCTGCCCATTGACATCTACTTCTTGAGTTTCATAACCCACATAGCTAAACACTATTGTGGCAGATTGCCCGACATTAAGCATATAATTTCCATCAAAGTCCGATGTTGTTCCATTGGAAGTCCCTTTTTCAACAATATTAACACCTGTCAGTGGTTCTCCATTGGAGTCGGCAACCGTACCTGTGATGGATTGTTGTGCAAAGGAAAGTGTAGAGCACAAAAAGAATAATAACAAAATTTTGATTTTTTTCATTTTTTTGGTTTTTGATTAGACAAGTAAAATTGGTGATTATTATTCAAATAAATACCATTTGAAGAAATAAATTTTAACAATTGTTTTAACAGTTTATTTGAAAACAACTTTAAAGATGATTGAGCTGTAGGGATAAAAACCATTTTTTATTATTAGAAAACCTAAGAAGAAATAGTATATTTGCGCTTCAATAAAATCACAATATGAAAGCAGGAATAGTAGGCTTACCAAATGTAGGAAAATCAACTTTGTTTAATTGTTTGTCCAATGCAAAGGCTCAGAGTGCAAACTTTCCATTTTGTACCATAGAACCCAACATAGGAGTTGTCAACGTACCAGATCCAAGACTAGAAAAACTTGAGACTTTGGTTAATCCGGAAAGAGTGTTGCCAGCAACGGTGGAAATTGTCGACATTGCTGGTCTGGTAAAAGGAGCAAGCAAAGGAGAAGGACTAGGGAATCAATTCTTGGCAAATATTCGTGAAACAGATGCCATTTTGCATGTATTGCGTTGTTTTGACAACGATAACATCGTCCATGTAGATGGCAATGTAAACCCGATAAGAGACAAAGAGACCATAGACATAGAGTTGCAATTGAAGGACTTGGAAACGGTAGAGAAGAAGCTGGACAAGGTAAAGCGAGCAGCAAAGACCGGTAACAAGGAGGCACAAAAAGAAGAAGCTGTCTTATTGAAGTTAAAAGAGAATCTGGAAGCAGGTGTGTCTGTTAGAGCCATAGAATTCACGGAAGATGAATACAAAGACATCGTGAAACCATCTCAATTGATAACGGACAAGCCAGTAATGTATGTTTGCAATGTAGATGAAGGAGCTGCTGTTTCTGGAAATGATTACGTAGAACAGGTGAGAGCTGCGGTCAAAGACGAAAACGCGGAGGTTCTAGTACTTGCGGTGGGAACAGAAGCGGACATCAACGAATTGGACGATTATGAAGAGCGTCAAATGTTTTTGGCAGACATAGGTTTGGACGAGCCAGGATCTGCGAAGCTCATTCGTTCTGCATACAAGTTGTTGAATCAACAAACATATTTCACAGCCGGTGTGAAGGAAGTGCGTGCTTGGACCATCAACATAGGATCTTCTGCTCCACAAGCAGCAGGTGTGATACATACCGATTTTGAGAAGGGATTCATTCGAGCTGAAGTTATTGCTTACAACGATTATGTGGAGTACGGGAGTGAATCCAAAGTGAAAGAAGCTGGTAAAATGAGAGTAGAAGGAAAAGGATATACCGTTAAAGATGGAGATGTAATGCATTTCTTGTTTAACGTATAATTGATACAGTTGGATTTTTAAAAGTTCAAAAGTAAGAATTAAAGTGCCGTAATGATATGATTTCATTACGGCGCTTATATTTTAAGATACTAATTGAAAGTGAGTTATATTGATTTTGTTGTAGATCTCATAAACTATTCCATCTGTTTGTTGTAAAGTTGAGAACTCAATGAGTTAATTGAAAAAAACGAGGGATTGTCTTTTAAGACAATCCCTCGTTTCTCTATCTAGGAATTATGATGATTTAAAACTTGTAATTAAGTGATAAATTTAACATGGTTCCCAATTGACTAAAATGGTAACCATCGTATGTCATTTGTGAATAACGTTGGTTGAAGGTAATCAGGTTTGATTGGTCCTTAACTTGAGCAGGATCTGCTAAAATAGCATCTCCAGCTGCATTTTCTGATTTAAAGCTCCATTCAGGCAACACGTTTAATAAGTTGTTAACGTTTAGTGCAATGGTTAGTTTTTCAGAAGCATTGTAGTTTATGCCCAAATCTGTAACAATTTTTGGGGTAAACTCAGTTCTGATGTTAAATATACCATTGGCATCCGTAGACAAACCTTGTTGGAAAAAAGTAGTTTTTCCAAAGTATGTGTTGTTAAGGGAGAATCCAAATTTGTTAATGTCATAATTAGCTCCTAAAATCCATTTTGTTTTTGGTCTTGACGTAAAGAACAATGCCTCTTGTGTTTGATTTATAACAGATTGATTGGCATTAGCTACAATCGGAATGTTTTTAACATCTCCATCCCTTTCATTTTGGATGGTATAGTTTCCAGATAGGTTCAGGTCTAAATCACCATTGCCAAGTGCAATGTTCTTTTGACTCAATACGACATCGATACCAGAAGTTTTAGTGTCTATTGCATTCGAGAAGAAACTAATGTCACTTAAGTTGTTGTTTGTTAAAAGAACATCCAAAGGATTTGTGGCGTCTCCAGTAGCTCCAATCTCTGTTCCCAACACAATTCTGTCTTTTACAGAAATACTATAGTAATCAACAGTAAAGCTTAATGTGTTTGTTATTTTTCCACCAAAACCAATGGTGAAGTTATTGGATGTTTCTGCATCTAACTCAGGAATACCTAAAAGTTTTGCTTGAGTAGATACATTGTTGATCAAACCTCCAACTTGTATACCAGATCCTGGTACAAAGCTATATTGCGCTTTTTGTGTGTAAATTTGGTGCAATGTTGGTGCTCTGAACCCTGAAGAAACAGATGCTCTTGCTGTAAGCTTGTCGTTTAATTTTAAACGAGAACTTAACTTATAGACGAACGTGTTTCCAAAATCAGAATAATTTTCAGTTCTAATGGTAGCACTCAATAAAAAGGCACTACTCACATCATAGTCCAAGCTAAAATACCCTCCAATGTTGTAACGGTTGAATTTACCAGAGTTCTCTGGACTGTTTCCTGCAAATGAATCTGCACCACCACCATCGTAAGAAGCCAATTCTCCTTCTATGACTTCAAACGTTTCATTTCTAAACTCGGCACCAAAACCGATGCTTACTTTTTCTGAAAGTAGTCGGGAAATGTCAATGTTTCCTACATTATGAGTAAACTTTGTTCCTCCTGGATCGAATGATTGTTGACTGTTTTCTCTGTACAATTGAGAACCTTCTGTAATTTCTCCATCATCAACAGTACCATTGTTGTTGGCATCAATCCAAGTAGAAGGAGAGAAAACTTCATTTCTGTTGTGAGATTGATTTACTATGTATGTTTGCGTGTTGCCACCAGTCGTATAACTTAAATCCACATTCCAGTCATTTATTTTGGTCTTGATGCCTACTGTGCCATTGTAGTCATTCAACAAACCTTCAAAAGTTGGAACATACCCATCATAGCCTCCAGCATTATTTGGATTGCTTCCAGGGAAAAAATCTGCTAAATAAGGAAAGTCATCTACAGTTCTCCAATATGGAGTTCTGTAGTTTGCAAAGCTATTCACTTTTTTATATACATAGGCACTGTTAAAGTATAACTCTGTATTGTCACTGAGATTCAAACCACCGTTTATTAAAAATTTTGAAGCAGCAGTTTCAGGGGACCCATTGATGTTTCCTGCATCTGGTCGACGAGATAAAAACTCTTGAACATCAGCTATGTCTGCACCGAAATCTCCAGCTTCACCTGCAGCATCAACTGTTCCAGGTCTATTTGCCAGATTTACCTTGGATAAATCAATGGTATAATTGACAAAACCTTTACCATTGTTTATGGTGCTTCCATTGTTTACACTGAAACCAAACATTTCCCCATCTCCTTCTGAGGTTATTCCAGTTCTAAGAGTTGCAGAACCGCTTTCTGGGCTATCCTTGAGTATGATGTTCATTACACCAGCAATGGCATCCGATCCATATTGAGCAGAAGCACCATCACGTAAAATTTCCACACGTTTTATGGCATCTGTAGGTATCGCAGAAATATCTGCTCCTGTCTCACCACGTCCTGGAGAAGTTTGAGTATACAGTAAAGCACTTAGGTTTTTACGTTTTCCATTAATAAGAATCAATGTTCTACTAGGTCCCATGTTTCTGATTTCATAAGGATCCAAGAGCGATGTCGCATCATTAACTGGTGTTTGTACTGTGTTAAATGACGGTATTCTGTATTGCAATGCCTTATCAAAAGTAGCTTGACCAGTAGATGTCAATTCCTTGACTCCGACAACATCGACAGGAAGAGGTGTGTCTACATTGCTTCTTGGGGCAGTTCTAGTTCCTACAAGGATAACTTCTTCTAAGGCTTCACCATCAGCCAAGGTGATGTTTATTGTCGATTGCCCGTTGACAGCAAATTCTTGTGTTTCATAACCAACATAACTAAATACTAGAGTAGCGGATTGCTGAGCATTAATGATGAAATTACCATCAAAGTCCGATGTCGTTCCATTGGAAGTCCCTTTTTCAACAATGTTAACACCTGTAAGAGGAGAACCATTGGAGTCGGAGACGGTACCGGAAATGGATTGTTGTGCAAATGCGAATGCAGTGCACATAAAGAATAATAACAAAATTTTGATTTTTTTCATTTTTTTTGGTTTTTGATTAGACGAGTAAAATTGGTGATTATTATTTAAATAAATGTCATTTGAAGAGATAAATTTTAACATTTGCTTTAACGTTTTGTTTTAAAAAATATTAATATTTTTTGTTAATAAGAAATGAGTTAAAGGTTTTTTTGTTAAAATATAGAAGAGATTGCAATATGTTTTTATTCTATGAACTCTAATATTCGTAGGAATTAACAACAATATATTCAAAGAAAGAGGATTGAGTGTTCTTGCTCAACATGATATAACCAAACCTTGTATGATTGTTTAAGAATGAATTAACATTCATGGCTAATGTGCCAGATCCATGATTTTAAAAACTGCGTAAGCCTAGAGTGTAAATTGCAGATAATAGTAAAAATCGTTCATATTGGTAGGCTTGGTGAAAATTAGTAATGGAAGGGACAGAAAATCGATTTTTGGCAAATGGATTTTTAAAATTTAAAATCAGAACTAAAACTAAAACGCCTGAATGATATAATTCCATTGTCACATTTTGTATTTTCACCATAACAGAAATATAATGGAATGCCCTTAATTGAAATTAAAACGAAGATAAACGCAGACATTAAAAATTGTTTTGATTTGTCTCGTGACATAGACTTTCACAAAACATCCCTAAAACACTCTAAAGAAAGAGCTGTTTCAGGTAGGACTTCTGGATTGATAGGGCTGAATGAGTGGGTAACATGGGAAACCGTACATTTTGGGATAAGACAAAAATTGACTTCAAAGATTACCGAATTCAAAAGCCCCGACTATTTTGTTGATGAAATGGTCTCTGGTGCATTTGAATCTTTCAAGCATGAACATATTTTCAAAAAAGAATTTGATGAAAAACACAATGTGTACCATACTTTAATGATTGATAGATTTCATTATGAAAGCCCTTTTGGATTACTAGGTAAATTGGCCAATGTACTTTTTTTAAAACAATATATGATGAAATTGTTAGTGACTAGAAATCAGATGTTAAAATCAAAAGTAGAAGCTATTAGACCTTGTTGATCATCGTAATGTGCAAAGGGGAGTTCGTTTGTATGAAAGCCAATGATGTTATTTTTATCCAATGAAATCTAGAAAGAAATTTGTCTACGGTATTTTACTGGGAATTTTGGGAATAGTACTGTTTTCCTCAAAAGCCGTCATGGTAAAACTTGTTTATCAATATGAGGTCGATGCCCTTAGTGCATTGTTGTTGAGAATGCTTTTTTCATTTCCATTCTATGTGGCAATAGCTTATTTTTACAGGAACGAGAAAAAGCAGGTGGCAAACAGTAAAAAAGATTATTTGTGGCTTGTCTTTTTTGGGTTTGTAGGCTATTACTTGGCTAGTTATTTTGATTTTGTTGGATTGACCTACATAAAGGCCAGTTTGGAACGTATCATACTCTTTGTCTATCCAACAATCGTGTTGTTGTTCAATAAATTGTTTTTGAAGAAATCAATAACAAGGAATCAGAAACTAGCAATCTTCATAACCTATGTGGGAATAATAATAACATTTGGAAGTGAAGTTAGCATTTCTGGAAATCATGCTTATTTGGGAGGGTTCTTCGTTTTGCTGAGTGCAATAACCTATGCTTCTTATTTGGTTGGTAGTGGGTGGTTGATTCCAAAATTTGGTGTTATGCGTTTCACAGCCTATGCAATGCTGGTATCTTGCATTTGTGTTTTTGTACATTATGGGATCATATCAAAGATAAATATTGTCAATTACCCTTGGCAAGTTTATGTGTTGGGTTTGTTCATAGCGGTTTTTGCTACGGTAATCCCGTCGTTTTTGGTTTCAATTTCCATAAAGTTGATTAATTCATCAAATTTTGCCGTGGTGGCAGGGATTGGACCAATTTCTACAATTGTCTTGGCAGTTGTCTTCTTGAACGAAAGCTTGACACCGTTACAAATATTTGGTACTATAGTCGTAATTTCTGGTATTCTATTGGTGTCAAAAAGCAATGCCAAAAATAAAAATGAAGTATAAACAATGTGTTTTTTGTGGATGGTATGAAAATGTCAGCGTTCTCAACAGGATTGATGGTTTATTGTTAATTACTTTGTGCCATACCTATTTCATTTTTTATGGGGTTGTATTATATTAGCATCCTATCACAAAATTTCGCTCAACTCTATGAAGGAACAGACCCAATATACCGAAGACAATATACGTTCACTCGACTGGAAGGAACATATCCGTATGCGACCAGGGATGTATATTGGTAAACTTGGTGATGGCTCATCTCCAGATGATGGTATTTACATTCTCTTGAAGGAGGTGCTTGACAACTCAATAGATGAGTTTGTGATGGGAGCTGGGAAAACCATAGAGATATCCGTACAAGGAAGCAAGGTGATCGTTCGCGATTATGGTCGTGGAATACCGTTGGGGAAAGTGGTGGATGTCGTATCCAAAATGAATACTGGAGGAAAATACGATTCCAAAGCCTTCAAGAAATCCGTTGGATTGAATGGAGTTGGAACAAAAGCAGTGAATGCCTTGTCTTCTTATTTTAGGGTAGAGTCATCTCGTGAAGGAAAAAGTGCTTCGGCAGATTTCGAGCAAGGAAATTTGACCAATCAAGAATTCTTGGATGAGACAACACGTAGAAAAGGTACAAAGGTGTCATTCATACCTGATGAGCTTATCTTTAAAAATTACAAGTTCAGGAGTGAATACATAGTTAAGATGTTAAAAAACTATGTGTATCTCAATCCAGGATTGACAATAGTTTTCAATGGTGAGCGATACTTCAGTGAAAACGGACTTAAAGATTTACTGTCGGAAAAAATTGCCGAAACCGATTTGCTATATCCAATCATTCACCTAAGAGGAGATGACATCGAAGTAGCAATAACACATAGCAGAACGCAATATAGTGAAGAATACAATAGTTTCGTCAATGGACAAAATACGACACAAGGAGGAACACACTTAGCTGCTTTTCGTGAAGCATTGGTAAAAACCATTCGTGAGTTCTATGGCAAAAGCTATGAAGCATCGGATATTAGGAAATCGATAGTATCGGCGATTGCCATTAAGGTAATGGAACCAGTTTTCGAGAGTCAGACAAAAACAAAGTTGGGATCTACGGACATGGGAGGAAATCTGCCAACAGTAAGAACTTACATAAATGATTTTTTAAAGACTTATTTAGACAATTACCTGCATAAGAATCCTGATGCAGCTGAAAAGATTCAACGCAAGATATTACAAGCTGAACGAGAGCGTAAAGAATTGTCGGGCATTAGAAAATTAGCAAAGGACAGGGCTAAAAAGGCAAGTCTTCACAATAAGAAATTAAGAGATTGTAGAGTGCATTTTGGAGATACTAAAAATGAACGAAATTTAGAAACAACCCTTTTTATTACCGAGGGAGATTCTGCATCGGGAAGTATCACGAAATCAAGAGACGTTAACACGCAAGCGGTATTCAGTTTAAAGGGGAAGCCTTTGAATTGTTATGGATTGACCAAGAAGATTGTTTATGAAAATGAAGAATTCAACCTGTTGCAAGCCGCGTTGAACATAGAAGAATCACTTGAGGATCTGCGTTATAACAATGTGGTGATAGCAACCGATGCCGATGTAGATGGGATGCACATTCGCTTGCTGTTGATAACATTCTTTCTTCAGTTTTTTCCAGAAGTCATAAAGGAAGGACACCTATACATTTTGCAAACACCTTTGTTTAGAGTAAGGAATAAGAAGGAAACGATCTATTGCTATTCTGAAGAAGAACGCGTCAATGCAATTGAAAAATTAAAACCAAAGCCGGAAATTACCCGATTTAAGGGATTGGGTGAGATCTCTCCAGACGAGTTCAAGTATTTCATAGGTGAGGACATACGTTTGGATCCTGTAATGCTTGATGAACAAATGTCCATTGAAGACTTGTTGGCCTTCTATATGGGGAAAAACACACCATCCAGACAAGAATTCATCATTGAGAATTTGAAGGTGGAGATGGATTTGATACAAGAAGGAAAATAAAATAGAGAATAGATTCCTGCTATAGTTAGAAAAGCCAGGAATGACAATAAGAAATATGGCAGAAGAAAACGACGATTTAGACAATTCAACAAACGAAAACCTAGAGCATCAGGAACCACAAGAAACCATTACCCGAATAACGGGAATGTACAAAGAGTGGTTTTTGGATTATGCATCGTACGTTATTTTAGAGCGTGCAGTACCAGCGATCGAAGATGGCTTCAAACCTGTGCAGCGTCGTATTATGCATTCCATGAAGGACTTGGATGATGGGCGTTACAACAAGGTGGCAAACATAGTCGGTCATACCATGCAATATCATCCACATGGAGATGCCAGTATTGCAGATGCCATGGTACAAATTGGACAAAAGGACCTATTGATAGATACTCAGGGAAACTGGGGAAACATATTGACAGGTGATCGAGCAGCAGCCTCTCGTTATATAGAGGCACGTATTTCTAAATTTGGTTTGGATGTCGTCTTCAATCCAAAAATCACGGAATGGCAAGCCTCATATGATGGTCGTCGTAAAGAGCCGGTTAACTTGCCAGTGATGTTTCCATTGCTGTTGGCACAAGGAGGAGAAGGGATTGCAGTAGGTTTGTCCACTAAAATATTACCACATAATTTCATAGAGCTCATAGAAGCCTCCATAAAGCACCTACAAGGTAAACGTTTTACGATATTGCCAGATTTCCCTACTGCCGGGATTGCAGATTTTACAAATTACAATGATGGCTTGAGAGGTGGTAAGGTACGTGTAAGAGCTAAAATTTCTCAACGAGATAAAAACACCTTGGTCATTACCGAGATTCCTTTTGCTACGACAACGACATCGTTGATAGATTCCATTTTGAAGGCGAATGACAAAGGGAAGATAAAAATCAAGAAGATAGAAGACAATACAGCAGCCGAGGTTGAAATATTGGTACACTTGCCTTCCGGATTGTCTCCAGATAAAACCATCGATGCCTTGTATGCATTTACAAGTTGTGAATCTTCAATTTCTCCATTGGGTTGTGTCATTGAGGACAATAAGCCTTTCTTTGTGGGAGTTTCAGAAATGTTGCGTCGTAGTACAGACAATACGGTTCAACTGCTTAAGCAAGAATTGGAGATAAAGCTTGGTGAATTCGAAGAACAATGGCACTTTGCCAGTTTGGAGCGTATTTTCATAGAGAATAGAATCTATCGAGACATAGAGGAAGAAGAAACTTGGGAAGGAGTTATCGAAGCTATAGACAAAGGACTGAAACCACATATAAAGCACTTGAAACGTGCCGTTACCGTAGAAGACATCACGCGCTTGACGGAAATAAGAATCAAGCGTATTTCTAAATTCGATATCGACAAGGCACAACAAAAAATCGATGCCCTCGAGGAGCAAATCGCAGAAGTGAAAAACCATTTGGCGAATCTGATTGATTATGCCATAGCGTATTTTACACGATTGAAAAAAGAATATGGAGAAGGCCGTGAACGTAAAACGGAAATAAGAACCTTTGGAGATGTAGATGCCACAAAAGTGGTGATACGAAACACAAAACTCTATGTAAATAGGGAAGAAGGGTTTATTGGAACTTCATTGCGTCGTGACGAATACGTTGGAGATTGTAGTGATATAGATGATATTATAGCCTTTACTGCAGATGGTAAAATGGTAGTTACCAAGGTGGATTCCAAAACCTTCATTGGAAAAAACATCATTCACGTGGCAGTCTTCAAGAAGAAGGACAAACGGACAATTTACAATATGATCTACAGGGATGGAGGTAAAGGCCCATCTTATATAAAGCGTTTTGCCGTGACTGCCATGACTAGAGACAAGGAATACGACTTGACCAATGGAAACAAGAGTTCTAAACTTTGGTATTTCTCTGCGAATCCCAATGGTGAGGCCGAAGTGATAAGCTTGTACTTGAGGCAGGTAGGTAGCGTTAAGAAATTGAAGTGGGACATAGACTTCGCCAATGTTCTAATAAAGGGAAGAGCATCCAAAGGTAATTTGGTGACCAAGTATCCAATAAAGAAAATTGAACTTAAAGAGAAAGGAGTGTCTACTTTGAAACCCAGAAAAATATGGTTCGATGATACAGTACAACGTATAAATGTCGATGGACGTGGAGAGTTGTTGGGAGAATTCAGAGGAGAAGATCGTATTCTGTTAATCAACCAAAAAGGGATAGTTAAAACAATTATCCCAGAAGTTACAGCTCATTTTGATGACGATATGATTGTGATGGAAAAGTGGATTCCCAAAAAACCAATTTCTGCAATTTACTTTGATGGGGAAAAGGAGAAGTATTATGTTAAGCGCTTTTTGATTGAAAATGAAAACAAGGAAGAATCATTCATTTCCGATCATGAAAAATCACAATTGGAAATAGTATCTACAGATTGGAAACCTATGGCGGAAATAGTATTTGCCAAAATCAGGGGGAAAGATAGAAAGGATAACGAAGAAGTGAATTTGGAGGAATTCATTGCAGTCAAAGGAATTTCCGCATTGGGAAACCAATTAACAAGAGAAAAGGTAAAACAAATCAATTTATTGGACTCAATACCTTATGAGGCACCAGAAGAAATTCATGCTGAAGATTTGGAAGTGATCGATGAGGAAAACGTTTCAGGAGAAGTCGAGAATAATGTTGAAGATGGAGATGAAGACCAACCGACGCTTTTTTAAAAGTTGACTAATTTAAGTTGTTTTTTTAGACTGTTAAAGGTTGGTTGCATTTATGAAGCTTTATGGCGTTGACTTTGATATGCGCATTTCTATTGAAAATCACATTAGTTAAAGGGGAGTGATAAAATGACATTTGGTTGAGTAAAATTTCACAAGAATAATTTTGGGAAGCTTAGTTGTTTCATTGATGTGCAATCTTGCTTAAGAATGATTCTCATCGATATATAACGAAAGAAAAACAAAACTGATTGGAAACAACATTTTTGACAATTTCAATTATGATAAAGAAATCGATGCTTCTAGGAATGTTATTTAATTTCTATTTCCTTTTTGGACAACAAGAATTTCCTACTATCAAAGATTTTCCTTCACCAGATGCAGAAGTGGTTAATTTTCTACAATATGATAGAATATTTAATGTAGGAACCTTTCTAGGACCGATAAAACATGTGGAAATTAAGATTGACAATTATGAAGAGGGAAACGTTACGAGCTATTCTAAGATAAATGTAGATTTTAATTTAAATGGAAAACGAACTAGAGCAACGAGTTTGGGGCATTTTTATGTTCTTGATGAACTATGCAATTGTGATTTGGATGAAGGAGGAGATAGAGGTATTTATAAGACGGCAGATACAATTGATTATGTGATAGGCAAGGTCAAAGAAAACTTTGTTGTAGAGCCGATATCCTTAGATGAAGAAACAGGGGCTTTGGAACTAAGACCAAATCAGTGGTTTAAAGACGGAGTGTTGGTAAAGCAAATAGAGGAAGACATAATGACCAAATATATCTTTGATGCCACAAAAAAACTTACGGAAAAACATGTCTTTACTAGAGATTATCTAGAAGATTCAGAAGGCGAAAACACTATCTATGTTTCTGAATTTTATTTGAACGCCTTAGTAAAGGTAGAATATGATGATGTGGGCAAGTTGAAAAAAATGAGCAGCTATGATTATTTTCAAGATGAGTTTTTTATTCATGAAACTTCTTATGGTTATAACGAGAAAGACCAATTGGTTTCATATTTTTCTATAGAGTTTAGCTATTATAATATTGATGTGGATGAAACTTTACCTCTAGATGAGCAATCATGGTTTAAAAGCAAAGAGCCTATTACAAAAAGTGTAGAGCAGAGTTGGGTCTATGAAAATGATAAATTGATAGAAGTAAATCATATTTCCAGTAATGCAAGTAGTGCTTACACCCAGCATTATGCGTATGGAAATAAATCCATTGTTGTTACTGAGTCAGGAAAAGAGATAGAAGGAGATAAATTAAAAAAATACAGAAGAAGGAGTGAATATAGATATGATTATCAGAATAATCTGGTTTCGTTTATGTCTTTTAATTTAGAATCAGGTGAAGAAAAATTGGTTATGGATGCCAAATTGAAAATTGAATATTATTAAATTTAAAACAAATTCTCCAACATTGAGTTTTTTAAAATTTGAAATGCTGTGTAGCTATAGCTTTGTCTGTTTTCTTATCTGGTGCAATGTTTCCCATATAGCGTTGTGTTTGCCTTTGGGAGAGACAAGACCTATAATGTATGATTGATTTGACTTGTTTGTTTGATCGATCAGATTTTTTTAGCGTTACTTCAATCTTTGATGTGTCAATCGATATTTTTTTAGAACGTCCTATAGCATTGCAAAGACCTCGGTAATAATCATATAATAGCTGTTATGTCTTTTGTTTTGACAATATTACTACCTCTTCAATGGATATGACAAAAACATAGGTAAAGTATTTCTCTGCCTCACGATCAAACATTCCTGGAGCAAATCTTAGCTCTTCGAAACCATTATAATTAATACTTGGGGCAAAATCCAAAGGCAAATCTATTTTTTCATACCTCCAATCTGTCGGTGTTTTTAAAATAAAAGGATTGTTATCTTGTGCCATTGACAAAGAGTAACCAAATAAGAAGAGTGTGGTAATTATATAGAGTTGTTTTCTCATCAGAAATAGTTAAATATGAAAAATTAAAGGGGTTTCCGATTTAAACGTTATCTATTTTTGGGTTGAATGAAAGCTATGCCCTTTTGTTTTTTTGTTTCTCCAACATAAGAATATTCGAAAGTATAGGAAGAGTCGGTAGTAGTCAATATTTTTAAATGGATGTCATTGCGTTCTGCCATATTTTTCGGGTTGATGGTTTTAAAGATGACTTCACAATCATTTATCCATCTCAACTTCGAAGAATCAATCTTGCCATTGTAGTTTTCTATTTGCAAATCACTTGTTCTTGTAAATGTAGATTTGTAAATTTCATCATTGATGATGACTTCACTTTTAAAATGTCCAGTTTTGTAATTTTTACAATTGCGATCTACATTGTAACAACTACTAAAAGAAATCAAAAGGATGAATAGGAGTAAAATTTTCATTGTGCTATGTTTTATGCAAAATTAGTAAATGAAAAAATCATAGGCGCTTTTTTTAACAAAAAGCGTACTAGCTCATAAATCGCGTATTTGAAAATTTTATGTAGAAAGTTACGAATAAGCAAAATTTCAAAAAATTTGGATTTTACTAAAAAACTGTGAATTTATTTTTTAGAACTCATAATAATGGAAAATTAATTTCAATCATCAATTTTCATAATTGGAAAAACTACCATCTTTATAAAAAATGATGATTCGTTCAATTTCCTTTTTTGAAGAAGAAGTCATTTTTTTTATTTCTGAATTTTCAATAGAAGGACTTTCAGTTTTTGGTTTTGAAAATAAATCTTGTTTCTCGGAAAATGAAATTTGATTTTGAGGGGTTGGTTGTTTTATGATTTTTTCTTCAGAATGTTTTTCTGAAGGAAATTTCCCTTTTCCATTCATCAACCAATACAATTCCACTTCGGGAAAAGAGGAGAGGATTTTCAAAACAAATTCTAAACTGGGTTTGTTTCTACCAGAAAGTATGTGAGAAATACTAGAGCGTTGCACACCTATTTTTTCAGCAAATGAAGAGGCACTCTCCCCGTAATGTTCAATGACTTTTTTAAGTCTTTTTGTAAATTCTTGATTGTTTAGCATGTGTTACAAATGTAAACAGTTGGTATTGAGTTATGATGTTTACAAATGTAAAATTATTATTGGATCTATCATAATAAATGATGTTAATTCTTGAAAATGAGGTAATTATATTGATTTATTGCTTTACATAAGTAACCTTAATTATCTGAAATATAGTATTTTATGTGTTTCATTAAAAATCTATTGAATTATATTCAACCAAGCCACTTAATTACTAAGCATTAAAAATCTAATTGTATACATAAGTAAACATCAAAAGTGATTCATTCTGTTTACATTTGTAAATATACTGATGTTTACATTTGTAACGATTATTTTGACATAATTATTTGCTCTTTAAACACTAAATGTTTTCTAGGGAAAAAGGATTAGTTAAATTTCAAAAGGATACCATTGAATGACTCGTTTCAAATGAAGGCATTTATGTTACGTTTGCTGCCGATTAGAATTAAAAAGAGTGCGTAATAATAGTTTTCCAAGTCGACTAAAGCTATTACATTTGTAATACGATATTTAAATATGACTATAGATACTTTAAAAACATTGTATGAAGCTCATAAGGAGGAATCTCTTTATGGAAGGTATATTAATCCTAACAGCATTAAACCTCTTTTGGATAAATATGCTGATAAATTTCAAGTAAAAATAATTGGAAAGTCGGTTTTAGGAGAAGACATTTACTCAATAACCATTGGTACAGGGCATAAAAAGATACTTATGTGGTCTCAAATGCATGGAAATGAATCTACAACTACCAAGGCTGTTTTTGATGTTCTCAACGCATTTGAGAGCCTTGACCCTTTGTTCGACTCTATATTAAGAGACAGTACAATTAAGATCATTCCAATTTTAAATCCAGACGGAGCCAATGCTTATACACGTTTAAACGCAAATTCAGTGGATTTAAATAGGGATGCGCAAGACTTGACACAGCCGGAAAGTAAGGTGCTTAAAGCCTGTTTTGAAACCTTTAAGCCAGATTATTGTTTTAACTTGCATGGGCAACGTACCATTTTTAGTGCAGGTAAGAAAGAAAAGGTAGCAACAGTCTCTTTTCTCGCACCTGCTCAAGATGAAGCTTGTACCATAACGGAGACTCGAAAGGTAGCTATGTCTGTAATAGCTAAAATGAATGAAATGTTGCAAGAAGTGTTGTCTGATCAAGTCGGAATCTACGACGATGCATACAATATAAACTGCGTTGGTGATGCCTTTCAGAGCCTTAACGTGCCTACGATTCTATTTGAAGCTGGACATTATGCAGATGATTATGATAGGGAAGAAGTGAGAAGATATATCTTTCAGTCCTTGGTGGTGGCTTTAGAAGTGATAATTGAAGATGCCATTGATGTAAATGATGTCGACACTTATTTGACTATTCCTCAAAACTACAAGCTATTCTATGACATTATCGTCAGAAATGCAGATTTCAATGGAGAGAGTTTGGACATAGCCATACAATATCAAGAAAAATTAATAGACAATGAGGTGCAATTTACCCCTAGGATAGTTAGAATAGAAAGGCTTTCAGGCTATTTTGCGCATAAAACCATTGAAGCAAAGAACAATAGGGTTCTTAATGGACAAGGTGGAGTGGTGAAATTGAATGACGAAAACGATTTCGTTGAGATAGACAATGTAAAATTATCATTAAAAATCATGAAATCTTAAGTTTTAACAATTAAAATTCAATGAAATTGTATTATTTTTGCTTTATATTTAATAAAAAATAAAAATGGCAAAATTTAAATTGGACGAAATTGATCATCAAATTCTTGATATGTTGATAGATAATACGAGAGTACCTTTCACAGATATAGCTAAAAGGCTGTTGATATCTGCAGGAACAGTACACGTGAGGGTGAAAAAAATGGAAGATGCAGGAATTATAAAAGGGTCTTCGCTAACATTGGATTATAAAAAATTAGGTTACTCCTTTATTGCTTATGTGGGTGTGTTTCTTCAAAACACTTCACAAACTACTTTTGTGTTGGAACGTATAAACGAAATACCTTTTGTTACCGTAGCTCATGTTACGACTGGGAAATTCAATATCTTCTGTAAAATTAGAGCGCGTAACACGGAACACGCTAAAGACATTATCTTCATGTTGGATGATATTGAAGGAGTCTATAGAACGGAGACAATGATTTCTCTTGAAGAAAGCATAAATGACAAAAAGCGTTTGATGCACAGTATCTTTAGAGAACTATAACTTTTTTAACAGTTTATTATAAAAACCTTTCGAGAAATCGAGAGGTTTTTTATTACATTTAATTCTTAATCTAAACTTGAATGTCGATGAATGCCACAGAACTATCTAAAGACGAATATTTGCCATATTTCTATAATTACATAGAACAGGCTGGCAATGTTGAATTATTGGACGGATTGAAATCGGGTTTGGAGAATATGATGAATTTCTACAAATCCATAACTATTGATAAGTTGGAGTATAGGTACGCTAATGGGAAATGGACGATAAAGGAAATAATGAATCACTTGATAGATGCCGAACGTGTATTTTGTTACAGGGCAATGCGTTTTGCACGTCAGGACAATACAGCTTTGCTAGGGTTTGACGAAAATGATTATGCAGTGGCCAGCAAGGCAAATAATAGAAGCCTAGAGTCGCTTATGGAAGAGTACAGGCTGCTACGTATGTCTACAATAACCTTGTTTGAAAATTTTGATGATGATATGCTTGTCAACAAAGGCATTGCAGGTAGTGGAGAAGTCTCAGTTAGAGCCTTGGGTTTTTTGATAATAGGTCACGAGAAACATCATAAGAATATTATCGAGGAACGTTACTTATAATTAAATAGGTCATTCTTCTTTTTCAATATTCAAATCATTAACTACGATATGTCCTGCATCATTGAGTTCCATATCGACATTGGAATCAAAGTTTGTCATGGTGTAATGTAGCTTGCTGCTTACCTTTACTAGGTAGATGGTGTCTTCCGTCTTCACCTCCACAGCCTCGATGGTTTCGTTTTTGTGGTTATCGAAGACAATGATGTCCTTGTCTCCATATCCATCGGGGAATTTTTGGGTTAATAGATTTAAAACCTCGGGGGTTAACTTTTTGTAATCGACAATAACTCTTTTCATAACGACTATTTTTAATTAGTAATTAATCTTAGCTAGGTTTTTGAGCTTTATAGAACTTGTTTTATAAAGTTACGATTTTTTTCAATTGAAATTTAGAGGTTGTAAAAATTAAATGCTTTTATTATTAGATCATTTTCTACAAGGCAATTGATCTTTGTTTTGCTTATTGATTCGAGTAAAACGAAGTTTATGTTGCCGTGCTCGTTCTTTTTGTCGTATTTCAATAGTTCTATGATGGGAGCGTGATCTTCTTTGTTAATTGAGACATGCCCATAGATGCCTTTTATCACTTGTTTTATGTCATCATTGTCAATGGATGGGAAATTAAGGGTTTTCGAAGAGATGTATGTGGCCAGAATCATCCCTATGGCAACAGCTTCACCGTGTAATAGTGTTTCCTTTTTTGGATGACTTAAAAAATAGGATTCGATGGCATGTCCCAAAGTGTGTCCGTAATTTAGTGTTTTACGTAGATTGTCTTCATTAGGATCCTTCTCTACGATGTCTTTTTTGATTAAAATGGATTCAAAGATTAGATCATCCAAGTTGCCAAGTGTTAGTTTAGATAAATCTTTTAACTTGTTCCAGTATAGTTTGTTGTGAATTAACCCGTGTTTAAGCATCTCAGCCAATCCCGAACGCATTTCCAGTTGTGGTAATGTTTCGAGGTACGAAGTGTCGACAAGAACCATTACAGAAGTATTGATAACTCCAATTTGGTTTTTTAAGTTACCGAGATCTACGCCGGTTTTTCCTCCAATGGAGGCATCGACCATTGCTAGTAGGGAGGTAGGTACATTTATGAAATCTATTCCGCGTTTGAAAGTAGAAGCCACAAAGCCTCCCAGATCCGTAACAACTCCACCACCAAGGTTTATCATCAGGCTTTTTCGGTCAGCATTAAGTTCAGATAGTGTATTCCATACACCTACACAGGTATCTATAGTCTTGTTTATTTCTCCCGATTCGATTTCAATGATCTCTATGTCAACCTCAGTCTCCATCTTGGCCAAAAAAGAAGGCAAACAAAATTGATGGGTATTTTCATCGACCAAAAGAAATATTTTGGAATATCTCGTGTTTTTAAAATGTTGATTTAGAGCACTGTAGCAAGCTTCGTTTAAATATATGGTGTAATCTTGTGTGTTAATGGATGTCATTATTGCTGTATGGTTGAGTGTGAAAATAAAGCGTTTTTAGTAAAATTATATGTTAGTATAATTATATTTGTGCAAATATATTTCGACAAAACTTATGAGCCAAGAAAAAACCTTCGATAATACAGAAATAGCATTTTCTTTAAAGAGTGATTCCGAATTGGAACGCGCCTATTTTTTATTTAAAATGATTGCGAATCAACCTTTGGTAAAGATAGGTACTGCAGCCACGAATTTTGCCTTAAAGGCAAAACTACCAGTCGAAGGCCTTATCAGGGCGACTGTTTTCGATCACTTTTGTGGAGGAGTCAATGAAGATGATTGCTTGAGTGTGATAGATAGGATGTTTTCCAAGGGAGTGAGTTCGGTTTTGGACTATTCAGTTGAAGGAAAAGAAACCGAGGAGCAATTTGATGATGCAACGGAGAAAATACTTAAGATCGTAGGTTTTTCAGATGAGAAAGAAGCTATGCCCATAGTTGTGTTCAAACCTACGGGACTTGGGCGCTTTTATTTGTTTCAAAAGAAAGGAGAGGGGAAGGCTTTTACAGAGGCAGAGCAATTGGAATGGGAGAGAATCGTAACAAGATTCAATGCGATATGCAAGGCAGCGAGTGAGAAAGATGTGGAAGTTTTGATTGATGGAGAGGAAAGCTGGATGCAAGATGCTGCAGATGACTTGGTAGAGCAAATGATGACTACATATAACAAAGAGAAGCCAATAGTGTACAATACATTGCAAACGTATAGGTGGGATAGGTTGGATTTTTTAAAGGGTTCTCATGAAAGAGCCAAAAAGGAAGGATTTAAATTAGGATTTAAGATAGTAAGAGGTGCCTATATGGAAAAGGAGAGATCTCGAGCAGAAGAAAATGGCTACGAATCTCCGATTTGTAAGGACAAGCTGACAACGGACAAGAACTTTGATGCTTGCTTGGAGTATATTTTGAATAATATAAAGGACATTTCAATATTTATAGGAACCCATAATGAGGAGAGTTCTTACTTGGCTATGAATCTTATGAAAGAACTTGGGTTTGACAAAAGTGATAGTCGCATATGGTTTGGTCAACTCTATGGTATGAGCGATCACATTAGCTTCAATTTGGCAGCAATGGGGTACAATGTGGCAAAATATGTGCCTTTTGGCCCTGTTAAAGATGTGATGCCATACTTAATTCGTAGAGCAGAGGAAAACACTTCGGTTGCTGGACAAACGAGTAGGGAGTTGTCTTTGTTGAAAAAAGAACGAAAACGTCGTAGAAAAACGAACTAATCGATGAATTCGATGGATTGCAATGTTGCAACCTTCTCACAATTCTCGACCGTTAGAGCAGCATCCTTGTCATTGAGTTTGCCTTCTATGTGATAAACGCCACAAGGTTCCTTTCTTGGTTCACTTTTCGAAAATACTACATCACCTTTGTGTAGAATGTAATTCACTTGCGTGGTATCTATGTTTCCGGAAATTATGAAATTTTGTGTATAAGGGCTAAACACGATGTTTTTGGTGTTTATGTTTTTTAGGGTCCTTGCTTCAGGACTATAGCTACATGATGCTTTTTTTCCGTTGAGGAAAAATGCCAAAACGACAAGTCCGATTGAAAAACCACCAAGATAATATCCTATTCTGTTTGCTAATCTCAATTTTTTAAATTTTTATGAAATGCAAATTTAGAATATTATAAGGTTTATATCACTATATTTTAAGTCAAACCATTCACCAACCGATCTATTTGTCAAGATTCCATGATAAAAATACAGTCCGCTTTTTAATCCTCTGTCCATTCTCAAAGAGTTTTCAAGGCCTCCATCTTCAGCGATTTTCAATAGATATGGTGTGAAAATGTTGCTTATGGATGCAGAAGCTGTTCGGGAATACCTAGCAGGAATATTTGGTACGCAATAGTGGATGACTCCATGCTTTTTATAGGTAGGGTATTTGTGTGTGGTGATTTCACTAGTTTCAAAGCAACCTCCCATATCTATGCTTACATCTATTATCACAGAACCATTTTTCATCTGTTCTACCATTGTTTCGCTTACAATTACAGGGGACCTGTTTTTTCCCCTAACTGCTCCTATTACTACGTCGCAACGCCTCAAGGCCTTTTTAAGGTGTTTTGGTTGAATGGTGGAAGTATATAGCGTTCTACCCAAATTGGTTTGTATGCATCTTAATTTCGTTATGGAGTTGTCAAACACTTTTACATTGGCTCCAAGACCTATTGCGCTCCTGGCTGCAAATTCACCGACTGTTCCAGCTCCAAGTATTACGACTTCAATAGGAGGGACTCCACTTATGTTTCCAAACATCAAGCCATTGCCATCGCTGGAATTGCTCAATAGTTCAGATGCAATCAATACGGAGGCGGTTCCTGCGAGCTCACTAAGCGCTCTAACAGCTGGGTAGGCACCATCCTCGTCTCTTATGAATTCGAAGGCCAAGGCTGTAATCCTTTTGGCAGCCAACGTTTCAAAATATTTTTTGGTTTGCGTTTTGAGCTGCAAGGCAGAGATCAATGTGGTTTGTGGATTTATCAACTTCAATTCCTTCAAGGTAGGAGGTTCTACCTTCAGGATCATGGGGCAAGAGTATACTTTGGATGTGTCATTTGTTATTTCTGCTCCAGCCTCGCTATAATCCTTGTCACTGAAATTGGAGCCTTTTCCAGCACCAGATTCCAATAGGACTCGATGCCCATTGTTTACTATGGCGGAAACGGCATCTGGAGTAAGACATACTCGTTTTTCCTGAAAAGCAGTTTCTTTTGGTATGCCGATGAAGAGAGCGCTCTTTTTCTTTAAAATTTCTAAAGTTTCCTCTTGAGGCAATAGCTGTTCCTTGGAAAATGGAGTGATGGGTTTATTCATTTTTAATCAAAATCATTATAATAAAAATCAAATTACGAATAAAATTTGAATGATAGCAATTTGGATTAAAAATACTGATTGAGTATACCCCAAATATTTTTGGGTTTAACCTTCAATTCGTCTTCTAGTTCCTGGATGGATTTGTCCACGGAATTCAATCTGTTGAATATTCTGGCTCTAATGAGGTATATGCTTGGTATGATCACTGCGACGAAGGGAATCATATGAACCAACTCGAATTCATCGAAGAAATGAGTGTTGGATAACGAAAAGCTGATAATCTGATAGCAATACATTGCAATGGGAACCAATAATGCATGATACCACCAATGGCGACAAGTGAAAAACCATACTGTCAAGAGCAATAAGGGTATTATCTTGCCAGTAAGCGTCCAAACGACAACTTGGGCACTTTCATAGATTTCACTATTGAAAGTATATATGAAAGTGTCCCAAACCGCCCTGTTCGGTACACCTTCATATAAGTAAAAAAGATAAGGGGTTATAGCTATGAATGTTGCAATTATGCTACCTGCTATAACTACCTTTTTATTATCCTTTTGTTGGTATTTTGATTTTTTTTCCGTCAACTGCTGTCTGTGTTTGGTCGTTTAAGTCAATAATGTTAGTTGTATAGGTTGAGAAGAATACACTGCCTAAGAGAGCTAGTGATAATATATGTGTCTTTGCCATCATAAATTGCGAGGGATTGGTTGAAAAAATTTAATCAAATTTAATTAAAGCGAGTAGCGCGATTTTGACTTAAATGTTAAATAAATGTTAAAAGTGGTGTTTTTTTTAATTCTTATTACGGGTAAAACCGTAATATCCCAAAAAATCGTTTTGGCAGTGGATACAAAACAAAGTTTGTTTTAGAGGGATTTATTAGCTAGTGTAAGGGTTCTCGTACTATCTAAATTTAGTTGGATGTTTATGAAAGTGTGATTGTTTTGTATCAAAGGTGATAGCATGTCTGGCCACTCGACTAAAATCCAGTGTGATGTATTTAAATAGTCCTCTATGCCAAAATTGTAGAGTTCTTCTTCATCTTCTATGCGATACAAGTCAAAATGAAAGATAGAGTCGTTTTCTGCCTTGTATTCGTTTACTATGGAATAGGTGGGGCTACTTATCGTATCGGCACTTCCCAATAACCTAACCAATGATTTTATGAGTGTGGTCTTTCCGACTCCCATTTCCCCATCAAACAATAATACTTTGGAGGTCGTATGCTTTAAAATCTGCTCGGCAGTAGTATTTACTTCCTGCAATGAATATTCTATTTTCAAAATTCAATTGATTTGAAATGCAAACTTAACGCTTTTCTGCTTTTCTGTAAAGTTAAATGTTACTTCTGTCATATGGTTTTTCATGTTGTGTTAAACCCTATTTGGGGTTTAACACAACAAAAGGAATAATCATTTCCTCCAAGGAGACTCCTCCATGTTGGTAGGTGTTTCTATAATAACTCACGTAGTGGTTGTAATTGTTTGGATAGGCAAAGAACAAATCGCTTTTTGCAAAAATGAATGAACTGTTCATTGAGATTGATGGCAAATGGATGCTTTTTGGGTTTTTGGCTGCCAAAACATCTTTGTTTTCGTAGCTTAGACTTCGGCCAGTTTTGTAACGTAAATTTAAACTGGTGTCTCTGTCTCCTATTACTTTTGATGGATTTTTGACATTTATCGTACCGTGATCCGTTGTCAATATCAATTTGAAGCCCATTTGTTGGGCATGTTGTATCATTTCTAGAAGAGGAGAGTTCTTGAACCAGCTTTGTGTTAGAGATCGATAAGCTTTGTCATTGGAAGCTAGCTCTTTGACAACATCCATTTCTGTTTTTGAGTGCGACAACATATCTACGAAATTATAGACAACGACAGTAAGATCATTTTCTTTAACTCCTTTAAAGTTGTCTGCTAGCTTCTTTCCAGATTTTAAATTAGTTATTTTGTAGTATTCATGTTTTAGGTGGGTTAGACCCAAGCGTTTCATTTGTGCATTTAAAAAATCGGCCTCATGTAGATTCTTGCCACCTTCATCCGTGTCGTTTTTCCAGTATTCGGGATGTAGTTTTTCCATATCACTAGGCATCAACCCAGAGAATATGGCATTTCTGGCATATTGAGTTGCTGTTGGTAGAATACTGAAAAAAGGCTCCTCTGTTTCCTTTTTGTAATGATTGGTTACATAAGGTTCAAAGGCTTTCCATTGATCGTAACGCAAATTGTCCACAACAACCAAAAGTGTAGGTTGCTCTTTACTAAGTTGAGGAGCAATTTTGTCCTTGAACAAGTTGTGGGACAAGGTAGGGGCATCAGTGTTGGGTTCAAACCAAGTCGGATATTTTTTGTCTATGAATTTTCCAAATTGCAGATTGGCTTCGTTTTTTTGGGATTCAAGAATTTCGAACATTCCAGCATCTTCAATGTCTTCCAACTGTATTTCCCAATAGATTAACTTTTGATACAATGCCACCCATTCTTCGTAAGAGTTCACCATCGATAGATCCATGGCAATTTTCCTAAATTCTTGCTGATAGTTGGATGTCGTTTTTTCAGATACCAATCTTGAATGATCCAAATTCTTCTTAATGCTTAGCAATATCTGGTTGGGGTTTACTGGTTTTATCAAATAATCGGCAATCTTGTTGCCAATGGCCTCTTCCATTATGTATTCCTCTTCGCTTTTGGTAATCATTACCACTGGAAGCGTATCTTGTTTTTCTTTTATTTCATTTAAAGTCTCCAATCCTGTCAAACCCGGCATGTTCTCATCCAGGAAAACAATATCAAATTTGGTTTCGTCAAGGATTTCTATAGCTTCTGTACCACTGTTGCAAGTCGTGACATTGTAGTTTTTCTTCTCAAGAAAAAGGATATGAGGCTTTAATAAATCTATTTCATCGTCAACCCAAAGAATATTGATAGTGTTCATGTATATTTGTTTATATATTAATAAGTAATAAAGATAGCTTGCAAAAGATTAACAAACTTAAGATTTTAAACGACCCAATTTACGGATTTATTACAATCCCGAACTCTTTAATTTTCGATTTGATCGAGCATAAGTATTTTCAGAGGTTACGTCGTATCACTCAAATGGGGTTGTCTTATTTGGTTTATCCTGGGGCTCACCATACACGTTTTCAACATGCGATTGGTTGTATGCATTTAATGCAGAAGGCTGTCAATGTCCTTCGTTTCAAAGGGGTTTCGATTACCGAAGAGGAACAAGATGCATTGTATGTAGCAATTTTATTACATGATATTGGGCACGGTCCGTTTTCTCACGCTATGGAGCATAGCATAGTAAATGGGATATCTCATGAGCATATTTCGATGCTTTTCATGGAGCGCTTAAACGAAGAATTTAACGGCAATTTAACACTGGCAATAGAAATTTTCAAGGGAGAATACCCTCGCAAGTTCATGTGTCAGCTTATATCAAGTCAATTGGATATGGATAGAGCGGATTATTTGAAACGTGATAGTTTTTATACAGGAGTGGCTGAAGGCAATATAAATAGTGAGCGATTAATTACCATGCTTAATGTCAAAGAGGATGCATTGGTCATAGAAGACAAAGGTATTTATAGTGTCGAGAAATTTTTGGTAGCCAGACGATTGATGTATTGGCAAGTGTATTTGCATAAGACAAGCTTGGTGGCAGAGCAGTTAATTATAAGAGTGTTGAAAAGAGCAAAGGAATTGACTAAAAATGGAGCGGAATTGCCAGCAAGCGCGCCATTGTCTTTTTTTTTGAAAAATGAAATCACATTGAAAAACTTTAATGCGGAAAGTTTGGATATTTTCTCAAAACTGGATGATTACGATGTTGTTTCAGCTTTGAAATCCTGGCAGTTTCATGAAGATTTTGTATTGAAAAACCTTTGTGAGATGATTTTGAATAGAGGTTTGTTGAAAATCAAGATGAAAAAGAAGGAGATAAAGCCATCCTATTTTGCTCAACATAGAGATGATTTAATGGATAAATATGCTATTTCCGAAGCAGAGGCAGATTATTTCGTGTTTACAGGTAAAGTTTCAAACCAAGCATATGAACGAAAAAAACAAGGAATAAAGATTTTGCATAAAAATGGAAAGATCGAGGATATAGTCAAGGCTTCAGATCAACTAAATTTAAAAGCACTATCAAAACCAGTAACTAAATATTATATATGCTATCCAAAAGAAAAAATGTGATAATTTTTTCTATTTTTGCGGGTAATGAAGTTTAAAGCAGAACAAATAGCAGGTATCTTGGAAGGGGAAATTGTGGGCGATTCACAAATAGAGGTTTCCAAGCTATCAAAAATTGAAGAAGGAGAGCAAGGCGCATTGACCTTTTTGGCTAACCCTAAATACACTCCTTATGTATATACCACAAAAGCATCCATAGTTATTGTCAACAAGGATTTTAATCCTGAACAAGAGCTTTTGGCAACTCTCATAAAAGTAGACGATGCATATCAATCCTTTTCAAAATTATTGGAATATTATAACAAGGTCAAACTGAATAAGTTTGGTGTAGAGGAGCCATCATCAATATCAGAATCTGCTATAATAGGAGATGACGTATATGTAGGAGCTTTTTCATACATTGGAGAGAATGTGGTGATAGGGGATAATGTAAAGATATTTCCAAGTACCTATATAGGTGACAATGCTGTTATAGGAAATGATTCAGTTGTTTTTTCTGGAGCCAAAATCTATTCGGAAACCATAATAGGGAAAAACTGCGTCATAAATTCTGGAGCTATTATAGGAGCTGATGGTTTTGGATTTGCTCCACAAGAAAATGGAGAATACAAGAAGATTCCACAAATAGGAAATGTAATCTTGGAGGATTTTGTGGATATTGGAGCGGCAACTACGATAGATAGAGCTACTTTGGGATCCACGGTAATAAGAAGAGGTGTCAAGTTGGATAACCAAATACAAGTGGCACACAATGTTGAAATCGGTAAAAATACTGTAATAGCTGCGCAAACAGGCATTGCTGGATCTACCAAGATTGGTGAAAATTGCCAAATAGGAGGTCAAGTAGGCATTGCGGGGCATTTGGTGATAGGTAATGGTGTTCGCATTCAAGCACAATCAGGAATAGGTAGAAACATAAAAGACAATGAAACCCTGCAAGGTTCACCTGCATTTAGCTATGGGGATTGGAACAAATCCTATGTATACTTTAAGAATTTACCGAAATTGGTAAAAACAATAAATGAATTAGAAAAAAAAGAAAATGGCAATAGTTAATACTGAAATAAAGCAAAAGACAATAGATAAGGATATATCCTTAAAAGGTGTTGGCTTACACACAGGAAAAGACGTAACGTTAACATTTAAACCAGCTCCAGCCAATTCTGGATTTTCTTTCAAGCGAGTAGATTTAGAAGGAAGCCCAACTTTGGAAGCTGATGCAAATTATGTGACAAATACGCAACGTGGTACTTGTTTGGAAAAGAATGGAGTGACCATTCAAACCTGTGAACATGTATTGGCGGCATTGACGGGATTGGACATAGACAATGCCATTATTGAGTTGGATAATTCAGAGCCACCAATTATGGACGGGTCTTCCAAGTTTTTTGTAGAAGCTTTGGAAAGAGCAGGCATAGTAGAACAGGATACCTTTAGAGAAGAATATGTGGTAACAGACGTTATTTCATATTCGGATGAAGAAACTGGAAGTGAAATATTGGTTATGCCTTCAAAAGAGTATCAAATAACGACAATGGTAGATTTCGGCACCAAGGTATTGGGAACCCAAAATGCAACTCTAAATCACTTGTCTGATTTTAAAAAGGACATAGCCGATTCCAGAACATTTAGTTTTCTGCATGAATTGGAATCGCTTTTGGAGCATGGACTCATAAAAGGAGGGGATCTCAATAATGCCATTGTATATGTAGACAAGGAGTTGTTGCCTGAGACAATGGAGAAACTGAAGGTGGCCTTTAAAAAAGATAGCATAGCTGTTAAATCTAATGGGATCTTGGACAACCTTACGCTCCATTACCCAAATGAGGCGGCAAGACATAAGTTGTTGGACGTGGTCGGGGATTTAGCACTGATCAAGACACGTATTAGAGGGAAGGTCATAGCCAACAAACCTGGACATTTTGTGAACACGCAGTTTGCAAAGAAGATGTCAAAAATAATAAAGAACGAAAGACGTAACAACGTTCCAGTAATAGATTTGAATCAACCTCCGGTGATGGATGTGAATCAAATTATGGATATGTTACCACATAGGCAGCCGTTTCTTTTGATAGACAAGATTTTTGAACTTACCGAAAGTGATGTAATCGGTTTGAAGAACGTGACTATGAACGAGCCGTTTTTTGCAGGTCATTTTCCTGGAGCACCTGTGATGCCTGGAGTTTTGATTGTTGAAGCTATGGCACAAACAGGAGGTATTCTTGTTTTGAGTACGGTACCGGACCCTGAAAACTATTTGACTTTCTTTATGAAGATGGATAAGGTTAAGTTCAAGCAAAAAGTTGTTCCAGGAGATACGTTAATATTCAAATGTTCTTTGATAACCCCTATTAGACGTGGTATTTGTCATATGCAAGGTTATGCATATGCCAATGGAAAGCTATGTGCAGAGGCTGAGTTGATGGCGCAAATATCTAAAGTGAAATAAAAAAGAAAAGCATTTACCCCTTATGTCAAAGGCATAAGGGAGGCATTTTATTTAATATAATAAAAACAAAGAGATGAACCAACCATTAGCTTATGTACATCCAGGGGCAAAAATCGCTAAAAACGTAGTGATAGAGCCTTTCACGACCATATATAACAATGTTACCATTGGTGAAGGTACTTGGATTGGAAGTAATGTGACCATTATGGAAGGTGCGCGTATTGGTAAGAATTGCAACATTTTTCCAGGTTCTGTGATTTCTGCAGTACCTCAAGACCTGAAATATGACGATGAAGATACCTCTACCATCATTGGGGACAATGTTACAATCAGGGAATGCGTAACCATTAATAGAGGGACTACGGATAGAATGAAAACTGTAGTTGGTAACAATTGCCTGATTATGGCTTATTGCCACATTGCACATGATTGTATAGTGGGAGATAATTGTATTTTTTCGAATAATACGACCTTGGCAGGACATATCAATGTTGGAGATTATGTTGTCTTGGCTGGCATGACGGCAGTGCATCAATTTTGTTCCATTGGAAATCACGCATTTGTGACTGGAGGTTCCTTGGTACGTAAAGATGTTCCTCCATATGTGAAAGCAGGAAGAGAGCCGTTGTCCTATGTGGGAATTAATTCCGTAGGATTGAGAAGAAGAGGGTTTACAACCGAAAAGATAAGGGAGATTCAAGACATATATAGATTGTTATATCAAAAGAATTACAACAATACCCAAGCTTCAGGGATAATTGAGGCAGAAATGGAAGCAACTACAGAGCGTGATGAAATTCTGCAATTCATAAAGAATTCACATCGTGGTATCATGAAAGGTTACTTCAAGTCAAATTAACAAGCAATTAGCTAATAATTAAATAACATAGAAATGGCAAGCACATCAGATATTAGAAACGGATTATGTATAAGATACAACCATGATATATTCAAGATAATAGAGTTTTTACACGTCAAACCAGGAAAAGGTCCTGCTTTTGTAAGAACAAAATTAAAAAGTGTAACTACAGGTAAGGTTATAGACAATACATTTTCCGCAGGGCACAAATTGGACGATGTTCGTGTAGAAACACATAAATTTCAATACTTGTACAATGAAGGAGAGACGTTTCATTTTATGAATACAGAAGATTACTCTCAAATAGAATTACAAAAGGCTATTTTGGACTCTCCGGATTTGATGAAGGAAGGGCAAGTGGTTACTGTATTGATTAATTCTGAAGATAGTATGCCACTTACTGTGGATATGCCAGCTAGTGTCATATTGGAAGTAACGGCAACAGAGCCAGGTGTGAAAGGAAATACAGCTACAAACGCGACAAAGCCGGCCACTGTTGAAACTGGTGCTACGGTAAATGTTCCTTTGTTTATAAATGAAGGAGACAAGATTAAAGTGGAAACGGAAAAAGGGACTTATAAGGAACGTGTGAAGGAATAAAGGGCTGGGTAGCATGTTCATTATGATATGCTGCAAATCACTTGGAATTGAGAAGCAATATGATATTGCTATTGGAAACTGAAAACTGAATTATGAAATTCCCCAAACAATATACCTTAAAAGAGATTTCTCAAATCATCGATTGTGATTTTGTAGGAGATGAAGACTTCCCAGTCTTGGGAATGAATGAAATTCACGTAGTGGAATTCGGGGACATTGTTTTTGTGGATCATCCAAAGTATTATGACAAGGCATTGGAATCCGCAGCGACCATAGTATTGATAAATAAGAATGTGGAATGTCCTGAAGGGAAGGCACTTCTTGTTAGTGATGATCCTTTTAGAGATTTCAACAAGCTTACGTCTCATTTCAAGCCATTTCAAGCAGCAAACACAAGTATTTCTCCTTCGGCAAAAATAGGTGAGAATACAGTGATACAACCAAATTGTTTCATAGGTCACAATGTGACGATTGGAGATAATTGTCTCATTCACTCTAACGTTAGTATATATGACGATGCCGTTATCGGTAACAATGTAACCATACATTCAGGAAGCATCTTGGGAGCTAGTGCTTTTTATTATAAGAATAGGCCGGAAGGTTTCGATCAATTGGTTTCAGGAGGACGTGTTGTCATAGAAGACAATGTGGACATAGGAGCACTTTGTACAATAGATAAAGGTGTTACTGGAGATACAACCATTGGAGAAGGATCAAAATTAGACAATCAGATCCAGGTTGGTCATGATACCATCATAGGAAAAAAATGCTTGATAGCATCGCAAGTTGGCATAGCTGGCTGTTGTGTGATTGAGGATGAAGTAACCATTTGGGGGCAAGTAGGTACCAATAGTGGAATTAAAATCGGAGAAAAAGCTGTGATATTGGGGCAGACAGGAGTTACGAAATCTGTTGAAGGTGGAAAAAGTTATTTTGGAACACCCATAGAGGAATCTAGGGTGAAGCTGAAAGAATTGGCCTATGTCAAACAGATTCCCTACATAATCAACGAACTAAAAGGGAACAAATAACGATCAGAAGATAGTTATATGTAAACTTTATAAAAGAGGGGAAATGAGTCAATTATTGGATGGAAGATCAGAAAACTTCTCTTAGTATTCAGAAATAAAAATTTAAAAAATAACTTAGTTAATACTAATCAAAATATTACTTTTGCTGACAAACGAAGAAGCTTTGATTGGAGCTTCAAAATATTTAAATAGAAATTACTTAACATAGATATAAAATGAGCGTTTTAGTAAACAAAGATTCAAAAATAATAGTTCAAGGATTCACAGGTGGAGAAGGTACTTTCCACGCAGGTCAAATGATTGAATACGGAACAAACGTAGTTGGAGGTGTAACACCAGGAAAAGGTGGACAAGTACACTTGGACAAACCTGTTTTCAACACTGTTTCGGAAGCTGTTGAAAAAGTAGGAGCGGATACGACAATTATATTTGTGCCGCCAGCTTTTGCTGCTGATGCTATTATGGAAGCTGCCGATGCAGGAATTAAAGTAATCATAACGATTACCGAAGGTATTCCTGTTGCAGATATGATCAAGGCTTCAGATTATATTAAGAGTAAGGACTGTCGTTTGGTAGGACCTAACTGTCCAGGGGTAATTACTCCAGGTGAAGCCAAAGTTGGAATCATGCCAGGTTTCGTATTTAAACAAGGTAAGGTAGGTATTGTTTCCAAGTCTGGTACTTTAACCTATGAAGCTGCCGATCAAGTTGTAAAACAAGGATTGGGTATAACTACTGCCATTGGTATTGGAGGAGATCCAATTATAGGGACAACCACTAAAGAAGCCGTGGAATTGTTGATCAACGACCCAGAAACGGAATGTGTTGTCATGATTGGGGAAATTGGAGGGCAATTGGAAGCAGATGCAGCAAAATGGTACCAAAATAGTGGAAGTAAAAAACCAATAATAGGTTTTATAGCAGGAGAAACAGCACCAGCAGGACGTACAATGGGGCATGCAGGGGCAATTGTTGGAGGTAGTGATGATACTGCACAAGCCAAAAAGGCTATAATGAAGGAGTGTGGAATTCACGTTGTGGATTCACCTGCGGAGATCGGAAAGAAAGTTGCTGAAGTTCTAGGATAAGGCATTATATTTTAACAGTTTTCAACTGTTAAAATAATTATAATAAACAAACGTTATAAGTTCGTTGGCTGTACATTAGCTAACGAACTTTTTTTTTAACGAAAACTATCAAAAATGAAGCACTTAAAATTAGCTGTTGTACTTATGCTTGTCGCATTTGTTTATAGCTGCAAAAAGAGCAATGATGACAAAGCCATGGCCATGGCTTACAAAACTGAGAGCAAGACGGATGCCAGCGGTTTTAAATATGAAACCGTTGCAAACGATCCAACGGGGTTGCGTTTATATACCTTGGACAATGGTTTGAAGGTTTATCTGAGTAAAAACACGGATGAGCCCAAAATACAGACATATATAGCTGTTAGAGCTGGATCCAATTACGATCCTAAAGAATCTACGGGATTGGCTCACTATCTGGAGCATATGGTATTTAAAGGTACCGATGAGATAGGTACTGTTGATTGGGAAAAGGAAAAAGGTTATTTGGATCAAATATCCGATCTGTATGAACAACATAGAGCTGAAACGGATCCAGATAAGAAGCTGGCACTTTACAGAAAGATCGATGAGGTATCATTGGAAGCTTCCAATTACTCAGTCGCCAACGAATATGATAAAATGACAAGCTCATTAGGAGCTACAGGAACCAATGCGCATACCTGGTTTGAAGAGACAGTATACAAGAATAAAATCCCTGCCAACGAACTTGGCAAATGGCTGGCTTTGGAAGAAGAGCGTTTCGGTCAATTGGTATTGCGTTTGTTTCATACGGAACTAGAAGCTGTATTCGAGGAATTTAATAGAGGGCAAGACAACGATGGAAGAAAGAGATATGCCGCAATGTTGGATGGTTTGTTTCCAAATCATCCATATGGACAACAAAAGACCATAGGAACTGCTGAGCATCTGAAAAATCCTTCATTGGTAGATATCAACAACTATTTTGACAAGTACTATGTGCCAAACAATATGGCGATGGTTTTGGTTGGAGACTTTGATTTTGAAAAAACGATAAAAGAAGTAAATGGGACTTTTGGCAAGTTGAAGAAAAAAGAAGTGACACACCCAATATTGCCAAAAGAAGAGCCAATAAGTGGAATAATAACGAAAGAAGTGTTCGGGCCTACGGCAGAAAGTGTATCCATCGCTTTCCGTTCAGGAGGTGTTAATACTAAAGAAGAGAAGTTGGTAACCCTTTGCGATATGATTTTGGCAAACGGAAATGCTGGTTTAATAGATTTGAATTTGAATCAAAAACAAGTAGTGCAAAGAGCAGGTTGTTCGCCTACATTCTTGAATGACTATGGCTACCATAGCTTCAATGGGTCTCCGAAAGAAGGACAGACTCTGGATGAGGTTAAGCAATTGTTGTTGGATCAAATAGAACTTCTTAAAAAAGGACAATTCGAAGATTGGATGATAGAAGCCGTTGTCAATGATTTGAAAAAATCACAGTTGCAACAATATGAAAACAGCACGGCTTTGGCCTCCGCTTATTACAATGCGTTCATTCATCATGAGGATTGGGAAAACAAAGTAAAGTTCTTGGATGACTTAAAGGCAATCACAAAGCAAGAATTGGTGACATTTGCGAATGAATTCTACAAGGACAACTATGTGGTGACATACAAACGTAAAGGAGAGGACAAGAATATCGTAAAGGTATCCAATCCAGGTATTACACCAGTAAACCTTAACAGAGACAAAGCTTCCGAATATATGAAAAACTTCAATAAGATAGAGTCCAAACCATTGGAGCCTTTGTACGTCGATTATAATTCTGCAATAAAAGAGACAAAAACGAACAATGGCTTGAATGTATCTTATATTGAAAATGAAACCAATGACTTGTTCAACTTAAACATCATTTTCGACATGGGAAGTGACAATGACAAGAAGTTGGGATTGGCAGTAGGATATTTGGCTTATTTGGGGACGGACAAATATTCAGCGGAAGAATTGAAGAAGGAATTTTACAAATTGGGTATAGATTATTCTGTCAATGCAGGAGGAGAGCAAACATTTGTTGGTTTGAGTGGTCTGAAGGAGAACTTGCCTAAAGGATTGGAATTATTGGAGCATCTATGGGAAAATGCAGTGCCAGATCAAGAGTCTTATGACAAATATGTGCAATCCATAGCAAAAGGTAGACAAAACAACAAAACAAGCAAAGGAAGTATTTTACGTTCTGGTTTGATGAATTTTGCCAAATACGGAGAAAATTCAAGATTGAGAAACATTATCCCTGTAAGAGAATTGAAAGCAATCAATCCACAAGAATTGGTAGACTTGACAAAAGGAATGAAAAACTACAAGCAACGTCTATTCTATTACGGTAAGGATGTGGATGCGGCTGTGACGGCAATAAATGACTTTCACAAGATTTCAGGTGAATTGAATGAATACCCAGAAGCAATGTCCTATGTTGAAAAGGAAACTGGAGGAAATGTATATTTTGTTGATTACGACATGGTGCAGTCGGAAATGATGTTTTTGGCGAAAGGAGAACCTTTCAAAGCAGAGAACATGGCGGCTTCGACATTATTCAACACCTATTTTGGAGGAGGTTTGTCATCTATTGTATTTCAGGAAATTCGTGAATCCAAATCGTTGGCTTATTCAGCATGGTCCAATTATTCAACAGCACGTAAAAAAGATGACGCGAATTACGTAATGGCTTACATTGGAACACAAGCCAACAAGATGCCGGAAGCGGTGGATGCAATGATGAATTTGATGAGTGACATGCCTGAAGCAGAAGATCAGTTCAATGCAGCCAAAGAGGCTACATTGAAGAAGTTGGCAGCGCAACGTATCACAAAATCCAATGTCTTCTGGAGTTACGAAAGACTTAAGAAACTTGGTATAGATAACGATAATCGCGAAGCAATGTACAATGCAATAAAAAACATGAAAATGGAAGACCTTCGTGAGTTCTTCAATAAAAACATAAAAGGAGAAAGTTACAATGTAATGGTAGTTGGTAACAAGAAAGATATTAATTTCGAAGCTTTGCAAAAACTTGGAAAAGTGCAAGAAATGGATGTGGATTACCTTTTTAACTATGAAAAACCAGAAGAAGTTAAGTTGTAAACTTTTCCAATTCTTGTTTAATCAAGAATTTTAACAAGTCAAAACCTCACAATTAATTGTAAATTGTGAGGTTTTTTTTATTCATAACACAGACTAATTGCTATATTTGAAATAATAAAGATTAACCCATTTTAATAGGCGAATACCATTGGTCAACCTAAGTATTCGTATCAAAAAAAACATAAAACCAAATGAAGATATTAGAAGGCAAAACGGCCATCATAACTGGAGCTAGTCGTGGAATAGGAAAAGGGATAGCTCAAACTTTTGCACAACAAGGGGCTAACGTGGCATTTACATACAGCTCATCCGTGGAAGCAGCCAATGAATTGGAAAAGGAGTTGAATGCCATGGGAGTGAAGGCAAAAGGATATAAGAGCAATGCAGCCGATTTCAATGAAGCACAGACGCTGGTGGAAGATGTTCTAAAAGAGTTTGAAGGCATTGATATATTGATCAACAATGCTGGAATCACGAAGGACAATCTTTTGATGAGAATGGGAGAAGAAGATTTCGACAAGGTTATCGAAGTCAATTTGAAATCCGTATTCAATATGACAAAGGCCGTACAACGTACCATGCTTAAACAACGTAAGGGATCCATCATCAATATGAGCTCCGTGGTTGGGGTAAAAGGAAACGCTGGACAAACCAATTATGCTGCATCAAAAGCAGGGATTATCGGCTTTTCCAAGTCTGTGGCATTGGAATTAGGTTCCAGAAACATTAGAAGCAACGTAGTTGCACCAGGTTTTATTGAAACCGAAATGACCGCAAAACTAGATGAGGAAACCGTTAAAGGATGGAGAGCAGCAATTCCATTGAAAAGAGGAGGCACCCCAGAAGACATAGCGAATGCATGTGTGTTTTTGGCAAGTGATATGTCTGCTTATGTAACAGGACAGACTTTGAACGTAGATGGAGGTATGTTAACGTAACAATATGAGAAAGAACATTTTTATCGCACTTACTATACTTTGTAACATCTACGCTTCGATAGCTCAGGAGAATGAATGGGTGAAAGTAAAAGATACAATTGCAGCCTATATAGTAGAATATCCATCTGCACCAGAGAAAGGTGCAGATGATGTACCTACGGAAAAAGGAGTGGTGAAAATGAATACCTATACTTTGCAGACGGAAGGAGATGAAAATCTCATCTATATGACTTCGTTTACAGAATACCCAGCTTCATTCTTCGAAAATGGATTGGATACAACAGATGAGCAACAAAAAGTCCTGGATGGCAGTGTAAATGGAGCAGTCACCAATACAAAAGGGAAACTTGTGTCTGATAGAAAAATCTCTTTTAATGGTTATCAAGGACGAGATATTAAAATAGAGGTTAGTGGTCTATATATTATCCATATGAGAACAATCTTGGTTGGATATAAATTATACTTGGCTCAAGTGATATATGAGAAAATAAATGAAGACAATGAAAATGCCAAACGGTTTTTCAATTCGTTGGATTTAATAAACGTGAAAGGCAATTGACGACAGAGACACTTCTATATATCATACTGGCAGGAATCATAGCGCTTTTATTGGCGCTTTTTCAGTATAGATACAAGTCTAAAGGGAATTCAAAAAGGAATGCTCTTTTTTGCTTTTTGCGATTTTTGTCCATTTTTGGAGTGTTATTGTTGCTGATAAATCCAAAGTTCGAGCAAGTAAAGGTATATACTGAAAAACCCAATTTGATCGTTGCAGTGGATAACTCCAGTTCAATAACACATTTAAGTCAGGAACAGGGAGTTAGGGGCTTGGTAGAAGAAATACAAGACAATGAAGCGTTAAATGAGAAATTTAATGTCAATCTGTTTTCTTTTGGTAAAACATTGAATACGACGGATTCCTTGAGTTTTCACGAGAAGCAAACGAATATCGACAAGGCATTTAAAGAATTATCTCAAATATACAAGAATACGGTATCTCCAACAATGTTGATTACGGATGGAAATCAAACGTATGGCAATGATTACGAATTCTCTGCAAAAAAGCACAAGCAAGCGACATATCCCATCATTCTGGGTGATACGACAAGATATGTTGATTTGAAATTGCAACAGTTGAATGTAAACAAATATGCATATTTTAAAAACAAATTTCCAGTGGAGGCCATTTTGATCTATAATGGAGATGATACCATAAACACACAATTTAAAGTAACTTCAGGAAATGCCACATTGCATTCACAACGTGTTACTTTTACAAAAGAAGCCAACTCCAAAGTCATCAACCTTACATTACCGGCAAATAGAGTAGGGGTGCAAGCTTACAAGGCAACCATAGTACCAATCGATACAGAGAAAAACAAAACAAACAATAGCAAGGACTTTGCAGTGGAGGTTATCGATCAAAAAACAAAAGTAGCAGTTGTAAGTTCGTTTTTACACCCAGATTTGGGGGTTTTGAGAAAAAGCATAGAAAGTAATGAGCAACGTGCTGTTTCGTTTTTTAAGCCAAATGAATTGATGGATCAAATAAATGATTTTCAATTAGTTGTTTTGTATCAGCCAAATAGTAGCTTTAAGGGCTTGATGGGGTCTTTGAAAACAGAAAACAAGAATGTATTCGTTATTTCTGGAACAAAAACAGATTGGCGTTTTTTAAATGTGGAAGCTAAAAGCTATACTCAAGACATTACATCTCAAACCGAAGACTATCAAGCAACTTCAAATCCAAACTACGGAACATTCATTGTAGAAGATTTGAATTTCGAATCCTTCCCACCACTGGCATCATCTTTCGGTGCTCCAGACTTCAAGATTCCATATGAGACCTTGTTGTATAAAAAATTGGGTAGCATTGAAACAGAAGAGCCGTTGTTGTCAACATTTGAGACCAATGGAAGGAGGGAAGCTGTTCTTTTTGGAGAAAATATTTGGAAATGGAGAGCGCAAAGCCATATAAACACGCAAAGCTTTAATGGTTTCGACAACTTCATAGGGAAATTAGTGCAATATTTGGCTTCTAACAAGCGTAAGAATAGGCTTAACCTAGAATATGAATCCTTTTATCAAGGTAATGCCAATGTAGTGATCAAGGCGCAATTCTTCAATAAAAACTATGAGTTTGATGCAAAGGAAAGTTTAAATGTAGTAGTCGTTAACAAGGAGACAAAAGAAACGAAAACATTTCCTTTTATTTTGAAGAACAACAACTATCAAGTAGATTTAAGTAACTTGTCAGCTGGAGAATACACCTTTACAGTAAAAGCATCACGTGAAAACATTTCAAAATCTGGGCAATTTAAGATATTGGAATACAATGTAGAGCAACAATTTTTAAATGCCAATGTAACAAAACTACGACAATTGGCTACTAATAGTAACGGAGCAAGTTATCTTATAGCAGACTATGATGGTCTGTTCGACGATTTGTTAAATGATGAACGTTATCTGCCAATACAAAAAAGCAGTAAAAATGTAGTACCTTTGATAGATTGGAAATACTTGTTGTTTCTAATCGTTCTAACCTTGGCGATCGAGTGGTTTCTAAGAAAATACAATGGATTAATCTAAATTGAAAATAATGGAAAAATTACCTAAGATTGCAATACCCTTGATAGTTGTTGCAATTGTTTTATTAGTAGTATTGACAAAGTCAGCAATCACAATAGGATCTGGAGAACGAGGTGTTCTTTATGAGACTTTGGGAAATGGAGTTGTTACGGACGAACCGCCTTTGGGAGAAGGGTTTCATATAATTGCGCCTTGGAACAAGGTATTCGTCTATAATGTAAGACAGCAAGAATTGTTTGAAAGAGAAATGTCCGTATTGTCCTCAAACGGATTGGAAATCAAATTGGACGCTTCGGTCCTATACCAGGCGACAACAGCAACCGTGGCGAAACTTCATCAAACTAGAGGAGAGGATTATCTGCAAAGCGTCATAATACCAGCGATACGTTCGGCAACGAGAAGCGTAGTTGGGCGTTATACACCAGAACAATTGTATTCCACAAAGCGAGATGCTATCCAAAAAGAAATTTTTGAAGAAACTAAAAAAATCTTAGAGCCACAATACATTCAATTAAACTCGGTTTTAGTACGTGATGTAACCTTGCCTCCAACAATTAAAGAGGCAATTGAACGTAAATTGAAACAAGAGCAAGAATCTTTGGAATATGAATTTAGATTGGTAACTGCTGATAAAGAAGCGCAAAAACAACGTATAGAAGCACAAGGTAAGGCAGACGCGAATAAAATTCTGAGTGCTTCATTGACAGATAAAATTCTTCAAGACAAGGGGATTGAGGCAACTATGAAGTTAGCTGAGTCACCTAATAGCAAGGTTATTGTTATTGGTTCTGGAGATAGCGGATTGCCTGTAATATTAGGGAATCAATAAAAAGAAATTTCTATTTAAAATGAAAGTGCGACGCTAAACCAGCGTCGCACTTTTTATGATGATATCATTGTCCATATTCTTTGTAACGGTCTTAATCAATAGAATTCCCCGACGTAGAAGCGTCGAGGTAGCTCAGTTTTAAATCAACTCATTTGAAATAGTAATTATAGAATTATTTTGCAAAAAAAGTATTATTAAAGTTAGTATGAAATTCCGATTTTCACCAAATCCCTGCACTTTGAAGTGTTTGGTTTTATTAGGGATTAAAGCCCTAAACTTATTCTAATATGAAGCTAGATTTATCATTCTCATTGTAACGATGGTGTCCCAAATACTGATTTACCATTCCCTTTGTTATGTTATAGGTTCTCCAAACTCCATATAGCCCGTTATCCCAAAATGATTACTACAATACCGTTTTTTAACCGAGATGCACGACCTTTTTATCAAAGAACCCAAACCTATTTTTTTTGATATTCAATATGCATATGGCTAACACTAACAATTCCTTTAAGATTTTTGTATTTTCTGAATCAGTAACCATTTAGATCTCCTCTTAAAATAAATATGATAACGATACTTTGTCTTTTCAAACTAGATGACAAGTTAATCTTCTAATTGTATGTGAGCCTTTTCTATTATATCTAATAATATAGAGATTTTACATTTCTTAAGCAACTGTACTGAAAATGTATGGTTTTAAACCTCTTTTTAGACTAAAAAAATAAAATCACTTCTATTAAAACTTTACTATTTTTTTAACTAGAATATTGTTGCCCTTTTTTATTTTGAAAAAATAAACTCCATTAGAAAAATTAGCTATGTTTATTTTTGTTACATTTTGTTCTAAGACTTGCTTGTGAATTACCTGACCAGTCATATTTACAACTTGAATACTAGCATTTGAAAGCGTGTTTTGTAACCTGATTGTAACAGATGATGTTGAAGGGGTCGGGTAGATGCTTACATTGCGAAACACCATCTCTGGAGTGCTTAAAGAACAATTGTTATTGTTAATTATACCTGCTTTAGTAGCTGTTATTGCCATTAAAAATTTTGATATCTTATGAAAATAAGGTAAATGTAATGTGCTCACTCTATCGTTGGCGGTATGATAAAATGGTGTTAAATCACTAGGTATGGCAGCTTCTGTAAGCATTATAGAAGAAAAATTACTGTTCCAAAAACTAGCATGATCACTTGCTTCTACACCAGGATTGACAATGGTAGGTGTTAAACCAATGGTAGATGAATGCGCGGTTAATACACTAACAACATCATCTTTTAATGCTAATGAGTTTGCTATATTTCTTGTATGTATAGGTATATTGTTGTTACTGTCTTTGTCATACCCGATCATATCCAAATTAATAACGCCTAAAATGTTTTTTCCATCAGCAGCCGCCAGAGAAGCATAGTAGGTAGATCCGTCAAGATCTTCCTCTTCTTCATCCCATAAGGCATAGATAACGGTGTTGTCTGTACAGTACTGTGACAGTATTCTAGCTGTCTCTAAAACGGCTACTGAGCCAGTTGCATTATCATCAGCACAGTAATTAGCCACCGAATCATAATGTGCACATATGATATAGATGTTGTTGGGGTTGGTTTCTCCTATTTGGGTAGCAATAATATTCCTTCCACTAGGACTATAATTGCTTTCAACAACCATTAAATCACCATAACTATTAAGCTTCTCCTTTAAATAATTTGCAGCCAAATTATTTCCTTGGCTACTGACTCTGTTTAATATCGTTACCGTATTGCCATCAACAGTTGTAGTTACTTCTCCAGAAAATTCATTGAGCATTAAATCTAAATTGCTTGTATTTACTTCGTTTATCAAACTTTCCACCGTTTGAGCAGAAGTAGTAATTGTAATGCTTATTATAAACATTACAAACTGAATTAAGTTTTTTGAATGTTTCATTACCTATCTATTTTGCTATTCTTTTTTTCTTGTCATTGACATTGTAGTAATATACTTTAGTTGGAGTTTTTCCTTTATCTCTTTCTTCTTTTAGATTTCTAGAGACAGCAATTATTTCGCTGTCAGAAACCCAGTTCACACTTCCTGCATTGAGTTTATCCTCAAAAATACTCGATTGAGAGCTCTTTTCATAAATGAAGAAACTAACGGTTCCCATTAAATCCTGCAACCTTTTATGTGTTTTGAACACAATGACATGGCTCCCTTCTTCATTCTCTTTAATACTATATTTCGTCCCTAACTTCTCTATGGCCAAATTGGTTAGCACGGCTGCTTGGTTTTCTTCTTTCTGTATGGTCTTTGTGCTTTTGCATTGAGTTAAAAATAAAATTAGAATCAAAAGAAATTTCCAGTTTTCCATATTCACTTCTTGATTAGTTTCATACTTTTAAAATAGCCTTTGGAGGTTTTTATTTTTACAAAATACGTTCCAGTTCCATATGATGTGAAATCAAAAGTCAATGTGTGTTTCCCTGGTTGATATTGTTTCCAATCACTCTCTTTTACTTTTTGACCGAGGGCATTGAAGATTTGATGCTTGATATTTGTTGCTTCCTTTAGTTTTATAATGGAATGGGCATTGTTTTCTGTTGGTAAGGGGTATAATGAAGAAACACTTATGTTATCAGATATCATTGTATACTCATCAACACTCAATGTCCCATCCAAATTGGTTTTAGCCATATAAATGTTAAGATCCCCATCATTGGTTCTGCCATCGGACCAAAAAGATACAGCTGTATCATTTGTTGCTACCAATTGATGATATTCCCCGATGCCAAAATCATTGCTTGAAGGTATTACAAAGTCGAAATCACTCGGAGAAGAATTAAGCTGGGCTTCGGTAAAGGTCTCTCCTCCATCATATGAAACACCTATAAAGAAGTCTGTGTCTTTATTTGTGTTAGTATGATTTTTTCTATCATACCAATCCAATAACAGTACACCACTTTCGTTTACATAAATACTGGAATAGAATTGTTGTATTTCATCTTGTGTGTCAGAGTGCACTACTTTTGGAGTGCTCCAAGTTGCCCCGTTATCATCAGAGTAAGTTAGAAAAACATTGAAATAATCTGGGTTGTCTGTTTCTGAAGCTGTATACGTTAAATACAATCTTCCTGCATAATTTCCGCTTTCTGAGTTGTCTATGGCCAAATATACAGTAGGTTGAAACCTTTTGGAGATGTCTGGAGCATTGAACGTATAATCAGGAAAGCTTACGACTTGTGTTGAATGAATTAAATTTGTTCCGCCATTGGAGTACTCTTGGACATAGATTACATTGTCTGAATCTAAGTTTACAGTAGAAGTAAAAACAGTACCATCTTTTTTTACGACTATGCTTGGTAAATGATTGCCGTCTTCAATCTCCAATGATGCTGTAGTTTGGTAATTTTCATCTAAAACATATAAGTTCACTTCATTTTCAACCAATGGGATGTATACATTGTCCACATTTGGAGATGAACTATACCTGTCTACGGCTAACCAAGGCTTGTCTGTATTTACAGTAGCTACTGTTGAAACCAAAGACCACGTAGCACCTCCATCTGTAGATTTGGATAGTATTGTATCTACACCTGAATTGGGTGCAATAAGGTTTACCATTAAGATATTTCCATCTTTGTCAAATGCAAGTACAACATCGCCAGCTCCATTGGTATTGTCATAGATGCCTTTGAAATCACTAATGTTCCATGTGTCTCCAAAATCTGTAGTATAGTAGATGCTAAGATTGAAATCATTGGGGTCTGCAAAACCATGTTGAGCAGCAACTACTATATTGTCTGAATCCGTAGGGTTTATTGCTGCATGTATTTCTGCTTCTGGTAAATTGCCGTCTTCCAACAAAGCATCTTGTGATTGTACAATTAGAGAGAAAGTAATAAACACCAAAGTAATAATTAATTCTTTTTTCATAACGTTTCATTTAAAATATTAAAAGAGTAGCTATAGATAGGTGTTTGATAGTGAAACAGTTGCGTTTGAAAATACCCTACCCAAATCGCTAAGATTCTAAAAGAATTTAGTTAAAGCTACATAATTGATTAAAGTTGGAGACTGTATTTTATTAGTCTATGGGGTTTGTAGAATATTTAATCCATTTAAATTAGGATTTTAAAAATTATTTTTTGAATATTTGTTGAGAACAAAAACAAGAAATGACTTTTATTCAATTACATCATCATCACTTTCATTCTGGCAATCGAGCGAGTTGAAGATGTGTTGAATAAAACCAAGATATTTAAAAACCCGTTTGAACCAATCAAGCGGGTTTTTTGTTTCTACTCGAACTTGATCGGTTCATTCAAATCAAAGTAAAAAAATGAACAAATTGAGAATTGCAGTACAAAAATCAGGGCGATTAAATGAAGATTCAATGAAAATCCTCAAAGACATCGGTATTTCCATAGACAATGGAAAAGATCAACTAAAGGCATCAGCTCAAAATTTTCCTATGGAGGTATTTTATCTAAGAAATGGCGATATTCCCCAGTACTTGAGGGATGGAGTAGTAGACGCAGCCATAATTGGAGAAAATGTATTGGTGGAAAAAGGGAGTGACATTCCAATAGTGGAACGCTTGGGCTTTTCAAAATGTAAAGTTTCCATAGCTGTACCAAAGAGCTCAAATGCTAATGCATTGAAAGATTTGGAAGGAAAACGAATTGCAACATCATATCCAAATACAGTTAATCAATTCTTGGAAGAGAATGGCATTACAGCAAATTTGCACATTATAAATGGTTCTGTGGAAATAGCGCCTAACATAGGCTTGGCAGATGGTATTTGTGATATTGTATCCAGTGGTAGCACATTGTTTAAAAACGGTTTGAAAGAGGTTGAGATTTTACTCAAATCTGAAGCCGTACTGGCAGTTTCTCCAAGAATTTCAAAAGAAAACCAAGCACTTTTGGAAAAGATCCAATTTAGAATACAGTCTGTTTTAAAAGGCCGTAATTCAAAGTATGTGCTATTGAATGCTCCCAACGACAAGCTCGAAGACATCATAGATATATTGCCAGGAATGAAAAGCCCAACAGTTTTGCCTTTGGCAGAAAAAGGATGGAGTTCCGTACATTCCGTAATAGACAAAAATGTGTTTTGGGAAGTGATCGATGAATTGAAACAAAATGGAGCACAAGGTATTTTGGTGTGTCCAATTGAAAAGATGGTAGTTTAACCAGGAATTCTATCAATTAACCAAACAAACAATAGAAGTTACCAGAGAAGAAATAGAGATTATGAAAACGATCATAAACCCAAAAGAAAGCGAGTGGCCTCAAATGTTGAAGAGGCCGACTCAAACCGTCGAGGACATAGAAACGACGGTCAATCAAATATTTGATGATGTAAAGCGCAATGGAGACACTGCTATTTCAAAATATACGAAGCTATTCGATGGAGTTGGCTTGGAATCAAATATTGTTTCCAAGAAAGAGATAGAAGAAGCCTCTGCATCTGTGTCAGACGAGCTGAAAGAAGCCATACAAAATGCAAAAGCAAACATCGAAACTTTCCACGGTGCACAAAAAACACCAATAGTCCAAGTCGAAACTCAAAAGGGGGTAAACTGTTGGCAAGAAAAAAGGCCCATAGAAAAAATTGGATTGTACATCCCAGGGGGAACAGCTCCTTTGTTTTCGACGGTCTTGATGTTGGCAGTGCCTGCAAAGATAGCAGGATGCAAAGAATTGATTCTATGTTCACCACCAAACGCTGAAGGTAGCATGGCTAACGAAATATTGTATACAGCACAATTATGTGGAGTTACCAAGATTGTTAAGGTAGGAGGTATTCAAGCGATAGCGGGATTGACCTTTGGAACAGAAACCATCCCAGCTGCTTATAAGATCTTTGGCCCAGGTAACCAATTTGTTACTGTGGCAAAGCAATTGGCTACCAAGTTTGGTGTTGCAATAGATATGCCGGCAGGACCAAGTGAATTGTTGGTCGTTGCAGACGATGGAGCAAATGCCGCCTATGTGGCTTCAGATTTGCTTAGTCAGGCAGAACACGGTACGGACAGTCAAGTTATTCTGGTTTCCACGTCAAAGAAACTGTTGAAGGATGTGTCCAGTGAGATAAAGTCTCAAATCGAAGTTTTACCACGTAAATCCATTGCAAGTCAGGCAATTGACAATTCAAAGCTTATTTATGTGGAAAATGACGATATTGCGCTGAAATTAATTAACGAATATGGTCCAGAACATTTTATAATCTGTTCGAAGAATGAAAATACCTATATAGATGGAATTGTAAATGCAGGTTCGGTATTCATTGGAGATTATACACCGGAAAGTGCAGGAGACTATGCTTCCGGTACCAATCATACATTGCCGACAAATGGATTTTCTAAAGCATATTCAGGAGTTAATCTAGATAGTTTCACAAAGAGCATCACGTTTCAAAAAATAACGAAGGATGGTTTGTTGAACATAGGAAATACAATAGAATTAATGGCAGAGGCCGAAGGGTTGCAAGCACACAAGAATGCGGTATCCATAAGACTTAAGGATTTAATTTAGAACATACGAAACGATAATTAATCTAAACCCCTCAATAGAAAAAACAGAATGTAGAATAAAAACAACAACAGCTCCAAATGAACAAATTAACAACTATGAACATTCAAGATTTAGTTAGAGAAAACATTAAAGACTTAAAGGCCTATTCATCTGCAAGGGATGAATTTCAAGGACTAAAGGGCAATATGATCTTTCTAGATGCGAACGAAAACCCATTCAACAATGGAATAAATCGTTATCCAGACCCTCAGCAGAATACTGTAAAAGGAATGCTATCAGAAATAAAGGGCGTGCCTACAAAGAACATTTTGTTGGGAAATGGAAGCGACGAGGTATTGGATCTTATTTTTAGGGCTTTTTGTGAGCCTAAGAAAGACAACGTCATCACTTTGCCTCCTACGTATGGTATGTATGAGGTCTTAGCCAACGTAAATGACATAGAGGTCATGAAAATAGAGTTGAGTGCAGATTTTCAACCTAAGGTGGATGAAATCTTGGAAAAAGCAAACAATAGGACCAAATTGTTGTTTTTGTGTTCTCCAAACAACCCTACGGCCAATAGCTTTGGTAATGAAAAGATAGAGCAATTGATAAAGGAGTTCAATGGAATCGTAGTCGTTGATGAAGCCTATGTCGATTTCTCCGAAGAAGAAAGTTGGTTGGGTAAATTGGAGTCATATCCAAACCTGATAGTGACTCAAACCTTGTCAAAAGCTTACGGTATGGCTGGAATACGATTGGGAATTTGTTATGCTTCCGAGTATGTGATTGCTGTTCTCAATAAAATTAAACCACCGTACAATGTCAATGAGTTGACACAACAAAGGGCTTCAAAAATACTAGTATACAAGGAAGGTCTAAAAAAAGAGATCAACGTGATACTGGAAGAAAGAAGGAGGTTGATATCCAGTTTGGAGGATATTTCCTTTGTAAAGAAAATATATCCAACAGATACCAACTTCATACTAGTGAGGGTGGATGATGCGAATAGACGCTATGATGAACTGATCAAACATGGTATTGTGGTTCGAAATAGATCAAACCAATCATTGTGCGATAATTGCCTGCGTATAACGGTAGGTACTTCCAATGAAAATAGAAAATTAATATATGCCTTGAAACAATTGTAAGGTGTGATAAAAAACAAGATTCCCGCTTTCTCGGGGAAAAAGATGAAAAAAGTATTATTTATAGATAGAGACGGAACCATAATAAAAGAACCCGCAGACGAACAAATAGATTCTTTTGAAAAACTGACCTTTTACCCAAAGGTATTTCAATATCTAGGCAAAATTGCAAAGGAGTTGGATTACGAAATCGTGATGATAACCAATCAAGATGGTTTGGGCACGACTGTCTATCCAGAAAATACGTTTTGGCCAGTTCATAATTTCATCATAAGGACATTCGAGGCCGAAGGAATCATTTTCAAAGAACAATTCATAGATGTGACCTTTGCGAAGGACAATGCCCCAACACGTAAACCGAATACAGGGTTGTTGACGCAATATTTCTCTGAGGAATATGATTTGGGTAGTTCATTTGTAATAGGAGACCGTTTGACGGACATAGAGTTGGCCAAGAACCTAGGAGCAAAAGGAATATACATTAATGATGAAACCCATTTGGGGACAGAGGAGATTACTGTAAAGAGAAGTGAGTTGAATGCATGCATAGGTTTGGAAAGCAACGATTGGGAAGCTATATATGCCTTTTTGAAAGCAGAGGAGCGAACTGGGAGGATTACACGAAACACCAATGAGACCAAGATTGACATAGCATTGAATCTGGATGGAACAGGAAATAGCAACATAGATACGGGTATTGCATTTTTTGATCATATGCTAGATCAGATTTCCAGACATGGACAATTGGATTTGAATGTAAAGGTAGAAGGAGACTTGGAAGTAGACGAGCACCACACCATAGAAGACACGGCAATTGCCTTGGGAGAAGTCTTTGCAGAAACCCTAGGAAACAAACTGGGCATAGAACGCTATGGGTTCTGTTTGCCTATGGACGACAGCTTATCGCAAGTGGCCATAGATTTCGGAGGACGTAACTGGCTCGTATGGGAAGCTGAATTTAAACGCGAGATGATAGGAAAAATGCCGACGGAAATGTTTTTTCACTTTTTCAAATCCTTTAGTGACGGAGCGAAATGCAATTTGAACATAAAGGCAGAGGGTGAGAATGAACATCACAAGATCGAAGCCATTTTCAAGGCTTTTGCAAAAGCCATCAAGATGGCCGTGAAACGGGATGTGGAAAAAATGATACTACCTTCGACCAAAGGAGTTTTATAGAATTAAAAGAACAAGACAATTGAAATTAGTCATAATAGATTACGGAGCAGGAAACATTAAAAGCATTCAATTTGCATTTAAACGTTTAGGGGTCGAAGCTATACTATCAAATGATCCTGAAGAAATAAAATCTGCTGACAAAGTCGTTTTTCCAGGAGTGGGAGAAGCAAGTTCGGCAATGGATAAGCTAAAGGAAAGCGGATTGATTGAATTGATAACGGAACTCAAGCAGCCCGTTTTGGGCATTTGCCTTGGAATGCAATTGTTGTGCAACCATACTGAAGAAGGAAATACAAAAGGCTTGGGTGTTTTCAATGTGGATATAAAACGTTTTTCCAATCAGGTAAAAGTACCACAAATGGGATGGAATACCATACAGGGTTTGAAATCCGAATTGTTTGCGGGCATAGGGAATGACGACTATATGTATTCGGTACATAGTTATTATGCCGAAAACTGCAAGGAAGCCATAGCTACGACTCATTATGATGTAGATTATGCTTCCGCACTACAAAAAGACAATTTTTATGGTGTGCAATTTCATCCTGAAAAGAGTAGTGTGGCTGGAGAGCGAATACTAAAGAATTTTTTAACACTTTAAATACAGTTGAATGTATTTTACTTCATTCAAAAAAATCAACAGAATAGAATAGGAAAACTGGGAATAAGATGAGAATAATACCAGCAATAGACATCATAGACGGTAATTGCGTACGCCTTACAAAAGGAGATTACAATACCAAGAAGATATATAATGAAAACCCATTGGAAATAGCCAAGCAATTTGAAGCTTCGGGGATAGAACATTTGCACGTCGTGGACTTGGATGGGGCGAAAGCACAACATATAGTAAACTATAGGACATTAGAACAAATTGCATCCAAAACAAATTTGAAGATAGATTTTGGAGGAGGATTGAAGTCCGACGAAGACTTGAGGATAGCATTCAATTCTGGGGCAAATCAAATAACGGGTGGAAGCATCGCAGTAAAGGATGCAAAGACTTTTGAACAATGGATTTCTAAATTCGGAGCAGGTAAAATCATTTTAGGTGCGGATTTCTATCCAGATGATACAGGAGGGAAAATAGCTACCAACGGCTGGCAAGAAGAAAGTACGTTGGAATTGATGCCGTTTATCAAGGATTATATGAAAAAAGGAATCCAATATGTGATTTGTACGGATATCTCCAAAGACGGCATGTTACAGGGGCCTTCATTTGATGTCTATCAAAACATAATGAAAGAAGGACAAGTGGTAAGTGATGATGGAGATGTAACACACTCGATCAAGCTCATAGCCTCTGGAGGTATCTCGACTTTTGAAGAGTTGCCGAAATTGGCAGAAATGGGATGTGAAGGTGTTATAGTTGGCAAGGCAATCTATGAGAACAAAATAAGTCTGAAGCAATTGGAAACGTTTGTTTTGAACAATTAACCATCTAAAAACAATTTTTAAATGCTTACAAAACGCATAATACCTTGTTTGGACATTAAAAACGGAAGAACCGTCAAGGGAGTTAATTTTGTGAACCTGATAGATGCAGGAGATCCAGTGGAATTGGCAAAGCAATACGCAGAAAAAGGAGCGGACGAATTGGTGTTTTTGGACATCTCTGCAACCTTGGAAGGTAGAAACACCACTTTGGAGATGGTTTTGAGTGTGGCAGAGCAAGTAAACATACCATTCACAGTAGGGGGAGGGATATCTTCGATAGCGGACGTCGATAGACTTTTAAAGTCCGGTGCAGACAAGATATCCATTAATTCATCGGCAGTAAAACGCCCAGACCTGGTAAATGAGCTCTCCAACAAATTTGGAAGTCAGTGTATAACCGTCGCCATAGATGCTAAACAGGTCGACGGAGAATGGATTGTGCATTTGGCAGGAGGAAGCATTCCAACCGATTTGAACCTATTCGACTGGGCTAAGGAAGTAGAAAAAAGAGGTGCAGGAGAAATCTTGTTCACTTCCATGAACAATGATGGTACAAAGGCAGGTTTTGCCAACAATGCATTGGCAAGATTGTCAGAAACCTTGAACATTCCAATAATAGCTTCAGGTGGAGCTGGAGCAATTCAACATTTCGTAGATGCCTTCGAAGTGGGTAGGGCAGATGCGGCTTTGGCAGCAAGTGTCTTTCATTTTGGTGAAATCCCGATTCTGGAATTGAAAAAAGAATTAAAGCAAAACAATATAGCAGTACGTATATAAACAAAAACGTCATTTCGAATCATTGTAAGGAAAAAAGCAATAATGAAGCGCTTTGCTTAGAATGAAACTTAAAATCGAAAACGAACAAACATTGACATGACAATAGACTTCAATAAAAGCAATGACGGATTGATTCCAGCAATCATCCAAGATAGCAATACGAAAAACGTTCTAATGCTAGGGTATATGAATGCCGAAGCATTGGAAAAAACCAAGAAGACAGGATTGGTCACATTCTTTAGCAGAAGCAAACAGCGACTATGGACAAAAGGAGAAGAAAGTGGCAATATGTTGAATTTGGTAGACATTAAATTGGATTGTGACAACGATACCTTGTTGATTCAAGCCTCACCAAAAGGACCAACCTGTCACAAAGGGACGGATACGTGTTGGAATGCTTCAAATGATGAAACTTATGGATTCATCTCCAAATTGGAAGAAACAATAGAGGATAGACGAACAAAGGCAACAGGGGAAAAATCCTATGTAGCATCCTTGTTTGAAAAAGGTATCAACAAAATAGCGCAGAAGGTTGGAGAAGAAGCTGTAGAAGTGGTCATAGAGGCCAAAGATGATGACGACAACCTGTTTTTGAACGAAAGTGCAGATTTACTATTTCATTATTTGATGTTATTGCAAGCAAAAGGATTTAAGCTGGAGGACGTCGTAGGTATTTTAAAAGCAAGGGAAAAGAAGTAACTTTGTTGTTCAACTCAAAATAACTTAAGTCATGCAGTTCGACAAATATAAAATAAGCCTATTGGAAGCCAACCAGAGCAAGGCCTTCTTTAATTTGATAGATGACAATCGATCGCGACTTGAAGATTTTTTTGCAGGAACCGTCTCAAAGACGAGAACGCTGGAAGATACCATTGCCTATTGTGAGGAAATAACAAAGCGAATCATCGACAAGAGTTACTTTCCATATATGATAGTAGATGAGGAAACCAATGCATTTGTTGGATTGATAGATGTGAAAAACATAGATTGGAACGTGCCAAAGGCAGAATTGGGATCTTTCATAGCAACAAATTACGAAGGAAAAGGTATTGCCACTGAAGCTACCTCCCTAATTGTGGATCATTTAATTGAGACTCACCATTTCAAAAAATTGCTATGTCGAGCCAATAGTAGAAACATAGGTAGTGTCAACGTGATTTTAAAAAATGGCTTCGAATTGGAAGGCACCATAAGAAATGATTATAGAACCACAAAGGGAGAAATAGTCGACTTGAATTACTACGGACGTATTTTCGACTGAAATACAACAGTTGCAAGACTTTACCATTGAATCGATTTGTTAACTTGAATACTGATCGATACATATTGAAATAGAAGAGAAAGAGAGCTCTCAATTTCATATTTGCTGAAACAACAAAAGCCATTATTACAGATTAATCTGACTTCCTATGCTTTGAATGAAACTACAATTCAAAGCATAAGATTTTGGTAACATATGCGTATTCATTTGTTTATACGCAAATGCTTTATTTATACTTCATTTTAAATTGATTAACCGTTAAAACCAACCCACATGAAAAGTAAAGCAAAATCCCTTATTTTCTTCCTGTTTGCATATGTCACCATGGTCAATGCAAATACGAACAAGTACAGATTAACACTAAGAGACAACCCGGCAACATCCATTGTCGTTGGTTGGAATCAAGTATCAGGTACCAATGCAGTCGTCTATTACGGAACGATGGATCTTGGAACTAATTGGAGTGCCTACCCCAATAGCAAAACCGTAGACCGTTCAGTAAGCTACAAGGGAATGAACAACCGATTTGCATATTTGGCAGGGTTACAACCTAACACGAACTATTATTTTGTTATTCGTGACAACGAAGGTACAAGCGACAGATTTTGGTTTAAAACAGGTTCGAACAATCCCGCGGATAGATTGTCATTCATAGCAGGAGGAGATTCTAGAAACAATAGGACACCTAGGATAAATGCCAATAAGCTGGTTGCGAAATTGAAACCGGATGCTGTGTTGTTTGGCGGAGATATGACAAATGGTGATAGCAATTCCGAATGGAGTACTTGGTTCGACGATTGGCAATACACCATAGCAAGTGATGGGAGGATGTTTCCAATCGTAGCGACCAGAGGCAACCATGAAAGTTCGAACAACTCCATATACAACTTATTCGACGTTCCTTCATCCAATGTGTATTATGCCATTACATTTGGAGGCTCTTTGATTAGATCCTATACCTTGAATACGGAGATGTCCATATCAGGAAACCAAACTACTTGGTTGAATTCGGATCTACAGTCCAACAACAATACGACATGGAAAATGGCACAATACCATAAGCCTATGCGCCCTCACGTAAGTTCAAAGTCGGAAGGGAGTCAACAATATGGCAATTGGGCACAATCATTTTTCGATTATGGTGTCAAATTGGTCGTGGAGTGCGATGCGCATACGGTAAAGACGACTTGGCCAGTAAGACCATCTAGTACTGGAGGTAGTGATGAGGGGTTTGTAAGAGATGATGAGAATGGAACGGTCTATGCCGGTGAAGGCTGTTGGGGAGCGCCATTGCGTTCCAACAATGACAACAAGGCATGGACGAGAAATAGTGCGATGTTCAACCAATTCAAATGGATTTTCGTTGATCAGGCTAAAATTGAAGTCAGAACCATCAAGGTTGACAATGCCAACCAAGTTGGTGAAGTCAGTAATGGCAATCGTTTTGTAGCACCAACAAATTTGGATGTATGGAATCCAAGCAATGGTTCTGTGGTGACCATAACAGGAAACTTGGATGCCCCTACATGTAACATTGCAAGTCCAACAAATGGGCAATCCTATAGTTCTCCACAAGACATTTCGATTAATGCAAATGCTTCAGATGAAGATGGGAATGTTACGAATGTGGAGTTTTTTGTTAATGGGACTTCCATAGGGACGGATTCCACGAGTCCTTATTCTAGAAGTTATTCCATTCCTGCGGATGGAGCGTATGCCATAACAGCCATTGCAACCGACAATGATGGGCTTACCTCTACAAGTAGCACTGTTAATTTCACAGTAGGCGTGGTTGCTCAAACTCTTGAAAGAAGAATAGCAAGCGGATTGGACGATGTCGAAGAAAACGGTACAAATGGTAGCATATATACAAATAGCTCGGATATGGAGTTGGTAAATGATGGTTCGAAAGGGAACCAAATCGTGGGACTTCGCTTTACGGGAATAGCAGTGCCACAAGGTGCTACGATTACCAAGGCTTACATTCAATTTACAGTAGACGAAACGTCTTCGGTGACAACAAACTTGTCCATAAGAGGACATGACACCAATGATGCTGCTGTCTTTACAAGTGCTACGAACAACGTTTCTAATAGGGCAACCACAACGGCCTCGGTAACTTGGAGTCCATCGTCATGGAATAGTGTAGGGGCCTCTGGTACAAATGAGAGGACTCCAGAGATGAAAGCAATAGTTCAGGAAATCGTTAACCGATCTGGATGGAGTCCAGGAAACGACATGGCAATGATAATAAGCGGAACAGGAGAAAGAATAGCAGAGGCTTATGAAGGTGTGTCTGGTAGCGCAGCACTGCTTCATTTGGAGTATACGGTAGGGGTATCACCAACTGGAACATGCTCAACAGTTCAAATCGATTTCAATGATTTCGAAAGCAATTATGGAACTTGGAACGATGGTGGATCGGATTGTACGAGGACATCCAATGCAACGTATGCAAAAAGCGGTGCTTATAGCGTGAGATTGAGAGATGACACCTCCGGTTCCAGAATGTATACGGATACGATGAATTTATCTGATTTTGATGAAGTCACCATAAGTTTCTCATACATCTGCAATAGCATGGACAATGGAAACGAGGATTTCTGGTTGCAACTTTCCGAAAATGGAGGAGCATCGTACACAACAGTCGAAGAATGGAATAGAGGAGATGAATTTGTGAACAATGTCCGTTATGATGATGCGGTAACGCTTCAAGGGCCGTTTACGACTACGACCCGTTTTCGTTTCGTTTGTGATGCCTCTTCAAATGGAGATCAAGTATATCTTGATGATATCTTAATTTCAGGTTGTTTGAGCAACACACCAAAAAACTTGTCACCGATCAAGAATTCAGGTTTGATCACAGTAAAGCTTTCAGACGATGGATTATCTGAAAATCAAGAATCGGGAGACGATTTGTTGGAAGACATGTTAGTGTATCCAAACCCTTTTAAAACCGATTTCAAGATAGAATTTTTAGAAGCCGTAGGTTCTGGGATGATAGAATTGTACAATTTGCAAGGAGAATTGATTTACCAAAAGCTCTTTCGAAGATCTGATGAACCTATTGTGGTTGACCCCAATGGATTGTCCATAGGTGTATATTACCTTAAGGTAAAAGTAGGAAATGCATCCGTACTCAAGAAAATGGTGAAGAAGTAATAAGATGCCCAGTATAATAATTGATGCCCACCAAATTACGGTGGGCATTTTTGTGTTTTTTAAAACAGCTAACCTTCTAGTATATCGATGCATTAACATAGCCTTTGCAATTTCAAAACATTTCCTAAAACTTAAGTTTACCATTATTTAATCTAGATAACATATAAATCACAGACAATTAAAATGGGACTAAGAGTTACATAACATACGTGTTGTTGCTTTGTATTATTCAAAAACAACGAAAAAAACAATGAAAAACTATTTGAAATTAGGTCTTGTAAGCTTGGCATTGACATCTCTTGTTGGATGCAAGGATGACGATAATGAGATCTCACAAGAATTATCCAACCCTGTTGATTTAAAAGCACATTCCGTTACACCTAATTTCTTGAAAACTACTCCAGAGTTTTCAGGTGTGAACATCTATCCGCTGTTGTCTTCTGAAGATATGTTGGCTGAATCTCCAGCATTCGTATATGGTTCCATGGCAGATGGAGCAGGGTTAATAAAAAATGCGGACAACACCTATACGTTGATCAACAACATAGAAGCAGATTATGCTATTGCAAGAATAACCTTGGATGAAACGTTTAAACCTGTAAGGGGAGAACACATCTTAAATGCATTTGCAACAGCCAATACTGCACAATGTTCAGGATCACTGATAACACCAGAAGAACATGGCTTTGGTCCATTGTATCTGTCTGGTGGTGAATGGGGAGGAGCCTCAAAAGGTGTGTTTGTCACAGATCCATTAAAAGATGCCAGTTCTGCTTCGTTTGCGCAAATGTTGCCAGCAATGGGACAATGGTCTACCGAAAATGCAGTGGCAATTGGGAAAAATGCATATTCTGAGAAGACAGTGGTATTCATTGGAGACGATCATTCAGACAACGAAGTGCCTTCTGGGCAATTGGGAATGTATGTAGGAAACAAAGGGGATTTGTTTGGAGGTCAATTGTTTGGTTTGAGGGTCACTGACAACTCGATAGATTTTGAAGTGGACATGATAGAAGGGGAAACATATGCCATAGATTTCGTAGCATTGGAAGAAACTCAAATCGACTTGTTGGACACAGAGGCAAAAACAAAAGGAGCGATGGGGTTCTCCAGATTGGAAGATATCGATTGGAGAAGAGGATCTGCAGCGAACAACAGAGAAATCTACTTTAACGTAACAGGAAGAAAGAAACCTGGGTTAATAGGAAAAGGTACAGCTTATGGTAGAGTCTACAAGGTGACTTTGAACGAAAATGATCCAACAGGAGTTGGAACAATTACCTGCATCTTGGATGGAGACAAGGTCAATGGCATAGCAAAGTCTTTTCATAGCCCAGACAACATTGTTGTGACGGAAAACTTTGCATACATTCAAGAAGACCCGAATGGTTATTTTGATGCAGCTGATAAAATGCACTATGCAAGATTATACCAATACAATCTGAATACGGGTGAATTGAAAACGGTATTGGAATGTGATCAAGATACAGCCGAAACTAAAGGTTATGGTACAACGAACAGTATATGGGAAATCACTGGGATGATAGATATTTCGGATATGGTAGGAGTCGATGAAACATTCTTGGTAATCACCCAAAACCACGGATGGGAAGGTGGTTTCACGGATCCTCAAGCTAATACGTCTCCATCTACAGGTCAAGGGAGCGTACTACACGTCATAAATGGTTTGGAGCGATAGATGACATCTTATATTATTAAAGTAAATAGGACACGTGGATTTTTAACTACGTGTCTATTTGGCATTATATTGATTAATTGCAAAAATGGAGAAAGGACTTACGAAGACAGCTTGCCAAAAATAACATTGGAAACTAGTCTAAAAGAGGATATAAAGAGGACAATTTCGTTTTTAGACTCTTTAATGGCGGGTAAACAGGAAGACAGGATAAAATATTACAAGTTGGCAAGAGCAAGGTTCAAAAAAATGGAACCCGTATTCGCTTTTGTGGATGGCGAAAATTACAAGTTTCTAAATCAACCAAACATACTCAAGGTAGAAGAGGAGGATGCTACGGACATAAAGGTGAAGTCGCCTTATGGGTTTCAAGTCTTGGAAGAACAGTTGTTTGGTGAAACTACTACGAAAAATCTGGGGAAGAACATCGAATTAATCAAGAATAGATTACAATTGATTGCGGTCAACATACAATTAAACATTAAGAATCATCATTTGATATGGTTGTTGAGAGATGAAATTGTACGTATTGCTTTAACGGGTATAACAGGGGGCGATTCTCCGGTTTTGGAGCAATCTCTCGAAGAAGCAAAAATTGCATATTCCGAAATGGAAAGGCTTTTAAACATATACGGGGAAAACTTTAAAGACCAAACACTACTTGGAGCATGGGCAGATGAGTTTGCCAGAACAAAAAAAATACTAACTACGGATTTTGAGACTTTTGATCGCTATTTCTTCATTAAAAACCATACGCATAGACAATTGGAGCTTCTGGTGAAAACCCAAAAAGATTGGGATGTCGAATTTCCTTTCGAAATGGCATTCAAAAATGATATGACCTCTCTTTTTTCAGAAGACACCTTTAATCTGAGTTTCTTTTCGGATAGCAATGATGAGGTTTCTTTTTTTTCTGAAAAGGTAGCTTTGGGAAAACGCTTGTTCAATGATGGAAACCTGTCACGATCCAAAAGTATCAGTTGCGCATCCTGTCATCAGGAAGACAAAGCATTTACTGATGGATTGAAGCGGTTTGAAGGACAAACAAGAAATACGCCAACAATGCGTTATGCAGCATTGCAAAAGGGATTTTTTTACGATGGTAGAGCAGGTAGCTTGGAAGGTCAAATAATAAGTGTTATAAATAATGAAAACGAATTTCATTCCGATTTGAAAACGGTCATGGAGGCTGTAGAATCAGATTCATCCCATGTAGATGGCTTCAATGCCTTGTACGGAAAGGTCAACGATAGAGCCATTAGAAATGCAATGGCTAGCTATGTGAGAAGCCTATCTACATTCAATTCCAAGTTCGATAGAAATATAAACGGTTTGGAGAATACATTGACCCAAAATGAAATCAATGGCTTCAATTTGTTCAATGGAAAGGCGAAATGTGCAACTTGTCATTTTGCACCGGTGTTCAATGGTACGGTGCCTCCAAACTACAAAGAATCCGAATTGGAAGCCATTGGTGTGCCAAATGATACGTTGGAAGGAGCCAGAGTAAGTGATGATTTGGGGCGTTACCATCTTTTCAATGTTGAAGAGCGAAAACACTTCTTTAAAACGCCTACGGTTAGAAATGCCTCCAAGACAGCGCCATACATGCATAATGGCGTATATGGGACATTAGAGGAGGTAATGACGTTTTACAACGATGGAGGAGGAGTTGGTTTGGGAATAGAATTGGAGCACCAAACATTGCCAACGGATTCTTTGGATTTGAATGCTCAGGAAATACAGGACATCATTGGTTTTTTGAAAACCTTGGAAGATGAGGTAAGGCCGTAAAAGAAAATACAATCTTTTGTTCCTTTGTCATCAAGTTTAGCCCTTTATGGTTGCAGGTTTTAGGTGAATTACTCCAGTTGCATCCAAAATTTTTATGATCAAGTATGTGATGTCTATTTCATACCATTTAACACCAAAATTGGCTCGACTGGCATGTTTGTGGTGATTGTTGTGGTAACCTTCACCCATCATTAGAAAATCGAAGCGAAATAGATTTTTGCTGGTGTTTTTCATTTTAAAGTTCACGTAACCATAGATGTGACCAAACCAATTGATAATTACGCCATGAATTGGAGCCATTAAAAAGGTTATTGGCAACAACAACCATTGCCAAGGGCTGGAAACGAAATATATGAAGAACAAAACATACAGGGTCATCCATAGCAACCTCGAAAACCTAGAACTTGCAAAAGCATCAAAGCCCTTCCATTGTGGGACATTTTTTGTGAAACGGGAATCTATGTCCACACGTCCTTTGTTTATGTCTTGGTATATGGTCTTCGTCTTCCACATCATGGCAAATAGATTGGCATCGTAAGTTGGAGAATGAGGGTCTTTTTCAGTGTCTGTATAGGCATGGTGTATGCGATGCATAATGCCATAGCCGTAGGCACTCAAATAACTGGAACCTTGAAAGAACCAGGTCAAGACAAAAGTGATGCGCTCCATGGTCTTGGACATCGTAAACACTTGGTGTGCTGCATAACGATGCAAAAAGAACGATTGAAAGAATAACCCGCCATACCAAAGTACAAGAACGAAAAGAATGATGATCATAGAATAATTTTTTGCAAAGATAATTTCGTTCCTCAATCTCTACAATGAACCCAAGTTAAGAAAGACGTTTGCGAATGCGACTTAGAGCCTGTGCCGTGATGCCTATGTACGAACTTATGTATTTGAGTGGTATGACCTTCAGCAACTCTGGGCGTTCCTTGAATAATTTCAGGTAACGTTCTTCAGCTGTGAGGTTTAATAGGTTTTGCTCACGCTTGGATTTAATTAGAAAGAGGCGCTCTGCCGTAAGCCTTCCGATGAGGTTTCCTATTTGAGTCGTTTTATAGACATCTTGCAAGTCATTGTAGGAAATGCTCAAGATGGTAGTGTCGGTAAGCGCTTGTAACTGGTACAATGATGGTTTGCGAGTCAGAAAAGAATCATATGCACTGATGAATTGATTTTCAAAGCTAAAACCAAAGGTAATTTCCTTCTCAGGATTGTCTTTTGGAATGAATAGGCGTACCACGCCGGACTCTATGAATGAAATATGGTTTTCCACATCATCGAGTTGTAAGAAAACGGCCTTCTTTGGGATGGTCTTGCGGTGTAATTTCGAAGTGAAAAAGTCCCAGTCCGAATCCGAGATGGTTGCTATCTGTTCGAGATATTCTTTTATCTGTTGCATATTATGCAATGCTATGATTTAGTTATGCAAAGATAAGGGTTTGTGAGGTTTATTTTTATTAATCATTGGTAATTGGAATTGTATTGGGCAAACTTTATTCTTAACAAAAAGGAATAGCACGTCTTGTAGATGATTATAGACTTTGAGATTGACTCTGCATTTAGCTACAGTTGTCCTTCACCTTTTTCAGCGCTTTTGGAAATATGGTTGACATAAAGTCTAAATGCTCATCAAGGATATCTATTTCGACACTAAGTGTGTTGCTTTCCACTCCTTCGATAAGCGTGTAGGTTTCTGTGGCTCCCGACCATTTTTTTGTTTCATCATCAATGGGTTGTTCCCTTCCCATAACTACGTTTCCAATATGCTTAAACTGCATGGTTTCATTTGGAATGTGTGTTTCGATGATGCTGTAGATGCCACTTTGATCAGGAGAAAGAAATAGTACCTTGCTACCTTCTTTCCAATTGTCGGTAATGGCGTAAGAGCCTTCAAAGAATACGCCGACCCAGTCCCGATATAAGTTTTCGTCCCAGAGTGCTTCCCAAATCTTGGTTTTCTCTGCCTTGATGTCAATTGAAAATTGTAATCTATTGATCATTGCCTTGTTTTTGGTCCATTCCTAATCAAAGACACAACAATTTTGCTATGATTAGTCAATTCGTCAAGTAACTAATTTAGTAAACAAACACGAATCAAGGAAAAATCTGAATGAATTTTCCATATCAATTAATTATACACGTTATAGGTATGCATATTCAATTTTTCTTTATTGGAGGTGGTGGAGGCGGAGGTGGGATATTGATTAGCCCTGTGTTTTCGTCTGGTTTGGAATCAAGCATTTCCATTTTTGCTTTGCTCACAAATTTTAAATCATCCACCAAATTATTTTCTTTATCTTTAAAATAGATAAATAGTTGTCCAAATTCTTCTTTTGTCTCTTTATTGAAAAAGTGAAAACTATAAATTAGAGGGTTTTCATTTAGTATTGTCAAATAGTAAGTTACATTAAGTTTAGAACGATTAATATCTGATTCAAGTTGTTTTATAGCTGATTCAGCTATTTCTTTGTCAACTCCATCATACCATTCGGTTAAGTTAGTTGCTATGCTTTTGTCTGTTATGGTACTTCCAATATTCTCGCATTGGAGGACAAATTCTTTAAATTCCGAACTAAATATTCTTTTTTCTTGCGAAAAAATATTCAAAGAGATTAATAAGATTAGTATTGTCGATGTTTTTCTCATATGTTCGTTAAGGGACATGGTTTACACAAGTTAATGATTAGGGTTTACACTAAATTAGTCTCTCAAAATTTTCAAATTCAATTTTATCAGTATAATAGTGGTTATTAGATTTTATTTCATATTCTTTAGGGTATACATCTTCGTTGCTAGTCAATTTGTCAGTTTTGAGTAGAATTTCAGATTTAAATATTTCATCTAAAATTTTATTTATTGATTGTTCTGGTGTATAATTAAATTTATAAATATACCTTTCCCAGAACCCTAGATAATTCGGTGATTCAATAAATTCATCGACTTTAATAAGTTCCATTATTTTTTGAAGGGTTAGTGTCAATATGTGTGGTAACTTGTATATAAACACAACTAGTTGCGTTTATTTTTCTTATAAATACATCAAATATAATGGTTCTTTTAAAATAATATGAATTGACTTTTGTTTTTAGTTATGTATCGAGTCATGGCACGGTTTGCAGATTGATACAAGCCATTTTATGGGTTCTTTTCCAATATTCCTTCTTGCGTATTTTTTGTGGTGGACTTGAGTGGCCTTAGCTCCACAGTAAACACATTTCCAATTGTCTCGTTTGAGGACTACATAACGTTTACGCTTCCACGCATCCGATTTCAGGTATACGTTTCGGTAATAGTTGCGACGGCGTCTACGTTTTATCTTAAAGATCCAACGGTTAAAAATCCATCCACCTATTGCAATAACAAATAGGATTAAGATCCTATATTCCATAGTATTGTCTTGCAATAGTTTCATTTTTAGCCTTTTCTTGAATTTTAAAACCTGATACTTCTTTGATATTCATAGCCTTCATCAAGAAATGCTATAGAATTGCCCATTATATCAAAATATCCATTGGTCTTATTTTTGGATATTGGATTAAGTACTAAAATAAGCATTTTATGTCCACTTTGTCAAGGATTTATTTCAAGCATGATAAGTGGTGTTTTGTGTAAATTGACTAATGTGGTCTTTAGGTCTAAAAGGACCTCGATTTTTCACGCTACAATAACCATTAGTTAAACTTTCGGTAACTTTTAAATCCTTGAAAACATGTCTCTTTGCCAAAAAAACAATGGAGTTATTTTTAGTAAGTTTTGGAGCATTATTTTCCATAATGAACCCCTTGGGAACAGTACCGGTATTTGTGGGGTTGTCACAAGACCATACAAAAAAGGAACGAGCCATGATTGCCTTTTGGACGGCTTTGGATGTCTTGGCCATTTTGCTTTTGTCCTTTTTTGTTGGAAAGTACATCTTATCTTTTTTCGGGATAAGTTTGGATGCCTTGAAAATTGCAGGAGGCCTCATCATTGCATCTTCAGGGTTTGCTTTGTTGACGGGTAAGTTCAGGGAGCACAAGGGAATGGGGAAACAGCGTAAAGGGGTGGAGGACGACATAACCTCCCGTAATTCCATATCGTTGACACCATTGGCCATTCCAATGCTAGCAGGACCTGGTACGATATCGTTGTTGATCACCTACAATCAAGAGTATGTTTTGATCTCTGAGATATCTATTATAGTGGGAGCGATGCTATTTACGTCATTTACCATTTACTTGATACTCAAAAGTTCTCATTACATAGTCAAGGTCTTGGGAGCTTCCGGAATTAATGCATTGTCAAGGATTATAGGCTTTATCGTCATCGCAATTGGTGTGGAATACATCATAATTGCTGTAAAGTCTATATTTCGTCTTTAATTTTGAATTGGGAGTTGTTCTGATGTCTTTTTATGGCTTTTCTGGACAAGACGACACCTATTATGAGAGAAACTATAGCACCAACCCAAATCCCAGGGATGAACTTAATGAACAAAAAGAAATCGTAGGCTCCGTGGAAAACAATGGCCAATAACAAGCCTGCAAGGTTTAATTGTATTCTTTTCTTGGAGAACTTGGCCTTTCCCATAAAATACCCCATAAGGATACCAAAGGTGGCGTGTGCTGGGACGGCGGTGAAAGCTCTAGCCAAGGCAGTCGCAGGACCTCCATTTAACACGTACATGATGTTTTCGGTGGCAGCAAATCCCATAGAAACCATTACAGCATAAACTATGCCGTCAAAAGGTTCGTTGAATTCTTTTCGTCTTTGGGCAAAAAGCAATACAATCAAGTATTTGCTTAACTCTTCGGAAAAACCAACGACAAAGAAGGCTTGTACGAATTGTTGTATCACGCTTAACTTGTCAGTTAAGGGAACTGCAATGTTGAAGGCAGAATAAAGGGTCGTAGTTATCAAGATGCTTACAACTGCTCCCAAAAGAAAGGAAATGAACAACAGTCGCTTGGGTTCTTTTTCGTATTTGTCTTTGAGATAGATATAGAAAATGATTACAAAAACGGGAGCAAGTGCATAGATAATTAGGTCCATTGAACGAATGTATAAAAATTATAACATCTTTTTTATGCTTTCAAGGACAAACTCATAATATGGTCTGTTGGAAGCTATAAAATGATTGTTGGTTTCACTATGTTCCAAAAGCGCCTTGAAATCTTCGAAAGTGACAAGTTTCAATGCTTCGACCTCTTCTTCTTGAGGTCGCAAATGAGTGAAGTCAACTTTCAGCTCAGCAATGAAGGTGTTGTGAAACTCATTGTCTACGATCCCGTTGGCATAAGTTTGAAAACACTCGAAGACACCTATCTTATGCAATTCGTCCTCGGAAACCGTCAACCCGATTTCTTCTTGGATCTCTCTAACGGCACCACTTGTCAAGGTTTCTCCTGCATCGATGTGGCCAGCAACGGAAACATCCCATAGCAAAGGGCAAATTGTTTTGGTTTTTGCTCTTTGTTGCAATAGGATTTTACCACTGTCTGTATAAAGCCAAATGTGAGCCGTATTGTGATAATGACCTTTGGAATGGATTTCGGACTTCAAGGCGTTTTGTCCTGTTGGTTTTCCTGCTTTGGTGACAATGTCTATGTATTCATCCATTGTATAAAAATAATGGGTTTCATATGATTTGGATAGAAAAAAATAAAAAACATCAATTGTTTTTTACTGTAAAAGCCTTGAATATGAAATCAAGGCTTTTTTTGGGTTTTCATATTATCTTAAGATTGAAGCCATACAATCCACGAATTTCTTCAAGTCTTTGGAGGTATTGTATAAATGACACGAGATTCTAATGTAATTTCCCCTAATTGAAACAAATATGTTTTGTTCTTTCAAGGCTAATTTCAACGTGTTGACATCCAGTTCTTGGGGAAGCTCGATTCCAAAAAGATGATGCGTTCTGTAATTGTCGTCTTCAATGTTGCAACCCAAAGTCTTCAATGTCTTAACTGTTTCTGAAGTAATGTTCTTACAATAATCTTGGATGGCACGAGGAGTCCATTCAATGACTTGTTTCAGAGCTTCGATTTGCATTTTTACGTAGATGAAATTTCCGCCTTCTCCAACTGCATAGCGATTTGCCAATGGTTTGTATTCAGATTGGTAATTTGTCAAGCCAGCGAAGTCCTCACTGCCCAAACGATTCGCCCAGTTGTCTTCGAGAGGTATTCCGTTATCAAAATATTCACCATAGTAGGCATAACCACAACCATAAGGGCCAAATAACCATTTGTAACCTGCACAAATCAAAGCATCTGGTTGTATATCCTTCACAGAAAAGGGTAATGCTCCAATAGATTGACTTCCATCGACAATGAGCAATGCATCGTGTTGCTTGCTTTTCTTCCTGATGGCCTTTAAATCGAATAGACTTCCGTTGGACCAATGAATGTTTCCCATTGCAACAACAGCAGTTTTGTTGGTAATCGCATTTAAAATGGATTCATTCCATTGTTTTACCCTGTTGGTTTTTGAATTTGTGGGAGAGACGGTCTTTATGGTTGCATTGTATTCTTTTGCTAACTTTTGCCATGCATACACATTGCTTGGAAATTGTTCGTCAATGATCAGAATCTCGTCTTCTGCATTTAGTTTTATATTGTTGGTTATGGTAGAAATGCCATAAGATACCGAGGGAATGTTTGCTATGCGATCATAACTGTCTGCTTCCACTAGTTTGGCGAATAGTTTTCTCAATTCCACAACAGGTTCAAAATAATCTGATGCACTGATGGTGTATGGTTTGTTTTTTTGTCTTAAACCTTCCATTCCAGCTTCAAAAATAGCTTTGAAGCCGGGGGATTGACTAGCAATATTAAGATAAGTGACATCTTCGGGGATGTCGAATAGGTGTTTTTGATTTTGTAACGACATAATGATTTAATGGAAATAATGAAGCCTTGAAAGCAAGCCAAGGGCTAACGAATGATATTAGAGACAAACAAGAGTTTTTGCAAAATAAGCTTGGACTGTATTATAGTCATTTTGGACAAGAACAAAGCCTCTATGAAGAGGCTCTGTGTTGTGTTTTTTGTCATACATCTGCAATTAAGGGATGATGAGGATTTCTATTTGAAATAACTAAACGTTTCACCATCCTCAATCTTCAATAATGTTTCATAAATCAGTTTAATTACATTTTCAACATCTTCCCTGTGTACGGTTTCAACGGTAGTATGCATATAACGCAGGGGCAATGAGATTAATGCAGATGCCACACCTCCGTTGCTATAGGCAAAGGCATCAGTATCTGTCCCAGTAGCTCTTGACAATGCGGCGCGTTGAAAAGGTATTTTCTTTTCCTCTGCAGTATCCGTAATCAAATCACGTAATTTTTGTTGTACTGCTGGAGCATATGCTATTACTGGTCCTTTGCCTATTTCGGCTTCGCCTTGTACCTTCATGTCTATCATTGGAGTAGTTGTGTCATGCGTAACATCGGTGACGATGGCTACATTTGGTTGTATGGTGTGCGTTATCATTTCTGCTCCACGAAGTCCAATCTCCTCTTGCACGGCATTGGTTACGTATAGACCAAAAGGAAGTGTTTTTTTGTTTTCCTTGAGTAAGCGCGCTACTTCTGCAATCATAAAACCACCCATTCTATTGTCCAAGGCACGACATACGAAGTTATTTTTGTTGAGAATGTGAAATTCATCAGGGTACGTGATGACACAACCTATGTGCACACCAAGTTTTTCAACTTCTTCCTTGGTCTTACAACCACAATCTATGAATATGTTGTTTGGCTTTGGTGGCTCCTCTTTAGCACGGTTGCGCGTATGTATTGCCGGCCATCCGAAAACACCTTTTACGATGCCTTTTTTCGTATGGATGTTCACTACTTTACTTGGTGCTATTTGATGGTCGCTACCACCGTTTCTAACGACATATATGAGACCTTTGTCACTAATGTAGTTTACATACCAGGATATTTCATCGGCATGCCCTTCAATCACGACTTTGTATTTTGCCTTTGGATTGATGACACCAACCGCTGTACCATAGGTATCGGTCATAAATTCATCCACGTACGGTTTTAAATAATCCATCCAAATTTTTTGCCCGTCCCATTCATAACCAGTTGGTGATGCATTGTTTAGGTATTTTTCTAAAAAGTCCATTGACTTTTTGTTGAGTATGCTCTTTTTTGCCATTTATTTTAATTTTTTACTAAAATAGGAATATTCGATTATATTTAACATTTAGGATAAAGTTAATTAGTAATTTTACTCTTTGTAAGTATAAGACATGGAAAAAAGGGGGTAAATCGTTAATTTGGAACGATTTTAGCCCAAAAATACTATATGAACGCCCAAATGAGATATTTAAGTTTTTTATTTATGGTTTTCCCCATCTTGTTGATTGCACAAGAAATCAATAAGGTGAAGCAAGATTCCACAGATGTGGAGTATGTTGTCATTGAAGGAGATTCCATCCCCAAGACTGCGATAGATTTAGATGAAGTGATGCTGTTGCATAGGTTGAAATTCACTAGCAAGAAGAATTGGAGACGCTATATGATATTGAAGCGTAAGACCATCAAAGTGTATCCGTATGCCAAATTGGCGGCAGAACGCTTGGAGTCTTTGAACGAGCGTTTGGCTACTTTGGAAAGAAAGCGAGATAAAAAGAAATATGCAAAAAAAATCCAGAAATACATAGAAGGAGAGTTTTCTGCCGAGTTGAAGAAAATGACTAGGACAGAAGGGCAGATCCTGATAAAGCTAATACACAGGCAAACCGGGAAAACAGCTTTCTCCTTAATTAAAGAATTGAGAAATGGATGGAGAGCCTTTTGGTTCAACAGTACGGCCAAGTTGTTTGATATTTCATTGAAAAGGGAATTCGATCCTGAAAATGAAAAGGAGGACTACTTGATAGAGGACATCTTGGAGCGCAGTTTTCAAAATGGTACGTTGGTGCGCCAAAAGCCAGCCATAAAATTCGATTTCTATTCCCTTACGAACAAATGGTCTAAAAATAAGGTAAGCAAGAATTGATGAGAGCCCAAAATGAACTTGAAGAAAGGTTGAATGCCATAACACATGGCATTGGGGTAGTTCTTGGATTTGTAGGTTTGGCGTTGTTGATACTGAATGACACGAGCAAAACGGATTGGAGCTTGTTTGGTGTCGTGGTATATGGAATTTCCATAATAGTACTGTTTTCAGCTTCTACCATATACCATTTCGTTACGAATACAAGGCAAAAGCATTATTTCAGGGTAGTGGATCATATTGGCATCTACCTACTCATAGCTGGAACCTATACTCCCGTTTTATTGATAACCTTGGAGCAAAGTTTGGGGTGGACGTTATTTTACATCGTATGGGGAATAGCAGCATTTGGAGTAGTTTTGAAGCTTTTTTTTACGGGACGATTCAATGTGTTTTCCACATTGTTGTACTTGGTGATGGGATGGTTGATCGTGTGCGATTTTTCCAACCTCTCGGAACTTATGGAGCCCGATGGGATTATATTGATGATGGCTGGTGGTGCTGCTTACACAATAGGAATAGTATTCTATGCCTTGGAGAACAAGCTCTATTATCATGTCGTTTGGCACTTGTTCGTATTGGCAGGTGCCATATTTCACTTTTTTATGATCCTACTATACGTAATTTAGCAACAATCTGTAAATCAATTTGTTGAAAATTCAAAATCAATTAGCTCGCCAAACTGGTTGGACTCGTAAAAAGCATGATGTTGTCTTGCAACCGTTGCTTTACTATGGCCATCATTCGTTTGTTCAATGCCGAAGAGTTCTCTATGTATAGCATATACTCTTGTATTGTGAATTGCCCTATGATCATCCCTTTCAACGAATTTCTGAACTTGATGTCCTTGTTGATGGCATTTTCAATATATTTCAATCCCTGCTCGACATTTAATTCATAAAAGGCGTTCTTGTGTTTTCTGATGTAGTTTCTGAATACCTCGATGAGCAAGTTGTTTTGAAGTTTTATCACCGGACGCAATGTGATGTTTTGAAAGCGCTCGCCTCCACTCATGTTGTCGGTGATTTTAATAGAAGCAATGACCGGTCGGACAGCTAATAGTTGTTGATCTCGTAAAGTCATAATTATAAGGATTTTATAATAACACACATCGTAAGAATTGTTTTGAATTCAAACGATTACTACTATAAAAATATCAATAAAGAAGCTTTGAAACTTTCCATCGTTATTTACTTGTTAACCGCCTTATGAACAATTATCTTTATCATCTCGACGGAAATAGGGGGAAATCAAAAGTATTGCTTAGAAGGGGGAAGCTTGTTGGAAAACTATTGGTAAATTAGAAACGTGTCGAGGACGATACAAACAATTAGATTAAAGAAAGATGATATGAAATTTGGAAACGTACCGAACCCGGAGCTTATAGATTTTACATTGCCAGAGGACCATAAGGATACCAAAAGAGTTTTGAATATGGTCAAAGATGACAACATACCTGAAATTCATGTTGGTTGCGCAAAGTGGAATAGAGCAGACCTGAAAGGGTTTTATCCACGTGGTACAAAAGACGAGTTGGGGTATTATTCATCACAGTTCAATGCCATAGAGATGAATGCAACGTTTTATCGTATTTTTCCTGCGGAACAATTTGCGACTTGGTATGACAAGACACCATCCAATTTCAAGTTCTTTCCGAAATTGAATCAAGAAATAAGCCATTGGAAACGTTTGCAAGATACAGAAGCGGTCGTGGAAAATTACTTGTACAATGCGGCAAACCTAAAAGAAAAACTTGGTACTATCTTTTTACAGATGCATAATAACTTTTCGACCAAGGATTTCGATAGAGTGATCCGGTTTGTGGAGAAATGGCCAAGTAGCATTCCGTTAGCTGTAGAATTCAGACATACGGACTGGTATAATGATAAAGAGATCGCAAGTGATTTGTATCAATTGCTAGAAGAGAACAATGTTTCGAATGTAATTGTTGATACTGCTGGCAGGCGAGACATCATGCATATGCGACTAACCAATGCCACAGCTTTCGTACGTTACGTTGGTGCAAACCATGAAAGTGATTATTCTAGACTGGACGACTGGGTAGAGCGTTTGAGATCATGGAAGAACCAAGGTATAAAGGAAATAGACTTCTTCATTCATCAAAACATAGAAAAGGAATCTCCATTGTTGTCTGCCTATTTCATACGGAGACTCAACAAGGCATTGGATTGCAATTTGAAGATTCCAAACGAATCAATACAACAAAAACTATTATAGCATTATGAGATTTCATACACGTAAATGGGTAAAACCAGAAGACCTTAATCCCAATGCTTCATTGTTTGGAGGAAGATTGTTGGAATGGATAGACGAAGAAGCCGCTTTATATGCCGTCGTACAATTGGAAAATCCGCATGTGGTTACAAAATTCATCACTGAAATAGACTTTAAGAGTTCTGCCAAACAAGGGGATATCGTGGAAATAGGCATGGAAGTCATAAAGTTTGGGAATGCTTCTTTGACACTACGTTGTGAGGTGAGAAACATGATGACTCGAGAAACCATAATCACCATAGACAAGATCGTTATGGTCAATTTGGACAAGGATGGCAATGTTGCACCACATGGAAAGGCCAAAGTGGAATTCGTTGGTAATAGGTTGAAATAGGATTCAGGGTTTACCTAAGGTTCTCCAATCAAGGGTTCAACACCAGTTTTTGTCCTACTTTTAAAATACTTGTCTTTGCAATGGCATTGGTTTTACAAAGACTGGTTATGGAAACTTGGTATTTATTCGAGATTTTGGATAGTGTATCACCTCGCCTTACTACATATACTTGCGTTTGATCTTGTTTGCTTGACATCGCTTCTTCATAGGTGGTGCAAAGCTCGACCTTGGTTTGTCTTTTGGAACTATGTACATATGGAGTAGCCCATTTTTTTGTCACCCAAATGTTTTTGTCTCTTATCTTGTTGTCCTCACCAAAATCAAACACATATTCCGGGTTTATGTATACACCCTTGTAGATGACTTCCAGATGTAAATGGCTTCCTCTAGCATTTCCAGTAGTACCTCCTTTACCTATGATTTGACCTTTTTTTACTGTGTCATTGACCTTTACAAGTTGCTTGGACAAATGTGCGTATACTGTCTCCAGTCCGTTGAAATGGCGGATCACGACGATTCTTCCATGCCCTGAGTGGTATTTCACATAACGCACTTTGCCATCCAACATGGCCATGACATGGTCTCCTGTGACCAAATCTATGTCAATCCCTTTGTGAGCACGCCTGTTTCTCCAACCATAGTGGGAAGTTATTACTTTACCACGTTTCATTGGTATTGGTGATGCGAAAGTGCTATCCGTGAACGTTATGTTAAAAGGGTATGTTTTGGTAGCGTTCTTATAAGGGTTATAAGTGGAGGTATTCCAACGTTCCGTCATCTGCACATTTTGCAAACTATCCACTTTCGCCATTTTGGTACTTCTGTCTTTAAAGGAGTCAAGTAATTTCATGACTGCGAGAGAATCTCTCTGTTCCGCAAGTAGATACCTGTCTTGGCTGTATCCGCTTACATAGATACAAACTGAACAGATGAATGTAATAATTAATTTCATAGAGGGTATAACGCATTTAAATGCAGATAATTGTCTATTATGTTGAATAAATTCAAAAATAAATAGAGCGGATGAAATACCGTAAGAAACACCATGTTAAATGTCCGTTTCATCTATGTTTAGGTTTTAATTTCAGTCAATTAACGATCGAATTAAAAAGTGTTTTGGAGAGACTTATGTTTTTTTAGAGATTTATAAGGTTTGAAATGTTTTTTTTTTTTGATTATCAGTGTTTTCACTCTTTTATTTAACCTTTAAAGGCATTATTTTTATTGTTCATTCATTAAACCATTATGGATACAATTGAGATTTATGAAGGGATTGTAATAGGATCGGTAGGTGCAATTATCTTAATAATGGTTAACTACCTTAGGAGGACATACAAGGATGGCAAAGACATGAAATGTTTGAGATGTGGTTGTTAAAGGAAACTTCAAGAAAAGAGAGCAATACGATATGGAGAAGTACCAGAGCCATAGCTAGCCATAACAACTTGATGGAAGATAGAGTAGAATACATTTGTAGTACTTCCAAAAACATTGTTTTGAGTACAAGTCCCAACAACACGAACAAAAAGCTATGGGGGATTAAAAGCATCGTGCGGCCTTAGATTACTTTTCGTTGTTCAATAGACAAGAACTTACACCTTCGATAATCTAAATGCATAACTGTTGATTTGTTGAGTTCATAGGCTATGAAGTGAAGTTGAATTATGCTATGGAAACATAGAAAAATGCCTCATTTGTCTTGAGGCATTTTTATGTTCAGACGATAAACTAAAAAATGGCAAATGTCATTGGAAAGTCAGAAGAAATCTTATAAATTCAATTTGACTTCAAAGACAATGGCATCGGAAATGGCCTCGCTTTTCAATTTATGGTTGAAGTCAATGCCCCAACGCATTCTATCGATTTTGAATTTTGTTGTCATTTCCATATTTTCATAATTGGCTTTTGCCTTGTATTTAATAGGTAACGTAATGCCTTTTATGGTGAGGTCTGCATTGATGATCATATTTGCTTCATCTTTGTAATCCACTTCGGTGATGACCAATTTGGCTGTTGGGAACTTTTTTACATCAAAAAAATCATGATCCTTCAAGTGAAGAACCAAGCCTTCATTATAGCCGCCGTCCACATTTGCTATGGTATTCATGTCTATGACGAAGGAACCTCCTGTTATTTTGTTGTCGGTCTTGATAAAATACCCTTCCTTGAATTGTACGGTACCGTAATGTCCTCCAAAATAGAATGTATAATCCGAGGACCATTTCAATTCACTTTTGGAAGCATCTATTTTAAGATGTTCCTGTGCATAAGAGCATACTGTTGAACAAATTGCGATTGCGATTGATAAAATACGTTTTTTCATGTGTTTGTTGTTATGAATTATTTTGTTTGGATAAAGCTAGTTTGAGATGAAAGTAAAAATGTCAAAAAAATGTAAAAGAAGTGTGAACGACTGTAAAAAGTCATTAAATTGTATGTTCTTTACAAGACTTATGAGCAAGAAGAAGGTTTACATATATGGAAGTTTGGTTCTCATCACATTTTTTTTCTGGTTAATTTCAGACTCCAGAGCAAATGATGGTGAATTCTCGGAAAGAGTTAAAGTCTCATTGCGTGAGGCTGGCAATCAATTGTTGTTGGCGAATCAAGATTCGACATCTTTAGTATTGCCCATTGTAGAACTGGGCAAAGGAAAATATGAGTTGTCATTTCAAGATCAATTGCCTATGGAGCCTAGTCATTTGGTAGCCATCTTGAAAGAAAGTTTTCAAAAATCAGAACTCCCTGATGATTATCGTGTAGAGGTTGTGCATTGCAAAGATGAAGAAGTCGCTTATAGCTATGAGATGAGTTCCAATCTAGAAAACGTCATTATACCATGCATTGGACGAACCATGCCAATAAGTTGTTATGAGATAGATGTGAAGTTTACCAAGAGAACAGCTTCTTTTTTTAGCAAACAAGTGTTCTTGTATCTTTTGATTTTCATTGTTGTCATTGCTTTGTTGGATTTTGTACTGAATACTAGAAAGCAAGAACAACCTGACAGCGATGAAAAGGAAAAATACGTGATTGGTAGTTTTTACTTTTTCCCGGAACAGAATAAACTTGTAAAGGCTGCCGCAGAGATTAGCCTTTCCAAAAAAGAATGCGAATTGTTGGCAATTTTCGTCTCCAATCCCAACCAAATAATAAAGCGAGATGAACTGACAAAAAAGGTTTGGGAGGACAATGGTGTGTTTGTAGGTAGAAGCTTGGATACCTACGTGTCCAAACTTAGAAAGAAGTTAAAGGGTGACGATTCCATAAAGCTTTCCAATGTTCATGGCGTTGGGTACAAATTGGAAATAAAGGATTGAAACATCGTTTGATAAATGTCCACTGCCATCTATTAGGAAATAGTATATGATTTATTTGGTGCTTTTAAATGCATATTTCTGAATAATCTCCTTTTTGCTGTTAACATGTAGCTTTTCGTAAATATTCCTAGTATGCGTTTTTATCGTATTGATTGATAAATGCAAATCTTGGGCAATGGCTCCATAGCTTTTTCCTTTGGCGAGTAACTCCAATACATCATTTTCTCTATCCGAAAGTTCTTCTTCCTTTGGGAATTGAAAAGACTCCACAACTTTTCTGGCAATTTTGCTACTCATAGGAGCACCACCATTCTTTGCTTGTAACAAGGCATTTATCAATTCTTGGGGTTCTATGTTCTTGGTGAGGTAACCAACTGCACCAGCACATAATGCCTCGAATATGTATTTTGAACCTTCATGGACCGAAATGATTATGGCTTGTACTAGTGGTTTGACTCTTTTGAAGGCTTTGATGCCTTCAATGCCATTCATACCTGGTAATTGGACGTCTATCAACAAAATATCAGGGTTGTCATTCTTGAAGTTCATCAGTGCTGTTTCACAACACGTGTACTTGCCCACAGTCGTGAATTGTGAATCTGCGTCTATTATTTCTGCATAAGAATGCAGCAATATTTCATGATCTTCGATAATGACAACCCTCAATGACATTTTGCTATTCTGAATTTATTTTATTATCAATTGTTTGGAAGCTATTGCATTTCCTCCTTTTAGGCATATCAAATATATTCCTTTCTGAAGAGAAGGTGTTGTTATTCTAACTGTTTTTTGATTTGGATGACTCACCTTGACAATTCTACCTTGAAGATCATATATGGTTATTTTGTCTATAACGTTTTTGCTTTTGATGTTTATTACTCCATTGCTTGGGTTGGGGTATAATTCGAAATCGACTATTTCTTCAAACTCATCGATACTCAAGGAAGAGCAATCCTCATTGAAATTGGTATTGGAATCTATATTGGTCCAATTTGCATCACTCCAGCTAGCATTGTCCACCTCGACACAATCAAGGTTTGGGTTGCCGGTAGACCAAAAATTCACAAGAGTTGAATTGTTTCCGTTCTTGACATTCAATGATGTCAAATTATTTAGTTTGGCATTCAAATAAGTTAAACTGGTATTGGTGCTAACATCAAAACTGGTTAAGAAATTACCTTCTATTGAAATTGCGTCCAGAAAAATATTGTTGGCAACATCAAAACTAGAGATGTCATTATTACGTATGGAAACGGATGTCAAGGATGTATTGTTGGATATGTCAATACTGGACAAGTTGTTTTCGGCAATATGAAAATAGTTCAATTGCACGTTATTTGAAACATCTATGCTTGCTATGTTATTGTAATTTGCTTCCAACCATGTTAGATTGGTGTTGTTGGATACATCCAAGTTTGTCAATGAGTTGTTATAGCATTTCAATTGACTAAGAGTCGTAAATGCCTCAATCCCTGTTAAATCTGAAATGGACATGTTGTTGCAGTCTATGGTTCCATTGTATGCAGAAGCTTCATCACATTGTATCTCTGTGTCACTATTGATGTTTATTCCTGAATGGTTTAACAAATAGTTCTTAAAGTTCGAATCAGGAATATTCACTATGCACATAGTACAATTTTCATCAAAACTGGTTGAGGAATTGATGTCTGTCCAATTCGTAGTACTCCAAGTTGCGTCATCTACTTGTATGCAGGTCAAAAAGTTGTTGTAGTTGGTTTTAAAAGTAGTAATGTTCGCATTGTTTCCATTTTGGACATTTAAAGACGTTAAGCTATTTGTTGAGACATCCAAGTAAATTAATGATGCGTTGTTGCTTAGTTCCAAACTGGTGATCGAATTGACTGGGATATGCAAAGTCTCTAGAAGAGTATTGTTGGATACATCTAGGCTGGTTAATTGATTGTTTCCCACATTCAAGTAGTTTAAGTTTGTATTTGCAGCAACGTCTATGTTAGATAATTGATTTCCATAGGCAAAAAGGTAAACTAATGAGATATTGTTGCTTATGTCCAAATTGGTAACTTGGTTATTGTACATGGTTAGATAAGCCAACGCCGTGAAATCTTCGATTCCTGTTAAATCAGAGATGCCTTTTGTTGCCACATTTATATTTTCTATGGTATTGATGTTTGCAGTAGGAACATAATCGTCCAAAGCTCCAGAATCGTAGCCTAGGTCTATCAAGGCTTGCTCGAAGTTGTCGTCCGGCACATAGGTGTTTTGGGCATTTACAGCTATCGAAGATACTGCTATGAATAAAGAGAGTAATGTTTGTTTCATAATTATAGTTTTGTTGCAAAACTATAACAGCACCATAGCTCCAAAGTCACCCGAAAAGGGTGATTTTAGATTTGATTTTTTAAAAGACCAGTAAAAACAACTTGTACGCCGTCATTGGAAACTATCTTCAAATTGCCGTTTATCTTTTCTACTCTGCGATGCATGTTGGAAAGACCGTTTCTTCGTTCCAATGCTTCATCTGAATAACCAATGCCATTGTCTTTGAACGAAACGCTCAAACTGTTCTCTGCTATGGCAAAGCGGAGTGTTGCTTTTGTGGCATTGCTGTGTTTCAAACAATTTGTCATGGCTTCTTTGAAAACAAATACCAATTGTTTGCTCCAATAGTAGGGTAGGGCCATATCCTCATCGCAATTGTGATTATTTCCTGAAATGAACATTATGGATGTGTTTTCAAATAATTCCTCTCCAAAATTGTTGAGATAGAACATGAGTTCTACAAGTGTATCGCTTTTATGGTCTATGGCCCAAACGAAATCTCGCATGCCTGAATAAAGGGCCTTGGCATCTTTGTTTATCTGGGTGATTTTTTTATGTAACTGCATATCGATATCCGTTTTCTTGGAAAGAAGGTTGGATAATACAGAAATGCTTGCCAATTTATTTCCCAGCTCATCGTGGAAATCTTGAGCAACATTCGTTCTTACCTGATTTAGTTCATCACGTAACTTTTCACGCTCTGCAATGGTAATCTTTAAGGCTTTGTTTTTTGCTTTGCTTTTTTGAAGCTGGTGGTATGTAAAGAGGATGATGCTCCCAAAAATGACAACTGTTATCAACACATAAAACCAAATTTGATTGTACCAAGGCAATACTATCTTGAAGTCATATACCTTTGTATGTGTCCAATTGCTCAAGCTATCTTTGTATTTGAACCTTATTTGATGGCTCCCTTCTTTTATGGTTTCAAAGTCAAGTAATCCCTCATCCGTTTCTATCCAAGAAGAATCATCCAATTGATATGCAACCTTCAATGAATTAGAATTGATGTAATTTATGGTGATCAATCTAAATTCATAATCTTCTTGTTTTACGATCAATTGAGTATTCAACCTAGGTTTGAATGGATTGGTGTTGTCCATTTTTAATAGCCCATTGTTTCCTGTGGCATAGATATGGTTGTCGTGTTCTATGATCTTTGTTATGAAAGATGATTGCTGCCCAAGGCTCTTGTCTATCGTGTAGAAGCGATTGTCAATGCAAACATTCAACCCTTTTTGTGAGGCTACCCATAGCAAGCCATGTTTATCAATGTGTAAATCATTTATATGGTTGCTTATTAAGCCGTAATTAGTCGTGTATACTTTAGTTTCATTCCAGGTCTTTCTTATGACTCCCATATTGCTGGCCAACCAAATGGTATCGTTCACTATTGTAATATCTTTGAAACGATTCGTATACATGCCATTTTTTTTGTTCCATAACTCTAAATCTTCACCTGTATTGGCATCTATAACGAATACTCCCACCTTGCCGAACAAGGCATATATTTTGTCTTTATGGAATATGGCCTTTCTTAAAGTCCCATCTTGATCCTTGATTTGATGAATGGGTCTATGCTTCAACAGTTCATTGTCTTTATGAAAGGAGATGGCATTGCCTTCTATTCTGATGGTTAAGGAGTCTTTATGGAATAAATATGACTTTGATGTCTTGTTGACAAGGTCATATCCGGAAATGTTGGCTTTCAGCTTTGCTGTTCGGTAAGAAATCAAATCAATCTCTTTGCTTTTGTCATTTACAATGAACGCTTCAGTATGAAATGGGATTCTTTCCTCAGACTTCAAAGAATCGTTTTCAATCTCATAAATTGCATTTGGGGCTATTGCGAGTAAATTGTCCTGAAAGACATCTATATGCTTCAAATCTGGGTTTTGAAAAAAATCCTTTCCAAAGAAGAGGTTGGATAGATATGGCAAATAATATATTCCTTGTCCATAAGTTGTAATCCATAGGCTATGATCTCGATCAAACATGAAATCTGAAATGAAGCTATTGATTCCCAGTTTTGATGAAAGATCTTTCAAATAGTCATTGTGCCAATCGTAACTATATAGTTTCCTTGTGCCATCCACACTGTCGATGGAAATGAAATAAAACTTGTTGTCGTCCATTTGCAAATTGACGATGGTTGCACCATTGATGTTCATTACCCGTTCATCAATTACCTTTTTTCCATCATAGATGGTTATTGTACTAAATGAAGAAGCAAACAAATATTTGTTGTCACTTGCTATGCCATGTACTTCGACATTGTTTAATTTGGAATAGTCTAGTTTCTTGAATTTGTTATTTTCATAAATATAGATTCCTTTTAAGGATTCAAGTCCATGTTTACGTATTTCAGATGAAAACAAGTATAGCGTAGAATCTATAAAAGCTTCATTTATGCCATATTCCTCTATTCCAATTTTTGGTTTTATGAACGTGAATTCTGGTTTTGACGTGATCTCATTCTTGATGGTGTAGCAAACGTTCTTTTCTTTTTGTCTTATGTTGTACAGAATGGGGTGGAAGTCTTTGGAACCATATATTATGGAATCATTTAACTTGTATGCCTTTTTGATTTTTGTGTGATCATCATTCTTAACATTGCTTTTATATATGCTATCATTTTTTAGATAATGCAGCCCAGATCCCCATGTTGCAATTAAATATTCATTTGGGTTGCTTTCAAATATGTCAATTACATAGTTTGATTGCAGTCCGTCTTCATACGAGAAATTTGTGAACTCTGTTCCATTGAATTTGGAGAGTCCATCATCTGTGCCAACCCATATGTACCCTTGCTCATCTTGTATGATCTGATAAGTGATGTCATGAGGTAGGTTGTCTTCCGTGGTATAATGTTTATAAACGGGTTTTTGTGCATAAGCTACAACCGTATATAGGATCAATACAATTAGAGTCGTTGTTTTTTTTATGCAGTTAATTGTTAACAAGTAGGTTACTTATGATTTGGCTTATGTGTTTGCAAATATAACTTCTTTATTTAATGCAAATGCGTTATTGAAAAAACAAAGGTCTATAAAAATCATTTATGAAAATCACCCATTTCGGGTGATTCCACTATTCTTGCTTCGATATAGTTTTGTTGCAAAACTATATCGAAGCAAACATTACTCTCTTTATTCGTAACTATGTTCCTACATCCAATATTAATACGGTAGCTAGCTTAAATGTAAGTAATAAAAACATTTCAAATTTAACGGGAATAGAAGCCTTTGTAGGTTTAACGGGACTTAATTGTTCCAATAATTCATTGACAAGCATAAACTTGAGCGTCAATTTAGCATTATCCTCTCTTTATTGCTCTCATAATGACTTAACGACTTTAGATTTAAGTGGCAACCTTGCACTAAGTAATTTGTTTTGTCATGATAATTCATTGTCCAATTTGGATTTGACTTACAATATTTCCATAAATTGGATTTATTGCAACAACAACCTTTTAACCTCCTTGGATTTGAGTAACAACATAAATGTAACGAGCATAAATTGTAGTAACAATTCATTTGCCAGTTTGGATATGAGTACCAATACGGCATTGAACGACTTGACTTGCCATAATAACCCCATAGCCGTTTTAGATCTAAGTGCCAATACAGCTTTAAATTATTTGGCGTGTACTTAAAATTCGACCTTGACATCATTGAATGTAAAAAATGGGAATAACTCGAATTTTTCAATTTCCCAAGCAACAGATAACCCAAACCTTGTATGCATAGAAGTAGATGACGCAACTTGGAGTACTACAAATTGGACCAATGTAGATGCAACAACCATCTTTAGTGAAGATTGTGCTTCCCTTTCTGTTGAAGATCATGAGTTAAACACCATTACGTTATATCCAATCCCTGCAACAACAATTTTAAATTTTCAACTGGAAAACCTTATTGATAAAGTCGAAGTTTTTACCTTACAAGGTCAAAAAGTGTTGAAAGATAAAACCAATGAAATGGATGTATCCAATTTATCTAATGGAATTTACATTTTAAAAGTGCATACTAATACTGGAAAAGATAGGAGTGAAGCTTTTTATTAAGATATGACAATATCTTTAAGTTAATTTATATGTGACAGCTCGATTGAATAAGTCGGGCTTTTGCATATGAACTCCCAAAGGAGTAATCAATATTTGTATTTGGATGGAGTCGTTTTTGTAAATTTCTTGAATGCAGTGTAAAAAGAACTCTTACTTTTAAAACCTGCCTCCAATCCAATGCCATCAATACTCAAGTCGCTTTTAGGTTCTTTTAACATCTCTTTGGCCCTTTCTATCCTAAAGCCATTGATGTATGTGTTGAAATTTTGATTTAGAATCGAATTTATGGATTGGGAAACCAATTTGGGGTGCATATCCAATTCGGAAGCTAGATCGACGATGGTCAAGTCAGGTTTTACATATAGTTTTTTTGATAAGATCAAGGCATTGGAATCCTCGATTACGTTTGTATATCTTGATAAGTCATTTTTGTCTTTTGAGGTTTTCTTACTTCTACCTATGCAATCCAATGATTCCTTTTTGCCTGTATGTTCCATTCTAGGCAATACGACCGTTTTTTGAAAGAATCCACGAATCATCACCCAATACAACAAAGCAACATTGGTCGTTTTAGACAATACTCCAAACCAATCCGTTTGGATGATCTCTGAAGGTAAAAGTAAATGAATCAATATGAAAAAAATGCCAAATGTTGCGTATAGCTTGGCCCATTGTAGCTCTTTTTTTTCTGACGAGGAAAAATAATCGTCAATTGTCTTAATGTGTTTGTTTATATGTATTATGGTTATTAGCCCAATAATGATGCTATATGCCATAGAACCATAAATGGTATGTAAATACAAATCGGATCTATAAATCTCCCATTGGGTATCAATATCTTTGAAAGTGTTGACAATGCCTATTACTTGTTCTATAAGCCCAGGAATTAAGAGCAAATAGATGAGCTTGCTCTTTGGTAAGGAGGAGATATGTGCCACATAAATGTAAAAGAACACAAAAAGTGACCAATAGAAATATATGGGGGTCATCAAATATTGCGGATACATTGTAAAGAACCCTAATTGACAAAGGGGGTCTTGGAGCAGGTTGAGGGCATAGACAATGACAAAGATCCCTAGAAAAAGAGAAGCCTTCTTCTTCTTGTACGAAATAATGAATATCAATCCCATGACCAACCCTTGTACTACTCCCAAAAGACTAATGAAAGCAAGAATTTTGTCTATGTCCATATTTTGTGTTTCTATGAATTAATGAATAACACGATAATTAGGTTTGTTAAATATTAAAAGCTCAAATTGACCAAAATAGTATTTCAATCATCATACAAACTTAAAATTGAAAAAACGCTAATTCTTGATGCTTGTGAAATTTGTTCGCTGGGATCTAATATGTGTAAGATAATTTTTTTTTCGAGATTCAAAAAACTTTATGAGCATATTTTCGTACAAAATGATGATTCTTAATTAGTACGGATTTCGGAAATTTAAATTGATTCCCTTTGTTCAAGCCTAAATTTGAGTCTTTACTTTCTTATAATTGCTATGTGCCCCAAAACTTTCTCTTTATTGTTTTTATTATCTAATTTTTAAAATTACAATTTATGAAAAAAATTACTCCCGTTATTTTACTATTGTTAAGTGTATCTATTTACGCCCAAGTTGGTATAAGTACAACAAATCCAAACGCCATGTTGGACATTCGATCCAGCAATCAAAATGCCCCACAGGCTACCGATGGTATTCTCATACCCAAGGTCGATGCTTTTTCTGCCATAAACCCAACAGCTAACCAACAAGGAATGTTGGTATATCTGACCACTACATCTGGTTCAAAATCACCTGGATTTTACTATTGGGACAATACTGTTCCGGATTGGATAGGTCTTGGAGGTGGTGGCGGTAGCACGTCTGGATGGGGGCTAGTAGGTAATTCGGGTACCAACGGATCTACGAATTTTGTTGGCACGACGGATAACGTATCATTGTCTTTTAGGACTGGAAACGCAGAGCGTGTACGCATTAATACAAGTGGCAATGTAGGCATTGGAACCTCTTATGCAGCATCAAAATTGGATGTGGAAGGAGGAATGTCCATAGGGTCTTCCTATTCTGGAACCTATGCAGCTCCAACCAATGGAGCGATCGTAGAAGGAAACGTCGGTATTGGGGTCACTTTCCCAACAGCTCAATTGCATACCAACGGTACGGTACGCATAGCTAATTATCCTAACGCTTCGTTTCTAAGTACAGATTCTCAAGGGAATCTCCAAAGTAATACAGACAATTTTTGGTCAATTAATGGAAACAGCAATACTAACTCCTCAAATTTCATTGGAACAACGACTAGTTGGCCTTTGTATTTTAGATACAATAACCAACGATCTGGTGAGCTATCAAATTATGTTACTGCTTTTGGACACAACGCATTGGGTGTCAATGCTTCTTTCGGGAATACCGCTTTTGGGATAGACGCTCTCATGTCCAATACCTCTGGTTATCAAAACACTGCAGTTGGAAAAGGAACTTTGTCCAAAAACGCCTCAGGAATGTGGAATGTGGGAGTCGGGAATAACGCGATGCCGGAATTTATAAGTGGCTATGCGAATGTTGCCATTGGTACTAGTTCTATGAGAACTTTGATTTCAGGTAATGGAAATACAGCCATAGGAATGGAAGCATTGGAGTTTCCCTCATCTGGAAACAACAATACAGCCATTGGAAACAATGCGTATAATACAGGGAATTACAACGATAGTTCTGCTTTTGGGTATAGTACTTCTATTACTGCATCCAATCAAATTAGGCTTGGTTTTCATACAGTAACCAGTATAGGTGGCTATGCCAATTGGACGAACCTCTCGGATGGGCGTTTCAAAAAGAACATTAAGAATGATGTCCCTGGTTTGGCATTCATCAAGAAGCTAAAGCCTGTAACTTACAACTTGGATATGGATGCCATAGGAAATTGGCTCAATGTTCCTGATGACATAAGGAAGGCTACAGATGAATCAGAAAAAGCCAAAGGATATCAAATCCAAACTGGGTTCATTGCACAAGAGGTCGAACAAGCTGCAAAAGAACTAAATTATGATTTCAGTGGTGTCGATAAACCAAAAAATGCAGAGGACTCCTATGGTTTACGCTATGCTGAATTCGTGGTGCCGTTGGTAAAGGCCGTACAAGAACTTGAAGCTAAGGTTGCCAAGTTGGAAAAACAATTGGAATTGCTTGGTATAAAGAATGATTAAATACTCATAACCTTCATAAATAAATATAGATGTATTCTCCCTTCGTTATTAATTGATTAGTGTACCATGCTATTTTACCGTAAGTGCTGCCTTGCTTTTTTAAGTCGGGCGGCATTTTTTGTAAAAAACCGTCGTCAAACACTCTATGAAAGCGATACCTCAGATGCATTAAATACATCGATCCAAAGTCAGTAACATTCAAAATACGAGAAACTTTATCCGATGTGATTTCTACCATTGGGCAAACATTATTGTTTGAAAGGTCGAAGCTGTGTAGTTGTTAGTATTGAGTTCATCATTGACAAAGATGTGCATTGTTCTTCAATCAATGTTAACCAGATAACTCGTAACTTCATTTCCCCATGTATTATAATCCTAAAGGTAATTGTAGCTATTGTTCCTGCCAGTTGAGCATGTTTTATACTCTGGCTTAGATATGAAGTGATTATTGCTGGTGTTGCACAGTTTTGATTAGGCTTTCAAGAAATCTAAAATGTATTTTATTGGTCTTGATAATATTTTATCAGGAATTTCACCATGAACTCTTTTATTGGATAATTTATGATTGATAATGGTTAATTTACTATTAACCAGTTAGTTTTGTTTAAAATAATTTTGTGACTAGTCAAACACCTAAGATATTGTATTTGTGTTTTTTATGTGTTTTGTCGTCAATTCATTACTCCTAAATATCTTGCTCAAAATGTAAGAATGAGTATTCTCAAATTTTGGTTTCAAAAGATGAATATTTGAAAAAGAAATAAATGTGAGCAAGGTGATTTAATTCAAGATTAATAGCTTAATTATATATGACTATGAAAAAAAACAACACTCTATTTATTCTTTTTTCGTTTTTAAGTGCTTTCCTGTATTCTCAAAACGAAAACAAAGACAATGTAAGAAGCATTAAAGAGATAATTTCTACTTCTTTTGAAAAGGTAGATGGTAAACAAAGAACCTTTGAGGAAATAACCGAAGAGGCAGATGATTTTTTTAAGAGAGAATGTCCAGGACTTACATTTGGTGAATTGTCATCTGGAGACTTTAGAGACGGGGATTTCGTGAAATACCAGCGGTGGAAAAGTTTTTGGAAATATAGACTTGACGAAGAAGGTATTTTAGCGGATTTTACCAACTTAGTCAATTCGAAGGGAGCAAGTTTCAGTTCGGCTAGTTGCAATGATTCTGATTTTAGTGTAAACTGGTCCGAGGTCAATTACAATGGTAACTTTGGATACCAAATAGATATGGGAAGGGTAAATAGCATTGGTTTTCATCCTGTAGATCAAAATACATTTTTAGTTGGGGCTGCATTTGGCGGCTTATGGAAAACGACAGATGGAGGGCAATCTTACGTAAACCTAAACGATGATTTGCCACATACATCCGTAGCTGACATTATTTTAGATGCGGGTAATCCCAATAGGGTTTTTATAGCTTTGAGTGACATTGTTTGGTATGGCCCATCTGGAATTGGAATCTATGAGTCCAATGATGGGGGAACGACTTTCAATCCAACCAGTCTATCATTTACATTACCACAGAATATAAGGATCTATGAAATGGACGTTAATCCCAATAATCCTTCAGAATTTCTTGTGGCGACATCGAATGGTCTATACAGAACAACCAATTATTTTCAATCGAGCACCATATTGGTCAATGGAGATTTTAGAAGCGTGAAATATAGTTTGAATTCAAATAATGTCTATGCGGGAGGAGCAAACGGAGAATACTATCTAAGTACCAACAATGGTCAAACATTCAACTACAACACGGATTTTGGTAGTGGTCAAGTTCGAATTTCGGTATCCAACAAAAGCAATTCTGGATATGTGGCAGTCACAAATTCGAATGCATTGAATGTCTCATCAAACCATGGATCAAGTTTTTCCCAGTCCACATTGCCTGAATCCAATTGTGTCATTGCATTTGCCAATGGTTCAGACTCAAATTTGATTGTAGGTAATTTCGATTGCCACAGGTCTTCCAATACGGGAAGTAGCTTTCAGGCCACATCGCATTGGTTGGGGAATGGGGGATTGCCTGTCATTCATGTCGATCAAAGAAATATTTACACCAATCCTCTTCAAGCGGATTATGTGTATTATTGTAACGATGGAGGTGTTTTCCGATATTCTGTTTCCAACAATAGTTTTGCAAACCTTTCATCGGACTTGTTCATAACGCAGTATTATGACATTGCTGTTTCCCAAACGGATGCTTCTGTTCTTGGAGCTGGATCTCAAGACAATGGGAATGTGACAAGGAATCAAAACGGGCAATGGCAGAGCTATGAGCCTACTGCAGATGGTATGGGGCAGGAAATAGATTTCAATAATTCCAATATAAGGTATTATTCCATCCAAAATGGAAATTTAAGGAGATGGAACAATGGGGTACTTAGTTATATTTCTCCTTCTGGACAAGGTGGAAATGGGGCCTGGGAAGCTCCTTTTAAATTGGATCCCAATAATTCGGACCGAATTGTCATAGGATACAAAAGCGTATATTCTTCGAATGATAGAGGAAACAATTGGACTAATATTGGGAATAACATAAGTTCAGGCAATTTGGAACAATTGGCCATAGCCAAATCCAATTCAAATAAAATATATGCTACGCGATATAATACCCTATATGTCAAAAATAGCAACAACAATAACTGGGTAACATACAATACTCCAGTAAATCAACCTATTTCCGATTTGGAGGTACACCCTACAAATGAAAACACGATTTACATATCATATGGAGGTTTTACGGGGAATTCGAAAGTGTACAAGTCTAATGATGGCGGAGCAAATTGGCAAAATATTTCTTACAACTTGCCTAATGCTCCGATATTGTCATTGGAGACCTACGAGACAATGGTAGGATCAATATTCATCGGAACATATGATGGTGTGTACTTTTTGGATGATGGAGCCACGACTTGGCAAAAATTTGGTTGTTTGCCCAATACTTCGGTAAATGACATTGAAATCCAATATCTAAATGGAGATGATATATATATTGGGACCCATGGTAGAGGGATGTTTAAAGCATCTTTATCGATATTGCAGTGTGGTACGGTGGTAACCCCATATGTGAATGATGGTGTTAATTGGTTGCAGCAAGACAATTTGACGATTTGTTTGGGAGCGAATGTTTATTTGGGGATGCAAGATGTTGGGACGAACAATGTACAAATAGAGTACCCGGATGGAACAATCGACAATTCTCCAGACATAGCAACTGCATGGCAGTTGAACAACATACAAGCCTCCGATTCTGGAGCATATGTCATTTCATATGACAATGGGGGATGTATTGCCCAACAAAGTATAAACCTAACGGTAGAAACCCCTCTTGCATTGGTTCCTTATGTAAATGATGGGACAAGTTGGCTTCAGCAAGGGAATTTGACAGTATGTTCAGGAGGGAACATCTATTTGGGAATACAAAACTTAGGTGTGGACAACGTACAAATAGAGTATCCGGATGGGACAATTGACAATTCACCAGATATATCCACTGCGTGGCAATTTAACAATGTCCAACCTTCGAATTCAGGAGTATATATCGTCTACTATGATAATTTGAACACCTGTGCTTCGAGTAGTCAGAACGTTGTTCTTAATGTATATTCCATGAATCCTGATTTGTCAAATGCCATAGAAGCTAATATAGATGGAGGAGGCTTCTCATCCATCAACAATGGAGCAAATGTGGTAATGAACGAAGGGGAGGATTTGGAGCTGAGATTACCAGGCTCTCTTTTTGATGGTACATGGCTATGGACAGCACCAAGTGGTACAACCCATAACACGGAAAATGTCTCTTTTGCTTCTGTTGTAGACAATGACGACGAGGTTGAGGGAGTATGGTCACTTCAAGCCAATTTCAATGTGGATTGTGGGAATCCATCAGGTCCACAGAATATGTCATTTACGGTTACGATAGAATCAACTTTGGGAATTGATGAATTGGAATTGGAAGGGTTCAACATTTATCCCAATCCAACAACAGGAGAAGTTACGATTACGTTTGGTGGTGAAGTTGAAAAAGCTAATGTCAACATATACAACATGGTTGGACAATTAACATATGCTATGGTACCAAACATTGTTGATGACAGAGTGCTTTTGGATTTAACTACATTGAGTACAGGTCTATATGTCGTTAAAGTCGAAACAGACAAGGGTACAGTTACCAAAAGATTGATTGTTGAGTAAGAAATATGTAAGATTGCAATTTTAATTAATTATAAATAGCCTTTTAAAAAAGTATGTAAACTTAACAACCTATTGAAATTCAATAGGTTGTTTTTTTATTGAAAAGGTAGACACGTTAGTCATTCCAACTAGCGACAGCTTTGGAGGCCTCATCTATATAATCGGTAAATATACCATCCACACCTGCATCAAAAAATAGATGATACTCTTCTTCGAAGTTGCCATTACTCCATTGTGTATTTTCATTACGGAACGTATAGGGATGAACCAGTAGATTACTTTGGTGAGCCAAGTCTATGAAATTTGTTGGAGGCAATAGCTCTATTTCCCCGGAATCTTCAGTTTTATAGGAAATTATAAAAGGTTTCCATGGGCCAATGCCGTCTGCATACTCCGCGACAAAATCCATTCCTTCCTTTGTGGTAAAGAATTCATAGGTTCTAGTATCACCATTTACGTGAAAATCAAAAGGGGAGCCATAGGAGATGTAATCACCAGTTGGGACATTATAATCCAGAGAGCCATCTTTTTTGATGTTGTATGTGGAGATTAATTGGACCAATTTAACAGATGACCTCTCATTGATGTATTGCAAGGGTTCTACTTCGAAGCATTGAACAAAAATAGGCGCATTCTCATGATTAAAATCAGTTGCTTCCAAGATAGAAAGAAACTTGTCTTCCATTCTGAAATCGAATAGTGCATTATGAAAATAAGGATGTTTCAATTCTGGGTAGATACCAATGATTCTTCCTGTTCGATAGGACAATTCTTTAGATAGAGCTATGACTTCCTTAAAAGTAGGAATCTCATAAAGGTCATCAAAATCTTTTGGTCTGCCATCATATGCTTGTCTAGCTTTTAAGGATTTGATTTGAAGTAGTGTAAAGTCGGAAGCGAACCAATCTGTAATTGTTTTTCCATCTAGCTCCTTGGTTGTTCTCAAGTCGGCAAATTCTGGTAGATCTGACACATTCGTTGTTCCAGACAAAAAAGGCTCGTGTCTTACAACCAAATGTCCATCTTTTGTCATTACCAAATCCGGTTCTATGAAATCAGCTCCCATTTCTACGGCTTTGACATACCCTTCCAAGCAATGCTCGGGAAGGATGGACTGCGCTCCACGATGAGCAATGATTAGAGGTTTTTCATCTTGATTGTGATCTCCAAGAGTATCATCTATGAAATCACATGAAGAAATTGCGAATGAACTTAAGAAGAGTATAGAAATAAGATTTAAGGCTTTCATTTTTCTTTGGTTTTTATTTATGACAAGAAACAAAACCAAGATTAGCTGAATGTGAAACGAATGTTATGCTAGCGAAAACATGATGATGATTGAACTGATAACTACTGCTTGGTGAAGCAATCAACAAATATTTGTCGTTGCTCTATTGTAGTAAATAGTATCTATAAAAGGAAAATACATGTGGAATGGAAAATATAATATCTGAAATCAATAATTTTCTGTTGTTGCAACTAAATAGAATGTTCTAACTTTGCATTTTTTAATCCCTATTTAAATGAAGAAAGAGTTTCTTAATTATGTTTTTATAATTATTGGTTGTGCTTCAATGGCATTTGGAGTAGTAGGCTTTTTAAGTCCTAACAGTATTGCCATGGGCGGTACAGGTGGTTTGGCCATTATTTTCAACAGTCTTTTCAAAGTCTCAATAGGGATATTGTTTGCAGCCATAAACATTCCATTGTTGCTGGTGAGTATTAAATATCTAGGGAAATATTTCGCCATAAAGAGCACCATAGCAATATTGATGATTAGTTTGTTTATAGATGTGCTTTCTCAATTCGTAGGCTTGGCTCCCTTGAGCAATGAACCTCTATTGGCCACATTGTATGGAGGTGTATCCGTTGGAGCAGGAATAGGTTTTATATTCAAAGGAGGTGGTTCTGCTGGTGGAGGAACTATAATTGCGCGCATTATAACCTCTAAAACCTCTTTGAAGACAGGGACGGTAATTCTTATTTTAGATACAATCGTTATAATTGCTACTGGAGTTGTTTTTAAAAATGTTGAACTTGCATTATGGAGCATGATAAGTATTTTTATTACAACAAAAATGATTGATGTTATTTTGACTGGACGTCCCAATGGCAGGATTGTTCATATTTCCTCACCTAATAATTTAGAAAAGATCGGTTTGCTAATAAATGATAAAATTGGAGTGAACGGAACTTTGATGAAAGGCAACAACTTAAGTTTAACCCAAGAAAAGCATCTGATTTTTGTTACCATACCAGTAAACAGACTAAATGCATTGAGACAATTGGTGCGTACTGAGGATACTTCTGCAAAAATGATTGTAATGGATGCTTCCGAAATGTTGGGAACTAAGTTTTTAAATTAGTTTTGGGTATTTTATATTCATGTTTCTCACCATACATATTTGTACAATTGAAATCTTGTTGAGCATTTATTGGTTTATGAGTATAAAATCAAAAATACTCCCATCATGATGCCCAACAATGGAACTAATTTCTTTCTCTTGTTCTTCTCTTTGAAAATGAGACCACCAATTACGACAGCAATTAGTATTTGACTTCGCTTTATGGCAGATAGCAACATAATTAGCGCATCGGGATCTTGCAAGGCCTTGAAATAGAAATAGTCTGCAGCTTGTAATAGAATACCGACGGCAACGATGGACCATCTGAATTTAAACGCTTTTCGCTTCTCAGCATAAGGGAACCAAGTAATGGTTAATATAACCAGTAAAATCAGTATGGTATACATACAAAACCAAAATTGCAATGTTTGCGGGTTCAAGCTTAAACTCTGAATTAAGAACTTATCATACAAACCACTACTGGCCCCTAAAAATGTGGCACCAACAATGGCAAATATCCATTTGTTGCGTTTAAAGTTCAATCCTTCTTTTTTTCCAATTCTAGAATATAGGATCACTGAGAAGATAATTAGGAAAAAACCCATCCATTGGTACAAGTTTGGACTTTCCTTATAAATTACAATGGCACCTATAAAGGTGAAAAACGGCCCGGCGGAGCGTATGGGAGTGACTATGGTAATGGGTAAATGCTTTAAAGCTTGGTAGGCTAAAATCCAAGAACTTGCCATAATGGCTGACTTTATAAAAATAAACCCATGTGTTTGCCAAGAAATATCTTGGAAATCATAGCCATTCTCCAAGGCGTAGTCAGGATAAAAAATGGAAAAGAGATAAAACGACGCTACAAATAAAAACCCACTCGAAATAGTACCCAAGAGTACTGGGAAAACCTCATTTCCTTGTACTGCGTGCTTTTTGCATAAACTGTGTAATCCCAAAAAAAGTGCTGCCAACAGGCCCAAATACATCCACATGGCGCGAATATAGTTTTTTAAGACTTTTTGTAATTATAATATGATATGTTTTTTATAAATAGGCAATAAAACTGAATATGTTTAGGTGATTGAGCATTTCAAATAATGGCTGATTAATGGTATTTGTGAATATATGTCGAATGGATTATAATTTATTGTTGTTCAAATAAACCTTTAAAGCTTCTCTATAACTATTCCCAACGGGGATTTCTGAATTGTTGACCAGTACACATCTTCCATTGTATTGACTTATTTTCGACAATGGGACGATATACGATTTATGAATTCTCATAAATTTATAAGGACTCAATGCGGTTTCTATAGATTTTAATGTCTTTAACGCCAAACAATAGTTTTTCCCAGTAATAATCTTGGCATAATCCTTCAACCCTTCAATGTAATCGATGTCCTTTATCAGAATCTTGATAAATTCATCTCCTCCCTTTACAAAAAAAGAGGGTTCAAGCCTATTTTGATTCTTAATGTTCTCTATACTTTCAAACCGCGAAATGGCTTTGCAAAGACGTTCAAATGAAATTGGTTTCAATAAATAGTCGATCACTTCCAAATCAAAGCTTTCAACTGCATATTGACTAAAGGACGTAGTCATTATGAACTTAGTTCTAGCCTTGGAAAGTCTTACAAGTTCGATCCCAGAAATTTCGGGCATTGCAATGTCTGTAAAGACAACATCTATTTCATGACCTGATTTTAAAAAATTAAAAGCTTCAACCGAATCTGTAAATGTTTTAATCACTTCAAAATTAGAGAACCGCTTTAAATGATGAGTTAAGACATCAATGGCCAAAGATTCATCATCTATTATTATGGTTTTATAAAGGATCATCTAGGTTAGTTTAATATTATTTTAAGTTGCGCAGTATAGTTTTTTTCTGTGTTGGAGGTCTTTATGCTTGATTTCTTCGGATAAAGCAATTGCAAGCGTTGTCTTAAGTTCTCAAGCCCTTTGCCTTCTCGCTTGCTTTCTTGAAAATGCTGTTTGTTAAAAAAACTGTTTTCTACTGTAAATAGAAGGTCTTTATTCTCAATATTCACGTTGATGCTTACAAATGCATCTTTTGAGTTTGTATAAAACCCATGCTTGAATGCGTTTTCCACAAGTGTTATCAAAAGAAAAGGCGCTATCAATTTTTCATCGTCATTAGAGTCCTCTATGGTAAGTTCAATACGAGCATCTTTACCAAATCGGATTCTTTCAATGGCGATGTATTTTTCAATAAAATCTATTTCATTGTTCAATGGGACTTTCCCAAGGTGCGTTTCATCTGTAAGATAGCGCATCATACTTGATAGTTTTAAAATATAATCGGATGTCTCTGGGTGATTTTTCAAGGAGAGGCTATACAAAGAATTGAATGTATTAAATAGGAAATGTGGATGCAATTGATTCCTCAACAATTGTGCTTTGGCTTGATTTAATTCTTCTTTCAATTTTTTGTAACGATTTAGAAGCTCCAATTGATTTACCAAATAGATGCCTGAATAAAATAAAAGCGATTGTCCCAAAAAGCTTGTGAAGTATTTGAATGTTTCTTGAAATGCAATAACATCATATTTCCTGTAATCTTTGAGTAGTGCCAACAATGCCAGTATGATGAGAAAAAGGATTACAGAACCAGCTTTTTTATAGATATTATTCAACTTGAATACAAAATAATATGTTGCATAAGCAATTAAGGCAAATACAAAATTCTCCATGGCATCACATGTCAGAAAGAAAAGCCAATGATCCGGAAGTAGGGAAAAAGCTCTTCTTAAGAGCTGGAACGTTACAATACCAATTAAAATCACATTGAAAACGATTTTAATTACCTGTATTGTCTTATGTGATAGTCGTAGCATGCTAATTATTGATAAATACAATGTAAATATATAAAAATGATATTCTGTTATGTCGATTGGAAAAGCTGGTTTGTCTATTAGTTTCCAATGTTTGTCTATATCATTTTTATAAAAACTCAAATTAAAATACGTTTGGTTTCACTTTAAAAATCGGAAAATGAAAATGTATTTTATGCTTGCTGTTTTGTGTCTTAGTTCAGTAATTGTCTCTGGTCAAAAATTGGAGCTAAAGAAAGCGTCCCCTTTTACTGCTGTAAAATGGGAAAAAGAGCAACCTGTTGTTCAATTTGAGGATGTATGGTATCATTTTGAGAAATTAGATGGTTTCAATAAAAAAGAGATCTTGGATTTTTGCAAGAAGCAGTTTGGTCATAAATGGCAGAAACGTTTTTCTGAAGATCTTGTGGAAGTCTTACACGGCTTGGGTTCCAAACCTAATGTGAAAGTTGAATTGCAGTTATCTAAAAATGGGGTTTCAAAAACATATACAGGAACATTTACTCTTGAGAATAGACAAAGTTCACTCCTTTACAACAGAAGCATAGAAGACTCTAAACCAGTTGACACATCACCTCAAAAAATATCTAGTGCTGAAGCGATTGAGGATTTAAAACAATTTGAACAAATCTTGAATTCCACTTCATCTTACACCCAACTTTCTAGGTTTGACTATAAATCGACCATAAGAAAATTATCTGCTTACATTGCTAATAAAAGCAATGATGTGAATATTGATGAACTTGCAAATCAAATAGGCAAAATCATGTCAGAAATGGGAGATAGGCATTCATCAATAAAAAACGAATCATTCAATAAGAAAAGGCATGGAACTTATAATTTAAGGCTCCCATTTGGTGTAACTTCAATAGATGAGCAAATTGTGGCGACGAAACAAAACATTAACGATAAAAACAACACATATTATGATAGCTCATACCCTCATATTAAAAGCGTAAATGGTGTACCAGTAGAAACATTGATAGATTCATTTAGTTATAAATCTAAAAAAGCACCAAAACAATCAAAAATAGCGAGGGGTAGTAGGGCCATTCAAAAATATGGAAAATTATTGTTTGAAAACAATATGAAGTGTCCAGATAGCGTAGTGGTGGTTTTCAGTGATGGCGGCAAAAATGAAAAAAAGGAAAAGTTCAAGCTAACCACAGAAAAAAATGGATATGCTCCAAAGTTACTTCAAGAACATTATGTTAATATGATGAAGGTTGGAAATGGAGATTTTGGAGGATTAAGCAAGACATTGGAAGGCAATATCGGGTACATCAACATTCCAAGGATGTATCACTACGATGAAGTAGAAGGGCTAGAAGATTTTATGGAAAACACCCTTAAAAGCTTCTTGGTCACCAAAGCATTAATTATTGACATTAGGAACAACCCTGGAGGAGGAAGAGAGATCCTTCAGACATTTGCTCGTTATATTTTGCAGCCAGCTCAATCTCCTTGGGTAGCTAACGTTGCTTATTTAAGAACAAACAAAAATATAATTGGAGATGAAGAGTCAATGAGTGGACGTTATCTATATAGTTATGAATCAGAAAAATTAACAAACGACGATAGAAGAGCCATAGATCAATTCAATGAAAGTTTTAAACTTCAAAAAACATTTGATAGTTCAAAGTTTAGTGCTCCTTTCTATATGGTTTTAAATAATGGAAATGAACGATATGCGAAACCAGTCTATATTTTGGTAAATGAAAAAAGCTTTAGTGCTGCAACTGTTTTTACCAGTGCATTTAAAAGTTTGCCAAATGTCAAGATAGTAGGAGAAACAACTGATGGTTCAAGTGGTAATTCAAGAAAGTTGCATTTGAAGAATTCAAATATCAGAGTTAAAGTGTCTACGATGTTGTCCTTTCAAAGAAATGGAAAAACCTTGGATGGCAATGGTACCATCCCAGACATTCTTATTTCAGAAGATGAAGAACAAGTTTTAAAAGGTGTTGATAGTCAATTGAATAAATTGATTGAAAGGATCAATGGTGACAAGTAATATAATTAAAAGGAATGCATCCAAAAATCATAACCCCAGTAAATCCATTTTCTGCTTTTCATATCTACTATCTTCAGCAGGATAACGTAAGATATCTTTATGGTTCCCAGAGTCTTTTGCTTGTGCATAGATAAGACTTTCGCCTGCAAAAGATGGAGTTTCATTGTAAATGGGATCCTCATAGGCTTCAGATGCCGATACTATTTCCCACCCTTTCTTTTCAAACATTCTTATAAGGTCGTCCATAAACAAAGCCGATGCCAAGTTGTGGTGTAATAAAAGCACATGGTTAATGTGTCTACCATTTATTTCTAATGATAATTTTTCATAGAATTGGGCACGCTCCAAAATATGATCTAAATAGAAGTCCCTAAAATCACTTATGTCGGCATTTGGGGTTTCTCTTAAGCGTTTAATTAAGCGACTATCGATGTACCAATCTGATGCATCAATGGTAACATATCCATTTTTGTAATCTTGTTGGTTTAAAAATAGCCTAGCAGAATCAATTTTTTCTTGTGTGTTTCCCTCTTTTAAATATGGATACCTGAAATACTTGCAATAGTTTGAATATGTATTGATTATTGAGTCATTTTTAATGAAATCATCTTTAAACCGTTTAAATGAATGATTGTCATTGTTATAATTTGAATGGTTCAATGTATGGTTTGCAATTTTATGGCCATCATTATTCCAACTTTCTAATAGTCTTTTCCCTTTTGTGCTTGTTTTATTATTGCCTGTTACAAAAAACATTGCTTCTATCTTGGCATTTTTGAGTTTTTTTAACAGCATCCCATTCCATTCATCAAAAGTGTAATTTGGCCTATTGCCCAATGAGCCATCATCAAATGTAAAACTTACTTTGGATTGGCTTGAGATTTGAATTGTGATCAAAAAAAGAATTGATGTTATGAGTTGTTTCATTTTTTATTGTTTTAACGTTATAATCTATCGTATTGTTGCCCCTTTTTTCCCTTGTATCGCTTTTGATTCCATCTGTAGATAAAGGAAATGTTCATTTGTGGCACTCTAACTTGCGAGTTTATTTCTTGAGTGAAATTTTCACCTCTGGTTTTGATATCCCATTCCCAACTATCAAAAATGTCTTTGAAATTTATGCTCAATGATGCATTGTTGTCAAATAGTCTTTGACTCATCCCAAAATCCAATCGATATATTGCTTTTCGAGATAATTGACCTCTATTGTTGGCGCCCCTGAATCTGTTCTGAAATTGAAATTTAAACGAATTCGATACTTTGAAGTTAAGATGGAATCTACCTCCAAATGCAAAACCGTCAGCATTGAAATTTGTGTTCTCATAACTCCCGTTTTGACTATAGCCATTTAAGGTGATCTCATTATAAATACCCAACCAGTTTATTGGTTTGTAGATGAAACCCAATTCAAGCCCGTAAGATTTGTCAGTACCGATATTTACAGTTCTTGTTACAAAAACTTCTTCAAGATTTCCATTGATGAAGATATTCTCTTTTTGGATGAAGTAATCCATCGTTTGTTTTGTTCTTCGGAAGAATAGGGTAGGAGTCAATGAAAATTCATTACTGATTTTTGACTCATAAGCTAATTCTGCTAGTACGCCATACGATGGATTTACTTCGGGGTTACCTACATAGATATTTCTATTGTCACTAAAGGAAGAAAATGGTATAATGGCCTTTCGTCTGGGCCTTCGGATTCTGCGTGACATTGAAATTTTAATGTTATTGTCTTGATTGAACTGATAATTTAAAAAACTGGATGGAAAGACATCTGTATAGTTTCTAGATGCTTTTTCAGTATTAAAATTCGAGCTAATGTCGATGAAAGTCGTTTCTGTTCTCAATCCAACCTGGAATTTGAATTTTTCAAAGCTTTTAGCATATTGCCCGTAAAAGGCCATAACGTTTTCGCTGTAGTTGGTTTGATCAGTAAATTCGGGAATTGTAGTCGCTATGTTGTTTTCTAAGCGCTGTACAGCATAATCGTTGCCTATTGTAATGTATCTGTTTCTTGCACCAAATTCCAATTGTGATTTGTTTTTCAGGATATGTGCATAATCCAAAGCGATTGTAAAGCGCTTGTCATTAATATCGTTATCAATGGCATCATTCGTATTGGTTTCCAGCTGGGGAAATGTGGTTTCTTCTAAAATGGTCGAGTTTCCATCCTCTAAAGATGATTGTGTTAATGCACTTAACTTTAGTTGTGAGCCTCGATCGTTCAACTTGACTTTATATTCACTTGCGACTTGAAAGAAATTGTTTTCAAATTCTTCAGAATCCAAACGCTCAGAAATGGCAGATAGGATGTTGTTGTCATGATCTTCATATGCAATGGAATTGATGGTATTCAAATTTGCCAAGCGGTAGGTGAAATCTGTAGATATAGAATGCTTTGAATTGAATTTGTATTCGCCTCCAAGATTGTTGGTGCTATAAAATTGTTTCAGTATTTTTTCTGAAGTCTGAAAACTTTCAGAAGGTAAAGATTCAAAATTCGTGAACTCTACAGAACCTGTGGCTTTTGGTTCAGAATACCCCAAACCTGTATTAAAGTACCATGAGTAGTTATCATTTGCCTTATTGATGTTGATATTGATTCCAGAGTTTAACCGTAGACCAGAAAAGGCTTCAAAACTCCTACTTAAGCGTTTTTTTCTTCCTTTTTTCAAGACGATATTAATAATGCCTCCTGAACCTTCTGCACTATACTTTGAAGATGGATTTGTAATGACTTCAACCTTGTCAATGGAAGCTGCTGGAATGGTTTTCAATAGGGAGGCTGTATCTGTTAACCCGCTAATGCGGCCATCAATCATGATACGTACACTACCATTGCCTCTAATGTTCATTTTACCATCAACTTCTACTTGAACAGAAGGAACATTCTGCATCACATCTATTAGATTTCCTCCGCTTACCGAAAGGTCTTTTGAGACATCGTAGACTTTTTTGTCCAATTCAATCCTATAATTGGAATCGTTTGTTGATATGACGACTTCATCTAAGGCAACATCGGTATCAATGACAATGTCTCCAAGATTCTTTTTGTTTATGGCTCCACTTAAATCAAGCAGAGAAATAATGGTAGGAGGTAAACCAACTACGGATACTTCTAAATCATAGACTTGTTTTGGAACTTCAATTAAAAAGCCTCCATTTTCGTTTGCCAGAGTTCCAAAGGTGGCTTCCGGGTTATCTGTAGCTTTAAAAATAATGCTTGCATAAGATACAGGTGTACTTAATGCATCTTTGATTGTTCCTGTAACTATAATAGTTTGAGAAAATGCATTGCAAAGAAAGCAAATAGAAAAGAGACATGAAAAAAGTAATTTCATATATGTTTTTAGAATTAAAAATTGGGTGTAGACATCCTGTTCTGTAAAAAAAACAGAATTAGTTTGTAGTTAGTAAGACCCTATTTAATTAAAGAGAGTTATTAGATTGTATGACTTTTCGAGGTAATAAATTAATGCTACTAGCTAAAATATTTTAGACTTAGTAAATGAAACAGCTAGATCCCATCAAGGACAACCTGGATAAGGTTTCTTTAATATAGAGTTAAGCGTAAATTGGTCTAGATAGCGTTTAGTATTGAGGTTGCCAACTTAAACTGTCCTTTTTCGCTTGTTAATAATTTTCTATCATTTTCATTCGTTAAATAGCCTAGTTCTAGTAAAACAATTGAAAAGTTCACATTTTTTAATAGGTGAAAATCTGCTTTTTTGATTTCTACATTTTTGTTGCCAAAGCTATTTAATATATCTAGAGCTAATTTTTCAGACTTTTCTTTCTGTTTGTTCTTGTTGCTAACGAATATTTCCATTCCATTATTTTTTTTGTCCTTGCTGGAATTTACGTGCAAAGAAATAACAAGATCTGGATTCAATTTATTGATACTTTCTGCACGCTCTTTTTGAGTAACAAATTTATCCGAATCCCTAGTTAAAATTATATCGACATTGACATTTTTGTTTAGCTTCTTTATTTTTTTTGCTATGCTTAAAGTGATTTCCTTCTCGCTCAACTTGTCTAAGGAGACACCATTGTCTTCCCCTCCGTGACTAACATCGATGACAATTATTCTTTTATCACTATTTGTAAAAGAAAAAGAGATGGTTAAAAGTATTAGTGCAATAAATTTTAAAATATTTTTCATTGTTTTCTCTATTTGATTAATAAACATCACCAACTATTTGATATAATTCATAGGGTTTAAATGCTTCCCATTCTGTTTTACCTCGTAGTGTAAATGTGGCCCCGTTGAAAGGCCTGTATTACCAACATAGCCAATAATGTCTCCTTTTTTCACTTCTTGACTCTCACTAATATTGAATCCATTTAAATGTGCATACCAGGTTTCGTAGCCATCTGCATGAGTCATCACAATTAAATTTCCCCAATCACCTTCGTTGGAAGCTTTAGCTATAACACCATCGGCAGTTGCAATAACAGGAGTGCCGATATTTGCTCTGATGTCGATACCATTATGTGTCACACCTTTCTTTATTTTTGGTCGTTTTGCTTTCTCTCCAAAATGCGATGTAATGTCTTTTTTAGTAGCATTCTGTACGGGAAATAGGGAAGGAGGTGAAAAGAACTCTAAAACATCCATATTTGTCAAATACTCACTATCTTCAATGTCTGGAGATGCAAATGCAGAAATTAGAAATATGCAAACTGGTAGAAAAAGAATGTATTTTAGTTTGGCAAAATGATTGGATTCAGGTTTTGTCATCATAGTTATTCGTTTTTTTAGAATTGGCTGATTGAAGTAATTGTATAGGTTGTTTGGTTTGGCGATTTCAAGGCTTTGCAATAGTAATTGCAAATAGTGTGAGGTTTTAACTCCGTTTTGAAGCACTCCATCGTCGGCTTGAAATTCGTGTATGGATTTCAATGATTTCCTATAGAAATAGAGTAATGGATTAAACCAAAAGAATGCTATGTATATTTCAGTGAGAATCACATCCCATGAATGTTTTAATTGAATATGTATTCTTTCGTGCTCTATGATTTGTTTGTCATACTGTTCAAGTTTAGATTCAGGAATAAAAACCCAATTGAAGTATGAAAATATTTCCGGCACATCGGCAATGACTAATTCGTAGCCATTTTTTTGTTGAATTACAGATTTTCGCCTTAGTAGAAACAACTGCATTGCTGTAAGTGATATTCTAACAATGTATACAGAAAACATCAACCAATATAAAACAATCAATAGATTATTGTAGTTAAAAGAAGATTCTACTAAAGGTTGTTCTACAATTTCCAATTGCTTGTTGAAGACTCCTGCCTCAAGGTGCCCAAACAAAGGTACTTCTATAATCTGTGATGTTATGGAGGGAAATAAATCTCCCAAAAGAGGAATTATGATGGACGCAGGAAGTAATAATAACAAAACAAGCCTATTTAACTTATGAAAGGTTAGTTTACCTAAAAACAAGACATACAAAAGATATAGCATTGAAAAAATCAAGACTATTTGCATTGGGTATAAGACTATATTATTCATTATTTGATTTTAACTTTTCAATTTTACTTTCAAGCATTAGTTTGATTTTTTCCAATTCTGTGAGATTTAGATCTTCATTGTTTGTGAAAAACAAAGCAAACTTACTTGGAGAGCCACTAAAAAAATTACCAATAACCTCTTTCATGTGTCTTTTAAAATAAGTATCCTTCGATACCGACGCATAGTACTGACGAATCTTACCATAAGTGTCAAATTTTAAAAATTCCTTTTTTACTAAAACCCTTACCACAGTTGATATGGTAGTATATGCTGGCTTCGGTTCTGGAAACTGTTCTACAATATCCTTAAGGAATGCTTTTTCAAGCTTCCATATATATTGCATTACTTGTTCTTCTGCTTTTGTTAGTTCATTCATATGGCAAAGATATACTTATTTTTTACTTATGACTACAAATATAGTCATAAAACTATAAATATAGTCGTAAAAACAAAGTGTATAAGGTTAATGTGTTTATTTGCAGGTATTTACAAAAAAAAGGTGTAGTCAATAATAATATGGGGTTCCCTGGAGATTTCCAATGAATCAAACCATACTTGGATTGTAGAAGATCTTCAATCATTCTTTGAGAAATTAAATCAAGTTGTTCCTAATTTATTTTAATAGATTTACAATTAAGATTAAATTCAAATTCTACATGGACATTGTTTTATTGAAAATATTGTTTTGCATACTGTGTTTTCAATTCTTGTTCGTGACACTATTCTTGTTTCAGAATAAAAAAGGAAGGAGCTTGAGCAATAGGCTTTTGGCAATCGTCTTTCTTATGATCTCAATAGTTATAGCGAATCTTTATTCAATAGTGTTTAGAGTAGAAGTCAATATGCCCCAACTACTATTGTTTGATGATACGTTTATGTTTGCATATGGTCCATTGCTCTATCTTTTTACGCAATCTGTGTTGTTCAAAGATTATAGATTTAAAAAGAAGCACATAGTTCATTTCATTCCTTTTTTAATTTCTATTGGAGCTGTCCTTTGCATCATTTTATTTGTAGGTACCGAGTCACTTTCTCAAGTTGCAGGTCTGCTTAGCAGCCAACAAGTCCCTATATATTTTCATATAGGTGGGATTTTGATGTTGGCTCATGTTTTTTATTATTTATTCAAGTCCAAATTAGAAATAAAAGAAGTTCTTGGTAAAGTAAAATGTCTGTATTCTACTTTCAACCAAGACAATTTCAAACTTCTTAAGTTTGTCTTGAACGGCTTCATCATCTTGTTCGTTTTGTCATTGATTCATTCTACATTGCCATTCGTTGGAGTAAATGGAGGATTATTGATTACACTATTGTTGATGGTCCTGTTTATGTTTTATTTCATAAATTCAATTTTGTTGAAGTTACTTAATCAAGCTTCTAATGATAATGGAGTCATTACCCAAATTAATTTCAAGGAAAAGGAAAAATATGTAGGATCTAGCTTGTCGAAAACAGACCTTAATGCATATGTGAAAAGATTGAAAGAGCATATGGAAGATAACAAAAGGTTCTTGGATAGCGAACTAAGCATAAGTGATTTGTCAAGGGAACTGGAAATACCAACAAAAATTTTATCGCAAGTGATTAATGAAGGTTATACTTGTAACTTTTTCGATTTTGTAAATGAATTCCGCATAGAAACAGCAAAATCAATATTAACAAATCAATCTGATCAAAAAATGACTATTCAAGAAGTTATGTATGATTCTGGTTTTAATTCTAAATCTTCTTTTAACACGGCATTTAAAAAATTCACCAATTTGACACCTACACAATTTAAAAATTCCATACAAAAGGGTTCGACTTCCTGATTTCGGTCTATCTAGGTCATTGAATGGCATACTATTGCACTATAAATCATTCAAAACACAACAGACTATGCAATTAGGACATCATCCCAAAAATCAAAAAAGAAAAGACTTTCATATTCAACTTGGCAATCAACTAAAAACAAATAAGCTGGCTAAAATCATAGAGATAGCCTTGGTTTTTCTTGTTGCATTTTTATTTATAAAGGCTTTCATATCCGAAAAACCTTCAGACTTGATATACAACCACTCCGTAATTTGGTTTGCAAACATTATAATGTTGACATTGGTTTATGTTGGATTGAGATTGAGAGGAGAGAACTTCACAAGTTTTGGATTTGGCTTTAAGAGGTTTGATCTGAAATTTGGAATCAAGACATTTTTCCAATCCATATTGGTATTTGTTTTGGCATTAAGTTGCTTTATTGTTGGTTCCATAATTATGGCAAATATCATCGGCATTCCAGAAAACTCAGAGATGAGTGGGTATGATTATTTAAAGGACAATATTTGGATGCTCTTCTTGTCACTAGGTGGCACTTATATGGTTTCTTCCATAGGAGAGGAAGTTATTTATAGGGCCTTTCTCATAAACCGTATTTCAGAATTGGGCTTGGCCTCCAAAAAAAGAAAAGTCATAGCTGTGGTAATAAGTGCCATTGTCTTTGGGTTTGCACATTATAATTGGGGACTTATGGGAATTGTACAAACTACATTCATGGGATTGGCTTTAGGCATTTCTTACATATATCTAAAAAAAAGAATATGGGTCTTGATTTTTGCCCATGCCTATATGGATACCATTTTAATGGTACAAATGTATTTAGGTTAAGTGATTCACAATGAAAGGATTTTCAATCTTTTGAAAGAAACCTCAGTGATGAGGACTTTGATCTCATAGCTAGGGAGAATCCTGTTAATTATCTCGATAATTTAATGCCTTGAGGGCATTAAATGTTCTTTATCGCATACATCTCAAGTATTTTATGGAAAAAATCAAAAATAGATGCATCTTCAATTGTATTGTTTTTTCAAAATAGGGCTCCCAAACCCTAAGAGTTTGTTTTATATGTTATTATGGGGTTTACCCAAAAACGACTGTGTTTTCAATACTATGAATATAAGGAAAAACAGGTATTTATACCTATTCTTTTGTATGTGATAATAGCTATTTTTGTTCGTGTCTCGATTTATTTTAAATAGAGTCACCATTGAATTTGGAGCTTTAATTTTCAATGAAAATTCTAAAGAGCGAATCTTATATCTTAAAAAAACATGTATGTCTAAAAACTATCCTGTTGGAATTATTCATATTGAATCTGTCTCTAAAAATAGAGATGAACAGAATGAAGTCGGATTCAATTTTGAAGTAAAAAAGGAATTCTCAGGTGAATCCGATTGCGAAGAGTATATCAAGAAAGAAGTCAAAGCCTTAAGGGAGAAACTACCTGAGTTACCAGGTATGGAGAGGCGAGAACTTTCGTTTCAAAGAGGCCTAACACAGATAATACATCAATTAGACAATCAGTATTTAGAGCCTTCAGAAGAAGGATTTTTACAGAAGTTAATCCTTGGTTTTCAAGAATTGAAGGAAGGAACAATTGAAAGTTTTCGAATAATTTCTCTATCACTCGACGAGCAAAATAATTTTTCGGCTATTTCTATCGACTTTAGTAATTCCTCCAAGATAAGGTGGATAGCAAATCTAGCAGAATGGTTTAAACCCAGTGAGAATCATATTAATTGCAATAGGTTGAAAACCGATAATTTACATGATTGGACCATTGGTGAAGATACTAATGCAGAACTGAATGTGCTATTCGACAATTTTCGCCCCTCCTCATCACTTGCTTCTTGGTGTGCATTAAACTCTCATATTGAAAAAAATGAAATTCACGCATGGATTAAGTCAATTGCACATGTTGGCATGGCATTGTACAATAGGGTGATTCCCGAATGTAAAAAGTATGATTCCGCATTTTTACCTCCTAGGGATTATTTAATCTTTGATGAGGAAAACCCATGGATTAGCCCAGTCGAAAATGTCCGAACGGCATCTTGTATTTTAGTGACAAATTCTGGCGTTTCTGTCATTCGATTAAAAGCCTCTGGAGATGAGGCTAAAATAAAAGATGGAAACACAGATGCAAAACTATTTGTGTTTTCATCAACAGACAGTACTAGCCTTGTACGGTCACTAGAAGGTTTTAAAGAAGACCTTTTAAATTTTAGTAATCAAGACCTTCCTCGATTGGCAAAAGAATTAAGTTGTCAACCTTACGGGAACTGTCGTGCTGCCATAGTAGCCTTTAATAAAGATGATCTCGATAAAAAAATTAGTAAAGTGTTAACTGGAATCTCAAAGAGAGAAAAGCCTTCTTCAAGGTTTAGACCTGGTATGACATGGAATACTAGCGGGGAATTAAGCCCGAAAATTGCAGGTATATTTCCTGGTCAAGGATCACAACGAATACAGATGATGAAAACGCTTTGCATGCGTTTTCCACAAGTTAGGAATTGGTTTGACCGTATGGAGTCTGCTCTTGTTCAGGTAAATGGTGTCTTACCTAGTTTAACATTGTTTCCTCCAGCAGAAGGATTAAATAAAACGCAAATACAAGATCTCAATCAAAATTTACAAAGTCAAGAAGGTGGTAATCCTGCAGTCATAGTATCCAGTATGGCTTTAAACGAGCTTTTAAATTCATTGGGTTGCCATCCAGATATATTAGTTGGTCATTCAAGTGGGGAGATCTCGGCTCTGGTCATTAGTGAATCTATAGAATTTGCAAATCGCGACGAATTGTTTGATGCGATATTGTCTGTAAACAAGAAAGGGGCCCAAGGAGATTTGAGAGGAGAAATTCCGAAGGGGAAATTTCTTGCTGTTACCTCGCCAGACGAGGCTGTTATGGAATCGTTCATTGAAAAACATGAAGGAAGCGTTTATCTTGCCATGGATAATTGTCCACAACAAAAAGTATTGTTCTTTTTAGAACAGCATTTTGATGAATTACGTGATGAACTCATTGGATTAGGGGTTATATGTTTTCCTCTTTATTTTGACCGTGCATATCATACGGAACTATTTGAGGTGGAAATGCCTTCAATTAGAGAGGTGTATGATACATTTGTTTTGTCTCCTCCAAAAATACCAGTTTTAAATTGCATCAGACTAGAGGATTTTCCCAATAGGGCAGAAGCAATAAAGGAAATGGCTGAATTAAACTGGACCAATTGTGTACAGTTTAAAGATGCATGCAAGCAATTGCATGAAAGAGGAGTTCGTCTTTTTCTCGAAATAGGGCCAAGTGGTGTATTGAGCGGTTTTGTTAACAACACTTTACAAGACCTGCCTCACAAAGCACTTTCTTTGGATCAAGAAGGAACGGATTCGTATACAACATTGCTTAATGTCCTAGCTGCTCTTTTTACCGAAGGTGTTGATCTAAATTTAGAAATCTTGTTTGGTTTACAAGACAAGGATATGTCAGCAAAAGAACAAAAAAACGAAACTATCAAACATTTGAATCTTTCTGAAAGTAATATGACAAGGCCATTGATTCCTAGTGCTAGACAAGATATCAAAGCAATGATTCTTGAACAACATTTTGCATTTATGAACGAATTTCTTGAAATGCAAACCAATATCTTCAATGCAGTTCAGAATTCTAATAAAACCACACAGATCATACAGAGTCAGCACAATGGAAACTCTGAAGCTACAGTTGAAAGATCTGTCTTGGATTTGCCAATGATAGATTCTATAGATTATCAAGATGCTTCAAAATGCATGTCACGAAGAACAATTTCTAGAAAGAACGATTTATTTCTTCAGCATCATACACTTGGCCGCTTCATTTTAAAAGAGCCTAAAGATGCGAGGCCTTTACCAGTTGTTCCACTTGCAATGAATATTGAAATGATGGCAGAGGCAGCGAGTTTGATGGCTCCAAGTCATTATTCGGTATCGGAAATAACAGATCTTAAGGCTACCCGATGGATGACGATCGATGATGATACATTGCCATTGCTCATGCAAGCCGAATTAATATCCGAATCTATTGACAAAGGAACGATCGTACGGGTTAAAGTCATTAAAGAAGATGAACCAGACCTTCCTTATTGCTTTTGTACCGTTACTTTGCAATCACAATATCCAATAGCTCCAAAGCCAACAGAGATTATAGCAGAGAAGCCAAATAGTACACTTTGGGATGCCGAAAGTTTTTTTGAACATTGTTTATTCCATGGAGAGGCATTCTCATCCATGGACGGGTTGTTAAGATTGGGAGAAGAGTCAATTGAAGTTCAACTCTCCATTCCTGAAAATGATGGTTTGTTCAAAGAGATGAAAACCCCTGACTTTAAAATACCAGCTCAGGTATTGGATGTTCCAGGTCATGCCATAGCGTGGTGGGAAGTTGAATTTGGAGATAAGTTATTTGGGATTTTTCCAATCTCCATTGAAAAAATAAGTTTCTATAAAAAGCCTCTAGCCCCAAGTAGTAAAGCTATTGGAAGAGGGAAGAACAAGAAAATAGATGCCATTCTTGAATCAAATTTTGAAATTCTAAACTTAGATGGATCATTACATACAAAAATTACAGGATTTAAGTTTATCTATTATCGATTTGAAGATTCATTTTTGAAAAGTCACTATTGGACAGGCCCCAATACATATTACTCTAAGGAATTCAATGTGCCAAACCCAAATGTCATAGCTTTTCAAGCTGATAGTCTCAAGAACAATTTCTTTCAACAAAGTGGAGGCCTATGGTTGCGATCATTGGTTCATATGTTCTGCAATACAAGAGAAAAAGAGCAATGGGACAATTTAACAGAAAAAGGACGAAGAAGAGAAGAATGGTTGCTTGGGAGAATTGCCGCAAAGGAAATTGTGCGTTTATGGGCATTCAATATGCATTCAGTCTATGTCCTTAGTCCTGACATAGAAATTTCGTCTGATAAAAGAGGAAGACCTTTTGTTGTTTGTGAAGAACTAAAAGCACTAGGTTGTTTACCAGACATCTCCATAACACATAGTTCCACTCGTGCAATTGCAGTTGCCTCAAACCCAGGTTTACGGGTTGGAATTGACTTGGAATATTTTCCTGATTCTGATAAGAACAATTCTCCTGAAGCTCAAAAACGTTTAGAAATTGCGTTTAGTGAAGAAGAATTGAGTTTCATAGAGAATAAAGGAGGGGGGAACTTGTACGAATTCGTGTGTGCAAAAGAAGCCGCATCAAAAGCAGTGGGTATAGGCTTTTTGGGAAATATGAAATTATGGGAAATCAAGAATTACTCAGAAGCAGCAGTAGAGGTGGAAATACTAGGAAAGGTCATACAAGTAACCATTCAACGTGCAAGTGATCAAATAATAGCTTCTTGTACTATTCCTGAATCTCAAGCTTTTGAAATTATAAATGAAACGGAGGTTGCTCAGACAGCCGTGTAACAAATAACCTTATATTAAAATAATTAATTATGACAGAAACAGAAATCACAGAGAATATAATCACCTGGTTAGATCAATTTATTTCGGATTGGGGATTGGATGAAGAGATAACGGAAGAGACGACATTTAATGATGATTTGTGCTTTTCTTCTGTAGATATGATGCATTATCTGGCCATTATCGATATGAATATGAAAAAGAAATTTCCGTATGAAAAATTGTTGATGAAAGGCGGTGTTTATAGAAACGAATTATCCGTAGCTGAATTAACAGCATTTATTTATAACAACAAAGATATTGAACAGGAGCAACCCAAAGCCATCTAGAATATGGATCAGGCAACCAATCAAAGAATAAAAATAGTTCTTTATTGTCATATCCATTATGGTTTAGGTCATATTGTTAGAACTGTTAGAATAGCCGAGGCTTTATTAGCTAGCGGTAAGTTTGTGCCTAGCATATTAACTGGTGGGTGTTGTTTTGATTCTATTGCAATAAGTGCTGGTATTTCAGTTGAAAAATTACCACCTTACCCTGAGAAGATGGAAGAACGTGAATCCGTGATGTCCTTTCGGGCAAATCGAATCCTGAACTATATAATAGACAAAGCTCCAGATATTGTTTTGATAGATGCTTTGCCATTTGGTTTCAAAAATGAATTATTGGAAACCTTCATTCATTATTCAAGTAAGCAGAAACTTCCAAAGTTTATATATGGGGCTCCCTATAGTCCTCAAGAAAGCGGAGCGATTGGAGATGCTTTTAATTATAAAGAACTTCTTGCGTTGTATTCAAGTGGAATGGTATATCTTGATGAAATAAAACCGGGATTTGAAGTCGATTTACCATTTCCCTTACACCCAGTTGGAATGATTGCAGGGGCACGTCCTCCAAAGGCAAAACTGGATTCCCGAAATATTCTCGTGTTTTCTGGTGGAGGAATGGTTAGTCGTGAAATGCTGAAACCTATGATAAGGTCAACATCTGCATTGAGAGATGAGAATTATAAAGTCTTGTTTATTGCTGGACCACTCTCGGATTTTGAAGATTTGAAAAGATTGACAAAGCACATTCATAATTTCAATGTTGAAAAAGAATGCCCTATCGAAAAAGCTTTGGGAGATGCAAAGATTGTCGTGTCAAGATGTGGATACAACACAGCTTCTGCACTAGTTCGATCAACTATTCCCATTGTCTTTGTCCCATATCACAATGGCCGAGCTAAAGAACAATTATTACGTGCTAAAGAACTTGGTAAGCTCAAAAATATTTCAGTTATGGAATTTCTAAATCGAAAAAATCATACACCGTTAAAAAAGGCCATTAACGAGGCGCTTTCCCAAATTCCTGAGGAACGCATACAACAATCTGCATATTCGGGAACAGAAGGGGTATTGAATTTTCTACTTGAAATGACGAAAAGAAAGGAAGATGTCTCATTGAAGAAATTTGTATTTATTAATGAACATTAAGGTAAACTCATATCCATTGGGGTAAATTAATTTAACAACAGCAATGAAAATTAAAGATCATATTAACGAAAGGACCAAAATTGTTCTTTATTGTCATAACCGTATTGGCTTAGGTCATATTGTTCGTTCGTCTAGAATAGCGAAAAAACTTTACGATTCAGGAAGGTTCTCACCAGTATTGTTAACTGGATGTAGGGCGTTAGACAATATCGCTATAGGAGAAGGTGTTTTAGTAGAAAAAATAACTCCAATTCCATTAGATCTCTATGCATCTAATCGATATGAAATATTGGAAGAAAGAGTAAAACAGATTAAAAGATTTATTAAGAGTTATTCTCCTGAAATAGTTGTTGTAGATACGATACCTCTTGGGTACGGAAAAGAACTAAGAAGTATTTTATTGGAAGCCATAGAGGATAAGTGGCCATCAACATTTGTATTAGGATCACCGTATCCACCAGATGGAGGCTTTGATTTAATTTTAAAAAGCCCAAAAGACAATTTAGCTTTGTCCGCATTTGAGTATGGTATGAAATATACAGATGAAGAATGGGAAGTAGAACTTGACGAGCTACCATTTGTGTTAAAAAATATAGGAAGTATTATTGGACCTCCGCCACCCATATCAGAAGTAAATTCTAATGTAATATTAATTACAGGAGGAGGAGGAGCTGTAAGCGCTTCATTGCTAGAGCCTTTGATAGAAGGAACAAGAGTCTATCGTGAAAAAGGATATCATGTTCGGTTTGTTGTTGGCCCATTAGCAGATTTTGAAGCTATGAAAGTTGTAGCAGAACCTTATGAAGATTTTGAACTTATTTCAGCATTGACAGTAGAGGAAGCTGTGAAAGATGCCAAAATTGTTATTTCTAGATGTGGATATAATACCGCATTATCTCTTATACGTACAGATTTACCCATAATATTTGTGCCTTACTATAAGCTAGAGACTGAAGAACAATTTGTTAGAGCAAGACATATGACTACATATAAAAATGTTCAAATGGTTAATCCTTTTGAAGAACATTTAGGGATGAAAATTGAAGAGGCAATATCCATAGCGTTGGAGTCCAAAAGGGAAAAAAGAGATGTCACGTTTTCTATCAACGGAACCGAAGAAGCTGCATTGTATTTAACAGAGATAGCAAATCAAATGAATGAAGACATTATAGAAAACAATAATATCATTAAAAACTTACTATAAAAATGGCTTATTTAACTTTTAATGCAGATGATTTTGGGATGACTCCGGGAGTTACCCTAGGCATTCATCAAGCAATGGCAAACGGAATTGTTACGAGCACTGCAGCAATGGTTTGTGTAGAAGGAGCAAAAGAGAATATTCAAAAATATGTGACATCAACCCCCGGTGCAATAGGAGCACATTTGCAGTTGACTGATGGGAAACCTATTCTACCGGCTAAGGAAATTCCTTCGTTGGTGAGAGATGATGGACGGTTTCATCGCAAATCCAAGGACATGTCATGGGGATTAAATGAAACTGAAATCTATAATGAATGGAAAGCACAGTTAGACTTGCTACGAGAATGGGGAATAGAACCAGATTACCTTGATACACATCATCATGTTCATATGAAATTTCAAGTTTTACCCGTATATGCTAAACTGGCAAAGGAGATGAAGTTGCCTGTTCGTTCAGGATCTTCCAAAATTACAAGCGAACTAAGGTATTTGGGAGTTTCATGTCCAGATGTAACCATTACCGGTTTTTTTGGAGATGATCTTACTCAACAAAAAATGGAGGAATTGGTGTTAAGGGAAAAGCACAAACATGGACCTGAAGCTGTAATAGAAGTTTGTTGCCACCCAGGGATTTCTTCTCCAGAGCTTGAGAATATGAGTTATTATACGAAAGGAAGAGAGTGTGAACTTGCAATGCTGACCCAAAAAGAAAGCAAAGTTAGATTAAAGGAGCTAGGGTTCGACCTAATAGGAATGAACGAAGTGATAAAACTTAAACCAATGATGAACGTAAAAACAATAACACAATGATAAACCATGCGATAATAGGCTGTGGACGTGTTGCAGAAAACCATGCAGACGCGTTTTCAAGAATAGAGGGAGTAAAAATTAAATATGCAGTAGATATTATAAAAGAAAGGGCAGAAGAGCTGGCTGATAAATTTTCCATTTCCAATGTGGAAATAGATTATGAAAAGGTTTTGATGGATCCAGAATTAACCTCTGTCTCTCTTGCTGTTCCACATTTCCTTCATGCAAAAATGGCTATAAAGGCTGCAAATGCTGGAAAACATGTGCTAATAGAAAAACCGCCGGTAATTCATGCAGAAGAAGGTGAAGAGTTAATCGCAGCAGCCAAAGAGTCTGGTGTCGTGGTATCTCCCATAACACAACATCGATTTGATAACATCGTCGGTGAGATAAAGGAATTGCTGGATTCAGGAGAACTTGGCAGAATTTGCTTGGTACGTGGACATTTGGAATGCAAAAGACCAACAGAATATTACCGTGATAGTGACTGGCGTGGCTCTTTGGAGAAAGAAGGAGGTTCTGTTCTGATCAATCAGGCCTATCATCTAATTGATTTGATACTATACCTAGCTGGACCAGTAGAAAACGTTAATGCAGAAATGGCCACTTTTCAAAAGGAAATCATGGAAACAGAGGATGTTTTAAGCGCAACTCTACGTTTTAAAGAAGGAACATTAGGCGCATTGAGTATTTGTGGGGCAGCTGGAAGTTCTTGGGATTCATACATAGAACTTGTTGGTGAGAAGGGCCTGATTGCCTTTAATATCAATTTTCCCAATCAACTTCATAGATTTGAAATGGCCTCTAAAAAAAGTATGAAAGTATGGAGAAACCGACTTCGAGCATCTCTGCCAGATCCTACGAAAATGGCCCCAGGCATAGGCTATTATGGCTTGTCTCATCGTCATCAGGCTGAAGACTTCATTGCAGAAATCAAAGAAGGAAAAGCAACTTCAGGCGCCACACTTCAGGAAGCCTTGTATGTTATGGATGTTATTCGCAACATTTACAAGTCTGCGACAAGGAATACTGTGGAAACTAAAAAAGTTCTAGTATAGATGGATATGTCAACTAATTGGAAAGATGCATGGAAGGCTCTTCTTTCGGAAGATGTCATTAGAATTGCCAAACAACTGGAAACTCAACCTCTATCGCTTGTCAATGGCGGTGTTATGAAACGCTTTGAGAAAGTTTTTGCCAAGTTTTCAGGAACAGAATACGCAGTTTCCACGAACAATGGTACTGCTGCGATTTATTCTGCGTTATGGGCAGTGGGAGTTCGTAAGGGAGATGAAGTCCTTGTTTGCGATTATGGATTCGTTGCAATGGCTGGAGCCATTACAACAATAGGAGCAGTTATGGTACCTGTGGATATCGATTCTGGAACATTGACAATGGATCCTAAAGATCTAAGTAGAAAAATCACAGAAAAGACAAAGGCAGTACTCATTCATAATCCTTGGGGTGTTCCAGCTGAGTTGGATGCCATTCGGTTGGTCACGGAGTTACCATTGATACTTGATGCCTCACATGCTCATGGAGCAATGTACAAAGGAGAGCATTTGTCCAAATGGGCAGACATCACATGTTATTCATTAGGAAAAGACAAATTGATTAGTGGAGGTGAATTGGGGTGTGCAGTAACTAACAATGTCAATTATAGGGACAATATGATACTACTCGGTCACATCAATCGTACACCTCATGATTTGAAGGAGAGCAACTGGGATGGAAATGCTGTAGGCCTAAAATTCAGACCGCATGTAATGGCATTGGAAATTGCCATGTCACAATTAAAGAGATTCAAAGAAAAAAAACAAAAACTTGTTGAAACTTGTAGACGCATAGAGGAGATATTTTCCAACTACGGCTTTATCCCTCAATATGTCCATAATAATTCGGAACGGGTTTATTGGCGAATTGTTTTTCATGTTGATGCATCAATATGGGGGAAGATTGAAACTTCCAAAATTGAATCAGTTCTTAAAGAGGTAGGGTTGCCAATTGAGTCAAATCATTATTGGCCCTTGTTGCAGCATCAATCACATTTCAAATGGGAAGACAACAAGAGTTTGGTTCGACATATGGATTGCGTTAAATCACAAGAGACTGTGCCGGGTTTGATTACATTCCCTGCACCGGTAGATTTTAATGAAACACAATTTTCTCGAATTGAGAGTGCTCTTGAGGAAGCAAAACAATTGATTCTTGTCTCAGATATTTAAAGAATAAATACCAATTGAAAAGTACTCAAAAACGAATAAGGGCCTGATGCATACATTGCATCAGGCTCTTATTTTTTATGTTTCTTTTGTGAAAAACACTTCAAAACCAAGAGAGCCTAGACCAGATTCTTCAGTAACCAGTTTGGCAATTCCCTTTAAACCAGCTTTATCTATGAAATGCTCCATTTCCTCCATTGTGAATTTTTCTTCAATGATGGTTGGTGGCATGTTTAACTTTGCTCTGAAATCAGTGAAATCTTGGAGTGTTTCTGCAGGTGCGTCCCTACGCATATCATGAATAAGACAAACTCCACCAGGTTTTAATACGCGATATTTTTCACGCAAGGAATCGGTTGGATCTGCAAGATGATGAAGAGTTGCTCTACTCATGACGACATCGAAATGATTGTCGGGGAAGTTCATTGAAGCTGCATCACCCTTGACCACTTCTACCTTGTCGTCCAAATTGTCGTTATGCACTTTTTCTTTACATGTGTCTACCATGTCTTGATAATAATCAAGACCGGTGAACTTGTAACCATCATATTCAGGGGTTGCTGCAAGTTCTCGAACTATAAGCCCGGTACCGATGCCTACATCAAGCATTTTTCCTTGTTTTCCCTCTGGTTTGAGTTCGAATTTCAAGCGTTCTAGATATATGTCGTCCCATGGTCTTCCCAGTTTTGAAATTAGTGACTCATAGTCTTCTGGTGTTTGTCGAACCTTGATGTTGTTTTTTGTTTTCATATTGATTGTTTATAGCCAGTCCATTGGGACTTTATTAAGATAATTTCGTGCAACGTTGTTTTTTATGCCAAATGCAGGTTTGGATTGCCTTTCCTCCATATGTGCAATCATGGTAACTGTTCTTCCTATCAATGCAATTGAAGGACCTAAGAATGGTATTTTGAAATCTAGTGAAGTCATGATGGCCCCATGCATTGCTTCTAAATTTGGATGTATATTTTTCATTGTTGCCACGTTTTCGGAAACTGTTTTGAAAAAATCAAGGCTTTCATGTGCCAATCCAACTTCATCAACTATTTCAAGTAATCTCGTAACTCTTGGATCTCTCTTGAAAAATGGATGACCAAACCCAAGTAGTTTGTTTCCATCTGTAAATTGTTCTTCGAGAAATGATTTGACATATTCTTCCATGTCTCTGCCATTGCGATCTTGATTCATTTTCTGAAACATCATTATCACATCTTGACTTGTCCCGAGGTGCCATGGCCCTGCAGTCGTACATCCCGCAATAATCGAGATCCCAACGGAAACTCCAGAGCCAATGCTTATGCGTGGGGCCATAATTGAAGGTGTCATGTATCCAAAACCAGCACAAAATGAAACAAGTATTGATTCTACAAGTCTTTTCTCCTTGACATTTGCCAATTCCTTGCCCCTGAAGAATAATGCAATTCTGTCTATGTAATCACCATCCAAGCGCTTTGCTTCTTCCAAACGGATTTTTAAAACTGAAAGCTCTTCTTCTATTGGACATGCTGCTGAGAGTCCACAAATAATAGGCAATATTGCCATAAAGTAGAATCCTGAAAGTACGGTATACGATATGTCGATTTCTTCAAGATCAGGGGGACGAAGTGCACTAATCTCCTTTTGTCTGTCTATCGTGAGTCCAGCTATGGTAGCATTTAAGGAAAAATCTGTAGAACTTGCAATTTCTGGTATGATCTTAAAAAGTAGATCATCACTGTCAATTGATCGGAATGCATCATCGAAAAACCTATTCAACTCTGTTAATTGTCGAGTTGTCGGGTATTGATTGTAAAGGGCTAGAAACATACACTCTATGAGTGTTTTTTCACCAATTAGTTCGTTAAGATCTATTCCTCTTAAAATCAGTCTATCTGGATTCATTTGTGGTCCATCTATGTCTGTTCCTTGATAAAGCATGTATTTTTGGTTTAGGTATTAAAATTATCGATTGAAGATTTTAATTTGCAGGTTTGTATATCATAAGTTCGTATCCAATGGATTCAGGACCTGAATTGGAGGTAGAAAGTGTAGCATGATCATCGAGACCAGCTCTATGGATAAATGATTGCATTTCTTCCATGGTGAACTTCTCCTCTATGTTTGTTGGTCCCATATCCAGATCGGCACGAATTTTTCTAAAGTATTCGAGTGTTTCTTCCGGAGCATCTCTTCTTGCATCGTGAATTATGGCAAAACCTCCAGGTTTTAGTACTCTGTACTTCTCTTTTAATGAATCAGTAGGATCTTCCAGGTGATGGATTGTAGCACGACTGATAACGACGTCGAAAGAATTGTCAGGATAATCCAGCTTGTTGGCATCTCCTTGAGCAGTGGTTATTCTGTTATTAACACCTTCTTCTGTTATTCGATCATTGGCAACTTCAACCATATCGTCAAAATAATCGATACCTGTAAAATGGAAATCATCAAAAGCATTGTCTTTGGCCATATAGCGAAGTATGATGCCTGTACCCATTCCAACATCAAGCATTTCACCTGTTTTCTTGGAATCCCCAAGTTCTGTCTTAATTCTGAACAATAATAGCTTATCCCATATTTCTGTTAGTTTTGCAACCTTGTTTTCATATTCCTGTGCTGTTGGAATTGCCTTGATATTATTTTCATGTTTCATAAATATATGTGTGTTATTTTGGGTTATTAGTTTTTATAAATTAGTGGTTAGTTGCAATTTCTCTAATTTCACAATCGAAATCCAGTGATACTTCACTTTCCCTAAACGCTGTGCGAACATCAGAGAAGGAATCTGCATTGAGTATATATATGGAGCCACCTCCAATTTTGATGTAGGCCTGCTCAAGTACTCCCGACTTTTTCATTCTATTTATGAAAGCTTGTTTTTCATACAGTCTGTCTGTACCTGAAATGATGAGTGATGATGATTTACGAGTTGTTGTAACAAAAAATTTCATTGCTGTCTTTATCTTATTGAATTTGGTTAGGAGTTAAAATATTGAATATGGGTTTTGTGACAAATCCTATGTTTTGAATTACCTTGCAGTTGTAATCCAGTTCTACTTCTTTTTTATAGAGAGGGAATAGCTTCTTTAATATTCCTTGTTCGGATTCGGGGGCTTGTTCTGCTACTGGAGTGTTCATAGCGTGTTCAAAAAAATCTTGACAAAAGTTGGTTTCACCAATCCAAGCACCTCCGTTGAAATAGCGAAAGTCAGAATCAAGGTTTTTTGAAATGTCATCCTCATAAATCTGAAACTCTTTAAGAGGAGGCCAGTTAATTCTGTCAGCCCCAAAAAGTAATTTGCAATCAAACTCTTGTTCGAACTTCTTTATAATATTCGCAGGATCATCAACTAATATTGCATCTCGTGAATCTGCATAAAGCACATATTTCGTTTTAATCTCCTTAAGAGCTTCAAATAGCACGATTGGCTTGTCTCTGGAGTTTACCCATGGATTGATGCCATTTCCATACACTTTATACTTTACACCAAGATGGTCAAGACTTTTTTCAAAAAGCCCCATCGATTGGTGTCCATTGTTGCATGTTATTATGGTTATGTCACTTGGTGTGTCCAAATTCGCAGGAGACATTTCAAAGAATGCATTCCGAATGGGAAGCCAGTTTGGTTTATAGTCGTGACTCCCATGTGCATGGATTAAGGAAGGACTTGTTTCAAACTGTGTATTGACGACTTGAAATTCGAATGGTTGCATTAGCTTATTGTATTTAAATTTGTGTCACCCATACGAACATATACTTCTCGTACTTTACTTGTCGATTCTCGTCTCCCATGCATTATGGACATGTTATCCACCATGAGGACTTCTCCTTTGTTCCACTCGACATTTATAGTAAGAGCTTCTGCTGTTTTTCTAATAGCATCTAAAATGTCCTCAGGAATCTTTGTTCCATCCTCCATACGTACGACAAGAGGGCAGTGTTTTCCAAATTTAAGGCCTAACTCTTTCTCGGCCCAACCTGACTCAAAGGCCCATTCAACAGCTGATATGTTCAGTATGTTATTTATATAGCTCATTTCGCCGGTATCATTTAGTTGTTTGAACGGACTTACGCTGTATTCAGTCATGAATGCGTTGTTTTCTTTGTCAAATTGAAAGGATACCTTCTGATCGTTGCAAATTTCCATGGCGTGCTCTGGACTTTCCGTCATGAAAGAACTTTGCCAAGCGCCATCTGGTAGTTGACGAATGTATTTGATTTTCTGATCTCCGAAAAAGGATTTCACATGATCAGGCAGCTTATTTGCCAAAGCATGCCCATCGCATAGTGTAGTTTGCCCTGTGTTGACTCCTGGGATTTTACAGTAGAACCAAATCGTTTCAGGAGGGACCCCCATATAGTGCATCTCTCCATGCAATGGAATTGGAAAGCCTTGAGTAGATCCAGTTGTGGTCATTATCGTTTTATCCGAGTTCACAAAAGCGCGATCTAATTGTTTAAAACGAAACCCGCCACCTTCATAGGAGGAAAAATTATTGCACAAACGACTACTCAATCCTTGGAAGCTTTCAAGATTCATATCCCATCCTTTGAAATAAAGTGCTCGATGAGTTTTAAATAGGGATTCCAACGTTTCTCTTTTTATTTCCAGAGGACTGGAAAAAGTACCTGGCTCAATTGTCACACCAAAGCTGTCGGATAGTTTTGTTTTTATAAATTCCATAATGGTCTTGTATGAATTGATTATGAATTGGTTTGATTCTTGGCCATTTCTTTTACTACAGATCCCCAGTCGGTTAAATCAAATAATTCCATATCCGAGTTACGTGGAATACCTAAAAGTTCAAAGTATGCATCCACATGTTGATACCCCAATTGAATTCCAAAATTTATTGCGTCAGGATAGTCTTTATTGACAATTGAAGCGTCAACAGTTCCTTCAAGTTTTTCTTCTATTGTTCCAGCTTGCACATAATCTATATCTTTCACTTTGGCAATGCTACGATCCACCAATGTGTCTATGCAATCTGAACTTGGGATTTCTGGAGTATAAAGTGTTTTTATCGCTGAGAGGTCTGTCTTGTTCCAGGCATGGGGAACAACATCTTTAGTATTGTGAATTCTATGGGTCTCAGGAATTCTTGTGTTGTAATATGTCTTGAATCCTGGAGTACCTGTTGTTGGGCCTGCTGAAGGCCAAGAAGAAATACCTTCAATTGCCTGAGTTGGATCCCACTCTATTTGATTGTCTTTCAACCATAGGGCGCATAAAGGGGATATTGCCCCGCCAAGGCTATGTCCACCTGTTATCAATGAAAACGAGTTGGCTTCAGAGCTTGTAAGAGAACTCTTCAGGTAATCGGTTAGGGAGATTGGTGAACCAATCGTTTTTCCGTTAACTCTGGCATTGGTCTTCATACCAATAAGCACATCCAATGCAAGTTTGGAACCAGATGCTATTTGTACGGTATCTCCAGCGTTGTTCCAAGGCCATTGTAGAGTTGTACTCACATCAAGGTCTTCAATCCAGTTCAATAAAGAATAAGGATTCGTCCCCGAGACCGAAAGGAAATAACGAGATGTGGATTTATCGAATGCCAGAAACATGATTTGATCTGGTTTGCTTTTTGGAATTACACGATAAACGGCTGGCCCCCATACGATATCCCAATTGGATAGATGATAAGCATCTAGAAAATTTCTGGTTTTATCATAAACCTTCTGTTCAATTCCTGAACCTGATTTATCCGAAGCTTCATTTACGGAAATATTCATCAAAAACATTTCTTGTATTTCACTGTAATTGCTCATGTTTTTTCTTTTTATGATTAATTATCTCTATTTAGTGAAAGAAGATCAATGTTAAAAATCTCTTTCAATTCATTTTTTCGCTCTGGATTCCATGTTCCTTCTCCTAGAACAATTTCAACTTCTTTAGGGTCGCCATGCATTAATTCACCAATGAAGCAGCCAGTACCACTTTGTACGTCTATGGGAATGATGCCTCTTTCTATAAATTGATCGTTTACCACACTAGAGGCCATTCCAACACCGCTCCAAGGTCCCCAGTTCAATGATTTGACGACTACGTGAGGATGTTCCGATCGCATTCTCCATGCTAGTCTGTTCAGCACTTCGTTGGCAGCTGCATAATCAGATTGTCCTTTGTTTCCATATCGGCCAGCGGTAGAACTAAAAAGCACGAACGCTTTGAGTTTGTCCCATTTAATTGTCGAGTAAAGTATGAATGCACTGTCCACCTTTGTATCGAATACCTTGTCTAAAGACGTTGTATCCTTGTTTCTCAATAAGCGATCCTGAATTATTCCAGCACCATGTACTACGGCATCAATTTTCCCATAGTCTTCATAAATGGAATTGATTAAGTTGGAAAAGGCACTAGGATCGGATACATCGCATACGACGTAATCAACTTTATTGCCTATGCGTCTTAGTTTAGCTACATTTTGACGGATTTCCCTATCTGAAAGCGTGCGACGAATCTTAGATTCTATCAGAGAAGGGGAAATCTTGTCAGGAGATTCTTTGGCCAAACGAATGAATTCCTTTCGCAATCCAGATTCATCCAGATGTCTATACTTAATGAAATGGCCTCTCTCAAGCAGTTCGCTTCTTCCAACCAGAATCATTCGACTATTTTCATTGCTGAGCAATTTAATCGTCTCTGATGTAATGCCACGTGCTCCTCCAGTAGCAAGAACGACCCAGCCTTTGCCAGGTTTCAACCCTACTGGTTTTATCGTTCTGTTCAGTTTGGATCGGTATGTCGAAAAAACAATTCTATTTCCTCTTGGATAGCCTACTTCCGTATTTCCATTACCATAGGAAAGTTCATCAAGGATACAACTCGCCATTTTTTTCATAGGTAGCGAAAGATCAAAGTCAATTGTTTTTGCTAGAATGCTATTCCATTCATATTCAAGTGATTTAAGTAAGCCTTGTCCTCCTCCAGAAATCGGTAACCCAGCTTGAGCTGATAGATCCCTGCCATAGTAACCTCCCAACAACGAGCAGGTTATTAATCCCTTGAATTGATGAGATTGATCAATTTCAAAATCATCATATGTCGATCGCAAAATGTGAAAAATGCTTTTACATTGCATTTGGACTTCATTTTTCCAGGACCTTATGTCCTTTGGGAAGTCCATCGCTTTCAACCCTGCGAGATGTATAACGCCATTAACGGGACCGAAGATGTTACGGGCTTTCTTTATTTCTAGTGATATGGCCTCTTCACTTGTATATTTTGACGCTTCTATTATGTAAGCGAATGCGCCACGATAGATTAGCTCATCAGCCAATATGTTTGCAACCCCCATCTCATCTTCTGTTATCAAATATAGGCCACTAAAATTTTTATTGGTTCTCCGTTGAGGAAGTGCTTCTTCCTCATGTCGCATTAGATAGCGTATGTCCGTAGAGGATTGATATATTTGCTGTTCTTTGGACATTGTTAAATAGCGTTTTGTCTCTGTTTTTCCATTGTTGTTTCTTCTCCCATCAGTTCAGAAGCCAAAGTATCGACAAGTAACTTGAATTGTTTTACTCTTACAAAGCGATCGGCATTCGAAACCAGTTTGGCAGTAAGTTTTTCTGGTAGCAGGGCAGAGAATTTCTGAAATATTTCTACACGTTTAATCGAATCGACACCTAGATCAGCTTCAAGATCTAATTCATCTACTATCATATCTTCTGGGTATCCCGTCTTGTCACTGATCAATGCAATGAGGGCATTTCGGATTTCTTCAGCAGAATTTAGTGATTTTTCAGGTTTCACAGATTGCTCCACCACCGTGTCTTGAGATGGTTTCGTGATTGGATCAACTGTAGTTGAGTGTATGGTTTGATTGTATTCTGGGGCTGGTACTTGGGTACTCCTGTTGTCAATAGATGGTGGAGGGGAGAAGAGCGGTGCTTTTATAGGAGTAGATGGCACAGCATTGTATTGTTCGGGCATTGCACTCCCAGGAATGTTTGCTCCACCAAGAAACATTTTCATGATCTGTTCTTGAGTTCTCAAAAACTGTCTCATTGTTTCTTGATATGCGTGGTAGGCTACCATGGTAGGGTCGTACGTGGAAGGAACGGGTGAGGGAGTGTTTTTAGGCTTTTGCTCTGTATTTCGTTGTATGAAACTTCCATTTTTAGGAGTATTGTCGTTCATAATTTCTTTTTCTTTTGGGTTGTTCTGATTAGAGGTTAAAATTGGTTGTGGAAGGGTTTTGATTAGTGCAGGATTTACTGGTTTGGCACCATGTCCGTTAATCATCCAACTTGTCGGTTTGGGAGGAGCAATGGCATAATCTACTGCTAGTTTATGTAAAGGGATTGTCTTTACATTCCGGTTGTCGAAAAGCTTTTCTAGATTTATGGCTAAACCTTGTGTCCAAAGTTTGGCTATCGTTGAAATGAAAGTAGAAACACCAGACTCAGAACCATCAACGGATAATGCAAGATGCTCTTTCTCGTTTAGAATCCGCCCTACGAGGTTTGTTAGTATTCTACCTGGTCCGAGTTCTACGAAAATCGTTGTATTGGATTTTTGCATTTCTTCAACTTGTGAAACAAATTCTACAGGTTGCAACAAGTGTTTTTTTATGAGCTTTCGAATATCATTGGGCTCAGTAGGGAAAAGCTTTCCTGTACTATTGCTGAATATGGGTTTTTTAGGCGAATTGAATTCTAGGGTATCTATGAAATCATTTAAGGGTTTCCTTGCGTCATTCATCATTGGAGAATGAAAGGCTGCTGATATAGAAAGTTCAATACACTTTATGTCTTTAGCTTTCAATAGCTCAATTGCCTTGTCGATGGATACAATAGGGCCAGATACCACTACCTGATTTGGACCATTGTGGTTGGCTATGACAAGATCTAAGTCAGAGTCTTGAATGAATGCTTCAACGTCTTGTTTTGATGCAATTACCACTGCCATAGTACCGGAGTTGTTCCCTGCCTTGGCCATGACACTTCCTCTAAATTCTGCGAGACGAATAAAATCACGACGGTTAATTACCCCAGCTACATGTAAAGCTGTTATTTCCCCAAAACTGTGACCAGCAAAATAATCAGCATATATGCCTAGTCTGGTGAACAAGTCAAAGAATGCGGTGGAAATCAAACCAATTGCAGGTTGGGCTATGTGTGTATCATTGAGCTTTTCTTCTTGTTGTTTGGTCCCATTTTCCTCAAAGGAGAGAGGAGGGAAGATGTAATTGGAAAAACGCTGTCCATACTTGGAGGAAAGCTCTGTGTTTGTAGCTTCTAGGTTTTTTCTGAATTCAGGAAAGTACAATGACATTTCTCTTCCCATTTGTAGGTGTTGAGAGCCTTGCCCTGAAAAAAGGAAAGCTACTTTTCCCGTGGTATCATTTTCCTTCACACCAAAAGTTATTCTTGGTGGGGTTTGACTACTATTGGATTTAAGAAATGTAATGGCCTTATCAAGCATCGAAAGCACTTCTTCCATATTTTTTACTACGATTGAAAGCCTATGTGACACTTTCTTTGATGCATTTTTGTGTACTAGACTCCAAGAGAGGTCTCTTAGATTGATCGCAAGAGGAGAAGAAAATTGCTCCTTGATTCCATATATTTCCTTCAACAACAACTCACGTGAATCTGCAGAAAAAACAAGAACTTCTGCTGGCCATTTATCACCACCATTTATTAAGGAACATTCGTAGCCTTTATCTTCTTCGAGCACGGCATGGAAATTTGTCCCGCCAAAACCAAATGCACTAACGCCTGCTCGTCTAGGGTTCTTTTCCGACCTCAACCATGGCATTGGTTTGTCATGGAAGAAAACAGGGGAATCTGACTGAAGAATCTGTTCAAGTGGTTCTGTGATGTTTCCTTGGGGAGGAAGTACCTTGTAGTGAAGTGCTAGTGCCGTTTTAGCCAAACTTACAAGCCCCGCAGCCATTTTCGTATGACCGATAATACTCTTTATGGAGCCTAGAGCGATTGATTTAGGTTCTGCTCCATATTGTTTCAAAGTTGTTAGAATAGTATTGAGTTCTTCACTATCACCAACTACGGTACCAGTACCGTGCCCTTCATAGAGGCTAATGGAATCTGGTAAAAAACCAGCTTCTGAATACGCCCGATGCAAGGATAGTTGTTGCCCTTCTGAACGTGGAGCTGTCAAGCCCATTCCACGACCATCACTAGATCCAGAAATACCTTTTATGACAGCATATATCCTATCTCCATCTTTCTTGGCGTCCGACAGTCTTTTCAATATCGTTACAGCACCACCTTCACTAATGACGATTCCATTTGCTTTTTTGTCGAAAGGTCGACTTTTCCCAGTTGGGGATAGGGCTCCAGTTTTACTAAAGGCCATATACCCAAATGGTGTTTGCCCTACATCTATACCACCTACAACTACAATATTGCTACGACCGGTTGTCAATTCACGTACGCCTAGGTCGAGCGCAAGCAATGATGAGGCACATGCTGCATCCACGGCATAATTACGTCCACTAAAGTTCATTCTATTGGCAATGCGACCTGGAACCACATTCCCCAGAATTCCAGGAAAGGTTTCTTCCGTCCATGATTGCGTACGATCTTTAATGTCTTTTGTATCAGAGGAAAAAAACGGAGCACAACTTCGCACCACAAGGGAATTTGCGAGATATCCTCCGGAATCTGATGTAGCGAAGACGACACTCGTGTTTTCTCCATCCATCGTATCTTTATCCATCCCAGCATCTTCGAGGGCCATATCTACACTTTCCAGAGCCAATAACTGACATGTGGTTATGTTTGGTATCGATTTTGGGGGAATTCCGTATTTAAGAGGATCAAATTCTACATCGTCTATGAAACCTCCCCATTTTGAGGATATTTTGTCTTCGGCAGTTGGGTCTTCATCATAAAGAAGCTTCCAGTCCCACCTGTCTGATGGTATTTCTTTGAGATGCTTCTTTTTTGAGAGTATCGTTTCCCAAAACTCTTCTGTTTTATTTGAACCGGGAACCATTAAACTAACTCCAACGATAGCAATGTCAGTTGGAGATTCCTTTGTTTCCTTTTTCATTGTTTTATTTTTTATGAGGCCTAGAATTATTTTATTGGAGTTTACACTTACTTCTGTATGAAGTTCCTGTAAAGTTTGTCTTCGAGATAAAAGGCTAGCAGCTTCACCAGCCATGAACATACCTTCTTTTTCCACATAGGGAATAGATGTCTTTTTATAAATACCTTCAGATTCCCTTTTCACGCCTTTACTTGCAATCTTCAACCTTCCAAGAAGCAACTTGTCCAGTGACAGTGTAATTTCTTCCTGAGCTTTCCCTTTTGAAAGGAGGTTTTTTCGTTTAGACTTGAATTCCTTGGAAAAAGGGGAGACTATGCATCTGTTTGCATGGCCTGGTCCACTGTGTAGCAATGTTGTTTTTGAAGATTCTATTATGGCATTTTGAAAAGTCTCGGTTATGGCTCCAGCTTTAACGATTTCTTCGCAAGACAGATAGGCCGTTCCCATGAGAACGCCTATTTTCATTCCTCTTGCGGTTAATGCGGATGCAAGCAAAGAAACGGCAGCTGCAGAATATGCATCATGAATTCCACCTGCAAACAATATGCTGTACTTGTTACTTTTTTCTTTAGGTATTTCGGAGATGATGGTAGAAATCATTTGTTCCCACAAGGGGAATGAATTGAAAGGTCCAACATGTCCTCCACATTCACGCCCTTCGAATATAAATCGAGTTGCCCCTTCTTTTATGAACGTTTTCAGCAAAGAAGGCACAGGAACATGCAGGTAGGTCTTTATTCCTTCTTTTTCAAGTGAAGTTGCTTGATCAGGCCGCCCTCCTGCAATTATGGCAAAGGGAGGTTTTACAGCAACAATTTGTTTAATTTGCTCTTGTCTTAATTCAAATGGAACAAACCCTAGTATACCAACTCCCCAGGATTTCCCCTTCATTTTCGATGATGTGTTTAAAAGCAGGTCATTCAGTTCATCACCTTTTAAAAGTGCAAGGGCAATAAATGGTAAAGCACCAGAATCGTAAATGTTGGAGGCGAATTCGGGTGAATCACTGACCCGTGTCATTGGGCCTTGAACTATGGGATAGGTTGTTTTGTGCTCTATGGCAAGAGGACTCCCGGATTTTAGGGCGGTTGTGACATTAACATTTTCAATAGACTTTGCCATCGATTCATGCAAGGCTTCTATAAAGCCGTTTAATGTCGTGTGTTTTTTTTGATAGTGGACAGAAAGTGCAATCATTTGACCGATGGGCCATATGGTACTTTTGGGATTTCCCCAGTAGAAACTCTTCTTGATTCTAGAGAGGTTAAGAACAGTCCGTTCTTCAAAACCCTTGGCAAGTGAACTATTCTTAAAGTCAATCAAGCAGTCTTTAGCATATGTAGCCCAAGGTTGATTGATTATATTATATTGTGATTCGTTTTCTGATTCTAGAACTTCAAACTCACGCCCTTCCAATTTGGACAATAGTTCTTTAGTTGATTTGGAGATTGGAGAGCTCGGAAACAACAATACTTGATCATCGAGTACGAATCCCTTGATTTTGGTTAATTTTGTCAATGCCGCAGTATGCATGCCAATCCCTCCTTTTAAATAAATAGGGAGACAGTCTAGGTTCTTGATTTGTTGGAGAAAGAGAAAAGTCGGTGTTTTACTGGTATAGCCTCCAGATTCTGCAGTAACGGCAACATAACCGGTAAGAGGAATTCCATGTTCTCCACAATATACTTCGACAGTTTGAATTTCTGAAGGTGAATGTACCTCTAGAAAAAACTTGTACTGAGTATGTTTTTTTAGTAAAGTCAGCTTTGAAAGATCAGAGAGATGATCGAGTACAAAGAAGACGTTCTTGTTTTGTTTTGGAAACTCTTCAAGGTTGATGAGTTCCATGAAATGAGAAATTGAAACATTAAAACCTAAATTTGAGTGTTCTGGGTAATACTCCCGAAGCGAAGCCATATTATGGCGAACATCTACCCAGTTTTCAGGAATTATGTTTTTTAAGTCCAGAACACCGGTTTCTCCAGAGTTTGCAGCACCGGTTAATAATCTTATTCCCTTCAAGTTTCCAGGGGAATAAACCCAAATATCAGTTTTCTTTAGCATTCTACCTTTTTTTAATTTAACAAGCCCGAAAGAATGGTCTTCTGTCGGGCTTGACTCTTAAAATAATTTTAAAAATTAGTTAGAGTAATTTGCAACTCCATCCAAGAAATCGTGTGCATCCGCAACAGGAATTACTTCGTGATTTTGAGATTGGAACAATGGATTAGAACGAATTAGAACAGCAAGTTGCTTTGCTGTATCAGCCTTTACTACATAGGCAGATCCTCCACCGATAAATGCATAGGCAACTTCAATAACTCTATCGTCTTGAAGTTTACGTAGTGCATTGGCATTTGAGCTAGCAGATGATGCAGAAACATCATGACCAGCTCCATTTGGACGAGAAACAACTAAAAATTTCATGGTTTTTAATTTTTATGATTAATATTATAATAATGGCATTATTGCCACTATCACTACAAATCTATTTAATTATAGTTTCAGGAACAATACGTATAAATACCTGTTTTGTATAAAAGAATGGCCAAGTCGACATAACTCCGATTGGGAAATCCAAACCTATGTTAGGGTGCTTAATTCAACTATATTAGGGAATAAGAAGAGTTTGAGGTTTTGGAGTCTTTTAGAAGTGTAGGATTATACATAGCATTAAATTATAGCCTACATATTAGATCGGATCAATTTTTTTCAACCTCTTTTTGATCGAGAGTTATATTTCCTTGTCTTCTCCCAAAAGGCTTTTTTCAAAGGTTTCATGAAGTAAATGGAATACTCTGCTCAGAAAAGGGAGATAGGAGCGAGGTGGGGTTTGTGCGAATGGTGAAAATTAACTTATAAAAATAATTATATTAAATTTATCTGTCACTAATATAAATAGAGAGCAAAACATAATATATGCAAAATCAAGTACATCAAAATTTTGAACTAATATATAGAGGCCAATAAGGGCAAAACATAAAGGGAATTTGTAGGATCTATGCTATCCTTTATAATTCCATCTTGTTTTTAGATGCTTTTAACATATTGTACCTTATTTGTTTTATTGTAAGTGTACTCCCATCATGGCTCCAACCAGGAGGGCCAAAAACATACATGAATTTATGATACCAATTGTTTGATTTTGATATGTCTTCCCAAATGTTTCTGTATTCATGAGTTAAAATAACATAAAGATTGTAAGAGTTTGGGGGGGTGGAAACCCCGTATTCTATATCAATGGAATTGTCCAGTTCTTTCCAAGTTCCAAAAAGTCTATCGAAAACATTGAGGATACCCCCATGGTTTTTGTCCATATATTCGATATTTCGTGCATGGTGTACTTGATGCATGGTATGGGTATTGATAAATTTTTCTAGAATCCCCATTTTTTTAATGTACTTTGTGTGTAATTGGAATTGCCACAGGGCTTCAATACCCATACAAACAACGAGCATCTCTGGAGGAAATCCAATTATTACGATCCAAACATAAAAAAAGGGTTTGTAAAAAATAGTGAACCAACCATTTCGTACTGCCGTACCCAAATTAAAGTTGTCTGAAGAATGATGAACGATATGTGCTGCCCATAGAAAGCGGATCATATGATTTTGTCGATGAAACCAATAGTAGGAATAATCATCCAAAAGCATGCATATCAACCAAACATACCAAGCATATCCAAAAGAATCCCAACCCATAATATTTGTGCGAATCCCATTTACCATTGGATTGAATATGTCATAGGCAAAATTAAATACCAATATTACGGTTGCTGTCTTTATTAATGCGCCTAGTATTACGGATCCGACACCAAGTGATAAACTCGATATTAGATCTCTCCATTTGTATAGTTGTTTGTCTTCAAAAACTTTACTATAGGTAAGCTCAATTGCTATAAAACCCAAAAAACATGGAATTCCATAAACTAAGGGGTTAGTCAAATCCATTTATTGTCAATTTTAAATAAGGGGGTTTGTATAGATGGGATGATTGGGATAAATTTTTATTTTCAGCAAGATACGTTTTATTTCCTTGTAACTCCAACTTATAATTTTTTATATTCTCGAATATGCTTTCCAAAGTCAATGGAACTTGATTTCACACGTTTTGTCAATCTAATAACATAGTAAATAATCTAAATGGTGAATTCACGATTACTATTTAAAATATTATGAAACAGGTATTTGTACGTGGATTTGAATTGCTTACAATTTGTAATTTTAACATGTTTAAAAATCAGAATCCTAAACAAGAGCAATTCAATTACAGCATTCGATTTTTGCAACAACTCACAAATTAAAACCATCCATAGCTATGAAAAACAATGTAAAAATGTCTTATGCACCCTTTCTTATTGTCATCCCTGTCTATGATGGAGTTGACCTAATGGATATTGCAGCTCCTCGTGAAATATTCGGTTGGCTTACAGTAGACGAATCATTCCATAGAGATGTGAAAGTAGTCTATGTTGGTGGAAATGAAGAATCTTTTACTACCAACAACGGTGTGAAAATTGCCATTGAAGCTACATTTAACGATGCCAATGTCCAACGTCCCAACCTGATTTGGGTGCCAGGGGGGAGTCCAGATGCCTTGGAAGCAATAATTGACAATCCAGATTCTCCCTATACTGCATTTGTAAAAAGTGCAGGATCACAAGCCGATTGGGTATGTTCTGTTTGTGAAGGAGCAGTACTGCTTGCCAATACGGGATTGCTTAATGGACATAGAATAACAACTCACTGGGCGTTTGTCAATTGCTTTGGGAATTATCCAGAAGTTACTGTTGTGAATGGGCATCCACGTTATGTGAAATCTGGGAATAGAGTTACAGGAGGAGGGATTTCTTCTGCATTGGATGAAGCTTTTTATCTAGTCGAGTTAATTGCTGGAAAAGATAGCGCCATCAAAGTGCAACAAACTATGCAATACTATCCCAAGCCTCCTGTTGAGAGTGTAATACCTAATGCAGGATCCTGTCCAGTCCTGGATCTTGATTAAATTATCATGTTAAAGATTGTTATGGTGCAAATTGTTTCAAAACGCATTTGGAATGCATATAATATGTTTTTGGAGCTAGTGTCAATTGCAAGATAATGACAATATGCATGAAATATCTGCTTCTTTCTTTTGTTTTCATTTCGAAAATAGTATTCGCTGGTATTTAAAAAGGCTTACTCCTTTGTCAAACTAAATATTATGGGAATGTCATTCTCCATTCCATTGTTCTGTGTAAATACAACAACATTTAAACTATTTACAATACGCTCCATTGTCTGTATGCGTTTTTCAATGGTACTATTGTCTCTCGCCAATCCACAAAAAACAATGTCTGCGTTTTTGCTATTCTTTATGAGTATGCCAACTATGTCCTCTCCATCTTTTATTAGTACATGAATTTCAGCATCAATACGTGCCTCGTTGATTGAATATCGAATAAGGCTCTCCAAAGCTATCTTTTCTTTTTCGGAATTTGCGACCGAAAAGATATTTATTGCAGTCTTCTTCCATTTTCTATTCAATCTTATCAAGTAAGAGAGCAGGAACATTAAATCCCCATTTTTATCTTCGCCACGCCACCATATGTCAATACGTTTATTGTGACGTTCTGCAAAGGAGGTATTGTAATGGGCAATCAGGATGTTTTTACCTGACGCCGAAAGGTCATTGACGATTTGCAATTCTTGAATCTTACCTTCCATGGTGCTGGACCATCCAAATACCACGGTATTGGTTTTTATGCCTGCTAGTCCATGTGAGGCAGCCACTTGGTATATGCCATGTTTTAAATCATTAACCACATTTACTTCAGTCAATGCCTGTAACCCTTCCTTTGCCAATTCTAGCTGCATTTCAAAGGCTATTTCGTTTTGTCTTGTCAATTCTTGTCTATCATCGAAAGTAACTAGTTTTGAAATAGTCAACAAGCCACTATTTTGGCCAAGCATTTCTATTAATTTAATCAGTGGCATCTTTTCTTTTATTTCATTTACAAATAGAATGATGATTGGTCGCCAGTTTCTGGCATGAACATTTTTGGAGTTTAACCTAAGTAAAGCATATCTACCCATATGCATCCAAATTCCGGTAAACGCATCACCCCATTGTTGTTCCAATTTTTTACTTATCAAATAGATGAGAATAATGGTCTCGAGACCAAGAGCGAATACAAATGCCAATGGATTGATTAACCACATAACAAGCATGGCTGCTATTGCCCCTATGAGGGATACATACCAAGGCACATGTATTTTTGGTCTATAAGAAGGTTCTTTAATGAGTTGTTCCACCGCAGCACTGACATTGATCGCTACATAAAGTGTTAAAAACAGTACGGAGACATATTGTGCAATCGTGTTCAACCCTCCAAGAAAAACAGCAGCTATAGCAATAATACCACTTATCCATGTGGATATGGCTGGCTGACCAGATTTGGATAACTTGGATAAAAATTTAGGCATGAGACCATCTATGGACAATGCTTGAAGAATTCTTGGCCCACCTAAAATGCTTCCAAATGCGGAAGATAGGACAGCTCCCAAAACCGCAGGATAAACAAGCCATGGTCCAAAAACTGCAAGACGTGTCCAAATAGTGACACCAGCACCAGGTTCTGTCATCTGCTCCAACGTCAATGCACCAGTTATGGCCAACAGAAGTGGGATGATAAGATATATCACTGCTCCAGAGACCACAGCACCAAGTGTACCTTTAGGAATTGACTTTTGAGGATTCTTCAAATCTCCACTCAAACCAATTCCAGCCGTAAATCCCGTTACTGCAGGAAAAAAAACAGCGAATACATACCAAAAACCCTCAGGAGCAGTTTGATAAGTTGCCTCTGTAACAGGTGCGTGCATATCTTGGGATAGCACACCTATCATCAACGCTATGATAGAAGAGGCTACTATGATCATAATAGGGATTTGTGATTTTAAAACCAGTTTAGCGCTTTTGCCGGATAGTGCAGTGACCAAAATTATAAAAATAATTGTAAAGCCTTGCAAAGCATAGGCAGGCAAGGCTGTATTACTTTCCGGCCACAATATCAGAATGGCTTCAGATAGACCATAGCAATAGAATGTAACGCTTAGAGTCCTACATAGATAAAGTGGAATTCCAATAGCCCCACCAGGCTCCAAACCAAGGCTACGAGAGATCATATAATATTCTCCTCCTACACCAATTTTAATGTTGGTTGCGATGGCCGAAGCACTTAAACCAGTTATAAACGTAATAGAACTAGCCATTAGTACAATAGCAAAAGTCTTGATTAGCCCCACATTGCCAACAACCCATCCAAACCTCAAGTACATGATCAAGCCAAGTATGGTCAATATACTAGGAGTGTATACTCCTAGAAAGGTTCCGAATTTATGTGGTTTGCTCTTGTTCATGTTAACCTAAACCATAACAGTATGTTGGTTAATCTAATAGACTGTTAATGTTAAAGATAATCTAAATTTCATATGGCTGAGCTAAAAACAATCGTGTTCTTCTTCTTCCATATATTAGTATGTGATGACTTTATTTTGATGCAATACTTCAATGATCATAGTTAAATAAATGATAAAAAGTTCAAATGCATTTATTTGAGGCATCACGTTTTTTACATTTGAACTTATCCATTCAATTAAATCAATCATAAAAATGAAGCAATTAATCCTATTAGTCACATGTTGTTTGTTAAGTATAACGGTTTTAGCACAAGAAGATGACTCTCAAATAACCATAGGTGTCAATCATACCATAAAATCGACAATTTTAAACCAAGATAGGACCATTCAAATTTATGTGCCTGATGACTATGAATCTTCAGAAAAGTCATATCCAGTATTGTATATATTAGATGGCCAATGGTATTTTTTAAGTGGTATAGCCATTCAGAAGGCATTGCGTACGCCAGGTGCCATACCAGAAATGATTGTTGTTGGCATCAATAATAGCAATCCATTGAGGCGAACGTTGTTTGGAGAGGAACAGGAAAAATTCACCAATTTTTTAAAGAATGATGTCATAGACTACATTGACAGAAACTATAGAACAACCGAAGAACGCGTAATCTATGGTTGGGAAGCTGCAGCTTACTACATAAGTGAGTTGATTTTAAAAGAAAATGAATTGTTTTCTGGAGCCATCATCAGTGATGGAGGCTATGCTTCTGAAGAATTGGTAAAGGGATTTTCTTCAAAGAAGGAAATTTATCTATTCATTGCAAACTCAAGAAAAGACATTTATTATATCGATTCAACCGATGCGTTTTATGAGATATTGAAAGACAACAATCCCAAGAATCTTGTTTGGAAATATGATTTGTTCAATGAGGAAGTTCATGAAACCTTAGCACACATAGCTATTTACAAGGGGTTAAAATATTATTATCATAATTATGACTCACTAGTCTTTGAGAGTATTCAACAATACATAGATTTAGGAGGGATGGACTATTTGACTACTTTTTTCAAAGAACGGGCAAAACGATTTGGGGGTGACGGGACTATAGATGACAGTACAAAAAACTCTTTGATTTGGTTGGCTTGGAATCGAGATGATTTCAAATATTTCAGTTTCTTCATGAAAGAATTCAAAGATGTTCTATCAACCAGAAGGTATGCTTCCGCATATTGGCAAAACAGATTAGGGCAGTTTTATTTAAAACATGACGATTACAAAAATGCCATCAAGCACTTTGAAGCTGGTATTGAAAAATATCCAAATACAAACTTTGATAAGGAAATGAAACAAGGCTTAATCAAAGCAAAAAGCAAAATTCAATAGCAGTTGACTGAAAGTTTTTTCACAGGATGACGTAGGATGGAAGTATGTTGCGTGTGACATGGAATCAAAGACATAGACAATGGTTGTGAGCCATCTATCGCTTTTCGAGTTGCATTCATATTGTGGTGTTTTTTTTATAGTTTTGTTAAACGTGGTATTCCATAATTCTTTTATAAATGAATAATGACATCTTATTATTTTATGGTTGGTGGCAATTTGCTGTTTGCCTGTTTGCATTTGTGGCTCTTATGGCCATATGGTGGCACATTGGTAAGAAACAAAATGACTTCGGACAGGTATGGTTGGCTTTATCGGTGTTATGTTGGAGTCTTTCTGGCGTAGTTGAAATATATTTTGCAAATATAGATGTTGACCATTCAATGACATTGGATGGTTGGCGAAGTATACTGTCCTTATTGAATAGCTTGTTCATTCTATTGGCATTGCCATGGTTCAGATATTTACCCGAATCTATTTCACACATCATCAAATCTAAATACTGGGTTTACATAGTTGGTATGCCCTTTGTATTTTCAATATTGCCAACATTGAGTAAAATGATATCAGGTAAAGTAATGACCATGATGGCAGAACTAGACGTCTACTATGCAATCTTTACCTTGGGCTTCCTCGGTTTTGTATTGTGGGAGTCTTTTGTCAAGCGCCGTTTAAAGGCTTTGGCTTGGTTGTCATTAGTGTGTGTTATCATTGTTTTGGTAGCCCAAATCTATAAGCTGTCCGGTTACTCCATAAACTTGACATTGTTTTCAGCTATTTTTAAAACGTCACTTATCATGTTGTTCTTTGCCTTGGCTTTAAGTTGGGTCAAGGAATTATCAGAAAACATTATTCCTGACACCAAAGATTTGCACATCTATTTTGAAAAACACAAAAATGATTCCGGCAAATATGAACATTATGTCTTTTTAAAAGGTTTGCCTGGCAACAACAAGAGAAAGGTAAAGTTAACTCCCGGGTCTTATGAATTGTTTTTAAAGTTTGCTCTTAGAAGAAAGTCAGGAGACGATTGGTTGGAAATAAAACCGAAAAGCTATAAACCGGCAGAGAATAACTTTGACATAAACGATTACAATGAGGTTAAGCGTTTGCTAACTTCCTTGTTGGATGGAATGTTTGGAAAAGAGAATTGGACCGATGCACATCACTTCAATCCGCTTAAAAGCACGCTTTTCGAAATGTCAGAAAAGAGAGATCGTAAAATTCGTTTGATTCTACCAATCGGAAACATTTTCAATTAAATAAGGCCTTTGCACACCTTTTGTCAGTTATTCAATTACTGACAATTTTATTTTCTTTCTGATTTTCAGTGATTTAAAAACTTAAAATGAACACATTGCAGTATAATTAAAAATAGCGTTATGTCCTTTAAGCAAAAGATCACTTATGTATTATTTATTGGTTTACCTATCATCAGTCAAGCACAATCTGTAGGATTGGACGAACAGATTAACAATGCGTTCATGCCATTCGCCACTTGGTGGGAAGGGTTTATTCTCTCTACCGTAAATGTCGTTGGCCACCAAATACCCGTAGTTTTGATTCTATTATTGCTAGGAGCCTTGTTTTTTACGATTTATTTTGGGTTTGTCAACATCAAACATTTTCCAACAGCCATTCAGGTAGTGAGGGGTAAGTATGATGAAATAGAAACTAAAGTCTCCACGACCAATATCAATGTACATGAGATTGAAGGAGATATTGTCGATACCATCAAGGATGAGTCACATTATGGAGAAGTCAATCATTTTCAGGCATTGGCAACTGCGGTTTCTGGAACTGTAGGCTTGGGGAATATTGCCATGGTTGCCGTAGCTATTTCCATTGGCGGCCCTGGAGCAACCTTTTGGATGGTTGTAGCAGGTTTGTTGGGAATGTCCACTAAATTTGTAGAATGCACATTGGGTGTTAGATATAGAGATATTGACAAAGAAGGGAATGTCTATGGGGGGCCAATGTATTATTTGTCAAGAGGATTGAAAGAAAAGGGATTGGTCAAGTTGGGCAAGTTCTTGGCCGCCCTATTTGCGATATTGTGCGTAGGAGCTTCCTTTGGAGGTGGAAACGCATTTCAAACCAATCAAGCAGCTGCACAAATAATAAGTAGATTTGGTTTGGAAGGAACATCTACTGGAAGCATGATAGGTGTTGTCTTTGCCATTCTTGTGGGCATTGTCATCATTGGAGGAATTAAGCGCATAGCTAAAGTTACAGAGAAAGTTGTCCCTTTCATGGCAATATTATATGTGGCTGCAGCCCTATTCATACTCTTTTCAAACTTTGGATTTATTGATGATGCCGTCAGTTTGATTTTCAAAGAAGCCTTTACACCTAGAGCTACCATCACCGGTGGTTTCATCGGAGTAATGATTCAAGGGTTTAGACGTGCTGCCTTTTCCAATGAGGCTGGAGCCGGTTCGGCAGCCATTGCGCATTCAGCAGTTAACACCAAGTATGCCGCTTCTGAAGGATTGGTTGGGCTGTTGGAACCGTTCATCGATACGGTTGTAATTTGTTCCATGACAGCAATTATCATTGTCATGTTCAATATGGATGGAGCATTCGCTTACGGAGATGTAATTAATGGTCAAGTCTTGATGGCAGATGGAAGTAGGGTAGGTGGAGTTAATTTGACGTCTTTGGCATTCGACAATGCAATACCTGGATCCTCTTATGTCTTGGTGATAGCTGTTTGTTTATTTGCGTTTTCAACCATATTGTCTTGGTCGTATTATGGGCTACAGTCATGGAAGTACTTATTTGGTAGAGGAAAATTTACCGATCTAGCGTTTAAGGTACTATTTTTGGTTTTTACCGTTTTGGGCGCAGCAATTACATTAGATGCAGTAATTAAATTCTCCGATGCCATGATCTTGGCATTGGTCTTTCCCAATATGATTGGGTTATTGTTTTTATTTCCAAAGGTTCGTCATGAGTTTACGCGTTTTATCGATGCCATTAAAGTCTTTAAAGTAGATACGTTGTGACACACATTAAACAAAGCACTCTTCACATTTTCCTTGCAGTAGTACTTGAGAGGTATCTACTTTACGATTGGGGATTTTGGGAATAAGAACATTGGTAGGCAAACAATCTACCTTCCCACAATCCGAACATTGAAAATGAGGATGAGCATCTTGATGTCCAGAAGCGGAACATTCTTTGCATTTTGCATACCATTTATGTCCATTTTTTCCAAGAAAGGAATGCAATACCTTATCCTCTTCAAGTTTATCCAAAATGCGATAAATAGTGGTTTTATTCATCTCCAAGCTAAGACGTTCTATCAAGATAATTGCAGAAATGGCACTTGAACTCTTATCAAACTCATCAAGCAACAATCTAACTGATTTTGTTTTTCTTAAAATACCCATAATGCAAATATAACATATATTATATTGCAACTTAGTTGCATAAACAAATATTTTAACTATATTTACAACTAAGTTGCATTAAAGAGGTGCTTTAGCAATGAAGCTCATTCTTATTTTGCATTGTTGGTTAAAATGAAAATTGAGCCTTTTGAAAATTTAAAAATGGATTCAAAGGGCCAATTTTTTAACAAATTGAATTGATACTGTACCTATGAAGTTCTGAAGTTGTCAATTACTGTCGAACTCAAGAAGCAAGACAGATCTAATAAGTGATAACAGTAAAAGTCATACCATTTCTGCCGTTGATATTGGTAAGGGCTTTTGCTGTTTGTCATCTTCAGCCAAGGTATTAAAAAAGAAAAGAGAACTCCTTTAAGTTTACAGAGATTCATTTTGGAAATGGAAAGTAGAAACTACTGATGACATTTCAAACAATTCTACTATGAGTACATATTGCATAGACAGATCGACAAGAAGAATACTTAAACAAGAAATCAATTTTGGCAACAGAAAAATGTTGCTAGAACTAATGGATTTGGAATTACAACAAGACATTGGAAAGAACACCATATTTAAAGCTAAGCAGCCTTGCAGATACTTTGAGCTCATCATGCTTCTAAAAAATACTCTTCAAAACTTGAGATGAAGTCATGTATATGTTTTTTATTGCGATGTTCTTTTTTTACAACTAGACAATGCTTTCGCTTCAAGCCATTTTCCCCAATACGTTTAAAAACTAGCTCCTTTGATAATTTAAAAGAACTTAATTGCCATTTTGGAGCACACATAATACCCATGTTGGCATTTATCATTGACAATGTGATTTCCGTAAAGGGAATCGCGGAAATCTTGATTGGATGTATTCTATTCGGCTTTAAAAAATGCTCATAGACGGCTACACCTTCTAAAGGAAAAGAGTTAATTAACAAATGTACGTTTCCAAAATGACTGGCATCAAGATAATCCAGATGATTTAATGCATTCTCTTTATGGATGATTGCAAAAATCTCATCTTTGAAAACAGGGATGCAGGAAAGTTCATCAGATTCCGGGTTTGATGTCACGATGGCAATGTCTATGTCGTTGGACAATACTTGTGATATTGTTTGATGTGTTGCGCCAAGAGTAACATCTATTTCAATTTCAGGGTAGAGGATTCCCATTTTTTGAATAAATGATGGAATGGAATGAAAAAACGATTGGCATTCTGCACTCAATTTAATAGAGCCTTTTGATCCTTCCTTAATATGTTTTATGGCCATAAAGCCTTCATCAATGGAGCTGAATAGTTTATTGGCCAATTTATACAGTTCGGCACCTTCTGGAGTCAATTCCCATTTGTTTCTTGTTCTGTGAAAAACTTTAAATTCCAATCGCTCTTCCAACTCTCGTAATTGATGACTTAAGGCAGACTGCGTCAAAAAGAGTCGCTCAGTAGAATTTGCAATGCTGCCTTCTTCTGCTATGGTTTTTATTAACCTGAAATATTTAAGTTCCATAATCACAAAGATAAGTTAGTTGCTTCTAAGTCATAGTTGAAATTATTTCAGCTATGATTTTATTTATCTCAACTTCAAAGATTTTCAACACCAAACCTTAGCAATAACTTTGTGGAAGTTAAATAAGCTTCAAAAGTTTGCCGCCCATTGGCATATGAAAGAAATAGGACAGGAAATTTAAAAATAATGATTCACAACCAAAATGGCATGAGTACAAAAACAATAGGATTGATAGGAGGGATGAGTTGGGAATCATCAAAACTGTATTATGAGTACTTGAATACCAAAGCAAAAGATATAATGGGAAGTTCTCATTCTGCAAGATGCGTTATGGTTTCAGTCGATTTTGCAGACATAGAACGATTGACTTTCAAAGGGGATTGGGAAGCCATAGGGGAGCTCATGAAACAAGCAGCGCTACAGTTAGAAAGGGCTGGGGCAGATATTGTTTTGCTTTGCACCAATACCATACATCTCGTCAGTGAATATATTTCAGAAAACATAAACATTCCTTTTCTGCATATTGCTTCAAGTACAGGTTGGTCCATCAAAAAATCAGGTTTAAAAAAAATAGCCCTTTTGGGAACAAAATTTACAATGGAAAAAGATTTTTATACTAGGACATTGGAGAATGATTTTGGTCTTGAAATTCTTACTCCCAAAGAAAACAAGAGGCAAGTAGTCCATGACATCATCTATAACGAGTTAGTGAAAGGGCAGTTTACAAATGTCTTAAAACAAGCAATTGTAGCTATTGTAAAAGAACTACAAGACCAAGGTGCAGAGGGTGTTGTTCTTGCTTGTACGGAACTCCCCATGCTAATTTCAAAATTAGATGTGGAAATTCCAATATTTGATACAGGAAAAATCCATGCTCACAAAGCCATCGAATGGAGTTTGGACAATTAATACATGAGATATAGTCAATAAAGGAACAAATGCGATACATATCAATCTTTAATCAAGAGCATTATGAAAACTATCAAAATTACAATGCTATTATCAATGGCTAGAGTATTCTTTTCCATCATTCCAGTTATTTCATTTTCGCAAGAGGAAAAATTGAAAGATCATTTGCTCTTTTATAGTTCTTTTGACGGAAAATCATCTGCTGATGTATCTGTTGGAGATGAAAAGATTTATACCGCCGAAAACTATAAAGAAGCAGCCAATGCCAAAGCAGGTTTAAACGACTCCAATGTCGTTTTGTCCAAGGGCAAAGGTATTATCGGAGACGCCATTCACTTTAAAGAGGCAAAAACATCCGCTATTTTTTATAAGGCACATAAAAATGTAGGGTATAGCAGTACATCCTGGAACGGCACCATATCTTTTTGGTTGCGTTTAGACCCCAACAAAGAACTAGCTCCCCACTATTGTGATCCAATATGCATTACAGATTCTAAATGGAGTGATGCTGGTCTATGGGTGGATTTCACAGATCATGACCCAAGAAAGTTTAGATTTGGAGCGATGGGGGATATCGCTGTATGGGATCCTAATGATGATAGCGACGAGGCAGATTGGAACAAGCGCACTGTCACTGTAGAGATTTCCCCTTTTCAGCCTGAAACTTGGACACATGTCGTTATGGTTTTTTCGAAAGTAAATACGAATCATCCCATATTTAGACTATACCTAAATGGTACATTTCAGGGCGTAATAGAAAATGTAAATGACCCATTTACATGGGAACCAGAAAACGGAAAAATCATGTTGGGGCTTGGGTACATTGGTTTTATGGATGAGCTTGCTATTTTTAACAAATCATTAGATTCCAATGAAGTTAAATATGTCTTTGAATTAGAAAAAGGCATAAGGACTTTGCTCAAATAATGTATGGGCAATGACAATTTTGCTTCTTTTTTTACAATGAGACATTGAAAAATTATAGAGATTCATATAACAAGTGTGCTTGGGAATTTGCTTGTATTTAATCTGAATATATACTCCTAATGCTTATTTAAACACAATCTACTTCTAGAAATGTTTTAAGTAATTCTTCCTTTCTTATAATTCCTATAACACATATAATTTAATTTTAATGCAACTAAGTTGCGTAAGTGGATATTTAAAAGTATATTCGCAACATAGTTGCATTAACAGCATGTTATTCTAACTATAAACATTGTCAACATTTTTTGGGTTAAAAAATGGAAATTGAGCCTTTTGAGTCTGTTACAAAGGATTTTCAAACCTCATAGCCGGTTAATCTATGAGACGAAAAAACAGATTCTAAAGGCCATTTTTTTCTTAATGAATGTTTTAATAGTGTCGATAGGACAGTAGTGAAATTAAAGCACAAGATAATCTTAGATGCATAAAGTACTAATGTCTAAATGATCTATATGCCATTAACATTCTACCAATTAAATAACCAGTAATTATTCATTTTTACTGTCATTAAAGAACTCTTTACGAAAAGCTACCACTGTTTTTTGCTTTCCAATGACATACTTAAACAAAAATATTACAACTTAGTTGCATTAATGAATATTATCTTTACATTTGCAACTAAGTTGCATTAAATAAATCTATGATATTAACAAATCAAAAACCTGACAATATAGGTGCTATTGCAAGTACTTTATGCCTTATACATTGTGTAGCCACTCCTTTTATCTTCATAGTTCAAAGTTGCTCAATAACATGTTGTGGTACAACTCCCACTTGGTGGAGTCTAATAGACTGTTTTTTCTTGACAATTTCTTTTTTTGCTATTTATCGTACTATACGAACAACGGCCAAGATTTGGATGAAATCTTCTTTGTGGTCAAGCTGGTTTCTATTGCTTTTAATTATAGCAAACGAAAAAACTAATTGGTTTGCCTTGAATGAAAACCTAATATATTTTCCAGCGCTAGCATTGATAGCGTTACACCTATACAATAAAAAATATTGTCAGTGCAACAAAACAAAATGCTGTACAAATGAAGGATAAAGAGCAAATTATGACAATAGGGGACAATCATTTTTCGACAAGTATAAAAACACCTTTGCGAGCAGATGCATTCGAAAAGTCTGATGATGAAAAAATAAAAAGCATTCAACATCATTTTAAAATGATAATGCATGAAATGGGGTTAGATCTAACAGATGATAGTTTGTCTGGAACACCTTACCGTGTTGCAAAAATGTATGTGAAGGAGCTGTTCTTTGGATTGAATCCAGTGAATAATCCAAAACTTTCAACATTTGAAAACATATATGGTTATAAAAAAATGCTTGTGGAACAAAATATAACAATAGATTCTGCTTGTGAACATCATTTCTTGCCTATAATAGGGCATGCGAATGTGGCATACATACCTAAAGAGAAGGTGATTGGTTTGTCGAAAATTAACCGCTTAGTTAATTACTATGCACGTCGTCCTCAAGTTCAAGAAAGGTTGGTTCTTCAAATTTTAAATGATTTACAACACACATTGGATACAAAAGATGTCATTGTCTCGGTAACTGCAAAACACCTTTGTGTGTCCTCAAGAGGCATAAAAGACCAAAGTAGCTTTACTACAACTTTAGAATACGGAGGTTGCTTTTCTGAAACTGCAACTCGCAATGAATTCTTGAAAATAATAACACAATAGAAAATATAAAAAATGATAACTAAGGAACAAGTATTAGAAACTCAAAACAATTGGGGTAGGGATGTGGTGAAAATAGGAACCCTAAAAGGCAATAGGATTGAATGCGAGAAGTTTACAAACGCATTCCTTGATAAATCCTATGCCTTTGAAAAAGGGGCTGTTTCATTTAAACCAACCAAATGCAAAATAGAGCAGTTTAGACCAACCAAACCAGAAGCCTTGTCATATTTCATTGCAGGGAAAAATCGTGCATGCAAAGAGGACAAAGGCTTTGCTATTCAACCTTGGACTAAGGTAAGATTTGAAAATTCAAGCCTCATTTTAGAGGAAAACCGTGCCATAGCAATGGGAAATTACTTTTTTACCGATTTAGATGGCAACGAAGCAAAGGTAGAATACACATTTGGTTATAAATTAATCAATGGGGGCTTAAAAATTGATGTGCACCATTCTTCATTCCCTTACAATCCAAATGTATGAGTCCAATGCACAAATACCTTTATCTCATATGCCCTACAGACTACTTGGAACATACTATAAACAAAACATTTAAGTATGAGAATTATTTTTATACATCACTTGGCAATTCTTTTGTCCATGATGACAAAACAATGGAGTATATAAGGCAAATGATTAAAAAACATGGTATTGGGGAAATCTATTTTGTGCTTTCCATGGACAATAAAATTGTTTTGTCTGCATTAGACAACCATGAGTTTTCTAATATTGGAGGTAGAGGGTTAAATAATTTCTATAATGAGATTGCAAGGCAAAACGAAAACTCAAAAATGTCATCTCAAAGAGATAATCATCAGTTTTCAGTTCTTTCCTATTTTTTGAACAAAAAAATAAAAGAATTGAAATTACAACTGACCAATTCATCAAATATACCTACAATAGGAGGAAAAATCTATAATAGAAATCATGGTGCATTCACTAATGTATACTCGGATTTGGTTTGTTTGGAAAAGTATCATTTGAATTAGGAATAGCCAACTTGTTTGAATAGGTTATTCTTAATAAGAGCAAAAAGGGTATTCTTTATTTTTGGTATAGGCAAATGTTGGATGATTATTCGTGGATTCTTATTGTTTTAATAAAGAACTCTTGAATGCTTTGCATTTGTGTGTATAATTTTTTTCTTAATTTTGAGTGAACACTTCTTAATATGGAATGTGCAACAATATATTACGATAAACCACATTACTTTCCGATGCACTTGCACCCGGATAGACATACCTTTTCCTATATAATTGATGGTGGTGCCAACCTTCTTCACAATAGATCAGTATACAAATTGGAAAAAGGGGATTTAATAATCATACCACCTTATGTGGCGCATCAAACATTAATAGAAACCTTTTTTCACTATAAGGTAATCAGAGTTCCAAAATTACATTCATTTGTTGGTTTAGAGAACAATGAGCTTGGCTTGACCATATTAAAAAACAACCTCCCATACAAAGATCAATACGATCAATGGTTTGAAGCGGTTAGAATCAACACAAGCGGAAAGCACAAAATTCCTACGACATTCAAGCAGTTTTTGGCGAGCGAAGATGATAGTCCATCTTCTTTTAAAGTTATTTTAAAGAAAGCTCTAGTTCACATGGAAGGCAATTTTCATAAAAAAATATCTGTAGATGAGCTATCAGACATCACACACTTGAGTGATAGTCATTTTCAGCGTGTTTTTAAAGCAAACATAGGAATTTCGCCAACGCGTTACCTACAAAACCTACGCATAGAAAAAGCAAAGGAGCTTATTAAAGCTAGAAATGCATTTACTGACATTGCCTATGATACGGGTTTTTTCGATCAAAGTCATTTCAATAAATACTTCAAAATTAATGTTGGCATGATTCCAAAGCGATATGCAGATATCGTTAAAAGATGATAGAATTTTACAATTTTTAGATGTATTAATACTTGAACTTGCATAGAAAATAAAAATCATGCAAGAATCAAATTCTCAGGAAGTAAAAGAAGCCCAAGAAACATTAATACGCTATTGCGGAGAGTTTTCACCATTAATAGTTGAAAAAGCTTTTGGAAGTTATATATATGACAAAAAAGGGAATCCCATTCTTGACTTTACATCTGGTCAAATGTGTTCTGTCTTTGGGCATAACCACCCAAGATTCGTGGAAATTTTAGCGAATGCAGGCAAAGAAGCCATTCATTTGTTGAGCTCTATTCTATCACCTCCAGTGATTGACCTTTCTAGACGATTATCAAGTGAACTACCAGAAAGTTTGTCTAAATGCATGTTTCTCAATACAGGCTCAGAATCCAATGAGGCCGCAATAAGGATGGCCAAATTAGTTACAGGAGGTTTTGAAATCATAGGCTTGTCTGGTTCATGGCATGGTATGACAGCTGGTGTGCAATCCTATACCTATTCCAAGACAAGAAAAGGCTATGGGCCAGCAATGTCTGGCAGTTTAATGATTCCTGCACCATATGAATATAGGTGTCCAATTGCACATTGCAAAGGAACTTGTGACAATACTTGCTTAGAAGTTGGAATGCAAATGGCAGATCAGCAATCTGTGGGTGAATATGCTGCATTAATAGCAGAACCCTTATTGAGTGCTGCTGGTATGATAGAGTTAAAGCCAAGTTATGTAATGCGACTAAAAGAACTTTGTGATGAAAGAGGACTACTTCTAATATTTGACGAGGCACAAACAGCTCTAGGTAGACTTGGTAAAACCTTCGCCTTTGAAAATTACGATGTAGCTCCAGATTTCTTGACACTCTCCAAAACATTAGGAGGAGGGATGCCCTTAGCGGCAATGGTTACCAGTAAAGAAATTGAAGAAGAATGCCATGAAAAAGGCTTTGCATACATAACATCCCATGTTTCGGATCCCTTCTGTGCCTCATTCGGTGTTGTCGCTTTCGAAATACTCCATGAACAAGAATTAGCAAAAGCTGCCATGGAGAGAGGTGCTTATTTGAAAGAGCAATTATTAAAAATACAAGAAGAACACGAGTGCATAGGTGATGTTAGAGGAAAAGGACTCTTAATTGGTGTGGAAATAGTTAAAGATAGGGAAACTAAAGTACCAGACGATAAGTTAGGGCAGCAAATTTGTAGTCGTTGCTTAGAATTAGGTCTAAACATGAACATTGTCAGAATGAAAGGATATGGAAGTGTGTTTAGAATTGCGCCACCATTGACGATAAGCAAAGACGAAATAGATATTGGCATATCCATAATCAATGAAGCAATCCGTGATTGTTCTTAATAGTTACTGATATTCAATTTCAATGTTCTCTGACAACTCAAAATATACCTTCGTTCTAATTCTACATATTCACTTTACCAGATTTGAGCTTACACATACAAGTAGAACAAACGCCTCCTTCACAAGAGTAAGGAGACTCTTTTCCAGCTTCAATAATTGTTCTTAAAGTAGTTTTCCCTTTTTGTATAGATGCGTGAATAGTTTCTCCATCATGATATGCCGTTAGTTTTGCATTTTGAAAAGCTTCAATTAATGAAACACCAAAAAGGGAAACATCAATTACGAAGGAGGGAAGTCTAATGTGTTTGGAATGGTAAAAACAATCTTATATAACTTTTGTTACAATATGGTATCGTCTTACTTTTATATAATTCCTATGTGTATCAAAAGTTACTTATAAAAACTTCAAATGGTCATAGCTTTGTATTTATAAAAAATAATTATGGATTTAATAAATCAACCTATACCTTGGTATATAGCAGGGCCGTTAATTGCTATCACAATGTTACTGCTACTTTTAGTAGGTAAGAATTTTGGAATGTCATCAAATTTGAGAACTATGTGTACTGCATTAGGTGCAGATAAGACCTGTGACTTCTTCTGTTTTGATTGGAAGGGACAACGGTGGAACTTGCTGGTAATGTTTGGAACAGTTATAGGCGGTTTTATTGCTGTTCATTATTTATCTGGAGGCAATACTCCAGAAATTAATCCCGAAGCAATAAATAACTTAAAATCATTAGGGTTTGAAAGTGCAGGAAGTAGCTATCTCCCTTTAGAATTATTTGGCACATCTGTTTTTAGTTCTGTTAAGGGCATTTTTATTTTATTAACAGGTGGTCTTTTAGTTGGTTTTGGAGCAAGGTACGCAGGGGGGTGTACTTCTGGACATGCAATATCTGGTCTAAGCAATTTACAGTTACCATCACTAACTGCTGTAATTGGTTTTTTTATCGGAGGCTTAGCAATGGTTCATTTAATATTCCCTTTAATTTTTTAGTTATGAAAAATATACAATATATAATAATCGGAATTTTCTTTGGTGTAATAATGCTAAAATCAGAAGCAGCTTCTTGGTTTAGAATTTATGAAATGTTTCAATTCAAGGCATTCCATATGTACGGTATTATCGGTTCAGCATTAGTGTTAGGTGTTATTTTTGTTCAGTTGATAAAGCTATATGAAATCAAGACCTTTAATGGAGAGCAAATAACATTTTTAGATAAAAGCAAAAGCGTTTCTCGATACTTATTTGGTGGAATCATATTTGGTTTAGGTTGGGCATTGGCAGGAGCTTGCCCTGGCCCAATGTTTACACTTTTAGGAGCTGGTTTTTTTCCTATTATAATTGTTGTTTCAGGGGCATTGTTAGGGACATGGCTCTATGGTTTACTAAAGAATAAACTACCGCATTAATTTAAAATAAACTTGATTGAGTTTCAAAATTTAAGAGTAAATTTATAGTATGCTTCAAGAACTAAAAGAAAATTACGGATACCTCTTTGAGGATGAACTCTTACACGAAATAAATCAAGTAGGTATACTTAAAGAAGTCGAAGAGGGAATTATAATAATAGACATTGGGCAATATATTCGCTTAATGCCTTTATTGATTAGTGGCGCTATTAAAATATTGCGAGAAGATAATGACGGAGATGAGCTATTACTATATTTTTTAGAAAAAGGAGATACTTGTGCAATGACTTTGTCTTGCTGTTTAGGAGATGCTAAAAGCGAAATACGAGCCATTACAGAGCTAGACACTAAGTTAATTATGATTCCTATTCAGAAGATGGAAGAATGGACAGCTAAATACAAAAGTTGGCGTAATTTTGTTTTTGACAGCTACCATAGTCGGTTATTGGAAATGTTTACTATAATAGATAGCATTGCCTTTATGAAAATGGACGAGCGTTTATTAAAATATCTTCGAGACAAAATAAATGTAACTAAAGAAGATGTAATTAAAAATACACATCAAGAAATTGCTTACGAGTTACACACTTCACGAGTAGTAATATCTAGGTTGTTAAAAACCTTAGAAAATCAAGGGAAAATAGAGCTTCATCGAAATTATATTAAAATCATTTCACTTTAATGGGAGTGTAACTTTTGTTACTGCATAGCTTTTAACTTCATAGTATTTTTACAGTCAACAAGTAAAAGATATTATGGCGTTAATTGAGTTTTTAGGATATACAAGTGCATTGATTATTGGGGTTTCGTTAGGATTAATTGGAGGAGGAGGTTCTATATTAGCTGTACCAGTACTTGCTTATCTTTTTTATATAGATGAAAAAACAGCAACGGCTTATTCTTTATTCATTGTTGGCTTCAGTGCTTTAGTTGGCGGATTAAAACAATACCTAAAAGGCTACGTAGATTGGAAAACAGCAGTAGTTTTTGGTATTCCTGCTATTATTGGCGTATCAATTATTAGAAAATTTGTAATTCCAATTTTGCCAAACACATTTTTTAGTATAAATGATTTTGAATTTACACGCCGTATGGCAATGTTTGGCTTGTTTGCTGTGCTAATGATTCCTGCGGGATTATCAATGTTAAAAAGCGAAAAAACTGCATCTAAATCAGATGTAGTTAAATATAACTATCCGTTAATTCTTATAGAAGGAATCTTAGTTGGAGCTATTACGGGGTTAATAGGAGCTGGAGGAGGCTTCTTAATCATTCCTGCATTAGTGATATTAGCAAACATTGAAATAAAAAGAGCTATTGGTACATCATTAATAATTATAGCTGTTAAATCGCTCTCTGGTTTTTTTATAGGAGATGCTTTTTCAATGGATATTGATTGGGCATTTTTATTCACGTTTACAGTTGTTTCTCTTATTGGGATATTTATAGGAAGCCATTTAAGTAGCTACATAAAGGGACAAAAGCTTAAAAAGGGTTTCGGTTACTTCATATTCGTGATGGCTGTATTTATTTTTTATATGGAATTTTTCATCTAAAGTCAACACTTTTCATCTGTAACCAATGTTACTGTGCAATAGATTTATCAATAGTACCTTTGGTTGTATCAAATAATTCATATTATGAAAATAGAACAAATATATACAGGGTGTTTAGCACAAGGAGCTTATTATATTGAAAGTAATGGTGAGGTGGCGATTATTGACCCATTGCGAGAAGTTAAGCCATATATAAAACGAGCTAAAGAAGATAATAGTACTATAAAGTATATTTTTGAAACACATTTTCACGCTGATTTTGTTAGTGGACATACGACTCTCTCTAAGGAAACTGGGGCTTCAATTATATACGGTCCAAATGCAGAAACTACTTTTGACAGTCTTATAGCAAAAGACGGGCAAGAATTTAAACTAGGAGAAGTTACCATTACAGCTTTGCACACTCCTGGTCATACAATGGAAAGCACAACGTATGTTTTACGTGATAAAGATGGAAAAGACCACGCTATCTTTAGTGGAGACACATTGTTTCTGGGAGATGTTGGTAGACCAGATTTAGCTCAGAAAACAGGAAGTATAACCGTAGAAGATTTAGCAGGGTATCTATATGATAGCTTGCGGAATAAAATAATGCCTTTGGCTGATGATGTTTTTGTATATCCTGCACACGGAGCTGGTTCAGCTTGTGGTAAGAATATGATGAAAGAAACGGTAGATACTTTGGGTAATCAGAAAAAGGTAAACTATGCCTTGCGTTCAGATATGACAAAAAAAGAATTTATTGATGAAGTAACTGATGGGCTGTTACCTCCTCCTCAATATTTTCCATTAAATGTAAAAATGAATAAGGAAGGGTATCGTGATATTGATCTTATTTTAAAGATAGGAACAAAAGCCCATTCCATTGTTGAGTTTGAAAATATAGCAAATCAAACTGACGCAATAATTTTAGATGTAAGACATCAAGATGATTTTGCTAAAGGACATATACCTAGCTCTATATTTATTGGTTTAGATGGCAGTTTTGCACCTTGGGTTGGCGCATTGATAGGAGATGTCAAACAATCTATTTTATTAGTAATGCCAGAGGGACGCGAGGAGGAAACAGTCACTAGATTAGCAAGAGTAGGATTTGATAATGCTTTGGGGTATTTAAAAGGAGGTTTTGAATCTTGGAAAAAAGGAGGTAAAGAATATGATACAGTTGATTCAATAACCGCAGAAAACTTTAAACAGGCCTCTCAGAAAGACAGTCTTCAAGTATTTGATGTTCGTAAAGAGTCAGAGTATTTGTCTGAAAGTGTTTTAAACGCAACCAATACTCCTTTGAGTTTCATAAATGAACACTTGGCTACATACCCTACGAATGAAAACTTTTATGTACACTGTGCTGGAGGATATAGAAGTATGGTAGCCTCATCCATTTTGAAAAGAAGAGGTATTCACAATCTAATTGATATACAAGGTGGCTTCAAAGCTATAAAAGAGGCTGGAGTTAAGGTTTCTGAATTTGTGTGTCCTTCAACATTATAATTAATTTTAAATTATGGAATAGTATGAAAATGTTAGATTCAAGTAAATTTCATCAAGTTATTAAAGGGCATTCAATTGTTATTGATGCAATTGGGTTACAAAACCTATTGATCACAGCTGTTTTTTAGAATATCTATCTCTTTTAAATTGTTCCATACATTATGAGCAAAGTCTTTAGGTGAAACCCTAAATACTATGATTGACTTACCATTGTTTTCGCAAATAATTTGATCAACGTTAAAATTTAGAACCAATGGTTTTCGGGTAATGAAAGTATCGTAAATGCTTGCATTGCCACTATGGCTACCATCGTTGTTTTTTGTGATTTCCACTTTGATCTTTGGCAATACAAGATCCTTTTCTTTGTTAACGCCACTCAATAAACCATCATAGTACTTTTTTATGTAATCTTCTAATTGCGTTGTTGTTAATGCTGCATCAACATTAACTTTCCATGCAAAGGCATAGGTCCAAAAATTAGGACTAGCAGTATCGTTCCAGCCTTTTGGAAACCTTGCGTCTTCAAAACCTTTAAGTTTAATGTCTGGTGCAAAATGCAATGGAATTGCAAATAGTTCCTTTCCCCAAGTACCATCTGTTTTTAAGAGGTCAGTACTATAAGCAACACCTAACTTTTTGAGCATTTCAATAGCATTATTGTTTTTTGGGTTTAATTCTACAGACTTTTTATAATTGAAGATTGCTTCCTCATTCTTACCAAGTGTCATTAGTGCTTCGGCATAACTATCATAAGGGTTGTCTCTTTCTGGAAACACTTCTGTACTTAATTTAAATATTTTAGCAGCGTCTTTGGCATTTCCAGCATGTAAGAACCTGTAACCTGCTATAATGAGGTCTTGTTCGCTTATATGATAATCTCTAGAGTCTTTATGTTCTTTATAAAATTGAATGCCTTTGTCCATGCCTTCTTTTTCAATGGTTTCAACCATGAACCTAGCTAAAGGCATTAATGGCAAATCATAGGGTTTGTCATATAATATTCCTGTAATTGCTGTTGTTATGGAAGTTCTAAATGAATGACTTGTATTGTTTAAAAGTATAATTGAAGCATTGCGAGACGGTATTCTGGTATACAATGAACGAAAACCGCCAATAGAACCGCTATGTCCTATGGTTTCTACCTTTTCTGAGGTATTGCCGATAGGTTTATCTCTAAGTTCCCAGCCATAGCCATAATGTGCATCAGAATCAAGAATATGTTTTTCAAACATTAGGGTTATGTACTTTCTTGGTAACAATACCTCTGTGTTCAATGCTTGATCCCATAGAAACAGATCTTCAACTGTAGAATAGATAGCTCCTGCAGCATAGGCAGTAGACTCATCGGAATTATCATTGTCATAGTATTCTCCAAAACTTCTATTATAGCCAGACGCCATCTTTTTAATAAGTGGCCTGTGTTTATAAAAACCAGAGTTTTTCATCTTGAGAGGATCAAATATCCTTTCTTGCAATAGGTCTTCATAAGATTTTTCTGTAACAGTCTCAATAATGTATCCCAGTAATGTATAACCGCTGTTACTGTAACCGAAACGACTTCCAGGTGCAAACTGGAGTTTGATACTTGAAATCTGATTAACCATATCTACCGGTTTATTGTATTTTTTATCATCGACACCACGATCAAAACCAGCAGAGTGGGTGAGTAGGTGATGAATGGTAATTTTGTCACCATTGGCTTTAGGATAATCTTTTAGATATGTCGAAATAGGTTTATGTAAATCTAACTTGCCTTCTGCTACCAATTGCATTGTTAGCATGGCTGTAAAAGATTTGGTCATCGAAGCAATTTGAAATTTGGTGTCTATGGTATTGGGAATATCCCATTCCATATTTGCTATCCCAAAAGCATTTCTATAAATAATTTCATTATGATCTACTACTAGAATTGTACCATGATACATGTCATAATCTGCATATAAACCAACAAGTTCATTTATTTTGTTAGCTTTAATGGTTTTATCTTGAGTTTGTGCGCAAGATAAATTCAGAATTAAAATTAATAGGGTGAAAAGTACTTTTTCCATAGTTGTTTAGAAATTATAATTACCAAACAACAATGTTATTGACTAAAATCGTTACAGTATAATCTAACGTGTCAAAAAAGTGTCAAAAGAATGTCAATAACAATAAAGCTTATTAATTTAATGACCCAAGTTCCAATTATCCTCATGAAAACAAATGCTCCTGGGATATGATATTTCACATAATAGAAAATTATAGCTATCATTTAGTTAATATAACAACCATTGTAAGCCTCTGAAATTTAGGGTGGCTATTGGATTTTGTTCGGTTGTGAACGTTCGTTTCCTAGGCTTGGGAGGTGTTTAATAAGCATTATTAGTATATATTTGTGTTCAGATTTTTATAAATAATACAGGCCTATGTACATTAAACTCAAAAAAAAATATCCTGAAGTTTTATTCTTAACATGTATATTTTTATTTATTTCTTGTCAAAATGATGATGATATTAATCCTGTAGTAGACACTTCTTTCCCTTGTAATGATTCTGTATGTGATATGTTGTTAGCAGAAGAAATTGTACTAAATCCCACAGGGTATGCCCCTTTGTCAGCAATAATTTCTCTTGAGACTAGCGAAAATATCCAAGTTGACATTAGTATAGCAGGGGCTAATGGGGCGGATTCTGATGTGGTACATAGTTTTTCTGAAATTGGAACAACCTTGGAAATTCCAATTCACGGACTCTATCCAGCGTCTGAAAATACAGTAACACTTAGCTTTTTTAATACTAACGGCTTAAAGATAGGAGAAAGGACCTATTTGATTAACACAGATGCGTTGATTTTAGACATGCCACAAATAAGTATCGATGTGGCAGAGCGAAATCTAATGGAAAAAGGAATGACTTTGGTTAATTATTTTGGTTACGATCAGAGTTTAACCTTGTTTAGGCCATTTATATTTGATTCTTATGGTGATATTCGATGGTATCTCAATTTTGAAAATCATCCTATTTTAAGTGCCTTGGACTATGACAACGGACCAGAACGATTAGCTAACGGAAACTTTTATTTTGGAGATCAGTCAACAAATGCCATATATGAAATAGACCTTTTTGGAACTATTTTGAATACTTGGGAAATTGCCGGATACAAGTTTCATCATGAAGTCTTCGAAAAGCCGAATGGCAATTTTTTAGTTACCGTTGATAAAGATGGTGAAAACACGATAGAAGATTATATCATTGAGATAGATAGAGATAGTAAAGAAATAATAGTAGTATGGAATTTAAATGAGTCTTTAGACAATACAAGAACTACTTTAACGAGTAACATAGAAGATTGGATTCATGTAAATGCCATTAATTATGATGAATTTGATGATACTATTATTGTTTCTGGTCGTACACAAGGCGTTATAAAGCTAAATAATAACAATGAAGTAGTTTGGATCATGGGATCGCATAGCGGTTGGAACACCTCAGGAAATGGTATGGCACTCAATCAATTTTTATTACAACCTTTAGATGCTTCAGGTATCGCCATTAGTAATCAAGCAGTTTTAAATGGCAATGAAAATCACCCTGATTTTGAGTGGAATTGGTTTCAACATGCTACAAAAGTACTTCCCAACGGGAATATTATTCTCTTTGACAATGGTGGGGCAGACCGCAATTTCACAACCACAAATTTATATAGTCGTGCCGTAGAATTTAAGATAGAAAATGGTACTATTCAACAAGTCTGGGACTATGGAAAAGAACGCGGATTAGAAATTTATTCGCGAATCGTATCAGATGTAGATCATTTAGAAAGTCAAAATCATATTTTAATGTCTTCTGGTGCTATTGTTTCGGGGACACAACCAGTAGGTAAATCAATCGAAATAGCTATTTCAGACAATAGCGTGATTTTTGAAGCAACAATAACACCACCTACCGCACATGTTAATCAAATAACATTTCATAGAACAGAACGCTTGTCACTTTATACCAATTAGAGTAATGAATTTGCTGTAGGAGAAATTAAGGACTACATCAAGTAAAAAATGTTCCCAGATTATACTTTGAAATATTTAGATTTTGGTACAACTAATCTTCCTGATTTAGTTTTTTATACTAGATTCTAATAAAGTTGTTTATTTAGAGGTGAAACCTTGCCAAAATAATACAAAAGAAACATTTTCAAGTATTTTACTATCGGGCGTATAGACAGCGGCAACTATATATAATGGCTAATTATAGCTTTTAAATGAATAATCAGCTATGAATCTTTACTCAAATTTTCTTTGATTTTTTTTCTTCTCAAATGTTTCTTTAATAATGTAATGATACCCTTTAGACTTCACGAGTACCTATTTATTAAATAGGAGATGGCTAGTAAATATGCTTTGCCCAAAGTGACGATAGGAGCGAAGTGGGGCTCTTTACAACAAATAACGTAACCAGTTACATTAAATTTACATATATTTGCGTAACTAGTTACATATTTATGAAAAGAGATTATTTGCAAACATTAGAAACAGCAGGTTACACGGCTCGTATAAAACGTATAAGCGATAGCATAATGTACGATTCAAGAAAAGTCTATGCAACATTAAATCTAAACATAGAACCAAATTGGCACTTAATTTTTCTCTTATTGAAGCAAGAAAAGAAAATGACAGTAACTCAAATAGCAGAAGTTTTAGGCTTTTCCCATCCAGCAATTATTAAAATTGTTAAGAAAATGAAGCTTGAGAAGTATTTAGAAAGCGAAACCGACACTAAGGATTCAAGAAAACAATTGATAAAACTGACAAAAAAATCTCTATTAGAACTTCCTAAGCTAGAAGAAGAGTGGGAGAAGATAAAAAAAGTATTAGATACTATTATTGACGAGGATATTATAATGCTGTTAAAAAAATTAGAAGAAAAATTAGCGCATAAAAGCCTATTTCAAACTTATATGGATTATTACAAAATAGAAGATAACTCAAATACTCTTTAACACAATGGAAAATTTGAAATTCAAATTATTAAATCTAAGAGATATAAACTCAATAGTTGAATTAGGAATTATACTTAGTCCTGAACTTAGTTTAGTAGAAGTAAAGGAATCATTTACTCAAATGTTAAACTTTGATAGTTATCGTTGTTTTGGGCTAATAGAAGGCTCCCAGGTAATAGGCATATCTAGTGGTTGGATTACTCATAAATTATATTCTGGTAGACAAGTCGAGGTGGATAATGTTATTATTAATCCATCTATCCAGTCTAAAGGGTATGGAAAATTCTTTTTTCAAAAGATTGAAGAATGGGCAATTAATAATGAATGCAAGACAATCGAGTTGAATACTTACATTACAAATAGTAGGTCGCATAAGTTCTATTTCAATTTGGGCTACTCAATTATTGCATATCATTTTCAGAAAAAAATAGATTGATTTAGTTAGTACAGAATATTAAAATTAAACGAGGAGTAAAACACAAATGTTCAATGTCCCTAGTAATACAGTTTCTTTAGGAGCTCTATGCATTGTAGGATATTTCACACAATACTACATTGTGGCTATCATTTTTTTTATAAATGGATCTTAGTCGTAAATGTCATAATTTTTACAGCGCACCATCTGAATGGAACACTCTTTATGCGACGACGTAGGAGGGAAGTGTAATGTGTGTGTGGAATGAAATTTAAAACGTTTAAGCCTTTAATTATCTCAATAATATGATTGACACTTTAAATGTTTTAGAATAAACATCTATAAGAAGCTTAGTATAAGTTTGAACTTTTAGTATATGAGTTTGGTTGATATTATTGCTATATTAGAGAGCCATTAATCTTTTATAAGTATGAAAAACACACTTTCATTAACATCCCTCATTTTTTTATTTCAATTTAGTTTTGCTCAAGACATAACAATAGGAATATTAACAGACAAAGATTCACCACAAGTTCACCCCTTATTAGAGCAATTAAAAACAGAAATTAGAGCTGTTGTTGGGCAAGATAAAGAAGTTAAATTTATAAAGTCACTAGAAAACAATTACAATTTAGAAAAGGCGAAAGCGAATTACCAATCCTTAGTAAATGGTAATGCAGATATTATCTTGTCTTTTGGTGTAGTAGATAATATTGCGCTGTATCAGCAAAAAACATATGCAAAGCCAACAATTGTTTTTGGATCCATAAATTCAGATTTTATTAATCTTCCGCCTGAGCAAAAAACAAGTCAGGTAAATAATATCACTTATATTATTACGCCTTTATCCTATAAAAAGGATTTAGATGCCTTTAAAACGCTTTACGATTACAAAAACGTTGGAATTATTATAGACGACTATGTAATTAATGCATTGCCATTACAATCGATTTTAGACCCTTATTTTGCTAAAGAAGGAAAGCAATATAAGTTAATCCCCTTATCAAAAAGAGGAATAGAGACAGCTGATTTAAATGGATTAGATGCAGTTTATCTTACTGGAGGTTTTGAGCTAAGCGATAATCAATTTAAAGATTTAACATCAGCAATTAACACGAGAAAACTACCATCGTTCTCAGCAAGTAGAATAGCAGACGTCGAGCGTGGTATTTTGGCAACCAATCAACCGCAAACAAACTTAGATCAGTTTTTTAGACGCATTGCGTTAAATGTTGAAGCTATTTCTAGCGGAACAAATGCTTCAGAATTACCACTGTTTTTAGAGTATAAAAATAAATTAACCATAAACTTTAACATAGCAAAGCAAATTGATTTTCCGTTACGTTATGCTATGTTAGGTTCTGCAGATTTTATTGGTGGTAATACCGAACCCAATACACAAGGGGCGATGTCTATTTTAGATATTATGAGTGGTGTTTTAGATAGAAACCTCGGTTTGTCATCTGCTAAAAAAGGTGTTGAATTAACCGAGCAAGATGTTAAAACAGCAAAAAGTGGTTACCTACCAAATGTAACGGCTAGTGTTAATGGGGTGTATTTAGATCCTAGAGTTGCAGAAATTTCTAACGGGGCAAATCCAGAAATTTCAACTTCTGGAGCTATTGTTGCCGAACAACTTATTTATTCTGAAAGTGCTTCAGCTAACATTGATATTCAAGAAGAATTACAGAAAGTACAACAAGCAAACTATAATGCTAGTGAGTTGGATGCTTTACTAAATGCTTCTGTAGCCTACTTTAATGCTTTAATATTAAAGACAAATACAACCATTCAAAATCAAAACTTACAGTTAACAAAACGTAATTTAGAATTAGCAGAGCAAAACTTTGAAGGTGGTGCGTCTGGAAAATCAGATGTGTTACGTTTTAGAAGCCAATTAGCCCAAAACACACAAAACCTTATTGATGCAGGTAATCAGTTAAGGCAAGCCTATTTTACTATCAATCAGTTAATGAACACGTCTATTAATAAAGAGATTGATATTGAGGATGCCATACTTTCCGAAGGAGTTTTTAAAAATTACAAGTATGAAGATTTCTACGATATTTTGGACAATCCAAAATTGCAACCAGCGCTTATTGAGTTTTTAGTTGAGGAAGCGAAAAAAAATGCGCCGGAACTTAAGAATATAGATTACAACTTAAATGTAACAAAGCGTACTTTCAGGTTAAATGATACAGGTCGCTTCATACCTACGGTTGCCTTGCAAGGGCAGTATAATTTAGCCTTGTCTCAATCTGGGAAAGGTTCAACCATTCCTACAGGTTTTCCAACTGCTCCAGATGGCACTTATAATATTGGTTTGAATGTTTCGTTACCAATTTTCAATCAAAATCAAAGAAATATCAACCTACAAACGGCTAAAATTCAAGAAGAGCAATTAGGTTTTGAAAAGGAAAACATTGAGTTGAATATCGAGAAAAATGTCAACGATATTATTCTAGATTTAATTAGCCAGATTGCTAATATCGAAATTTCTAAAGTAGCTGAAGGCACTGCAAAAGAGAGTTTAGATTTAACACAAAATTCCTATAAACAAGGTGCAGTGCCAGTTATTCAACTTATTGATGCGCAAACTAATTATTTACAGGCGCAATTAGGAAGAGCAACTGCAAACTATAACTATTTACTAACATCAATGCAGTTAGAGCGTGCCATTGGGTATTTCTTTTTAGTACATACCGAAGCCGAAAATCAACAATTCATCCAAAATGTTAACGCTTATATTTTAAGCAAAAACTAATTCAACGACCATTATGAAAATTAGAAACTATGCACTAATCACTATATTAAGTTTAATCTCTTTTGTGTCTTGCAAAGAAGAAGAAAAGGTAAAAGAAACAATATTGCGACCAGTTAAATTTGCTGTAGTTGGCGATGTAAATACGCAGAAAACAAGAACTTTTAGCGGTGTTGCAAAAGCAGGTGATGAAATTGAATTAAGTTTTAGAGGTAGTGGTATTGTCACTAAAGTAAATGTTAGTAAAGGTCAACAAGTAAAAAAAGGAGACGTTATCGCAAAGCTAGATAATGTTGAAGCTAGTTTGGCGTACGAGCAAAGTGTTTCAGCTTTAAAAAGTGCGCAATCTTCAATGAATACTTCTAAATCTAACTTAAATCGTGTGAAGTCCTTATATGAAAAAGGAAGTAACTCGTTAAGTGATTATGAAAGTGCAAAAAACTCATATCAAACGGCATTAGACCAATATGAATCGGCAAAACGTAATAAAAGTATTCAAGCAACACAACTAAGCTATGGTGTGATTAAAGCACCAAAATCTGGATTAATTGCAGATACAGATGGTGGTGTTGGTGAGCGTGTTTCTGCAGGTCACAAATTTGCGATCTTAAATGCAGGTAAAGAAATGAAAATTGAAGTCGGTTTACCTGAAAACGTTGTCAATAAAGTCACTGTTGGCATGAAAACGAAACTAGAATTTTCCGCTTTAGGCCAAAAAGAATTAATAGGAACTGTCATAGAGGTAGCACCAATTATAGATGCAGACGCTGCAACATACAAAACATTTATAAGTATGGACACACCTTTAGAGGCTATTAAACCAGGAATGGCTTCTAGTGTAACTTTTGATTTTTCTGATCCTAATGAAACTGCAGATAAATCATTAGTTATACCAGTAAAAGCAGTAGGGGAAGATGGAAAAGGCCGTTTCGTGTTTATTATTACAAGTAAAAGTGAAACTACTGGAACTGTAAATAAGCGTTACCTTGAATTAGGTGAACTCACTACAGATGGTTTTAAAGTAAAAAGCGGATTAGTAAACGGAGATAAAATTGCAACTGCTGGTTTACAGACGCTACTTGACGGTCAAGATGTAAGATTAAAATAATAACTGCTAACCAAAAAATCGAGTATGAATCTTACCGAATTTTCAATAAATCGCAATCGTGTTGTTTTAAGTATTCTAGCTGTAGTTATGGTTATGGGAGCCATTTTTTACGCGTCACTATCTAGAGATAGCATGCCTCCATATACCATTAGAGTCGCTTCTATTGTGTCTTCATTTCCTGGAGCAAGTCCAGAACGTGTAGAAGAGTTAGTAAGTGATAAAATTGAAAAAATAGCACAAGAATTACCAGAACTAAAAGTGGTAAAAAGCACGTCACGTACAGGATTGTCCGTAGTCAATGTAGAATTGAAAATGGAAGTTACACCTGAAGAATTACAGCCAGTTTGGGATCGTTTACGGCGTAAGTTAAGCTCAGTACAAGGCTTACCCAATAATGTACATCCACAGCTAAAAGATGATGGCATTGGTGAAGTTTTTGGTATTGCAATAGGTTTGATTTCTGATGGATTTGCCTATACTGAAATGAAAGATTACGCAGATGATTTAAGAGACGATTTAATTAAATTAGAAGATGCTGCAAAGGTAGAATTGAATGGTGAACAGGCAGAACGTGTTTTTGTAGAGTTTGAAAATACCAGATTGAAAACCTATGGTTTAACAGCCAATAAGTTGCAAAATATTATTTCAGGAACCAATATTCTAAGCTCTGGAGGAACGATTAATGTAGAAGTAGAGCGTATTATCTTAGAACCAACAGGAAACTTTAATGATGTAGAATCTATACGTGAAATGTTGATTCCAGTTGGTCAAAACGGACAAGTAGTAGCATTAAAAGATATTACTACCATTAAAAAAGGATACATTAATCCACCAACACAAAAAGTACGTATTAATGGTAAAGATGCTGTTTCATTACATGTATCGCTTAAAAAAGGAGCAAACATCATCAAACTAGGAGAGGAGATTGATGTTGTTTTAGCAGAATGGAAAGACAAGTTGCCAGTTGGTTTAGAAGTCTCTCGTTTAGCATCTATTGATCGCTATATCGATTTAAAAATTAGTGATTTTATTGGTAATTTACTACAAGCAATAGCCATTGTATTGGCAGTGATGTTATTTTTTTTGGGAATAAGAACAGGTCTTGTAATTGCAAGTTTAATTCCAATTGTGACCATTACGACATTAATGATTATGGGATTAATTGATGTTGGATTGAATCAAATTTCTTTAGCAGCATTAATTATGGCGTTAGGTATGATGGTTGATAACGCCATTGTGGTTGCCGAATCTGTTATGGTAAAAATGGAGGCTGGTATTCCTGTTAAAAAAGCTGCGATAGATTCCTGTTCAGAATTGTTTACGCCATTATTGATTTCAACACTAACAACATCTGCAGCGTTTTTAGCCTTCTTTATGGCAGAATCTATAATGGGTGATATTATGGGACCAATTTTCGTAGTAATTACCATCGCATTATTGTCATCTTGGGTAATTGCTTTAAGTGTTATTACGTTATTCTGTGTGTTTTTCTTAAAAGTAAAACCAAAAGAAGAAGGTAAAGTGAGCTTTTTAGACAAACTCATTAATGATTTGAAAAACAAGTATAAAGATCTTATTCTACTAGCTTTATCGTGGAAAAAATCAGTTTTAGCATTAATTGTTTTTATGTTCTTTTTATCCATTTATGGTTTCGGATTCTTAAGTTTTGTGTTTTTTCCAGATAGTGACCGTAATATGATTACTGTAGATGTAAACTTACCTGAAGGCACTAACATTGAAAGTACTACAACAATTGTTAAATCACTTGAAAGCTTTATACAAACAGAGTTAAAAGTAGCGGATGGCAAACCAGATGGTATTTTAGATTGGTCAGCTTATATAGGCGAAGGACCTTCAGGCTATGATTTAGGATATAACGCAGATGAAGCTAATTCAAACTATGCGCACATTTTAATAAACACATCTTCCTTCTTGGTGAATAACCTAATGGTTGAAAAATTAGATGCTTTTGGTTTTGAAAATTTTCCGAATGCAGATATTAAAGTAGGATTACTTGGTTCTGGTGGTGGTGGGACACCAGTAGAAATTGAAGTTTCTGGAGACGATCCAGATAAATTAGCAAGTATAGCTGAAGCTATTAAAGCACAGTTGTTTACTATTTCTGGAACAAAAAACATTAAAGATGATTGGGGGCCTAAAGGCAAGAAATTTGTTATAGACATAGACCCAAACAAAGCGCAAACTGCTGGTGTAACGAATCAAGATATTGCGACTTCACTACAAACTGTTTTAGATGGTTTTCAAGCAGGAGAATATAGAGAAGGAGATAAATCTATCCCTATTGTAATGAAGAGCAACCAAAGTAAGCAACAATCATTATCGTCTTTAGAAACCTTAAACATATATGCACAAAGTTCAGGTAAAAGCGTGCCTTTATTACAAGTAGCTTCAATTGTTCCAAAATGGCAATACTCTAAGATTAAGCGTGTAGATTTGACACGAACAATTAAAGTGTCAAGTGAATTAACAACGACTGGAAATGCTTCAGAAGTAACGCAAGCCATTACACCTTGGATAGAAGAACAAAAAGAAATTTGGGGAAAAGGTTATAGTTACGAATTAGGAGGAGATGCTAAAAGTTCAGCAGAAAATATGGGAGCAGTTGCAAAGTATTTGCCACTTTCAGCTTTTATTATTGTTATGCTTCTAATTATTCAGTTTAACTCATTTAGAAAAATGATAATGATTGTTTGTACAATTCCTCTTGGTGTTATCGGTATGGTTTTAGGCTTATTACTATTTGGTGTACCATTTGGTTTCATGGCGTTTTTAGGTGTTATTTCATTAGCTGGAATTGTAATTAACAATGCAATCGTATTAGTAGATAGAATTGAGATTGAAGAAAACGAAGTAAAAAGAAAACCACAAGATGCTATTATCGCTGCTTGTTTACAACGTTTTAGACCTATTCTATTAGCAACATTCACAACAGTATTAGGTTTAGTGCCACTTTACTTAGGTGGAGGCGAAATGTGGGAGCCAATGGCTGTTACCATTATGATTGGTTTATTATTTGGAACCGTAATTACACTATTGTTTATTCCTGCTTTTTATAGTGTAATGTACAAGGTCGATTACAAAGGATATGAATTTAACGAAGAGTTATTAGACTAAGAATGCTAGAGAAATTATTTCCATATCGGTTTGAAGTTTTCTTTTTTAGCCAGATAGCTATACTATTTGGTTCGCTTGTATTTCCTATAACTTTCTTTGAAACATTTTTGTCGCCAATACTTTTTTTGATTAATCTATTTGTAGGAATTGCATTGTTATCAAAGCAGAAAAAAACAATGTGGTTTTTAGTCGCTTTACTTGTAATAAGCGCAGTATTACTTGGTTCGGAATTTATAAAAATTATTGATGAATCTTCAGTTGGACTTATTAAAATGCTTACGTATTTTTTGTTTTACATTGTGGTAACAATAGAAATTATAAAACAAGTTTGGCAAGCTAAAAAAATAAATAAAAACGTCATTTTCGGATTGATAAGTGGCTATATTTCATTGGGATTAATTGGTTTTTTTATATGTTTAAGTATTGAAATGGCTTTTCCTAATTCGTTCTCGGGCTTAATTGAAGGTATTTCAATTACGGAAAATTTAATGTATTACAGTTACATCACATTATTAACTATAGGATATGGAGACATTTTGCCTGTTAGCGCTTTAGCACACAAGGCAGCTATTTTAATAGGTTTAATGGGACAAATATATTTGGTAGTATTAACCGCAATTGTGGTAGGTAAGTATATAAATCAAACAACAATTAAAAATGAATAAAATTGATAAAAGAATTTTAAATATAGTAGAGAAAATAGAGAAAGTAATTATAGTTGTTTTATTATTCTCTTTACTGTTAGTTGTTATTTATACAGCTATCGTTTTCCTTGGTTTACTTTTTGGAGGCATACTAAGTGGTATAGAAAACTCTTTCGCTAGTGACAATAATATTTTGCAGCATCTTCATTCTGTCTTTGGAGGCTTTTTATCAGTACTTATTGGCATAGAGTTACTACATACTATTAAAATGTATTTAAAGGAAGATGTGGTACACGTTGAAATCGTTTTATTAGTTGCCTTAATTGGCGTGTCAAGACACGTTATTGATTTGGATATAACGCATTTAAAACCAATGACACTTTTTGGAATTAGTTCATTAATAATAGTACTTTCAGGAGGTTATTATTTAATAAAAAAGGGAATGAGACAGAAGAAATAAATACCATTGCTATGCGTATTCAGGTCTTTTTCGTTTTTGAGTATTCTAAGCTCAAAAACGTTTCATTAATTCCAAAGTAGAACCTCATATTTTAGGAATTAAATAGAAAAACTACGTTGGTAGTTTTGAGAATAAAAAAATCTCCTATTTAAGGAGGTGGAGGGAAATTTGCAATATCAAACTCTAGCCAAAAGAACCAAATAGCGTGTAAATAAACTTTTGCCTTAGAATATAAAGTATTATAATGTTTTAAAAACTCTGCGAAACAAACCGCTTATTAGTTTAATGACCCAAGTTCCAATTATTCTATTGAAAACAAATGCTTTTGGGATATTTCAATAATATAGAATTATAGCTACACATCTAAATTATTCTAACGAAGACACAATTAGCTTGTACATAATTACTACTTTTTCTTATTTTTTTATTCTCAAATGTTTATCTACACTGTTAATGGAACACTCTTTTTACGAAACGACGATAGGAGAGTAGTGGAATGTGTGTGGAATGGGAATAATCACTAAATACATAAAATAAGACTCTATAGTTTTGTGATATTCAATCTAATAGATTAAATTGCATCAATAGTATGATTATTTAAACAAAAAAAAGAAATGTCAACAATTAGAAAAACAATAACATTTACAGAAAAACAAGATGAGTGGATAAAATCACGAATTACAATTGGGGAATTCACCAATGATAGCGAATATCTTCGCGATTTAGTAAGACGAGATCAAGCAAAAAACGCTAAATTCTCAGCACTTAAAGCAGCCATAACAGAAGGTATGGATAGTGGTATTAGTGATAAATCTGTTCCAGATATTATGAAAGAAGTTGAAGAGCGTATGCAAGCAGATGGGCGTTTATAAAGTATCCAAAAAAGCAGAAATTGATTTATCCAGGATGTATGAATACGGAATTGAAACATTTGGATTAAAACAAGCAAAAGGATATTTGTTAGGTATTCACAATCTTTTTCAAATATTAGCGAATAACACAAATCTTGGACGAGATGCATCAGAGTTTGCATTTTCACTAAAACGATTTTCTTATAAATCTCACACTATTTTTTATTTAACTACAGATATTGGCATTTTGATTATTCGTGTATTAAACCAAAGTATGGATTATGATAATAATTTATAGTTAGAGTTTTTATATACGAGATTACAATAAAACCAACGTTTCTAATGTTACAAAGACATTTTACATAATGACTAATTATAATATTAAAAAGTATTATAATGTTCTGCGTTATGTTACTTTGCTTGGGTAAAGCAAAGTTATATTGCAATAATTTTCTTCAAAAAAATCTTTTCTAAAAGTTTCTTCTACGATTGTAATGGAACACTTTTTACACGACGACGTAGGAGGGAAGTGTAATGTGTGTGGAATGGATTAGTATGCCAAAATGCTATTAGACTGTCATTTAATGATTTTCTAACACTTTTTGTCAGTAAATATTTAGTAAAAACGCATAAAAAATGCCATAATGTCTTAAACAAGACATTTGGCACGAATTTTGTATTAAATTCAGCTATTGTTTGTTACAATTAAAACAATTAAATATTTCTAATTCTAGAGGCTTAGGACCTTTATTTATTAGTGATTTATAAGTTTTAAAAGTTTATTTTAAAGATAATTTTCGACGTTATCAGTGAGCAAATATAAAAATAAATTGTTAATAACAATGTTAAAATAAATATAAATTAAAAATATCATATCCTAGAAAGTAAATTTTAAAATATCGAGAAACATAAAAAAGCAATAAGTGCTTTTATTAAATAAGTATTAACAATAGTGTTAATACATAACAATTTTAAAATATATATAGAGATATGAATATATCAGAATATTATAAGTTAGGATATCAACAACAAAAATTAGACTTTGTTGATATCAAATTAAATACAGACAACTTATTGTTTGTAGATCCAAGGTTGATAGAAAGCTTGGGAACACCTTTAGCAACAAAAATGCAAAAGCATTTAGAAGTTTTTTGGGGTGAATTACTAAAAAATGTAAAACAAAAATCATTTGGGCAAGCAGATTATTTATTATCTGGTTTGGGAGAGCCAAATGAAACAAGATTAGGTTATGCATTTAGTAAAGATTACGGAAACTCCGTTGGAAATAAATTAAGGCAAAGAATAGCTAATACAATTTATAACAATATAGCAGTAAAAACAGGCGTTTTAAGTCATTTTGCTGATATAGAATTGTATTTTGAAGATATTAGTTCTGATAGAATTTCTGATATTACTACTAAAATTATTAAATCTGTTTTGATTGAGTTTACTCAAGAACAATGTAGAATTCATAAAATACCAATGAAAACTTTTGTTCAAAAAGACATTTTTGATATTAATACTCTGAAATGGGTTAGCAAAAAAGTTGAACTTCCAGAATACTTTGGTAAGCCAATAATTTTTGTTCCTAAAAATATTGTTAGACTTGAAAATACTGCTGGTAAAAATGTAAGTTGTTTTTATAGATATGCAATAAGACAGTTTGTTAGTAATGACACTGAAATGTTAAAAGACGTTAGTGCTACTGGAAAAGATGGGAAAATACTTATCAGAGATGTTAAGTCTAAATATCCTTTATCTAAAGAATCATTAGCTAATTGGACAATACATTTTGGTAAATTATTAGTTGATTATAAGACAGACCATTTAAGTGGTAGATTAAGAGTTTTAACTGACGAAGAAATAATCGAAATCATATATGATGATGGTTATTCTGATGTAGGCTAGAAACTAATTTAGATTATATAAAGGCAGGTGTTTTTCACCTGCCTTTTTTTTGGCCTCATAGAATTTTGGTCAAAACAATAGGAGATATGAGTGTCCTTATTTTAGGGGTTTAGTAATACAGTTTCTTAAGAGTTTTAATTATACAAGGGATTTCAAAGTAATCTTAATCAGTTACAATGTTTCCTAAAATATAGCGCAACGACCCGTAATTGTTTCCAAAGTTTTGTGCAGTCTTGATTTTTTTGTTTCTTTTTTTATCAAGAAAAAAAGATAAGAATGAAAAGATTGAGAGTTCAAAAGTTTAAATGCTATTTTGCATAATATTAAAGGTTACAATTTAAAAAAGTTTAATTGAAAGACGAAACGAGCAAGTGTATAGAAATTTTAAAGCGTTGGATTGTGCGGTAGGAAAATTTTATACTCTTGCGTGAAATTTACTAAATGTTAATGAGATTTTTTTACAACGAGAACATCAATGCAAGTTCTGAATTTAATTAGAAGCTAAAAGGTTTTGCTTTTTTTGGCGTTGGCAAGCGATGGATAATTGTGTTTAAAAAAATTACTGCGATAGCATAATTATTTTTAAAAAGCAATCGAGCGTTTGCGAGCGGCAATTTTACATAATGTCTAATTATAGCTACAAATGTTTTCCTTATAAATCTAAAATTTCCAAATCCACGAGAATCACATATTTGAAAAATGTTGAACCATTGTACAGAATATTAAATTTATTCGATAACTAAAAAACCAAATGTTTAATGATCCAAGTTCTATAGTTTATTAGAGTGTACAAAACTTTCTGGGATATTTTACATAATATAGAATTATAGCTTACGAATGGATAAACCACATAAACAACAAATATTGACATTTGTACTATAATGTATGGTATTATGTAACTTTGCTTTGGTAAAAGCGAAGTTCTTATCTCAAATTTTCTTTGATTTTTTTCTTCTCAAAAAGTTTCTTCTAGAATTGTAATGGAATACTCTTTGCCCAAGCGACGATAGGAGTGAAGTGGGAATGTGTATGGAATGGGAATATTCTCTATAATTTTCAATTAATTACGGAATTCCATAAATATTTACTTGTTAAAAAAGTATCTTTATACTCTCCCTATTTTTAAATTTAATTAATAATACAGAATGCTTTAATTCCATTAATAGCTGTAGCTATACCCTGTATTTTAAAACGGATAAATAATGAAAAATAATATATACTTTGATGAATCAGGAAATACTGGACAAGATATGCTCAATGAAGACCAAAAAGTATTTGTATTAGCATCTGTTGATTTTAATGAAGATGAACAAAAAATATTAACCGACATATTTGATACTGGTCACGAAATTCACTTTAAAAACTTAAAAAAAAGTAGTAAGGGTAGAAAGAAAATTCTTGAATTTTTAAATCATTCTTTGATTGATGAAAGCCATATAATGGTATATACTGCTCATAAAGAATTTAATGTCGCCGGTCAGATAACTGACATACTTATAGAAACAGTAATGCATCATAATGGACTTGATTTATATCAACACGGGAGAAATATAGCATATGCTAATTGGATATTTTATTTTGGTAATTTTTACTGGAATAAAGCATTATACACACGTTTTATTACTGAATTTATAAGTATGATTAGACTAAAGACAGAAGAGTCTATAAATACATTTTATACTACAACTGAAGAACTTTTAGATTCAGTTAAAGAAAAAAATGTAGTTCAACCTATTGTAGAAAGTAAGAAACATATATCTGATATTATGCAATCTATAGATAAATATAGTATTGATGTTACTTTTTCAACATTTCTTGTTCTTTGTGATAAATGGTATAAACAAACTAAGAATAAAATTGACGTTCGTTTCGATGAGTCGAAACAAATTCGCCACTACAATTATTTTTTAGAACACTCTCAAAAAATTGCAGAAAAGACTCCCGAAACTGTTGAGATAGGTTTTGATAGTCGAAAAATGACTTTTCCACCTCAAATCAATTCGATTGAAATGGTTGATTCTAAAGAAGAATTTGGGGTTCAATGCGCAGATTTAATTGCTAGTGCAATAGCATTTATGTATAATAATGAAGATGGTCGTTTTGCTCCATTCTCAAAACAGATACAACAATCCAAACTCTTACAATTATCAAATTCACATACCTTATGGCCAACAGATGATGTATCTGCTGAAGCATTGGATATGGAAAATGGAGAAGGCATAAACCCAGTAGATTTTATGGCGGATACTTTTATTAATATAAGAAAAGAATAAATATGTATATAGATTTTAATAAATTCAATTATGATACCCTTCCAAGAACAGACCAAAATCGCTTTGAGGAAAGAGATAAAGAAGCATATAAAATTGTTTTAAATGAATGGTATGCAAATAATATTAATGAATGCGTAAATAGAAAATGGGAAATTGAGGAAATACAATATTTAAAAGAAATAGGTGATTTTATTAATCTAATTCGGGAAGCAGAGAGTTTATACGAACTAGGTTTTTATACTAGTTGTATAGCTCTTACAGGAATATCAGCTGAGGATTTCTCTAAATATCTTTCTATTAAAGCTAATAGAAATGAACATATAACTGGTACACGTAGAAATAATAGCACATATGATGTTAGTCAATATGATAGATTAAAATATCAATTGGATGAACACATAATAAGTCAGTCAGATTACGATGAGCTTGATGCTATTAGAATGATTCGCAATGATTGTTTGCACTACAATACTGATTTTAAGCAAAAAGATATCGAATCGTTGAAAACAGATTCAATAAATTCTTTGAACAGCCTTAAAAAAGTATTAAAAAACATTATTGGTACTATGCCAGATGCAAATGATTTTAGTGAAATATTTTCAAATCTCTTTAACAATAACAACAACAGAGGAATGGAAGATATTATTTGGAAACAAAAAAATATTTTATCCCACTTGTTTAATTTCCCTATTACCCAAGACCCTAATGTATCTGAAGTTTATAAGGCAAATTTTTACAACGTTCTTGATGTTGATGATGATGAAATATGTTTACAGGAAACTGAAATAAACCCACAAATTGGCTCAAAACTATTTGTTTTTATTGACATTGATGAAGAATCCTCAAATAGTATTAATAAACAATCAATTAATAAAGGTGATAATGTTTTTGCAACTGTATACTCTAAGGTAGCAGAAGATGGTCAGACACGTTTATGGCATATTGATAAAATAATTAAACTATAAAATATATTTGTCCTTAGTACCTGTTAAAATATCTAGATAATGTCAAAATCTAAAAGAAGAAAACAAAAAACAAAAAAACAGAAACCTGCTACCAATATTACCTATTCCATAGATGAGAATTTGAATATAGCACTCAATAATTTAGCAATTAAGAGAACAGGAGGTGCTGTAAATTTTCGAGGAGTAGGGTTTCAATTACTCTATTCTTGTTTTACTCTTTTAAATGAATTAGATAGTTCAAATTCTTCAAAATCTATACGTTTTGAAGGTATCGAAGATTTGGATATTATAGAGATAGATAATAATCAATACATACAGCTTAAATCATCTATCAATACTATAGATGCGGGAAGTTTCTGGAATATGGGAGTTTTGAAAAACTTCTTAGAAGCATTCAAAGTTAATCCCAATTGTAATTTAAAACTTGTCTATAATTTTAAGCCATCTAAAGGAAACTTTAATGACTTAGTAATTAAAAACATAACAGATAAAACTGTTACTTTTTGGAAACAAAAGTTTGAAGATGCATCTTTGGATATTTCTGATATTAATTTTGATTTCTTTATTAGAAATATTGAGTTTATAAATGTTTCAGAATCCTATTTATTAGAAAATTGTAAAAATCAATTACTTAAAAAATTCAACATAAACTTAGGCACAGAAAATCAATATTTAAAAGCTCTTTTTTATAGTTCATTTAATTGCTCAAAAGACCGTACATCAATAACGTATTTAGATTTAAAAAGAATATTTCAAACAGTAACAGATTCTTTTTCAAAAAGTCCAACCAATACAGCAATTGAAAATAATTGGATACAAAAAATAGATTTTGATAGTAATGATAATTCAATAGTGAGGGATGACTATTACGAAGGAAAAGCAGCAAGACCAATTCATATAGTTCAAAATTTACCAGTAAAAAGAGATGAGTGGCATAATCAAATTTTAAAAGCCATAAATGAGTATAGTGTAATAGTAATTAAATCTTCAAGCGGTCAAGGAAAATCAACTTTAGCTTGGCAAACAAGTTTTGAATTAAAACAAAAAGGTTACTCTGTTTATGAATTAAAATATTGCAATGACAACAGCAATGTTGCTGGTTTGTTTGATTTTATAAAATCTCGAATACAAATTGGCGAATTGCCAATTATTGTTATTGATGGACTGAATAATATCTTATCAAAATATCACGAATTAATAGATGTCACACATAATTTACCCGTTAAATTTTTAATAACTACTCGTCAAGTAGATTGGTATCGATATGGATTAGATTTATCTAAAACAAGTATCAAAATTATAGATATAAGTTTATCTATAAACGAAGCTAAGAAGATATTTTTAGAACTAAAAAAGAGAGGTAAAATACATTTAGAGATTTCAAACTGGCAATCTGTATGGGAAAAAATTGAATCAAAAGGTTTATTAATTGAATATGTATATCTATTAACCAAAGGTGAAATGATATCTAATCGATTGAACACGCAGATTAAAGAATTAAACTCTGAGAATGATGCCAATTCAAAAGTTGAAATTCTTCGTATTATTTCTATTGCTGATGTTTTAAATTTAAAAATTAAATCAATAAGACTTATAAATCATATCCAAGAAAATATTGGATTTACAACAGATAGAGGAGAGGCTTTAAAACAATTAGAAAAAGAATTCTACTTAAGATTTGATGAAGAGTTTATTGAAGGGCTTCATCCTGTAAGGTCACAACATTTAGTAGATATCTTAAACAATTTCGTTCCTATTACAGAAACTTTATTATCTCTATATAAGATAATTACAGAGGATTTTATTTATGATTACTTTATTGCAATCTCCCCACTTGTAAAAAGTGAATTAAAAGATACATTTTATGATGATTTAGCTAAGCTTGTTTCAAAACAAAAATATTCTGAAATGGTTTATGCAATTGACGGTTTAATGCATAGTGAACCGTTACAGTATTGGAAAGATAATATTAAGGTTTTTGATGACATTTTTAATAATGGAGGTATAGAGCTATTTATAACTGAAACTGTACCATTCACTAAACTAAATACAGTTGAGACTCTCATAAAGAGTTTAGAGAAAAAACAAACTGGATTGAACTTTCTATCAGAAAAAAAAGAAGAACTTACTAAATATAGTATAGATAATTCTGATATTGTAAAATTTTCAAAAAAACTATCTTATCAAATAAATTCTTCTTTACAAACACAAAGAATCGAATCATATGAAGGCCTAGGTTTTCTTGCTAAATGGTTTGAACAGTTAACTGTACCAATACCTTTTAATATAGAATTGGATGAAAATGAATTATTTGAAATTTTAAAAAAAGAAAGTATCAATGAAGTTTCAGAATTATTTGCTTTTTATAATATATCTAAACCTAAGAAATATTTAAAATTTGTAAAGAAGCACAAAAGACTAATCATAAGCATATTAAAAAAACAAACTAATTCTTTGTTTATAAAAGAAAAAGGCAAAAATATACATATAGAATATTTATTAGATAAAGATGCTGATAAGACTAATGAATATAGTGTTAACAGAATACAAACGATTTTCGGTCTGTTACCCTTTTATGAAAAGTATTGCACTAAAGCTATAATTCTTCCTTTTCCAAATGAAGAAATTTATGAAGTAGTTTTACAGAACTCAATCAAAGCAATGCCTAAAAACAACATTCCAAGTGTTTTTGATGTACATATCAATCAAATTTGGATTAATACTATTTTAGACAATTATCGTTCATCCTCTTCATACGAATGGCAAAATCAATATAAAGAAATTAGAGAAGAGTCTCTAAACTTTGTAAAATTATGTATTCGTTATTTTGAAGCTTCTATGGAATCAAATTCATCAAGAATTAAATCATATTCAAAGAAATTGGTAGAACAGGCAATTATATTGTCTAATCTATTAACATTAAAAAAAGAGTATCCAAGACAGTCTAGGAAATATTTTGATAAAGGACAGTTTATTGAAGAAGAGAAAGTAATAAACAACTGGTGTTTTTCATTAAGAAATACTTTAAATCAATTTGCGGATATAATAGTTCCTAAAGAAGTAAATGATAGAAATCGTGCTTTTATAAATTTGAAAGCAGTTTTTTACAAGTTAACTTCTATGCAACAATCTTTGGATAAGATAATAGAATCTTCATTTAAATATTTTGACTTATCAGCACTAAAAAAGCAGGAACAAATATCGTATGAAAGACTGTTCATTACAACTTCATACTATATATCTTATTTTATAAATTCAAATCGAAAAAAAATGTTTAATTCTACTATAACTGTTAAAAATTGGTGGGAACAGTTTAATCAAAGTAGATTAAAAGAAATCCATCATATAATTAATGAATTTGAGACCGAATCTTATTTTTCATTTCATCTACCAAATAGAATTATAGAAACAGAAACTTTAAGTGAAATAGTAATAGGTATAAGCGATATAGATATTGAAGATATAGAGAATGAACTACTTTATTTAAGTGAAGGATTAGTAAATCTATCAGATACTAATATAGACTTTTTTAATTTTGTAAATATTGAGGATAGAGAAGCTATTGGATTTGGTTTTAGAATTCAAAAGAGTTTTTTTGAAAGATTTAAAAGCTTTCTGGAAACTGGAGAATTTGAAGAAAGTGATTATGGTAACCCTATCCCAATAAATGTAGACGATAAATTGTTAAATTCATTAAATGGTATAACTTTAAAAGAAATACCTGTAAATAAAAATGCAGAATCTTTTTCTCAAATGATGTATAGTATATGGAAATTATCAGAGCATAGAAAAAGGCTTAATAAAAAAAATGATATAGAAAATGAATGGTTAAACGAAATTGAAAAAAAATATGTTAGATATATAAAGAAGCACCTCAATGAAATAGTTATTAAAGATGAATTTAAAGAGTATATTGAAAATTTTATAAAAGGAAACTCTACTTTTTCAAATGATGATATAATAGAAAGTCTAACCAATTATCTCTCAGTTGACAATACATCTATAGTCACTTAAACTTTCCCCGTTCCGTAATTAACCCGTTTCTTAAAATCAATTACTTCATCCTTTAATTTCTTATTAGCATTTTCAATTAGTTCGTTTTGAAGTTTCATAATGCGTAATAAGTCGTGAATTGCATTTAAGTTATCTAATTGCGTATGAACTATCTGTTCTAGTTGTGCTTTTGTATATCTTGAACTTGGCATTGTTCTTGTTTTAAGATTAAATATTCCGATTATCAGAACAAATATACATAAATACGGATAAAATAAAAATCAATAGTTCATAAAATCGGAATAATTTATCTTATTATGTAAATTTATGTTCTTAAAAACAGACAATAATGACCGAATTAGGTTTATTCCTATCAAGAAAATCAGTTAATCGTTCCGATGTTTCCAGAAAAACAGGGATTAGTAAAACTAGACTTAGTGAACTAGCAAATAATGAACGTACTAAGCTTAGAGCAGATGAATTATATCTAATTGCTTTAGCAATTGATGTAGACCCTTGTGAAGTATTTAAACAAGTTTGTAAAAACCTTAAATTAAAAGAAGAAATCTAATGTTTTCTTTAATTATAGATTTCCTAAAATCTGAATTAATAAGTTTTGACTTAGAATTAACCGCAAAACCCGATGGGAGGGAAGAGGTTGATTTTTTAATTGGAGACAACCAATTATATCTACAATCCGTTGATTTAGATACAACACAACGCAGTATTAAAATTTCCAAACAAGATTTAGGAGAATTAAGAGATAACTTGTTTATCTCTTTAGTTTTAATAATGGAGAAACAACCAAGAGTTGTTTATTTAATTCCATCAAAACTATTATCACAGTCTAATAGCAATGTCTTTATAGAAAACGAAGTCAGTTTAATACCCAGTTTATCCAATTGGGAAATTAAAATATCTAGTAATACTATTCCAGAACTAAGCAAATTAGCATTGGAAAATATGATTGACAAACTAAAAACTTAATCGTAGTTAAAACGGCCTCATAAAACTTTGGTAAAACAATAGGAGAATGAGCGTACATATTTTAGAGGGCTAGCAATCCATTTTATTAATTGCTATAGTGTTTAAGACTAGTTCAAAGGAATCTTAAAGTGTAACAATGTTTTATAAAATATAGCGATTGAGCCGTACATTGTTTCCAAAGTTTTATGCAGCCTTGATTTTTTTGTTTCTTTTTTTATCAAGAAAAAAAGATATAATTAAACCTTAAAGAGTTCAAAAGTTAAATTTCTATTTTACATAATATTGAAAGTACTAAACAAAAGAAGTTCAATCGAAGCTATACATATAACAAGTGTATAGAAATTTTTGAAAGGATTTATGCGGTTGGAAAATTTTATACTCTTGTGGCAAACTAACGAAAAGCTTGTGAAAAAAATATATCGAGAATATCCTCGTCAACGTAAAGTTTAATTGAATCTAAAAGTTAGCTTTTTTTGGCGTTGGCAAGCGATGGATAATTGTGTTTAAAAAAATTACTGCGACAGCATAATTATTTTTAAAAAGCAATCGAGCGTTTGCGAGCGGCAATTTTACATAATGTCTAATTATAGCTACAAATGTATAGTTCGAATGTTTCTTAGAATCGCTTATTTAAAAAATGATGAATAATTATACAGAATACTCTAATTAAACGAAAAGCTAAAAACAGATGTTTAATGACCCAAGTACTACAGTTTATTGTGTGTACAGAACTTTCTGGGATATTTTACATAATATAGAATTATAGTTATCTAATGGATGAAATACATTTGTACTATAATTAATATTATGTAAAATAGAATTTATTTGAACCCTATTTATGATACCTTTTGATAAACTATTCGATGACCAGTTTTTTAGATACTCGAATAGGTCAAGGCCAAAGTAGCTTTCAATTAAAAAGCACAAATAACATTGCATTATTTGTGCTTTAAAGAGGAAACAATCCTACTGCTATCAAACAGTAAACCATTATCGGTGTTTCAGTCAGGTTTACTTTTTAACAACTCTCTTGATTCCAATAACATTGTTGTTGTCTCCATATAGTTTAATGAAATACACGCCTTGGGATATTGCCGATGGACGAATATCATAAGATTCGACTTGGTCGGAAAATGTCTTGTCATATACCAAAGTTCCTTTTATGTCATATATTCGCAAAGTCTTGATCTTGGAGAAACCATTGTTACCATTGGAAACCTCTATGGTCAATTCCGAGCTAAAAGGATTTGGATAAATTAAAATATTGGTTGTTTGTTCCGAAATCGCATCCACACCCAAAGTCGACGAATTGAAAGAATACGTATAAACTAGCGTTGGCGGATTGCTGGAGCTTCCTTCATAGGAATCCACCACACGTTTGGCATCCTCGTTCGTCAGACTGGTTCCAGTACCCTCAATCATAAAAACACAGCTGTTGCCCTGTTCCCATTGTGGGCCATCCACAATCTTTTGCAAAAGGGATTTTATTTCTGGTGTGCGTTGATCCGGCCCTGTCAATCCCGAACTAGCCCATGCTGGTGGCGTCCAATTCACAAAAGCGACAACACCGTTTTCTTCCACGCGGTCTCTACCTGTGAGATTGTTTACGGCATTGTTTTCAAAAGGAACCGAATTGCCACTGTTCTCTGCAAAGATGTTCAAATTTGCAGCGACGCTGTCGGATTCATCCGATCTGAATTGTATGTATGCGCTCTCAATGACGGCACCAGCTGGGATATTCAAATTTTGAAATCGGAATCCGATCTTTTGGTTTCCATTTGGCACTCCACTAACGAAATCGTAGCTATCATACACCATTTCCAAATCACTGCTATCGAAATACACGGCCCCAGTTTCGGTTTCCTCCACGTCATTTTCCCCACTCGCAACGAGTACGGAATCCGTATCGGTGAACATACCTACGTTTATGTAGATCTTTGCATTGCCGGTATTGTTGTTTACATCGGTGGCAATGGCCTCTACGCAATGGCTGCCATTTGCATACGAATGTGTGAAGCCGTATGGCGCAGTGGTGTCTGTGTCCGTCAATACGTCATCCACGTAAAAGGCTACACTGGCAATGCCATCACCGTTGTTTGTAACATTTATGGGCAATGTCACGTTAGCCCCATCATTGAAGGTGGCTGATGTTCCGTTTGTAAAGACGATTTCAGGATTGTTCAATGGTGCTACCGGTAAAATGATTACCACATCTCCTTCCGAAGGATTCCATACATCCAAATTTGCAGGCAAGGTAAAGGGATCATTGTTGGAAACCTCTCCTACCGAAGCTGCATTGTCCACTTTTATGGTTCTCAACTCTATTTTGGACGCTTCGACGAATATGAGTTTGAATTGATTGAAAGACCCTGAGTTCCTAGTCCAATTCTTGTCATCGTCATTGGCTCTCAATGGGGCTCCCCAAGAGCCTTCTCCTGCATAGACTGTTCCTTGGGCATCGTTTCTTACGAATCCTTCATCACTACCTATTCCAGAAGATGGTTCGACAGGCCAAGTAGTCTTTACCATATGCGAGTCGCTATCCATTACCAAACGTACACCATTGTCAAAAAACAATTGAGCCCAAGCATCGTATTCCGAATTTCCTTCGGACTTGGCGGATGTATGTGGTCGCATTGGCTTGTGGTACTGCATCATTTTCCATATGACATTGGTTTGGGCAGACAAATCGTTGCTTACCCAAGTCAATTGATTGCCTGATACGGAAATTTCGCTGTTCAAGGTGTAGGTGCGAATCAAGTTGTTTCCAAAGGTCATTGCGTAATAGCTATCACTCGTCGGTGTATCGAACAAATTGTAGATCACACTGGCTCCATCATGGTTTCCGCGTGTTGCCACTATGGGAAACATTCTTCCATCACTGGCAGTGGTAAATTGCCAATCATCCATCCAATCTTGCCATTCGGCATCCGAGTCCCCATCTGTCATGTCTCCACCAAAAAAGACGGCATGAGGTTTCAACTTGGAAACCAATTCATTTGCATTTCTACGTGGTGTTTGGTTGTTTCTTGAATCTCCTCCGGCAATGAAGGATAGTCTACTAAGATCGTTTGGAGCCGTTCTAAACCAAAAACGACTACTGGTGCCATTGCTATCGTTGATCACGAAATAATAATTGGTATTTGGTGTAAGCCCCGTGAGCCTTACAAACCGATTGTCCATACCTCTATAGGCCACTGCCCTATCCTCTGTCTGGGACATTGGGTATTGTGTGTAGTTGGTACCAAAGTCGGTGGTTCCGTAATGAACGGTAGGTGCCGTTCCAGAGATTTGATTCCATCCAATCGTTATCGCCGTAGCTGGATCACTTGAGAGGATCAATCTGTATTTGTCATTATTCGCATGGCAAATCATTGCGAATAAAAGAAATAACGTTGAAGTGATTCTTTTTTTCATAATACTTGGGTTTTAATTAATAAAGAGGGGTTTGTCTTGTCTTTTTTTTTGACAGATGTAGCCAAAATCAATAGTAGAAGTGGAATCAATCCATGAGGCAATCTATATATGGTCAAATAGACGGTTTGGTGCAATGATGCCAAAATGAAATCAGCATTTAAACCAGCCACAATACGTGCAAAGGCCGTTAATGTTCCCCATGCAAAGGCATACCACAAGGCGTATCTGTACGTTTTTGGAATGAATATGAGTATTGAGATCGCAAAATCCAGAATTCCTGCAGTTTTGAGTATTGCGACTGCCGTGTTTTCCGAAATCCCCAATGCATTGATCGTCATGTCTATAAAATGTCCAGGGATCGGATAGTATCCAAAGGCATAGAGACCATGCGAAATGAATGTAAGGCTGACAAGTATTTTAAAGATGAATTTGATTCGATTCGTGAATTCGTCTTTTTGAATGACATGCAACAATAGAAATGGTACTCCTATTTGTATGGAGTGTTCAAAAAACTGACCATATTGGAAAAACCGTTCCTTGAGAGTCAAAAAAGACAACACTCCCAAAAGAATTCCTGCAACGATGATGGGGTATTTCAAATATCTACTGTTCAACTTGTCTATGAAAGCGGCACAGATGGCTGCTACCAAATATAAAGCGCCATTGGCTTTTATGCTAACTTGTATGTAACTGTCTACAGATAAATTAGTTACATAGTCATTCCAACTGGTATTGAACAATTGCTCTACGATGGGTTTCAATAGATTTTCGTCCCAAAGCAAGGCTCTAAACGGAGCATTGAAAAACAGATATTGGTATGCCCTACCTAGGAAAATTAAGATTACGCATAGTTTCAAGAGAGTTTTGGTATCGATACGAAGCATAAAAAAACGTTTGTTGTTTTAGTAGGTTTAAAGGTAGTCGTGCAGTAATTATCCGAGGTTAAATTAGTGTTATTTAGCTACTACATAATATGATTCAACTACATAAAAAGCACTACAAGGCTTCATTTTCATTCAAATAAATCGTTTATTAGCAATAGATACCCCTTACGTATTTAGAAAAATACATGTTAAACTATATGAAATCTTTTATCTTCTATCTTTTATCTTTTTTATTTCTAGGTAGTGTCATGGCACAGGATACCATAATAGGACCAAAAAGCGAATGGAAGTATTATGATGGAGATCTCTCTTTGCGGAAAAAGTGGAAAACCCATCAAATTTCCGAAGGGAAATGGAAAAAGGGAAATGCCCCTTTCGGATATGGTTACTCGGACATAAACACGATCATCGACTTTGGCAAGGACAATGATCAAAAACCCATCATCTCTTACTACATAAAGGAAGTCTTCATTCAAAACTCCTCGGAGGCCTTGGTTTACGAGTTGAAGCTTAGACGAGATGATGGAGCCATCGTCTACGTCAATGGTTATGAGATTTGGCGTAGCAACATGCCAGACACCAAGGATGATGATCCGGATTTGGTGGCTCTGTCCATTGTAGATGGTTCAAATGAATCCGTATACCATACAAAATTGATTCCTGAAGATGTGTTCGTAAAGGGAAAGAACAAATTGAGCGTAGCCATCTACCAAAGGAACAGAACGACTACGGATTGCATGTTCGACCTTCAGCTTGTCGGGCATACGGATGCCAAATACTTCTCCTATCTCATAAAATCCCAAGAAGGGGAAAACAAGCAACTCAATGAACAGCTGGTAAACCTTTCATTTCAACAGGAACTTTTGAAAAAGGATACCGACTACAAGCTTTTGGAACAGTCCAATGGAATGAACAAACTCCTCAAAAACATTCTACTTCTGCTATTGCTTGTCGGTAGCTTGGTTTTCTTATGGTACTATAAGAGATTGAAAGAGAAGTTAAAGAAGAGAAAGACTATTTATCAACGATTGAAGAAGGAAAAGGCGATTACGGATAGGGAGATTTTGAACAATTCGCTATTCAATTTGAGACACAATCAATATTTGAATGAAATCAAGATGACATTGAATGGCATGCTTCAAAAAGATGCGGTTTCCCAAATGGAAATAAAAAAACTGATAAAGAACATAGATGGGAATCTCAACCAAGAAGAAGAATGGCAAAAACTGGAATCCCAATTCAATATCGTTCATACCAGTTTCTTCGACAAATTGAAGAAACATTGCCCTTCCCTATCCCCTACGGAGTTACGTCATTGTCTATTCATAAAATTGTTGATTCCCACGAAGGACATCGCCAAACTCATGAACATTGGTCCTCGTTCCGTGCAAACAAGCCGATATAGGATCAAGAAGAAAATGAATCTGGAAGAAAACCTCGAGGATTTCATTTCAAGGATTTAAAGAAGAACTATTTCAAGCTATCCAGGATAAACTCGAAATTCTTGTTCGAATTGCCATTGGTCAAGTAGGCATCCGTATAGAACTTTGAAGGTTTTACCAAACCTAGGCCTTGCATCTTTTCAATGACCTCCTTGTATTCCAGGGTAACTTTCCCTGTAAGCAACACACTTAGGTCATTGCCGTCTTTTGCATAGTTGTATACTTTGTTCAATCCTGTCAAATACAGGAAGTCCTTGGTAAATCCACCGCCCCTATGTATGCGCAATGCAATGGAGAAGGCCTTATCCCTGTTTAGCTTGTATTGATTGTGCAACAAGTCGAAGGTCGCTTGAAAATCATAACCTTTTGCCAAGGAATCCGCTGCAATTACCCTGTATGCCAATTCCTTCAGTCTCGTGATGGTCAAACAATCGGACATGTATTCCGAATACACAGCCAAGCCTTCTTGGGTCTCTACATTGTTTGGCAATCCATTGGAGAATATCTTCAATGGTTGTTCCACGGCATTGAAAGTAGTCACCATGTGCACACCTATCTCATGGTTTGCCAATACCTTCAACTGGTTTTTGCTGTATTTGTGATTTTTCCGCAACACCAATGTTTTTTGGTTGTTCAACACCATGGCAGCGGCAGAGATATTCGTTGACTTCTTTATGCGAAAGTCAAAGTCGTAACGTTTGGAATAGTCTTCAAAATAGGCTATGGCATCGTCTGCAGTGTACATTGGCAACATGTCCTCTTCAAAATCGTTGTCATCGAAACGCAAAATGAATTTTGCATTTTCTATGTCACATTCGGTAGGCGTTCCAAAGCTTTTCAAGCTATTGTAATAAAACTTCTTGCCTTGACCTATGGTTTCTATGCACTCTATCAATCCGGAATATTCATAGATGATGTCCTTGTACAAGTTCCTGATGTCTTCGTCCTTGATGTTCTCCAACCGTTGGGAAAAGAACAAACGATGGAGCTCATACCCATTGAACTTTATCTTTGGATATTTGAAATTGGGCTCGTATTTGTATTTGGATGAGAAAAAGAGCTTCTTTTCGCTTTCAATGTTAGAAGGGTTTATGTAATTGAGCAATTCTATCTTTTGAACCAAGTGGTTCAAATTGGCATCAATTTTAAACAAGTCTTCGTAAGTTCTAGCTACATCTTCAGTATTCATTGCTTTGAGTGTCTTTTGTAAAATGCATTTGCGTGCGTCACCAGACGATCTCTCAACTGAAGCTCAACGGCAGCCACAACTTCGGGATACGTAATGTAATCATATTCATCACAGTACACTTTGGCGATTTCGGTTGCCAAAACTAAGGTATTTTCGAAGTTTTTCGAAATGAATTTCAAAAAATATCCATTTCCTTGAAATGTGTCGTTGACCTTTGCTGTAGATGCGATGCCATTGGGTAGGCTCAATTCACTTAGACTTTGTCTCCAACTCTCTATGTCCTTGTCGAAGCGCACGCTGTCCACATTGGTTGTTCCCAAGTTCCATGTGGGAACTGCCCTATCCCAGCGTTTCCAATTGTAGCTATGTATGTCGTATACGATGGCCATTCCGAATTTGGATTCAATCTTATGGATCAATGCATGGACGACCTCATAAAAGGCATTGTGCTTGTTCAATGATTTTTGTCTCTCTTCGCAAGTCAAAGGTTTTTTCCATAATTGTTTTCCCCAAGCGTCTTCATAGATGGCGTTTTCGGGAGCTCTATTCAAATCGTATTCAAAACGCGAATCACATCCCGCCAAGACTATGGGATGTGAAACAATCATATTTTTGGTTTCCGGATCTTCTTCATACCAACGGTCATATTCCGTATGTAGGCAATTACCCAAAAGCTCTTTTCTAAATTGATGGCCATCGTGTACGGCACCACAGATATAATGCGCATAGTCATGAATTTTCAATGAAAATGAAGAATCATAGGAAATCGCATGAAAGGTCTCTTCTGCTTCTATCTTGGATATGATTTGATCTATGGTTAGTTTCTGCATGTACTATTCTTTTGTCAGACTGCCATATTCCGTCCAAGAACCATCATATACCTTTGTGTTTTCATAATTGGCAATAGTGGCTGCCAAATCCAATATACAGGCAGTAATCCCAGACCCGCAAGAAAATACAAGTGCATTGTTGTCTGGCAACATTTCTTTGAAGATGGATTGCAGTTCTGTTTTAGATTTCAATTTTCCTTCGTCCAAGCAATTTGCATATGGGAGGTTTTTTGAGTTCGGAATCGTTCCACTTCTCAAACCTGTCCTTGGTTCTGGAACTTCACAGTTGAATCGACCTGATGATCGTGCATCTAAAATAGTGATTGCCTTGTCCTCGGATAGTGTTCCAATATCTTTGAAGTATACCACGTTCTCTCTTTTGAATCGAGCATTGAAGTTCCCTTTGGGCCTTTTAATAACTTGTTTGCCTTCGGTTGGGGCATCCTTTTTTAACCATTCTGGCAAGCCTCCATCCAAAATGGCGACATTGTCATGACCAAAGGTTTTAAATAGCCACCAGGCCCTTGCACAGGAATAAATGCCCTTGTCGTCATAGACCACGATTGCACTGTCGTTGTTTACGCCTAGCTTTCTGGCCTCGATTTCAAATTGTGTTTCAGACGGGATGGTATTGGGGAATTTCCCCGATGTATCACTAAATGCCTTCTTTATGTCAAAGAATTGAGTATTGGGGATTTGCCTTTCTATGGCACTTGTTTCATTTCCTACAACTTTGGGAATACTGGCATCGAATACAAGTAAGTTCTTGGCATTTATGTTCTCATTCAGCCATTCTACTGAAACAACTGGAGTAGCAATCTCTATTTTTGGAAGTAAATTCAAATTAAATGGTAAGCTAATACTTTGTCTTTAGCTCATAGGTTTTGTTTTTATATTCTATTTCAATTTTTTCTGTACTCCAACCAAGTTCCAATGTGTTTTCTATTGAATCACGCACAAATCGTGGAGTTATCCTTCTTGACTCAAAGTCTGGTTTTTTAATGGGATCGTTTATATGTTGCCAAACGTCGTACCAGCCAAAGTCTATTGTTAAAAGTCCTCTATCATCATCCAAAGACGATTCAACAAAGACTTTCTCCTTAAACAGCCATTTGAAAGTTTCATTTTAAGCTTCTTCTACCGTCTTTCGCAAACGAGAACGTCTGTTGAAAGCTTCCAAGTTGTCCAAAACCTTGCTTTCCAAGAAATCTATTACCTTCTCCTCTATTTTATACTTGTTCTTGTATACTTTGTTGATGTAGGTTATTCCTCCAGGAGACATGACGTTTACTTCCACCAACTTTCCGCCAATGACATCCAAGCCTACGAAGTATAGTCCATCTTTCACCAGTTTTGGTCCAATTTGCTTGCAAAGGGCTTTCTCCACCTTGCTCAATGAATGTTTCTGAACACTACCTCCGGCAGATACGTTGGAACGATGATCATCGCTTCCTGGAACGCGTTTCATTGCTCCTACGGGTTCTCCGTTGAGCATTAGAATGCGTACATCTCCTTGGTCTGCTCCTTCTATGTAATCTTGGAGAATGACATAATTTGATCTACCATCACTACTGGTTATGTAAAAATCCAACAATGAGTTGATGTTGCTCATTGCTGTCTTTTCTATCAGGATGACTCCAGATCCTCCAAAGCCATTCAATGGCTTTAGTATCATCTTTTCTGCCTTGGATTCTTTTATTTGCTGAACCAAATATCTCTTGTTCTTGGATACGTGGGTGTTGGGGATGATATTGCTATGTGCATCTCCAAAAGCTGCCGTGTACAATTTGTTGTTTGCTTCACGCATGCCTTGCAAGGAATTGACGATGAAGACATCATCCTTTACCGAGTCCAAGAAATTGAGCATTATTGGATCCAAAGGTGGGTTCGCCCTAAAGAATAAGGTGTCGAAACCAGCCAAAGGAAGCATTTCTTCCCTTAAAATTGCTTTTTTGTAAAAGGCTTTCAATGTAGAGGGGACTTTTTCCATTCTACCTACAACGGTACAGAATGCATTGGTGACGCTATTTCGTATCGTTAAATTTGCAGGAGTGCATAGTGCAACGCCGTGGCCTCTTTTTACACATTCCTTGATCAATGCCAAACTAGTGTCGTTTTCTGGGTCTATCTCTTCCCAAGGGTACATTAAAAAGCAAACATTCATACCTTGTGGTTATAATTGATTAGGTAATAAATTTAAAAATAAAAATTTAAAATCCATCAATTATTTCTTGGGATAGTCATCATCCCATTCTACAGGCTTGGGTTCGTGCAACTTACCCAATGATTTGGCTACAAGCATGGATACTGTTGCATCCCCCGTTACATTCACAACGGTTCTACACATGTCCAAAGGTCGGTCCACAGCAAAGATCAAAGCCAATCCTATTGGTAGCAATTCTGCTGGAAAACCTATCGATTCCAATACGATAACCAACATCACCATTCCTGCACTGGGTACGGCTGCACTTCCAATGGAAGCCAACAATGCCGTTACTATGATTACCAATTGATTTGTAAATGTCAATCCTTCCGGCCAGATCACTTGCATGATGAATACCGCAGCAATACCTTGATATAGACTGGTGCCATCCATGTTCACCGTTGCGCCTACCGGCAATACGAAACCAGAGACTTCCTTGTCCACTCCAATATGTTCCTCCACACGTTCCATGGTCACTGGCAGGGTCGCTGCACTGGAACTCGTTGAAAATGCCAACAATTGTGCTGGACTGATTTGTTTCAAGAACCAAACTGGTGACTTCTTGGTGTAGGTAGATACCAATATCAAATAGAATCCTATCATCAAGCCCAATCCAAATACGACGCATCCTGCATACCAAAGTAGTTTCACAAGGATTTCAGTATCATCGAATGCCACGATGACATTAGCCATCAATGCCAATACGGCATAAGGTGCAAACAACATTATCAGGTCTACCATTTTCATTACGACTTCATTCAAGGAGTCGAAAAAACTCACCAATGGCTTGGCCTTCTTCTCGGGTAACAACAACAAGCAAATACCAACGAACAATGCAAAGAAAATGATTTGTAACATTTTTGCTTCACCCAATGCCGTGAATATGTTGCTAGGAAATATGTCTACCAAAGCTTGCAATGGTCCTGCATCTTTTTGAGCACTGGCTTTCATCAACTTGTCCGTAACACCGGCATCGTTCTCATATTTCATCTTTATCTTCTCAATGGTCTCTTGAGACATTCCCGTACCTGGTTGCACGGTATTCACAATGGTCAAACCTATGACAATGGCCACCAAGGTCGTTCCTACGTAGATTATGATGGTTCGAAGTCCCATCGTCTTGATCTTAGAAATGTCTTTCAAGTCAGAAATACCTTTTATCAAAGACGCCAAGATCAATGGAACGGCTATGAGTTTCAATAGATTGATGAATATCTTGCCAAAAGGTGCAATCCAATCGGAAACAAAGCCTTTGCCCCCATCTACGGTATTCATTATGAATCCAAAAATGATACCCAATACCATTCCTATTATTATCTTCCAGTGTAATGCTAGTTTTTTCATTGAAACCTTGTTTTGTGAGAATTACATTTAATATGTCTTGTTGAGCAAATAATAGTCGGCCAAGACCATTGCTGCCATAGCTTCGACTATGGGAACGGCCCTTGGTACGACGCAAGGGTCATGACGACCTTTACCGTGCATTTCCACGATGTTGCCATCTTTGTCTATCGTCTCTTGTTTTTGCATTATGGTCGCAACTGGTTTGAAGGCAACGCGGAAATAGATGTCCATTCCATTGCTTATGCCACCTTGTATTCCTCCAGAAAGATTGGTCTTGGTCGTGCCATCCGAATTGAACAAGTCGTTGTGCTCGCTCCCTTTCATTTTTGCACCACAGAAACCACTACCATATTCAAATCCCTTTACAGCATTGATGGATAGCATAGCCTTGCCCAACTCGGCATGTAGTCTGTCGAAAACAGGTTCTCCCAATCCAACGGGAACGTTTTTGATCACACAAGTCACCGTACCTCCTATGGTATCTCCTTCTTTTCGTATTTCCTTTATGCGTTCAATCATTTTCTCGGCAGAAGCAGCATCGGGGCAACGTACGTCGTTGGATTCAATTTGGTTGAAATCCAAATCCTGATATGGTTTGTCTATGAAGATGTCTCCAACCGATGATGTAAAGGCATGTATTTCCATGTCTTTCAACACCTGTTTTGCTATGGCGCCAGCCACCACTCTACTAGCTGTTTCACGAGCTGAACTTCTTCCACCTCCTCTATAGTCACGATGTCCATATTTTTTATCATATACGTAATCGGCATGACTAGGTCTGTAGGAATCTTTTATGTGCGAATAGTCTTTGGATTTCTGGTTTGCATTCTCAATGACGAACCCAATTGGCGTGCCTGTGGTTTTTCCTTCGAAAATACCTGAAAGGAACTTGACTTCGTCTGGTTCTTTACGTTGTGTAACTATTGCAGATTGTCCTGGTTTGCGTCTATTCATTTCATTTTGAACAGCTTCCAAATCTATTTCTATTCCTGGGGGACACCCATCTATAACTCCACCAATTGCAACTCCATGTGATTCACCAAAAGTGGTAAGGTTAAATACTTTTCCGAAGGAATTTCCTGCCATATAATTTTTTTTATGCTAATGTAAATGTTATATCACAGAAACAAAAATTGTAGTTTAAGTTTATAGTTATTTAAGTTAAATAAATTACTTTAGCAGAGTTTAAAAAAAAATAGCCTTCCCATGAAACTCAACAAATACATCAATTTACTTTTTATTGCCTTGTTCGTAATGACCTCATGTTCTGATGACAATGATTCGGATACATCAAATCCTGGAGATCCAGATACCACGGTGACTGGAAATTACTTTCCTTCTAGCCTAAATGACTTTTGGAATTATGATGTGGTGAATACGGACAATGCAACCAGTGAATCTGTCGAGAGTACGGATAACATATACGTTGCAAGTGTTACCAATACCACTTTCAATTTGGAAGCAAACAACAATACCGTTGCCAACGGTACCATGAACGGGTTGTTGACGACTACAGAGTTGTCCCGCACCGATACTGAATTGACAATTGACGGTACTATGGAATTGCCAGCAGAGATAAGTGATTTGATTGAGTTTGACATTGTACTGGACAATGTAAAGCTATATAACTTGAATGCTAGCAATGGTACACAATTGTCTTCAAGTACGAATACGGCACAGCAAGATTTCAATGGCTTTCCGGTGACCATTACCTATATGATAACAACGACAGCTCTTGGATCATCAGATTCCATGAGTTTGAATGGAGAAACATACAATGATGTGATAACTACGAGTATGAAAGTCAATCTAAAGGTTTCTACCGTCGTCACTGTAGCTAGTATTCCTGTTACCATAAACATTTTGGATCCTCAAGATGTATTGATCATAACCAATTATTTTGCCAAGGACATCGGTTTGGTGCGTTCTGAAGCCGATTCCGACTTTAACGTAAGCGCTACGGCAATTGCAGCATTGGAAGCTGCTGGAGTGGACTTGGATGGCATACCAACTTCTGGTTCTTCTACTAACATACAGGAGATGACGGATTTTTCGGTGGCCGAATAATTCTTTTTTGGTAGTTAATATTTACCAGTGAAATTTTACAACAGCTTTATGAGTCTAACAATTTAAAAGCTAATATGTAGTACAATATAAGTGTTCGTGTTTTGTTAAGCAAAGACGAACACTTTCTTTTTTTATTCTTTTCAATATTCACGCCTTTCTCAAGAAAGCATTGAAATACCTCTTTCTCCTACCGTCACATCTTTAGTTTCAATTAACAAACCAGAAAAGGTTATTTATGATATTTCTGTTTCCGATATGAAATAGAGGCCACACCCCTTCCCGCTAAGATGATTCAATGACTAATCCGAATTACACCTCAATGCCCGTTGGAGGTGCCCTTAATTTATGAAGGCCACAAAATTGTCTCTTAGCAAAAAACCTCCTCGATTAATTCATTTCCACACAAAGATTCGTAGATGTCAAGTGTCTTTTAATTAGGGTATAGCGCAATAAAAGTGTTGTATATGTAAGGAATCACTTTTTGATATGAAGATTTACACTTGCTCATCAAAAAAGAGATGCTGAATTGGAAAATGGAAATTTGCTCGATGCTCCCCAGAAATCGAGATTGGACATACGATGCCTGTCAATTGATATTTGCACTATGGACAAACGAAACCTATCAAGAAACTTATGCACAGCGTGATAATTTGTCTATAAATGCGAAAGCGAAAAATTTGTTCATAGGGCGGATACGGTAGCAACAATCAATACGGACACTAAACTTCCTGTAATGCGAGATTAATAACACGTTTATAAAACCATCCATTATGAAACAGAAAAGTACCATTACCATTGTTTTATTATTATTGTTCAACCATTTTTTAATGGGACAAGTAATCATTAATGAATATTCCGCATCAAATTTAACTGGTTATCTAGATAATTATGAGAATGAAGAAGATTGGATAGAATTATTCAACACTAGCAATTCTGCCGTGGATTTATCTGGGTATTATTTAAGTGACTCAACAGATGAACCCACAAAATGGATGATTCCAATTGGAACGACCATACCTGCCAATGGATATTTGGTTTTTTGGTGTTCTGGTCGAAACGAATCCTCTGGAGGCAATTACCATACTAATTTCAAATTAAAACAAACCAAGAATACTGCGGAACACACCGTTTTTTCAGACACAAATGGAACAATAATAAATGATGTTGAATTGCAAAAGACACAATTGGAACATTCTATGGGTAGATTTCCAAATGGGTCTTCAACGTGGAAGGTGTTTACAAGCCCAACTCTAGGAAATGCCAATTCTGGCTCTAATTATACAGCCTATGCAGAAACTCCTGAAGTGAGTATAGATGCTGGGTTTTACAATGGCACTCAAACACTTGAGATTTCAACAAGCGAACCTAATTCTTCAATTCACTATACTACAAATGGCAACAGGCCCAATGGAGGAAGTGTAACCTACACGAATCCACTTGCAATAGATAACACCCAAATAATAAAGGCAATAGTGATTTCTACAAATTCTGAAATCCTACCAAGCTTCATCACCTTTGGCACCTATTTTATCAATGAAGATCACTCATTGCCCGTTTTATCCACTTCTGCAAACGAATTAACGACCTTGCTCAACGGTTCCATAGATCTAAGACCACATGGTACCATTGAGTATTTTGATGCCAGTGGAGAAAGAAAAGATCATGGTTATGGCGAGTATAACAAACACGGACAAGACTCTTGGCAATTCGACCAAAGAAGTTTTGATTACATAGCACGTGATGAAATGGGGTATCATGACGCCATCAATGAAAAGTTGTTGGATTTATCAGAAAGAGAAAAATTTCAAAGAATAATTATTAGAGCTTCTGGAGATGACAATTACCCTGGGATTGATAGCAGTGCACATGTTAGAGATGTCTTTATTCACAAACTGGCAAATAAAAACAACCTAAAACTCGATATGAGACGAGGAGAACGAACGGTGGTTTACGCCAATGGTCAATATTGGGGGGTTTATTCTATTCGAGAAAAAGTAAGTGACTCCGATTACACGAATTTCTATTATGATCAAGACAAGTTCAATATTCAATATATAATGAATTGGGCAGAAACTTGGGCTCAATATGGAGGAGAGCAAGCCATCATTGATTGGAATACCATTCATGACTATGCACTAAACAATGACTTATCCGACCAAACCCATTATGAACATGTAACAAGTGAAATAGACGTCACAAGTCTTGTGGATTATGTATTAGTCAATTCGTATGTTGTATGCACAGACTGGATCAATTGGAACACGTCATGGTGGAGAGGCTTGGATGAAGATGGGGAACACAAAAAATGGGGGTATGTCCTATGGGATGAAGATGCTACTTTCAACCACTATATAAATTACACCAACGTTCCAAATGAAAATGCTGACGCAGACCCATGTTATCCTGAAGATATTGATCTAGATCCTGAGGAGCATATTGTTTTGCTGAACAAGCTTTTGGAAAACGAGGAATTCAGACAATACTACATTACTCGTTATATGGATCTTATGAACACTGCCTTGGCTGAAGATGAAATGATCAGCGTGTTGGAGGGAATTGAAAGTTCGTTGATTCCTGAAATGCCTCAACATTTTGCCAGATGGGGAGGAAATATGAATCAATGGGCAGGAAATGTCCAAAAAATAAAAGATTTCATTTCAGATAGGAACATATACTTGCCAGATGGATTAAACGAATGCTATGATCTCACTGGGCCTTATGACATAACCTTAGACGTAGAACCTGCCAATTCTGGGCAAATTAAATTTAATTCAATAACAATAGACAACGATGATTATATATGGACAGGCCAATACCATGGAGGTGTGAACATGTTGATAAAGGCTGTTCAAAGCAATCCAAGTTATGTTTTTGATCATTGGGAGATAGACAATCATACGATTTCCGACAACACTCTTTTGGATATAAGTTTGTTGCTCACCCAAAGTGACAACATAAAAGCGGTATTTGCGCCAGCGGGAAGTAGCGACATAGTTATCAATGAAATAAACTACAAAGACGCGTCTGATTTCGAAGTAAAGGATTGGATTGAATTATACAACAATGGTTCTTCAACAATTGATGTATCCAACTGGGTCTTCAAGGATGATGATGATGACAATGCATTTTCAATACCGGATGGTACTTCTATGGCTCCAAACACTTACTTGGTGCTTGCTAGGAGTTTAACCGATTTTCAAACTTTGTTCCCTGGAGTAAGTCCAGTAATAGGTGAATTTGATTTTGGTCTCAGTGGTGGTGGAGAGTTAATTCGTTTGTATGACAACAATGGTACTTTGGCTGATTCTGTTGAGTATGATGATGAGGCTCCTTGGCCAACTGAAGCAGACGGGAATGGCCCTTCCCTAGAACTCGTCAATCCGAGTTTAGACAATGCACTTCCAGAAAATTGGCAGGCTTGTACTTCTGTAGAATCTGAACATGGAACGCCTGGGGCTGTAAATTCAAATTGTATTTTAAGTGTTGATGACATCTCCAACATAGAGATAGGTGTGTCTATTTTTCCGAATCCTATGACTGATGAGACTACCATTATGATAAACAATAACATTTCACCTGTGAAATTGGTTGTATATGATCTTCTTGGCAGGGAAATAATTCAATTGAAGACTAATGAATCAAATATTTTCACACTTCAAAGAGGAACAATGAAATCTGGAGTATATCTTATTAAAATAACTAATGCAGAACAATCAACTATTCATGTTGAAAGATTGGTAATAGAATAACTTCATAATATATGTTTGATTTTTCAAGTCTTTCAAATAATTTAGAAGGATATAGCCTAGCCAATGTAATAATCATTGCATTGGTTTCTTTTGTTTTATCGTCCTTAATAGCATTTACCTATCAAAAAACTGTTAGAGAGCTAGAAAGCCCTAGGTATTTCATACAGTCTTTAATATTGATTTCCATTCCCGTTGCAACTGTAATGCAAGCCATTGGAGATAGTTTGGCCAGAGGTCTTGGCTTATTAGGTGCATTGGCAATCATTCGATTCAGAACTACACTCCGCAATCCTAGGAATATGGTTTTCATGTTCGCATCAATCTCAGTAGGCATAGCGTGTGGTGTCTATGGATTGATTATTGGTGTTGTTGGGACCGCTGGTTTTTGTCTAGTGGTGGTGATTATGCATTTTTCAACAATAAGCAAGATTAATAGCATTGTTGGAACCTTACGATTTGAAATTCCAGATCTAACACATTTCACTACAACTGAAAAAGATCAAATCGACCAAACAATCAACAATCGTTGCATCAAAGTTAGTTTAATCAGGTATGGGATAAATAAGAGAAAAAAAAACAAAGAGCCTGTAGAAGCTGTTGCTTTTGAATATAAAATTAAAATAAGCGATCAAGAAGCAGCTAAGAAATTAGTAAACGAACTATCTGGCATCAAAGGTGTATTTAACGTCAAGTTTAATTTTAATGATGGATATGAAAAAATTTAACCTCATTTATATCGTTGCATTTCTACTTTTCATTTTGTTAGCTATTTCCATATTTATGAAATTAGACAATTCTGTTACTTTTTATGGTTTTGCTGAAAACAAAGAAACAGAAATCAATATGGAAAACCCCATTGAGATTAAGAAAATACATATAACCACTGGGCAGAAAGTAAAAAAAGGGGATGTTCTATTAGATGTTGTTTCTTCAAGTTTGCCCATAAAAATAAGCAATGCCATTTATAGCATTGAAGAATTACAAACGAAATATAATCTATGGAAAACAGATCTAGATTGGAGAATTAGCCAATATACCATTGAACTAACCAATAAAACCATGCAAATTCAATACGAAATAGATCAACTCAATGCCGAATTAGAAAAAAACAAGAAGTTAATAGAGCAAGTTAAAAGTATTTCTAATGGGCAAAAAGAAAAAGGTTCTCTAAAGAACCCAATTCACCTAAAAATAAAGGCGCTTAATGATGAGTTGTCAAATACTAAAAAGATTATCTCTACAGAATTAAACAATCTAAAAAGCGAGCGTTTTGCAAGCAACAACCCGCTATTGTCCAGAATAAAAATTTTAGAAGACGAATTGGAATATTTTAAAACAAAGCTTGAGAGACAAACCATTTTTGCTCCTTCAGACGGACTCATAGGGAACGTACATTGCAAAGAAGATGAAAAAATACCATCCTTTAATCCATTAATCACATTTTACGAAGAACGTCCAACACTGGTGATAGGTTATATACATGAAGAACTCCTTTTAAAAGTAAACATCAAGGATTCCATAGATGTGTTTTCAAGTTCACGTCCCAATATTCAAAAGATGGGAGTCGTTAAGAATTTAGGCTCACGAATTGTTGAAATTCCACCAAGAATTAGAAAAATTAAAGAGCTCAAAACTTTTGGAAGAGAAATCATTATTGAAATTCCTCCCGAAAACCCATTTCTTCAAAAAGAAAAAGTGATACTGACTCTTAAGCAATAATATGGAGATTCATATGAATAAAGTTTTAATACCAGAACAACCAACGCTTTTCTTGTTTATTTGTTTGTTTTTCATTCAAATGCAAGTATTGAGGGCACAAAATAACATCTCAACTTCTGACATTCTAAAAAGTTCATTTAAAACCAGTCAAGTACTTTTCAATGAAGATAGAGCTACATTTTTAAGTAATGCCAATTTAAAATTGCCATTTATTGAAAGTGTTGAATTTCGTACAGAATCTAGAGATCTTTTGCTTGAGAGACAAGAATATACCATTCGAATTAGTCCCAACAGCACAAGAGCAATTTCTCGTCACAATCAGATCAATAAAAATAGATTAGAAGAAGTTGAAATTGAAAATCAAATTCAAATCAATCTCGAACTGAAGAAAAGATATTATTTAATCATCGATTTTATTTTCAATGAAAGAATGATCACTCTTTTTGAAGAGAAACAAGATCAATTAAATGATAAATTGTTTTTACTTAGTGAAAAGGTTTATGATACCAATTTCGATGTTAAAGATTTAATTGAAACCGAAGACGATTTTTTTGACACCAAATTGAAGGTATCCTATTTAAAAGAAGAAAACAATCATCTTAAAAGAAGAATCACACTATCATTAGGTGTCTCTGTTGATTCATTGAAACTAGACGATGATCGATTGCTACAAGTTGAACAGATATTAAATCACGACCAGAAAGACTCTTTGGGAAGCGACAATCTACCCCTTAAGCTTATGAAGCTAAAAATTAATACTTTAGAGAATGAGATGCAACTCAGTGTTGCAAAATCAAACCAGTTTTTAGATTATGTTCAGGCAAAGTACGGCGGAAAAAACAGTTTCCTGTTCAATGAGAATTTTTCAATAGGACTAGGTTTTAAGTTACCTTTTTTTGGTAGTTCCAATGCAAGGAAAGGAGCTGTCTACCACAAAAAATTAAGTGAGGAAAGCAAGATTTTGTATCTTACCAACAAGCTAAAAGAAAGTCGAGAATTAGATCAAGATGCTCTAAATAGCGCTATTAAAAACTACACACTATTGGTTGAGCAAAATGAAAAAAGCAGTGTCAGTTCTATTTATGAAACCTACCAGGAAATGGAAGGTATATCTCCATTGATTCTATTGAAACTAAAAATACTGCAACAAAAAAAGAAGATTGAAATTCTCAAGTCAGAATATGAACTATACACATCTTATATTCGATCATTGGCAAGCAAAGAGCTATTGTTTAAGCAACCTTATCTCAATTATTTGTCTTCGGATGTAAATCTTCAAATAAACGAGGACTGATGAAGGTTCCATGTTAATGGGCAAGATGGATTACTAATTCTTAAAAGGTTCAGTTGAAATTTCAAAACATTGCAAAAGAAACGAAAAGAAAAACTTGCATAAAGTTTTTTACTGAAGAGAAATCAGATTAGAATCATTTTGCATGCAACAATTACACAATACCTTATCATTAAGGTAATTAATAGTTAATATTTAAGTAACATGAGTACCCGTATTTTGTATGTAACAAAACACGTATGCCTTGAATTTAAAACGAAAAATAGAAGTTGCTGTCATTTCCGATGTGCATTTGGGTACTTTTGGTTGTCATGCAAAAGAATTGCTTACCTATCTAAATAGCATTACTCCCAAAAAACTGATTTTGAATGGGGACATCATAGATATTTGGCAATTCAGCAAACGCTATTTTCCCAAATCCCATCTCCGCATCATAAAGAAGATAATGGACTTTGCTGCGGATGGTGTAGAAGTAATATACATTACAGGTAATCATGATGAAATGCTTCGCAAGTTCAGTGGCACTTCCATTGGCAATATTTCCATAGTGGACAAGACCGTTTTGGACTTGGATGGCAAAAAGGCTTGGTTCTTCCATGGTGATGTATTTGATGTATCCATACAGAATGCCAAATGGTTGGCCAAATTGGGAGGCTATGGTTATGATTTTTTGATCTTGATCAATCGTTTTGTGAACCAAATCCTATTGTATATGGGCAAAGAACGATTCTCGCTATCCAAGAAGATCAAGAATAGTGTGAAACGAGCTGTAAAATATATTGGTGACTTTGAAGGGGTTGCAGCAGATTTGGCCATAGAAAAAGGTTATGACTATGTCGTTTGCGGACATATACATCAACCAAAGATGCTAAACATAAAAAACAAATTTGGAGAAGTCACCTACTTGAATTCCGGTGATTGGGTTGAGAACTTCACGGCTTTGGAATACCAATTCAAAAGATGGAAGATCTACAATTACAGCAATGACAAACGTACTCCGTTCTTCGCGGACGAAGACATCAAGGATATGAACATGCAAGATCTCATTGCAGCCATAACAATAGTAAAACCAAATGATTAACGAAGCAAAGCGTCACGTAGAATACTGATTGGATGCATTGCATCTCTGTCCGTTCCGTCCTTAATCTGATGTCTGCAACTTGTTCCATTGGCTGAAATCACAGTAGTTTCCGGAGCCTTTCTTACGGCTGGAAACAATGTTTGTTCTCCTACTTGCATGCTTGTCTCATAATGCTCTTTTTCATATCCAAAACTACCAGCCATACCACAACAACCACTTGGTATCAATGTTACTTTGTAGTTTTTTGGTAAGTTCAATACGTTGAAACTGTGTATCTGATTGCTCATCGCCTTTTGGTGGCAGTGTCCATGAAACTTTATCGTTTTCTCCTCTTGGGTGAATTGGTCGGCCTTGATGTTGCCCATGGCAATTTCATTGCTGATGAATTCTTCTATTAAAAATGTGCTATCTGCTATTTTCTTTGCTGCGACCTTGTCACTGGCCAATTTTAAATATTCATCTTTAAATGTTAGTATTGCCGAAGGCTCTATTCCAATTAATGGGCTATTGTCCGAAATCAAATCTTTGTATATGGATATGTTTCTGTTTGCTGCTTTTTGAGCTTGTTCAAGCAACCCTTTTGAAAGGAAGGTACGCCCCGACTCTGCATTGTCGATTATCCTTACGTCATAGTTCAATGCTTTTAGGAGTTCCAATGCGTCCACTCCAATAGGTGTATCCAAATGGTTTGTGAATTCATCATTGAACAAGTATATTGTTTTTATGTATTCAACCTTAACCAATTGTTTTTTAAATAATTGATATTCTTTATTTAAACTTTTACTTGATAATAAAGGTAGATTCCTTTCTTTGGCAATACCCAGTAATTTCTTTAAGATAGATGCTGTTGTCTTGTTGGAAAACACAAAGTTTGTCAGACTCGGCGATATTCTTCCAAAACCATTGAGCATGTTGTTGTAGGCAAACAGTTTCGTGCGCAAAGACACACCGTTCGATTTTTGATATTGATACAGAAATTCTGCCTTCAAACTTGCTACGTCAACACTGCTAGGGCATTCGCTAGCACAAGCCTTGCAACTTAGACATAGGTCGAAGACCTCTTTTAATTCCTTGTGATCGAACTTGTTTTTCTTTTCGGATTGCGTCAAGAACTCCCGTAATGTGTTGGCTCTTGCTCTTGTAGTATCCTTTTCATTGCGTGTTGCACGGTAGCTAGGACACATAGTGCCTCCAAATTCTGGTGCTTTTCTACAATCTCCTGAACCATTGCATTTTTCTGCTTCCCTCAAAATTCCCAATGATGCTGAGAAATCCAACAATGTTTTTACCTCAGGTTCTTTTCGACCTACTTCATAACGCAATGCTTCATCCATGGGATAGGCGTCCACTATTTTTCCAGGATTGAAGATGTCATGAGGGTCAAAAGTCGATTTCACACGTTTTAGCAATTCGTAATTCGTTTCACCAATCATCAATGGAATGAATTCGGCTCGTACAATTCCATCCCCATGTTCCCCGCTGAAAGAACCATTGTACTTCTTGACTAATTTTGCAACATCTGTTGTTATTTTTCGAAACATTTTGACATCTTCCTTCTGCTTCAAATCCAATATGGGGCGCAAATGAAGTTCTCCAGCTCCAGCATGCGCATAATATACCGCACTCTGGCCATAGTCCTTCATCAATTTTGTGAACTCCGAGATGTAGTTTGCCAAATCTGGCAATGCTACTGCTGTATCTTCTATGCATGCCACAGCTTTTCTGTCTCCTATTATGTTCCCAAGTAATCCCAATCCTGCGCTACGCAGGTTGTTTGCTTTGTTTATGGCATCCCCTACTAGTATGGGATTGGCATAACTCAATCCAGATGTTTCTATTGACTGTATCAATGTTTCTGCCTTTTCCTTTGCCTCTTCCCTTGTTTCTGCTCTGACTTCGCACATTAGAATGGCTTCTGGATCTCCCTCGATGAACGATCGATTTTCTTGTTGCGTTGCGTTGCGCTTGGTACAATCCAAGATGGTTTTGTCCATCATTTCACATGTGAACAAATTGTGCTCCATAGCTGGTGCTACTGCCTTCAGGCAGTTTTCTATGCTTTCGAAATGTGTAGCAACCATGACTCCTTCTTTGGGAGGAAGCTTGTCTAATTTCAATGTTATTTGAGTCGTAAATGCCAAGGTTCCCTCACTTCCTGTCAATAGTTTGCACATGTTGAAAGCTTCAGGTGAATTGGTGAAGACTTCGGTGTTTAAAAGTTCATCTACTGCATAGCCTGTATTTCTCCTATGTATTTCTGGTTTTGGGAAATTATCCTTTATGTCCTTTTGAATCTGTTCCGAAGACAACTCCTGATAGATGTTATTGTAAATATTGCCTTCCAAGGTTTTCAATTTTGCCTTTTGCCGAAATTCTTCCGAGGTTATTTCCGAATATATGGCTTCACTCCCATCGCTTAGGATGGTTTCCATTCTCAAGACCTTGTCTCGAGTTACTCCAAACTGAATGGATGTCGTTCCAGAGGAGTTGTTGCCAACCATTCCTCCAATCATACATCGATTTGAGGTTGATGTATTAGGACCAAAGAAAAGTCCAAAGGGCTTTAAATGATTGTTCAAAGCATCACGAACAACACCAGGTTGAACGGTTGCCGTCATTTCAGATTCGTTGATGTCAACAATCTTTGTAAAGTGCTTGGATACGTCAACTACGATACCCTTCCCAACACATTGGCCAGCCAAAGATGTTCCTGCTGTTCTAGGAATCAACGATGTTTCATATGTTTTTGCAAAAGCAATGAGAGTCTTGAGATCTTGCTTGTGCCTTGGGTAGGCTACAGCCATTGGGAGCATCCTATATACAGAAGCATCGGTAGCATACAGTGTTCTCATTAAATCGTCGTAATGAAGCTCTCCGTCCAAGGTTTCGCTCAATTCTTGCAAATAAGTGTTTTTCATTATTGTGCTTCTGATATTACGGGTATGGATCTATTGAAGTTGGTTGTGAAACAGATAAAGGAATCTGTTCCTGCAACACCATCTATCTCGTGGATTTGATTGTATAGTATTTTTCTTAAATGATCATTGTCCTTTGCATAGATCAATGCAAAGAGTGCATATTTCCCAGACACGTAATTGCATTCTTTGATTTCTGGTATCTTCTCCAAGAAACCTACGACTTGTGCAGAATGTCTAGCTTCTTTCAAACGGATGCCTACGTAGGATTTGGTGTTGTAACCTATTTTTTTTTCATCCAAGATCAAATCTGCTTTTTTTATGACTCCGTCATCTTTCATTTTTTTGATGCGCTGGTGCACCAATGAATTGGAAATCTTCAAATCCTCAGCTATTTTGGAATATGCTTTTCTTGCATCTGCCTTTAATGCCGAGATGATTTGTTGATCTATATAATCAAGTTGACTCATTCTATGTGAAAATTAAAGTTTAAAAAATCAAATTAATTATTTTAAAACTCAATAATAGTCTATTTAAAAAAATAACCATTTAATTAAAGCAAAAGTAACTATTAAATATAACTTTAAAGATTAAATTGATTTAATTTTGCGCTGTAAAATAAACATTTATGACTACTACAGCACTATTTGACAAACTATGGAATGAATACGTTGAACGTACACCTTCTGCAAAAAAAGTAAAGAATCTGTTTGAATCTCAAGGAAACATCATCTTGAACGATCACGTTGCATTTAGAACCTTTGATGATCCAAGGGTTAATATAGATGTTTTGGCAACTACTTTCATCAACAATGGATATGAGTATAAAAACGACTACCATTTTCCAAAGAAGAAACTGTATGCCAAGCATTTTGAGCACAAAACTGATAAGAATGCGCCTTTGGTATTTATAAGTGAGTTGATAACGAGTGAATTTTCGATAGAGACGCAATCGATTATCAAGAACACTTTGGATGAAGTAGATTTCGAAGCACTGGACGCAGAGACTTTGGTTTTTTCTGGAAAGCTATGGAATACACCATCCTATGAGTTGTACTCATCATTGCTCAACGAATCCGAATATGCTGCTTGGCTGTATGTTAATGGGTTCTGTTCCAATCACTTTACGATAAATGTCAATGCGTTGGATACATTCAATGATCTTGAAGAAGTAAATGACTTCTTGAAAGACAATGGTTTTAAAATGAATGCCTCTGGAGGAGAGATAAAGGGTAGTCCTAAATCGCTTTTGGAGCAGTCCAGCATACTTGCAGACAAAATTGAGGTAGATTTCTCCGAAGGAAAAAAAGAAATCACGTCATGCTACTACGAATTCGCATATAGGTATAAGGAAAAAGGTCAGTTATTCAAAGGGTTTATCGCTGAATCCGCAGATAAGATTTTCGAGAGTACGGATGTGAAACAAACCGTTTTGATTTAAAAAAAATAAATATAATTTTGTTTTTGGCCTTATATTTGTAATAATCTTCTTAATAAAAAAGGTCTATATTTACATGTTGACCGTATATAAGATTAATTAAACTAAAAATTTAAATTATGAAGAAATTATTTTTATTATCAATGATTCTATTTGGATTCACTGTTGCCACAAGCGCTCAAAACATTTCCGAAAATGCTATCGGATTACGTTTGGGAGATAGTGATGGATTTGGGGCTGAAGTATCATATCAACGGGCTTTACAAGGAAACAATCGTTTGGAGTTCGATTTAGGATGGCGTTCTGGAGACAATTATAGTGGATTCAAACTAGCTGGTCTATATCAATGGGTATGGCAATTGGATGGTAATTTCAATTGGTTTGCAGGTGTAGGTGGTGGATTTGGATCTTACAGCTTTGATTCGCCTTTCAATGGTAAAGATGATAGTGAGTCTTTCGCCTTTGCTGCTGGAGACATTGGTATCGAGTATGATTTTGATATCCCTCTACTAATAGCTGTGGACTTTAGACCAGAATTCGGTTTTGGAGATTTCAGGGATGATCTTGACTTTGACATTGCCTTGTCGTTGCGTTATCAGTTTTAAAAGTTGATCGCAACATATATTTAAACAAAACCATTTCTTAATTGAAATGGTTTTTTGTTTATTTGGAATTCCATTAGTAAATAAAAAATGAAAAAAGTAGAAATAGTTTTATTCACACTCACAATAATTGCATTTGCAATGAAAATAATGCATTTGCCCTACAATTCCATATTGATAACATTGGCAAGTGTAATGCTATCAATGTTATATATGTTCTTTGGCTTTGCCTTGTTGAATGGTATAAAGCTTAGAACAATGTTTAAGGCAGAAGGTTACAAATCCGTATCCCTACTTAGGATATTAGCAGGTATGGCCTTGGGCTTTGTCTTCTCTACCATGGTAGTTTATAATTTGTTCAAAGTACAATTTTGGCCTTATGGAGATCAAGGCTTATTGATGAGCTTGGCAATGTATGGAGTTGTGATATTGGTTATTGCCATTCTCTATTTTATGAAAAGAAGAACTTTTTTCAAGATCAACATGGTTAGACTAGCCTTGTTTGGCCTGATAAGTCTAACAGTCTATTCCTTGAGTTATGACAGTTTAGTGGACATGTACTATTCTGGCATGCCCAAATATGCAAAGGCATACAAAGATTACCTCAAACACCCAGGAGATCCCTATTATATGAAATTGTTAAATGAAGCAAGACAAGAGTATGATTAGTTCTATTCAATATATTTGATATGAAACAACAAAAGGCGTTGGCTATAATGGCAGCAGGAATGGGATCTAGATTTGGAAGCCTAAAACAGCTGCACTACATCACATCCAACAATTACTCCATAATAGACTTTTCAATTTATGACGCCATAAGTGCAGGTTTCAACACCATTGTCTTTATCGTTAGGGATGAGATTTTAGAAGATTTCAAGATTCGCTATGAAAATAGACTTGATGATTCCATTACCATGCATTTCATAATTCAAGACATAAATGACATTCCTGGTCATCATAAGTCTGAATTAGATAGAAAAAAACCTTGGGGAACTGGCCATGCGTTACTGTCTCTTGAAAATGTCATAGAAAACAACTTTGCATTGATCAATGCCGATGATTTTTATGGAAAAGATGCTTTCAAGACCATGCACGATGCTCTTTTCAATGCTAAATCTACTGACAACAACTTCTTCATAGGCTATCCTTTGAAAAACACACTATCAAACAATGGTACGGTGTCTCGCGGTGAGTGTATAATGGATGACAAGGGTTTTTTGATGGACATCCATGAAAGAGGGGAAATAAAAATGCAAAGCAATGGAATTATAGATTATACGCTTTCAGATAAAGAAAAGGGTACACTTCTCCCAGAAACGACAGTTTCCATGAATTTTTGGGGGTTATCTCCCCGAATATTCGATGTGGCTAAAATTCAGTTTGACAATTTCCTTGAAAATCTTTCTAAAAACGACAATACATCGGAATTTTACATCACGACAATCGTGGATCACACCATAAAAAATGGACTTATGAATTGTAAGATGCTCTCTACCAAATCACAATGGTACGGCATCACCTATAAAAGTGACATAGATGAAGTGTCAAACAAGATATCGGATTTCGTAAGCCAAGACATTTATCCAGAAATATTATGGTAACAATGAAAGAGGTACAATTCATCAGCAATCGATTTTGTATTGAATCGGCCATGAAGTCAATAGAACCGTTGGAGTCGGGTCATATAAACGACACTTTCCTAATTGTAACGAATAACGACGAACGTTATGTATTGCAAAAGATGAATACAAATGTATTCAGTGATGTCGAAAGTGTCATAGAAAACAAGGTTAATGTCAGCAAACACCTTTTGAAGGCTCATGATTTCAAATATGAAACCATAACCTTCATAGAAACAAAAGGCAAAGAATACCATTACATGGATGGCAATGGAGATTATTGGAATATGATGTCGTTCATTCCGAATTCGCATACGGTTTCCATTCCCAACAGTGCAAAATTGGTTTTCGAAGCAGGAAAACTCTATGGGGATTTCATTTCTAAAACAGCGACACTGCCAGCCAATTGCGTAAAAGAGACCCTCCCCGACTTTCATGATGTACCATTGCGGTTTTCCCAATTTGAAATAGCCCTTGAAAATGCATCGGAGTCAAACAAGGAAAAAGCTAAAGAAGTAATCGAATTTGCTTACAAATCAAGGGATGAAATGTTTAAGCTGTCAGCATTGAAGAACGAAGATGTTTTTCCGATACGGATTGTACATAATGATGCCAAACTATCGAACATTCTGTTCGACGACAACGATGAAGGCTTGGCTGTTATCGATTTGGACACCGTAATGCCAGGAATAGTACATTTTGATTTTGGAGATTCCATTCGATCCATCTGCACCAATACAGTTGAGGACGATGAGAATTTTGAAAGTATTTCGATAAAACTGGACTATTATGAAGCTTTTTGCAATGGATATGCTCTATCTACTAGAGATATTTTAACACCCCAAGAAGTCGAATATCTACCTCTTGGAGCGAAAACCATTATTTTTATCATGGGCTTGCGGTTTTTGACGGATTTTCTAAATGGCAACATATATTACAAGGTCAAATATGACACGCACAACTTGGTGCGTTGCAAAAACCAATTCAAATTACTTGAAAGCGTTCAATCTCATTATGATGAGATCCTAAGAATAACCTATGACGCCTATGCTTTAGATATCTCTTAAAACCTCTGCTTTTCTAGGTGTTCTCCATGTGCCTCCAGTAAAATCAGGCACTTTAGTACTTGCACTTTCATTTGCTACCGACATTTCCGACAATGGTGTAATGGCACTCCAAAGTATGCCATCGTATAGATTTATATCCAAAGGCACTCCTTTGTTCAAACAACGGATAAGCCTATAGATCATAACAAAATCCATTCCTCCATGACCGACAGCATTAGCGTCTATCTGGGTTTTTAACTTATTCCATAACGGGTGGTCGTATTTCTCCCTATAGTTTTTGTATTCTTCCTCCTTTAGCCAGTTATGCCCCCAGTACTTCAACTCAGGCTCATCTATGAACAAGCGTGATGGATAACCTTGATGTACGGCTTTGGTTCCTGTTAGTGTATTCAATCTGGAATATGGTCTTCCTGTATGCACATCAAATTGAAGCATGATACTTTTGCTCTTTTTCGTTCTTATCAATGTCGTGTTCATGTCTCCACACGCAAAATTGGTAAACTTGCTATCTTGAGCTTTTGCTGCTTTGGATAGACTTTGTTCTCTGGAACTCATAGATACCAAATGATCATAGTTGTCTCCTCTACCGATGTCCATATAGAAACTTATGGGACCTAGGCCATGGGTCGTGTAAAAATTGCCGTTTCTTTCTTGGTGGTGCTTTATACGCCATTGGTCTTCGTAATAGACATCGTCCAGCATGTGTTTCCTCAAATCATGAATATAGGCACCTTCTGCATGGTTCAAATCTCCAAAGACACCTTTGTCCACCATATTCAAAACCCACAACTCCTCACCGTTGAAACAACAGTTTTCCATAGTCATACAGTGTTTTTTCGTACGCTCTGCTGTTTCTATTAGTTTCCAGCAATCTTTCAACGTATAGGCGATGGGAACTTCACAAGCCACATGCTTTCCTTGCTCCATCCCATATAATGACATTTCTGTATGCCATTTCCATGGCGTGGCTATGATGAGTAAATCGATATCGTCCCTTTCAGCGACTTTCTTCCATTCATTCTCTCCTCCGAAGTACAGTTCTGCATCTTTGGTTTGAATGGTTTTTAAATAAGTGTTGTTCTTTTGAAGTTTATCTTCCTTCAAATCAGAAAGTGCAACGATTTCAGCAAAGTCGTTCTTGATCAAATACTCAAACATTTGAATGAGAACACTCCCTCTGTTTCCCATTCCTATCATACCGACTCTGACCTTGCTTATAGGCTCGGTTTTAAGGTTTACAACAGATCCTGTCGCCGTACTCTTCAGTAGAAGTTCGTTCACTTCATCTTTATCTGCGACATTGTTTTCTTTGCAACTTGCAAGAACTGGAGACAAGCCTAAGAAAAGACCTGCTCTGGCACTTAAATTCAAAAAGGATTTTCTATTCATTTGTAAGGTATTTTTAAGTAAGGAAAGTTATTAAAATAATTTTACTATTTGATAACTTTCAAATAAAAACCATACATTAAAACAAAAATCAAGATGTTTTATGTTAGCCTAGTTTTAGACATTTGGATAAAGTAGCCTCGTATATGGCTTCGTATTGTGGTACAATTTTAAGAATGTCAAATTTGCGTGCTTGCGTTTTCGCATTTTTCTTGAAAGTATTCAACAATGCATCGTCCTTGAGGATGTGCAATGCTTTTTTGCTCATATCCTCTACATCCCCAACATTGCTCAAGTATCCAGAAAAACCATCCAGATTAACTTCTGGAATCCCGCCTGTATTACTTGAAATTACCGGCACGCCCGAAGCCATTGCTTCCAATGCAGACAATCCAAAACTTTCCGTTTCACTGGGTAGAAGGAATAAATCGGTAAAACACAGGATGCGATCTATTTCATTGCTATTCCCAAAGAACACTACCTTGTCTGAAATGCCAAGCGATCTACATTGTCTTTCTGCAGGTTCACGTTCTGGGCCTTCTCCAACCATCATCAATTTTGCAGGCACTTCCTTTTGTACGTTATAAAAGGTGTTGATGACATCTGGAACCCGTTTCACTTCTCTCATGTTACTAATATGTGTGATGATCTTTTCATCATCATTGGCCATCATCCCTCGTTGACAGTCTGTATAGTCATGTTTGAATTTATTCAAGTCTATGAAATTCGTAACGACGTTGATTTCGTTCTTTATGTCGAACAATCTCAATGTATCTTCTTTTAAACTTTTTGAAACGGTTGTAACGGCATCCGACTTGTTAATGCTGAAGGTCACTGCTGGCTTATAGAATGGGTGACTACCAACCAATGTAATGTCTGTACCATGTAGAGTGGTTACTATAGGTACGTAAATGTTGTCTTCCAGCAATATCTTTTGTGCCATGTATGCTGCATAGGCATGAGGAATGGCATAATGCACATGTAGAACTTCGATCTTATGCAACTTGACCATATCCACCAATTTACTGGACAATGCCAACTCGTATGGCTGATAATGAAACAATGGGTATTCAGGAACGTTGACTTCGTGATAATGCACGTTATTCCCCAATAATTCCAACCTTACGGGTTGGTTGTATGTTATGAAATGAATTTTATGACCTCGTTTGGACAATTCCAAGCCTAGTTCCGTAGCTACTACACCACTACCTCCAAAAGTTGGATAACATACTATTCCTATTTTCATTTAAGTTCTTTATGTTTTTATTCAGTTATAGCCTCATAGATGGCTTCTTGAATGTTCGTTCTAATATTCTCTCTAAGTAACCTGTTCTTGCCTTTGGAAGTCGGATACGTTCTGTTTGCCAGAAAGACATATACCAATTCTTTTTCCGGGTCTGCCCACGTATAGGTTCCTGTAAAACCAGAATGTCCAAAGCTTTCCATGGACACACAACCACAGGTTGGACCTTCTTCTCCCAATTGTGGTTTATCGAAACCAATACCTCTTCTTACTCTTTTCGTACAATAGTAACAAGTATTGAATTTGTCAATGGTTTCTACCTTCAAATAGCGCTTGCCTCCATAATATCCCTTTTGCAAATACATCTGCATTATTTTCGCTATGTCGTTTGCATTGCTGAACACTCCTGCGTGTCCTCCAACTCCACCTTGCATTGCTGCCCCCATGTCGTGCACGTATCCTTGGATTTTCTGAAACCTGAAATAGTCATCCAACTCCGTAGGTATTATGTTCTTGTTACTCAATTTCTTATAGGGGTTGTATATCGTATGATTGGCTCCCAAAGACTTATAAAAATGATCTTGGACCAATTCATTTAAAGGTTTGTCGTAATGTTTCTCCATATATTTCTTCAAAATGTAATATGGTAGGTCACTATAGCGATATCTCAAACGACTCAATAGTTCCGTTTCCTTTATCAATTTTGGAATTGAGTCCTTGTAATCCTTACGCATATATAGGTTTTTGGCAACTTCCACATTGTATTTCTTGGTCCTCGTTTTGCTATAATAATCTGAAGATGGCTTTTTTGTGATAGAATCCAAAGTAGCATAGTAAAATGGAATCCAAGGCTTCAATCTGGCATAATGTGACAACATTTTCTTTATGGTGACGTCCTTTTTATTGGTTTTCTTGTATTCTGGTAGCAAAGAGGACAATTTACTGTCCAAGGATACGATTCCTTGCTCTTCGAGCTCCATCAACAATGGTAAGGTTGCTACAATCTTTGTCAATGAGGCTACATCGTATATGTCTTCATACTTAACCTTTTCACTCCCTTTGTCATATGTATGTGTACCAAAGTTCTTGTTATATATTACTTGCCCTTTTCTTGCTATCACCAACTGAATTCCAGGAGTCATCTGGGCATTTACGGCATAATTGGCTATGGAATCTACTTTCTTCAATTTTTCCGAACTCATTCCCACGCGCTCTGGGATGGAGTATCCCAAACGTTTGATGGGGTCATATGATAGACCATCACCTACTTTGAAGAACTCTCCTGCCGAAACCGGCAATTTTCCTTTCGATGCCAATGCTCCAAAAATGATTTGGGCAGATTTTTCTTGTGCTACCCTACTATTCTGATAGCTTACGATGACACTTTCTATGTTGGTCACGGTCTTTATGTCCAAAAGTGCATAGGGTTTTGCAAAAACATCCAAAATAACATTGTTGGTTCTCGCTATTTCGTATAACCAAGTGAGTTCCTTGTTGGAAAACTTATAGCTCTTCCATGGGTTGTCGTTAGAGCGATGAAACCCGACTATTACAGTATTGTATGCTTGCAATTTAATAATGAGCTCATCTAGTTTTTTTGCTTTTACCTCATGTACCTTTGCATATTTCTTGAGAGTATTCAAAAAAGGCTTGCCATCGTCATCTCCAAGTTTTACATATGCTATGTTCTTTGTTTCCAAATGGCGCAATGGCAGTGTGTTCTCAGAATCCCTTACTATCGTGATGGCTTCTTCCATCAAACTTTCATATAAGGAATCGTCCTTGATTCGATTTAGGTCCTCTATCAAATTATAAGTCCCTATTGGGGAGTATTTGTTTAAGCCTGCTTTAAATTTTGCTTGAAGTACTTTTTTGACTGAGTGTTCCAAACGTGATTCGGTTATTGTTCCTTTTTCATAAGCTTCCACAAACTTCTTGATTCCCATGGAAACATCACTGGACATTAACATGACATCATTACCAGCCAAGAAGGCCACTAGGTCTATATCACCAGGGGCACTAAAATTAGATGCACCTTTCATTGTCAATGCATCTGTAAAGATGAGTCCTTTGAAACCAAGTCGTTGCTTTAGTATGTTTGTCACTATGTTTTCCGATATGGAAGAAGGATACCCATCTCTAGGTTCCAAACTAGGAATGTTCAAATGTGCAACCATTACGCTTGACAAACCTTCTTTTATGAGTTTCTTATATGGATACAACTCTATTGAATCTATTCGCTTTTCATCGAAGTCCACGGTTGGCAAGGTTTTGTGCGAGTCTGCTTCCGTATCCCCATGACCGGGGAAATGTTTGGCGTTTGCCAAAACTCCAGCGCTTTGCATCCCCTTCATGAAAGCCAATGCCTTGTCTGTTACGTTGTCTCTATCTTCTCCAAAAGAACGATTGCCAATTATTGGGTTTTTCGGATTGGTATTTATATCCACTACTGGAGCAAAGTTGAAATGCACCCCCAAACGCTTGCAATGCTCACCTAGTTGCCTTCCAGTTTGCTCAACCAGCCTATTGTCTTTGATGGCCCCCAAAGTCATGTTCCAAGGAAATGAATAAGTCGAATCCAAACGCATGCTCAGTCCCCATTCGGCATCCATCCCTATCAATAAAGGTGTTTTCGAAACAGCTTGTAATTCGTTGTTGAGTCTTGCTTGACGAACTGGACCACCTTTGGAATAGATGATTCCTCCTATTTTATGCTTTTTGATTAAGTTTACAATCTTATTTTTCTCTTTGGCTGTTTGATTGGAGAACACCTGCACCATGTACAATTGAGCGATCTTCTCTTTTAGACTAAGTGATTTGTATATGCTATCTACCCACTTTTCTTGGCCTTTGACATCTTTTGCCAATAATGGATTAGCTCCATCTTGAGCGTGAATGGATATTGAAAACAGGGACAGCGTAAGTAGAAAAAGTAATTTTTGCATAAAAAGAGTTTTTGTAGTTGTCTTATTTGTATTACAACTAAAAACTATGCCAAATTAGCATTTTTCCTATTCTTATTAAAGATTTTAAGATAGAATTATAAAGAACTTTATCAACTATTCACATGCCATGTCAAAACAGGCGTCAAGATCGTTGTCTATCGATATTAATTGAGAAATCGGTTGTGCCAACTTTCTCTTGCGGGAACTTCCCAGTTTTCGTTCAATTCAGCAATATTAGTAACTAGATTGTTGAATACGATGGTGTTTTTTGAAACCGCCTTTTGCTTAGCCATCGTCCTGAAATCCGTTAATGTCTTATGAGCAACGAATTCTCCTTGTTTGTAGGACACATTCATCTTATCCATTAGATCGACATTGTATGTTTTTTCCAATCCTTGAATGAAATGTACAGAGGCATCAATCGAACATCCTGTGGCAGCTTGTATGTCTTGATCCAAAGCCAGTATTATGAAGCGTTTGTAACGAATGTCGTATCCAGCATTCAAGTCGCTTCCGTGAGCTGTCCAATTCTCGATGAAAATATCCAATTTCGTTTTAATCTCTTCTAATTCAATCTCTGAAAACGAACGATTTGCCTGGTAAATCCAAACTTTAGAGGTTTCTGGCAATGTATTAAATTCTACTAGCATATGTCAAGATTGTATTTTAATTCTGTTCTGCAAAAATAAGACTTTACATCCAATCCAAGCGCTGCGATTCCACCTTAAACAACAGGTAATCCATAATTGCTTGTGCCTTTTTGTGTTTTATGTAAGGGATGGTCACTACTTTTGATGCTGTGCATATTTTTAAAGATGCAATGTTTTTCCGTTTTTGAAAGATACTTTGTTCAATGTCGATAGATTGTATCTTGTGAATTTCCAACATTTCTAGATTCGTTCCAATGAAACTACCACTTCCAATGGACAAGTACCTATCATCCATAGTATAAAATGCTTTTTTAAATCGCCAATGGAACACCAAGAACAAGTATGGTATGACCATCAAATTGACAGCCCAAAACCAATTTTCAAACATTTGATAGGCAATGCCATTACCAACGACGAGCAAAGGAATGCTCTTCAACAATAAAATCCTCTTGTAATAGTTTTCTGGTCTATGTTTTTTTAATCCATTGTCGAAGCCTGTATAAAGCCTTTGAGACAGATAGTCAACTTCTTCTTTGCCCAGACCTATGATATAAAAGTGCTTTTGTTGTTTTTTTGCAACCATAGCTTGTTTAAATGCCATCGTATACAAACCAAAATAACGTTTTACCCTATTTGTTCTAATTTGTATGTTTTGTATTCTTGATGGTGTGAGACTCAAAGAAACCTTATTGAAGAGCCCTTTTGTTATTTCTATCGTCTTGTTGTTGTCTACGACTTGCAAGTTGTAGTTGAGCAACATCGTTTTTACCAATGATAACAAAAATGTCACAATGATCAAAACAACTATTATTGCGGAGTTGAACAATATGGCCTTAAAAAAAGTGTGATCATTCATATTCAACCAATCACCAAAATAAGATTGCCAACTAAAACGCTCCACAAAATCCTTGAAATTGGCATATAGCCCACCTATGAATGCAAGAATAATGAAAAAACTCTTAATGTGATTCTGACTGGCGCCTTCCAACAACAGCTTTTTTAACGACGCTTGATAAAATACATCTACTTGTCGCTTGTCTTCGGCATCAGACTCCTTTGCGCAGAACAACTCTTGTTTTAAAGCCATTGCTTTTTCTCGCTTTACGGCAGAGATTTCAATTTCGGTGCTATTGTCTCCTGCAGTTTCCACATTTACCTGTACGACATTTATTATCTGCTGTAGTACATTTTGTTTGATGTATACATTTTGAATTTTTGATTTGGGAATCGTGATGTTTTCTTTTTTCAATATGCCTGTAGACAAATGAAAGTCATTTCCTGAAATGTGGAATGTGAAGTTCAAATAGCTTAAAAAGGCCTTAATGAGTAAAAACAGGCCAATAGCCATGAGTATTATAATGAGGTAAGACGTGCTGAAGCCAAAAAAGGTGCCTTTCCTAAAGAAACTGAAAGCAAACAACAAAAGCAATGTTATACTCTTCTTGATGAACTTGTAGGTATTGAATACGAATATTACCAGAATGCCCTTGGCAGACTGTCGACTAGGACAACTAAAATCGAAGTCATTCATTAAGCCTGTTTGTTATATGGACATTCAATTTACTTGCAACTTTGAAGGGGAGTCCTTTGATAGATAGGTCATCTCCAGCATTTCCTGCCGAATAGATGTTTAATGTAGCCAAGTTTAATTTCCTAGCAATGAAAGATCTCGATATCTCTATGTGTTGAATCCTAATAAAAGGAACAGTAGTTACATTGTTAACCAAAAGTCCTTTGGTGTAAATGATATCTTGTGACCTCAATGCATAGCCTCTTTTTGAAAAACCAAGTATGGTAACAATGATATTCAAGATGAAAAAAAAGCTTACAATGAAGAAAAACACCCAAAAGTAACGAGAGATGACATTGTTGCTAGATACCATTTTTATGGAAAACAAGGCAAGACAAATGGCTATGCATACCGATACCCTGTTAATGATCAATATGCTTAGATATGTTTTTGAAACTGGTTCAAAAACAACGGAATCCACTGTTGGCAAATTGTCTATATTTATTTGTTCGTTGCTAAACATCAGGTGTTTGGTGTATGGATTAACTCAAATAGTTAGCGTTCTTCTTTGGCTTTGGGGTTTCTTCCGAAAACGAATCCTTGAAACAATCCAACAAAAACGAAATGAAATAAGAATTTAAATAGATCGAATGGCTCCCCTTCTTTGTATTGCTGGAACAACGCCATCAAAAATGCAAAGGCCAAACCAGAAATGAGCCCCATAAGAATCCCAGTTTTCAACTTCTTTGACATGGCCATGGCATATTATATTAAAGGTCTTGTGCATTTGCAATAAGTTCTGCTATATCCATTACAGCTACATCTCCTTCTCTTTCCTTGCCTTTTACACCATCTGTCATCATAGTGTTGCAAAATGGGCAACCAGCCGCAATAATTTGTGGTTTTGTTTCCAAGGCTTGCTCTGTACGCTCTATGTTAATGTCTTTATTGCCTTGCTCTGGTTCTTTGAACATCTGTGCACCTCCTGCTCCACAACATAAACCTCTGGATTTACAACTCTTCATTTCCACCAACTCTGCATCCAATTTTCTTATTAAGTCCCTCGGAGCTTCGTAAACATTGTTAGCACGACCTAAGTAACAAGGGTCATGAAATGTGATACGCTTCCCTTTGAATTGACCTCCCTCAACGGTTAAACGTCCTTCATTCAATAGGTCTTTCAAAAATTGGGTGTGATGAACCACTTCGTAATTGCCACCTAAGCCAGGGTATTCATTTTTAAGTGTATTGAAGCAATGCGGGCAAGCTGTGACTATTTTTTTTATCTCATAGGCATTCATTACCTCTATGTTGGTAACGGCTTGCATTTGAAACAAGAATTCGTTTCCAGATCGCTTTGCTGGATCCCCCGTACAGCTTTCTTCAGTTCCTAAAACTGCAAATTCCACATTTGCACTATTTAGCAATTTCACAAATGCCTTTGTAATTTTTTTTGCTCTATCATCAAAACTTCCAGCACACCCAACCCAGAACAATACTTCTGGTTGTTTGCCTTGTGCCATAAATTCTGCCATTGTCGGCACCTTTAGTTGTTCGCTCATAAATATTGAGTTTATGTTTTGTTAACACTCTTCAGACATTGGTCGAAAGAGTGATTGTATTTACTTCTTAACGTCGTCAAACACCTGTATGGTGACTTTTTTGTCCACTAAGTCGGTAAACTGCCCTTTGTATCTCGTAGCTTTTACCAAATGATTGTCTATCCAATGATAGTTTCCTCCTCTGGGCTTCCCCATCAATAGGCTATGGAATTTAAAGCCGTGTTTGTTCAACCAATTGGTTGTGACTTCTCTGTGGTCTTCTGTTCTGGATGTGAAAAAGCAAATCATATGTCCTTGATCATACCATCTGTTACAAGTAGCCAATGCATCTGGAAAAGGCTCGCAAGTTCCCATACGTTCTGGTTCTTCATTTGGAACATCGTCCGTAATGGTGCCGTCTATGTCGATCAAGTAGTTTTTTACCCCTTCTGGCAATACTGGGCTAATCTTCTCTCCTGCTTCTACTTTTTCGTGTAGAAATTTGTCAGCGTCTTCTCGTTTCATTCTTTAAATTTGATATTTATCTTTGTATTTTCGTTTATGGAAGCGAAATCCTTTTTTGAAATCCTTATATATATCGCTAATTTCTTCTTGCCATTTTCCAACTTGTTTTCCGGATAGTACTTCTCTATGTTTGCTCTCCTTAAGGCCTCTTCTCCAATACTTTCGATTTGCATTGAGGTACAATAGTCACAAAACACTTTCTTAAGCTTTATGGCTATTGCCTTGCTGTTCTTGTAATTGATTTCCGTATAGGCCTTGATTTGTAAAGAATCCTTCTTATAGGATTGTGCGAATATCGCATTGACTCCCATTAGGACGAATAGTATGGTTAGGAGACTGTATTTTCCATATATTCTGTTCATCTTTTTTATCTTGTTAATAAGCGTTTGTCTTTAAGGCTTGATTGATTTTCTCCATTAGTCATCTTTCCAGTTCAATCTATCCATCTGATTGTATGGCCATGGTGCTCCATTGTTTTCAATGTTTGTCATCATGTTGTTCAACTCCATAGGCGCTGCGGACTCCTCCATTACCAAGTAACGACGCATTTCCATAATGATATTCAATGGGTCTATGCTTATAGGACATGCTTCTGTACATGCGTTGCACGACGTACATGCCCAAAGCTCTTCTTTTGTTATGTAATCGTTCAACAATTGTTTACCGTCATCCTTGAACTCTCCTTTGTTGGCATCTATGTTTTTTCCAACTTCTTCCAAACGATCTCTGGTGTCCATCATGATCTTACGAGGAGAAAGTTTCTTTCCAGTTTGGTTTGCTGGACATTCACTCGTACATCGACCACATTCTGTACAGGTATATGCATTCAACAAATTCACCCAACTTAGATCTTGAACATCACTGGCTCCAAATTTAGCGGGAGTCTCTTCATTTTCATCTTCTGCAGGTGCTGCAAATGGATCAGCATCCGGATCCATCATAAGCATCACTTCCTTGGTTACAGCTTCATTGTTGGAAAATTGGCCCTTGGGATTCAAATTGCCATAAAATGTGTTTGGGAATGCCAATAAAATATGTAAATGCTTGGAAAAATACAAGTAGTTCAAAAAAACCAATATCCCCAATATATGTATCCACCAAGCTGTTCGTTCTACTATATGCAGGCTGGTTTCTGAAAATCCATCAAACAAGGGAGCCAAGTATTGACTTATGATGTTTCCTGAGTATAATTCCGCATTTTGAAATGTAGCATCTGTAGCATTCATCACTAAAAACAGCGTCATCAAAACCATTTCAAAATACAATATGAAATTTCCATCATTCTTTGGCCAACCTTTCATCTCTGCACTCATGAAGCGTTTTAGCTTTATGATGTTTCTTCTAATCCAAAAAACCACTACGGCTACAAATACCAAAGCAGCCAACACTTCAAAACTAGAAATCAGAAAGCCATATACCGTTCCCATACTTGAAAACACCCTATGGGTCCCAAATAATCCATCTATGATAATTTCTAGAACCTCTATGTTTATTATGATGAATCCGACATAGACCACTATGTGGAAAAAACCTGCAACTGGCCGTTTTACCATTTTACTTTGTCCCAAGGCAATCATTGCCATGTTTTTCCATCGTTGGGACTTGTTGTCGCTTACATCCTTATCTTGACCTAGCTTTATGTTTCTCCAGAGTTTTTTAACATTTCTGGTAAAATAGCCAATACCAATAATCAAAGAAATTGCAAATATAATATTTGATAAGTAATTCATATGTAGTTAGTTGGTTTACTCTCGTTCATCTTCTGGTTTAACATAACCCTTTTTGTCTTTCTTTCCAAATACGGATACATTGATATAACGTTTAGGATTCAATTTGAAATCTTGCAATAGCTCTTTCAATTGACTCGACGCCACTTCCAGATTGTTGTATAGCTTTTCATCTTTCATCAGTTTCCCCAATGATCCTTCTCCGTTTTCCAGTCCATCCAACAAAGTATTAACATTAACCAATGTCTTGTCCAATTTGTCGACCGTTTTGGAAATTTCGACACCTTTCAAATCGTTTGAAAGCACAACCAAATCTTCGCTGACCTTGTTGAAGTTATCGATTACCGAACTAAGTTTTTCGTCATTTTTATCTGCTAGGGACTTAAACGAATAAGATAAGGATTTAAATGACTTTAGGGTTTCGTTCAATTCCGCTATCGTATTTTTCAATCCTTTTTCTGAGTCATCTTCAACTATGCTATTTAGATTGATCAAAAGCGAATCTGCTGATTTCAAGGTCGTATCCAATCCAGAACTCAAGCCTGAAAAGTTGCTTGTTAGACTTTTTACCAAACCATCTTCTACTTCCGAATCTATGAAATCCCCACTTTTGGCCTTTTCATTATCATTTGCAGGTATTATGGCCAAGCCGTTACCTCCCATCAAACCTAGCTCATATAACCTTATCTTACTATTCTTGGAAAAGACAAGATGTTCGTTTACGGTGAAGGATACTCGCGTCTTCCCTGTTTTGAAATCGTAAACGATGTCTGTAATCTTACCTACAGTATTACCTTTTATCGTAATTGGTGATGATGATGAAAGTGCATTGTAATCGAACTCAGTGTAGAAGACATTTGAAGATTCCAAAAGGTTCTTGCCTTTTAGATAGCTGAAACCGAAAATAAAAAAGACTATTCCTAATATGACTAATATTGCAGTTTTTACTTCTCTAGATATTCTCAAAGTGCATCTGGGTTTGATTAAGTAACAAAAATAAAAATATTTTACTAAGAATGGCTCTTAATTAGCGTCTTGTTTCAATGCTTTTTCCAAACTTATTCGCTTTCCTTCTTTAAAGGCCACCAAATAACAATCTTTGTAGCCTTTTTTCTTGGCTTCCAATTGTAATTTTTGAGCTTTGTTGTAATCTGAGGTATAACCAAAGTAGTATTTATACAGGCCATTGGATTTTTCTCGAGACATATCCTTCAGCCCTTTAAAATTATACGGTTTTGGCTCTATTTTCTTCGAACTGGCTGCAATTTGTACTTTGAAGATGGTGTTTTTGATGATTTTTTCTTCAGAAGAAATTATTGAATCTTCACCTGTTTCTATGTTATAATCGAAATTACCTGTATTGTCATCTACTCCTTTCTTATACTTGATGATGGCTTTTTCTATTGCAGAGGCCAATTCCAATTGCCCTTTTTTGGAATTCAAGTATTTACCTTCCTTGGTGTTTGTTATGAAGCCAGTCTCCACCAAAACACTTGGCATAACCGTTTGGTGTAGCACAATGAATCCAGCTTGCTTGACTCCCCTATTCTTTCTTTTCAACTTTTGTGTGAAATTGTCTTGGATGTTTTTCGCCAATTGTATGCTTTGGTCCAAGTATTCCTCCTGCATCAAAGTTAAACCTATAAAGGACTCAGGTGAACTTGGATCGTACCCTTCGTAGTTTTTCTTGTAATCTTTTTCCAAGAATATTACTTCGTTTTCTGCCTTGGCCACATCGAAGTTGGTTTTATTTCTATGAACACCCAAAACATAGGTCTCTGATCCATAAGCTTGTGTGTTGTGTGCATTGCAGTGTACGGATACGAATAAATCGGCATTTGCCTTGTTTGCAATTTTCCCTCTGACGAACAAATCCACAAAAACATCTTTCTTTCTGGTATATACGACCTTTATGTCAGGATTCTTTTCCAATTCCTTACCAACAGCCAATACTATTTTCAAGGCAATGTCTTTTTCCTTATATCCATATTTGGACGGTTTCCCTGGATCATGACCTCCATGTCCAGCATCTAAGACAACAACGAATTTTCCGTTATTCGACTGTCCTTCAATGGTGTTGCAGACAAAAGAAGTTAATGCTATTGTCAATGATAAGAAAAGTGCTTTTATATTCGTTTGCATAGGTATTAAACCAGTTTTTTAAGTAATTAGTATTGTTTTCTATTTTTTTGAGAATAATAAAGTATTCATAAAAAATATATTTAATTTTGGCAATTCAAAAACCGAGCCATACTTTAGCAAAAATACATTTTAAAGCATTGCATACAAATAGATTTTATATACTTTTCGCCCTAAGTTTTACAGTGTTTATCAACACTTCTAGCTTTGCTCAAGTTGATGGACAGAATTCGGATGTAGAAATTCCCCCAGTTCAAAAAGAAGAACCGGCTACGGTGCAAAAGGACTCTCTTGAAGTCAGTGTCGATGATTTGATATTGAATGAAAAGATAAGCGATACGACCAAGACGGATTCCATAAAGCCTAAAAAGGGATTGTTGGAAGATATTATTACATACAATGCCAAAGACTATACTACCTTCAATAGGAAAGATCAGAAATTGTATCTGTACAATGAGGCAGAAGTACTATACAAGGATATGGAGATTACTGCAGGGATCATTGTTATAGACTACAGCAAGAACGAAGTATATGCTGGAAGGTTAAAAGATTCTTCTGGAATTTATTCCCAACTACCGGTATTCAAGCAAGGGCAATCCGTAGTAGAACCAGACTCCATCCGTTTTAATTTTGATACGAGAAAAGCATTGATATGGAACTCCAGGACGGAACAGAATGGTGGTACTATTATAGCAGAACTCACTAAGAAGGAGAACGATTCCGTCTATTTCATCAATAGAGGAAAGTTCACGACTTCAAAGAATTTGGATGATCCAGAATATTATTTCTTGTTGCGAAAGGCTAAAATAGTTCCAGACAGAAAAGTGGTCACTGGATTGACCAATTTGTTCATATACGATGTCCCTACACCAATAGGTTTGCCATTTGCTTACTTTCCTTTGAGCAAAAAACAAACGGCAGGTGTCATCTTTCCTAGTTTTGGTGAGCAGAACGATCGGGGCTACTTCTTACAAAACGGAGGGTATTATTTCCCCATAAGCGATTATGTGGATTTGGCCTTGCTGGGAGACTATTACACCAATGGTAGTTATGGAATTCGTGTAGAAAGCAAATATGCAAAACGATATAGCTTCAATGGTAATCTAGGTTTTCGTTACGAAAATCTTATAAACAGTGAACGAGGTTTTCCTGATTATTCGAAGACCACAATTTACAACTTGAGGTGGTCACATAACCAAGATCCCAAAGCCAATCCCAATTCACGTTTTTCCGCATCTGTGAATTTAGGTAGCAGCAATTATTACCAACAATCGAACAATCAAGTCAATGCTTCAAGTTTCTTGAACAATACGTTGTCGTCTTCCGTGTCTTACTCCAAGACATTTCAAGGAGAGCCACAAGTGAATATGAGCATGACGGCAACTCATTCTCAAAATACACAAACGGAATCCATAAACTTGACATTGCCCACCTTTCAAGGTAGTGTTGGTAGGATCTATCCTTTTGCCCCAAAGGTAGGAAGTAAAAAAGGACTTGTTCAAAACATAAACATGCAATACTCCGTAAGAGGAGAAAATAGGATTCAAACTACGGATTCCTTGTTTTTCAAGAAGGAAATGTTCGATGATGCAAGAATTGGAATGAGACACTCCATACCACTTTCGACCAACTTCAAGGTTATGCAGTATTTAAGCCTTAGCGCAAGTGCCAATTTTGACGAGACCTGGACGTTAAACACCATCAATCGTTCTTATGATGATGTGAATGATGTTACGGTTACAGAAGATTTAAAAGGTTTTGATGCCTATAGGACATATAACTTCAGTACCAGTATAGGAACTACCATCTATGGTCTTTTCAAGTTTGAAAAGGAAGGTCAGGATAAAAAACTGAAAGCCATACGACATGTAATCAGGCCTTCGGTAAGTTACAACATAAACCCTGCTTTTGACAAGTACTATGATACTTATGAGGAAACGGATATCAATGGAGATCCCGTGCAACGAGAGTATTCCCGTTTTGAAGGAAGTCTGTTCGGTGCTCCCAACAAGAACTATTCAAGTTCGATTGGGCTGTCTTTATCGAATAATTTCGAAGCAAAAGTAAAAGATAGGGACAGCACTAAAACTGAACCTAAGAAAATAATCCTCCTAAACAACTTGAACTTTTCCACTTCTTACAATTTGGCAGGGGATTCCTTGCGCTGGAGCCCTGTGAGGATGAGCGGTGGCACACAGCTGTTCAACAACAAGATGAATGTGAATTTCGGTGCTACTTTGGATCCTTATGCCTTGGACAGCAACAACAATAGAATTGAGGAGTTCAACATCAACAATGGAGGAAGTCTATTTAGGATGACCAGTGCCAATCTAACCTTGGGTTACAGTATTAAAAGTAGCAATGGCAAAGACGAAAAGACAAGCAAGAGCAGTAGGGAAGAAACGTTGCAAAGTGGTGGAAGAAATGATGATTTGTTTGGGCGTTCCGAAGATTTCGCAGATCAACGCTATAACGAAGACGATGAAGATGATGAGAGTGAAGCTCCTAGTGAACTATACAATTATAGCATTCCTTGGAGTTTGCGTTTGGCCTATGCCGTAAACTATTCCAATTCTAGACGACAACAAGAAATATCCTCTCACTCCTTGATGTTTTCAGGGGACTTGGACATTTCCCCTCGTTGGTCAATTGGAGCTTCTTCCGGGTACGATTTCAAAAACCAAGGATTTTCCTATACGCAATTGCGCTTTTCAAGAGATCTATTGAGCTGGCGTATGAATTTTAGCTGGATACCTTTTAGTTCGAGAAGTTCGTGGAATTTCTTCATTGGCATAAAATCAAGTATCTTGAAAGACATCAAATACGAGAAGAGACGACGACCAGATCAACGTTTGTAAATTTTAAAAACATAGAAGTTAAACAATACTCCCAAATTCCTCGGGAATAAAATAAATTTTCATGAAAAAAATCATAACTACAACAAAAGCCCCTGCCCCCATCGGACCATACAATCAAGCTGTTTTAAGCGGAAACACCCTATACACTTCAGGACAAGTAGCATTGCATCCTGAAACTGGTGAACTAGTATTGGGATCCATAGAAATTGAAACCAAACAAGTCATGGAGAATATGAAAGCAGTACTGGAAGCTGCAAATATGACATTCGAAAATGTGGTAAAGACTTCTATTTTCATCAGTGACATGAACAACTTCTCCAATATCAATGCAGTTTATGGCTTGTATTTTGATGAAGCCACTGCTCCAGCTAGGGAAACTGTGGAAGTTGCTAACCTTCCTAAATTCGTCAATGTGGAAATTAGTATGATAGCCATTAAATAGCATCATTAGGAATTTAAACTTACAAAGAGGCCTAATCATCAAATAGTGATTAGGCCTCTTTGCTTTGATTTTTATTTTTTAAAAATGCTTGTATTGTTTTTAATTCACAAAGTCACATTGATCAACGTGGCTTTTTCATTTTCAATCTTTCGAAATAACTCTTGGCTTCCTTCAATACCTTTGGAGCCAACAATATTGTCGTAAGCATCGTTGGTATGGCCATCAATGCAAAAAAACCATCAATTAGATTTATCATCATATCCAAAGAGGTGGTTGCACCTAGGACAATGCTTAAAATGTATATGTAATTGTAATAATGCTTCTTGTCTGCTCCCAATAGAAAGGACATGCATTTCGTACCATAGTATGAAAATGAAAACAACGATGAAATACTGAATACGGCTATACAAACCAATAGAAGATACTTCCCGACTTGTGGCATTGCCACACCAAAGGCATTAGCTGTCAATGTAACTCCATTGGCATCGCTTGTTTGCCAAACTCCTGTTACCAAGATTGCCATTGCCGTCAATGTGCAAACCACCAAGGTATCTATGGCTGGCCCTAGCATTGCCACCAAACCTTCACGTATGGGCTCCGCGGTCTTTGCAGCTCCATGAGCCATTGGGGCTGTACCAATGCCCGCTTCATTGGAAAAGGCTCCTCTCCTAATACCTAAAAGAATGAGCCCTCCCAAGACACCTCCAAAAAATGAATCACCCTTATAGGTGCTTGCCGCAAACGCATCTGTAAAAATAAGCCCAAAATACTTTGGAAGCACATCGGCATGCAATATCAAAATTATTGTAATGAGTATGAAATACAGCCCAACCATTGCAGGAACCAGCTTGGAAGCAACTTTGCTTATACGATTCAACCCTCCCAAAATAACAATGGAAGTTATGGTTACAAGGATTAAACCAATGGCTAAATTCGATGTATCTCCAATTTTTATCCCATTTGGTTGCAATAGAATGTTATTGATAGCTTCAGTCAATTGATTCACATTGAATACAGGTAAAGCTCCAACCAAACCACAAATACTAAAAAACACAGCCAAAGGTTTCCAATGCTTACCAAGGCCTTCCATAATAAAATACATAGGGCCTCCTTGTATTTCACCATTTGTGTCCTTTCCGCGATACATTATTGCCAATGAGGAAGTGAAAAACTTGGTGGACATCCCAATGATGGCACTAACCCACATCCAAAAAATAGCACCAGGTCCACCAATGGAGATTGCGACGGCGACACCTGCTATGTTACCCATTCCAATCGTTGAAGATAAAGCTGTGGTCAATGCCTGGAAGTGGCTTATCTCTCCAGGATCATTTACATTGTCATATTTACCCCGAAGCACACTTATTGCATGCCCCAGGTAACGAAAAGGTAAAAACTTTGCGCGTATTATTAAATAGATCCCACCTCCAATAAGTAAAATCAGCAAAGGCAATCCCCAAACAAAAGAGGCAAAGTCCTTTATAAATTGATCTAGTAATTCCATTGATGCAATTTGATTTTTCAATTATCATCAAATGTATAAAATTCCTACTTATAAAATCCTGTCATATATTTTGTTTCTGGGTATGGTATAAAAAAACCATCCTCGTCATAATTTAAGGGAGCTGACGAGGATGGTGAAATTCGTTTAATAAAAAGATATTTACTTTTTATTAAAAGTGAATTTAGCAGAACATATTTACACAAATCTAACGAAACATATGCGATTATCGATAAACACAAGGGCTACAAAAAGTATACAGAGATGAAAAACAAGCAAAATGTCTATCTGTTTTAAAAAAAATAGGTGAAATTTAATTTCATTAGAGACTACACATCACAAAACAAAAAACCACTCTCATCTATTTAAGGGGAAAGATAAGAATGGTTATGTATATTTAGTACCAACTACAATTCTAAATATGTGCTATCATAATTCCTAGTAGAGGGTTTCAAGGCATTATATTGGATAAATTTCCAATTACTTCAAATGTATCTTGAAGTAAGAGGAATGCAAAATATTTAAGGTAACAAAAGGTAACAATACACAAAAACCTATATGGATTTGATGAATTGATCTAAATTCTTGTCTGGAGAAAGAGCCATCTTCTTTCTAATTCTTGACCTGGCCATTTTTATGGAATTTATGCTTGCACTTCTAATTTGTGCTATTTCCTTAATGGAAAAATTAAGCCTTATGAATGAACTTATCTCCCGTTCCGACTTTGTCAGTTTTGGATACATTTCCATCAAGTTCTTGTCAAAATAGGCATTCATGGTTGTCAAATCACTTTGGAGTCCCGTTAGGCGTTCTTCTATTTGTATTTGGGATTTTATGTCAAATATTAATTCTTTTACAGTTGCATTGCCATCAACAACTGAAACTTTCTCTGCCTCTATCTTATGCAGCAACTTTTTTAGAAACTTTGTTCTCATTGTACTGTCGGTAACCATATTTACGATGTCTTGATGTTTGGATTCCAGCATGTCATTCAGCTTCTCTTTCTCCAAAGTTGTATTTTCAAGTGTCAATTTCGTAATTAGATTTTCTTGTTCTACTCTTTTTTCTTTTTCTTTTTTTCCTTTTATGATTAACAATAAAGTCACCAAAGCCATACAAAGTAACAATGAAATCAAAAACAGCAAGCGGTTGTCCTTTGCCATAGAGGCTTCTTTTTCTTTTGCCAATTCCTTTTCCAAATTCAATTTTCTCTTGAAATCATTTTCTTGAAATTTAATGTAATTGGCAATGGCTTCTTGGTTGGCTTTTACATTGTCCTTGGATTTCTTGTTCAAATATTCAATGTACTCTTCCGAGATTTCAAGATGTTCTTTGTAGTTTTTTTTTGATTTATGGATTAACAACTGAACTTGTAGAAACGTTTCATAGTGAGGGTTGTCCTTCTTGTCCACAAAATAAGTTTCAATACTTTTATTTAGCACATCGCTTCTTTCAACGTCATTGATTCTTACAAGACAATACAATTGTTCTATATCAGCATTTATGGCTGTTTCAATAGCATTGTGCTTTCTCCTAATTTTGGCAACATGTTTGTAAATTAGACTGGCTTCTCTATACCTCTCATAATGGGCTATATATATGTGAGCTATGTTTTCTTCTATGTTCACATAGAATAGTTCTTCTTCAACACTTTCATCAGTACTTTTCAGATGAGTCTTGGCTTCTCCATAATATTTCAAGGCTTTTTCAAAATTACCTTGCTGATAATATGCGTAACCGATATTATTGTATGCTGAAGACAGCCATATCTTGTTTTCCAAGTTTTTTGCTTCTTCCAGTGCCAATGTATAATATTTCAATGCGTTTTCGTAATCTTTCTTGTTGGAATACAAAATGGCAATGTCTCCTAAATTCAAAAATCGTTCATGACTTGGTTCATTGGTGTAATTATCAAAAATAAGCATTGCTTCTTTATGAAATTTCAATGCACGATCATAATCTTTGGCTTTTGCAAAAAGCTCTGCATATTGCTTGGTGGCAAAAAAACCAATCTTTGATGCTTTGTGCTTTTCATCAATTGATTCGTATGCCAATCCCGTATAGTAATAGGCCTTCGCTATTTCTCCTGCCTTGTCATAATACTTTCCTAGCACCCTATTTGCTAAAATTAGAACACTTATATCGTTGTTCCGTTCTGCAACAATCAAATACTTGTTTGCAGCTATGAAACTGTTTTTGGGAGATTCTTCCAGGTTATCCAAAATCCTCTCCAATATGGTTACTGCGCTGTCACTTTTGTTTATGGTATTCTCCAATTGTTCTTGACTATTTAAAATAGTTCCAACAAACGCAAAAAAGAAAATATATATTTTATTTTTAATTGAAAACATCCCTCTTTATAAAATTCTAAATCTAGACAAATAGATCTTCTAGACAGTATTATACGAAAAAACAATGTTTTTATCAATAGAAGATGCCGCAAATTCATAATCTACGGTATTGTCTTGGTGTTCTCGTATATAGATAATGTCCACCAGTTTCTTTTCATAATTAAAGAAAATGGGGTTTTGCTTACCTTTCAATTCCTTTATGTAATTATTGTAAATAATGGCTTTCGCTTGAAAATTGGCTCTTAAGACATTCTCATTTTCAGATTTGAATGGGATGTGAATTACGAACAATCTATTTTGAACATTGTCACGAATTCCTCTACTTTGCTTATTATAGAAAAAGTTGATGACTTCTTTGTTATCTATGTTCGTGCCTGACCTCATTTTCTTTGGAACAACTGTTCCTTTCAAATCAAAACGCAATGTTTCATTGTTGAAAAACTGTATGTCCCAATCTTGATTTTTGTCATTTGGATTACGTTGTATCGAATTGTGCTTATAAAACAAATATTCATCACACTGTGCACATTTCCATAAAAACCAACGCTTTTTGAAGTAATTCTTGACATCTTGATTTTTGTCGATCAAAGCAATTTTGAGTTCATTGTAGGTAGCACAACCAAACATCTTGATTTTTGAATCTGTATCATCATTTTGAATGCTTCCCCATTGCAAAGGGATGCTTGGAGCTATCATTGCCAATTGATTGGATAATACTTTGAATTCTTGTGCTGTCATATGTACAATCTACAAAACTATTTCTATTTACGTTTCTTTTTTCTTTGGGTATGTTCCTTTGTAGGGTTTAGGCTGGTATTCTGCAATACGTAATTGGCCAACATCTTTTCTATGAGTTCATCCTTGGTCAAGTGATGAAATATCGTTTTGATGTTGTTTTTGAATTCTAAGGATAGATCGTGATTAGGTTTTGTCTTGAAAATTTGTTTCGCCCACAGGACTCCATTGTTTTCTTCTATGCTTTGGGAATTGGGTTTGATGTATTCTTTGAATTCAATTCCCAATTCATCTTCGAAATCTGGAATTTCAAAAGCTTCGTCTTCCTGTATAACTGTCAAAGCAAATCCCTTTGCTCCTGCCCTAGCCGTTCTTCCACTTCTATGCACGTAAGTTTCATAGACATCTGGCAAGTGATAGTTGACCACAAAAGACACATCTTTGACATCTATCCCCCTTGCTGCCAAATCCGTTGCTACAAGAATGTTGATGTGCCCAGCCCTGAACTGTTCCATTACACGATCTCGAATGCCTTGTGTCAAGCTGCCATGCAATGCTCCTGAAGAAAACTTATTGATGACCAGGTTTTTTGCCAATTTGTTGACAGCTGCTTTCGTTTTACAAAAAATGATTCCTCTTTGTCCTTCCTTGGAATTCAAGAAATGCATCAAAACATTCAATTTTTCTATAGGTTCCACAACTACATATTGGTGATCTATGCCCCTATGTCCAACCGTCTCCATATCTACACTTACTTGTATGACATGTTTAGACATGTAGTTTTGTACCAATTGCTTGATGGCACCAGACAATGTGGCAGAAAACAATATGGTACGCCTTTGTTTTGGCAACTCTGCAACTATTGAGTCCAATCCATCTTTCAAAGCACTAACCATTTCATCTGCTTCATCCAATACTAGGTACTTCGTGTTTTTGATGTTAACTGAGTTCCGTTTCATCAAATCCATTAGCCGTCCAGGTGTCGCAACAACGATGTGAGTGGTTTGCGACAAGCGTTCTATTTGTGGCTTTATGGGAATTCCTCCGCAAACACTTGCTATGGATATTTCTGGGGATTGTTTTGCAAATTCTTTCAAATTATCAAAAACCTGATGCCCCAACTCTCTTGTTGGTGTCAATATTATGGCTTGAACGTCATCGTTTTCAACATCAATCAATTGCAACAATGGCAAACCAAAAGCTGCCGTTTTACCAGTTCCTGTCTTTGCTATGCCAACAAAATCATCCAACTTGGTCAACAACATAGGTATTGCTTTTTGTTGAATTTCTGTTGGTTCGACAATCTTGAGGTCACTCAACGTTTTTAATAAGGATTCTGAAAGACCTAATTCTAGAAAGGATTTTGACATAATGATATTTTCAGCAAAGGTAATGTTCTTTTAAAATTTATGAAGACAAATTTCACGCAATAAAAAAGCCCATCATTTTTTTGATGGGCCTTCTTCTAAAAGTTTAAGCGTATGTATTAAATAACTTTTACGTTTACTGCGTTTAATCCTTTTTTTCCTTCAGTCAATTCGAATTCTACTTCATCACCTTCTCTAATCTCATCGATTAATCCTGAAATGTGAACAAAATGTTCTTTGTTTGAACCTTCTTCTGTGATAAAACCAAATCCTTTTTCACTGTTGAAGAATTTTACTGTTCCTGTACTCATTGTAATATAATTTATTATTAATTACTTTATACAAGTCAAACATCATGCCAAAAAATCAAATTTTTGTAACTCTAACCTTCTTCTTCTTCAATCTCATGTTGTTGGTTTTCCCAATGATGGCATCCGCCTTGCTTTTCGGAACTGCTACAAATGTACAATCCTGTTTCAGTTCAATGACTCCCAATTCGTTTCTATCAAGGTTACCTTGTTTGAAAAAAAGCCCTGCAATGTCTCCTTTCGAAATTTTATCTTTCCTCCCTCCCGAAACAAACAATGTTTGCCATTTAGAGCCTTCGGGAATGGTTTTGCATTGTAGTTTCACGATTTCTTCAGACTGAATGAATTCTGGTAAATATTCTTCTTCCCATTGCAATACATAGGCGGTTCCTTCTGTGTTCATTCTCGCCGTCCTACCATTTCTATGTGTAAACTCCTGGGCTTTAAGTGGCAATTGATAATGGATGATGTATTTCAACTCTGAAATATCCAAGCCTCTGGCAGCCAAGTCCGTTGCCACAATGATTTGATGCGTTCCATTTCGGAACTTTATCAATGCGCGTTCTCTATCTATTTGTTCCATACCCCCATGAAAGCAACCATGTGCTATATCGTTTTCCATTAGAAAATCACTTACGTACGCAATCGTATCCTTGAAATTGCAAAATATTATTCCAGGCTCATTTCCAATGTGACAAAGCAAGTCTACCAATGTCTGTAGCTTGTTCTTTGCAGGAGAAATCACTTTCTTTATTTGTAGTTGAGAAGTTATCGTACCCAAATAATCTATCGTCAATTGGTCTTTCAACCCAACAAAACGTGGAATTTCCATATCTTGAGTTGCAGAGGTCAATATTCGCTTTTTGATGTGTGGCAAAAAAGCAATGATCTCACTCATTTCAGCTTCGAAACCAACTTCCAATGACTTGTCGAACTCATCCAATACCAAAGTCTTTATGCTCTCTACTGAAAATGTCTCGCGACGTAAATGATCGGCAACACGTCCTGGAGTTCCTACAAGAATTGCTGGTGGGTGGCTCAACTCTATCTTGTCCTTTGAAAAAGGCCTACCACCGTAAACAGCGTTTGTCTTGAACCCAGACCCCATTTCCCTGATCACTTGTTCTATTTGTATCGCTAACTCCCTAGAGGGCACCAATACCAATGCCTGTACAACTTTGAAATCAGGATTGAGTGCTCCCAAGATCGGCAATAGAAAAGCCAAAGTTTTTCCTGTTCCTGTTGGGGACAACAATACAACATTATCTACGGATGAAATGGCCAAATTGGCTTCATCTTGCATTGGATTGAGCTCTTTTATCCCAAGTTTATTTATTATCTGCTGTTGCAGTTGGTATGATTTCGACATATTGCAAAAATACTGTTTCATAGATATAGTTGGATTGTTTTTTTAAGAAAACATTATATGAATGCCACTACATATTTATATTATATTTAGAAAATGAAAGCACATCTAAAAAGAGAGAGCATAGTTGCTCTGAGCGTATACTTGTTCACGTGGCTGTTTGCTTTTGTCTTTGTCTTGTATCAATACTTTAATGACGAGGCTTCGTTTACAGAGGGCGTCCATGCTTTTCTAGATCTTGTGGAACGAAAAAATGTACAGATTGTGCTTCATATGCTATTCTTTATTTTCTATTTGCTTTTTTTGGTCATTCGTTACTTTGTCAGAACATATAGAAATAGCGGGTACAGAACAATGCTAAAACATTTTGTTTTGCGATTGATGGTTCCAATTCTCCTATTGTCGTTCACATATAATTTCATTGTTTACGCAAACAACGATGAAGATTTTGAATATGAATGGGATCATTCAGTGGAAAATTCAAATGGGTACTCCAACAATTTGTATGATCTCGATGAGAAGCATAGAGGACTTCACGTTTTTGGTTGGACAAACAATAATGACAAGGCGATTGGAGACATATTGAAAAACAATGTGGAATGGGTTGCCATCGTTCCATTCCTATATCAAGACAATGAGCAGACAAAAGTAATGACAACACCAAAAACCATAGGTAAATGGTCTCGACGAGATTCAACTTTCATACAATCGATCAAGGATTCTCATGAGAAAAAAATGCGTGTAATGCTGAAGCCACATCTATGGTTGGGAAAAGGATGGCGTTCCAATGTTACTATGCAATCTGATGAGGAGTGGAGCAACTGGTTTGAATCTTATCGAAGAAACATATTGCATTACGCAAAAATGGCTGCATTGACCGATGTTGATTTGCTATGCGTCGGTACAGAATTAAGAACCTCCATAAAACAACAACCCAAAGCTTGGATGGCTTTGATAAAAGACATTAAAGACATATATCATGGAAAATTGACTTATGCAGCCAATTGGGACGATGACAATGATTTGGGGGAATTTTGGAATGCTATGGATTATATTGGCATACAAGCATATTTTCCTTTGACCAAGGATGAAGCTCCAAGTTTGGAAACCATAAAGATGGGTTGGAACGTTCATGTCAATGCTCTGGAAAAGCTATCCCAAAAGTATGACAAGCCCATATTGTTTACGGAAGTTGGCTATAAAAGTGAGGCTTCTGCAACTATAAGACCTTGGGAATGGGATTCTTTCTTTAGTAAGGTGTCTAAGAAGAAGTCAGACAAAACGCAACAGCTAGCCTATCAAGCACTTTTTGAAAACCTATGGCACAAAGAATGGTTTGCAGGGTTATATGTTTGGCAATGGCAAGTTCGATCAAAGAAAGAAAGCGCTCTAAAAGACTTAGATTTCACACCTCGTTTTAAACCTGCGGAAAATACGATAGCCAAATGGTTTGGAACGACAAGTCATTAAAATAAAAGAGGCCTCGAATTCGAGACCTCCTGTTTTTATATTTTTAAGAATACAAACTAATCTGCCATGGTAGCCCTAAACCCTCCAGTAGCAAAAACAGCATCCATTCTTGCTTTTTGACCGTTCGTAAACATATTTAAACACACGTCATTTGTGTAGTCCATAAAGTTCATGGTCATATCAGCAGAACCACAACTTACATCTGGGTATGAAGGACATCCTCTATTTGGCGCATCTGATTCTGGCGTATCTGCCACAAAATCATCTACTCCACAACCACCATCACCCCATATATGACGTAAATTCAGCCAGTGACCAACTTCATGAGTAGCAGTTCTATCGGTTCCGCCAACAAAATTAGCTCCGAGCACCACTCCATCTGTAGTCCAACTACCTCCAGGGAATTGAGCATATCCTAGAATTTGCCCACCTTGGTACGGCATTGAATTTACAATCCATATGTTAAGGAACTCTTGAGGATTAACGACATCACTACCTCCTTTTGAAGACTTTTTCATATCATCATTTGGTCTCCATCTTCTTTTCTTTGTATTTTGTACTCTTATGACATCTTCTATTACGAAGTTGATGTCAATGTTAGCTTCAACTGCTGCAAACTCGGATGGAATGGTATTCCTCCCTGGGTTTTGTAAATTGAAATCCTCATTTAGAGCATCGATTTGACCTTGTAAAGTGGATAGTGATAAATTTTCACTTGATGTTCTGTATATGACATGGAATACTACAGGTATTTCAATTTTCCCATCTACAAGCCTATTGAAGTCCCCTCGAGCAATATAGTCTTTGGTTTGTTGCTCTATAGCGTCCATTTTACCATATAGTGTTGGATCTTTTTCGAGGTTTCTCTCTAAGACATCCATGGAAAAACATTGCTTTTGGTTTTTAGAATTTGAAATAGTTACGTTGTCCTCTGAGACATCTTCATTGGAATTTTCACATGACGTAAATGCAAACGCTACCACAAGTAACGATAGAAATAATTTTCTCATTGTAAATTGATTTTGGTTAATATTAATTTTTGTTAATGATTTATTGTGAAATACAAAAAAAATTAACAATTAATAAACATTAATGCCATCCATTTATTGTGCAAATGAAGTAAAATAAAAATACAGTTTATATCTTATTTCCATGAATATCCAATTCGATCACTGTCTTTCCTAGTTTTTTCACTTCTTCGAACTGAGTCGCTTTATCACCTACGACCACGTAGATCATATCTTCTTCGTTTAAGTACTTTGCAATGATAGTTTTGTAATCTTCCAAGCTCATATTCACCAATTCTTTTTGGTCTTCTTCAGTAAAGGTATGCGATCTATTGTATTTGCTTATGTTCCTAAGCATTCCCAACTGGGCTCCCAAACTTTCGTAAGCCCTAGTGCTTGCTTTTAGTATTTTGTTCTTGGTTAACTCTACCTCCACATCGGAAAAATCGTTTTCATAATTTGAAACCATGTCTTTGATGATGGTCAGCGACTTCAATGTTGCATTTGCCCTTACACTCGTTCTTATCGTAAACGGTCCCATTTCATTATTTTCCGTGATGCCAGAATAGGCTCCATAAGTATACCCTTTGCCTATTCGTAGTGTCTGGAACAGCTTGCCACTGGAACCTCCTCCAAGTATCTCATTGGCAAAACGCAAATTGTTTGCATCTGCATCTTGTGCTGACAAAGCTAATTTTCCAATTTGAAAGACGGATTGTTTCGCTCCAGGGAAATCTATGAAATAGAGTATGTTCTTTGCGTTGGTTTTTGGCAAGGTATATCGAGGAAACTCAATTTCCTTGATTTCCCATTGATTAAAAATGGCCACTGTAGACTCAACCTCTTCCCTTTTTATCGCACCTGCAATATGGAAGGTTGCTTCTTTTGGGGACAAATTGGCATAATAGTCCTTTAAATCGTTCAAGGTGATGCTCTTTGTGGATTCTTGAGTTCCAGAAGCAGGAACTGCAAAAGCATGTCCTTCTCCATATAGCAACTTGTTATATATCATGGATGCTATTGAGTTTGGGTTTGCCTCTCTTCCTTTCAAACTTGTCTTCAAAGCCGTTTTTAATCGATCGAATTCTCCTTCATCCCAACGAGGCTCAAGTAGAATTTCTTTTACAAGACTTATCGTTTTATCAAAATTTTTAGTTAAGCAAGAGCCAGAAATGTGAAAATCTTCGTTTGAAGAATACATGTTAATCCGAGCACCTAACAAATCGATGGCCTCTTCCAAATCTGCAGGTGTTTTGTTTACCGTACCTTGCATCATGAGGTCACTCAAAAGGTTGGCTACTCCAGATTTGCCTTTTGGGTCCAATAAATGCCCTCCTGGAATGGTTATGTCGAACTCAACCAGCGGCACTTCATTGTTCTCAATCCCATAGAGAATTATGCCGTTATCGAGTTTCCCAGTCCACACTTTTGGGGATTTGAACAATGGTAGTTTCCCAAAATCTGGCTCACTCCTATCAAACTTGGTCTTTGTCTTTTCATAAACGGCTTCTTCTCCTTGACTTACTTCTTCATTTGCTATGTTTTGCTTTACTTCCTCAATCCATACCTTTGCTTCCTTTGCTTTTGATACTGCCAATCCCAATTGCCCTTTTGGAACCAGACTGGTCATTATGTAGTTTTTGTCTTTTATGTATTTTTCATAAACTCTCATTACTTCTTGGGCAGTAACGGCATTGGTCAGTTTAGCAGTTTTAGTTATGTAACTAGGATCTCCTATGAATTCATTGTCTTCAACAAGTTGAAATGCTTTGTTTAAAACCGTGCTTACACTTCTATACAGGTTGGTTTCAGCACTTGCTTTTATGCGCTTTAAATCACTTGCATTCACACCATTCTTCTCAAAACGAAGAAGTCCTACATCTATGGCAGATTTTACAGCGTCCAAATCTGTCCCGGAATTGGCTCTGACTCTAAAGACAAATTCTCCTGCCAACTCACTACTCCTTTGATAGGTGCCTACTCTTGGAGCCAATTTCTGTTCTTCCACAATAACATTGTACAGAGGTGACTTCTTACTTCCGCTTAACAATTGACCAAGAATACCTAAAGCATACTTGTCCTTATGGTATTCCTCCACTGTTGGAAATACGATACGTAATTCTGGCAATTTTGCAAAGTTATCTTCGAAGTACAATGATTTGCTCTTTGCCAACGTTACCGGCATTGCTGGAATGTCCTCGACTTCTGGCCCACTTGGAATCTCACCAAACCACTGCTCTACCAAAACTTTTGTCTCCTCTATGTCAATGTCTCCCGCAATGACCAAGGAGGCATTGCTTGCTCCGTAGTATTTCGCGTAAAATTCTTTGACGTCTTCTATCGTTGCTGCTTGCAAATCCGGTAAGGCTCCAATGACTGTCCAATTGTACGGATGGCCCTCTGGATAAAGGTTTTTCCTGATGATTTCATTCGTATAGCCATAGGCAGCATTGTCTACTCGTTGGCGTTTTTCATTTTTAACTACTTGTTTTTCGCGTTCCAAAGCTGATTCTGTCACAGTATTTATCATATATCCAAAACGGTCTGAGTCTATCCAAAGAATCTTTTTAAATGCATCCTTGGGAACCACTTCATAATATACGGTATAGTCATTGGAAGTTCCTCCGTTGCGACTCCCTCCCCATTCTGGAATCATTTTACGGTTTGCTCCTACGGGGACATTCTCACTATCATTGAAACTCATATGCTCAAAAAAGTGGGCAAACCCTGTTTTTCCAGGTTTTTCTCTATTGGATCCAACGTGCATCATAGTTGCAACTGCCACTATTGGATCACTATGATCTTCATGAAGAATAACTTCCAAACCATTTTCCAAGGTGAATTTCTCATAACTTATTTTAAAGTCTTCTGTTGTCTTCGTTTCTTCTTTTTTAGGAGTACAGGAAACAAGTAATATTGCTGCTAAGGCAAGTGTTATTTTGAATAGACGCATCTTAATGTTTTTTTTTTAAAGATAGATATTATAATCATAAGGTTTTTAACAAAAGTAAAAAAGATAGTATGCCCTTTTTTTATTAAGTTTACAGTCCAACTAATACACTATGTCCATAAAAAAAAATACACTTTCATTTTTTATTTTATTTTGTTCAACCCTATGTGTTTCAAATGCTCAACAATCTGTTGCCAGAGAGTGGAACGAACAATTGTTAGAGGCCATTCGAACTGATTACGCCAGACCTACCGTACATGCGAGAAACCTATTTCACTCAAGTATTGTCATGTATGATGCTTGGGCTGTTTTCGATGATACGGCAGAAACAGTATTGCTGGGAAAGACGTTTGGTGGTTATACTTGTGATTTTACAGGAATTACAATACCTTCAGACATAGCGACAGCAAGACATGAGGTTATTAGCTATGCGATGTACCACTTGTTGAACCACCGATTTGCAAATTCCCCAGGAAGTAGCACGGCTTTGAGTGAGTTCAATACGCTTTTTACAAGTTATGGATATACCACAGCTTTTACTTCTACTGACTATTCTACAGATTCCTATGCAGCTTTGGGGAACTACTTGGCAGAACAGATGATTGCCTTCGGAATGGAAGACAATTCCAATGAATCCAATGATTATGCAAATCAATATTACACTCCAAGCAATGACCCATTGGTATTGGAATTGTATTCGGATGAAAATCCATTGAATAATCCAAATGCGTGGCAACCTCTGGCTTTTGATGTATACATAGACCAAAGTGGGAATACATTTCCTTTGGACATTCCCAACTTTCTTAGCCCAGAATGGGGACAAGTAAAGCCTTTTTGCTTAATGCCTTCAGATCTAGAAATATTAAACAATGACTTTGATTGCTATGTATATAAAAATCCCGGACCTCCATTGTATATACAAAATTCTATGAACAGTGGTATAACGGATCCTTACAAGTGGCATTTTGCACTTGTTGCTTCTTGGTCCTCTCACATGGATCCCAACGATCCTACAGAAATAGACATCTCTCCAGCTTCAATAGGCAATTATGACATTGAGAATTTTCCAGAAACATTTTCCGAATATCAAACTTTTTACAACTTTACAGATGGAGGTGACGCCAGTACAGGTCATAGTCTAAATCCCTTCACCAACGCGCCTTATGAGCCACAAATGGTCAAAAGGGCCGATTATGCAAGAGTTCTTGCCGAATTTTGGGCAGATGGTCCAGACTCGGAAACTCCTCCTGGTCATTGGTTTACAATATTGAATTATGTTAGTGATCACCCACAAACCGTAAAAAAAATGGAAGGTCAAGGAGCTGTTTTGAGTGATTTGGAATGGGATGTCAAGTCCTATTTGACCTTGGGTAGCGCTATGCACGATTCAGCTGTTGCGACCTGGGGCATTAAAGGTTACTATGACTACATCAGACCTATTTCTGCTATTCGCTACATGGCAGGAAAAGGGCAAAGCAGCGATAATAACCTACCTAGTTTCGATCCACATGGTCTTCCTCTCATTCCTGGAAAAATAGAACTGATTGAAACAGGAGATCCTTTAGCTGGTAGCAACGATGAAAATGTAGGCAAGATAAAAATATTTGCATGGAAGGGCCCCGATTTCATATCTAATCCAGAAACTGACGTTGCTGGCGTTGATTGGATTTTAGGAACGCATTGGTGGTCCTATCAACGAGGAACTTTCGTGACACCTCCTTTTGCAGGCTATTTGTCTGGGCATTCAACATTTTCCAGAGCAGCTGCCGAAACCTTGACCATACTCACCGGAGACGCCTTCTTTCCTGGAGGAATGGGGACATTTGACATCACTGCGGATGAATTTCTGGTTTTTGAAGATGGACCTTCCCAAAGCTTTACATTGCAATGGGCGACATATAGAGATGCATCGGATCAAACAAGCCTATCTCGTATTTGGGGAGGCATCCACCCTCCTATTGACGATATTAAAGGAAGGCAAATTGGAGCACAGATCGGAATCGAATCATTTGAATTGGCCAAGTCTTACTTTAACGGGGAGAATTTATCCACGAACAATAGCACCTTGGAAGAGACCATCTCTTTGTTTCCGATTCCTTTTGATGATGAGTTCAATGTCACCTACAATGGGGAACATGCTATGAATATGAAGATATATAGTATTACTGGCACATTGGTTTTAGAAAAAAACATAAAATCCAATCAAAACCTAAAGGTTGGAGCCTTGTCATCTGGAGTTTATTTTGCAAAACTTTCCACATTGAACGATGATGAATTAATAGTAAAGAAAATAATTAAAAAATAAGAATGCTTAACATTTTCCGAATTACCGCTTTTTTAGAAGGAATATCCTATATACTTCTATTATTCATTGCTACACCCATAAAATATTTTGGAAATGATCCTCAATATGTAAAAATGCTAGGAATGCCACATGGTCTATTGTTCGTAGCCTATGTTGCTTTGGCAATACTTTTGCGTTCAACATACAAATGGGATACCAAAAATTTCCTAATTATCCTAGTTGGTTCATTGATTCCCTTTGGGACATTCTATGTCGATAAAAAATACTTAAAACCTTTGGTTTAAGGATATAAAAAAGGAGCCTGTTTCTATTGAAACAGGCTCCCGAAATATAAAAGAAAGGAACACTATCTTAATTTACAATTATCTTAGTAATTGTATCATTTCCAGTTTCTCCTATTCTTGTTTTCAACAAATACAAACCAGTAGGCAATCTATTGTCAAGTTTTATTGTCTTTACTGTTTCAAGTCTTTTTTCTTCAGTTAGCTCGAAGACTTTCTTACCAGTGACATTGTAAATCTCAATTTTAACCATCCCCTCTTCTTCTGTATTGAAATCAATATTCAATGTGTTTCGTTCTTGAGACATTGGATTTGGATATACATTTATTCTGTCTGTGTCTGCATTGCTTTTTTCGACATTTGATGATGCTATTTTTCCAAAAGAAGAAATGGTTATGCCATAATCTTCTACTTCACCATAGTTCATATTGCCACAAGGCACAGCTGAAGCTGGATAGTAAGCCACTCTCAAACGCATTCTTGTCGTTCCTATTGCTGCATCTTGAGGAACGGCAATAGAAATTTGACCAGTTGTACCTGATGTTTTGTTTAACTCAGTAAATTCACCTTCATCTTCGAAATCACCATCTTGATTCCAATCAAACCAAGCATAGATTTCATCATTTGTTCCATCTTGGTATGGAGTTATTGTTACATTCAAACTATTGGTAGAACCAATTGTCAAGTTGGCGTTTGTTTCATTTGTGAAGTCCTCATAACCTGAGATACTTCTACTTGAAGTATTTTCGATTTCAGAAAAATTCACCTCTGTGATAGCTTCCGGACCCTTAATTCCGCTAGCATCGCAATATACCAGACCTGGGTTCCCTTCACCATCAGTGGTTACGTTTACATTGTAATCTTCAACTTCTCCATATTCCATAAAATCACAAGGAACAGCCGAAGTTGGGTAGTATGCTACTCTTAGGCGCATTCTCGTTGTTCCTAAAACAGCATCTTCTGGAACACTAATGATAACTTGACCTGTTGTTCCAGAATTTTTACTCAATTCTTTGTACTCTCCTGGATCGTTAAAATCTCCATCTTGATTCCAGTCGAACCAAGAGTATATCTCATCGTTCGAACCATCTTGATAACCAACGATCGTCACTTTTAAATTGTTGCTTGTTCCAATGCCGACAGTTGCAGTTTGATTGCTGAAATATTCATACCCATTCTCATTTCTTCCAGACGCATTCTCTATTCCTGCAAATTCAACCAAAGAAATGGCTTCTGGACCACTATTACCGTTTGTTACACAATATTCATCTGGTTCTCCATCTCCCTCTCCTGTCTGTAATGTCCCAGCTTTTATAGGGGTTTCTGGAATTCCGCTAATAGCGTATTCTTCAAATTCAAAAGAACTTCCACCGTTGCTAACCCTTAACTTGATCCAGCCATAGTGAGTACGTTCTGACCTAACAATTCTAATGCCAACATATTTTGTTTTACCTCTCCAAGCTTGGTACGAATCTGAGTCTATCATATGCTGTCCTCTTCCTGAGTAGTATTCTTGACCATTCTTCCATGAACTATCTGGCCCAATAATGTCTCCCGCATTAAGGGGTGTAAGCTCATAATCGTCATTGGCAATAGCATCTTTTCTCCAAGAAATAAATTTAATGCCTAAGTAATCTCCCGTAACATAATTTTGCATTTGATGGATATGGATTTGCCTATCGATGCTTACATGTGATGATAAAACCGCAAAAGAACCAGTTCCTGAGGAAGGATCACTTACTACAAACTCACTATCATTGAGCGATTTAGAAAAACTATCTCCCAGATGCTCTAAATTCAATGTAAATTCACTGAACAATATCTGTGAGGCATCATTAGAAGAAAATGCTGTATCTAAAAACTTAAATTTAATGTTGTCATGATATTCCCATTCATCGGAAGGAAGTGTCGAATTCCCTAGCATTGACAATCTTACTCTTCTATTATTCAAAACGGTTGCTCTAAATTGCAACCCATTTGGCACATTGGCTATGGTATAATGTATTCCGGCCTCCATATTTCCTGCAACGGAAAAAGTATCACTCTTCAAATCTACAATGATGTCATTTTCCATAGAACCGTCATTGCTAACAGATTCCAAGAACCTGTCCTTGGAATAAGTGACATGAGGCTTCTCAATATTAGCAGTTATCGAGTTTCCAATATCCGGATTGACAGCCATTGAAATAATCTTGCCAAATCGGCCATCATTTGAAACTGTTGCCTTCATCCAACCATACAAGTATGATCCAGTAACGGTTTTGGTTCTAAAACCAAAATATCCCGTTCTGCCATGCCAGTTGGAATATGATGCGCTAGTAAGTGTGGCTGGTGCTGTTTGTGTGGTAACACCAGACAACCAAGTACCAGATGAGTTGACTCCAATGGAACTCCCTTCTGGTAGATAGGAAATATTAATGCTATCGTTGTTACATAACAGCTCTAGACTCTTACTCGGATTATTGACCCCAAGAAGTGTACCATCATAATTTACAAGTCTCACTTTCAAGGCTCCATTTATGGAAGCCGTCGAACTAAAATCCGTTATATAAGATACATTGTCTTCATCTTGACCAATTGCTTTCAAGATTGTTGGAGAGAAAGTTTCGTAGTACACTTCATAATCGTCAATAAAACTAACCTTATACGTTCCGGTAGTGGAGAATATGGCATTTGTCCCACCAACAATCGCTGGATTAAGCAATGTAATGGTAAAACTGCTTGAATCACTCTCTTCATGATTGTTGGCTTGACCAACTAAGGTAATCTCGCCAGAGACACTATCCGTGATGTTAATTCTAGCATTAAGACCATTAGGTATTCCACTGGTAGTATAATGAACTCCTTCTTGCAATATTCCTATTGTTGCAAATTGAGCACCATCTATGGCTTTAATTCTTCTTTTGTTGACGATGCCTCCGCTATTGTTGAAATCTTCAGACAATGCCAATGACTTATCGATGTCACTATCATTTCGACTTTGATAATTAAACAACACTCTTGCTCCCAAATCTTCATCGATTCCCGTGGCAACGAGGTTGGATGGTTGCCATAAGGTTACACGGGCTGGATGATCCATATAGGATTCCATTCTAGTAACTTGGCCCTTGGTGAACATAGATTCACAAGGGTTGTAATCCATATGGTTCTGACTATTGATTGTTTGATTGAAACAGTTTTTTGTTCCAGGGTCACAACCTGCACCTGCACTTGTAGGAGGTGTATCTCCAACAAGGTCCCCATTGTCATCTCCTAGAACACATCCACCATTGAAAGTGTGCTCCAAACCAAAGAAATGTCCAAATTCATGCGTCAATGAGGATGCCGGAGGCGAATAAATTATATACTTGCCATTGTATACAACTCTTGCAGACCCTTCATCCGACATCCCGGTAGATGGAAACCATGCGATTCCTGAGTTGTTTTGACCACCAGATTTAAGAACCAATTGAAGGTGTATGTTGAAATACTTGTAGTTGTCCCAAGCATATTTGGCTATTTCGTGATCATTTGTGCCATTAAGACCAAATCCTTCTTTGGTTTCGTGGAAGACCACTCCATTGGTTGTATTGCCATCTGGATCTATTTGAGCCAATCTGAACTCGATGTCCATACTTCCTTCAATATTGCTAAAGAAAGGATCTATGGGGTCATTCCCTCCTTTAAAGTCATCATTTATCTTTTGCAATGATTGCTTTATCCTTTCTACCGTAACTTCTCTATTGTTTCCTTCACTATCGTCTGGCCAGTTATTACCATAGACATGAAAAACCACAGGAACTACATATGAGTTTGCGGATTTCATTAATCCGTTCTTTTTTAATAGGGCATCCTCTTTTACTTTCTGTTCAAATTTCTTTGCTTGCTCCAAAGCATCAGGGTTGGCTTTGTAAAATTCATCTTGACTTTCTTCAAAAGAACAAGGACTGTTGTTTTCTTGTGCATATAGTGCATTAAATAAAAACAATGCAAACAACAACGAGGTAATTGTTTTTTTTGGATTCATAATTTTTAAGGTTGATACTAATTAAATACATGGACAACTATTTGTCAATGCAGTAAGGGGTTTTGTTAGTTTCAGGGATTTGATTTTTTTATGTCATATATTTCGTTTTTAGTTAATAAATTAGTTTGATCTCATTCAAATTTCACTTTGGATAAATACTCTTTATCACCTTTATTGACGTATGCTATCTTAAATTGAAAAACCTCTATGTTTCACCATTTAAAACTGCATAAAAGTCAATTTATTAACACATTTTTAATGATTAATTAATCTTAATTCTCGTCTAAACTAAGATTAAAGTTTTACAAAACCATACTAGTAGCTACTAGTTTGTTTTATTGTTGAAGTGATTTTGAAATATGGCTTTTGCGATATGATTGAAGAAATAACTCATTTATATTGATTGATTTGAAAAAATTCAAAAATCAAAGGAAAAGCACTTTTAAGGGATAGCCCTATGATAAGATGATGGAGATATAACTTATTTCCATTAATTTAATTTATTGGTCTTACCCTATTAAACAACTCTTCCTTGAATGTCTTACCTACCGGTATTTTTTGTTTGTGGATATAAGCAAGGTTGCCAGTGAGTTTTTCGATGTAGTCTATATTGACAATGAAAGACTTGTGAATTTGGATGAAGTTGCCTTCTTTAAGACTCTCTCTCCATTTTTTCAAGGAACCTATAAAGGATAAGCTAATCTCCTTGGTTACCACGGTCACATAGTTTCTATCCGATTGGACATATATTATGTCGTTTTGGTTTATCTTATGCAATACCTTGTCTACATTTACAAATATGGTTAGGTCATTATGTACGATTTCATTAACGGACTCATACTGGATTTTATGTATTGGATCTTTTCTGGATTCTATTTTATTGATAGCTTTTAAAAACCGTTCGAAACCGAATGGCTTTACCAAATAATCTACTATGGCATCATACTCAAAACTCTCGGCAGCATAATTTGAATAGGCTGTGGTCATAATGACCAATGGTGGTCTTTTAAGTGTTTTCAAATAGTTTATACCAGAAATACTAGGCAAATTAATATCCAAGAAAATGATATCCACTTTTTCTTCCTGCAAAATGGAATTGGCTTTGAGTGCAGAATTGTAAACATCCAAAAGATGCAAATCCGGTAGTTTTTGAATGTAGGATACAAGTATTTCTTGTGCAGGGACCTCGTCTTCTATAATGATGCAATTCATATTAAATTTATCTTTAAGTCTACGGTATACATCTCGTTGCCTTCAATGATGTCCAAATTATAATTGTCTTTGTAAATGAGGCGCAATCGCTGTTTCAGATTCTTCAATCCTATTTGTTCCCCTTTTTCCTTTTTATGCTGTGAATTGGCATCAAATTCATTTTTGCAAATGAAATGCAACTTTCCTTTTTTGATGCTCAAATAGATGACAATATCGCTTTCCCCTTCATCTTTGTAGACAGAATGTTTAAATGCATTCTCGATGAAATCTATGAGAATAAGCGGAGCAATGGTATGATTGTAGGAGTCTATATCTTTGTTGTAAAAGATGTTGTTTATGCCTTGTGTTCTCAATTCTTGAAATTCTAGGTAGTTTTCTATGAAAATGACATCCTTCTCAAGAGGAACCATCGTATCGTTACTTTGATCTAAAATGTATTTCAGGTTTTCTGACAACATCAAAATCATTTCTGCTACGTTGTCATTCCCTTTAACAGCTTGGGCGTAGATGGTATTCAAATTGTTGAATAGCACATGTGGGTTTATTTGTGATTTCAAAAATTTCAATTCAATCTCCAGTCGTTCCTTATGTATTTCTTCAAGTTCTTTTTGCTTGTCGAAAAATTGCAATACCACCCATATAAAAGACAAAAAGATTACTGGCAATGCAATCATCCATAAATTTTTTGAAAAACAAGAAGAAAGGCTGCAAGAACAAATCAATATGTAGTAACAATAAAAAATGGTGGTAAGGAACACTGTTCCAATAAGAATCAAAGTGTAAGCAACGTAGAACTTCTTTTTGAAAAAATAAGACAATAGTAATTGATCATTTATATAGGTAACTGCTATAACCAACAGCAATAGCGTAAAATCTATTTTACTCAACCAACTTGAACTATCCCCATTATGTGACGAATTCAATAGGAATACCACGATGACATAGAACATCCAAAATAAAGAATGAATGATGAGGATGAGAGATGTCTTGTGCTTCATTGAATATGGTTTACAACAAAAGTACATGCCAAAGAGCATTCCATTCTAATTAAATATACCAAAGGCTATTTGCCATGTATCAAATGATCTTTGCTCGGTATCTTACTGTGGAACACTTAAAAAATAGCATCATACCTCTAATCGCATCGTTGGTACACTTAATTGAGAAAGAAAGGTTTCTTCAAATAAGTTTGTCTCATTCAACCTAAAAAACAAGAAGATGAAATCAATGTTTCAATTAATACTATTATTCTTTTTCATACAGCAATCAGCTGCGCAAAATAGCATTTCAGGGAAAGTTGTCGATACCAAAGACGGTAGTAGCATCAGTTGGGTAGATGTAATGGTATATGAAAGGGAAGTCCTGATAAAAGCGGTAATTGCCAATGATGATGGAAATTATCTAATTGAAGATTTAAAAGACGGATCCTATACTTTGAAAACCCATTACTTGGGATATCAAACTTATGAGCTCTATTTTGAATTGGATGGTAATCTGAAAAGAGAAATAGACATTAAGTTGGTGACTGACACGAATGAGCTGAATGAAGTTGTCATCACGGCAAAGAAGACAACCATAGAACACAAAGCAGATAGGAAGATAATAAACCTTGGAGATGACATTTTGGCGACAAGTACTTCTGTAGGAGACATCTTGCGGGAGTTGCCTTCGGTAAGGGTTAGTGAAAGTGGCATTGTTAGTTTAAGAGGGAATCAAAATACGATTATACTTGTCAATGGAAAAAAATCATCATTGTCCAACGATAAATTAATAAGTCAACTTCCTTCAGAAAACATTAAAAAAATTGAAATCATCACAAACCCTTCTGCCAAATACCAAGCAGAAGGTTTGTCCGGCATATTAAACATAATCACTAAAAAGAATAGAAAAAAAGGAGGGAACATCAATTTTTCAGCAGGAATCGGGACTGGTAAGTTCACGAGAGCAAATGGCAACATGGGTGTAAACTATGGAACAGAAAAAATGAGGGCGTCCCTTGATTATAGCTATAGGGAAGGCTATTCGGATCATATACTCACTCAAGGAGGAGAAAGGCAAGGGAAGACATTTGCCAGCAATGGAGGCAATTATTCAAAATACAAGACTCCTTACAGCTTTAAGGCAGGATTGGATTTTTTTATCGACAGCACAAATACATTGTCATTATCGGCTGTTTCGTCAAAGAATGAATATATCTACAGGAATATTACCAATAGTACAGAAACCGACATAAACACCTTGGGTACAACGAAAGTATTTACAGATGCAAGAAATGATGATGTTGGCACTAATCTCGATTTCAACATTAATTACCGAAAGGAATTTGATGGTTCGTCACATTATATCGAAGCAGATGCCAATTACTCTACCAGTCCATCTTATTATATCTCAGATAGAACAACAAAGGTGCCATCGACAAGTGATAGGTTGGAAAAAGATGTTTTCTTCAATGATAGTGGTGTAAGCACATTTAGCTTGGACTATTACAAGAGTTCTGGTAATTCAATCTTGGAATTAGGTTCTCGATTTGAATTCAAGGATTTGAACGATAAAACCCAATCCACAATCAATACGATACCTCCAACGGACAACAATATAGATTACAAATACAAAGACGCCATCTATGCAGGATACACAGTCTATGAACGAAACCTTGGGGACTTTTCCATAAAGGGAGGGTTGAGAGTGGAACATACTGCACTTAGTTTTAAATCACCTACGGATGAGTTTGATAAAAATTACACGGATTTGTTTCCTTCGGCAAGTCTAAGTTACAAAAACAACGGCTATGGGTTTTCATTGAATTATAGCCGAAGAATTTCCAGACCCAACGTTTGGGCATTGAGGAGTACCGCAACACAATCGGACAACTACTCTCAATTCAAAGGAAATCCCAACATAAAACCAGAATATGCAAATAAAGTGGAATTCAACTACCATAAGAAATTTTCGAAATTCAGCATTAGCCCTTCAATATTCTACCTCTTTGTAAACGATGTCATTGGCCACATATCTGCCATTGATGGAGATTTTGTGGTGAATTCAATGGACAACATAGGTAAATCAAGGGATTATGGCTTGGAACTAGATATGAATCTGGATATCTTAAAATGGTGGAATTCGAATTTAAGTGCCTCTTATTACTTTACCAACTATAAGACGACTACTTTTTTGAATAGCAAGACATTTCGACAATTTTACAGATCGAACAATACCTTCAAAATTAATAAGGACATGCGGATTCAAGCCAATCTCTTTTTCTCCCCAAAAAGGAAAGGTCTTCAAAAAACCTACTATGCTAGGCACAACCTTAACTTGGCGATTAGCAAAGATCTACTTGGCAAGAAGGGAAAATTGATTTTGAGATTAAATGATGCTTTCAGTTCCCACAGACATGGTTATCATGGAGAAATAAATGGCTTCTCAGTAAGAAACTATGCCTACTCTCCTACTTCAAGGCATTTATACCTTACGTTTAAATACAACTTTGGTTTTGGAAAGGAAACCATTAAAGATCGCAATAGAAAATCCAGAGAATATACCAAGAAATAATATTTTGAATTGGTTAGTTGGTACTTCCCTCGTAAGCCTGTTTTTGCTTTAGAGGGAAGTTTTTCATAAATCAAGTTTAAATATCAAAGCATTGATCACCTCAAACAAGGTAGAACCTTTATGAATGATCACTACGCCACCAATGCTAGTTCCTGCCCTCGTTCTCGTGAATTATTCAAGACTTCTCAATGGGAATGTTCAGCTTCACTCTTCTTCATTTCTGCCATTAGATAATAAGCGCCGCTTTGAGCAACCAATGTGCTTTTCTCAATTTCATCTTTAAAATTGAAAGCGACAAACCCACTGCTTGTGGATTTTACCATGACTTCTTTGGGTGTGAATATCCAAGTTCCATCTTCTTTCTTTTCTACAGTAAATATATAAAACGTTTCACCTTCTCGAAACACGGCATCTTCAGGCAAAGCTTGTTCCAAGCTGTCGTTTGTTAGGATTCTAGCATTGACATACATACCAGGGATTAAGTTCTTGTCTTTGTTTTCTATTTCTGCATGGACATGCAATGCCTTAGGTCCTTCTTCGAACGATTTTCCGACTGCATATATCTTGGCTATCATCTCCTTGTTGCCCAATGCTTCGACTTTGATTTTAACCAATTGACCATTTTTAACTTTATTTATGTCTTTTTCAAACACCATCAAATCTGCGTGAATGTGTTCTATGTTGACAATCTCGAAAAGAGCTGTTTGTGGTTGTACGTATTGACCTGATTTCACTTGAACCTTTTCGATGAATCCATCAATGGGACTACGTATAGGGGCTACTTGTGTAATGTTTCCAGCCCTTACGCTTTTAGGAGACAAACCCAATAATTTTAGTTGACTCTCGTAACCTTTCACAAGTCCTTTAGCACTTAAAAGTGCTGATTTTGCTTGTTGATAATCACGCCCAGATCCCACATTGGCATCATAGAGCTTCTTTTGTCTATTGTAATCTTGCTCCAAGAAGGTAAGCTTGTTGCATGCTTGCAAGTAGTCGGTTTGCTTCGTAATGATGTCAGGATGGCTTATGTATGCCAACGTTTGTCCTTTTCTTACTTTATCCCCTTCTACCACCATGATCTTATTTACATTTGCTCCCAACGTGGTGGTTACCACCGCTTCATTTTGTGGAGGTACTCCCAATTGGCCATTCACCTGAATGTGACCACTCATGTTGCGCTTGGAAATGGTATCCATCTCAATATTTAGAATATCTACTTGCTCTTGTGTCAATATTATTTCCTCATCATGTTCTTCTTCAGTTTTTTTGATGCTTTTTTTGAGTGAAGAATTGTTTTCCATGTCATTGCCTTTGGCATCGTGTCTGTGTCCATCTGTTTCGTCATGTTTCTTGCAACTAGCCAAGCTAATTGCAACCATCAATGCCATGCTAATGTATATGTTGATTCTTTTGTTCATCGTTCGTATGTTTTAAGTTATTGAATGTGGATTCAATAAAATTTTATTTTTGTTTTGAATTTAAGAAATAGGATAGTTGTATTTTGTTTTCCAAATGGGATTGAAGCATTTCCCAAGTTTCGATCTCCAAAGTTATGGCATTCTTCATATTTTGAAGGAATGCAATATAATCCATTGCTCCTTCCTTGTAAGCTAAGATTGCACCGTTTCGGAGCTCGATGGCCAAAGGCAATGCTTCGTTTTTATAGTACAACCAATTGCTTTGTGTTTGTTCGAATTGCGTTACTCTGGAATTGAACATCCTTTTCAATTGAATTTCTTTGACCCTGTTGTTTTGCTTGGTAATCTCCGTATTGATTTTTGAAGCTTTGTTCTTTCCTTTTGTCGCATTGAAGACAAGAGGAATTCGTATGCCAATTCGATAGCTGTTGAAACCTGATTGGCTTCCTATCTTCTGAAAACCATATTGTGCTGACAGTTTTGGCAAAAATCGAGAACTCACAACTTTTTGTTTTGCCTTGGCGACATTTAATTCTCCTTGCCAATAATTGAATAGAGGATGGTCTTTCATTGCTTCTTCTGAAACCAATAGTGCGTCATTGAATGTATCTATGGAAGTCAAAGCCACATCATAAAAGCTCTCATCTACGGAAATCCACTGATTCAATTCTTGCAATGCTATCTTATAAGCTGTATGAGCTTGCTCTTTTTGAATTTTGATCAATTGTCCATGACTCAACGTCGTGCTATATTCCAGTTTTGAAATGGCTTCGGTTTCGTATCGTAGATCGATGGCTTTTTTCAAGCCAGAAAACACAGAGTCTATTTCTTTGTAGGATTCATATATTTTCCTGGTAGCATAAGCCTTGGACCATGACATTTGAACAGTTTGTTTTAACTTGAGTTCATTTAATTCAACATTGACTTCTGCCAACTTAATGTTTTCCTTGGCCAATTTGTTCTTGGGAGCTATTCCGAAAACATCCATATTGCCTTGTCCAATGCCAAACGTTGTATAAGTTGCATTGTTCGTGTCCCCTATTTCTTCTCCTGAAGTAAAGAGTTCTGTATCTCCAAAATCCCAAGCAGTGCTTTTTAAAGCCTTTTCTCTTTTTACTGAAAGCCTGGCTGCTTTAATGGATGGATAGTTCTCCATTGCCATTGTAGTGGCTTCATCCATGGAAACTGACTGTGCTTGTGCTTGTGCTTGTGTCATGGGAAAGAAAGAGAACAATAGGACTGTGGCAATTATGGCATTTGGTTTCTTGAAGTTCATTTTTCTTTGTTCTTTCTTTTCAATCCATTTGTATAGAATCGGTATGACGAACAAGGTCAACAATGTCGATGTCAACAAGCCACCAATTACAACCGTTGCCAAAGGACGTTGCACTTCGGCTCCCGATGTGGTGGACAATGCCATGGGTAGAAAGCCAACCATGTCCGTTAGGGCGGTTAGCAATATGGGCCGTATTCGCCTGCGTGTTCCTTTTCTTATGCGTTCATTGACATCCGTTGTACCTTCTGCCTTGAGTTCATTGAAACCATCGACAAGCACCAAGCCATTGAGCACGGCTACACCAAAGAGAACGATGAACCCTACTCCTGCCGAAATGCTGAATGGCATGTCTCGCAACATCAATGAAAAGACGCCTCCAATCGTTGCCAAAGGGATTGCCATATATATCATAAAGGTTTGTTTAAGCGATTTCAAAACGAAGAAGATGAGTATGAAGATGAGCCCCAATGCAACGGGAACCACCGTTTTCAATTTACTCGTTGCGCGTTCCAAATTCTCGAAGGCACCTCCATATCGAACATAATAACCAGATGGCAACTTTACATTGGCTTCTATTTTCTGTTTGATTTCCTCAACCAAGGATTTGATGTCTCGACCTCTTACATTGATGCCCACATAAGTTCTCCGATTGGTATTGTCCCTACTTATTTGCATCGGGCCAGGCTTGTAACTTATCGTGGCTACTTCTTTCAACGGAATCTGTGTACCATTTGGGAGGGTGACAAATAGGTTTTTCACGTTGTTTAAATCTCGACGTAATTCTTCTTTCAGTCTCACTACGAGATCAAAGCGTTTTTCTCCTTCAAATATGGTTCCTGCCACACCTCCTGCAAACGCTGTCTGAATTAAATTGTTGAGTTCGTTTATTTGCAAGCCATATTGTGCGACCTTGTTACGGTTGTATTCAATGGTTATTTGTGGTTGTCCCGAAGTGGCTTCCACTTTCATGTCTGCAACACCATCTACCGTAGCGATGATCTTACCCATTTCCTCTGCTTTTTGAGCAAGCACATCCAAATCGTCCCCATACAGTTTAACGGCAATGTCTTCACGAACACCGGTAATCAATTCATTGAAACGCATTTCGATGGGCTGTGTAAACTCATAGTTGACTCCAGGAACTTGTTCTACCTTTATTTTGATCTTGTCTATCAACTCTTCTTTTGAAGAGGCATTCTCCCATTCCAAAATGGGTTTCAAAATAACAAACACGTCTGCAATGTCCATTGGCATGGGATCCGTGGGTACATCTGCAACACCAATGCGACTAATGATGTCTTTTACCTCTGGGAAATTGGATCTTACAATCTTCTCTATCTTGGTTGTCGTAGCTATGGTTTCGGACAAGGAACTACCTGGCTTCAAAATGGCGTGGAACGCTATGTCTCCTTCATCCAATTGAGGTATGAATTCACCTCCCATTCTCGTGAAGGCAAAAACAGCAAGTATCAACAATGCAATGGAGGAAACAACAACTACCTTTCCACGTTTCAAGACTTTCATCAGTCCATTTTCATAGGCATTTTCCAGCCAATGAACGATCTTGTCTCCCCAATATCGCTTTTCAGCCTTTGGAACCCTTAGAAATACAGATGTAATCATTGGTACATAGGTCAAACAAAGAACCATGGCCCCAATCATGGCAAAACTGAACGTCAATGCCATAGGTATGAACATTTTGCCTTCCACACCTTCCAAAGCCAAAATGGGAAGGAATACGATTAGAATTATGAATTGCCCAAAAAAAGCGGTGTTCATCATTTTCGATGAAGATTCATAGGTTATTTCATCCCTTGTTTCGGAAGTGATCGCATTACCTTTTTTCATTCGTTGATAAAGATAGAAAACAGTACTTTCAACAATGATTACCGAACCATCTACAATAATCCCAAAATCGATGGCTCCCAAACTCATCAAATTTGCCCATACATCGAAGACATTCATCAATATGAAGGCAAAAAGCAATGATAACGGTATCGTGGAAGCCACTATCAAACCTCCTCTCCAATTTCCCAGAAAGAATACAAGAATGAAGATGACTATCAATGCGCCTTCAATAAGATTGTTCCTTACTGTCGAAGTCGTACTGGCTATGAGTTTGCTTCTATCTAAAAAAGGTTTTATCGTAATGCCCTCTGGCAATGATTTTTGGATTTGATCAATACGCTTGACCACTGACTTTACAACTGCATCTGTACTGGCTCCCTTCAGCATCAATATCATACCACCAACAGCTTCCCCTTCTCCATTTTTGGTCAGTGCTCCATAACGTGTCGCTTTCCCAAATTGAACGGTTGCAATGTCTTTGATGGTTATGGGAACTCCTCCATTGTAGGCAACTACGATGCTTTTGATGTCTTCAAGAGTTCTCGCCAAACCTTCCCCTCTGATAAAATTGGCTTGGTGATTTTTCTCGATGTAGGCGCCTCCCGTGTTCTGGTTGTTGTTTTCCAAAGCCTCATAGACGTCATTTATGGTCAAATCTATGGCTTTGAGCTCATTTGGATCTATGGAAACCTCGTATTGCTTGACATTTCCTCCGAAAGCATTCACTTCCACCACACCCGGTACCATTGCCATTTGTCTACGTATGAGCCAATCTTGAATGGTTCGTAATTTGGTGGCATCATATTTCTTTTTAAATTCTGGTGTTACTTCCAACGTGTATTGGTAAATCTCACCCAACCCTGTTGAAATCGGTCCCATGAATGGCTTTCCGAAACCTTCTGGTATGCTCGCTTGTATGTCATTCAGTTTTTCGGATACCAATTGTCTTGGTAGATAAGTATCCAAGTCATCACTAAAGACAATGGTGACCACGGAAAGACCAAATCGGGATATCGAACGTATCTCGGTAACTTCCGGTAAGTTTGCCACGGCTATTTCCACTGGATAGGTAATAAATTGCTCTATCTCTTCGGTACCCAGGTTTGGGGCTTGTGTGATAATTTGGACCTGATTGTTCGTAATGTCAGGAACAGCGTCTACGGGTACTTGCTTGACACTATAGATTCCCCCGGCAATCAACGCCAAGGTAAACAATGCAATAACGAATTTGTTATTGATTGAAAACTCAATAAGTTTATTAATCATTTGATTTTAAGTTTAATTCAATAATATTGATGGACAATGGATCCAAAGAAATGAGCCATTGATTATGTCACCCCTGCAAATACAGGGTATTTGAATTAAACTTGTGGCGGTTGAAAAATACGATCCAAATAACTATTGGAGTACAAAGAAGTATAGTTTGTATCTATCTTGGAATCTACATTTTCCAATTCGATGGTGCTAATTTCAATTATGGAAGGTAGTATGTTATGTGCATTGCACAAACAGATGCAAAAATGGCATTCATCCTCACAACTGGAGCTTTCCGAATGGTCTTCGTCATCATGATGCTCCTTGTGCGCTTCGGTATCGATATGATGATCCTCATGAATGGAGGCTCCTTCTATCAAATGGGACTCTGAAATTGCATTGTCAGAATCAATGACAAATGCATCACCATACATGAATACGGATGACATTATTGTTATTGATGATAATATGATTGCGATTATTTTCACTTTACAAAAGTAGAAATAAAACAAATGCAATGGTATTGCAAAACCTATTTTATATATAAAAACGTCAACTCAAAATTTAATCAATAGTTCAAATAAACATAGTTAATGTTATCAAATAAAGACACTTAAACATCGAAAACAAATACATAGCTGTATGAGTCATTTTTTTTAAAGAGATTTGTTTCAAGACCTTACACAATGAAATATATGAAACAGCATTCTAACCTTTTCTTATTTATTCTACTCATGTCCATTGTCATAAGTTGCAAAACAAAAAAGGTGAACCTTGAAGATTCAATCGAAATTCCTCCTGGAGGGAATACTTGGATAATCAACAACGTCTCCGAAAACGAATCGGTAGTTTCCAAGGAGGGCGTTCACAATTGGACAAACTCAAATAGCATACTTAGAACCTTCTTCAAGACAACCAAATCTGGTGAATTGCACGTTGGATTAACGATAAGATCGATAGATGGTCCATCGACACTTAAAATAACCATCGGCAACACTTCAAAAGAAATCACCATTGAAAATAGCGAGTATGAAAACATACCCGTAGGCATATTTGATGTGAAAACCACTGGTTATCTATCTATGGACATTCAAGGCATTCGAAAATCCGGAGTAGAAATTGCGGACATCAATTCTATTCTAGTTGCTGGTTCGGCAACGGAAGGCAAAGTATATTATGCCAAAGATGATTTTTATTTCGGAAAAAGAGGTCCTTCCGTGCACCTATCCTATGAAACTCCAAAAGGCAAGGACATCGTTTGGTTTTACAATGAAGTCATCATCCCCGAAGGAGAAGATGTCATAGGTTCCTATTTTATGGCAAACGGTTTTAAAGATGGCTATTTCGGAATTCAAGTCAATTCGGAAACAGAACGCAGGATTTTGTTTTCCGTATGGAGCCCGTACGAAACTCAGGACCCAAACTCCATTCCGGAGGATTATAAAATCATTCTCCTAGACAAAGGAAATGGAGTTACGACAGGTGAGTTTGGTAATGAAGGTTCCGGAGGACAAAGCTACAAGATTTATGACTGGAAAGCTGGAAATGCCCATAAGTTCCTATTGAAAGGAAAGCCTTCCGTAAACAATTCAACTGATTACACTGCTTACTTCCGCGCTCCTGAAGATGAGGAATGGAAGCTTATTGCAAGTTTTAGAAGGCCACATACAACAAGACATTTAACCAACATCTATTCCTTTCTGGAAAACTTCGTTCCCGATACTGGATTCCTTTCCAGGAAAGGGTTATATCAAAATCAATGGGTATATACCAATGAAAATGAATGGTATGAATTGACAAAGGCTAAATTTACTGCTGATGCCACTGCTAGAAAAGAGTCTCGAATGGATTATTCGGGTGGTACCGAAGGCAATCATTTTTTTATGAGAAATTGTGGTTTCTTTGACAACACCACGGAAATTGGTTCTTATTTCAAAAGGAAGGTAAATGAAACACCGCCGCTAATAGATTTCGACAAATTGGATTCGTCATCGAAGAATTGAATCGATCGCAGCTTTACATCGTCAAAGCATCCCTGACCGAGTCTACGCCATCCTCAATGCTGCTTTTTATCATGCACTCCCATAGAACCACAACATGCCATTGCATCTCATTGAGCAATTGTATGTTACGCCTGTCCCGCTCTTGGTTCCTATCAAACTTGTCTTTCCAAAAGGTAGTATTGGTTTTTGGTAGATCCAAATTGCAATGCGGGCACCTATGCCAAAAGCAGCCATTTATGAAGACGGCCAGTTTCCTTTTTGGAAAAGCTATGTCCGGACTACCTGGTGCTTTCTTCCAATGCAATCTATAACCTTTGATGTTGTTTTTCCACAATGCTCTCCTAAAAAGCAGTTCCAGTTTCGTATTCTTGGATTTATTGGAACGCATTATCCTAGAAGTTGTTGAATTCTTGAACGTTGAAGTCAACCGTTTCTTTCCATTATGCTTTAAACTAGTCATATGAGACTAAATTTACAATTTTTTTATGTTTTCGGGTACCATTGAAAACATAAAATATGCTGATAATTCCATAGGATGAAAAACACCTGTCTTTTTTCATATAGCCCCGAATGAAAATACCGCTTCTTTTATGGCTCAAGAGAAGCGGTATTGACAAACATAAATACTGAGTTCATTGAAATGCATCTGTCTTCAATCTACTCAATCATCCTACTTTTAGCAATGCCATCTCTAGTTGGCTCCTTCTGGCAATTGTTGAACGAATATGTAAGTTGCGGTAGGTGGTCCGCCAAATACGGAATTGGATGGATTGTTGAATATGTTGCTTCTAATGCTTGGCACATCACTTGCTGTTCCTGAATATACCGTAACTCCATCCATGTTGGCGTCTGTTCCGAAATATCCCACTGAAGGATAAGTAGCAACTGGAGGACCTCCAAATAGTGAATTGTCAGGATCGTTGAAAACCTGACTTCTTATAAATGGAACATCGGACTGGCTCCCCGAATAATTTAATCTTCCATCTGCATTGGTATCTCCTGCCCACATGGCCGCTACTCCACTTGGCAACCCAAAAGTGGTCTGGGCATCGGTTCCATATGTAATCTGGTTGGCAGAATCCGTAAAATCAACAGTAGCCACACTATCTGACAATGCTACTTTGTCGGCAGTCATTATTCCTAAATGATTACGGTGCTTGACAACGACATGGTAATTGTTTGGAGCGATGTTCATTTTTATGTTTGAAAGTCCATCTGTTCCCACAATGTTTCCATCACGCTGCAACAATGCAGATTGACTTGCTACTACGGTTGTATTGCTATCTCCATCTCTAAGTTCCACTAAAACCCAATCTACGATGTCATCAGCAGGCATCCCAGTTCCAGAGGTTCCTCCAGTATTTAAAACTGTGGACGCACAAGTTAGTCCGTCACCATAGGGAGATGTCGTAGTTAGAAGAGAATCACGTAAGTCGTCTCTCATTAAGTTTCCTCCTCCATTGTTCAACAGTGCACCCTGCAAGAATGCAATTGGATCTATCAATATGGATAGTTCTACCGTTTCTTGGTGAAACCCTTGAGTCAATGTGGTCGTTCCATTTGTAATGGTAGTCACTGCCAATTCTCCAACTGTAAAGTCCATGCTTGCGACCCCGTTGGTTAGTGTCGTTCCTGCCGATCCTATGACTTGACGCTCGATGCTTTGTCCGTATGACATTATAAAACAAAGCATTGTTACAGCAGTTAAAAAGTTGTTTTTCATAAATAGATTGTTTTTTAGAAGTCAGTTCATTTGAATTTATATCCCTAAGACAGTAAAAATGGAGTGCACCCTATTTTTGAACCCTTTATTTTTTCAAAGTTTCAACATCTTTCATCAGTTTAAGGATCAATTCCTTTTGCTCCTTCAGTTCTTGCACCTCTCTTTGAAGTGACTCTATGAGTTGTTGTTGTTGTTTGAAGGCTTCTACCAAATCAGGGAGTTATCTTGTCGTACTCAACCATCATTTATTTCTCCATTGTCATTTTGCCGAATCTTGCTGTTTCAGAACCTCCAGCATCTAAACGAAGGCATCTTTATCTGGAGGTTCTTCTACTTGTATTTTTGTGTCATTGTCCGAATCCGAGATCGTTTGGGTTCCCCCAACAATGTTAGATGCTGAATTTACGTATATGCCATAAGGCTCTTGATTCAGTTTGGAAGCTCCCAAACTTGAATATGTCGTTCCTCCTGCAATCTCCATCGAAACTTCCAACCATTGTTTTACAAGCTCCAATCAATTGCAGAAACATATCGAAAGGCTCGTTCCTACTTGTTAGCGAAATGACACCTAATGCATTTGAGACGACCGAATGTGTTTCTGTATATGTATTCTTCCCGAAGCGCAGCCTTCTAGGATTTCCACTTGTACCCGAACTGTTAGATTGATCAACGGATCGTTCGATGCATCTCGTACTAGGCTTGATGATTTAGGGAAATGTATGGCATAACGATGCCTAAGTGAAGACAATAGTTCTTTCAGACGGTTAGCATTAGAGGTTCTTCTTAATTTTATTGCTAGCTATATGTGATCAATGCCTAGTTTCAATTCTGCTCCTTGCAAATCAAATCCTGTCCAATCCTCTATGGCAACCTTGCAATTTTCATTCTTGAAATCCACAAGGTTTTTGGTGCCAATACCAATAAAATGCACATTCAAGTTGCGAGCCGTCTTCAAGTCCCAAATGCCATCCCCAATGGAAATGATGTCTTTGAAGGAATCCACACCATGAAAGCGTTTGGCTCTCCCAATCGCCTCAGAAACGATTCCCTCTCGTTCAAATATAGTGTTGGAGCTTACTACCAAGTCTTCATCATACGGAATTCCTGCTTGCTCCAACTTTACCAAAGCTGGTTTCAACAAGGAACCTGTGGCCAGGACAACGGCATAGTTTGTATCCTTCATGAAGAAATCCATGATATCCTTGGCTCCTTTTATTTCTGTTGTAGGTTTCAACGCAAGCAATTCATCCGTCATTTTTTCTTCGAAATTTGGGATGAACGAAAAATCAAATGGTATTTTTAGATTCGCTTCGTAATTCTTGCTTAAGATGTAACTGTCCGTATGATGCGTGTAATGCTTCCAGTTCTTGTCTATATTTACAATGCCAAATGCCTGCATCGCATTCACATAGGCCAACTGATGCTGAAATTCACTTTTTGTCAAGGTATCGTCAATATCGAAGACGATCAGGTTTTCTTTTTTAATCATTATTTTTCCTTCTATAAATCATTCATTGTGAAAAAGCTATCATTAGCGTTAAAACTTTTCAAAATTAACACATTTTTATTCGTTTTTTAATATAAAAAAAAACAATATTTTTGATACTTTTACGCCTTTAAAAACAATAATCAATTAAAATGAAAAATACCGCATTAACAGAAACTCACGAAGCACTTGGTGCTAAGATGGTACCATTTGCAGGCTACAACATGCCGGTACAATACGATGGTGTGAACATAGAGCACGAAGCAGTAAGAACTGGTGTAGGAGTCTTTGATGTATCTCACATGGGCGAATTTTTAATCGAAGGTCCACATGCCTTGGATTTAATCCAAAAAGTATCCAGTAACGATGCAAGCAAACTAGCCATAGGAAAGGCGCAATATTCTTGCTTACCCAATGATGATGGAGGTGTTGTCGACGATTTGATTGTTTATCAAATAAAAGAAGAAGCATACTTGCTTGTGGTAAATGCCAGCAACATAGAAAAGGATTGGAATTGGATTTCATCCAAGAACGATGTTGGTGCGACAATGCGCGATTTGTCTGAGGAGTATTCTCTATTGGCCATTCAAGGTCCAAAAGCCGTTGAGGCCATGCAAAGACTTTCTAGCCATGACTTGTCTGCTATCAAATTCTACAACTTCGTAGTAGGTGATTTTGCCGGCTTGGAAAACATCATTATTTCGGCAACGGGATATACAGGAAGTGGAGGGTTCGAAATCTATTGCAAAAACACCGAAGTAAAGCAAATATGGGACAAGGTAACAGAAGCTGGAGCAAAACCAATAGGATTGGCTGCTCGTGACACCTTGCGTTTGGAAATGGGATATTGCCTATACGGAAACGACATTAGCGATACGACTTCCCCACTTGAAGCCGGTTTGGGATGGATTACCAAATTCACAAAGAAATTCACCAACTCCGAAGCTTTGGAAGAGCAAAAACGTCGTGGCGTGGAGCGCAAGCTAATTGCTTTCGAACTTGATGAAAGAGGTATCCCAAGACAAGGCTACGACATCGTGGATGGGCAAGGCAAAAAGATAGGAGAAGTGACTTCTGGAACCATGTCTCCATCTTTGGGCAAGGGCATCGGTCTTGGTTACGTACCGACCGTGTTGTCTAGCGTGGATAGCAAGATCAACATTCAGATTCGTAAGAATGCCGTTCCTGCAACGGTCGTGAAGCTACCTTTCTACAAAGGACAATAATATCATGATAGATTTTCAAGGTACCATTGAAGCCATTTACAATGATTTGAAACAAACACCGGAAAAAGGCATTGTGGCTTCTTACATCCCTGAACTATCAAAACAAAGTAGTGAAAGTTTAGGCATTCACATACAACACATAGATGGGCGCACATTTCAAATCGGTGATTGGAATGTGCCCTTTTCCATTCAGAGTATTTCCAAGGTATTGGCTTTGTCCAAGGCCATTGTCTTCGAGAACAAGCGTATCTGGGAGCGTATGGATGTCGAACCTTCCGGAAACCCATTCAATCACCTTTCCCTATTGGAAATGGAGGATGGCATTCCTAGAAATCCCTTGATAAATGCTGGAGCCATCGTTGTTGCAGACATCTTGATAACACATCTAGAAAATCCCAAAATGGATTTTTTGAACTACGTCAGGGAAATAACAGGAGATGACTCCATAGATTACAACTTGCAAGTAGCAGCTTCAGAGCAACAAACGGGATTTAGAAACCATGCCGCAGCCAATCTCTTGAAGTCCTTTGGCAATCTCAATAACGATGTGGATGTCGTCTTGGATTTTTATTTTCATCAATGCGCATTGGAAATGGATTGTTCCCAATTGGCCAAGGCCTTCTTCTTGTTTGCAAACAAGGGGATTTGCATCAATGACAATAAACACATAAGTTCCAGTCAAGCCAAACGAATAAATGCAATAATGCTCACTTGCGGCTTTTATGATGAAGCAGGAGAATTTGCATTCGAAGTCGGTTTGCCAGGTAAAAGTGGCGTCGGTGGAGGCATCGTTGCATTGTTGCCAAACAATTTCGTAATTTCCACCTGGGCACCAGGTTTGAATGCAAGGGGAAATTCACTTTTGGGCATGCAGGCTCTAGAACAATTTACCACCAAGACCAATCGTTCCATCTTTTAACAATTGAATTCCCCAACGATTTAATGAAGCAGGACATAGACAAAAAAAATAGAATACTCATTTTGGGAGCCAGTGGATTCATTGGTGAAGCCTTGTACAAGGAACTCTGCCCCTACTTTAGAACCTTTGGAACCTACCGCACGGACAACTATGCCTTCGACAAGAACCAACATTACTTTCAGTACAACGTAGAAGAGGATGACATCTTTGAAATCCTTGAAGCCATAAGGCCAACTATTATAATTTCTACCTTGCGTGGAAACTTTTCTGCCCAAGTCATAGCACACAGCCATATTTCGGATTACATATTGGCCAATGGTGCGAAATTGATCTTTTTGTCATCTGCCAATGTCTTTGATGGATATAGCAAGTTTCCAAGCTACGAACTGGACAAGACGTTGAGTAATAGCATGTATGGCCACTTCAAGATAAAGATCGAGAACATGCTGCTACGTTTGCCTAAGAAGCAAATTGCCATATTGCGATTGCCCATGGTCTTTGGAGGGCAATCCCCTAGAGTGAAGGAAATAAAAGCCTTTTTAAAGGAAAAGCTACCCATCGAAGTCTTTCCAAACCTGATCATGAACGTCACCACTGACACCAAGGTCACGCAGCAAGTCCATTACATCATCAATCAAGAAAAATACGGTATCTTTCATTTGGGAAGCAATGATTTGGTACACCATGACGATTTCATAAAGGAGGTCAGTACCACCTTGAGTGACTTGAAACCACTTTTCAAGCAGGTGTACACCACAAACGATGATCGTTACCTTGCCGTCTTGCCCAAGGACAACAAGCTACCGAAGCATTTGCAATTGGAAAGCAAGGATGTTTTGAAAGCCATAGCCGTATAATTGGGTAGTCTCTTTCAAAAGACTTAACTTATACAATCAATTAAAAAAAACAGATACAATGTCGAAACTATCAGAACAAGAAATAGAAAAGCGCATAGTGAGATTGCCGGAATGGGATTATTACGATGGTGCGATACATACGGAATACGAATTTGAAAATTTCAAGGACTGCTTTAGCGCCATGAGTCGCATCGCCTTCGAATGTGAAGCACTGAACCACCACCCGGATTGGTCCAACACCTACAACATATTGAAGATCTCATTGTCCACTCACGATGTAGATGGTGTTACCTTGAAGGACTTCAAACTTGCAGATGCCATAGAAAGCATCGTCGAGGAGGAAGAATAAAACTCCTTTCAACTGTTAAAACGCAGTGTTTTTCGTGTGTTTTTACCTTATGCATCCTAACTTAATGATCAATAAATTTTTCGCTCTATCCATTGGGCTATCTTCACTATGTGGCTTCAGTCAAGAGAACACCATGTTTTGTGAACAAGTAGCTACACTCCAATCATTGGTAGAGAGCAAGCATTATTCTCCAAAAACACTGAATGACAGTGTTTCAAAGCAAATATTCAATTTGTTTCTAAAACAGTTGGATTCTGATAAAGAGCTATTCCTACAAAGTGACATGGATGGGTTGAAATCCGATATCTTCAAATTTGATGATTACATAAGGGACTCGAACTGCAGCTTCAAAGACAAATACACTGAATTGTTGAACCTTCGAATACAATTCATCAAATCCCAATTGGAATCTTTGAAGAACGTCATGTTGGATTATTCTGGAAAACAGACGTTGCAATTTACACCGGTAAAAGAGCATTCGTTCTATGAAGATGAAGACGCGCTCTATGTCGCTTTGCAAAAAAAGGTGAGTTATAAGATTATTTCCAAATTGATGGATGAACAAGAAGATGTAACTTCCATTGCCAATAACTTCAAGATGCTTGAGCAAGAGACAAAGCTCAAAATCATTGAAAATGAGTTGTGCCTTTTAGATGAAATCATCAACAAAGAAGGAGGCTTGAACCGTTTTGTGGAAGAAAGTTTCTTAAACGCCTTGGTAAAGGTCAATGATCCCAATTCAACATTTTTCAACAATACGGAAAAGATCACCTATCTCAACAAGCTATCCAAAAATCAGTCATCCTTTGGAATTATTACAAGGAAAAATAAAAAGGGAGAAATTGCAATTGCCCACATCATACCAGGAAGTGCAGCCTTCAAAGATGGCAAACTAGAAAAAAACGATATTTTGAAATTGCTATCCACATCCCATTCCAGTTTAGACATCCTGTGTGTCTCCAATGAGGACATTTCATTGTTTCTAAACAATGAGAACAACAGAACCGTGGTTTTTTCCGTAAAGAAGAAAAATGGCACATTGCAAGAGGTCACACTTACCAAAAGCAAGATCAAAGTGGATGCCAATGCCGTTAGAGGCTATTTGATAAATGCAGCCAAACCCTTGGGGTACATTAAGATCCCAAGCTTCTACAACAATGTGGAATCTCCAAATGGTCGAGGATTGACGGCAGACATGGCCAAAGAACTCTATAGGTTGCAAAAGGAAAACATAGAAGGACTCATCCTCGATTTGCGCTTCAATGGAGGTGGCTCCATGCAAGAAGCCATAGAGTTGTCCGGTATGTTCATAGATAGAGGTCCTGTGTCCATCATCAAATCCAATACAGGAAAAACGTTTACCATGAGGGACAACAAGCGTGGTAGCTTGTACACAAAACCAATAGTGCTTTTGGTCAATGAATACAGTGCTTCCGCATCCGAATTCTTTGCGGCAGCCATGCAAGATTACAATAGGGCCATAATTGTTGGTTCCAAAACCTATGGAAAATCTAGTGCGCAGACCATTCTTCCTCTTAGCAAAGACAAGAATCTAGGATTTTCCAAACTAACCGTAGATGCATTTTATCGGGTTACGGGAAAAAGTCACCAATCCATTGGTATCATTCCAGACATCATATTGCCATCGTTGTATGATGGTTTTGATAGCTCCGAACGTCATAGATTACATGCACTTGCAAACGATTCCACAACGGTCACGACAAAGCACAAGCCCTTGAAAGAATTAAACCTGGATCGGGTCATTGAGAAGAGTAAGGCAAGAATAAAGACTGACAAAGGTTTTCAGGCTGTTGAAACGGCGAACAAAACCCTTTATGGCCTACTCTTCAAAAAAGGAGAGCGCTATCCCCTGACATTGAAATCCATAGCTAACAGCAAAGAGAAGAGACAATTGAAAATGGATGCCATATTCAAAAAGAACGACGAAGAAAAACCAGCATTGTTGGAAATCACCAATACGAAATCCACTCAGGAACTTTTGAAATACAATGCAGATGACAAAACACAAAACGAACGAACGGTAAAAGACCTCTCACGAGACATTTACATAAAAGAATCACAACACATATTAATCGATTACATAAATTCAAATCAATAATTTTAATGAAAACCTTGACAAAAATTCTTTTCGCCTTACTATTAACCGTCTCATATCATACAAACGCCCAAAAATTCGATACTGCCTTGGAGTATTTGGAATTTATAGGCAAGGAACAAGAGATCGTTACCAAAAGCACATGGAAATACACAAAAGCAGTGGCCCATAGCAAGAGTGACCGTAACATCAACAAGAAAAGAAAAAGTTTGATAAAGACAGTAGAGCGCTCAATTGCAAAAATCAAAAAGGCACAAGGCTTTGATGGAAATGACTATAAGAACAATGTTTTAAGGCATATGAATCTAAACGAAAGCCTCTTAAAGCAGGATTATGCGAAAATAGTAGATATGAAGGCCGTTGCAGAACAATCCTACGATTTGATGGAAGCCTATGTGTTGGCTCAAGAGATGGCAGATGAAAAGATGGCGGAATCCCAAGTAGAATACGAAGCACAATTCTACAGCTATGCGGCAAAGCATAAGATAAACATTGTGGAAAGTGACAATGACCTAGGTAAGAAAATGAAGATTTCCAACAAGGTATTCAAACATACCAGTGGCATGCACTTGGCCTTTTTCAAAGTATACATCAATGAAGTCTACCTATGGGAAGCCATAAACAAGAAAGACATTAGTGGAATACAACAGAATGCAAACGCCTTGAGCGAAACTGCCAAAGAAGGCCTTGAGCTCTTAAAGACGCAAGAAGCGTACAAAAACGACAAAAGCCTCATTTTGGCAACGAAAGCCATTTTTGAGTTCTTCATAGACGAAGCAGAGAACAAAATACCCCAAATCTCTGAATTCCTTATTTTAGATGACGATTTTCAAACCATAAAGAATACTTTGGAAAAAACACCGGAAAAGGAGAGAACAAAGGAGCAGGTAGATGCCTATAATGGTAAAATAAAGGAAATAAACGACGCAGGTAACAATTACAACAAGTTAAATGCAAGTTTGAATGTTAACAGGCAAAAGGTATTGAACAAGCTGGAAGAGACAAAAGCCAAGTTTTTATCCAGACATGTACCAAAGGATTAAATCTTTTCAAGAGATTTTTTTAAATTTGTGAAAAAGAATAAATAATTAATGAGTTTCTCACCACTGTGGGGACATAAAAATAAATTTTAGATGGGAAGAGCTTTTGAATTTCGTAAAGCACGTAAAATGAAACGTTGGTCTGCAATGAGCAAGGCCTTTACACGTATTGGAAAGGACATTGTAATGGCAGTGAAAGAAGGTGGTCCCGATCCTGCGAGCAATTCACGTTTACGAGCAGTCATTCAAAACGCCAAGGCGGTGAACATGCCCAAGGACAACGTGGAGCGTGCCATAAAGAAGGCAAGCGAAAAAGGGCAAGGTGATTACAAGGAAGTGATCTTTGAAGGCTATGCGCCACATGGCATTGCCATACTCGTGGAAACCGCAACGGACAACAATACGAGAACGGTAGCCAACGTACGTAGCTACTTCAACAAATGCGATGGTAGCTTGGGAACATCCGGTTCCGTGGTATTCATGTTCGATCATACCTGCAACTTCAGAATCCCTTCCGAAGGTTTGGATCCCGAAGAGGTGGAATTGGAATTCATAGATTTTGGTGCTGAGGAAGTATTCGCAGACGAGGACGGCATTTTGATCTACGCCCCCTTTGAAAACTTTGGAGCCATCCAAGCCGAATTGGAAAACCGTGAGATAGAGATTCTGTCCTCAGGTTTTGAGCGCATCCCACAAGTAACAAAGGAATTGACGGCAGAGCAAGTGGCAGACGTCGAAAAACTCTTGGAAAAGATTGAGGAGGACGATGACGTCCAAAATGTATACCATACCATGGTTGGATAAAAGCCTTTAAACACCATAAAACCTATGTATAGCCTTGTTTTTAAACAAGGCTATACTACTTATAATTGCTTATTTTTACTTATATTTGATGTAATTCCGTACTAATTATAAGTTAATGAATTTCAAGTATTATTTATCTCCTTATATAAAACAAAATAAAACCCAATTAATTAAGTTGAAACTTCAAAATCAGATATGCAATTCATAGATTCTGGAATCTCTATTTTAAAAAACCAATGGGATCTTAAGAAACAAAGAATAAAAAAACACCCTCTCGAGGAAAGCCTAAACGTCAAGCTTAATTCTTTATCAAACAATGTAACTCAATTATATTATAAGAACGAAGGCATTTCGGCAAAAAGGCTTAAAATCATATATGACAACAATGCTAAATATGATTCATCTTCCTTTTTATCTTTCTATCAGTCATTAATTGACGACTTACAAAATATTGTGGATGGAAACTTATCCTGACAAATTATCTGCAGCTCAAGGCATTCTGGATTGCACTGACAATTGGGGAGGTTGTGCTGAAATTTGTGAAATTTACACAAGGTACATACCTAAAAGGTAATGGTTTTTCCATATTCATGGGTACTCATGCTTGATATGAATACTCCATGAGGAAACAACAATTAAAGAATTATAGGGTAGAAAACGTACTAATTAAAACCTAAAAACCACCATATATATTAGGACGTAGTACAATTGTATAGGGTTCAAATGTTGTACCATAAAATGGCGGGATAAAAGCCTTTAAATGCCGTATATACTAGATAAGACCTAATTTAACGATAAGGTCTTATTGATTATAAATACTTGTTTTCACTTGTATTTGATGTAATATCGAACAAATTGCCAAAGCATTTTCATACTGTCCATGAAGATGACATCTGCCTGTTTCATTTCCTTCAACAATGTTTTGACTTTGTTGCTTGCGTATCAACAATAAATTCTCAATGCCCTACAAACCAGTGATTCTATTTGATGGAACTCTCTTAACAGATTTTGTCTTTGGCACATAAAAATTAAAATGGCAAAAGCCAAAATTAATGAGAGAACTCATTAAAAGGAATGCTAGGCACGATAAATTCAATTAAAAAAACCTTCAAGTTGATAAATTACCTCAATTTGAACTGCGCTAATTAAAAACCTACAATTTGATTAGATGGTTTTAAATTGATTACCTTCATGATATGAATGAAGAACACAGAAAAACACTTGCTTGGGCAATTTATGCGCTAGCCTTAGAAGAATACCAAGGACAGATTTCAAGAGAGGAATTCGTTGAACGATCCACAAAATGCATTGATGAAGCCGTCTATGCATAACAACCTACAGTCATAGTTCTTTTAAACAGATCAAATCTAGGGCAAGCTCATACGTATATGGAGGCAATCTGCCTTTTGCAGTTAGTTTGTCAATTTACCTGTCGTAACACCTTAAACTCGTTGACCTAACTGTCTTGGGTGTTATATTTTGCTTTAATTGTATTCAACAACTTTTTGGCATGATTCAAATCAAGCGTAAAAATAGCTTGATAGACCCTGTCCAAAATAGTTTGAAGCCTATTGTCACCTTTATACTTTTTCCTTAGCAAGTATAGGTCATAAGGCAATTGCAAATCATCAAAAGTATATGGTACACCGGTATAACTCTGTATTTCTTCCAAAAAGGAAAACCCAAATTCGTCTGTGGGTTCCAAGACAGTACCTTCCCCATAGTCGTTCCAAGTAATCAGCTGTATGAATTCCACGGGGTAGGAATCTGATAATTCAAGGGTCGCATTCAAGACCTCGGTTCCACTGTTGGGAATTACCCAATCATCATCCGTATTTTGTCGCCATCCCCCTTCGTAATAGAAGTCATCAAACCCTGGATAGGCCCCTCCTATCGTCTGTATGTTGTTTTGAACCGAATAGTCATAATAATTGTTGAGCGTCGCCATGTGATTTATGTCAACCCAGCTAAATTCACCACCAGCATATTCTCCCAATATGTCACTGGTTTCCCATAGACTGACAAAATGGGGAGCTGAATCCAATTGAGGAACTATAATGTCCCAATCCAGTGGATCCGTAATGTAATTTGGCCCAAAGAGGAACAATAGTTCCGAGTCGTTTATTTTTATGTAATTGTCACTTGTAAAGTATGTGCCTTGAATATATTGCAAGTCTTGAACTGCAGCAGCAACACTGGAACTATCGACTTTTTGCGTTGTTGAATATTGAACAGTCTTGTCTTCATACATTATGGCAAACTCCACCCCCACGTCTTCAATTTCCGTGATGAATGATTCCGTGCTGTTCTTCAATGCTAGATAGTCATTTACATCCCTACTGCTGTACCAATCAAAGATAACACCATCTATACCCGACAATTTCATTAACAACATGTGATATTCCTGCAAATCATCGTCATTGGAAGAATACGGACCAATCAATGGGTAATAATGAGAAGCAATTTCTCTTTTGCCATTGTCATCCACAATGTTTGGATCTTTGTTGGTCATGGTCCAATGTTGTCCCCAAAAACCATCATGCTCCAAATTGTAAAACCAAGGCATGTAATGAACATACACTTTCTTCGCATTGGTCTTTGGGACATCGACAGGATCCGGTTTGGCCTTTTGAGTCATCATTTCTTGATAGGCCCTTTCAAGAATATCATCGATTTGTTTGTTTTCCGTGTCAAGTGCAATGTCATTGGAACAGCTCATGACCAATAGCAATATGAAGGTCATCTTGAACAATCTGGTTTTCACGATCATAGATTTCTATATTTTTGGATTCACTAAAATTATCGATAATTGACATTGGTCATTCATAATTAAGACCAGTGGATTGAATATGTAGATAGGAAACCATTATCCTTAGACGAAACCATTTCATGGCATTTTTGCAATTCTGCCCTTTAAACAGCTCAAATAACGCACTTCATACAACTAATTATCAATGACTGTTCAAGTATTACATGGTAGAACATTACCGGGTTTACTGATAAAAGCTTAGATGTCGGACACAATTATCAAGTCTTTGAAAAACACCAAGAAATTATAAATCCATATGTCTTTTATAAGGATATATTTACTATTTTTGGGAGAGGCCAAAAACAATGCATTGGTTTCCAATTAAAAACGTTACTTCCCTACAATTTACGTTTGTTTTAAATAATTATTACAATTTTTAATACATGTATTTCATGAAGTATCCATACTGCCCTTTTTGTCATCTTGCACACTTTGCATTCAAACGACAAAACCACTGATGTCATTATGGTTGGCATACTTCTACCCCAAACTCATTAACCCATAAATACTTTACACAATCGATTATGATAGCAACACCTACCATTGATTCCTCTCAAACGACCCAAGACGACTACTACTATTTAACCGAAGGCATGAAATTTAGAGACCAAACCGGTGCAGATCTAAAAGCTGGATACGAATTGAGGGAAGCCTTCAAGACCGCTCTAAAAAAGACAGAATTCACATTTTATTTCTTCAATCACAAGGGAAGCAATACCACCAAGGCGCTCTCTGTAAAAATAGTGAACACCAAAAAAGACGAAACTTCCTATCTATGTGTGCCTTTTGACAACGCTGCCTTGTATTTGGAATACTTCGAGGACAGAAAGAAATTAAAAGGCAAGGCAGACAAGTATTACGATTATGTCTATACCCTATTTACTACAAAGTACATTCAACAAAAACAGAATGAGACCAAATAAAAGGTCATAAAAAACACGTAGTTCCACGTGTTTTTTATGGTAAAAGATTAATTGCTTTGGTAGAATCATAAAATAGCCATGGTGGTTATGGTTTTCAGTAAACGTTGCTTTCTTGTTATTTGTACGTTTGTTGTCATTAAACAAACGGAATAATACCATTGTTCTGCTTTTAGAACAATGCCATATTTTGTTTTGATGCAAGTCCCATCAAATTAATCGAAATACGCCATTAGAATTGTAGTGACATAAGGAATATAAGTGCAATACACTTATATAATAGTTGTTTGCAATAACTCATTTCGATGTGACAATTTTTTCGGAGGATTACGCGGGGTTTCGGAGTTTTCTAGGAGGATATGTCCAAGTATTTAGCGATGATATCGTGGAGAGTTTCACTATCCAAACGCTAACACGTTACATAATACTTGATCAATTTCGTGATTTTTTTTTACAAAGTCAAAATTTAGTGTAAACCATGTCCCTTAACGAACATTAGACAAACCAATGATAAATCTAATAAAACATATAGACTCAAGAATGTCTTTAACACAAGAAGAAATAAGTTTGATTGAAAAGCATTTTCTTGTTGAAGAAATTGAAGCACAAACTAATCTTTTAGAGGCTGGAAAAACAGAACGATACATTTATTTCTTAAGCAGTGGAATTGTAAGAGGTTACCAAAATATAAATGGAAAACTAATCATAGAACATCTTGTTGATGAACAGAACTTTTTTACTTCTATCGAAAGTTTTATGAGTGAAACACCTTCGCCTGATTATTTCGAAACTGTGACCAACTGTAAACTTCTAAAAATTTCCAAACCAGATTTAGACCTTTTGAGGAACTATTCAACTAAATGGAATACGATAATTGAAAGTATAAATAATGAACATTTAAGTTGTAAAATGGAGAGAGTTAGAGATTTTCAAACACTTTCTGCTAAAGAACGTTATTTAAAATTTATAAAAGAAACCCCCAATTTAGCTTTAAATGTTTCTGTAGAGAACATCGCTTCTTTTCTAGGTATGGAACCTCAATCTTTAAGTCGTATTCGCAAACAAATCACTTTCTAACAAATGTTATTTTTAAATCTTTAATTACTCTTGAACTTTGCTCAAACAAAAAAATATAATAATGAGCAAAGAAATATCATTAATTACAGGAGCAAACGGACATCTAGGAAACAACTTAGTAAGATTGTTACTTTCCAAAAAACATAAAGTAAGAGCATCTGTAAGGAATTTAAAAAATGTACAACCATTTGATGGTTTGGACTGCGAAATCGTTCACGCAGATATTACAGACAGAGAATCTCTTAAAAAAGCCTTTAAAAATGTTACAAACTTATATGCTGTTGGAGCAAATTTCAGTATGTGGGCAAAAAATCCAAAAGTAGATATCTATGACAATAATGTTAAAGGAACACAAAATGTATTTGATATTGCGAATGAATGTGGTATTAAAAATATTGTTTTTGTAAGTTCTGTAGCATCATTAGATTTTACAAAATTACCAGCAGATGTCAATAACGGCTATAACAAAGACAGAAGAAATTGGTATTATAATTCTAAAAATGATTCTGACAAACTCGCTTTAGAATTAGGGAGAAAATATAGCATTAGAACCGTTTTAGTTTTACCATCTGCAATGATTGGCAATGAAGCCCATAAATTAAGCTATTCTAACAATTTAGTTTCACAAATAATTAATGGCGAAATCCCTATTGATACAAACATAACACTCAATTGGGTCGATGTAAAAGATGTAGCCTTAGGTTCTTACAATGCTATGAAAAAAGGAAATAATGGTGAGCGTTATATTTTAGCAAACGAAGAACATACTTCAATGCAAGAAAGTGTAAAAATCGCATCTGAAGAATTTCCTGAATTGAAATTAAAAATACCAAAAAAAGTACCCAAGTGCTTATTGTATTCCGTAGCAGGTCTAATGGAATTTACAAGTAAAATGTCAGGAAAAGAACCACAATTACAACGACATTATTTAGATATGTTTTATGGCTTAAAGCAAGATTATAACATCACAAAATCACGAAATGAAATAGATTTTAACCCGAAACCATCAAAACAAGCCTTAATTGAAGCAATGAAGTACTTAAAAAACGAATGGAAACAACAAAACAATTTAAAATAATGAAACATCTATTTTTACTATTAATAATTGTTTCAAGCTTCACAGCCAAAGGACAGACTATTATTGGGCAATGGGAAACCTATGACGACAAAACCAAAGAAAAAAAAGCAGTCATTGAAATTTATAAAACGAATGATTTCTATTTCGCAAAAATAATTGAAAATTTTGTTGGAGATAAAAATGCAATTTGTGAAAAGTGCAAAGGGAATAAAAAAAACAAACCAATAATTGGATTGGTAATTATCGAGAACATTAAGAAAAGTGACAACGAATATAGTGGAGGAACAATATTAGACCCTGAATCTGGAGAAACTTACAGTTGCCATTTAGAATTAAAAGACAGTAACAAACTGAAAATAAGAGGGTTTATCGGATTCTCACTCTTTGGAAGAACCCAATATTGGAATAAAAAGAAATAAAAACGGCTTACAACACCGTATCCTATGAAAAGCCCTAGTCCAGTTCTCTAAAGATAATTAATATTTTGTTTTTTTGCTTAAACCACCTTTTTTTTCTTTTAATATAACTTGCTCCGCATCCTATGTGTGATCGATTCCCTTTGTGAAACGTCACCAGCATCTCTATGATTATAAGCTATAACAAACCCGGTCACTTGCTATAAAAATGTGATTCCACCTCAGGCGGATCACCCACATTGTTTTGTGATACGAGCTTCAATTTCATGAGCTTTAGTTATTGTCCTTTGTTCTTACTTATTCCAATACCCCTGCTCCCTGCTCCCGCTAGTTTGTAACTAGTGGCGGCAAGAGTAAGAAGTAAAAAAAAGCCAGCTAGCGCTCGTCTGTGACGAGTGACGACACAAGGAGCTTCTTTAAGCACTCATCAAAAACGAGTACCAACCATACATAACAACCATTGATTTGATCTTTTTAAATAATGGTTGAGAATATTTGATTTTCATTTCCTTGCATTGTCATTGTTTTAAGAGAACCACTATCTTTGATATGTATGTTATAGTTACCACTAATTTAAGAAATGACGAACTTAACCAGAAGACAATTTATTAAAAGAGGAGTTTTAGCCTCAATTGGACTAGTTCTTTTGGATTCACTTTGGTTTGAGAGATATGTAATTGATTGGAATTATTTTGACATCTCAAAATCAGAAAAGGAAAAAATAAAAATCATTCAAATTTCGGATTTACATTTTGACCAATTAAGGTACTTCCACAAGAGTATTGCTAAAAAAATAAACTCAATAAAACCCGATTTAATATTTATAACCGGAGATTCTGTTGACAAAACAGAAAAAATAAAATCTCTGAATGAATTCCTTGAATTAATTGACAAATCCATCAAGAAGTATGCGATAACTGGAAATTGGGAATATTGGGGAAATGTTGATTTGACTGAGCTTAAAAGCGTTTATTCAAAAAACAATTGCGAACTATTGATAAACGAAAATCGAACTATTTCAATAAAAAATCGTGAAATGTCCATAATCGGAATTGATGATTTAGTTGGCGGAAAAGCTGATTTTGGAAAGGCTATTGAAAATCTAAAAGAAACTGAAACCAATATTGTTTTATCACATTGTCCTGAACACAGGGATATAATTGCAAAACAAAAAGGACTTTTAAATATTGATTTAGTACTTTCTGGTCATACTCACGGCGGACAAATCACATTTTTAGGAATTATTCCTTTCAAACCTAGAGGAAGTGGAAAATATTTAAAGGGTTGGTATAAGGAATCCGAACCGAAAATGTATATATCTAAAGGAATTGGGACAAGTATTTTGCCCATTCGATTTGGAGCAAGAGCGGAAATGGTAGAAATGGAAATATAAAAGCTACTGGCAAAAATGCCATAATAGTCAATATGGGTTTGGTACTTATCCCAAAAATAATTGCTTTGAAACCAAGGCCCAGCTGTCGCTCGTCTGTGACGGGTGACGACACGGCTTCCTAAACCATTCCTAACAAACGAGTGCTCTCCATAGTTTAAAGGATAATCGTTCAGAATATTTAATTTTCATTTCTTAGTATTACCATTGTTTTAAGAGAACCACTATCTTTGAGATACATATTGCACATATAAGGAAAATAAGTGCAATTAATTGTGCTTATGCTATAGTTACCAGACATTGCCGAAAATGACGAAAAAACAACGAAAAATATTTTATCCGACAATATTCATTTTAGGATTATTTTTAATGGCTTGGCAAATCACAATATTAAGGAATACAATAATTGATTTGAAAATCTTAATCGGAATTGTCCTTATTGTGGGAGCTATAACTTTTGTTGTTGACTTCAAAAATTATGGAAAAACTTATAAATACAGCGGAGTTAGACTTTATTTTTATTCTTCTATGCATTATTTGTGCGGATTTGGATTTATGGCTTGCTCAATCTTTATGCTAACGAATTACTACTTTGCTGACAAAACACCTGTAAAAGAAACGTTTGAAATTATTGAACGCTCATCTTTACCTGGAAGAAATATCACAGAGAAGAGAGAAAACCAACTTTCCGAATAAATTATGGTGGAAAAATGAAAGAATTAGTGTTTAATCACGAATATTATGAAAAAATGAACTTTTATACAAATGTGGAATTAGAAGTCAGAAAAGGGTATTTTGGTTTTGATATTTTAGAAAATAAAAGACTTAATTGAAAACTGTTGATTTTTTTAAAATAAAGACAAATTATCTCGGAATTGGAATTAGGTCAGTTCTCTTTTTGGGAATTTTATTACTTCTGATTTTAATTGAGATACTTGCATTTTTTCTAATTTATGGTTCTGGAGCAAGTTCGAGCAGAATTGCCGAATTATGGTATGTTGATTTAATTTTGAATTACCTTCCAATTATACTTGTTGGCGAATTTTTAGTTTATAAAATAGTAAAAACTTATAGAAAACAGGAATACGTGAATTTCAAGACAAATTTGATAACACTTTTGATTTTGGTTTTTCTATTCTCAATCAGAAATCAACTCGAGCAGCTGATTATCTGAAATGAAAAATAAACAACGTGTGGTAACACCCTTTATAATTCATTGTATGTAATTGCCTACTTACGAAAGTTCTCGTGGACTCTCTATCTGTGATTTATTTGCTAAATTTAATGCTTAAACCACGCAACGCAATCATACACAAGCACGTTAACAACACAATCAAACGAACAGAAACCCATACCGTTCCCAAGCTCCCCACTCCCATTCGACTTCAAGAATATGGCGTAGGTATTTTCAATTCGGTTATCACCAAATCGGCATTAAAGAAAGCACTTAAAAAACAGCTTGTCACGGTAAATGGTGTTCTCGCTACCTCGGCTACTTTCATAAAAGGAGACGAATGCATTGTTCTATCCATTTTAGAAGAAGCCGGCCCAAAGAAAGAATTGATATTTCAACTAGACGTATTGTTTGAAGACGACCATTTGGCAATGATTCATAAACCTGCCGGTATCTTGGTTAGTGGGAATCGCTTCAAAACCATCGCCAATGCCTTGCCTCAAAACATAAAACGAAGCAATCTTGCAGATGCAACAATGCCACAACCTGTTCATAGATTGGATTTTGCCACTACAGGCATTCTATTGGTTGGAAAAACGGGCAGTAGCATTCGTGCCCTGAATAAATTATTTGAAAACAAGGCAATCGAGAAAACCTACTACGCCATTGCCATTGGAGAAATGAACCATCAAGGTGAAATTACTTCTAAAATCGATGGCAAGAAGTCACAATCCAATTATACTGTTTGCAAATCTGTCCCTTCCAAGAGATTCGGCAAACTCAACTTGGTGAAACTGAAGCCAAAAACAGGAAGAAGACACCAATTGCGCAAACACCTATCCAACATCGGCAACCCCATTTTGGGAGACAAGGAATACGGCATTGAAAACCTTGTTTTGAATGGCAAAGGCTTGTATTTGCACGCCTATTCCTTAAAATTCACACATCCATTTACAAACGAGGAAGTCCACCAAAAGGACGAATTCCCCAAAAGGTTCAAAAAGATATTCACTCAACTAAAATAGCTGGAATATGCCATGAATTGCATTCCACTCCATCAAGCTACAACTCGTTGAAAAAACATAACACATAAATCCATTGTCGCTATTGTCAATTCTATCAATTTAAGTTATATTAAACATCAAAATTCAACAATCAAATTATGAATCTCCTTAAAATCAAAACCCCGCTCCTAGCCTTGTCCACAATCTTGGCAACAGCTCTGTCCATCAATCAAATGGAAGCGCAACAAAGGAAATTGATCACACCCGAAGACTATGGAAAGTGGGAAGTGTTGAGAGGCACTGAAATCTCCAAGGACGGCAACTGGTCAAGCTATCAAGTGGACAATGTGGACAAAGACAAGACCACTTTCCTCTACAATGTGAGCGAACGCACGACAAAGTCCTATCCAAATGCCGCAAAATCAGAATTTTCCAAGGCTGGTGGTTGGTTCATCTACGAAAAGATACTCAGCGGAAAGGAACAAAAGGCCAAGGACAAGAAAAAGAAAGATGAAAAAAAGAAAAAGGAACCCAAGGTGAACGACAAGATGTTGGTCAACTTGACGAATTCCGATACGTTGTTGCTTAGCGGTGTAAAAGAATACAGCTTCAGCGAGAAAGACTCATACCTAGCGATGCTTAGAAAAAACGAAGGAGTCAACACGCTATTGATAAAGGATCTCAAGACTGAAGTACAAATGAGCTTTGGGAACGTGAAATCCTATGAGTGGCAGAAAGAAGGAGAGCTTTTGGCCATGATTGTGGAAACAAAGGATTCCGCAGCCAACGGCATTCAACTGTATGATGCCAAGAGTGGGGTCTTGAAGGTTTTGGAACAATCCAAACACATCTATTCCCATTTGGAATGGGGAGAAAAATCCGACTATTTGTTTGCCATGAAGGCGATGGATAAAGAACGAACGGAAGAGGAATCCCACCAACTGCTCCATTGGAAGGACTTTTCCACGCTGAACCCTACGTTCTCAAGATTCAATCCCAGTGAAGCGGAATCATTTCCAAATGCCAGGAGAATCATAACCGATGGCATCGTCATTTCCGACGATGGGAACTCGGTATTCTTCAAAACCCTCTCTTGGGTGCAAACAGAGGAAAAGGAGAAAGCCGAACCCAAAGAGGGAGATAAAGAGGAATCAAAGAAAACCGATGACCAAGAGTCTCCAAATTTGGAGATTTGGCACAGCAAGGACGAGGTGATGATCACCCAACAAAAGAAAAGACCAAACAAGGATTCCGAAAAATCAATCCAATTTGTTTGGCACGTAAATAAAGAGAAAGCTATAGCCTTGAGCAATGAACTGGTTGAAACCATTCGTTTGCAAGCCAACAACAAGAAGATGATCGGTTTGGATCAGAGCCCTTATTCATTCGAAGCCATGTTTGGCAGGCCCAGCAACGACATCTACGTTGTAAACATTGAAAATGGAGAGAAGAAAAAGGTACTTACAGACATCAAGGTAACTTCGCCTATCGATCCCAATGGCAACTATTTCATTTATGTGAAAGACGACAATTTGCATCTGTATGACATTGCAAAGGCATCATCCACCGACCTCACATCCAATTTGGATGGCACCTTCATCCAAGGGGATTCCTACGATTATCCCGTAGAACGAAAGCCACCTTTCAGAGGAGGGTTTTCCGCTTGGAGCGAAGATGGCAGCTCTTTTCTGTTCAATTCCGAGTTCGATGTTTGGCAAGGGTTTGCAAATGGAGCTCCTTCAAAACGTGTTACCAAAGGAAAGGAAGATGAAATAACATACAGACATCGATTTGTTCATCATGACGATGACTACATAGACTTGAACAAGGCACAATTCTTTTCAATGCAAGGAAAGACATCCAAGAAATCAGGTTTCGCCAAAGGCATCCTTGGTCAAGAACTGAAAGTTCTGACCTATGATGACGCCAGCATCTATGGATTGGACAAACCCCATGAAGAGCTCGAGTTGTTGACTTACAAGTCACAATCCTTCGATCAATCTCCAAACCTAAGCATCACAGATCCCGATTTTTCCAAATCGAGGACGATTTCCAATACAAACGCCTTCCAAGACGAATATGCTTGGGGCAAGGCGGAGCTCATCACATTCAAGAACGCCAAGGACAAAAGCGCTCAAGGCATTCTATATTATCCGGCAAATTACAAGAAGGGCAAGAAATATCCGATGATAACCTATGTCTATGAAAAGCTATCGGATAGATTTCACAGGTATACGGTACCATCCAAGACGAATTACTACAATACTTCCGTGTGGCAACAAGAAGGATACTTCGTATTGAAGCCAGACATAGAATTCGTTGCAGGAGATCCGGGCATCTCCTCTACTAAGACTTTGGAAAATGCCGTTGCCGCCGTGGTGGAAAAAGGTGATGTAGATCCTAAGAAGGTTGGTTTGATAGGGCATTCGTGGGGCGGTTACCAAGCTGGTTTCGTACCTACCCAAACCAATATATTTGCTGCTAGCGTTGCAGGTGCAGGCTTGACGGATTTCATTTCCATGTATTTGGCAATAACACCTGCTTTTGGAGGATCCCCGGAAAACAACCATTTTGAAATCTCTCAAGAACGTATGATTAGTCCTCCGTGGAAGTCGCCGGAAAATTACATTCGAAATTCATCGGTCATGAATGTGGGATCTTTGAATACCCCGATTCTATTCGAGGTTGGGGACAACGACATGAATGTGAATTGGAGACAGGGAATAGAATACTACAACGCCGCTCGTAGGGCTGGCAAGCAATTTGTGCTGTTAGTGTATGCAAAGGAAGGTCATGGTGTCAGAGAAGAGAAGAACGCATCGGATTATCAACAAAAGATCCTTCGGTGGTTTGGCCACTATCTGAAAGGAGAAGAAGCCCAGGATTGGATACTGGATGGAATCCCTTATGGCGAACAACAACGCAGATTGAAGAAACAAGGCAAATAGCTTCTAACCAGAAACAAGAAAAGGCAGGTGTTTACCTGCCTTTTCCTTTATTTGTTTGGTCATCAATGCCTCATTGAATGCAAAGGTATCGATCAACCTTTTTTCTTCAACTCGTCAACCTCTTTGGCTAGCTGTTGAATCATCAATTCCATTTTTTCAATTCTATCCTTTTGCTCTTCTATGGTCTTTTGCTGCTCTTGGATTGCCTTTATTGCAATGACTCCCGTGGCACCATAGGTTATCCCTAGTTTGTCTTCTTCTGAATCGACCACTATTTCCGGGAACAACGGTTTTACCTCCTGTGCAACGAACCCGATGACTTTCTTTTCTGTCGACTTTTGCTCATTGTACAAGTAATCCACAGGTTTCAATTGCATCACGCGATCCAATACAGGTTGCAATGGTTTAATGTCGTATTTCAATCTTCTGTCGGAATCGACGGTCCAAGCTCCGGTTGTATTTACATACGCCACACGACTTCCTTGAAGGTTGAAGCTAAAATAAATGCCACTATGATATATTCTCCAATAGTCTGCTGCATCACCTGCTTCTTCAAACTTGATTCCTCCAGTACCATTTGCTATTGATGTCTGCGATTGACGAATGTGCAAATCCGTATCGGGAGTGGTCTTGTCCAATCCTACTTTACCGTCGGAAGCAATGGTCATTTGTGAATTTCCACTCGTAACCATGTGTATTTGATCTGCCGCTCCGTAAGTCCCATCGGCTCCCACGGTGATCAATGTTGAAGCAGATCCTCTTTCTCCTTGTGCCTCTATTGCATTAGTGTACAACCATGGCGTGGTGGTATATCCCAATCCGTTTGCACCAGAGGTACTTTGATCCGTACTTTGAGATCCTACCGACAAGTTACCGACAACAGCGATGTCTGAAACATCTAGCCTGGCTTGAGGAGTTGTTTCTCCTATACCGACAAAACCACTTTCATCTATTCTCATTCTTTCTGTCAATGCACCATCATAGGTCTGAAATCGAAGATTGCCATTTTCCGTAGCATCACCGCCATTATTTGAGCTTATGCTGGCACCAACATACTCGGTTGCACTGTCACTGTCGTAATTTTGAAAATTCAAAGTTCCAAATGTACTGTCTCCGTTTCTTGCACCTCCCAAGGTCAATGTGCGTCCAAGACTACTTGTAGAACTACCTCTATCAAACAATCCGTTTCCTCCACTGACATGTAGGTATTCGGTTGGCGAAGTGACCCCAACTCCCAAACGGCCAGATTCATCGATGGTCATTCTGATGGGAAGATCTTCATCAGCTGCCGATCCACTGGACTTTGTAGCAAAGTGCAATTTACCCCTTGAATTGCTGCTTGTTCTTTCATGAACGATTGCGGCCCCCATTCCTGTCACAGTCGATGTGCTTTGGAAACCAATTCCAACACCTGTGTTGTTTTCATTTAAATTTCTTGTAAATACAGCAAATAACTCACTTACATCAATGGTTTTGGAATCCAACATGCAGTTTACGGTATCTTTTACGGTCAATTGCCATCTATTTTGGGTTAGTGCCATATTTCCAATACCAATGTTTCCGTCATTGCCGTTGGTGTAATTGGTTCCACTTGTTACCACCCAATCACCATCATCTGTGATATTTGACAAGTCGACTGTGCTACCGTCGGAAATGGTCAAGTCTGTTCCAGAAAGGGAAATGTCCTGAATCTCATTTGTAGGATCGGCATCGGCATCATCGACCATTTCTGCACTCTTTGCATACAATGCATAAGGAGTGCTCATCAATTCGCTTGTTCCAACTACGGAATATGAAGTTCCTCCAGTCGCATCCACAGCCGTTTCAATGAAGTATGGCCCAACAGCCCAATCTATCGTTGAAAAATCATCTGTGGAGGTTCCTGTTCCTATTTCAAGGTTTACCAAACCAAATGCGTTGGTCGTAGAGGCAAATGTTTCTGAGTAAACCGCGGTTCCTCCTGCACTCCCTTGTCGTATAGTCATTTGCATACCAACGGATTGGTTGTCCAGTATTTCATTTCCGGCATCTCTTATGACTGCTTGGTAATTGAAGCTTTCCGGTGCTTGTCCGAAAGCACTTAGTGTCATGGCTACTATGCCAATTAGTGTTAGTGTTAGTTTTTTCATTTGTATTAGTGGTTAACGTGTTATGATTCATTTTGAAAACAAAAAACACAATCAACCACACAACATACTCATTTTAAGCAGTCTAACACCATTTATATGAAGTTAAGATTTAATATGTTTGATTATGTGTAAAATATTCAAACCGCAAAAGTAGAAAAAAATATTCTAACCAGATGCTATATTGGATATTGAAGTAAAGATAATGGCATCTTCCTCAAATATTGGAACAGCATTCCTTCATAAGAATTCCACAAGTGAAAACAGGAACATGAACAAATCGTATATTGGAAATGTTTTATTGAATTTTACAATATCGTCAAATTGTCACATATTGACTTTTCATTGAATTCAACAGTCAGAAGAAATGCTTAAGAGAACATTGATGAAAATAGTGAAATGGAGTTTGTATTTTTTGGCAATCCCCATTGTCTACTTGGTCGTATCTTTGTTTTTTAGCTCCATTACCATAGACAAGGAAGATGATGAGTCTATTTGTGACAAAACCATATTCCTGAGCTCCAACGGGGTACATTTGGATATCGTTTTCCATAAAGGGGACATAGATCCCTATGCATTGAAAGGTATCGTTAGCCTTGAAACGGAACAGTACATTTCATTTGGATGGGGAGATGAGAATTTTTACATCAATACTCCCACTTGGGATGATTTGACGTTTGGAAACGCCATTCAAGCCTTGTTCTTGAAAAGCACGACGTTGATGCACGTGACGAGATACGAACATAGACAAAGTGACTGGATCGAGATAAAAACAAGCACCAAGGAATTTCAACTACTCTATGATTACATACTCGATACCTTTGAAGAAGATCAAAACGGAAACAAGATGATTCTCGAGGACAAAGGCTACTCCGAAAAAGATGATTTCTACAAGGCCAAAGGAAGTTATTCTTGTTTGAACACTTGCAATAGTTGGGTAAACTTTGGATTCAAGAAAAGCGGGTTGAAATCCTGCTATTGGACGCCCTTTGACTTTGGATTGATGAAAAAGTATGAATAGGAACGTTTTGTTGAAATGGCAACATGTTTTAGCTGAATAAAACACAACAACCTTGTTTTCAGCATCTTACATCCTAATCGCTATCACGAATTTTATAAAACAAGGGATCACACTCTTTTTCTTCTTCCTTTTTAGAACTTAATTTGTTTCATTCATTAATTTTAAAACATTTACACTATGAAAAATTTAAAAGTTCTTACAGATGCAGAAGCACTTGCCGTTTGCGGAGGTGAAGACATTAGAGTATGCAATTCGGATGGTTCCATTACGGTCTATAACGAATGGGGGTGGTTTACATACTTCCCCGAATAATGAATTCATGAAATGATGCATTGAAAAAAGGCGCAAACAGAATGTTCTGTTTGCGCCTTTTAAATATTATTGGGATTGACTTAAATTAAAGCGCTCCCCACTCTTTCAAAGAATCTTTGTTCATCTTTATGTAGTTGTCGTTTCCTGCTTTTTCAGCGCCAGCCAAAGATGCCTTTGCAGCTGCAATTGCAGATTTCTTCTTTCCAGCTTTTGCATGGATCAATGATTGTTGACGCAAGTACCAAAAACGAGGATTGTCTTTTGTCATGTAAATGGCTTTGTCTATCCAAGTCACGGCTTTGTTTATGTCCTTTCCTTCTTGCAAGTAGTATCTTGCAGCAGCAAAGTAATCTCCAGGACCAGGACCAGCCATGGTCTTGTCTATGGATTTGGCAACGGAAGCATCCGTAGGCACTTCGAACTTGATGCCTACATAGTCATTTTCCCATAACATCCCCAATACGGCAGTACTGCTTGTTAGGTCGTCAAACGTCATGGTAAGTGTTTCTATCTTCATTGGCATCTTGTATACCTTGGCAGAAACGGTAGCAGCTACTTTACTTTCATCCCATTCTTGAGGTGTTCCCCAGTTTGTTGCATCCGAATAGAAGATCACTTCCCAAGAATCCTTGTTTGGCTTGGTAAAGATCGCGTAATCACCAGCCTTCAATGTCTTTCCTTCAATCACGACATCGTCACTAAATGAGATCTTGGTATTTGCATTTGCTCCAGTTCTCCATAATTCCCCGTAAGGAACCAAATCTCCGAAAATGGTACGTCCTTTCATTCCTGGACGGGAATACTCCAAGGTAACGTCTGTCAATCCAACCTTTTGCTCCAATTTTGCCAATGGGCTCGGTTGTGGTGTCTCAACTTGTGCGTTTACTGAAAATGATACAGCAAATACCAAAGCCATCAATAGTAATTTTTTCATAATGTATAATAATTAGTGTTATTGTGTTAATGAATGTAAATTTACACATAAGTAAATCCTTGAATTGTTAACAAAACCTTAAATTAAGAGGTTGTATATTTGCCAAAACGTTAAAAAAGATGAAGAAACTCATAGCCGAGTCACTAGGTACATTTGCATTGATATTTTGTGGTACGGGAGCAATGACAATCAATGAGATTACAAACGGAAGCATATCCCACGTCGGTGTTGCCATAACATGGGGACTGATAGTCATGACCATGATCTATGCCTTTGGGGAAATTTCCGGGGCGCATTTCAATCCTGCAGTCACCATTGGTTTTGCCTTCGCAAAGAAATTTGCCTGGGCTGACGTCCCAAAATACATTCTAGCACAATTGATTGGTGCCATATTGGCAAGTGCATTGCTTTGTTTTTTGTTTCCCGAAAGTCAATTCTTGGGGGAGACGGTTCCCGCCGATGGCTTTCCCGCATACAAGGCAGCCATATTGGAATTCCTACTCACCTTCTTCTTGATGGTGGTAATCATCAATGTTTCCACAGGAAGCAAGGAGATCGGAACCATGGCCGCCATAGCTGTAGGTGCTGTAATCTTGTTGGAGGCAATGTTTGCAGGTCCCATGACAAAGGCATCCATGAATCCCGTTCGTTCCATAGCCCCTGCTCTATTCACAGGTAACTTTCAACATCTATGGCTTTACATCGTTGCTCCAATTCTGGGAGCCTTGGCTGGAGTCTCATCCTGCAAGTTGGTCAAAGACGACAACTGTTGCAGCGACGGAGACTGTTAAGGCTTGATCTTAAAACAATTGGAGTCTTCCCAAATATTTATTGTCTCTATACTGTTATAATTTAATGTGATGATAAAAAAAAAGGATTATTGTATTAATTGAGGATATTTGTCTTGGTTTAACAGGCAAATTGCTCAATTGAGCGTTAAAAAGTGTACAAAAACGTATTTTTAAAAAATATTTTTCTGATTAATTCCTGATAATAAGTCAAAAATTGCTTTATTTGGCAAATAAGTATTATATAACCAAACGCTTTTAGAAGAGAGGTAGCGTTTTTACCCAAAATAGTGCCAATCCCTTTGTTCACATAACAGGTAAACATCTTTATGTCATATTTTTCTTCTGGCAAGGTTATTGAACTTTCAAAGTCAAGTATGGTATATATGACTTAAAAAGCATAAACCAAGCTTGATAAATCAAATAACAAGCGAATTAACATGGAGGAGTTGTTTATACTCTCTGAACATATAACGTATTTAATTTGCAAGTTATGATAACTGAATTTGAGAATAATTAAAAGACAAAAAATGGATATGTTAAAAAAAGCATTAGAATTTGAACAAGCTGGCACTTCCTTTAAGACTACAAATGAACGTATTGTGGCATCTAGAAAGGCTAAAGAGCTTATTCTTGGCTTAAATGAAATTTATAAAGAAAACAAAGACCCAGAATTGATGGAAGTTATGAAGCGTCTTACCTTGATAAAGCAAAAAATTGAAAAAAGACTTAAAGGTCGTCCAACGGAATAGAGAACTATGTTGTCCATGCTAGTCATACTCCATTCATTTCAATGAAAAGCTCAATGATTTGATGAAGGTGAAATATATTCCTAGCATATTCGACCAAAGATTTTTAAAAAAAGTTGCCATATTGGCAGCTTTTTTTGTATCGAAACTGATTTACCTTTAAAAAAGGCTATTTTTAATAAAAAAAACTCTTTGGATTTCAAAGCAATAACAAAACAACATGCCCAACCTTTTTGACATAAAAATAAAAAGCCTTTACAATGAATCGATGAATTTATCAGCATGCAAAGGAAAATATGTCTTATTTGTAAATGTGGCTTCAGAATGTGGGTTTACACCACAGTACAAAGCCCTTCAACAGTTAAGTACAACTTATAGGGAGCAACTTGTCGTAATTGGGACTCCCTGCAATCAATTTGGAAAGCAAGAACCAGGTACGGCTTCGGAAATAAGTGTTTTCTGCGAAAGAAACTATGGTGTGACGTTCTTGATTACCGAAAAGATAGACGTCAAGGGAACAAACCAACATCCTCTCTATGCATGGCTGACAAAAAAAGATTTGAATGGAGTTTCCAACTCATCTGTAAAATGGAATTTTCAAAAGTACTTGATAAACCCGGAAGGGAAATTGATTGACTATTACTATTCAGTTACCAAGCCATCCAGCAAAAAGATAACAAAACACATCAAAACAATAGACTCTTGAAAAGAACAAAATACATCATCTTTTTCTTAATCATCAATTTCGGTGGACTTGCACTGGGAACCTTGTTAATGAAAAATGGGCCTTTGACCGATTGGTACCTTGATCTGAACAAAGCACCTTGGACACCCCCTGGTTGGTTTTTTGGCTTGGCTTGGACTATGATAATGATCTGTTTCTCCATATACCTTGGTCACTTGTTCATGAAAAAGAGCACAATGAAAGTGCAGTTCTTTTTTTTTATTCAAGTAGTACTCAATGTCATATGGAACTATGTGTTTTTCAATCAACATCTAATAGGTTTGGGATTGATAAATTTGATATTGTTGACATTGCTCATTTTCTATCTTTTCTTCGAATACAAGAACCTACTTGAAAAAACAAGTTACTTGCTATTGCCATATATGACGTGGCTATTAATAGCAATCTCGCTGAATGCATACATATTGCTTAACAATTAAATGCATCGTCGACATGAAAATACATAGATTGCACAAAAAGCAGAATTTGCCCATAACCAAAGAGCAAGCTTGGGCATTCCTCTCCGACCCCAAGAACTTGAAAACAATAACACCGGACCATATGGGTTTCGATATCATATCTGGAGCAGACAGACCAATGTTCGCAGGCCAAATCATCCAATATGAAGTGACTCCCATCCTTGGGATAAAAACTAAATGGGTAACCGAAATAACACACGTCGTACACAACGAATATTTTGTAGATGAGCAACGCTTTGGCCCATATGCGCTGTGGCATCACAAACACTTCATAAAGGAAATAGACGAGGGCGTAGAAATGGAAGACATCATAGACTACAAGTTGCCTATGGGCTTTTTGGGGCAATTGGGACATCCTCTACTGGTCAAACCAAAATTGAAAGAAATCTTTGAGTATCGCTCTAAGAAGTTGGAGGAAATATTTGGAACATACAAGACAGTAGATAAAAACAAATGAAACAATCCATAAGCATATTCTGGTTTCGTCGCGATTTGCGATTGGAAGACAACGCGGGTTTCCACGAAGCCTTGGTGTCCTCAAAAAACGTATTGCCAATATTCATCTTCGACAAGGACATATTGGATTCATTGCCAAGAAACGATGCCCGAGTGACCTTTATTCATGAGACATTGCAAGCACTCAACACGAAACTCAAGAATGAGTATGGCTCAGGCATTGCGATGTATCATGGCAAGCCGATGGACATCTACGAACAATTGATTTCCAAATATGATGTGGATACCGTCTATACGAACACGGATTATGAGCCTTATGCCATTGCCAGGGACAATGCAATCAAAGCATTGTTGGATTCCAATGGCATCGCTTTTAAAAGCGTCAAGGATCAAATGATATTCGAAAAGGACGAGATTGTAAAAAAGGATGGCACACCATATAAAGTATATACGCCATATTCTAAAAGATGGATTGAAGCCTACCATTCTGGAAGAATGATTTCATACCCTTCGGAAGCTCTATTGGATGCTACCATAAAAAGCATCGATTTACCAAACCTCGACCTTGAAGCCATTGATTTTAACAAGTCAATGATTGAAATTGCTAAATATGATTCAAGCGAATCTTTGATTGGTGACTACGAAGCCACTCGCAACTTCCCAGCCATGGACAGTACTTCCAAATTGGGTCCTCATCTTCGATTTGGCACGGTAAGCATCAGAAAAATGGTAGGCAAAGCTGCCAAACAAAGCAATATCACCTTTTTGAAAGAGTTGATTTGGAGAGAATTCTTCACGCAAATTCTTTGGCATTTCCCCCATACCGCTACAGATAGTTTCAAACCAAAATATGACCGGATCGAATGGCGCAACGATGAAACGGAATTCAAAAAATGGTGCGATGGTGAAACTGGTTACCCTTTGGTCGATGCAGGAATGCGCCAATTGAATCAAACGGGATTCATGCATAATCGCGTACGTATGTTGGTAGGGAGTTTTTTGTGCAAACATCTACTCGTGGATTGGCGCTGGGGAGAAGCCTATTTTGCATTGAAATTACATGATTATGACATGTCCAGCAATGTTGGAAATTGGCAATGGGTAGCTGGTTGTGGTGTGGATGCTGCTCCATATTTCAGGATTTTCAATCCAACCACACAAATTGAAAAGTTTGACAAGCAATTAGACTATGTCAAGAAGTGGGTACCCAATTTTCAAGAGCTTACTTACCCCACTCCCATCGTCGACCATAAAATGGCTCGTGAGCGTTGTTTGAAGGTTTACAAGGCAGCCATAAACCAGTAATCCCATAGAATGAATCTATCATAGATTTACTCTATATAAAACACATAACTACCTGATTATAAAATTATTATGTACACAAAATTAAATCTTTGCTTGAAATGTATATAGGTCATAATAGCGCCCCTTCGCTGCTATCAACTCATCGTGATTTCCGCGTTCCGCTATCCTCCCGGATTCTATTACCAATATCTGATCGGCCTTTCTAATCGTACTCAAACGATGCGCAATCACTATGGTAGTCCTGTTCTTGGTAAGCTCGGACAAACTCTTTTGTATCAAGGCTTCGCTTTCGGTATCCAAATTGGAAGTCGCTTCGTCCAGAATAATGATCTTGGGATCAGCCAAGATTGCCCTAGCGATCGCTATACGCTGTCTTTGTCCTCCAGACAGCTTCACTCCCCTTTCTCCAATCAAAGTCTCCAATCCGTCATCGAAACGATCTGTGAACTCATCGACATAGGCCGCTTTTACAGCTTCATGCAATTGGGCTTCGGTAGCATTTGGCCTCGGAAACATGATATTCTCTCGAATGGAGCCTTCAAATAGAAACTCATCTTGCAAAACCACGCCCAAATGCTTTCTAAAGCTGCTTAGTCTCACTTTGGTCATATCTATGTCATCTACGGTCACTTGTCCAGATTGTGGGTTTAAAAACGTTGCGGACAAGCCAGCAATTGTGGATTTTCCCGAACCAGAACTTCCTACCAATGCTATTACAGATCCAGATGGTGCTTCAAAGTTGATGTCATGCAATATTTGCTTGCCTTCCTCATATGAAAAGCCAACGTTCTTAAATGAGATGTCACCCTTTACATCATCCAATTGGATCGATCTATTTTCATCATCATCTTCAGTCGCCATGTTCATCAACTCCTCGGTACGATCCAATCCTGCCAAAGCCTCGGTTAATTGACTACCAATATTACTCATTTGTACTATTGGTGCAATCATAAAACCTAAGATCAAGGTGAATTCCAAAAAATCACCAGCAGACATAGAACCTTCTATCATATAGTAACCACTTATCCCCATAATTCCAGTTGTGGCAATACCTATTAGAAAAGTAGAAGAACTCGTCATCAATGCTGTAGCCGTCAAACTCTTCTTTACATTTTGAAAGAGTTTGTCTACTCCTTTTTCAAAGACCTTGTTTTCTTGTGCCTCGGAATTAAAGGCTTTGATTACTCTAACTCCAGCCAAGGTTTCGGTCAAGCGTCCTTTTACTTCTGCATTGATCTTCCCCCTATTCCTGAATATTGGTCTAATGTATTTGAATGCCTTCAAGGCTATTATGGCAAAAATGGAAATGGGAGCCAATACAAAAAGAGTCATCCAAGCATTTATGTCTATCAAAATAATTAAAGAAACTATTGCAGTAAATGTACCTCCAACCAATTGCACCAATCCAGTACCAATAAGGTTTCGAACACCTTCCACATCGCTCATTATACGTGATACCAAAGCCCCAGATTTCGTATTGTCGAAAAAACTGATGGGTAGGGATAGTACCTTCTTTTGTACTTGTGCTCGTAGTTCGCTTATTAAATACTGTGCTTGTACACTTAAAACACGCGTTAAGAGAAAAGACGTTATAGATTGAATTGTTATTGCCGTAATTACAATAGCGATTAGTGTATAGAGTCCACTGTAATCTTTATTTGGCACGACATCATCCAATAAAACTTTACTTTGTATAGGTAAAACCAATCCAGACAAACTTCTGATGACTATTAAGATGAGGCCTATGAAAACGTATTTCCGCCTAGGCCAAATAATGGTTTTAAAAGCCGAAGCCAACGTTACTTTTCGTTTCTTTTTATTTTTAGTTGGAGATGTCTCTTTTAAATGCTGCATTTACTTGTATTTGTTATGCGAAAATAGATAAGTTATCGTGTACAATGGTTTACATTAACATATTATTCCAACAATCTTCGATGGTAGTTTATTTGCCCCAGGTGATAGGACAAATGCATCGTCAAATGGATCAAGAAGTACTCGGTGGTCATTTTGTCTTCAAAGACACGACGAACAAATTCCTTTTGCAAATCTGCCTCCGTCAAGGTTTTAAGTGTCTCTTCTACAATGACGATGGCTTCATCCACTTGCTGCAACAGTTCCACACGTGGAACGTCTTTAAGTGAGAATTCCTGATCCCTCTGTCTAACATAGCCCGTATTTCCCAAAGAAGCACCTATGAACGTCTTGAGGTTTCCTACAAGATGCAAACATAAATTCCCTGCTGAATTCTTTATGTCTTTATGGAGTAACCATAAATTGGATTCATCATCATAGGATTCTATTTCCTTTTTCAAAGCATTCAAGTCTCTTTTGAACAATTTTATCAAACTATCTGTCAACATGTTTCAAATTGGTTATGAGTTGTACTTTCACTTATCTAATATAATACTTGCAAACAGTAAATTTAGAGTTTTTTTAATGTAATTTTGACCCATGCAAAACCAACAATCCTTCAAATTTGAATTCGTTGCTTTAATGGCTGCCTTAATGTCTTTGGTGGCATTGTCCATTGATGCCTTGCTACCTGCTCTTCCGGACATTGGCGAGTCTTTGAGTGTAACGGATCCAATACAAAACCAAAAATTGATCATAATGATTTTCTTGGGTCTTGGTGTCGGTCAATTGATTTTTGGACCTTTATCCGATAGTTTTGGTAGAAAAGGAATGGTCTATATCGGTTTTCTTGTATTTGTCCTGGCAAGTATCATTTGTGTGACCACCAAAAGCTTTGAGATGATGATTCTTGGTAGGATTCTTCAAGGTATAGGCTTGTCGTCCCCAAGAACGATTGCAATCGCCATGGTCAGAGATTCCTACAGTGGTGATTACATGGCAAAGGTGCTCTCTATAATTGTTGCCTTTTTTATATTGATTCCTACGGTAGCTCCTGCTTTTGGACAGTTTTTTTTGAACATTGCAGATTGGAGGGCCATTTTCAATGCGAACTTGTTGATAGGGATAGTAATAATCATTTGGTTTTGGAAACGCCAACCAGAGACTTTGATCAAATCGAAAAGAATCCCTTTCAAGTGGCAATTGTTCATAAGCGGGACAAAAGAGTTTTTTAAGCATGAAGATGCAGTTGCCTTTACTTTGGTTTCTGGATTCATCACTGGCTCGTTTATGGTGTACCTGAGTACTTCACAGCAGATTTTTGAACAACAATACGGTCTTGGAGAATGGTTTCCTTATTTGTTTGCCAGCACAGCCTTGGCTGTCGGCTCTTCCACTTTTATGAATAGTAGGCTGGTAATAAGGTTTGGGTCCTTCAAGATAGCATATTTGGCAGCCATAGCCTATACTGCCATCTCATTTTTGTACGTTATGCTTTTCATACAAGGAGACAACCCTCACATATCCATCTTGTTGGCTTTCTTCCTTTGTCAATTCTTTGCCGTAGGATTGCTCTTCGGAAATCTTCGTGCCCTTGCAATGCAACCTTTGGGGCACATTGCTGGTATTGGTTCCGCCATCAATGGTTTTATTTCCACTGTCATGGCTGTTCCCATAGCCAATTACATTGGAAGCCACGTAGAGACTTCCGTATTACCTTTATTTGTTGGATTTACGTTTTTTGGGTTGTTGTCGTTTTTGGTTTTCGTATTTATGAAACAAAAGACAAAGTTGGCAAAAGCTTAGCTTACTTGTTGAAGCTACCATCATCAACGCTCTTGATAAAATCTATCAAACCTTCAAAGAACACCTTTTGATCATCGAACTGTGATAAATGACTTCCGTTTGGGCACAATAGAAATTTACCGTTCTGGACTTCCGTAGAAATCCATTTCATATGTTCTGGATCCATGGTGTCATGAGTTGCCCCTATCGTTAAAGTAGGTACCACTATGTTTTTCAATTGGTCTTTCACATCCCAGTTCTTCAGTGTTGCATCTCCCTTTATGCCAAATTCACTTGGGCCTTGCATCGTAACGTAAACATCCGGGTTTAAGTGTTTGAACGAACGGTTTATTGGTTCTGGCCATTCATCTACAGGCATCCTAATCACATGCTCCGTGTAATAATTGTCCACTATGAGCTCCATATAGCGAGGATTGGTATAATCCTCCTTTTCTTCGTAGCTCATTATCTCCTTTAAAACCTCTGGTTTCATTTTTGGAGCCAATACTTCATCCGAGTATCTTTGATATTCTGGAATGGATGCCACCATGTTGGAAATGACCAACCCCTTCAAGTTTTGTTGATATTTCAAAGCATATTGCATTCCTAGTATTCCTCCCCATGATTGTCCGTATAGATAAAAATTGTCTTTGTTCAAACCCAATGCCACCCTTACTTGTTCTACTTCTTCAACAAAACGATCCAAATTCCAAAGCGACAAATCCTTTGGTTGATCACTGTAATAAGACCCCAATTGATCGTAATAATAGTATTCTATTTTCTCTTGCGGAAAGTAACCATCAAAGCATTCGTATATCTCATGTGTCATTCCTGGTCCTCCATGAAGCAAAAGAACTTTCATCGTTGGATTGCTTCCTATTCGTTTTGTCCATACTTTAAATGTTCCCTTTGGTGTTTCAATGGGGATCATCCTAATTCCTCCCAAGAATCGGTCATCCTTGTTGGTGTTGTCCAAATAGTCTACAGACCCCGCCTTGTCAATGATTACTTCCTTCGTTTCCGTTTTACAACTGAAAACCGACAGAATAACTATACTGAGTACTAAACATTTGTTTTTCATGTTCATAAGGTATTTGATTACTAATTTATGCAAATAAAATGAATTGCCTTTTGGATTCTTACTTCTCAATAACTTCAATTATGAGTCTCATGCCTAATTTCCCCCATCTATTTGTTAAGTTTTATGATGAATGACGACAAATAAGCTAAAACCAAACATTTGCATTTTGAAAAAGCTCACTGTATCAATACTATTCCTTATCGCCTTTAACGTCTCATTCTCCCAAGACATGGACAATGACAAGTTGGAAGAATTGTTTGCTGCAGTTAGTGATTCCATTCAAGGCTCCAAAGGGCGTTGGCAATTCAACATCAAAGAGGTCACCTTTATTTGTCTAACGGATGAAAGCCACAATAGAATGCGTATTATCTCGCCGATAATGGAATCCTTCAAACTCACGGAGGAACTAAAGACCAATGCCCTATTGGCTAATTTTCATACGGCATTGGATGTTAAATATGCAATTTCCGATGATGTCTTATGGTCGATTTTCATTCATCCATTGAAAGAATTGACCGAGACTCAAGTAAATGATGCCTTGCAACAAGTATATTTTGCCAACATAACATTTGGATCGACTTATTCCAGTACATCCTTGGTTTTTCCTAGCAGGAAGGATGATGGACAGAAGGAAGAAAACAAAGACGAATTCTCAAAACAAAAGATTTAATGTAAATATCATATAAGCTCCCTAATTTTTATATGATAAAAAAAGCTACTTCAATATAAACTGAAGTAGCTTTTAAATTTTGTAGTAGGGGAATGTTTCTTTTTAGGGACTTTAAGAGTTTACTTTATGTTTCATTCAATAGCACTACACAAAAATATCTTTCAATATTTATGTCAAAAATAATATTATTTTTACAATTTCAAAAAGAAATCTTAACTTTTTTATATAATTCTCTATTTTGACCACTCATTTTAGAGAATAAAACAATTATAGATAGTTAAAACTATTGATAATTAAATATTTAAGAATAATGGGGGACTTTACCAACCACTCCTTTGAAGAAATTGTGCATGAACTTGAAATCTGCTTCCATGTCGTCCGTAGGATAAAATGGCTCTGATATCTTGTTTTGTTTCTTACCAAAATCTAAAGTGAACATTATGATGGGGACATTGGCTTCCTTTGCTATGTAATAGAATCCTGTTTTCCATTTCCCCACCTTCTTTCGAGTTCCTTCCGGGGCCAATGCCAGCCTAAACTCCTCTCTATCCTTAAATAGCTTGGCTATGGCTTGTACTTTGTTTTGTCCAGATGTCCTATCCAATGCAGCACCACCCAAGGCCCTAAAAAAATAACCAAATGGAAATATGAACAATTCCTTCTTCCCTACGAAATTAGCCTTGATACCAACGACTTTTCTTAAAAAGATACCAATGAAGAAATCATACCAACTAGTATGTGGTACGGCTATTAAAACAGCTTTTTTCACCGTATCCATGGACATTGTCGTATTACCAACGACTTTCCAGCCCATAAGTTTAAAATAAATGAGTTTTATTAACCAACGCATGTTACATTTTTTGATAAAGCGCTCTCAAGGTCTCTCTTGTTATCGTTTTTTTCCATTGCTTGCCAATCGCATTTTCCCATAATGGCTCCAAACTCAATGCTACATCTATCATTATGTTAAATTCCTTGTCCGATAGGTTCGCACATATCCCTTGAGGCAATTCTATGTTGTGCTTTGCTTTCATTTCCTTGAACAAGGCTACTCCGTCAGGGTAGTAATCCTCCAAATGATCAAAGACGATGCAATTTCCTATGCCGTGCTTCGTACCCAGCAAATATGATAGTCCATAACTCATGGCATGTGCCACACCAACTTGGGAGTAAGCTATGCTCATACCTCCATGCCAGCTGGCCATCATCAATTTGTCCTGGGATTCTTCTACGGATATGCCATCTTCCACAAAAATCTCCTTGCACAATGAAAAGGCCTTTTCTCCATAGGATTTGCTAAAGGCGTTCAAGTAAGTTCCATTTAAGGACTCTATGCAATGAACATAACAATCCATACCAGTATAGAACCATTGCTCCTTTGGGACATCCTTTGTTAATTCCGGATCCAAAATAACCTGATCGAACGGTGTGTAATCACTATTTATACCTAGTTTTCGATCTGGACCGGTAAGAATGGTCGTTCTTGACACCTCTGCTCCTGTTCCAGATATCGTTGGTATGCCGACATGATAGATGGCAGGGTTCTTTACAAGATCCCACCCTTGGTAATCTTTGGACTGGCCTTTGTTTGTAAGCATTATCGATACGGCCTTTGCAACATCCAGTATGCAACCTCCTCCAATACCTATGATCCCAGAAGGTCTCTCTTTATGGTTTAGAATGATATCTTCTACCAATTCATCGATTTGAGATGTCTTTGGTTCTTCGTTTGCAGAAACATAGTATAATTTATCGTCATAAGACAAAGGGATTCTTGACGTCAACCAAGCATTTCCTTTAAATACTTCATCCACAAAAAATATAAATGGCGCTTTTGTATTCAACCGTTTGGGTGATAAGATATCTCCTAATTGATTAAAACTACCTCGTCCAAACACTACTCTGGACACCATTGGAAAATTTTTATAACTCATCTAACTATTTATAATGTGAAAAATATAGTTTTTTTTCTAATCTAAAAATGGTAATAATTCTAACAGACTACCTATTGTTTTGTAACTCTCGTTTTCTTTTTCGCTGACCTTGATGTCTTCATGGGCCCAAGTCGTGTGAAAAGGAATGTGTATTGCATTTGCATTAATGTTTATTAATGGCAAAATATCGGATTTCAATGAATTTCCTATCATCAAAAACTCAGATGGATCTATATCCAAATGATTTAACAATTTGGAATAGTTGGATTCTTTTTTATCGCTCAACACCTCTATGTGATGAAAATAATCCAACAAGCCCGATTTTTCCAATTTACGTTCTTGATCCAACAAATCTCCTTTTGTCGCAACTATCAATCTGTACTTTTTGGACAATACCTTCAATACGTCTTCTACACCTTCCAATAGCTCCACTGGTTTGTTGATCATTTCCTTTCCAATGGAAATGATTTTTTCTATGGCTGCATTTGAAACATTGTGATTTGATAGTTCCAAAGCCATTTCCACCATAGACAAAATAAAACCTTTTACACCATATCCATAAGTTGGAAGATTTTTGATTTCCATCTTAAAAAGTTCTTGGTCTATCTTGTTTGGTGTTTCATATTGACTCAACAACTTAGCGAACTCCTTTTCGGCATCTCGAAAATAAGTTTCGTTTACCCAAAGTGTATCGTCTGCATCGAAACCAATGACCTTTATGTCTTTATATTCTTTTCTCAATTGTTCTTTCCGTGTTATTTCCAAAGCTTTTTTGCTCGCTCCAAATCCTCAGGCGTGTCTATCTCCACACCTTGAATGCTTGTTTCAACCATTTTAATTCGTTTTCCATATTCCAGGTATCTAATGCATTCAATTTTTTCAGAAGCTTCCAATCCCAGCATGGGCAAATGATAAAAGTCCAATAGGGCTTCTTTTCTAAAAGCATAGACTCCTTTGTGCTTATAATATTTAACGCTTACCGTCTTGTCTCTAGGAAATGGTATTGGACTACGTGAAAAATACAATGCAAAATCATCCCTGTCAACAATGACCTTTACCGTATTGGGATTTTCTATTTCTTCCAAATCTGTAATGTGCACCATCAAAGAGGCCAAATCCACTTCTTCCTTTATATCTTTTTTAAAGACATCAATCAGCTTTTTTAGGGAATCGACTTCTGTGAACGGTTCATCTCCTTGTACATTTACGACAATGTCAATGTCCATGGACTCCACAGCTTCTGCAATACGATCACTCCCGCATTCGTGCTCTTTCTTGCTCATGACCACATGGCCTCCACTATTTGAGATTTCCTTGAAAATGATGTCGCTATCCGTAACAACTATGACATCATCGAACAAACTTGTTGCCACCGTGGCTTCATAAGTTCGCGTTATAACAGGTTTCCCACCCAAATCTTGCATGAGTTTACCAGGAAAACGTGATGCACTGTATCGTGCAGGAATCATTGCGATTATTTTCATTTATTACAAAGTCATTTATTTTTCAAAAATATAGTTTTTAAAAAGAATTCAAGCGCTACTGGATTTAAACTTTCGATAAATTCTAAAAATCACATATAATATGAGGATTGCCAAAATAATGGCAACGTATGGCAAAAACACGGAAACTATGGACATACCAATCGACGTGGTGGTTTCCACAGTCGATACGATCGGATTTGCCACTCCTCCAGTAGTTGTGGTAGACGCCAAACGAGTAACACCAGAGGAACTAGCTATTGCAGCTGCTGTGCCTCCCCCTGCTATTATGGCCAAGGCCCAGGTAACAACTGGACTTAAATCGGCTACGGTGGATACCATAACTGCCGTTCCTGCTATTCCTGCCAAAGGAATGGCCATGGAATCCAAAACGTTGTCGATGTAAGGTATGTAGTATGCAAAGATTTCAACGATCGTGGCTACTCCAAGTATTAGCAATGCAGATAGGCTTCCGATCCATTCCCATGATTCATTAAGCTCCCAAACTCCGGCATAAGAGGCAAGACTCAATGCAAACAACGGCACAAAAACTCTAAATCCGACTGAAGCAGCCAAACCTATACCCAAACATATGCTGATTATTGATTCTGTTCCCATTTTTCAATTTTGGAAATCTTCTTGTTGAAGGAAGATATAATTAGTTAATGCGCATCGTACTTCAAAGTTAATAAAATTTAACATTCTTCTAAGCATATGCATGGTTATTGTAAAACGACCTCAATGACAACCGTGATATTTTATTCTTCGATGAAAAAATCGTTTTTGAAACCTATTAGATATAGTTTTTCCTTCGCTCTGGTAACAGCTGTGTACAACCAACGCAAATAGTCTTTGTCTATCCCGTTTGGCAAATAGGGTTGTTCTACGAAAACGGTGTGCCATTGCCCTCCTTGTGATTTATGACATGTTATGGCATAGGAAAACTTGACTTGCAAGGCATTGAAATGCTTGTTTCCTTTAATCTTTAGGAATTTCTTGTAATTGCTGGTCTCATCTTCAAAGTCCTTTTGTATTTCCTGATAAAGACGATTGGATTCCTCATAAGGCAATGATGGTGTCTCTGCTGAAATGGTGTCCAATAGCAATACGGTTTCAAAAGGTCGCATTTTGGGATAATCCACCATTCTTACCTTTACTTCTGCAAACCGAAAACCATATAGTTCTTGAATACTAAAGATTTCCAAGACTTCAATGATATCTCCATTGGCTATGAAACCAGCTTCCGTGGTTGGTTTTATCCAAAAATAATTATTCTTGACAACCATTAGATAATCTCCAGCGGACAACTCGTTTTCGTTGAATAGTATACGACTTCTTATTTGCTGGTTGTATAGATTCGCTCTTTTGTTACTTCTTACGATCAATGCCATTTCCTCATTGCCAAGCGTTCCATAAGCATCGTTTATCGCATCAATGATGTCATGGCCATCAATCAACCTTACAATGTCTTTGAATCCTAGAAGGTTAAATTTGAAACTATCATAGAATCCACTTGATAGAGTCTCCCTCAATTCTGTAGCATTCTCCAATATACCGGAATCTTGACCTTGACGCATCACTTCGTCCAGTTCCATCCTGGTAACGGACTTGTTGTAATTCAAACTCAATGTGTTTTCGTCCAAAGCAGGGCTCAATTCCAACTTTACAGGTGGCAATTGCGCAGTGTCTCCTATTAATAACAACTTGCATTTATGTCCTGAATAGACATATTGCATCAAATCATCCAAAAGGGATCCATTTTCAAACAACTTTGAATCTCCTGGTGTATCTGGGATCATTGAAGCTTCATCTACTATGAAAATGGTGTTTTTATGTTTGTTTGGTTGCAAGACAAACTTTACACCTCCCCCTTTTTCCTTCTTGGGAAAATATATTTTCTTATGAATCGTAAATGCCTCTTTTCCTGAATAATTAGAGATCACCTTTGCCGCACGACCGGTTGGAGCCATCAAAACGGCACTTACCTTAGCTTTCCATAGATTATTCACAAAAGTTCCGATAATAGTGGTTTTACCAGTACCTGCATAACCTTTCAACAGATACAAACCATTTTTGTCGTCATCAAAAATAAATTCTGAAAGCTGCAACAACAAAATATCTTGTTTTACAGTAGGTTCAAACGGAAATTGCTGTTTTATAATGGAATAAAATTCAGATTTGGTCTTTAATGGCATTCGTTTTAAAACTTTTATTCAAAGATATAATGATTTTTACTCTCATAGGCTTTAGCGAATAAAAAAAAATTGTAGATTTGCGAAGGACCATTAATTAAATTTAATAAATTACTATGATAACATTTATTCTTATTGCAGTTGCTGTAATATTACTTACTATTGGGTTAGTTTGGCTTATTGACAAGTTCATACCTGCAAAATTCAAACCTGTTTTAACCATAGCGCTTTGGCTGTTGATTGGTTTTTTAGGTTACCAAACGTTCATGTCTGTATATAACCCTATACTATTCAAAAAAGTAAAAGAAAAACGTTATGCTAAAGTCATTGAGAATTTGGTAGACATTCGTGATGCGCAATTGGCTTATAGAGAAGTTAATGGAAAGTACACGAACAACCACGATAGTCTCGTACGATTTATCGAAACAGGGAAATTCGCCATTATCGAGCGTAGAGATACCACGATCCTAAATGAGGAGAAAACAAAATTATATGGAGGTATAGAGCATTATGACGAGAAAGTAATTCTTGACACACTATCTTTTGTAGGTGTAAGAGATTCCTTGTTCAAGTCTTCAGATCGTTACAAGAAAATGAGATTTGTTCCTTTTGCAAAAGAAAACTTCGAATTTACCATGAATGCTGGAAAAATAGGTGAAGATGAAGATGATAAAATTCCTGTTTTTGAAGCTTTTGTTCTTAAAAAAGATGTTCTACATGATCAAGAAAAAGACTATGTAACAGAGGAGAACCAAGCTTTATCTGTTGATGAAATTAATGGTGATGCCATACGAGTTGGATCTTTGGAAGAGGTGAAAACAAATGGTAACTGGCCGAAATTATATGACACGAAAAAATAATTCTATACAAGATTTATCCAACCTGGAATTGTCCATTCAACTTAGTTTGAATGGACTTTCTTTTTGTATTCTAAATTCTGACACGAATACAATTGGCTCGTTGAAACATTTCGAATTGGAAAAAAGGCAAACTCCTTTCGAGCTTTTGGATACTTTAAAGCATATTTTCAATACGGAAAGCATAACTGGGCATGCTTATGACAAAGTAACTCTTGTATATGTCAATGAGTTGTCCACACTCGTTCCAAAAGCCTTGTTCAATGAAAATGCCATGGCCGATTACTTGAAGTTGAATGCTAAAATCCTAAAAACCGATTTTATAACTTTCGACGACATTGCAATCAACGACACGGTAAATGTCTATGTTCCCTATGTAAACATTAACAACTACATATATGAAGTCTTTGGCTGTTTTACATACAAGCATTTCTCTACCATATTGATCGAGCAACTCTTGAAGGTCGAAAAACATTCCAATGATTCCAAACTGTATGTAAATGTGTTTAAGACGCATTTCGAGATAGTAGCAATTGACAAAGGTAGCCTCCTACTCTACAATAGTTTTACTTACAATACGCCGGAAGATTTCATCTATTATGTATTGTTTACGATAGAACAACTACAATTCAATCCGGAAACCATCCCTTTGATACTTCTTGGAAACATACAAAAAGACGATGTACTATATGGCATCCTGTATAGATACATTAGAGATGTTGGTTTTGGAAATCGTTTTGATTCTTATTCATATACCGAAGAGCTGAAAGGCAATCACTCGGATTTCACCTTAATAAAAAGCTTATAATGCGCATTGTATCAGGAAAATATAAAGGCAGAAGAATCACTGCTCCAAAAAAATTACCGGTTCGCCCCACTACAGACATGGCAAAGGAATCTTTGTTCAACATTTTAAACAACCATTACTACTTTGATGAGATCTCTGTTTTGGACTTGTTTGCTGGAACTGGTAACATAAGTTATGAATTTGCCTCTCGAGGTACTGAACAAATCACTTGTGTAGATCAGAATTTTGGTTGCATAAGATTCATAAACGAAACGGCAGAGAGCTTCGATATGCCAATTCAAACCATAAAGAGCGACGTCTTCAAGTTTTTGGAGAAATCATCTTCAAAGACTTCCATAATCTTTGCAGACCCACCTTATGATTTTTCACTGGAACTCTTTACTAAAATCCCTACATTGGTATTTGAAAACAATCTACTGGAAGAAGAGGGACTTCTGATACTTGAGCACTCAAAACATACAGATCTGTCTCATATAGCCAATTACAGCCATTCCAAGAACTATGGAGGCAACATGTTTAGTTTTTTTGAAATAGAAAGCAAGGAATAGATCCCTTTACTTGACAACAAAAAAGGGCGATCATGTCTTAATGCATACTCACCCTTTCTTATTTGAATAAATAGTCTTAAACTATTCTTAGAAGTTAAATACTCCTCCAATTCCAAATCCAGAACCCGCGTTCAATGTTGTTATTGCATCCGTTTTATTAACATTTGTCAATCCAACCAATCCTTGCATATCAAATAGTATGCTAAAATTATCTGACAACTCCAACTTATAGCCTATTCCATAAGATATTCCTAGTTGAAAAGACTCTATAGTTTCCTTGATGTCACGATCGTTAAATTTTGCACTGGATAAAAACCCTGGCGTCACACCAAAATTCAAATTCCATTTTCTAGTCGATCCAAAATGCCAATTGGCATTAACAGGTATGTTTATATAGTTTAGCTCAGCTTCGTCAATTCTATCCTTTGCTCCCATACTATCAAAACTTACTCCTGAACGCAAACTCCATCTATCATTAAAGAAATAATCTGCCTTAACACCAAAGTTAATTGCATTTCTAGAGTTGGAAGCATCTGCATTGTCTCCATTAAAAAAAGAAGACATATATTGCACATAAGGAGCTACTTCTATTTGTCCCTTGTCTCTCGATTGTGCATTAACGTTAGTCAATCCCAATACTGCCATTGCAGCAAATAATAATTTTCTCATAATTAATCAAAGTCCTTTTTAGTTATTTGAGCGGGCAAAAGTACACTGTGTTTTTAGTTCTGACAACAAAAAAAGAATAAAAAAAAATTCACCATCTCAATGTATTATACATCAGACCGTTAAATGCTACAGGTCAAAAAAACAACTAAGAAACATTCAATCAAAGGGGTTGATATTTACCCACAAAAAATCATTCAGATCTGATGACTCTAGTTTTTCGATCGATTTGGATGTTTTTAAAACAATTTTCAGGTTTCTCACAAAGCTTGTTTGCCCCATTTAATATTTCTTTCTTATATGATTGCATAAAAAAAGCCGAAGCATATGATATGCTTCGGCTTTTTTACTAATTGCAATCTAAATTAGAATTTGTAGGTAATTCCAAAATTGATATCAGATAAATCTAAGTTTATTCCAAAGTTGTTTGCTGCTTCTGCACCATCAACATCTGCTTTGTTACTTGTGTAAGACAAAGCACCGATTGAAGCTCTCAAAGCAAAACAATCAGATACGAAATAGTTTACACCTGGAGATACTGCAAATCCGAAGTTATTCCATGTTGTATCATTGTCTTCTCCATCAGGGTTAACTTTAGTACTTGTATAAGCAAGACCAGCTCCCAATGTGAAAGAAAATTGATCTTCTGGAGTAAAGAAATAAGTTGCACCCAAAGTTCCTCCAAAAGATGAAGTCTTTGTTTTAGCTGTATCTTCACCAGTACCAACTGTCAAACCTAATTCAACAGCAATGTTATCACTTACAAAGTATCCAGCCGTAGGAGAGAAAGTAAGAGCGTTGCTATCTGCATCTCCTTGAGAGAAGCTGTTGTAACCAACAGTACCACTTACATAAAGATCTCCTTGTTCGAAACCACCAGTTGTAACGTTTTCTTCTTGTGCATTAACGTTAGTTAATCCCAATACTGCTATTGCAGCAAATAATAATTTTTTCATAATTGATCAAAGTTTTTAGTTATTTGAGCGGGCAAAAGTACACTGTGATTTTAGTTCTAACAAGAAAAAAAATAAAAAAATAACACTTTGTTTTGTAATATGTTAAAAAACAGATGTTTAAAAGACTGATTTTTCGAAATAAACTAGATGAAATACTTAGATAGAAATGAGGAATCCCCCTAAATTCAGTGCCTTAGAATGTTTGCAAGAATTAATTATCATCACAAAATTCACAGTATTCCTAAGTATACTTCCTATTGTTTATACGATCTCTGTAATTTCAATATCATTTAAGCTTATTTTTGATTAATTTGCAATAACAAAGGCAATCAAGTAATTTCAAAAAAAAAACCGAGGCAAATGCCTCGGTTTTTCTTTTTAATTTAAGCTATTCTAGAAGGCATACCCCAAAGATATACCCAACCTAGGAATTATCCCATCAATGGATGTCCCATTGATATCCCCGGACGTCGATACGGAAAGATACTGTGCTCCAAGATTCAAATCCAAGGCAAAACCAGTGTTTCCACCCCCAAATACCCATTGGTAACCAGCTACCGCTCCTCCTCCAACAGTATTGACCTTTCCTTTTGAGGATCCTTCTTTTCCAGTAATCGAATAAAAATTGGCCAAAGGTGCTGCATACCAGCCTCTGGGAGCATCATTCACCGAAGAGAAGTAGAACTTGTACTTTGCCTCTGCTCCAACTCCGCTAATACCGGTTTCTTCCGTGGAGTTATTGAATGTGGCATCAATACTCATATAGGATGCAGAAATTTCAAAAGCTCCTTTTTCAGATATAGCCCTTTCATAGGATAGTTCAGCTGAGCCAAAAATCAAGCCCAATGGGTTCACTTTTACAACATTCTTTTGAGCATTTACAACTGTTAGTCCAAAAACTGCAAATGCAGCTACAAATAGTAATTTTTTCATAATTTAAATCGTTTTTAATTAATTGATGATATATAAGGTTCAATCTTATCAATAGTCTTGCCATACTTCAATAAATTGATTATTTCTTCAAAAAAAAATAAATTTTCACTATTTTAAAATTACTAAGACATATTTATGGTTAGATTCCTATTGTTTCAATTATGTGATATATTTGTCATATGAAATGGAAAAATGCCCTAAAAGACTATGAATATTATCTAAAAATAGAACGAGGACTATCTCAAAACTCTATTGACAATTATAGTTTCGATGTAAAGAAGCTAATGTCATACATAGAAGATCACGACATTGATTCCTCTCCAACATCCATTAGCAAAGAAACGATTCAACAATTTGTATATACCATCGCTTCGATTGTCAATGCTAGAACACAATCCAGGATAATATCGGGTCTAAAAGGATTTTTCAACTATTTGGTTTTTGAAGGCTATCGAGATACAAACCCACTGGATACCATAGAGTCTCCAAAAACAGGAAGAAAACTACCTGATACCTTGAGCGAAAAAGAAATTAATGATCTAATAGAAGCCATTGATTTGAGTCACCCACAAGGGGAGAGAAACCGTGCCATATTGGAACTGTTGTATGGTTGTGGATTACGTGTTAGTGAGCTGACACACCTTAAGATATCCGACTTGTTTTTTGAAGAAGGTTTCATAAAGGTTACAGGCAAAGGAGACAAACAACGTTTTGTTCCCATAGTGGAAACCACTCAAAAGTATATTGACATCTATAGAAAAGAAGTGAGAAACCATATGAACATCTTGGAGGAATGCAAAGACACCTTATTCTTGAACAGAAGAGGTAAACAATTGACCAGGGCAATGATTTTCACCATAATCAAGCAGTTGGCTTCAAAAATCAATTTGGAAAAGATTGTTTCCCCACACACGTTTAGGCATTCATTTGCCACCCACTTGTTGGAAAATGGTGCAGATTTAAGAGCCATACAATTAATGTTAGGACATGAAAGTATAACAACGACAGAAATTTACATGCATGTGGACAAAAGCCATCTAAAGGACACTATACACAATTTTCACCCCAGAAAATAACCGTTTGCCCTATTTTTAATACATTTAATCTATAAACAGCTTTGTGATCAAAAAAAAAAATGCAATTTATATTAATTTAAATAGCTTTACTTATTCCCTCCATAAATGTGCTAGTTATAATGGAACAACCTACAGAAAAGAAAAACGAAACTGATAGTACTTATAATGAAACTTGCATTGAACAGTTTGAAAAGCTGAAATGGCAGTTTGCATTGGAAAACTCAAACATTGGGATTTGGGATTGGGACAATACCGATAATTTAGATCGTGTATTTTTTTCAAAAGAGTCAAAAGACATACTGGGTTACAAAGAAGAAGAGGCTTTACGTTTTGGTTCCAATTCCCAAGATTGGAATGATAGGGTTCATCCTGATGACAGAGAAAAATACTTTCAAGACTTTCAAGATCATTTGAATGGCATTCGACCAATCTATGAAAACGTACACCGTGTATTGTGCAACGATGGTACTTACAAGTGGATTTCTGACAAAGGAAAAATAATTGAGAGAGACTCCAATGGCAATGCGTTACGTATTATCGGTACTCATACAGACATTACATTGCATGTTGAAAACAAAGAAAAACTAAAGAAAACCCTTGATCTCATTACAAATCAAAATAAAAAATTAAAGAATTTTGCCCACATAGTAACACACAACCTCAAAGAACATTCTGGGAATTTTGAAAGTTTATTGCAGTTCTATGACGAATCAGAAAGCGATTCCGACAGAAAGGAATTGGTGAACTATTTAAAAATACTTTCCGTTTCCCTTAGCAAGACAATTTCCAACTTGAATCAAATTGTTTCAGTCGAATCCAAAAAAGAAATAAGTGTAGAGAAAATACATATCGTCAAATACATTGAAAGTGTCACCAAGATTCTTGATGTTTTCATTAAAAACAGCAATGCCACGATAGTAAACACCATCGACAAAGGTCTATTCATCTATTTTAGCCCTGCATACACGGAAAGCATCATTCAAAACCTCTTGTCAAATGCTATAAAATACAAGCATCCGGATAGAAAACCCATAATAAACTTAAGCGCTTCCATAGTCAATGGCAACATAATTCTCAAAGTCAAGGACAATGGCCTAGGCATAGATCTCAATAAATATGGAAGTGAAGTCTTTGGCCTATATAGGACATTTCACAACAATGATAATTCCGAGGGCGTCGGATTGTATTTGGTAAAAAGCCAAGTAGAATCCTTTGGAGGTAAAATTGAAATTGAAAGCACTGTAAATGTAGGCACAACTTTCATAATAACAATTCCTAATGAAAAGTGTCCAATTTGATTGAGTTGTGAGCTATTGTTGTTTGTCAATAACATTCACGATTTTAGTTTTTCTTCTCTCTTTTTAAAATAACGTTTGATTTTAACTTCTTGCAAACAAAGAACACCCGTTCGTCTTAATTTTAAAGCACTTAATCTATTTTATTCTATTTAACACTCTAAAAAAACCCAAATTATCGTAGTTAATATAGTTTTAATTATTCCCTCCATAAAATGTGCTTATTATGATGGAACGACCTACAAAGAAAAAGAGAGAAATAGATAAGACTGATACTGAAGAAAGAATAGAGCAATTTGAAAAATTAAAGTGGAAGTTTGCTTTAGAGAATTCCAATATTGGAATTTGGGATTGGAACAACACCAACAATTCAGGTATTGTATTCTATTCCAAAGAGTCTAAAAGAATTTTGGGGTATAAAGATTATGAAAATGCAAATTTCAAGAATAATTCTGAAGATTGGAACTCCAGAGTACATCCAGAAGACAAAGAAAAATACTATCAAGACAATCATAATCATTTGAATGGCATCACTCCGATTTATGAAAATGTACATCGCATATTATGCAATGATGGTAGTTACAAATGGATCTCTGACAAGGGAAAAATAATAAAGAGGGATTCCAATGGTAATGCGACAAGGGTTATCGGGACACATACTGACATTACATTGCACATTGAAAATGAAGAAAAACTAAAGAAAACCCTTGACTTGGTTACTAGCCAAAACAAAAAACTAAAGAACTTTGCTCATATAGTAACACACAACCTCAAAGAACATTCTGGAAATTTTGAAAGTTTACTGCAGTTCTATGATGAATCCGAAAGTGATACTGACAAAAAGGAATTGATAAATTATTTAAAAATACTTTCTGTTTCTTTAAGCAAGACAATTTCCAACTTGAACCAAGTAGTTTCAGTTCAATCAAAAAAGGAGATTAGCCTAGAAAAGATATACATCGTCAAGTATATTGAAAGCGTGACCAGTGTTCTTGATGTTTTCATTAAAGACAGCAATACGACAATTGTAAACACCATCAACGAGGATCTATTCATCTATTTTAGTCCTGCGTATGCAGAGAGCATCATTCAAAACCTCTTGTCCAATGCCATAAAGTACAAGCATCCGGATAGAAATCCCATAATAAATTTAAGTGCCTCCATTGTCAATGACAACATAATCCTCAAAGTCAAGGACAACGGCATAGGCATAGACCTCAATAAATATGGAAACGAAGTTTTTGGCTTGTATAGGACATTTCATAGCAACGATAATTCCGAGGGTGTTGGATTGTATTTGGTAAAAAGTCAAATAGAATCCTTTGGTGGCAAAATTGAAATTGAAAGCACGGTGAATGTAGGCACAACTTTCATAATAACCATTCCAAATGAAAAAGTCCAACTTGATTAAGTTGAACTTTTATTCTTTTCATTGTTATATACCTAGTTATTGCTATTTTGCAATATTCACAGCTCTTGTTTCCCTTATCACAGTTACTTTCACCTGCCCTGGATAAGTCATATCCGTTTGGATCTTTTGGGAGATGTTAAATGATAGATCCGCAGCCTTTTCATCATTTACCTTTTCGCTTTCCACTATCACCCTCAATTCCCTACCTGCTTGAATGGCATAAGCCTTCTTTACTCCATCAAAGCCGAAAGCAACATCTTCCAAATCCTTTAGACGTTGAATGTAAGAATCCAATACTTGACGTCTAGCTCCTGGTCTAGCTCCGGAAATGGCGTCGCAAACCTGTATGATCGGAGACAAGAGAGAAGTCATTTCTATCTCGTCGTGGTGCGCCCCGATGGCATTGCACACATCTGGTTTTTCTCCATACTTCTCAGCCCATTGCATACCTAAGATAGCGTGAGGTGTCTCCATATCCGCTTCTGCATCTGGAACCTTACCTATATCATGCAATAACCCTGCGCGTTTTGCCAACTTGGGATTCAAGCCCAATTCTGCAGCCATTACACCACAAAGCTTGGCAACTTCACGTGAATGTTGCAATAGATTTTGTCCATAGGATGAACGATACTTCATACGTCCAACCATTTTTATCAATTCCGGGTTCAACCCATGAATTCCCAAATCTATAACAGTACGTTTACCTACCTCTATTATTTCTTGCTCTATTTGCTTTTGCGTCTTTTTAACTATTTCTTCAATTCTTGCAGGGTGTATCCTTCCGTCCGTAACAAGTTTATGCAATGACAAACGTGCTATTTCACGTCTTACAGAATCAAAACAAGATAAGATAATTGCCTCTGGGGTATCATCGACGATGATTTCCACACCAGTTGCTGCTTCGATGGCACGAATGTTTCTCCCCTCTCTTCCAATTATTCTACCCTTAACATCATCCGACTCGATATTGAAGACGGAAACACAATTGTCCACTGCTTCTTCCGTTCCAATACGTTGAATGGTGTTTATTATGATCTTCTTCGCTTCTTGCTGCGCAGTAAGCTTAGCCTCTTCAATCTTATCTTGAACATACCCCATAGCATCACTCTTGGCTTCCCCTTTGAGAGATTCCACCAATTGCGCCTTGGCCTCTTCCGCAGACAAGCTGGAAATAACTTCCAATTGCTCTACTTGACTCTTATGAAGTCTATCCAATTCATTTTGTTTTTTCTCCAAGACATCAATTCTATGATTATAGTCATTGACTTTGGCTTCAACAGCTGCTGCTGCCTTTTTAGATTTTGAAAGCTCATTTGAAATTTGAGATTCTTTGTCTCGTGTACGTTTTTCTGCATCGGCCATTTTTTTATCTCTCGATAGAATGACCTTCTCATGTTCTGATTTTAATTCAATAAACTTTTCCTTGGCTTGAAGGATTTTATCTTTCTTGAGGCTCTCTCCTTCACTTTTGGCCTCTCTTAAAATTGCCGAAGCTGATTTTTTAGCACTCTTTATCAGTTTGGAAGCATTGTTTCTCTCCAGCAATTTTGCAACAATAAAACCTATTATTGCTCCTACTGCCATACCTCCTACAATCAATACAATTGTGTTATCCATTTGTTAGTTAATTTTAGAATATAAAAAAGCCTACACTAATTTGAGTTTTGTATAAACCCCTTAAAAACAAGTTTAGGGCTAACAAGCTGATCAAGTATCTGCTCTGAGACAGCACGCTTTTACAACTTAAACTCACCCTTTTTAAAGAATTAACGTTGAGTTTATCAAAAAAATAATTAATGTAGGCAGTAAACCTTAATTTATTTATAAGAACGTTTTCAAGAACTTAAATGTAAATCCAACACGTCATTCAAAGTCTTCAACTTTTCTTCGATGTGTTCATTAACATGTTCTTTGTCCAAAGCCTTCTGTTCAACTTGAGATGCAAATTGCAAGGCACACATGGCCAATACATCTTGCTTGTCTCTGACGGAATAACTTTGCTCAAATTGTGTTATCATAGCATCAATTTTCTTAGCTGCTATTCGTAACCCCTCTTCCTGACTCGGTTGTATTGTTAAGGGATATACTCTATTAGCTATTGAAAGCTTTATTTTAAGCATTTCAGCCATATTGTCGTACTATGTTTGCATTATTCTGATAATTGCCCAATACAATGGTCAATGTCTCTTATCAATGCATTTATTTTGAGTTTGGTTTCTCTTTTATCATTGTCACTGCCCAGTATCGTATTTGCCATTTTGAGTGTTTCATACTTTTCCTGCCAATCCATCAATTCCGATTCTTGGCTATGAATTTTATCTTTAGATTGTTTCAACTCTTGCGATAATTTCAAATTGGTTTCTTTCAAAACGTCTAGTTTATGTAAAACCTTATTAATTTTATTCTCTAGAGCATCTACAATATCTTCAATATTACTCATTTACAAATATCAATACTTATCCCACAAAGTTAACAGAAATCGCTATATTTTACAATAGTTTTTGCATAAATTTTAAAATTTCGCATTAATGCTCATAATCAATACTCTGGCTTAGTATTTGATTTATCTTTGGTAATTGTCATCAAATTTATACTTTAGCACTAACAAGATTTTATATGCGACAACTCTTATTGTTTTTACTTTTTAGTGGTCCTCTATTTGGACAGACTCAATACCCTCAAGATTATTTTAGATCTCCCTTAGACATCACCATCGTACTAGCTGGCACATTTGCCGAGCTTCGCTCCAACCACTTTCATTCTGGATTGGACATCAAGACGAAACAAATTCAAGGACTCAAGATATATGGCATAGCAGATGGCTATGTTAGTCGAATAAAAGTGGCACATTATGGCTATGGAAAAGCTTTGTATGTGACACATCCAAACGGTTATACGAGCGTATATGCACATTTACAGAAATTCTCTCCTGAGATTGAAGCGTACATAAAGAAGAAACAATATGAAAAAGAATCCTTTGAGATTGAACTCTTCCCCAATGTCGACGAGTTATCCATTAAAAAAAATGATATCATAGCCTATTCAGGCAACACTGGAAGTTCCAGTGGACCACATTTGCATTTCGAAATTCGTGACAATGCGGAGAGACCGATAAACCCAATGCTATTTGGCATTGATGTGAAGGATTCTAAAAAGCCGATCATTTCCAATGTCTATGCCTATCCCATAGGTAAGAATTCCCATATAAACGGATCTGGGAAAAAGCAGAAATTGAGATTGATCCCTCAAAGGAATGGAAATTACAAAATAGAAAAAATAGCTGCTTTTGGCTCCATAGGCTTCAGTATAGCTACCATAGACAGGCAGGATCTGGCAGCCAACAAAAATGGAGTCTACAACATAAAGACCTATTACAATGGCATTCAAAACTTCGAAATAGACTTTAGGCGCTTTTCGTTTGCTGAAACCAAGCATTTGAATCGTTTGATCGATTACGAACATTTCAAAACAAAAAAACAAAGACTTCAGAAACTATACATAGAAAAAAACAACCCCTTGAGTCTATATGACAATATCATTGACAACGGATACATTTCCGTAACGGATAGCACTGCTTCCGTATACAAAGTTGAAATTAGCGACTACAAGGGGAATACAACTTTTTTGGACATAACAATACAAGGAGATGACAAACTTCCTACTGAAGTGGAAGAAAAAAAGGTGACTCGGGATTACATCATTTCTGATCAAGTCACGAATTTGACTGGTGGCAATGTCTCCGTCAATTTTCCAAAAAACACCTTCTATGACGACTTTCATATCGATTTCGATGTAACCAATGATACATTGACCTTGCACAAGCCTCTCATTCCCGTAAAAAAGTACTTTACCATTTCATATGACATAAGCAAGTATAATAAAGAAGACATCAATCAGTTATATATAGCAGAGTTGAAAGGTTGGAACAATTTTCCTAGTTATTCATCTACCAAAAGAAAAGGCAACACTTTGATTACCAGAACAAAAGATTTAGGAACTTATGTATTAGCTACGGATACGGACGACCCGACAATAAGACCTGTAAATTTCAAAAACGGCTCTTGGTTGAGCAAATACCGTTTTTTGAAATTGAAAATTGGAGACAAAACAACGGGTATCTCCAATTATAGAGCTACAGTTAACGGTAAATGGATTCTGATGGAATACGATTATAAAACAAAGACATTAACACACGATTTCAATGATGGAGCCATCACTGAAACCAAAAACAATTTAAAAGTAATTGTAACGGATAATGTTGGAAATAATACTACATTTGAATCTACATTTTATAGAAAATAATTAATCTGACATATTGAATGCAATCGAAACCTTTTCAAAATTCAGTTGCACTTAAAAAGAGACAAAAAATAGATACAATCTTGACAACTAGACCAAACTTGCTGAAACTTATCGTTTTTATTTTACCTGTTTTCGTATTTGCGCAAACTGCAACTGTAAATGGTATTATTTTAAATAATGACAACTTACCCATTGAAGGAGTAAACATAAAAACCGACAACGATGGAACTCAAACCAACGAAAACGGTTTTTTTGAATTAAAAGTACCTTCCAACACAGATGTCAAATTGGTATTCACCCATATTTCCCATAAGAAAGTGGCAATAACCGTCAACTTGAAAAATGGAGAGACTTTTGAGTTCAACCCAGTGATGAGTGCAAGTGTGGAACAAATCTCTGAAATTGTCTTGAGTGGAAGAAAAAGAAAAGACGTAGAAGGAGTAGTTACGATAAAACCAGCAGTAATTAGAAAGATACCCGGTGCAAATGCAGGTGTGGAAAACCTTTTAAAGACATTACCAGGGGTTAGTGGCAACAATGAATTGAGCACACAATATTCCGTACGAGGAGGAAACTTCGATGAAAATTTGGTCTATGTCAATGGCATAGAGGTCTACAGACCCTTTTTGGTCCGTTCGGGCCAACAAGAAGGTTTGAGTTTTGTAAATAGCGACTTGGTTTCCAACGTCGATTTTTCTGCAGGTGGATTCCAAGCCAAATATGGGGACAAGTTGTCTTCTGTTCTAGACATCACTTACAAAAAACCAACGGATTTCGGGGTAGCTGCAGATTTGAGCTTACTTGGAGGTAGTGTTGCAATTGAGACGATAAGCAAGGATTCAAAATTCACAGGAATTGCAGGCTTACGTTATAGGGACAACAGCCTATTGGTACAGGCCAAGGAAACGGAAACAAACTACGATCCGAAATTTGCAGACATACAAAGTTACCTGACCTATCAATTCACGGATAAGTTCGAATTGAGTTTTCTAGGTAATGCATCCATCAACAAATACAATTACGAACCACAAACACGTCAAACAAACTTCGGGACATTGGATAATCCCCTGGCATTATTGGTGTTTTACGAAGGACAGGAACGTGACTCCTATCAAACGCTTTTTGGTGCTTTTCAAGGGAATTATGAAGTCAATGACAATCTTAATTTAAACTTTGTCGCCTCCACCTACCATACTACTGAAGAAGAGCATTTTGATATTTTAGCAGAATATCGATTAGGTGAAGTAAATAGTAACATTGGAGACGAAGATTTAGGTGAGGTGGAATTCAGTGAAGGTATCGGTGGCCAATTGAATCATGGAAGAAACGATTTGGACGCTTTGATTACGACCGTGGAGCACAAAGGAACCTATAACAAAGACGACAATGAATTCAAATGGTCTTTGAAATATACCAATGAGGACATTCGCGATCGATTGATAGAATGGGAAGTCATCGATTCTGCTGGCTTTTCCATAAATCCACCAGACATAGGTGGTTTCGACAACCAGCCTTACACCCCAGATACGACACCTTTGGTGGCCTTTCAGAATGTACAAGCAAGAAACAATACTCAAATAAACAGATTGCAAGCATATCTGCAATGGAGCAAACGCTCCAAGTTGGGAACCAGCGATGTTTGGTACAATGCAGGTGTAAGAGTTCATAATTGGAGTGTTACGGATGAAGGATCCGACATAAAAAACGAGTCGCAGTCCGTATTTAGCCCAAGGGCTCAGTTTGCCATAAAGCCGGATTGGGAAAAGGATATGCTATTTCGTGTAAGTGGTGGTTTATACTATCAACCTCCTTTCTATAGAGAATTGAGAGATGCCAATGGAATAGTACAGCCCAATGTAAAAGCGCAAAAATCGTTTCATTTGGTTCTAGGTAACGATTATAGCTTCAAGATCTGGGATAGACCATTTAAACTGACGACTGAAGCCTACTACAAGAATCTAACCGATGTAAACCCATATACGGTGGAGAACGTTCGTATCAGATACAGAGCAAACAATACGGCCAAAGCCTATGCTTACGGTTTGGACATGCGCTTGAATGGGGAGTTCGTTCCTGGTACGGAAAGTTGGTTCAGCTTTGGTTATTTAAAGACCGAGGAAAACATAGGTGGTCGTGGTTATATTCCTCGCCCTACAGATCAACGTTTGAAGTTTGCCGCCTTGTTTCAAGATTACGTACCGAATATACCAAATATGAAAATGTATTTGAACTTGGTATACAACACTGGTTTGCCTGGAGGCTCTCCAAGTTATGCAGATCCGTACGTCTTTCAAAGCCGATTACCGGATTACAAAAGAGCAGACATAGGCTTCCAATTTGTAATCGTGGATGACAAGAAACAATTTGATAGAGGTTGGAAAAAACCATTCAAAGAGCTTTCGTTTGGTTTTGAAATCTTCAACATATTCGATGTGCAAAACTCCATCACCAATACATGGGTAAGAGATGTTTATAGCAAACGCCAATATGCCATTCCAAACTATTTGACACCACGTGTGTTCAATGTAAGGACTACAATGCGATTTTAAGAGGATTTAACACCCTTTGAAGTATTTTCAACGGCCTCAACCTAATTGTTATTAGGCCGTATTTATATTCTATAATTAAGGGATATATCCATATGATTCTTCCAATGTAGGTATAAATAAAGAGGGGCAATCTAAGAAACTTAGCCCTCCCTCTTTTCATAAAACAATCAATTTCATTTCTCAATTAATCCAACGCAAACTTAAATCCTGTGGAAATGATGCTTGCTTTCAATCCATCGCTTCTATTGTAGATGCTATATCTCAGATCGAATGATTTCAACCCCAGTTTGAAAATTTTAAATTTAGTGAATACATCAGTATACTTAAACCCCAAACCATATTGATGGCTATTGAATTTCGATAGATCGTAATCTGAAGTATAGAACTCCGATGTGGACATATGTGTTTCGTATGGCGCAAAATAATCGGCTGCAGTCTGATTGTAAAAACGATACGTTGGATACAATGTAAACTTTCCTTCTCCAAGCTTTATAGGCAATTCTATGCTAGCCGTATGGGAATTAACTCCCCAGTTGTCAAAATAATAGCGGTAATAGGTACGTAAAGAGAGTGTTTCGTTAATATAATAGTTGAAACGTGCACCTATCGGAACTTTAAATCTAGAGCTCGGCATACGTTCAATGTCATCAGCCAATTGAAAAACATCGGTATTCGCTGGCGTAGCATAGTTAGGAATGCTCGTAGCGTTACCGATGTAGTAGTTGGCTCTATCTGCAAAGTATACACGTTGCATTGGGTTGGCCAACCATCCTTTTTGCTTTACCAGGTCAAAGAACAAGGAGATTTGGGCATTCTTGTTCAATATTTGCGAAAAGCTAAAGGATAGAGAATAAGAGTTTCTTGCTTTGCCTTGTACCAAAGTCGTATTCAATGGAGACCAAACCACTGGGCCATTCTTATCTATGATGTTACCGTTTTGATCCAAAATATCTATGGTACTGAAAAATCCATTGTTCAAATCTTGCCCTGCTTCATTGTAGGAATCCAATTCGGTTGGATATTTAGGACTCCATGTATCTAAATACACTTGGGCCTTAACACCTACTTCCGTATTTTTTTCATTGAACAACTTTGTGAAACCACCTCCAAAGCCTGCTGACACATAATCATATTCAGCAGCAAAACCAACATTGGCACTCCAAATGCTATTTCTATCGTCCGAGCTATGACTGTAACTTGCATTTACCGTCCCCCAAACATCCATGGCCGAGGCTCCTGATGATGCCACCCAAGGACTTCCTGTCACTGCACTAGCTATTTTATCCTCCTCTTCCTCATTCCCTGAGGCACCACTGGAATCAAAAGGGTCCAAATTACTGGATGAGGCAGATGTATATGCCGAGATCCCAGCATCCACGGTTAAAACATCATCTACATTCAAAGGAATTGCCACTACAAAGGTTGGGGTGATATCCGTAAGTTCCTCGTTACCGACACCTCCAGTTACTGAAGCGTGGTTTCCATCTTGCTCATAGTAACTCATTAAAAAATCCACTTCCGTAAATTCCAAAACACGTTTTTTATAAGTATTCAGGGAATCTGTAGGTTGTGTTTGGGCAAAAGCGAAAGTCGTCACCATAAGCACGACCAAAATAAAAACCTTTCTCATGTTAGTTGCAACCACAGCCTCCTCCTGTTTTTCCTCCATTTGCACCGGATGCTGCTTCACGGTATACTTGAAAATTTGTTTCGAAGCGGTTTATCGTCAACGAAGACAATTTCATGTCCGGATCGTTGATGTTCACTTTTTCATATTCTTTTATTGCAACACAAGATGTCAAACTTGCCAATGCCATCATCATAAAAAGGAATCTATTCATATATAATTGTTTAATTAGATTTGTTAATGCTATTTGAGTAATGCACCTTTCCTTTGTCATCCACTATGATGCATTCCACTGCCTTCAATTGATTTATTAAGTCCAAGCCTACTTCCTTCCCCATCACAAAGATTGAAGTTGCCAAGGCATCAGCCAATTCTGCACTGGAAGACAGAACACTTACACTTACTATGCCGCTACTAGGATATCCTGTCCTTGGGTCTATGATGTGCGTATAGGTCCTTCCATTGAAAGTGACATTTTTTTCATAATTCCCAGACGTAACCACCGCTTGTTCATAGATTGGCAATAGGACAAACATCTTGTTCTTGTTCAATGGATTCTTTATTGCTACTTGCCAATCCTCTCCGTCTACCTGTTTCCCCCAAGAATTCAAATCTCCCGAGGCATTTATGATTCCCCCGGATACTCCATTGCTTTTCAACAGTCTTTTGGCTTTATCCGCTGCATAGCCTTTTCCAATGCCACCAAAGCCGATTTTCATACCTTTCAATTTCAAGAAAACGGTATGCTCTTCTTCATTTAAAACAATATTCTCATAACCTACTTTTACTACAGAATTTTCGATTTCATCTTCAGAAGGCATTTCGGTCATGCTACCATCAAACTTCCAAATTCTATCCATCGATGCGTAACTGATGTCGAAAGCGCCATCCGTAAGTTTTGAAATATGCATTGCCCGTTTTATTAATAGAAAAAGCTCCTCATCTACTTTCACAGGCTGTATTCCTGCATTTTTGTTAATTGAAGACGTTTGTGAATTTACATCCCAAGATGAAATCAATCTTTCTATTCTTGAGATTTCATCCACAGCCATATCAATGTAGACATTAGCTTCTTTTTCATTTTCTGAAACCACGGTAATGTCAAAGCGACTGCCCATCAACTTCAATGTTCGCCTATGTGTCTCTTGGGCAGTCGCAAACCATAGATTCAAGGCAGCGACATATATGAATATTTGTTTGACTATGTTCATTCTAATGAAAAGAATTAATTAATTTGATGTATTCCTTCGGTGTAGTCTTTTCATATCCAACTTGACCTAGGGGCTTACCTTCTTTATCCAAAACGACTACCAAAGGAAAAAAACCATTCTTGTTGTAGCGTTCGGCCAATAGATTGTTGTGTTCTTGCAAATCTTCGTTCAAAGCATTCTTTTTCCTTTTAGGGAAATCTGCCTTAAGAAGCGTGAAATTTTCTTTGGAATAGTCCTTGAAAGTTTCAGAGTTCCAAATTTCACGCTCCAATTTCATACAAGGAGCACACCAATCTGATCCCGAAAACACGAGTATGATTTTTTGATTTTTCTCTTGGGCTCTCTTTTTAGCCATTTCAAAATCGGTATTCCACTCTTGACCAAAGCCAAAAGCACTAATCAATACCATCATTGCAAACATTAATTTTTTCATAAGGAAATCCAGGGTTATAATTCTTCTATGCATACCTATGACAGCAAAAAAACAATGCACCCTATTTTTTTTAGATTTATTTTAATAGTTTGAGTACTTTTGACTATCTCATAAGGATAAAATGCCAGAAAAAGAACCTTCTATATGCGAAGAAAAAAATTATAATCAGCTATTTCGTAACTTTTACGAACCAGCTACCAAGTACATATATTACAAATGTGGAAACTTGCAACAAGCTGAGGATATCGTACAAAACGTATTCATAAAGCTATGGAAACTTTGTGCCTCTGTTAGTTTTTACAAAGCCAAGTCATATATATATACCGCTTGCAACAATCTGTTTTTAAATGATGTCGCCCATCAAAAAGTAGTTTTGAAACACCAACGGACCATCAAGGAAAACACAGATTATGAAAGCCCCGATTTTTTGATTGAAATCGACGAATTCAGACAAAAGTTAAAGACTGCCATAAACACATTGGCCATCAAAGAACGAGAAGTCTTCCTATTGAGTAGGGTTGAAAACAAAACCTACAAGGAAATTGCGGAGATTACCGGATTGACGGTAAAGGCCATAGAACGAAGAATGAGCAAGGCTTTACAAGAGTTGAGAGCCATATTGGGCAAAGAAATCAAAATATGAAATAGGGTACTTTATTTTTTAAATGTCTAAATAGTAAGACACTAAGCAAATGATGAAAAACTACGATACAGATGATACATTTTTAGGCCGATGGCTCGCTGGAGAACTTTCAGAAGAGGAGCGCATTGCTTTTGAAAAGACGGGTGCCTACAAACAGTTTGACATTATTAACAAGGAAGTACAATTATTGGAAGGCCCAAATATAGATACTGAAAAAGCCTTGGAAGTCGTAAGGCAAAAATTACAAATGACTCCACAAAAAAGGAAAGTTATTTCATTATGGAAATCTATCGCTGTTGCTGCCATTCTAATTGTCAGTGCGGGAATGTTTCTAAATTCATCAAAGACGCATACCACGACAATAGGAGAAACACAAACAATTACCCTTGCAGATGGTTCCATCATCAATTTAAATGCAAACTCCAGTTTGTCTTACAAGCGCTTTTTTTGGAAAGACAACAAAGCGGTCAATCTAACTGGTGAAGGTTATTTTACCATAACCAAGGGGAAAGGTTTCAAAGTAAATACATCCAAAGGCAGTATTGCTGTTCTTGGCACCGAATTCAACATAAAGGATAGAACCGACTTTAAAGTCATGTGCTATAAAGGCAAAGTCAGTTTCACAGAACTCGGCAATAACAATGAATCTCACACCCTAACCAAGGGAATGCAAGTGAATTTGACAAAAGGGAGTATTGAAAAAAGTATTTTCGAAGAAGACACCCCATCCTGGAGACAAGGTATCTCCTCTTTTGAAAATCAACCCCTATCCAAAGTACTGGAAGAATTGGCTTTGTATTTCCCTGTGGAATTCGAAGCAGATGCAGTAAACTCTGCTCGTACATTCACTGGAAGTTTCAACCATGAGGATTTAGATATCGCTTTAAAGTCTACATTGACTCCCATGGGAATTGCATATGAGAAATCCGATGCAAAAAATGTCATCATACTTTCCGAATAGAAAAATGAGTGGTTTTTTCCAAAATCACCATAAAATATGAATTGATAATCATTATTTTTGAGCCGTTAAAGTCCCAAGCAACCAATATAATTTACCCCAAAACAATAAAACAGGCGTATGAAACATATTCTTTTTTGTATTGCTCTCTGTATGACAATAACAATAAATGCTCAAGAAGACAAAGGCTATAGTTATGACAACCTATCGCTGATAGAAGTGATTAAAGACATACAAGAAAGATACAATCTTGCTTTTTCCTTTGCAGATGATCTTGTACAAAACAAACGCATCAGCCTGAACAAAGAATCAATTTCATTGGATGGTTTATTGGATCTTTTAAAATCTCAAACAGGTTTGGACTTCCAAAGGATTTCAAAAACTCAAGTCATTGTCGTTCCCCAAATCAACAATACGAAAATCTGTGGTTACATCCTCGATGCCAATACTCGAAAACCAATTCCCTTTGCGAAGATCAATGTGTCTTCCTCTGAAGAAGTGCAAACCAATTTAAATGGATATTTTTCCTTTGACAGCAATGGAAATGAACTCCATATCGTCTCGATTGATGGTTATGAGGAGAAAGCATTTTCCCATGAAAAACATTGTCCTGAAATATATTTGACGCCCAGCAATGAAACGTTGGAAGAAGTAATTGTCATGGGATACATTACAACTGGCATAGATAGAAACAAGGATGGTTCGTTAAAGGTCACAAGCAAAACATTAGGTGTTTTACCTGGATTGGTCGCACCAGACATGTTACAAAGCATACAACTAATACCAGGGATTTCCAGTTTGGATGAATCTGCCACTGGCATCCAAGTTCGAGGAGGGTCTCCAGATCAAAATCTAATTTTGTTTGATGGCATCAAGTTATACAGTTCAGGGTACTTCTATGGTATGTTTTCTGCCATAAATCCTTATGCCTCACAAAAAGCCATCATTTTCAAATCTGGAACCAGTCCGGCATATGGTGATCGCATTTCTGGAATCATAGATATTTCCAGTGGAGAAAAGATACCCGCTAAAACCATAGGAGGATTTGGTATGGACGGATTAAGCATAGATGGCTATGTAAAAACACCTTTGTCCAATAAGATAGCGCTTTATTTATTTGCAAGACGCTCGTATGCAGACGCATACAAAAGCCCAACCTATGATAGTTATGCAGAGAAAATCTTTAGAAATACAGGTCCAATAAAAGATGTCAATGGTACACCATTGACTGTGGAAAACGATGATGAATACACAATAGACACCAGCACCAATGGTTTTACATTTTACGATATAAACTCAAAAGTCATTTTTAAACCATCTGATAAAAACCGTTTTGTACTTAGTAGCTTGTTTACCAGAAACGATCTGGATTTTTCTTTTACAAGTGATGGGGAAACCAAGGTCGATGAGTTAACGACCAAGAATAGTGGCATGAGCTTGGTCTGGAAACATAAGAGCAATGCTCATAGAACTGAGAAGATTTCCTCTTATTTTTCAAAATACAATTCTTTTTACAACAATGATGAGTTTGAAGCGGGTTCCTTGGAGGAAATCAATACAAGAACCAACCTTATTTCAGATTTTGGATTGAACATTGAAACGCATAATGACTTCAAAGAAAATCAATCCTATACATTTGGGTATCAAATATCCAACACGAACCTGAAAGTAAACATCTTTAAAGATGAATTCTCCGATCCGGATGGCAATTTCAACATCAAACAGGATGAGAGCAACTTGAAGAATGTTTTCTATGGACAATACGCGTACAAAACCAAGACTTCTGGTATTTTCAGTGTTGGTATGCGTCTAGTACACTATAACAGTGTCGACAAGTTTTTGATTGAGCCAAGGTTAAATGCCGAATTGGAAATAAATGAGCAATTCCGAATCAAGGGAAGCATAGAAAGGCGCCACCAACCTATTTCTCAATTGGTGGAATTCAATCAAACCGAATTGCGCATAGAAAACAACCTATGGAGATTGTCGGACAATACAACCTACCCCCTTTTAAAAAGCGATCAATTCTCCACAGGTATATTGTATGACGACAATGGTTGGACCTTGGATTTGGATGCATACTATAAAAAGTTATCTGGTTTAACTTCTTTCACTTCGGGATTCAGCAATCCACAATTGGAGCTTGCAGAAGGCAAAAGCAAGATAAAGGGTGTTGACATCCTCCTTAAAAAACGTATGAACAACTACCGCGTATGGGTGGGATACACATATAACGACATCGATTTTGAATTTCCAAACATTCAAACGGAAGGTTTTCCAGGCAACAATGACATCAAACACAGCTTCAGGATTTCAAATTCCATAAAACTAGCAAACTTAAAGCTGTCATTGGGATGGCAATACAGATCTGGAGAACCCTTCACTCCTATTTCCAGTTTCGATTCGGCATCCAAGGTTGTCAGTTTTGGTAAGATCAATAGTAACAGGCTTGAAAATTACCATCGTTTGGATGCATCTGCCATATACGACTTTAAAATAGGCAATAAAGAAGGTTGGAAAGCACAATTTGGCCTTTCTGCCTTAAACATATACAATAGGAAAACACCAATTTCCATTACCTATAGAACAGAACAAGAAGCTATTGGTTTGCAACTTGAACAAGTGATTCAACGCTTTTCACTTGGATTTACACCAAATGCTTCCTTTAGATTGTTCTTTTAGTCTTGAAAAAGAGCTATTATATTTGTGAAAGGTGCGATGAATAAAATTATCAAAGCATAAAATATCATATAAAAAAACAAAGCCTCTATTTAGAAGCTTTGTTTCTATAAATATTGCTAAAATAATATTAGTTTTTGATTGTTTGTAGTTTCTCTGGAAAGCTAAAGATCAATTCGGTTTTATTTTGCTCATATCTAAAAAAAGTTTTATCTGAAAGCCATCTTTTTTTCCATATTATGAACAAAGGTTTTTCTTCGAAACTACCTTCTCTTAAATCGAAAGTGCTCTTCGTTAATTTTTGATTAAATCCTTCATTTTCACTAGTACTCGTACTAATTATTTTTTTATTTTCAATTATTTGGATATTGTTTGGCTCTCCATATTTTTCAATGAATGAGTCATAAGATTCACGATTGATTAGTTTAGAGAAATGGATTGTAATAGATTGTATGGTGTCATTCTCATTAGGCAGTATTGTAATGAAGTTGTAAGGAACATCCAAAAAAGAATCATCTATCTGTTCACTGTTGATATAAAATTTTGTCCCATAATTACTAGCTTTAAAGTCACTTCCAGTGATTTTTTTTGCAACTGAAATGTGTTTACCTAACAAGTCCTCAAACTTTATATCATCCATAGAATGGTTATTAACATTTAAAACTAAAATTAATAATAATTTAATCATACTAACTATTAATTGCAATCAGTTATTCCACCTCTCATATGAATTAGATAAGGAGCGGGACTTGGCATATTGAAAGGTTGAACCACCATTTGACCTCCTACTGTTCCTATGAAACTTTCAATGCTTTGTATGAACTGTTCTCCTACACGATATTGATGCGCGCTCTACCAAGGCCAATTTTTCTCTACAAAAAGTCTTAAAGTTATTGCTGATTTTTATAAAACTTAAGTTTTTCTTGAATTAAGAGAGGAGAAATCAGCTTATAAAAATGCCATTCATTATTTGTTTTTTGATAAATATGAATACTCATAGAGGTTTCTTTAAAAACTGAAACTAAAGCTGTTTTACTATCCAATGTGTATATGGGTTTTGATATTCGTATAGTTTTATTACCTGATTGTTTTGTATTAGATAAATCTACTAAATTTATATTCCATACAGAATCGTGTTTTTGAGATATTAAATAATTGTATTGTTTCTTGTCAAATATTTTTTTTATAACTAGATCATTATCATCTATTCCAATATTTTGTTTTAGACTATCTAGTTCTTTGTCATTTGAAATTGCATTATATTTAGTTATAGTTGAGATTAAATATCTATTTTCATTATTTGGATCTAAAATTAATGTTTTGTTTTTTTTAATTACAGTATTTATTATTAAATAATCATCACTTATTTTTTTTATTTGCTGTTCGTTTCCACATGCTATTAATAAAATAGTAGTAGTTAAAGCAATTATTAAATTTACCTTATTATTCACAAGGAGTCCCCTTAATTGGAAAAGATGGATCATATTCATTGTTGTTTTGTTCTGTTAACATTATATTGTTTGCTATACCTATCTCATCTTCGTTGAGCATCTCATTTATTAGATTAGTCCCAAGCATTGTACCCCAAGCCAATGAAGTACAATATTCAGTTGATACTCCTTCTATGTTATTTATCTGAGCATAATTATATAGAGTATTTGCTATTTGTATAATGAAATCATTCATTGCATTATGTATTTCATTGTCAGTATTATCAAAAGTATCTTGAGTTGCATTTTCATAAAAAGCAATAAATGAATTTAAAAGGGTAGAGTATTCGGAGTTAGTAGCTTCTAACTCATTTTGTAAATATAAACTTATAAAATAAGCATGTGACAATTCATGTAATACAGCAGCAATAATTGCTAAATCTGTAGCTGTATCAAGAAAATCGTCATCTAGGCCAATTTTAATTATGAAATTGTCTTGTGTCCCAGAGAAAAAAGGGTTTGTTGTAGCATTTTGCCCTTGAAGTGTTCCATTCCAAAATTTAACATTTACATTTTCTGAAACTCCAAAAGTACTATTTATTAAAGTAGTATAAGATGTTGTTAAAGCCATTAAATTTTTTACTAATTCTTTTTGACAAGGCTTATTTATTGTATAAATAATTTTATCTTCAAAATCCACTTCCCCACCATCCATTAGGGCTTCTATTCCCTGAACGGCAAATTCTTGAGACTCCTCATTACAATCATCATTTTGCAAAAAACCATTGATTGGTCCAGCCACATTTTTAGGTTGTGCTTGCAACCAAATAGCCATATCAGACGTAAAACTACTATTCAATCCCAAACAAAGAGCAACTTCTTCCCACGGCTGAGGTATGGTAACTACAGTGGAACCGCTTCCTGTCCCGCCTGCTTCGACGTGACCGACAGAGGTATCTGAACCCGAGGAGTTGTTTTGACCAGTTGTATCTGATGTGTCTGCTCCGCCTCCACTTCCACAGATTGAGGTATCCAAGTATAAATCTCCTCGATTTTCATCGATGCATCCTTGACCTGCTGGGTGCTCTTCTCCTTGACCATCTTCTCCTTTATAAGGACACATCAAGATGCCCACGCAATCACCAGAAGCCGATACTTTACTGAAAATATCATCTATAAATGAGTCATCTTCCAAACTATATATGGTGGTCTTATCTGTCAAATCCACGTTTAATTCGTTTTCCAAATTCAATTGCTCTTGTTCATTTAAATCATAACCAATTAAGAACGCCTTGTAACTTCCATCTTCCTGTAAAGACAACAACACATTTTCAACACCATCAACTTGTTCCGTTCTAAATACTGGAAAGGTATAGGAATGATAACCTGTGTCATTGTTTTCCAGATAAGTGGCAAAGTCGGTATTTATGTAAAAATCGTCCTCGGAAGAGTATATGTTTTTGTTGGCATTGGCCAATCTTGATTGCTCTACCTTTTCGGATAAACTGGACAATCTACTTAGCAAGTCCTTATTTTCATCAATTGTATGCTTTCCAACCTTAGAAACCTTAAAAAGGTCTTGTGTTTTCAAAGGTTCTTGTTGAAGTGTATTTACATCATCGTCTTTCTGACAGCCGATAATGAAAAAGGATATTCCAAAAAGGAATATCATTGTTTTTAAGTATTGCTTGAGTTTTTGATTCATTTTTTTAATGGGAGGGTTTATTGATTAATTATTTCAAAATTATAAAACACATTGTCATAAAAAAATCATAATGAGTGAACATTACTTTTTAGTGAGTAAACAGAAGTTTTTAAAAACTTCTGTTTACTCACTAAAAATACCGATATTTTATTACATATGAAATACGTATCTGTACGTATTTTTAAATTAATACGGGGTTGATATTTAATCCAAAAGTTAATGTATTTTTATAGAATCCTTCAAATCTTTTGATTTGATTTAGAATAGAAAAAGGTAAAATAAAAAGTTTTGGATAAATGCTTAATCCGAAATTAAATGCTAATTTAATCTAACCATAGTCGAGACGTCATAACTGTTTAAGAAAACCAAAATGGAAGGAATAGGAAACACACCACTTATCAAGCTAAAGCACCTTACAGATTCGAATAGTGCAGATGTCTATGTCAAATACGAAGGGGCCAACCCCACTGGCAGCATGAAAGATAGAATGGCTCTTTCAATGATTGAAGGCGCAGAAAGAAGAGGTGAATTGAAAACTGGAGGAACCGTAGTTGACTATACTGGTGGTAGCACCGGTAGCTCCTTGGCAATGATATGCTCAGCGAAAGGTTATAAAGCCCATTTTGTATCATCCGATGCCTTTGCAGAAGAGAAGTTGCAAACAATGAGGGCCTTTGGAGCAAAACTGGATTTGGTACCAAGTGAAAATGGAACAATAACGGCAAGAGTAATAGACAATGCCATCAAGAAAGTCAGAGAAATAGCATTACAACCCAATACCTTTTATACAGACCAGTTTAAAAACGTAGACAACCGCAATGCCTATCACAAAATGGCAAATGAAATAATGGATGTCTTGGGCACAAACATAGATGAGTTCATTACTGGAATAGGAACAGGCGGTTGCTTTTCGGGAAACGCGGAAATATTGAAGAAAGAGATACCTGAAATCAGGTGTATTCCCATAGAACCATACAATGTCAGAACCTTATCTGGTGGGGATACGACAGGAACCCATAGACTTGAGGGAATGGGAGCTGGGTTCATTCCTGAAATCTGTAGAATGGATTTGGCTGACGAGATAATCTCGGTAAAAGATGAAGATGCTTATGAAACTGCAAGAAAGCTAGCAAGAATAGAAGGCATTTTTGGAGGAGTCACATCTGGTTCCAACGTATGGGCAGCTATGCAAAGAGCTAAAGCCATAGGAAGAGGAAAAACAATCGTTACCGTTATCTGTGACTCAGGATTAAAGTATTTGAGTGGCGATTTGTACAAGTAAAAACTCATACCCCTAAATACTAACCGATAAATATTTTCTTTGGAAAGGTTCTATAAACCCTAAAAACCAATTATTTAATAAAATAATCTCTATCACATCGTTTGGATTATCTGGCTATCTAATTTGCCTTTACGCTAATTATCTTTTTACTTACTATCGAATGATTAATGGAAACCTAATAATTTGTTTCACATACCCTACTTGGGTCGCTTATTGTAATATTATTTTGTGCCTTGCTACAATTCACTTTAGTTATCTACTTTTCATAGGAAAAATGAAAATTTTAAAATCTATTTTAGTATTTGTTTTACTGGGGATGCTAATGTTTATTGCTCAAAGCTATATTTTGCCATTTTAAAACAATGAATAACCAACAACCTGTTTGATAAAAAGTAATATACAGCAAAGTTTTCTTCAACAATCACATCCTCAATCTTCCAAATCCGTTATCTTTTGTTCCACCGTACCTTTTTCTCCCAAGCGGATAACCTTGAAGATAAAACTTGCAATTAACCCGGGGTTGGTAATCAATTTCGCTATTTTGGCAACTTTCACATCCTTGGCTACTATTGCTTTTTCTAAACCTTCTTCATTTAGCAAAGACAATTGTTCTGCAAAGTCCCAGGCTCCTTTTCTTGCTGCTGCCATACTGAAATCTATAAGAAAGTCATCTACTTTCCGTGTCCATTTCAACAGCTTCTTCAAAGTTGGCCATATTTTGGATAGATCTTCTTCCACTTCCTCCACAAGAGACGAGAGTATCTTGTTTATGGCATTGAAATCGTGTTCTAGGTCTTGCAAATCCTTTCCTTTCATTACTTCCGCTGCTGCAATTCCCAAATCCAGATTTATATGTGCATTCATCCCTATCAAAAGGTTCTGCAATACTATCGGCCAAAAACCGCGAGCCATTTCAAAGGCAACCACCCATGATTCCGTTATGGGCAGATTGTTTTGATATCCATAATAGGCAGAGATGTATCTTGAAGCGAAAATCACATCCAAGTGCTCCATTCTTTCATTGTCTTGAAATACCTGCTTCTTTGGATCCTTCTCTTCTACGCCTTCTTTTACCTTAATGGTGACTTTTCTATACAGGGCTGCGAAATAGCCCAATGGGTTGTTGTTTTGCTTGCTTTCCAATATGATTTGATCCAAAGTAGCGATGACTTCGTCAATGGTGGATATTGTAGGTAGGTGGTTTTTCATAAATCGATTTTTCCTTAGGAAATTCAATTTAATTCAAAAAAATTAATCTTTCGGCATTCCTTTAGCCTAAAAAACGGTAATACCCACATTTCAAGTAAGCACCTTCGGGAAACCCGATTGGATGATCTGTATCGTGTTGTGTTTTTTTGAGGATATCGAATGGACGATTGGATTTCATTAAAACTTGGGAGTTTATATCAAGGAATGCTTGAAACAAGACTCTTGACGAACAAGAAGCCAAAACCAACAAGCCCTTTTTTGAGGTAAGTTGCACTCCCAACATGGCCAGTTGCGCATATTTCTTTTTGGCCAATTCTATTTCAGACTGTTGCTTAGCGAAACTTGGAGGATCTATGACAATGACATCAAACGTTTTGTTTTGCTTTATCAATTGTTTCAATTCCTCAAAGGCATCTCCAGCAATCGTATGATGCTTTCCAGAATAATTGTTCAACTTCCCATTCTGCTTGGCTATTTCCAAAGCTTGCTTGCTAATGTCCAAACTGGTCACCTCCTTTGCTCCATTTGACAAAGCGTGTACTGAAAACCCACCTGCATAGCTAAACACATCCAAAACGGTTTTTCCGCTACTCCACTCTCCCACTTGTCTCCTGTTATCCCTATGATCCAAGAAATATCCCGTCTTATGTCCTTTGATGACATTTGCAGAGAAATTGACACCGTGTTCCACGAATTGAACGACTTCGTCTTCCAACACGCCATAAACAACTTCTCCATCCAGCAGATGGTGCCTCTTGGATTGTTGCAACCCTCTACTCAATCGTATTACCACGGTTTTGCTTCCTGACGTCTTTTGTAGACTATCCAATATGGTTTCCAAATAGGGCAACCATATTTCGGAATACAGTTTCACCACCAAGACATTCGCATACACATCAGCTATCAAGCCAGGGAATCCATCATTTTCACCAAATAGCAATCTATAGCTGTTCGTGTTAGTCTCCAGCAGTGGTTTACGCTTTGAAAAGGCGTCTTCTATTTTATTTTGGAAAAAATTCGCATTTATTTGTACGGATCTGTTTTCACTGTGCAACATCTTTATCCTTATGGGAGATGCTGCATCAAACAATCCCAAACCGATGACTTTGTTTTTGTTCTTCCCAAAGATTATCGCCAAGTCTCCTGTTTGCGCATCATCGTTTATTTTTACTATGTTGTTTGAAAACACCCATGGATGTCCATTAATTACAAACTGCTCCCCTTTGGCATTTAGCTTAACTGCCAATCGTTTGGGTTCGTAAGTGGTTTGTATCGTTTCGGAAAATGACGCCATGACTTGGGTTTTATAAAGTCATTGTTTTAAATTTTATCTGAAGTGCTTTTTCTATCGTTTTCACACGTTGCAACTCATTGGAAAGTACCAATGCTATCGATTCCCCCTTTTTTCCTGCTCTCGCCGTTCTACCCGATCTATGTGTATAGTATTCTAGATGTTCTGGCAATTGATGATGAATTACGAAACCTAGGTTATTTACGTCTATTCCCCTGGCAGAGACATCAGTGGAAATCAATATTTGCAAATTTGTGTTTTTAAAGGCTCTCATTACCTTGTCTCTATCTCTTTGCTGCATATCTCCTTCCAAGGCGTCGACATTGAAGCCTTCCTTTTCCAACAATTGCTTCAAGGATTGTGCTCCTGCCTTTGTTCTACAAAAAATGATGCCACGCTCCTCCTCTCTATCTTCCAATAGGTTAACCAAAGCTTGAGGTTTGTCTGCAATTGTGGTTTCTATGAAATAATGGGTAATGTTTTCGTTGACGATGCTCTTTCTATTCACTTCGACTCTGACCGCATCATTGGAAATGTATCGCTTTACGATTACCTTCAAATCCTCTGGCATCGTAGCAGAAAACAACCACGTGTGCTTTGATTTTGAAGAAGCTGCCTGCAATATCATGTTCAAATCTTGTTTGAACCCCATGCTTAGCATTTCATCTGCTTCATCCAACACCAAAGTATTTATGCCCTTGAGGTTGACGATACCTCTTTCCAACAAGTCAACCAAACGTCCAGGAGTTGCAACTATGACATGTGTTGTACGTTTTAGGTTCTTTATCTGAATGTCGATTTTTTCTCCACCGTAGACGCCTTCGACAAAAATTTTGGAATCGTTGTATTTGGTGAACTTGAAGAGTTGCTTTTTTATTTGCTGTACCAGTTCTCGCGTAGGTGCTATAATCAAGGCTTGTACTTCGTCCTTTCTAGGATCGACCTTATGCAACACCGGTAAACCAAAAGCGGCAGTTTTTCCAGTTCCCGTCTGTGCCAAGCCAATAAAATCGGTTGACGATGCCAATAGTATCGGGATGGCTTGTTGTTGGATTTCGGTTGGGGTCTTGATATCCAACTCCTTTAACGACTTCATGTAATTCTTATGAATCCCTAAATCTCTAAATGTGCTCATTTGTACTAATTCTTAAGTTAGCTTGCCTTCAAAAAAAGATTGAAAACAAATGTCAGGTTGAGCGCAGTCGAAACCCATGTGAATATGCAATGTACCCCAAAGGATCTCGTCTGCGCCAGATCCCATGATGCTTCAAATGTCTTTAGTCTTCTGGTGGGTAACCATGTATCTCTTCAAAGACTTCATCAAAATTGGTCCGCAAGTAAGCATTCAACTTCTTCTTGTAATCGTCTTTCAACCATTCCACGAAATTAAAGGTACTCTTGCTTATGCATTTTGTATAACGCTGAATGCGGTAATCGATGTCGTCTTTCAACATTTTTGCCAAACCTAGTGCATCCCACAGGTCTTCACTGTTCTCAATGCATATTTTGGCATGATGTTGTATGGAGCGTTCCAAAATCACTTTGGATGACTCTCCATTTCTTACAGATTCTATGTACATTTTCTTGATGTCGAAATACACATCTTCACTTTTTGCGAATTCTGCTCGCAAATCCTCTGGCATCTCATATCTAAAATTGCTCTCCAAGTCTTCGTCACTCAAAATCCCATCCAAGTAGAAGTTTGGAGATCTAAATATCTTATGCCAATCCAAATCGCTTCCCCAAGGCCCAAAACGATGTAAGTTGTTACCAAGGTCGATAACCGTGAACTTGGATTTGTTCTTTAGGATACGAGATCCACGACCAATCATTTGATAGTAAAGAGTCAATGACTTTGTTGCTCTATTCAAAACAATGGAATCAACGGTAGGTTCATCGAAACCAGTGGTCAAGATACTTACAGATGTCAAAACGGCATCTGGTGTTTCCTTGAACCACTTTAAAATGGCCTTACGTTCCTTTTTGGAATTGTTGTTGTCCAGATGAGCTATCGGGTAACCTGCACGCCTAAAGGTATCATACACATGTAATGAAGTGTTTATACCATTGTTGAATATCAATGTCTTCTTCCCTTTGCAACGTTCTTCGTAAGCTTGGATAAGCTTGGTAAGCATATCCGTATTGGTATATAGGTCTTCTGAGGATTTCACCGTATAATCCCCATTGGCACCAACAATCAATGACGTTAGCCCCACATTGTATGAAAAAATCTCAGCTCGTGCCAAAAATTCATTTTCTATTAGGGATTGTATCGTTTCACCAACGATCAACTCATTGTAGTTGTCTTTCATCGGTAAATTGATGTTACTACTCAAAGGAGTCGCCGTAACACCCAAGATGAAGGACTTTTCAAAAAACTTGAACAACTTGGTAAAAGAATTGTAATGTGCCTCATCAATTATAACCAAACCAATGTCAGAGATGTCTAACTTGTCATCGTTTAGACGATTGTTCAACGTCTCCACCATTGCAACAAAGCAGTTATAGTCCCTCTGATCTGATAAATCCGCCTTGCTATCCACAATTTTATTGGTCACCCCAAATTCCGTAAGCATGTTCGAGGTTTGCTTGCACAACTCGATACGGTGGGTCATCACCAAAACTTGTTTTTTGTGAATCTTTAAATATTGTCTGACGATTTCAGAAAAAATAACCGTTTTACCACCACCTGTCGGCAATTGATATAGCAAGTGATAATCCTTTGGCGCATCCTCAAAGCACTTGAATATCTTACTTATAGCTCCTTTTTGATAACTATATAAACTCTTTCCTTCCTTACGTTCTTCTAATTCTAAAGTTGTAACTGGCATTAGTCTTTTTTAAATTTTGAGATGCGCAAAAATACAACGATTTAAAGGGTTTCAACGAATAATTAGCCATTTTTTTTTAAAATGTGTACTTTTACAAAGCATTTATGACGAACAAGGTAGAAGAGTTACAACAACAATTTAGCGGCTTTTTCAATACGCCACATTTGTTTTCCAATAGCATAAACGGAATGATTCCCTATTTGACGAACAAGAAAAAAACACCTGTTTTTCAAGGAAAAAAAATCAAAAACATAAGATTGGGGCAGCGCGTAGAACGTTTTGTCGGCTCAGAATTGACACAATACGATGATATTACCATATTGGTCGAAAACCCTCAAATCAAAAACGAAAAAATTACAATTGGTGAATTGGATTGCTTGTTTTTGAAAGATGAAACTCCAATACATATGGAGATTCAATTCAAATACTATCTCTTCGACCCAAATTTGGGTGAAACGGAAATTGACCACTGTATCGGTCCCATGCGTCGTGACTCGCTAAATGAAAAATTGGCAAAGTTGAAAAACAAACAATTGCCATTGTTATATGCTCCGGAGACAAAGTCATTGCTGGACAGTTTAAATCTTCAAGCAAAAGATTTCGAACAAAGAATATACTTCAAAGCTCAAATTTTCATGCCCTATGGCAAAGACTACCAGCTAAAGACACTAAACTCCGATTGTGTATACGGTTTCTACTTTGATTACAAGGATCTATCAATGTTTAAGAACTTCAAGTTCTACATCCCCAAAAAAACAGATTGGCTTTTGGATCTTACTACAAATGTGAATTGGAAAGTCTATGACTCCATTCTTCCCAAATTGAGAATTTTTGAAAGTGAAGGCTACTCTCCCATGTTATGGCTTAAGCACCCTAAAGGACATTTAAACAAATGTTTTGTCGTCGGTAACCGTTAATATTTCTATGTCCAATTTGCAATGAGTTTATCAGAAACTTTGCTAGGGGGGTGTTAAATTGAGAATGCCTTTTTATGAAAAAAAATGAATGACATAGTATATCACACCATTCCCATATACCATACATATATTTAATTATCAAATACATACATAAATATTAACTATCAGGAAAATAAAAATGACAGGTGGAATTTCATACCTTAGTTGTTAGTTAATCTTATTGAATTATGAATCCCTCCTCCCCTTTGCACCTCTCTCCGTTCATCTGTTTAAACAAACTCATAGGTAACACTCCAATGGTAAAGATTACCTATAAACACAAGGGAGAAATCAGGTGCGTCTATGCAAAATACGAAGTCAACAATCTAACAGGTAGCATCAAGGATCGAATGGCCTATTACATCATTAGAGAATCCTATAAAGATGGTAGTTTGAAACCTGGAGACGAAATTGTTGAAGCTACAAGTGGCAATACAGGAATTGCATTTGCATCTATCGGTAACAGCCTTGGCCATAAGGTTACCATATTCATGCCTGACTGGATGAGCAGGGAACGCATAGATCTCATCAAAAGCTATGGAGCATCCGTAAGACTGGTGTCCAAAGAAGAAGGTGGTTTTTTAGGAAGCATAGCAATGGCTGATGCCTATGCAAAGGAGAATGACAATGTCTTTAGACCACAACAATTTGACAATGAATACAATGCTAGATCTCACTATAACTCAACTGGTCCCGAAATCATCTCTCAATTGGGTGACCACAATCTATCCATTGACGCCTTTGTTGCTGGAGTTGGTACTGGCGGTACCATTATGGGGATCGGCAAATACTTAAAGGAAAAACAACCGAAGGTCAAATTGTTTCCTTTGGAACCTTCTAATTCGCCTACCCTGTCTACTGGTCATAAAGTCGGGAAACATCGAATTCAAGGCATTTCAGATGAGTTTATTCCCTCAATTGTGAAGTTGGACGAGTTGGATGACATCATCGGGGTGGATGACGGGGATGCCATCATCATCACTCAAAAGTTGATAAAGACCTTTGGAATTGGCTTGGGCATTTCTTCTGGAGCCAATTTCCTTGGAGCTGTGATAGCCCAAAACAAAATATATGAGGAGGCCATAGTAGTCACCATATTCTGTGATAGCAACAAAAAATACCTAAGTACTGATCTTGCTAGCGAAGAGCCAATTAAACACGGCTTTTTATCTACTGACATCGAGTTAATTTCTTTAGATGTCTTAGATTGACGAAAACTCATAAAATAGACATTTATGAAAGGTCATATTTCATAAGAAAAGTCTTAACTGGAGTAAAATTTCGTATCTACATAAAACAACTAGGAACTTGTAAGCTTAAAACCCTCCATCATATCTGTGATGACTGAATAAATAATTTATTAACCCTCAAAATAATTTCATATTAATTTAATCCAAAAAAAATGACAAAAAAAAATGTAATTAGAAGTTTTAAAATCATCGCATTGACTTTACTTCTTCAAGGATGTAAAAGTGATGATGACACCACAATTCCACAAACCAGCACAGAAGAAATTGTTGCCGTAGCCAATCGTGCAAGTGAAAGCGTAAGTTTTGTGGATGCCAACACCAATCTGGTTTTAAGCACATTGACCATTACTGGTTCGGAACCAATGTATGTTGTGTACGTTCCAAATAGAGACCGGATTTACGTAGGTGACAGGGCTGAAAACAAAGTATATGTAATCGATCCTAAAACCAGAACAGTAGAAACATCCATAGCCGTCGGAAATGGCGTGTTTCATATGTGGCCCAATGGACAAGGTTCTCAATTATGGGTAAACAATGATGTCGACAATACGGTATCTGTCATTGACCTTGTTAACAATACCGTAATACAAACCATAGATGTTGGCAGCAAACCTCATGATGTATTTGTAACAAAAGACGGTAGCAAGGCCTATGTGTCCATAATCAACCCTACCACTGCAGATCAAATTTATATGTATTCCACATCTACATTTGCCAAAACCGGTGAAGCCACCGTTGGGGAAGACCCTCATGTGTTTCACATTGCCACGGGCAACAAATTGTTTGTCCCTTGTCAATCTGGTCAAGTCTATGCTTTGAATGGGACTGATCTTACAGAAATCACCAATGAAGCCTACACAGGTGCCCATGGTATCTTTAGTGCTCCAGACGATGGTAACATCTATGTGGCCAACATTGTAGATGCACAATTATACTCGATAAATGCTTCCACAAGCATGCCGAATACCACTGCACTTGATGTTGTAGACGCCAAACCTCATAACCTGACGGTAAATGAAAATGGAGACAAGTTGTTTGTTACGCATTCTGGCCCCACAGCCAACAAACTCTCTACCTATACGATAAATTCGGGTACATTGACGGCTCAAACTACCATTGACATAGGGACCAATCCCTTTGGATTGGCATACTATAAGAGGACGGTAAATTAGAGAATTAACATAAACAAACCGCATGATTCATAAAACCAGATATATCTAATTTTTGACATATCTGGTTTTTTATAATTGAAAAAAAGGTTTTTCAATTTAAAATGCAAGAAGTTTTCACAGCTTTAAAACTTACCTTAATTTTGCATTTTCTAATAATTTCTATGCCCACTTCATTGCAATCTCAATTAATTCCAACTCTCAAGACAAACTTTGGTTATGATAGTTTCCGTGGACAACAACAGGATATCATTGAAAACGTTTTAAACAAGAAAGACACCTTGGTCATTATGCCCACCGGTGGAGGTAAATCCATTTGTTTTCAACTCCCTGCTGTGATGCTGGATGGTTTGACATTGGTCATCTCTCCACTAATTGCATTGATGAAAGATCAAGTGGATGGACTGAACGCCAATGGGATAAAGGCCTCTTTCTTTAACAGCAGCCAAGCTCCAGAAGAACAACAAAACATTATTGACAAGGTCATAGATGCAGAGCTCAAATTATTGTACGTAGCTCCAGAAAGCCTAGGAGGCTTGGAAAACATAATCAACGAAAAGTACATTAGCTGCATTGCCATAGACGAAGCACATTGTATCTCCTCTTGGGGCCATGATTTCAGACCTTCATATCAACAATTGGGTTTTTTCAAGAAACAATTGCCCAATATTCCCATCATTGCATTGACAGCAACAGCGGACAAAGCAACACGACAAGACATCGTGGAGCAATTGCAAATCCCAAATGCAGATCAATTCATTTCATCTTTCGATCGTAAGAACATAGAATTGGAAGTACGTCCTGCTGATGGTAGGGCCAACCAGATCGTACGATTCATAAAACAGAGGTCAAGCGAATCCGGTATCGTATACTGTCTTAGCAGGAAAAATACCGAACAAATTGCAAAGAAACTGAATGAAAATGGAATAAATACAGATGCTTACCATGCAGGGTTGAGCTTTGACGATCGATCACGCATACAAGAGGATTTCATTTTCGACAAGACACAAGTAGTTTGCGCTACCGTTGCCTTTGGCATGGGAATAGACAAGTCCAATGTACGTTGGGTGATACATCACAACATGCCTAAAAACATAGAAGGTTATTACCAAGAGATCGGTCGTTCTGGACGAGATGGGTTGAAAGCCCACGCCTTGTTGTTTCATAGTTATGCCGATGTCATACAATTGCGCAAGTTTGCCTCTGGAGCATCCAATGAAGATGTGCAAGTTGCCAAGCTGGAACGCATGAAGCAGTTTAGCGAAGCCACAACCTGCAGGCGGAAGATCTTGTTGAGTTATTTTGGGGAGTTATTGGCCGAAAACTGCGAGAATTGCGATGTTTGCAAAAACCCTCCCAAATTTTTCGATGGTACCATAATAGCTCAAAAAATTCTATCTACGATAACACGAGTGAAAGAGCAAGAAGCCACAGGTACCATCATAGATGTTCTTAGAGGGGCTAGAAATGCCAATGTGCTCGAAAAAGGATTTGATCGCCTTAAAACCTTTGGTATAGGAAATGATATATCGTGGAAGGACTGGCAACATTATGTGATACAATTAATCAATCAAGGCGTTTGTGAAATAGCATTTCATAAAAACAATGCCTTGAGACTCACGGCATTTTCAGACAAAGTACTATTCAATGGATTAAAAGTGTCCCTTACCTACCCTGTAGAAACACAAGAACAAACCAAAACCGTCAAAAAAACCAAGACAAGAAAAGCTTCTACAAATAGTCTATTCGAACGCTTACGAAAATTACGTTACCGTATTTCGTTGGAGGAAAATATTCCTGCCTATCTCATATTCAATGATGCCACACTAAAAGAGATAGAGCAAGTAAGACCTATGAGCGAAAGTGAGTTTTTGACCATTTCCGGGGTAGGACAAAGAAAACTGGAGGTTTACGGCGAGGAATTCATAGCCGAGATCTTGGATTTCATGGGGTCGAAGATTAAAAAGCCAAAAAAGACGGATACCCATTTGCTCACATACGAACTATATAAAAAAGGGATGACCATAGATGAGATTTCCATACAACGTCAATTGAAGTCACCAACCATATATTCGCATATCGCCAAATTGTATATGGATGGAAAAGACATAAACATCTTCGACTTCATCTCGAAAAGTGACGTGGAAGCCGTGCATATGGCCAAGGTCGAACTAGGTGGGGCCAAAGCATTAAAGGATTATTTCGAGCATTTCAATGAACAGATGGATTATTTCAAAATACGTTTGGCATTGAGTGTCATTCAGAAAGAAGGCTTTTAATTTATACTGACTTCATATCTCCATTTAGTTAATAACTCCTAATAAAACTACTTCTATAAGCCTAGCAAATTTCCTATTTTGCACGCATTGTAATAAATGTGTGAATTTTAGAGAACAAGTGAAAGTCTGTATCGCCGAAAAGCCAAGTGTTGCCCGAGAAATTGCCTCTGTATTGGGAGCTAGTACGAAATGTGATGGCTACTTTGAAGGTAACGGCTATGCAGTGACATATACCTTTGGACACCTGTGTACGCTCTTCGAGCCCAACGATTACAAACCATATTGGAAAAGTTGGGATTTGAACAACTTACCCATGCTTCCTGAAAAATTCCAAACCAAAGTTGTTGCCAATGATGGAATCAAAAAACAATTCAACATTGTAAAAAGTCTATTCGACAAAGCTGAATTGGTTATAAACTGTGGGGATGCCGGGCAAGAAGGAGAACTCATACAGCGTTGGGTACTAAATCAAGCGAATTACAAAGGAGAAGTAAAACGTTTGTGGATTTCCTCATTGACCACAGAAGCAATAAAAGAAGGCTTTCTCAATCTAAAGCCATCTGAAGATTACGACAACCTTTATTATGCAGGCTTTTCTCGCGCCATAGGCGATTGGCTTTTAGGGATGAATGCCACACGCCTATACACGGTAAAACATGGTGGCTACAAGCAAGTATTGTCCGTCGGCCGAGTACAAACACCTACATTGGCCATGTTGGTGAACCGTTTCAAGGAAATTGAAAACTTCAAACCACAGCCATATTGGGAATTGCAAACTTTGTACAGAGATACCTTGTTCAGTTATGAGGAAGGTCGCTTCCATAAAATGGAAGATGGAGAAAAGTTGGCAAACATAGTAAAGGAACACAATTTCGAGATTGTGTCCATTACCAAAAAGAAGGGTAACGAATATGCCCCAAAACTCTTTGACTTAACTGGTCTTCAAGTATATTGCAATACGAAATTCGGATTTTCGGCAGATGAAACATTGAAAATTGTACAGAAGTTATATGAACAGAAAGTAGTGACCTACCCTAGAGTGGATACCACATTCTTACCAAATGACATCTATCCAAAAGTACCTGGGATACTTCAAAAATTAACGAATTACGCAACGTTGACTCAACCTCTCTTGGGGAAGACCATAAAGAAATCCAAAAAAGTATTCGACGATAAAAAGGTGACCGATCACCATGCCATCATTCCGACTGGAATTCAAATAAACCTGCAATACAACCAACAACAGGTATATGACATCATTACAAAGCGATTCATAGCCGTCTTTTATCCTGAATGTAAAGTATCCAATACTGCTGTCATTGGAAAAGCTGAATCGGTAAACTTCAAAACCACAGGTAAAGAGATTTTGGAAAAAGGTTGGCGTGTCGTTTTTGAAAATCCAAAGGCCACGACCAAAGAAACGGGGCTGTTGCCAACATTTGAAAAAGGGGAAAAGGGGCCTCATGAACCTTCCTTTTTGGAAAAAAAGACCAGTCCTCCAAATCAATACACTGAAGCCTCTCTCCTGCGTGCCATGGAAACCGCAGGAAAACAAGTGGACGATGATGAAATGCGGGAATTGATGAAGGAAAATGGCATTGGCCGACCATCCACTCGAGCCAACATCATCGAAACCTTGTTCAAGCGAAAATATATCAAGCGTAACAAGAAGCAAGTCCTACCAACTACCATCGGTCTTCAATTGATAGCTACCATTCAAAACGAGTTGTTGAAGTCTGCAGAACTAACCGGTACTTGGGAAAAGCAATTGAAAGAAATTGAAAAAGGCAACTACAATGCAGGAAGTTTCATAAAGGAAATGAAGCGTATGGTGGATCATTTGGTCTACGAGGTACGAAGTGAAACAAAAAAAGCAAATATTTCCCACGTAACGGCAAAACCAACTCCAATAAAGAAAGCAACCAAAAAGACTGCTGCAGGTGTAGCCTCCAGTAATTGTCCCAAATGCAAGAAGGGACAACTCATAAAAGGCAAGTCCGCCTATGGTTGTAGTCAATTCAAAGCTGGATGCCGCCTAATCTTACCATTCAAGTTCAAAGGAAAGAAGATTTCCGAAAAACAATATATACGCCTACTACAAAAAGGATCTACCGTAAACTTGAAAGGGTTTAAAACTGATTCAGGCAACATAGAAGGGTTAATTCGTTTCGATGAGGAATTCAAATTGAAATTAGAGCCCAAGAACAAGAAGACTGCTCCAAAAACAATCGACAGCAAAGATGTCTTGCATTGCCCCAAATGCAAAACAGGCACGATCCTAAAAGGAAAAACGGCTTACGGTTGCAGCACTTATAGAGAAGGGTGTGATTTTAGATTTGGTTACGAAGAAATTCGTGAAAAGGCAAAGGGACAAAAATTGACCAAGGATTTGGTTCATAGCATTTTAAATGGAAGCCAAGACACATCATCACTATAAAGTATTCAAGCCCTTCGGCATGTTGAGTCAGTTTGCGAGCAATTCGACACAACAGAAACGAAAAAAATTCCTAGGGGAGCTTGGTGAATTCCCTAAAGGGATAATGCCCATTGGTCGTTTGGATGAAAAAAGCGAAGGTCTTCTCCTATTGACCACGGACGGCAAACTAAGCAACTACATCAATAGTAGTCATATTGAAAAGGAATACTACGCACAATTGGATGGAGACATTACAGATGAAGCCATACGACAACTTCAAAATAGCGTGGAAATAGGGTTTGATGGTAAAAAATATCAAACCAAACCCTGCAAGGCATTCAAACTGGAAACCATCCCTAAACTGCCGGAAAGATGGAAAAAAATCAGAGACGAAAGACATGGTCCCACTTCATGGGTTTCCATAACACTTACAGAGGGTAAATTCAGGCAGGTTCGGAAGATGACGTCTGCGGTAGGCTTTCCTACGTTAAGATTGGTGCGCATTCGAATTGGAACCATCTTTTTGAACGGTTTGGACCTTGGAGAAGTATCTTCCATTGAACTTTAGCATTTATTGCAGCTTATCCCCTCAAATTCATTTAATCGCAGTAATTTTGCATATAAATCATTTTTCGAATGAAACAAATTACATATAAGCTCTACGACTATCTATTATCCATGGGAGTATCAGACCTCACTGCCAAATATATGACTATGATGACTTTGCTGGTTGCATTGTCAATCATCCTATTTGCAATAGATTTCATAGTAAGGCGGATATTGTTGAATCTATTCAGCAATTTTGCTTCACGATCGAAATCCAATTTTGATGACATTCTAGTAAAAAACAAGGTACCAAGAAACATAGCCCACATCATTCCTCTCATAGTAGCATTGGAGGCAACTCCTAGCGTCTTTTTGGATTTCCCTTATATGGAAGGCATCATAGAAAAGATATTGAAGGTATTTGGCATTATTCTAACTCTATGGATAGCCAGAAGTCTTTTGAACACACTCAAAGACTACTTTAAGACCATCCCTAGACTAAAGGACAAACCCATAGATAGTTACATACAGGTTTTTATGATATTTGTATGGATAGCTGGTTTCATCATATCGTTTGCCATACTTACTGAGATGTCCGTTTTGAGTTTCATGACGGGACTTGGAGCCATTTCTGCAGTAATCATTCTAGTATTCAAGGACACCATATTGGGCTTTGTGGCCAGCATCCAAGTTTCCATTAACGACATGGTGCGCATAGGTGACTGGATAACCTTTGAAAAATATGGTGCAGACGGAGATGTCGTAGAAATCAATTTGGCAACGGTAAAGGTTCAAAACTTTGACAAGACCATTACTACCATTCCCACCTATGCATTAATCTCCGACTCTTTCAAGAACTGGAGAGGAATGACAAGTTCTGAAGGGAGACGCATAAAGAGAGCCATCATCATAAAGCAAACCAGCATCAAATACCTTACACCTGAAAAAGTAGACGAACTGAAAAGCATCACATTGATTTCTGATTACCTACAAAACCAACAAGAAAAAATAAGGAGCTACAATACGGAAAACGACATAGACAAAACATTGCTAATGAATGGTAGAAACCTTACCAACATTGGAGTTTTCAGAAAATACGTAGACAGCTATGTCAACCAGCACACAGGCATCAACAAGGACATGATGATCATGGTGAGGCAACTACCACCTACAACACAGGGTATACCATTGGAAGTTTACGCTTTTAGTAGTGATAAACGTTGGGCCAACTATGAATACATCATGGCAGATGTATTTGATCACGTTTTAGCATCCATACCCTATTTTGAATTGGAACTATTTGAATTGCCAAGCCATATGAGCAATGTTCAGTAAAAAACAAAACCTCGGTAACAAGTTGTCATCGAGGTTTTTATATTTTAAATATCTGGAATCTAAACTAGATTTTCTTGACACGAACGGCATTTAAACCTTTCATACCTTTTTCCAATTCAAATTGCACCTTGTCGTTTTCAGTAATTTCATCAATCAATCCACTTACGTGACAGAAATACTTTTCACTGTCCAGAGCATCTATTATGAAACCAAAACCTTTTGAAGAATCATAGAATGATACTTTTCCTTTGTGTATTGGATCAATTTCCTCGACATCGCTATCATCTTTCTTGGGAACACCCAAAACAATGTTTTTAGCTTTTACCTTAACCTTGTCTTCTGGATTTGGAGGTGTGTCTGTAAGATTTCCATTAAAATCCACATACGCGAACTGAATTCCTTTTTTCCCATTTTCAGCAGCTTCTGCTTTACGGGCTTCCATCTTCTTCTTTTTTTCTTCTCGCTTTTTTAAACGCTTTTTTTCTTTTTCTAATTTGTTAAATGTCTGTTGCGACTTTGCCATTCTATTTTTTAAATATTAATTATTGTTGCAGTTTATATAGTAATTTACAAACTATTTTTTACAAAAGTAAGGATTTGTAATCATTTTTTAAAAGTTTAAGGAGTATTTACTAGTTAACCTCTTTTTCTTTTATGACTGTAATAGTGGCTTTTACTCCTGTAGCTAGGTTCCATTGGTTTATGGATACAGCTTTTCCTTTATCATCCAGAACCTGAAATTCGGCAGTATTTGGCCCACTAGCCCCTTGATTCAACGCCTGGAAATCGATAACATTGTCACCTTCTTTCAAATTCAAGAAAAACCCTTTGTAGCCAGTTTCCAAAAGTACTCGTGGTTGTACCACATCACCGTTGACGTATACTCGTATTAAATCTCCATCTGGAAATTGATGATCTCTATAGATGATGTTTACTCGCTTGGCCTTGGTACTATACTCCCCCAAATATTGAGTTGTCGTACTCCCATTGTTCCTTTTTTCATCTTCCTTCTTAAATTTAAGACTCCTTTTCAACTGTTCATCAAACAATTCCGCCGGGTTTCTGAATTTCGTTTCTTTTTCAATGGAAAAATCCTTTCGCTTGGCTACAGGCAACTCTTCAGTTTTGGGTAAGACGATCTCATTTTTGTTGTCGTCTGGTATTGCCTCTCTTGTTGGTTTAACGATCAACTCGTTGTCTTCCTTTGGATCTTCAACTTCTTCGGCAGGAATGACTATGGACTTGCTTTCACTATCTATCTGTGCACTTAAGGTAAGCACAAAGAATAACGTCAATATGGATAGCAAACGTAATTTCATAATGTAAATATAATTCTGTTTGTCGAAAATAAACCAAAAACCATACCTAAATGCAAAAATTAATATAAACTCCATAAAATCTCAACTCTTTTTTCTGTCAATCTCATTGTTATTAGCAAATCCCCCCCTGTTTTTTCTTCAGTTTTAGTTAAAAAATGTTAAATTAGTATTATGCAATACATAGTACTGTAACAAAAATGAAATAGTGTCGTCTAGTTAGTATAAGTCATTTTTTATCAATCTATTAAAATCAAAAACTATGAGAACATTAAACAGCAATCAAGTATCAGGAACATTAAAAGGAACCAAAAGCAATGTGTGGAACTCCAAAAGGCGTTATAGATAATCGCATCAATCAAATAAACAATCAAAACCGAAGCATTATGAAAACTATTATCAATAAAATCAGGAAGTCAGGTACCATTACTCAAGAATGTATGTATTCTAACAGACAAATTATGAATTTCTACAATACCAATGAAGGTCTTTGGAGCGGTGCAAGACGATATGCGCATTGAAAATAGTTGAATTAATCAACCAAAAAACACCCGTAAACAAGATTGTTTACGGGTGTTTTCATATTTTTAAAAGTTATTTGAAACCATTTCAATATTCCAACAGCTTTAACAATTCACCTTCGAATTTATCTCTAGACAAGTATTGATCTTCCAATTGATTGATAAATGGAATAGGTGTTTCCATACTGGCCACACGTTTTACCGGTGCATCCAAATATTCAAAGCAATGCTCCATTATCAATGCGGAAATATCACTGGCAATCCCTCCAAATAGAGAATCTTCTTGTAAAATTATGGCTTTTCCTGTTTTTTTGACAGACTTGTAGATGGCTTCGGTATCCAATGGTTGAAGCGAGCGTAAATCTATTACATCCGCATCTATGTCCAGATGTTTGTCCAATGTATTCAAAGCCCAATGCACAGCTGCTCCATAAGCAATGATCGTAATCTCTCCTCCTTCTTTAAGAAAGGCAGCTTTCCCCAATGGTATTGTAAAATAGTCCGTTGGCACTTCTTGCCTGATACTCCTGTACAATGCCTTGTGTTCAAAGAACAGTACTGGATTTGGATCATTGATGGCAGTAGCCAACAATCCTTTGGCATCTTTTGGAAATGCAGGATATACTACTTTCAAACCTGGTGTCTTCGTAAACCAAGCTTCATTGGTTTGAGAATGGAATGGTCCGGCTGCTACTCCTGCTCCACATGGCATACGCAATACCGTGTCTGCATTTTGATTCCATCGATAATGTGATTTTGCCAAATAGTTTACGACAGGATTGAATCCAGAAGTCACAAAGTCTGAAAATTGGAGTTCCACTACACTTTTTATACCAGCAATTGACAATCCCATTGCTGTCTCGATAATTGCAGATTCACAAATTGGAGTATTACGAACTCTATCTTTTCCAAACTGCTCGACAAAGCCATCCGTGATTTTGAAAACACCACCGTATTCTGCTACATCTTGCCCCATAACCACCAAATCTGGGTGTCGCTCCATAGACTGTTTCAACCCATTGGAAATGGCATCGATCAAACGCAGCTCTTTGGTGTTTTTATTTTCATCAAATGATTGATAATCGAATGATTTATACACATCATTTAACTCTTTAATTTCAATTGATTCGATTGGTTTTTCGCCATTGGCAATACTTAATGCCTCATCTATTTCAACTTTGATTTCTGCTCTAAAAACCTCATCTTCAGCTTCTGTCAAAATTTCTTGCTCAATCAAATATGCCTTGTAATTGTCTATTGGATCCTTCTTCGCCCAAAGATCCATTAAATCTTGGGGCACGTATTTAGTACCACTAGCTTCCTCGTGCCCGCGCATTCTAAACGTTTTGAACTCCAATAGAATTGGACGCGGATTCTTTCTTATGCTTTCTGCCAATTCTGAAACCTTTGAGTAGACTTCAATGATGTTGTTTCCATCAATGATGTGGGATTCCATTCCATATCCTAATGCCCTATCAGCTAAATCCTTGCAATTGTATTGCTCTGTTGTTGGTGTAGACAGTCCATATCCATTGTTTTCTATACAAAACAAAACTGGTAATTGCCAAACGGAAGCCACATTCAAAGCCTCGTGAAAATCACCTTCACTTGTCCCTCCTTCACCTGTAAATACAGCTGTAACTTGTTTTTTGTCTTTTAACTTGCTAGCCAAGGCTATGCCATCCGCAACTCCTAGTTGTGGTCCCAAATGGGAAATCATTCCTACAATGTTATACTCTTGGCTACCAAAATGAAAAGAACGATCCCTCCCTTTTGTAAAACCAGAAGCTTTTCCTTGCCACTGACCGAACAAACGCTCCAATGGGATCTCACGTGAGGTGAAAACCCCCAAATTCCTGTGCATTGGCAAGATGTACTCATCTGATTGCATTGATAGGGTGACTCCTACGGAAATGGCCTCTTGTCCAATACCAGAAAACCATTTGCTCACTTTTCCTTGCCTAAGAAGAATAAGCATCTTCTCCTCTATCATACGAGGTTTTAGCATACTTTTATAAAGAGTGACAAGTGTATTGGAATCCAATGCGTGCTTTTTGTATTTAATGTTGCTTTCCATCCAGGTAGTTTAGTTTGTGAAAATGATTTGTCAAATATAGCATAATTGAATAATAATCATAATTTGGCCAATAAAATTATCAATTATAAATTGTGGCATCTTTTCTTTACATTTGTATTACGAGATTTATTAAATATTTACAGTACCGATGAAGAGTATTCCAAGTGTTAATTTAAAAGACTTTCTATCTGGAGATCCAGATAGAAAACAAAAATTTATAGATGAAATTGGTAAAGCATACCAAGAAATAGGATTCGTTGCATTGAAAGGTCATTTTTTGGACAAGACCTTGGTCGACAACTTATATGGAGAAATAAAGAATTTTTTTGAGCTTCCGGTCGAAGCCAAGCGTAAATATGAAATCCCAGGAATTGGTGGACAGCGTGGCTATGTATCATTTGGAAAGGAAAGTGCAAAAGGAAAAAAAGAAGGAGACTTAAAGGAATTCTGGCACTTTGGCCAGTATGTGGACGACAATCCTACCTTGGAAGCCGAATACCCCGACAATGTAGACGTTACGGAACTTCCTGCTTTCAATGAAGTAGGAAAGGAAACCTATAGGATGTTGGAGAAGACTGCAAAATACGTATTGCGTGCCTTGGCTTTGTACTTGGATTTAAATGAAACTTATTTTGATCAATACATCTACAACGGAAATTCCATATTGAGACCGATACACTACCCTCCAATCCTTGAAGAACCAAAAGCTGCAGAACGTGCGGCAGCACACGGGGACATAAACCTCATAACATTGTTGATGGGTGCCCAAGGTCGTGGATTGCAAGTGCAAAACCACGATGGAGAATGGATTGATGCGATTGCAGAACCGGATGAATTGATGATTAACGTTGGAGACATGTTGTCCAGACACACCAATAACAAACTAAAATCAACCATACACAGGGTGATTAATCCCCCAAGGGAGCTTTGGGGTACTTCTCGTTACTCAATCCCGTTTTTTATGCATCCCATAAGTGAAATGAAATTGAATGTCTTGGATAGTTGCATAGACGCAGACAATCCAAAAGGTTTCGAAGACATCACCGCTGGAGAATTCTTGAACCAACGTCTAATTGAATTAGGACTGATAAAAAAATAATGACAGCATAAATCATTGTTTTTTTGATGATTTTATCAGTTTGAAAAACAAAAAACCTGAAACCGAATATTGCTCGCTTAAGAAATGGATTTACAAGACCAGTTAAAAAATTTATTCCCTGATCACGTCGAAGAAGAAGTTACCCCAAAAGGACCAACTTCGGAAATTTGGATGCAGGATGCCCCAATTATATGCAAATATGAAAAACGCAAAGGCAAACCTATTACCATTTTGGAAGGGTATAGTGGTGCTGTAGAAGATTTCAAGGCATTAGCCAAGGAGTTAAAACAAAAACTAAGTGTTGGAGGAAGTTTTAAAGACGACAAGATCATCATTCAAGGAGATTATCGAGATAAAATAATGAAAATCTTGACGAGCAAGGGTTTCAACGTAAAACGCGTAGGTGGTTAAACCAAATGACAGACAAAACCCCTTTACATATCACCAATGGCTCTAGCCTTACATCTTATCTTCAAAAATTAGATATAAAAGGAGATATCATAACTTGGACAGAGATGCTCTGCGAAGGGCCTACCACAAAAGACATAGGCTCTGATGCTTTTTCAAAAGCGCGAACTACTTTTTTCAAGGAAACTTACGATGCGGACTACAATGATAGTGGATTCATAAAGGAATTGGACAAACTCGACGAACTGGAAAGTTATTCTGAGGTCATCTTGTGGTTCGAGTATGATTTGTTTTGCCATATAAACCTGATCGCTGCCATTAGTCTGTTAAAACGAAAAAAAGTCAGAGGCCCCATATACTTGGTCTGCAGTGGTCGTATAGACGATGAAAAAGATCTCAAAGGATTGTCTGAGCTAACAGAAAGCCAGCTCAGAGCACACTACAAGGCAAAAATGGAACTATCTGTTGACGACATTGCCTTGGCACAAAAAGCTTGGGACATTTATTGTGGAGATGATCACAACTTACTAAAACCTCTTATCGTACGACCTTCTAACTTCAAATATTTGAGTAACTGTCTCAAAGCTCATTTAAGGCGTTTTCCAGATGTAAGAAGCGGATTGAATACCCTAGAGTACAATACCCTAAAATTGATAAGGGAACATGCTGTCAAGTCCAGACATCATTTGGTAGGTTACACATTGCATTATCAAGGCTACTATGGTTTTGGAGATGTTCAATTAAAACGAATGGTGGATAGGTTGGCTTTTTTTTATGATGAGTCAGATGATGCTTTGACTTTAAATAGAAATGGCCATCTTGCACTGGAACATCAAAAGAATTTTTTAACCGAATTGCAAACCGATTTTTATTTCGGTGGTACAAATAAAGCAGATTTCCTGTACCTCAAAAAAGAAAACAAATTGATAAAACAAGTATAAATGCCCATTAAAGATTCCGAATTGATATTAAACCCAGATGGCAGTGTTTATCATTTAAACTTACGTCCTGAACATATTTCCAACACCATAATAACAGTTGGAGACCCAGACCGTGTAGACACTGTGACTAAACATTTTGACAATATAGAGTTCAAAACACATAAAAGAGAATTCCATACGCAAACGGGTACATACAAAGACAACCGTCTAACTGTTATCTCTACCGGAATCGGTACGGACAACATTGACATAGTGTTCAACGAACTCGACGCTTTGGCAAACATAGATTTGAAGACTAGGGAAATAAAGGAAGAGCTTACGTCTCTAAACATAATCAGGATTGGTACTTCTGGGTCCATCCAAAAGGAAATCCCCATAGACTCTTTTTTAATAAGTGAGTATGCCTCTGGTTTTGATAGCCTATTGCATTTTTACAATAGCGAGCATATTCAACATAAAAACATTTCCAATGCCCTGATGAAACACACCAATTGGTTTTCCGACAAATCGAGTCCGTATGTAGTGAAATGTGATGAGGGATTGCTTTCCAAGTTAAGTTCCAACAAAACATATAAAGGCTTCACTGCCACCAATGTTGGATTTTATGGCCCACAAGGAAGAATATTGCGTTTACCCATTCAAGATAACGACTTGAATGACAAGTTGGCGAGTTTTAATTTTGAAGGCAGACCGATCACCAACTTGGAAATGGAAACTGCAGGAATCTATGGTTTGTCTGGTCTCTTGGGCCACAAGTCCCTGTCTATGAATGCCATAATTGCCAATAGAGCAACAGGAACGTTCAGCAACAACCCTAAAGACACCGTGGAAGCCCTAATCCTATATACATTGGATAAATTGGTAGAATAAAGCAAAGCTTCTATTGTCTAGAAATAATTTGTATAATTTAAAGATTATGACTTCCCTTAAAAGGGAGTAAAATACACCCGGCTTTTCGGGAGAAACATTATGAAAACGATTAAAATTGGAGGTGTTCCAGAACATTTCAACTTAGCTTGGTACTTAGGCTTGAAAAATGGCGAATACAAGGCCGAAGGCATTAATTTACGTTGGAAAGATTATTTTGGAGGTACTGGAGCCATGTGCAAGGGATTGCGTGATGGCGATATCGACATGGCTGTCATTCTAACGGAAGGCATCATTAAAGACATCATCGATGGCAACAAGAGCAAGATCGTACAGACCTTTGTACAAACACCTTTGATTTGGGGTATTCACGTTGATGACAAATCAGATTATAAGTCGATTACAGAATTGAAAGGCAAAAAAGCTGCCATAAGTCGTTATGGTTCCGGCTCTCATTTAATGGCATACATCAATGCCCAGAACAACAAATGGAGTTTGGAAAAAGACCTTGACTTTGAAGTCATAAAAAATTTGGAGGGTGCCATAGAAGGCCTTACCGAAGGGAAAGCGGATTATTTCATGTGGGAAAAATTCACTACGAAACCTTTGGTGGACAATGGTACGTTTAGACGCATCGGTAACTGCCCATCACCTTGGCCTTGTTTTGTCATCGCCGTACGGGAAGGCTTCTTGAAGACGAACAAAGATGACGTAAAAACCATTTTGGACATTGTAAATACGACAACTGCCGAATTCAAGGACATCCCTAGCATAGACAAGATGATTGCCAATCGCTATGAGCAGGAGTTGGAAGATGTACAAGAATGGCTAAGTCTAACCGAATGGTCCCAAGAACTTATTGATGAAGATACCATCAACAATGTACAGGATCAATTGTTAGCTATAAATATCATACCAGAGAAATGGGATTATGAGGATTTAACCTATCGTATTTAGACGGATACTACTAGGTCTTACCACTCAATAACATTCAAATTGTTCTGGATCAAAATAGCATTCGCTTTACTAAAATGTTTGTTCCCGAACCAATAACCTCTATTTGCACTTAAAGGAGAAGGGTGTCCAGAAGTTAAAATATGATGCTTTTTAGCATCGATCAACTTTGATTTCTTTTTAGCAAACCCACCCCAAAGTAGAAAAACGACACCATCTTTGTTATCACTTATTGTTTTAATGACTGCATCTGTAAACGTTTCCCAGCCTTGTTTCTGATGACTCCCTGCATTGTGAGCACGTACGGTCAACGTTGCATTCAATAGAAAGACTCCTTGTTCCGCCCAGCGTTCCAAATTTCCGCTTTTGGGATAAGCCACTTCAAAATCGGTTTCGATTTCTTTGAAAATATTAATCAATGATGGTGGATGAACCACACCATCATTCACAGAAAAACACAATCCATTTGCCTGATTGTAGTTATGATATGGGTCTTGGCCAATGATTACTACTTTCAAATCTTCGAAGTGACACTTTTCAAAAGCATTGAAGACTAGGTTTCCAGGAGGAAAACACTGCGTACTAGTATATTCTTGTTTTACAAACGCTGTCAAGTTTTCAAAATAAGGTTTATCAAATTCATCTTTCAAATGTGCCTTCCAACTTTGATGTATGGTAACATCCATAATTTTTATAATTATCAATTATTTTCGTTGTAAAATAACATTATCTTTAATCCTATTGAAATGAAAACCTATTTTTGTTGTTTCAATTAATAAAAAAATCCCACTTCATTGGGGAAATGCCTATGAGAAAATTCAAATTCCCTACTGCCCAAACCATACTGTTGATTATTGCTGGTTTGGTAACCCTTTTAACTTGGTTGGTTCCAGCTGGTAAATATGATACTTTGGTCTATAACGAAGTAGATGATGTATTTATTCAAACCAGTGAAAAAGGGACGAAGACATTGGAAGCTTCACAGGTGACACTGGATGCATTAACCATTAAAATACCTTTGAAAAAGTTTACCAGCGGTGATATCAACAAGGCAATTAACATTCCCAATACCTACAAAAAACTGGATGCGAAACCTCAAGGTGTGTCAGATTTCATTAAATCACCAATACAGGGTATAATAGCCGCCTCAGACATTATATTTCTGGTTCTCATCATTGGGGGGTTAATAGGAATAATAAATAGTACTGGTGCCTTCAACGCCGCAATTGCTTGGCTGGCAAACCGCCTTAAAGGTTATGAGTATTTGCTCATTATCTTTGTGACGGTGCTCATCGCCATCGGTGGTACCACTTTTGGTCTTGCTGAAGAAACCATTGCCTTCTACCCCATTCTAATTCCTGTATTCTTGGCTGCCAAATATGATGCAATGGTTCCATTGGCATCCATTTACCTTGGATCATGCATAGGCACGATGTGTTCTACAGTAAACCCTTTCAGTACCATTATTGCCAGCAATGCCTCAGGAATTAATTGGACTACGGGTTTTGTAGGAAGGCTAGCAATGTTGGCTTTATGCATCGTCATCTGTATCATTTACATTATGAGATATGCCAAACGAGTTAAAAATGATCCTACAAAATCCATCATATACAGTCAAAAATCACAAATAGAAGCACTTTTCGGAAACTCCACAGCAACAACGACTCAGTTCACCACAAGACTACGTTTGGCCTTGTTAATATTCGCTTCATGCTTTATCGTTATGATAATTGGTGTCTCTATGCTAGATTGGTGGTTTGTTGAGATGACAGCTGTATTTTTGGTAGGTGCCATCTTGATAGGTATCATCACCCAAATAAAGGAATCCGTATTTGTCGAAACATTTGTGAAAGGCGCAAGCGATTTGCTTGGAGTTGCATTGATCATTGGCATTGCCCGAGGCGTTTCTGTGATTATGGAAAACGGATTGATAAGTGACACCATGCTTTACTTTGCAAGTGACCTGACCAATGGAATGCATAAAGGTGTTTTTGCCAATGTAATGGTATTCATCTATGGAGGTTTATCCTTTTTCATTCCCAGTTCTTCTGGAATGGCGGTTCTAACAATGCCAATTATGTCTCCATTGGCTGATACGGTAGGCATAGGAAGAGAAATCATAGTAAATGCCTATCAATATGGAATGGGCTTGTTTTCAATCATAAACCCTACAGGTTTGATATTGGCTTCCCTTGCTGTAGTAAAAGTAGGATATGACAAATGGTTGAAATTCGTAACTCCCTTATTGTTAATTTTAATTGGATTCACCATAATTGCAATGACAATTTCTATCTATTCATAACATTCAAATCAAAAAAACATGAAAATACTTATTATAGGAGGAAATGGTACGATAGGAAAACATATTACTTCACATTTTTCAGAAACTGACAATGTTACCATTGCAGGTAGAACTAGTGGAGACCTAACAGTTGACATCGCTGACAGCAAGTCCATTAAGGCCATGTTTGAAAGATCTGGAACTTTTGACAGCATTGTATGTATCGCTGGGGAAGCAAAATGGGCAGATTTTGATACACTAACCGAAGACGATTATTATGTAGGTTTGAAGAGTAAACTTATGGGGCAGGTTAATATCGTACGCATTGGCAGAAATTATTTAAACCCAAAAGGATCCATAACCTTGTCCACTGGCATTTTAGCAGATGACCCAGTAGAAAAGACAACAAGTGCAGCCATGGTTAATGGAGGTATCCATAGCTTTGTGAAAGCCGCCTCATTGGAAATGAAAAATGAGCATAGAATAAATGTAGTATCATTGGGAATGGTAGAAGATGCCTACGAGAAATACAAAAATTATTTCCCTGGACACAACCCTATTCCTACTCGAAAAGTAATCAAAGCTTATGAACGTAGTGTTAAAGGAAAGGACAATGGACGCATCATAAGATACTATGACTAATAAAGGAATAGCTATAAAAAAGTCTGATGTTACCATCAGACTTTTTACTTTTTCTTCTTATTTTTAGTCTTCTAACTATCCTTTCAACCAAGCGTTACGCAATGATTTTTGCGCTTCCGTAGCATCTGCTTTTTCTGCCAAGCTGCTTCCCGTAGTATAAGATTGAGTCAAAGTAGTTTTAACTACCACTTCCTTCCCTGCTCTATCCAACTTAACATCTATCTCTGTTCCTGGTTGCCACATGAATGCCTTGGACAATACTTGATTTGCATTAGCCATTGTCAAAGCTTCTCCATCTATGGTTTTGATGACATCTCCTGGCAATACCCCATTCTCATTCCAAAAACTATTGTTTTTCACTGCTTCAGAGAATGCAATCGTTCCTTCTTGTTGATTTGGTACAAAGATGAAAGCTCCATCGTTTTGAATGTAGTTTGTTTTAACTTTTGCTTCAGAAACCGCTAAGCCGGCTTTTTCAAAGAATTCATTGTAATCTATTGGAGTTCCTCCTACCACGTGAGTGTTTAAGAATGTTCCAACCGATGGGTAGGTCATTGACGTAATCTCTGCAATGATGTTGTCATCGACAAATGGTTTGTTTTTTCCATATTTAAGAGACAATTCCTTCATCAAAGATAGGATTCCTCTATTTCCATTACTTGCTTCACGCATTAAGATGTCTATGCACATACCTATCAAAGCTCCTTTTTGGTATACATTGAAGTATTGTGGAGCATAAGGCTCTTCCAAAATGTTTTCACTCATCTCCGTAAAACTCATTGAGTCATTCATTCCTGCCGCAGTCTTTATCTTCCCCATGACCTTGGAGTAAAATTCTTCTTCTGTAACCAAACCTTGATCTACTTGAAACAACGTTGCAAAATATTCTGTCACACCTTCATACATCCATAAGTGCTTAGAAAAAGTAGGCTGATCATAATCGAAATAATGAACATCCTCGGAGTGTACACTCAAGGGGGTTACGATATGAAAGAACTCATGGGAAACCACATCGATCATACTTTCCGCCAATTGTGCATCCGGCATAGCTTCAGGTAATACCACCACTGTAGATGTATGGTGCTCCAATGCTCCAAATCCCTTAGGAGCCTCTTCACCTTGACCAGCCAAATATAGGTAGATATCGTAACGTGCTGTGCTATTGACATCTCCCAAATATGTTTTTTGAGCCTTCATCATCTTCTCCATTACAGCTTTGATCTTTTCTGCTGAATGTACTTTGTTAGGAGAATATACGCTCAATACGATTTTAATGTCTCCAACTTGAAATTCTTCAACGTCCAACTCCCCATAAAACATAGGGTTGTCTGTAATGTCAAAGTAACGCGGTGCAAAATAGCTGGATGTCAAAAATTTACCATCTGGGCTAGATTTGGTTCCTGTCTCTTGCAATGCGGATGTTCTTACCATTGTTGCTGGCGCACTGACATCCAACTTGTATTGACTATTCTTCAAAGAATCGAAATATCCGATAAAACCATGAAGGTTCAATACATAATTGGTCCCTTCTATGTTTGTACCGGCTGGAGAAAAAGGAACTTCTCCCCCTATTCCACCATTTACTTCTATGTCAAAAGTATCATTTACCAAGTACTCGATCTTATCCAGTTTGGTAGCATTGTCAATAGTCCAAGAATTTGTATCTATTTTATTTACAGGCAATGGGTTACCATCATAATCCAAAGCTTTGAAATCATCTATGTATTTTCCAAAATCACTTACGGAATATGTACCTTGTACAACTCTCGGCAATCTGTATGTTACGGTTTCTGTGGTGAAACGTCCTGGATTGATCGTTACAGGTGCTTTGTCATCTACGACTTTGTTCAAATCCAAAGAGGTATGTATCGGATTGCTGGTAGCCAAATCACTAATCGTTTTTGACTTTGCAGTTTTCGTTGTATTACAACCAACTAAAAGTATCCCTGCTAATACCGTGGCGAATGCTTGTTTTTTCATCATTAATTGTTTTATTTTGATAGTCTCAGTCTTTTTATGACGCTCAAAAATACAATCTGTTACACATATTTTATTGAAAGTTTTGTTAATTAATGTTAAGTTCAAAAACCAAATGCGGGTTTTACTCATTATATTCGCTGGATGCAGGTACCATTGATAAGTATTTTAATACCTTTTAAAAACACGGAAACATTCTTGGTAGAATGCTTGGACTCCATAATCCATCAGTCCTATTCCAACTGGGAATTAATAATCGTGGATGACCATTCCACAGATTCAAGTTATGACTTGGTAAAGTCCTATTCTGAAAAGGAATCTAGAATCTCACTTTTAAAAAATGAAGGTCAAGGCATCATAAATGCATTGAAGTTGGCGTTCCATCACTCCAAAGGCGACTACATAACCAGAATGGATAGTGATGATATCATGCATGAGCAAAAATTGGAAGTCTTGTTGGACAACCTACAATCCAACACAAAACAATGCCTTGCAACAGGATTGGTGAGTTATTTTTCCAAGGCTGGCATTGGAGATGGCTATAGAAAATATGAGCAATGGCTCAATGCGCTTACTACTGAAGGAGTAAATTTCACGGAGATATACAAGGAATGTGTCATACCATCACCATGTTGGATGATACATCGTGACGACTTACTTGCCATAGATGCATTCAACCCCACACGCTACCCAGAAGATTATGACTTGACTTTTAGATTCTATGAATTCAAATACAAGGTCATCCCATGCGACAAGGTTCTCCACTATTGGAGAGACTATGGAACCAGAGCATCCAGAACCGATGAAAACTATGCTGAAAACAGTTTCATAGACATAAAACTTCATTACTTTTTAAAATTGGATTACGATGCAAAAAGGCCTTTGGTCGTCTGGGGTGCAGGGCAGAAAGGAAAGACATTGGCTAAAAAACTGATTGCGCTTGATGTTGATTTTGAATGGATTTGTGACAATCCGAAAAAGATAGGCAAGCATATCTATAAAAAAGAATTGAAACCTTTTAGACATTTGGCTAACTTGCAGCAACCACAAAGCATCATAAGTGTTGCCAACCCGAAGGAGCAGGAAGACATAAGATCTTATTTCAAAACTAAAAAGATGTTCTCGATGAGAGATTATTTCTTCTTTTGCTAGTATTTTCCCCATCTAAAATGTCGAATTGAAATTTTATGATATTGTTAATCTTTTTCTATTAAGGGATTACTAATTATTCTTTATATTTGAACAATCAAAAACAACAATGCAGTTTAAACACCCAGAACTTCTTTACGCTTTACTTTTACTGCTAATTCCTATTATTGTTCATTTATTTCAGTTGCGCAAGTTTCAAAAAGAAGCATTTACCAATGTGGCTTTTTTAAAAGAAGTGACTTTGCAGACACGCAAGAGCTCTCAAATAAAAAAATGGTTGACCTTGCTAGTAAGACTAGGGCTATTGGCTGCCATCATACTTGCCTTTGCACAGCCGTATACATCCAACAACAAGACTTTCAATACAAAAACAGAAACCGTAATCTATTTGGACAACTCTTTCAGTATGGAGGCCAAAGGAGACAAAGGACCTTTGTTGAAAAGAGCCATCCAAGACATAATAGGCAATGTTCCTGAAAACGAAAGTTTTTCATTGGTTACGAACAACGATGTCTATAGAAATGTTACCGTAAAATCCATCAACAATGAATTGCTTCAATTGGGTTACTCAACGAATCAGTTGAACTATGAAGCTGCACTTTTAAAAAGCAAGGCTTATTTCAGCAAAGATTCCAATACCATCAAGAATTTGGTATTTGTAAGTGACTTTCAGCTAAAAGAAGTTCCTGTAAGAGCAAATGGAGATTCAAGCATAAAGGTAAATCACGTACAATTAAAACCAGTCAATGTCAACAATGTAGCCATAGATACCGTGTACGCCTCAAAACGCACACCTGAAAACCTAGAGTTGACAGTTGGCCTGAAAAACAATGGTGATTCCATAGATAATTTGCCCATATCATTGTATAACGATGACAATCTATTGGCTAAATCTTCCGTTAGTATGGACAAAGAGGCAACGACTACTTTTACATTGCCAGCAAACACCATTATAAATGGTACATTGAAAATTGAGGATGTCAACTTGCAATTTGACAACAATCTCTATTTTAACATCAATGAAACCCCAAAGATAAATGTCCTATCCATAAATGAGGGCGATGATGCGTTTTTAAAGCGAATTTATACCGAAGACGAGTTTAATTACACCTCTTCCAATTTCAAAGACCTGAATTACAACTCCATCACTAGTCAAAATTTAATCGTTTTAAATGAATTGCAGCGTATTCCAAGCGCATTGAACACTGCCTTGAAATCCTTCACTGGGAATGGCGGAGTCCTAATCATAATACCATCAGAAAACATAGACATACAATCATATAACAATACCAACATAAAATTTGACTTCGCTCCTTTAAAACCACTTGTAACCATAGAAAAACGTTTGACGAGCATTAATTATTCACACCCCATATATATTAATGTATTCGAGAAACAGGTGCGCAACTTTCAATACCCTAAAGTAAATACATATTATCCCCAAGATTTGGGAAATGCTTCTGCCGTTTTACAATTTGAAGACAACAAACCGTTCTTATCTCAAAACGGAAACACCTTTTTGTTCTCTTCGGCATTGAACAAGGCGAATTCAAACTTTAAAGCGATAAACTTGATAGTGCCTACATTCTACAATATTGGAAAAAGTAGTTTACAAAATGTAAATCTCTATTATACCATTGGGAATGAAAACACCTATGATGTTGCAACCATACTCCAACAGGATGAAATTTTGACTTTAAACCACAAAGAAGTCAATGTTATTCCCCAACAACAATACTTCAACAACAAAGTTGCCATCACAACCAATGAAACACCTGATAAGGCAGCGGTTTACACAATAAAGAACAAAGCGTCTTCCTTGGAAAGCGTAAGTTATAACTACAACAGGGCAGAAAGCAATCTCGATTACCAGAACCTTTCCAATATTGAAAACGTGAACGTTTCCAATTCCATCACAGAATTGTTCGATACCATAAAAAGTGACTCCAAAATTAATGAGCTATGGAAATGGTTTGTTATTTTTGCGCTAATACTTTTAATTATTGAAATGCTCATCTTAAAATATTTTAAATGAACGTACTCCTAAAATCAGCTACAATCATTGATTCCAAGAGCGATTTCCATAATACGACCCAAGATCTTTTAATCGAAAATGGACGTATTTCAAAAATTGCGAAAAACATAAAAAACACAAATAGTTATAAGGAAATTGCATTAGACAACCTTCATATTTCACAAGGATGGTTTGATAGTGGCGTTTGTTTCGGAGAACCAGGTTTCGAGGATAGGGAGACCATAAAAAATGGATTGAAGGCTGCTGCTGCATCAGGGTTTACCACGGTTGCAATGCAAGCCAATACAAATCCTGTAATGGACACGAACTCCGATGTGGTTTTTGTAAAGTCCAAAGCGCAGAACAATGCTGTTACCCTTCTCCCGATAGGAGCGCTTACCGAGAATAGCAATTGTGAGCATCTTGCAGAACTTTTTGATATGAAAAATGCTGGAGCAATAGCATTCTATGATTACAAAAAGCCAATAGGCAACCCAAACCTATTAAAGATAGCCTTGCAATATGCCAATGGTTTTGACGGTTTGGTCTTTTCCTTCCCACAAGAAGATAAAATTTCTGGACTAGGTGTCATGAATGAAAATGTAACAAGTACTAGTTTAGGCCTAAAAGGAACCCCAAACCTAGCAGAAGCACTACAAGTAGCAAGAGACCTATACATATTGGAATACACTGGTGGAAAGTTGCACATCCCAACAATTTCCACTACAGAATCCGTTGACTTGATAAGAAAGGCGAAACAGAAAAAATTAAATGTAAGCTGTAGCGTAGCTATACACAACATATTGTTGACAGATGAGGAACTAATTGATTTCGATACGCATTACAAGGTATCTCCTCCTCTTAGAACGCAGAATGATGTCGATGCTATAATTGAAGGGCTAAAAGATGGTACCATAGATATGGTTACCAGTGATCACAACCCTATTACGATCGAAAACAAAAAAGTGGAATTTGATTATGCATCATACGGTACCATAGGTTTGGAGACTGCTTTTGGTGCATTGAACACCATTTTCACAACAAAAAAGACCATAACGCTGTTAACAAGTGGCAAAGACAGATTTGGATTGGACAAGCATACAATAAAAGAAGGGGAAATAGCAAATCTATCCTTATTCAATCCAAATACCAAATACACTTTCAAAGAAAATCTAATAGCATCCAAATCCAAAAACAGCTTGTTCTTGAACAAGACCTTGAAGGGTTCTGTTTATGGAATTATCGCTAACAACAAAATGGCATTGTAATATTATGAATGACAATACGATAGAAGAAGGAAAAACATTGGCTACCATTGCCTATTTAACCATTATAGGAGCTGTTATAGCCTTAATAATGAATAGTGACAAAAAGAATCCATTTACTGCATTTCACGTAAGACAAGGTTTGGGCTTGTGCTTGACATATATGATATTGGGTTACTTCATTGGGTCATTTGACAACCTTATGATTTCTTCTGCATTTTGGATTGGCTTTGGTATACTATTCATTTTCGGATTGATTGGAGCCATATCCGGAAAAACCAACGAAGTGCCATTGTTAGGCCCTTTTTATCAAAAAATATTTTCAAACCTAGGTAAATAATGTCAGTAGCATCATTACACCACATCGTACGCGAATCTTCTTTGAAAGAAAATGCCCCATTGCTAATTCTGTTTCACGGCTATGGAAGCGATGAAAACGACTTGTTTTCATTTGCATCAGAATTACCTGAAGAATTGTTCATAATTTCCGTTAGGGCTCCATATCCAATGCAACCCTATGGAAATGCATGGTATGCGATTAACTTCGATGCAGAAAAAGGAAAATGGAGTGACAATGAACAAGCCATCGAATCTCGCGATCTCATTGCGAAGTTCATAGATGAAGCAATTGTCAGTTACCCAGTAAACCCCAACAACGTATCCCTTTTAGGCTTCAGTCAAGGCACCATATTAAGTTATGCCGTTGCCCTCACCTACCCTGAAAAAGTCAAGAACATCATTGCATTGAGTGGTTATGTGAATGAAGATTTGTTTGAAGTCAAATCCCCTGAGGAATACTCCAATTTGAACTTCTATTGCTCTCATGGTAGTGTAGATCAAGTAATCCCTGCAGAATGGGCAAGACAAGCCCCCAAATTCCTATCTTCATTGAACATTAATCATCAATACGGTGAATTCCCTGTGGGACATGGTGTTGCTCCTCAAAATTTCTATGAACTGAAAGATTGGCTAATAAAGAATATTTAGAGCCTTTGCTTCATCAAAAAGATGTATTAATGTTAAATTCTTGTTTTTTAGAACTAAACCCTTAGTTCTATTGAAATTATTTATAACTTACACTATGTTAAGAATTAAAAGTAGTATTTGGTATAATCTCAACTATTGATTCGTTAAAAATCAATGAATTGTATTTTAATCTTTTGCAAAAAACAGCCTAATTATATAATTTGAGTTGAAATATTCTTAACAAAAAAGAGGTTATTCATTTAATATATTTTCAATGAAAAGAACACTATTTTTTTTAGTATTAATAAGTCCTTTTTTGAGTATTTCTCAAATAAACCCTAGACCAAAAAAAGGAGACATTCCTTTTTCTATTCGTTTTCATCCCGATAAAGTTGACAATTGTCAACCCAATAGGGCAAGTTGGTTAGATAATTTCAATGATTTCAACTCTAATTCAGTCTTATGGAGTTATTGGTTGAATAAAAAACCATCTAATGTCAGTACAATGCCTGAACAGCTTATTACAACTTTAAATAATATTAATTATGGGATACAGTATACAATACCTAATTTAATCGTTTCTCTTGTGAATGACCAAGATGATTTAGAGAACACAAAAGATTTGTATGGATGTAAAAATTTGTTAGGAGCATATACTAATAGTTCAGGACAGCCTTGGGAAGTATGGGTTGATATAACAAAACTTGATTTTTTAGAATTCATGTTGGAGAGAATAAAACCTTATGTTGACAAAGGAAATATTTCGTTTCACCAAGACGGAGTCTCTGCTAACTTATATTTTTTAGAATTAGGAGGTTGTTTTAGTGATGAAAATAATGCTAAATTTAGAGTTTGGTTAAATGATAATAGTGATGGACTATCTCCTACTTCTGAATATTTGGACTCTAACTTCAATATAGATGACTATTTAAGAAATTTATTAGTACTTACGATTGATCCTAACTCTGATCCTAATAATCAAATTCTTAGTGACCAGGGAAGAATTAACATTAAAGCTATTAATGATCCTATAATTCCTTTTTATGAAAAATTTCTTCAAAAAGAAATCACCGAGTATTATGGTACATTACATAATGATTTAAATACATATATAGATAGTGTTTACTCAGGTGCCATTGGAAATTATTCTGCAAATAATATAAGGCATTATTATTGGCCTTCAGATCAATTCGATTTTTGGAATTCGGAATTATATATTAGAAACGACTTTCCTTATAATTCATTAAGTCATAATATTTCAAAATATGCTTTATTCACAAAATCTACGTTGTTTAAAGAAAACGACACTCAAAACTGGAATAGTGTATTTACACTTGGGAATTCTGACCTAACTTTGAATAAGAAAGCCATACCACTTGCTTATTCAACGGGCTTGTCAACAATAACTCCTTGGGACATATATGCCCCCAATCAAGTACCTGTTTCTGGTCAATGCAATAGATTTTTCGGAATCCCAAGTGATTATGATGACTTATATAGTTTCATATCTACAAATAAAGAAGATTATTTTTCAAATCACACTTCCATTGAAGAATCAAATTATGTTTTTATGGGATACCATGTTGTAGAAGATAAACTTAAATATACAGACACTGATCCTAATACCCCTAACGCTAATAAATTTCGTATTAATATTTCCTATCGAGATGATTTTTTAATAGAAAATAGTATCATTCTTGATAATTCTGAAGTTAAAATTGGAAATACAGTTTATACAATAGATGGAGATTCTATGACTGGAGTTATAAAATTTAATAATAGCGATTTTAATGGTGTGCAAATTGGAGATGTCTTATGGTACATTAAATCACCTGATGGAAATTATGAATATAAAGATAAGATGTATGATTGGTCATTAAATAATCCCGAAATTGACATTACCCAACATAGTGTTACTGACATTAAAGAATCAGACACTTTAGGAGAAGGTTCTCCTGGGGGCATTGTCGTTTTTTGGGAATTACGGGGTATGAGTTTAACAATCCCTACTGGAAGCGAGGTTTTAATTGGTGAGACAAAATATTATACAAGTGCAGATACAGGAGTTGGAAACCTCTATTTTCAAAGTTTAGCTGGGATGAACATAAATGATCCCATTTGGTATGTTAAATCTCCTGAGGGTGACGTTATTTATCCCAAAGAACGTCCCTTTGTAATTAATGCTCAGCAAACTTCATTTAAAGAGAGTACTTCAGTTTATGGCACCCAAATAAGTAATTATAACAATGGCACTGAACGTATGGAAGTATATTGCACGGGGAAAGAAAACTTTGGAAAAATCCCTGAGGGAAGCGAAATTTTAATAAATTCTAAGCGCTACAAAACAATAGGAATTTCTAATGTAGGTAACATATATTTAAATGCTAATGCTAAAATTAATACAGATGACAAATTATGGTACATTAAAAATCCTGAAGGTGAAATAATTTATCCTAAAAAAAATAATTTAACTATTAATAATATAACTCACGAACCCCAAAATAATAGAACTGCAATTCAATGGGGGAATCAACCATCAAGCCTTAATATTCCACTAGGCAGCAAAGTAAAAATCAATAATATAACTTATGAAACTGTCGATGAAACCAATGTTGGAAATATTTACATAACTGATGATGCCATTAATGATATCAATATAGGTGACAAAATCTGGTATGTTTATGATCAAAATGACAACTTGATTTTACCCACTGAAGTAAATTATTCTAACACTAAATTACATCTCATAAGTCTTGAAGAAAATACTATCAATGCTCCAGTAACTGTAAAATTAAGAAAACATAGGTTTGGTATTTTTAATGATTTGGAAGAAGTCTCATCAAATTACGATATGATATATGAGGATGTAAAACAATACAATTATTACAAACTTAATGGTCTTAAAGATTGGAGTATTTTGAATGACTATAATATGCAATCTTCACGTTTATCTGTCTTAAACAACTTAACAAATGAAGAAAAACTAAAAAACGTCATAATTTATCCAAACCCTACAAATGATATGTTGTCTATAAAAGCAAAAGCTTTTATAGACAACATATCATTATACGATATAAATGGCAGACTTCTAAAAACTAAAAAACTAAATGATGTTAATAAACTAGATTATGAATTAAATGTCAAAGACTTATCTAATGGCATTTACCTTTTAAAGGTGCAATCAGATAAAATAAAACAAATTTTAAAGTTTATTAAAAACTAATAAATTAAAGATGTAACCGTCTAGAAATGTTAATTACATCTCAAATCGCTATTTTTTAGAACTAAATTCTTAGTTCTATAGAAATTATTTCTATCTTCACAATGTAAAAGTACTATGTGAGAAGGATTTCTTCATAAAAACATAATATATAGACATTTTATGTATGTTATGCACCCATACTAAGTTACTGTATATGTATGACATATGAAATCCAAGATTCCAAATAGCATTTATATATTGGCTTATGCTTTTAAATTCTATTAGGGTAAACAGTCTAATAACTGTTTTTATTATGCTATTCGTTTGTTTAAACACACCAACAAAATTTTAATTGAATTGAAATTTTACGCTATTTAATGATTAACCACACATTCAAGATATACCTATGTCGCTAAAACACATACCATTGATGCTCGTTTGTAGCATTACGGTTGCCTTGTCACATTCACAAGAATTCACTTCCAATAAGGAAAATCTTGTTTTTTTCGATAATTTGATAAATCAGGCAAACACCAAATTGTATAACGGAAAACGTTATTATGACCTTTATAAGGTCTCTGTGTACAACCACAACTTTTTAAACTCTCCAGATTATCAAAAAGGAAGACTAACCTATGATAAGCAGACGTTCTTTGACGTAGATCTTAAATATGACATATTGAAAGATGTGTTGGTTAGTAAACTCTCAGGTCAAAGAAGCTTTATAAACCTTGAACTCATTAAAGACAAAGTAAGTTCCTTTACAATAGACAATCGTAAATTTATAAATATAGATCACCTAGCAGATAGCAAGGATATCTCAGGTTATGTCGAGTTGGCATCTACCTACAAAAGCTACCAGTTCTTTGTAAAACACAAGAAAGAACTTAGAGAAAGAATAAAAGGAAACAAGATTGTGTATCTATTCTCGGAAAGAAACTCCTATTTTCTGTATCACAACGAAAAACTGCATAGAATAAAATCCTATAAATCCTTGAAGAAGCTTTTTCCGGATCATAGTAAAACAATAACTACGTTTTACAAGTCAAATAAAAGACTTCTTGACAGAAACAAGTATCAATTTATGGTCTCTCTCTTAAAACATTTGGATATATCTATAACTAATAATGTTCCTAAACCAAATTAATCTCATGAGGAAAATAGCAAACTTGTCCCTTTCCCTGTTATTTTGCATTTCATTTTCTTTTGCTCAAAACACTGAAAATCTAAGCGTTTCGCTTGAAAACATCAATTTAAAGGATGCCCTTTTAAAAATAGAAAAGGAATCTGATCTTTCCTTTTATTTTATAGATGGTTGGTTGGAAAAAAATGTAATATCAAAAACTTACAACGATAAATCGCTTACTTTCATATTAAATGACCTATTGAAGGATTCATCCATAAATTTTTACATTTACAACGACAACGTTGTATTAACCAACAACAGCACCATTTACAGCAAACTTCCAGAGGGTTTTTTCAAAAAAGAAGAAAACTCGGCTGCCAGCGACAATGAGGCTTTGTTTTTTAATCAATACAATAGTGAAAACCTCATTACAATTGGCAAGCAAGACATAGACAATGTACAGAAGGAACATACCCTTAGAGGAAGAGCCATCAATGAAAACACAGGAGAACCAATTCAAGGGTTGCTAATCTCCATAAAAGATCTAGATATGAGAACAACGACCAATGCAAATGGAAGGTTCTCATTTCAAGTCCCATCTGGTCCGCTTTCTTTGGAAACAAAACTACTTGGTTATGACGATGACCTAAAAGAGCTGTTAATATATGGTAGCGGTTCTTTAAATTTATCAATATCAGAAGCCGCAGAACAATTGGACGAAATTTTAATAGAATCCACAAAAAACGACAACATAAAGGAAGCTGTTGTTGGGGTTACAAAGATTGATATCGTTGGTTTAAAAAACATACCTGTGGTCTTGGGAGAACGTGATGTATTGAAGGTAGCCACTACTCTACCTGGAATCAAGACAACCGGAGAAGGATCTTCTGGCTTCAATGTTCGTGGTGGCCGTGCCGATCAAAACCTTATTTTGTTAGATGATGCCGTAATATATAGTCCATCTCACTTTTTAGGTTTCTTTTCTGCGATAAATCCATTTACGACTGGTTCTGTCGACATATATAAAGCTAGCATTCCTTCTGAATTTGGAGGCCGCCTCTCTTCTGTATTCGATATCAAGACCAAGGAACCCAATTATGAGAAATTCTCAGGCGAAGGTGCCATAGGTCCAGTTACAGGGAGTCTCAACTTGCAAACTCCAATCGTAAAAGACAAAGTATCCCTTACTACTGCTGCTAGAGCCACTTATTCCGGATGGATTTTAAGATCCTTGGATGAAGAGTCCTTAAAAAACAGTGAAGCCTCCTTTTACGATGGCATCGTAAAATACGATCATAAGATAAATGAAAACAACAAGTTTCAAGCAACGGCCTATTATAGCAACGACAGATTCAGTATCACTTCAGATTCCATCTTTAGCTACAACAATGCCTTGGCATCGATGAAATGGAACCATTCTTTCAACGACAAACACAAAAGTGAGATCATAGCAGTTAATAGCCAATATAAATATGGCATCAACTACGAAGGTGAAGCCAACAACAATTTTGATTTTGACTACAAGATAAATGAAACGCAAATCAAATTGAATATGAAGTACCTGCATAGCAAGAAACACAAGTTCGACTATGGAGTAAGTACAAAATTATATCAAATAGAACCAGGAAACATAAAGCCACTTGGATCACAATCCATAATAGAGCTGAAGAATCTCAACAGGGAAAGAGGTTTGGAGTCTGCAGTCTATGTATCAGATTTGTTTGAGGTCAACAACAAATTGTTGTTAGATCTAGGATTGCGTTATTCCTCCTTTTCTGCTCTGGGAGCAAATACCCAAAACATCTATGAGGAAGGAATGCCAAGAGATGAAACAACGATAACAGATGTATTGACTTTTGACAAGAATGAAACCATTGAAACGTATGGTGGATTGGAATTTAGGGCTTCCTTGCGTTATTTCTTGTCCCAAAACACATCCGTTAAGGCAAGTTACAATACCACTATCCAATATCTACATCTTCTATCCAACAATACCACGATCTCCCCAACGGATACATGGAAGCTTTCGGATTTAAATACCAAACCTCAAAAAGCGCAACAATTTTCATTGGGTCTCTACAAAAACTTCGACAATAGTGACATTGAAATAAGTTTGGAGGGGTACTATAAAAGAATGACAGACATTTTGGACTATAAAGTCGGTGCTGAATTGATTTTAAACGATGCCATAGAGCAAGAATTGCTTCAAGGAGAAGGAAAAGCATATGGAGTAGAGTTTCTTTTGAAGAAAAAGAAAGGAAACTTCAACGGCTGGTTAGGATACAGTTATTCCAGGTCACTGTTGAAACTGAATAGCAACATTCCCGAAGAACGTGTAAACGATGGTAAATTCTTTCCTGCCAATTATGATAAACCACATGACATAAGCGCAGTAATGAACTATAAATTGACCAAGCGTTATAGTGTATCTGCAAACTTCATATATCAAACTGGTAGACCAATAACCTACCCTATCGGTAAATTTAATTTTGGTGGTGGTGAACAGGTATTGTACAGTGATAGAAACAAGTTCAGGATACCGGATTATTACCGTCTGGATTTGGGTGTAAACATAGAAGGCAATCATAAACTAAAGAAATTAGCACATAGTTTCTGGAATATTTCTGTTTATAACGTCCTTGGAAGAAACAATCCATATTCCGTGTTTTTTGTAAACGAGGAAGGAAAGATCAAGGCATATAAAACATCTATATTTGCAATACCAGTACCAACCATAACTTATAATTTTAAATTTTAAGTCAATGAAAACTAGCAAAACATATAAAATAATAATAATTATGCATCTTATATTTGTATGTGGCTGTAGGGAAGAAATAGAACTAGAAACAGAAAATTTTGAAAGCGTTCTGGTTGTAGAGGGTGTAATTACAAATGAATTAAGACAACAGCACATAAGCCTATCTAAAACAACACCATTAGAGCAAGGAGATATTAATTATTTAAACAATGCCATCGTAAAAGTTGTTGAAAACGGGAATAACGAGTTTACCTTTTCTCAAAATACTTTGGGAATTTACGTTTCAGACATAGCGTTTCAAGCGCAAGAAAATCTAACATATAAATTAAAAATCACGACCGAAGAAGGGAAAACATACGAATCTTTTGATACTCTTTTAACTCCTGTCACGAATATTTCAAATTTATATGCAGAACTGAATAGCAACGGTGAAACACTAGACGTACTCATAGATAGTAACGATGATGAAGGCACTGTTGAATATTATAGATATGAATATGATGAAACGTATAAAATTATTGCTCCATTCCATTCTAATTTTGATGCGACAGTAGAAAACTATCTTTTCGAAATGGGGGTGGCAACATACGACATTGAGATTACAGAAAGAGAACAGGAAGAACGTGTCTGTTTCACTACTAAAAAATCCAACAAAATAATATTAGCCAATACCGAAAGCCTAAATGATAATCAAATTTCTAGATTTTCATTGCGATCAATTAATATTGACAATCCAATTTTAATTGATCGTTATAGCATATTGGTAAGGCAATATGCGCAAAATATAAAATCGCATACATTTTATAAAACAATAAAGGAGTTAGGTAGTATTTCAAGTATATTGTCTGAAAGTCAACCAGGCTTTGTTTTCGGAAACATAAAACCTTTAAACCCGGAAAACAATAAGGTTATAGGATATTTCGAGGTTTCATCTGTTGCCACAGAACGAATTTATTTCAACTTTGTAGATTATGATTTACCTAGACCAGATTATTTTTACGAATGTGATAAGAAAATATTGGATTATTCGGAGCTCACCAATATAGACAGCATTCCCAATCAGAGAAGAGTTTTAAGAGATTTATTGAGTTTTAAAGATTACAAGCTCGTAAGTTACGCTGGAACTACCTATACAATAGTAAACCCAGAATGTGGAGATTGCACCTCTTTTTCTTCGAATGTACAACCAGATTTTTGGGAAGATTAAATGATTATGAAAATTAAATATAAATTATTGATAATTGCCTCTCTAGTTTTAATAAGCAGTTGCAGAGAAGAAATAGAGTTGGAAACCGAAAGCTTTGAAAGCATTCTGGTTGTCGAGGGTACCATAACCAATGAGTTAAAGCAGCAAGAGATCAAGCTATCAAGAACAGTACCTCTAGAAGAAGGTGAAATTGCCGTAGAGAGCAATGCTTCCGTCAAGGTTATAGAGAACAACTCCAATGAATATACCTTTTCCTTGAACAATTCTGGGGTTTACGTATCTGACATTGAGTTTCAGGCACAAGAAAACCTAACATATAAATTGGAAATATTGACATCCGATGGCAAAGTCTATGAATCCTTCGATACCCACTTAACTCCCAGTTCGAATATAGATAACCTTTACGCGGAATTAAGTAGTGATGGAGAAACCGTGGATGTTCTAATAGATAGTGGTGATAACAATGACATAGCCAAATACTTCAGATACGAATATGAAGAAACCTACAAAATCATAGCCCCTAGATACGGCCTATACGATGCTACAATCTCAAATTATATGATAACGGCAGAAGGAGCAACATATGACGTGGACATTACTGAAAGAGAACAGGAAGAACGTGTTTGCTATAGCTCCAATAAATCCAACGGCATTTTGATAAGCTCCACCTCAGGTTTGGAAGACAATGTCGTTTCTAGATATATAATACGCTCCATACCCATCAATGATCCAATAATACGTGCCAGATATAGCATATTGGCAAAGCAATACACACAAAGCATACAATCTCATACTTTTTACAAGACCATCAATGATTTGGGTAGTCTGTCCAGTCTATTGTCCGAAAGTCAGCCAGGTTTTGTTGCTGGCAACATCTCCTCCTCCACTGATTCGGAAAAGGTAATTGGTTACTTTGAAGTATCTTCATTGACAACACAAAGAATATATTTCAACTTTACAGATTTCAATTTAAGCTTTCCAAGTTACTTTTATGAATGCATATCGCTCGAATTGGATTACAACGACAACACCACTGAAGATGATGACCCCAATGAAAGAAATGCTCTATATCAATTGTTAACGGTCAACAATTTCAAGTTGTTCAGTTTTGGAAGCACCATATATACAATAGTAAATCCTGAATGTGGAGACTGCACTTCTTTTTCATCAAATATACAACCAGATTTTTGGGAAGATTAAATGATTATGAAAATTAAATATAAATTATTGATAGTTGCCTCTCTAGTTTTAATGGCTAGTTGCAGAGAACAAATAGAGTTGGAAACCGAAAACTTTGAAAGCATTCTGGTTGTCGAGGGTACCATAACCAATGAGTTAAAGCAGCAAGAGATCAAGCTATCTCGAACAATTCCCTTGGAAGAAGGTGAAATTGCCGTAGAAGACAATGCTACCGTCAAAGTCATAGAAAATGGCACCAATGAATATACCTTTTCCTTGAACAATTCTGGGGTTTATGTTTCGGATGTAGAATTTCAAGCACAGGAGAATCTAACATATAAATTGGAAATATTGACATCCGACGGCAAAGTCTATGAATCCTTCGATACCCACTTAACCCCCAGTTCGAATATAGACAACCTTTACGCTGAATTAAGTAGTGATGGAGAAACCGTGGATGTTCTAATAGATAGTGGTGACGACAATGGCATAGCCAAGTATTTTAGGTACGAATATGAAGAAACCTACAAGATCATTGCTCCAAGACATTATCAGTACGATGCCACAATTATAAATTTCTCACCTGATGGAGACGGCCCTTTTGGACAAGAAATGATGTATGATGTGGAGATTACCGAAAGAGAACAGGAAGAACGCATTTGCTACAGCTCCAAAAAATCCAACGGCATCTTAATAAGCTCGACCACAGATTTGGACGACAACGTCGTTTCTAGACATATAATACGCTCCATACCCATCAATGATCCAGTCATACGAGAGAGATATAGTATCTTGGTAGAGCAATATACACAAAGCATACAATCTCATACCTTTTACAAGATCATCAATGATTTGGGAAGTTTGTCCAGCCTATTGTCTGAAAGTCAACCAGGCTTTGTTGCTGGCAATATTGTACCCGTTACAAATTCCGACGAAAAGGCCATTGGCTATTTTGAAGTCTCTTCATTTACGTCACAAAGAATATATTTTGATTTCACAGATTTCAATTTAGATATTCCTGACTACTTTTTTGAATGTACCGTACTTGAATTGGATTACAATGACATCACCAATATGGATGGAGACCCCAATGAAAGAAGAGTTATATACCAATTATTAACACTAAACAATTACAAATTGTTGACCTTTGGGTCAGACATCTATACAATAGTAAATCCTGAGTGCGGCGACTGCACTTCTTTTTCATCGAATGTACAACCAGATTTTTGGGAAGATTAATTATGAATAAAACAATACTGACATTAGCGCTTGTACTTTTTAATTTGTCTTTATATGGTCAAATTGAAAAATCATCATTAAATACAACTCCAATTCCATTGGCCAAAGAAAAAACGGTATTGCTTACCAATACAGATTTCTTATTTACCGGGGAATCCTTGTTCTTCAATCTTTACATATTTGAAAACAACAAAGCAAGTGAAATAAGCAAGATAGGATACGTAGAGCTTGTAGGGGCAAACAACAATGTGATTATAAGTCACAAATTGAAATTAAAAAAAGGAGTGGCTCAAGGCCATTTTTTCATTCCTTCGGAAGTTAGAACGGGGAACTACAAGGTCGTAGGGTATACCAATTGGACCAAAAACAATAATGATAACCATAGTTTTGCAAAAGACCTGTATATAGTCAACCCCTTTTCGGCCAACAACCAAGAGTTGAAAGATACATCGACCATCGTAGACATCAATAAAGTTGCAAACTTTAACAAAGGCATGGTAACTCACCCTGGTTTATCCATTACAACTTCTAAAAACAGTTTCAAAACAAGGGAAGCCATTGTCATCTCCATTTCAGGAAATGACGCCTTACAAAATGGGCATTATAATCTATCTGTCAGAAAAGTGGATTCCATAGACATTGTAAATTCTAATGACGTCAATCATATTTCATCCAAGCCCTCAGAAAAATTTCACATCCCCGAATTGAGAGGAGAACTCATTTCAGGGAAAATTTCAAATATCAAAGATTCAAATGCCATAAAGCACAAAAGCATAGCTCTTTCCATTCCTGGGAAAGATTATCTATTCAAGATGGCCAATACCAATGACAAAGGACTTTTTTATTTTAATTTGAATGAAAACTATACCAATGAAAAAGCAATTTTCCAAGTAGTGGATAACAACAAAGAGGATTTTACCATAACCATAGATTCCAACAATTATGACAATTATGATGCGCTTGTATTCAAAAATATTAGAATAAGCCCAGATTTAAAGCATAATTTGGAACAACGTAGCATACAAAACCAAATAGAGAATGCCTATTATGAAAATAAACAAGATAGCATTATCAACCTAACCAATGACAAGCCTTTCTACTCTCCTTTGGGTATTGTATACAAATTGGATGACTATACGCGATTCAATACTGTTAGAGAGACATTTATAGAAGTAATCCCAGAAGCTGGGATGAGGAAAAATGATGACAGTTACAATTTCCTGGTCTATGACTTTGAAGCCACAGAAGGAAACAATACTATTACCAATTTGAAACCTCTCGTTTTGGTGGATGGAGTCATCATCCAAAATAATGATGACTTGGTTTTCTACAACCCTAGAAAGATTGAAAAGATCACGGTTGTGAAAGGACAGTACCTATATAGTACAAAACTGTTTCAAGGAATCATTGATGTATCTACTTTTCTTGGGGATTTCAAACCCTCTGTGAAAGGAGACTATGTCAACCAATACAATTTGAAAAAGCCGCTTGATACTAAGAAATACTATCAACCGGATTATTCAAGCTCAAAGAACAAGAGAATCCCAGATTACAGAAGACAATTGCTATGGGAACCAAACATTGATTTCAATGAGAATTCATCGTTGAAAATCAAAACGTATGCTTCAGACAATTTGGGTACATACGAGGTTTTACTTCAAGGTTATGATTCAAAAGGGAAATTAGTCAAGGCTACAAGTTATTTTACCATTGACAATTAATCCTTCTTCTATTCCAGAGGATACAAGAAGGATTCTATCAATCTAAATTTTAGTTCGCCGACTTCATTTAATTCATATGCCACAAACAACTCACCATTGAATTGTCCATCGGTAAAATTCGCTAGAATCCATTTGTGATTGATGATCCTTATACTACTGATCAACATTCTATTGCCCTCACTCGAAGCATAAGGTACCAAAGGATGTTCTCCTTGGGCCTCATTGAGTGAGTATAATTGATCTCTAACTATAGGTAACAAGTTATCCACTTTAAGCCCCTCGTTCAAGAAATATGTTATTGCAGATTCATTCCCCTCCATGGAAAACAAAGATAGATCATCGACCTTATCATTTAAAACAACAATGGAATCCTTGTATTTTTCTACTTGTTCCTTGTAGTTTGCAACTTTTTCATTGCTATCATCAAAAATGTTTTTTGAGTTTATGAACTGAAACAACAATAGCAACAGCGAAAAAATAAACAAGTACATAAAAATTCTATTCTTCATAATAAAGGGTCTTTTACATTAAGTATGCGAATTTAAAAATTACAATTCAATTTTTAATCCGTCGTAAGCCAAATAAACGTTTTTTGGAAGTTTTTGTTGCACTTCCTCATGAAATCCCAACAAATGACTAATATGCGTTAAATATGCTTTTTTTGGTTTCAACGTCTCTATGACTTGAAGTGCTTCATCCAAATTAAAATGAGAAACATGTTCTTCCTCTCTCAAGGCATTAAGTACCAATACATCCAAATTTTGAAGCTTTGACAATTCAAACTCTTCAATTGTCTTCATATCCGTCAAGTAGGCAAAATTCAAAAACCTAAACCCAAAAACCTGAAGTCTATGATGTAATCCGTCTATGGGTACAACATTCATCCCGTGCAGTTTGAAGGCTTTGTTTTCTATTTCGTGTTGAATGACTCCTGGCGCACCTGGATACTTGTTTTCAGTCTGAAAAATATAATCAAAACGCTTTTTCAATTCTTTCAACACGCGTTTATGAGCGTAGATGGGTATATCTCCCTGTCGAAAGAAAAAGGGCCTAATATCGTCCAAACCAGCTGTATGATCTGCATGTTCATGAGTAAACAAGATACCATCGATCTTATTGCACTTCGCATTTAGCATTTGCTGTCTAAAATCGGGACCACAATCAATTACATAGGTGTAATCTTCCCATTCTATCAATGCGGAGACTCGCAATCGCTTATCCTTAGGGTTTTCGCTTAAACAAACAGGGTGGTCACTTCCTATAATTGGAATGCCTTGAGATGTTCCCGTTCCTAAAAATGTTATTTTCAAAAGCCAAATGATTTCACACAAAAATAGATTATTTTTTTTGTTTACTATACTAATTTGATACCTTTGTAATAGTAAAACTATTGCCTACTCTACATATGAAAATCAAGTTAAAAGGAGACAAGAACATTGAAAGTATTCCTTCGTTGAAAGATAAAGCCTTGCGCATTAACCTAAACGAAAACATTTATGGAACATTTTCAGAAATTGGGGCAGGGCAAGAAACTGTTCGTCATTTTTTTAGAGCTGGAGGTGGTTCTGGTACCATAGCAAAGGCTATGTCTGCATACGACAAGGACTTTAGTGATGCCATTTATGGTATAGAAGACGATAAGCGTTATGTTACCGAATCCCGTTTGCGTAGAATGTTGGATCATGAAATGAATCTGATAGAACAACGTATTACTAGGGACAAACATCCAAACAAAATGTTCTTCAGCTATGCAAATACTGTTGCTACCATTGATTTTGCAAAGAAATTCAAAGGTCATGGTTGGGTTGGAATCAAATACCAAGTAGAGGCAGAACAAGAATACAATGAAATTGTTTTACACATTCGTTTCAAAGAAAACGATGCACGTTTGCAACAAGAGACCTTGGGTAAATTAGGTACAAATCTTATCTATGGTGCATTCTACAAATACAAAGAGCCTAAGAAGCTACTACGTTACCTGTACGATCATCTGGATAAAGATCAATTGGAGATTGACACCATCAATTTCTCAGGGCCTATTTTTGCTGATGTGGACAATCGCCTAATGAGTTTGCAATTGGTTAAAAATGGAATGACGGATGCCATAATGTTTGCGCCGGATGGAAACAATGTGTTACCGGCAAGGGTCTTATACAAGAAAAACATTTTAGCTCTTCGTGGTAGCTTTAGACCTGTTACCAAGGTAAATATGGACATGTACAAGAAATCGTACGATATGTTTATCAAGGAAAATAGGGTTGACGAAAACAAGACACAAGTAATCTTTGAAATTACATTGTCCAACTTGCGAGCAGAGGGGGAAATCGATGAGCAGGATTTCATGGATCGTGCCCGTTTACTTTGTTCATTGGGTCAAACCGTGTTAATCTCAAACTTTCAAGAGTATTATAAACTTGTCGAGTACTTCTCATTGTATACGAAATCTAGAATGGGATTGGCAATGGGTGTAAACAACCTCATTGACATCTTTGACGAAAAGTATTATCGTCATTTGAGTGGTGGTATCTTAGAGGCCTTTGGTAAATTGTTCTTCAAAGACCTAAGAGTTTACTTATACCCTATGGAAAACGACAATGGAGACTTTACCACAAGTGACAACTTAAAGGTACACCCAAGAATGAAAGAATTGTACAAGTTTTTCAAATACAACGGGAAAGTAGTGGATATTGCGGATTATGAAGCATCGACATTAAGTGTATTTTCACGTAGAGTTCTTAAAATGATAGCAGACAACGAAGATGGCTGGCAGAAAATGTTGCCAGAAGGCGTTGCAAAGTTGATTATGGAAAAAAGTCTATTTGGTTGTGAAACCGAAGAAGCATACAACAAGAATTAGGTGTATATCCAATATTTTAAAAAAAATACTAAAAAGCGTTTCAAAACTATTGAAGCGCTTTTTTCATATAAACCAGGCATCAGCAAAAATACTGCCTCTCTCCTACTTCATTTAATAAAAAGAGTGTTCCATTAATGCTAGCGTAGAGAAGTTCTATGTAGTCATGATTCCATATTTATGGAAAATAAGTAAAGCTACTTCATTATGATTTTTTTAATTTGAGATTTTCCATCCTTTGAAATTTTAGCCAAGTACATCCCACTTGCTAATGAAACATTAAAATTAAACATATTTTGCATTGCTTCAATCTGATGCATTTTTCTTCCATTCAGGTCAAATAATTCTATTATGGAACCTTTAAGGTTATTTGCCTCCAAATGTATCGTTCCATTGGATGGATTTGGGTATAATACCAAATTGTTTGCATCAGTTTCCATATCATCTACAGCAAGTGTATTGTCATCCTGTGATGCATCGTATAAAACTCCAAACATACAAGTATTCCAAACCATAGTTTCCCATGTTGTAAATTCATTTTGATTAACGGCAGACCACCCATCACTCCATCTTCTTAATCCAGGTAGATCATCCCAAACTGGATATAATTTATCAGTAACAGCAGTTTGGTACCCAGCACCGCTTCTATTTTCTGTACTTCCATAAATAACAATTCCTGGAACATTGCCTATTGCAGTTTGAATTCCGCCTCCTGGCAATACACCATATTTGGTAAAATAGCTATCGGCATGCAATGGACTAACTGGTTGATTGTCACCCAAACCCGTTACATAGCTTTGTCCTTGTGGGTTTAGCCCCAAAGAATAGTTACTGAGATTACTTATTGAGTTAAAATAATTTTGTCTATCTGCCTCGTCTTCACTTAATCTCATCATATACGCTAAATCCTCGGTATATCTACCTTGGGCTGTCGAAGCTCCCCATGCGTTAAATTTCGTTACGCCTTGAGCATATGGGTAATCTAATTCATTCCATTCCATGTACCCTCCTGTATCTGCCTCCAGTTTAAGAGCATTGAATATTCCATCTTTTACTGTGGCATCCGTATTGTGATTGGTTAAAAGGTAGCTTACAAAATGTGAGGATTTGATTAATGCCGACATGTTACCACCTAAATATTGATTAGGCCATATACCCTCGTTGATTATTGAAAAAATGGCATTGTCCCTAAACTGTATATGATATATGTTATTTGCATCTTGTGCTGCATCTCCAGTAGCTGTAGCCAAATACATTTGCAATGATGCATATATCATTGCTCCCCGATGGGTCCCATCGACATAATTATTGGTTATGTAAGTCCAAGCCAAATTAGCTTTTTGTAATAGTTCTGCTGCTTTTGAAGGGTTATATGGTTGTATTAATCTGGATGCTTGTGCAAAGATACCAGCGGCGTCCATGGTAACTTTCATTCCTACTTCAAAAGTTCCATATATTAGACCACCTTCATAATCTGCCCTATGGACTCCATAAGTTGGATGAGCCGATGTTTCTGTACCTTGCATTACACCTCCGTGATGATCTATATTATCACTATTGTCCGCATTCAATTGTAAATTTTCCCATAGCAGAACTGCCCATAGGGCTTCATCAAGAAAATCGGGTATTCCGTTACCGGATTCTGGAATGTCATACTGGCCGTCTATAAAATGTTCTGGGAAAGCTTCGTAGGTAGAAAGCATCGTTATAGGTATTATGGTATGCTGTGGCCTTCTATCATAATCCCCTGCATCATGATAGCCTCCTATAACGGGATGCATCTCTGTATCTGAAGGAACTGTAATAAAAGTGCTCGCTCCCCATGGTTCCATAACGAAGGCAGTTTCCTCATGGCAAACACCACGTTCATAAGCTGTATGAGGTTGTTCTAAAGCCATACCGCACCTTTGATGATACATCCCCCTAGCATGTACTCTTGCTACTTCTCTTATATAGTTGTCTCCTACACCAAAAGCATATGATTTACCAATGCCTTCTACAACAATATGATAGGGTCCTCCAGTGGGTACGGTTGACAAATCTATTCTATAAACGTATTCTCCTGAAGTCTCAAGAGCAATGCCTGTATCATCTCCCCAATAAGAAAGTGTTCCAGAAGCAATAGTAGCATTGTCTTGTTCATTGACTACATGAAAGTTGGTAGGTTGAATTAATTGGGCAGAACCTAAGGTTCCTCCATAGTAACCAAAGTTGGCATAATTACTTGTAGCTTCATCACTATAACCTTCTTGATTTACTTTTATGGATTCACAAAATATATCGGTATCATTAAATGTGAATGATGTACTACCATAAGGAGTTACAATATCATAGATGGCATTGTTAACTAGATTTTGACTTAACTCCAGATACATCCTGTGTTGCACAAATGTTTCGTAATAGCCTACTGTCCAGTCATACCACCTTTCATCACTAACCTCGGAACTTCTTCCAATGGAAGTTGGATCTATACCATTTACCGTCCATCCAGTACTAACTGGAATAACATCTCGATTTGGTGGGTCTGTTTCCAAAACAACAACAATCACATTGGCATTTGCTGTATGTACATCTATAATTGTTTGCGCCTGAGTTAAATTTGGGCAAACGCAAATTAACAACAGCATTGTCAATAAGCTATTGACCTCATTCATAAATGAAGTTAGAGTTATTTTAAAACTTGGTTTCATAGGGCAAATCATTTAAATGTTTTAACTCGGATTTTGCATTGGGCTATCATTTTTTTGTTTTTTCAACACATTGTTCGGGTTTTGTAAATGTCTTGTTAAAAATATTTGATGTTATGAATTTACGATTAAGGGTTTTACTTGACGATGTCAAATTGACAAAAGCTTTTTTTGAATTGATGGAAAGAGGGTTTAGATTGATTTACCCTATTCTTATTATTAAAAAACCATGTTCGTGGGTATTTTAAGCACCACCATAGTACCGGATGGGTTACCAGAACGATCCACTTTATCAATAATGGTTACAGTTTCTTTTTCCAATGGAGCAAGGAGCTGCAATCGTTTTTGAGTTACTTCAATGCCCCTTGAGTTTTGATCATTCTTATAAATCGATTTCCTTTTTATGGAAGCTGCTCTACCAATGCCGTTATCTTCTACTACGCAAAGAATGCATGTGTCTTCCTTGCTAAAGCTTATTGTGAGTTGTTTGTCATTTCCCTCTTTATGTATTAAACCACGTATAATGGCATTTTCTACAAATGGTTGCACGATGAGCATCGGGATTTCCAAAGTGTAGGGGTCTATCTCTTTAGCTATGTCTATTTTATAATCAAGGTTATTGTCAAAACGAAGTGATTCCAGTTCTATATACTTTTTCAGTAAATTTATCTCGTCTGATAGCACGAGGGTAGTTTCAATGGAATTTTCCAATAGATTTCTGGTTAATGAACTAAATTTGCTTAAGTATTGAATAGCAGATTCCTTCTTGTTAGAAAGTATTAACTGCTGTATGGAACCTAGAGAATTAAAAATGAAATGCGGGTTGATCTGTGCCCTCAATGCCTTGTTGTTGTTAATAAATGATTCTCTCTGGAAATAAAGCTTTTCTTTTTGTTCCTGATTGATTTTATAAGCCAAGCCCAAAGCGAAAATTGTAATTTCCAATGTCGCACCAGTAATCATATAGGTGGTTTTATTTAGAAACAATAAGCCTAGAGCCCCAATCATATATGAAAATGATCCGCAAACAATGAAATATGCCAAGCGGTTTTTTGCATGTAATATTAAATAAATCATTCCACCAGTTCCAAAAAGTGTCATTATAATCCTTTGAACATTCATAATTTGAATATGCCCTATGAAGAAATCAAAATAGAAAAAAGCAGTATCCATAATTACAATGGCAATTAAGGCATAAGCAATAGCCTTAAGAACTCGATGAAGTTTAGGATATTCTTGTTGGGTCATCAAATAATGGCATACAAAAAGCACATAACATAAATTGATTAACACCTGCGCTATCTGCTGAAACCAATAACTTGCCACATTGAAACCTCCAAAGAACCGATTGTTTACTCTAAACACATCTCCATTCAGGTATATGAACAACCAAAACACGTATAAGGAATAAAATAAAAACTCCTTTTTTCTAGATGTAATAAAAAATGAAATGGTGAGCACAAAGACAATCAAACAAATTCCCGTAAAAAGATATTTAGGAATTAAAATTTTAACATCGTTCCAACTATAATAATTTCCTTTTAACTGTTCTGTTACATTAGAAGAGTAATAAAATTTTAAAAAATCAGTAGATTGAATGCTATATACGTACTGAAGCTTAAGATATATAAAACGTTTTTCTATAAGCGAATTAGTTCTAAAAGGGATGCCGGGAGCATATAAAATTGAATTGGTTTTTAACGTTGAATCAAATCTCCCAAATGTCTTTTCTTTTAAAGTCCCGTTTTCAACATAAAAAATAGACGCATAATCATAATGATGAGACCTTAGGTACCATAAACTGTCTTTTTTTAAAGTTTCCAACTCTTTAGTTAAGTCAATTTTCACCCAATAGACATTATCCGGATGTGTCTTTTTGGTTAGATTTTCAACAGATGCAAATAAGGTGTCCGATTTTATGATGTCATCTATGGACATCATATCTGTTGTAGTCTTGTATATCTTGAAAGGGAGTTGTGTTCCAGACCTATTTAACTTCTGCTGTCCATAGGCTTCAAATTGATGTATCCCAAACAGAAACAAAACACAAAATATATTTAGGATTTTTTTAGACATGGTTGCAATTAAAGGGGGCAATGTGAAACCTAATTTAACAAACTAAAGATATAATATTCTGTTGAACTCGTATTTTGGAACTAGACAATACAAATTACAATTTGATACTTTTATATCTATATAATCTTCCATCACGCACAATTAATCATTTTTAAATCATAAATGACTCATCGCATTTAAAAAAGCTTCTTTTTTACTTTTTGAAATGCTTACTGTATCTCTATTGCTCATTAAAATATAACCGCCTTCAGATTTCATATATTTTTCTACTTCTTTGAGATTTATTAAAAAGCTATTGTGTACTCGCATAAAATGTAGATCAGCCAATAGATTTTCGTATTCTTTTAGATGTTTGCTAACCAAAACAGATCCTTTGTTCTTTAGAAAAAATGAGGTATAAGAGCCATTGGCTTTGCAATAGATTATATTTTCCAAAGCTATGAACTCTAAACCATCAGACGTAGAAAGACATATTTTATGCAACTTGGGTTGCTTCCTTAAATTATAAATGAGTACCTCCAACTGTTTGTTGTAAATTTCTTGTTTTTTTTTCTTTTTAACCTTTTCAACAGCCTCTTTGAGTTCATCAAGGTCAATTGGTTTCAACAAATAGTCCAATGAACTATATTTTACTGCTTTAATGGCATACTGCTCAAAAGCAGTAATGAATATGATTTCAAAATTTATGGGTTTAATCTGGGTCAGTATGTCGAATCCTGTTCCCGATTGTAATTCTACGTCTAAAAAAACAACATCTGGGTTGGTTGTGGAGATTGCGACAATTGCCTCTTCTACAGAGCCTATAGATCCCACAATGGCAACATCTTCACAAAATTCCCCTAGTAGGGTTTTCAAGGTTTCCCTACTGTGTCTTTCATCGTCTACAATGATTGCTTTCAAGCTCATAATCTAGTTTGAATTGGGTAGTTTTAATACAATTTTTTTATTGGATGTTTCCATATGACTCGAAAATGCAATTTGCTTGTCCACCTCGGTAAGCGCATTGAACAATTGAATTTGCTCTTTCCACTTCAAGAACTGCTCCCTGTAATGCGGAACGGACCTTGTTTGGCTTGTAGACATATCTAATGTACAAGAAACTTCAACAAGCACGCTACTTTCATCCTCTTCCAAATTCATATGCAATTTATAATTTTTACTTTGTTTGTACATGGCTTCTTCAATCAAATTCTCCAATAACGTTTGCAGTATGAAGGAAGGAATGGTTGCTGTACTATTTTTTAACTGATCTTCTAAATCGATACTATAATCAAACTGCCCTTCATATCTTAACTTCTGAAACTTCAAATAACCATCAAGCATATCAATTTCATCAACCAAACTTACCGTTTCCTTGTCCATATATTTCAAATAAAACCGAATTAATTTACTGAATGTTGAAAGGTATTCCAACGCAAATTTCTTATATTCCGAAGTAATGAAATATTGGATGGCGTTTAAAGTATTAAAAATAAAATGGGGATTCATTTGTGAACGAAAGGCCCTTAGTTTCAACTTCATCAATTCTTGTCTTATCCTATGGGCTTTTTCTTGTTCTTCATAGAGTTTCTTATCTGCCCTGATGCTATTTATCTTTATGGAACAAAAAGAAGCTATGGTGGACAAAAGGCTTAAGTGTTGGCTCGTGAAGAAATTCTTGTCGGGATGTTCACAATCTATAACACCATAGACATTACCTTCTATGACTATAGGCACTGTGATTTCTGATAGTCGTTGTTCATCGTCAATGATGTAATTGGGGGTTTTGGACGTATCATTGTTAATCTCTGCAATTCCTGTCACTGCCACATTACCCGATATCCCTTCTCCTAGTTTTATCTTGATTGGGTTGTACACATTGTCATCCTTAGGGCTTTTTGGACCATAGGCAGCTTTTTGAACGAGAACCTCGTCATCATAGTCTACCACATAAATAACACAGTCCACGAACCCCAATTTAGAGATGCAATTCTTTGCCAAATCCCATAAAACGGCTTCCTCATTACTTTTTTCTAAAATTGACTTAGAAAAATAGATCAAGATATCTTCAAATTGAACTACATCTACCATGTTTCAAATTTCTATTGTTATAAATCTACAATATATATTTAAACATAATATTGATGAATTGACAAATGGCTGCATAGAGTTTATGAAACATAGGTTTCAGTGAATCTAATTTATTCTTCTGAATAACCTTTTGCAATATGTTTTCATTCTATGCAATTCTTAATGTTGAAGTGGTTTAAAGTAAAAAAGGGAGATACAACCAAAACGAGAGTTTGATTACTGCTGCCATTACCCGATGGAAAAATTGGGAGCCTTGAGTGCCGATAGATTTCGAAAGGCTTTTTTAACTAGTTATGGGATTTAAACACAGAAGAAGACCTCTTCCTCATCCACATTGAATCCACAAAAATAGATATTCAATTGGATTGTCTGTCAAGGATCATCAGTTCCATACGATTGCCGTGGTTAGAGATAAAATAGGTCTTAGAAGTATTACCCCAACCAACCTTCTCTATCCAAACTTCTATACTGTATGGCTTCACTAATATGTGACCCGTCTATGTTTGTTGCTTGTTCGAGATCTGCAATAGTTCGAGATACCTTTAAAATTCGATCGTAAGCTCTTGCAGAAAGGTTCAAACGCTCCATTGCGGTTTTTAAAAGGCCCTTGGAGGCTTCATCCAACTCACAATGCTTCCTGATTTGTTTCGTATTCATTTGCGCGTTGTAGTGCACGGATTCAGAACTGGTAAACCTTTCTGTCTGTATTTCTCGGGCTTTGGTTACCCGTTCCCTAATTTCAACCGACGACTCTCCTTTTCGCGTGTCGCTAAGCTTCTCAAAAGGAACTGGTGTCACTTCGATATGTATGTCTATTCTATCCAGCAAAGGGCCTGAAACCTTGCTTAGATAGCGTTGCATCTCGGCTGGACTGGATGTTATAGGAGAATCTGGATCGTTGAAATAGCCACTAGGGCTGGGATTCATACTAGCCACCAACATAAAAGACGAAGGATAGGTCACCGTGAATTTTGCCCTGGAAATGGTAACTTCCCTATCTTCCAAAGGTTGTCTCATCACTTCCAAAACCTCTCGTTTGAACTCCGGTAGCTCATCCAAAAACAAAACCCCATTATGAGACATGGAGATTTCTCCTGGTTGTGGATAGCTCCCACCACCTACCAAAGCAACATTTGAAATGGTGTGATGTGGACTCCTAAAAGGACGCTGGGCCATAATTCCCGTATTTGACTTTACACGCCCCACGACACTATGTATCTTGGTTGTTTCCAAGGCTTCGTTCAAGGTCATTGGAGGCAAGATACTTGGCAACCGCTTGGCCAACATGGTTTTTCCTGCTCCTGGTGGTCCAATCAAAATGATGTTATGTCCTCCAGCTGCTGCAATTTCCATACAACGCTTAATGCTTTCCTGCCCTTTCACGTCGCTAAAATCGAATTCCGGAAAATTCAAGCTTTTACTGAATTCTTCTTTGGTATCTATAATGGTTTGGTCTAATGCTTCCCCTTCATCGAAAAAGTCAATGACTTGTTTTATGTTGTCTACACCATAGACTTCCAGCCCATCGACGATGGCTGCCTCTTTGGCATTTTGATTGGGTAGGATGAATCCTTTGTATCCTTCCTCCAAAGCCTTTATGGCTATTGGCAAGGCTCCTTTTATGGGCTGCAAACTTCCATCTAGTGACAACTCCCCCATAATGAGGTAATTTTCTAAATCCTCTGCTTGTATTTGTTTCGATGCTGCCAAGATTCCCATGGCAAGTGTCAAATCGTAGGCACTCCCCTCCTTTCTCAAATCGGCAGGTGCCATATTTATGGTTATCTTCTTCCCCGGAATCTTGTATCCATTGTTTTGTAATGCAGCTGCAATACGGTAATTGCTTTCCTTGATTGCGTTGTCAGGAAGTCCTACAAGGTGATATCCTATTCCTGAATCGACATTGACTTCTACAGTTATTGTGGTTGCTTCTACGCCGAAAACAGCACTCCCGAAAACTTTTTTTAGCATACTTTGAATTAAGTTGATTTAAAAATTAAATTTAGGAAAAACTAACATAGCAGTATCCTTATTTTTAAATATTCTTTCGAAAATTGGTTATTTCTAGTATTACAATAAAAATCACCTAAATCATCTCCCCTTCCATCGTTTGATAGTTTCAGGATCATAAAGCGCATACCCTCTACCTTCCGGGTCTTCAACAATGCTCAAATAGGTTTTATAAAAACGTACTATCTGGTTGAAACTATAGCCATAGACACTGCTGTTTCTTGGTACCACCATTACCCGTCTACTACTTGTTCCTCCTCGTTCGTAATCGGCTCCTGTACCAGGCAAGGCTGCATAGGTCTTGATTTTTGTGTTGTATGCCATTTGGCCAGAATAGGTATGTACCAATCCTCGGATCAAAAAGTCCTTGACCTCTAACAAAGTCCTTGTAAATCTCCTATCCACAACTGGCCCTGCCGTTCTGGCCCTGAAGAAGAATATAGGGTCATAGGCAAAATATTCGTCTGCAAATGCTTGGGAAAAGGACAAGGTGAAGGTATCCGTGTCCAAGTGTCTACCATAACGCTTGGCTCTGAATTCTGGGGAACGCAATACTTTTTGAATGACTTTCTTGTACAATGAACTGGCTGCGCATCCCCAAACCCAGATAGATGCCGTATTTGTGAAAGCTCGTCTATAATTCAACCATCTTGTAAACCCCATGTTGGTGACATTGGTGTCTTTTTTGCGGCCGTCCTTATCCCATGGATCTCGCTCCCTGGATCTGGAGCCGCTGTTCTTGAATTCATCTCTTTGGTAGGTGTTAACCAACACTGGGCCTCCACGCCATCCATGACCAAGAACTGAAAATTCATGAACCGTTCCTGGTTCGTTTTCTCCTATGTTTTGGATGTACTCGTATGCATCAGTTATGGATATGACATTCGTATCTGCTTGAATGAACTTTCTGTCTGCAGTATAGTGTACGCTATCGTCTATGGCATCGAAACCATCATTTTCCAATGCCCAACTAACTCTTCCACTATTTACCGTCCCTTTGTCTATGCGTCCGTTCCGTACATCGAACAAGATGAAATTCACTTCCGGATCTGTTCTCCAAGCACTATTCTGCCTCAGCAAGTAGTTGGCTCTTCTTTTAGCTATGGTTGCCAAATTGGTACGACCATGATGATACTCGTACCCTGCAACCAGAATTACATATTTTTTCATCTATTGCGTTTATTGTTTATTAATCGTTAGAAGGAATTCGCCAATGATTATTTCAATGCATATTGATTTTGTCATCAAGGCTCGTTTCACTGCTCGTTTGATTGTTTATTGTTCCGCCTTTAATTTGAGACTGTTTGCATTTATCTTATATCTGACGTCTTGCCTCAATTTATTCTTCTCGGCTTCATCCAACTCGACTGCTTTGTAATTGATTGGCTCTGCCATTTTGGAAAAATCAACGTATTTGGCTACAAGTTTCTCATTCAGTTTTGCTTTCCCATCATATTTTGGTGGTTTTGTCGGAGTTGGTTTGTTTACGTTATCCAATTTATAGGCTAAATCGTTTAATGCATACTCGTATTTCGTGAGCATTCCCATCAACTTGGACATATCCACTGTCAGTGAATTAACCTCATCATTCAACTCATCATTTTTATTGGCTATTGGCAAACTGAAAAAACCAACGACTATCGTGGAGAGTATTACCAGCCCCATGAACATCCATATCGTTTTAATGGCTATGTGTCTTGGCAAGTCTCTTTTCAACTCGGTTTTCATCAAGTAATAGGTGAATCCTATCATTAGCAAAGCAAATCCTGAGACGCCATAACTCAATAGCTTTCCTCCCATCATATCTACTATATTTTCCATTTTTTTTTAAGGTTTTATTATTAATTCTTTTGTTATTACTTGCTTGTATTTCCCTTTGTCCTTGCTCCCATTTATGTAGCGTTTCACAATTCTCATGAAGAGTGTCCCATTTCCTTCATAGGTATAGTTTATTGGCTCTGGGACATCTTCCCTTTTAAACTCCACCTTGTCCAACTTTACTTTAGTACCGTCTTCTTTTTCAAGCCTGAATTCCATCCTCACGTAATCCAAGTCTTCCTCCTCCAATTCTGGTCCATCCCAAATTATGGTTAACCCTTCATCTATGACCTCATCCTTTATCTTTAGCAACAATGGTCCTCCTTTGATTCTTCCTTCTTCCAAATCCTTTAAATCCCCTTCTTTCGTTATCGCTGTGAACTTATAATCTATGGCATCACCTTTTTCCAATACGGGAATCGTGATTTCATCCAAGGAAAAATCCGGGCTTTTAGCTCTAAACAGTTGATTGAATTCAAAATCATCGTTGGTGGCCTTGTAATTCACTTGCAACAATATTTCCAAATAGTCTTCGCTGTTACCTGTGATCACAGGAATGATGTGTGCATTCTTAAATTCGAATGGATCGGCAACAATCAATTCCTCATCCATCAAAGCCACTCTTTCTTGTCTCAAGCTTGGTCTACCATCGGAAAAATGAAAGTGACGTTCTTCCTCTATCGTTGCTTCATTGAATGGATGGTTCCTTACTTTCCAAACCTCTTCATTGTTATCTTCTGCAAGGTTTAATATCTCCTGTCCGATTTGATTTCCTTCTTGATCCTTGGATCGTATGTATATGTCCACTCCTTTTACTTTTTCTCCATCTATGTTTCCGTATTTGAACGTAAATATTTTCAAAGGAGCCAACACTTGGGGAATGATTATCAAATCCTGGGAACTGCTATAAAGCACTTTACTGAAAAGACTGACTGGAGAACTGATGTTTTCCATATCATCCCTGTACGTGAACTTTACTTGGTAGTAATACCCTGAAGGTTCATCCGGTTCTGTGATCCAAGCTATCTTATGCTTTTCTTGATCGTCTTTCGTTGCTGTATAACTTATTAATGGAACAGCTTCGTCCGGAATGGCAAAACCGCCAGCCTTCGATAGAGTTTTCTTTCCATCTTTCTTGCGCCATATCAATACTTCTGCACTTAACAAATCATTTTTATCATCTTCGAAATCATGAAGCATGTTGGTTTCCAAATGGTGCTCTCTCCACAGGTCTCCAAAGGTGACTGTTTGCGTGTAATTTTCTATATCGTCTTTTATCTGATTTCCCAACAACCAAAGATGAGCTTGTGGGTTGTGTGTTTTTATAGTTGCGGAACGTTGACGATAATCGACGGAGATCTTCTTGTTGTGAAATAATTTTTTCTTTTGAAATTTATACGCCACCCCGATTAGGATGCCATCCCCTGGTGTTGGATTTGGTGCACCATCCGGTAGATCTGGTATTTCTGGTGATACATATGGCCTAAACAGTTCTCGCATCACTTTGTCCGTGAATTCCTTTACCATGTCGTCTACCATTTTTTTCATGTCTGCATCCGTGACTTGCGATATTATATTCACTTTTATATCTCCTTCTTCGATCAATTTTTCCTTTATGAACTCGAATTCTGCCTTTGCTGAAACCGTGAGTTCTCCATATTTTATTGCTGCTCCAACTGCAATCATATGTGAAACCTTGGAATGACAACGATCCAAATCTGCTTCAATGGTCATATCCAATGCCGGTCTCATGGCCTTTAATTTCAAATCGTACAAGACTCCTGCAATAGAACTACGATCACCTTGTAAGGTTGCCGCTACCAGACTTGCCCCTTTTCGATCCAATCTCACATTGAAGACTGCTTTTAGGTCACTACTGGAAAGTGATGGTTTTTTTGAGCCTATTATGCTTTCCACAAAAGATTCGTCATCCACTGTAGACTCATCTTGGGTTGTGGAATCCAATACGATTAAATCGATGGATCCATCATGCCATTCTGGTGGTGTGAAGATGAAGTCCTCTTGTATGCCATGTTCATCTATGAGTTTTGCTCTTGCTGTTTCCAAGCGTTCCTCACTGGCTATGCATTGTACTCCCAATGACATAATTGCTCCCGAGGAATCTTCCAACTCCTCGAGCCCTCCTTTTATGGCTCTACCCTCCTTGAATATTTGAAGAAAGAAGTCGTATGCCTTTTCTTGGTCATCATCATCTGAGATGATTGGTGCCAATCCAACTTCGTTTGGTAGATAGTATACCACGTTATCTTGCTCGTGGTCTCCATAGAACAATATGTTTTCATGTACTCCGTATGGTTTTGCTAGATCTAACATAATTACCAAATGTTTTTAGGGATGATTATCTCTATGTGCTCTTCCTTGGTCCTTGTCCATTTCGTTCTGTAACGATCTCCACTTTCACTCCTGGCCTTGCATCTGTATTTGTATTCTGTATGAGAAGCGTTTACCATGTCATGAGTGAAAAACAATGTTTCTTCTACTTTTGTGAATTCTAGTTTTTTACCATCGTCGGAAGTTATGTGAATGTCGTTCTCTTCATCTTCATAGACAATCGTCAACACAAGTTCTTTGATTTCGTATTCTTCGAAATCAGGAGCTTCAATTAATGTAGCCTTTATGGTTCGCTCTGGTTTCACATTGTCCTTTATCATTAATATCGGGCCTTCATGTGGTTTCCATGCTCCTCTCCTGATAATGCCATCGGTAGTGATTTCCGTATTCTTGTACTCCAAGGATTCCTTTGGAGTATCAAGGCTCGTAACTATTGGAAATGTATGACTGCTCGATTCCTTGGTAAAGTTGAATTTTTCCTCAATCCAAGTTTTTCTGGTATGATCCCAAACTCGGAGCTCGGTGATTATCTTTGTGGTTTGCTCCCAATCGACTTTACTCATGAGTTCCACCGACCATTTGTTCTCGAATGGATTAGGGATGAAAAAATTAAAATCTTGATGATCTTCCAATTCTAGTACATACTCCTCTGCTCCTTCAATGTAATAAATGACTTGAAGGTCTATGGTTACCGGATGCAACTTGCTATAAAGCAAAGAGAGCATTTTTTGTTCCTTGTCATCATCATCTCCCTTCAACAAAAACGATTGACTCAATATCTTTTTATTCGTCTCTCGCTCTCTTACATTTATGGTAGTTTCAATGAGATGCGTATTTTTGAAAATGGTGGTGTCATCTATGCCTATTTGCAACTTTACGTTTTCGAAGTATTCCGTAGGATTGAAATAAATGAACTCGGATGTGGTATCCTTCCAATCCACTTCCATTTGAGAAGGCAGACCAGTTCCTTCATTATCCAGGTAAATAGTCGCTTTATAGCTATATCTATAGTCATTTTCATTTTGTCTGGTATACTTGAAGGTTCCTTTTACGATGTCTTCTTTGTTAAAAATGAAGGTATGCTCGTTTTCTCTCTTGCCAATGGTATCATCCCAAACCTCACAATCTATTTTTACCGTCCTTATGTTGTTTATCTTAAATGTATCTGCCGCAAGGTCCACCGTTATGGTTTCCATCCTAAATGGCATGTCGTCCAACTTGATCCATTTTAGATGATCTCCCAACCCTCCGATATTCTGAATCATGCTGGAAAGCAATGCTTGTGGGTAAAACGGGTATTTCTTTACCTTGCGTTCTCTTAGATCGACAACGAGTTCATTGGTTTGGGCCTCTTTGTTGTTTCTAAGGATGTAGTGAGACCCAGGTATTATGGAAGAATGGATCATCCCCACTGCATGCGCAATTCTATTTTCTATTTTCTTGCTGGCACTCAAAGGAGGTACGGCTGGGTTGAACAAACGCTTTATGGCTTCTGTCTTCAATTCATCCAGCAAAGCTTTGGAAGCATATTCGGTAACGTCTGGATCCAATTCTTCTATTTCCATTTCCACCAAACTACTTTCCTTCAAATCATCCAACGTATTGCTTATCTCTTCCCTGAAAAATATGAGGTTTTTAACTTTCATATCTTCAAAATGCTCATATATTCTTTCCCATTTCACCCGCATCTTGGCTTTGAAGGTCGGTGCAATCCCAAGCATGTTCAATTCATAGTACACGTGTCCAGCCACCACGTCTTCATTTAAAGCAGCTACCAATCGCTTGGCTTCTTCTCCACTTGTCTTAACAACCAATGCTGCGCGGTTGTCTCCAAATATGGAAGGAGATATCCCTGAACTCACATACCAATCTTTTGGATCCGGTTCTTCTCCTGCAGAAGCTATGACCATGTACACCTTTCCATCTGTTACAGTTACTGGCAACAAACGTTTTGCCTTCATCCCCCATTTTTCCTTGATTTCGAGTTTTGCCGTCTCCAAGATTTTATCGGTAACCTTCAAAGACACTTCAAGTGATAAACTTGTGTCCATTATCTGATTGATGTCCTCATCCGTGCTACTTTCCGGTAAAATGGTATAAGCAGCAATGGCTGGCCCTTCCTGTTTCTCTACAATGGAGGGCTGTATGTTCGCATAATAGAATGTTTCCGGGTCCGTATCATCTCTGAAGATGGTAAGGTTCCCTACATCCATAAATGGTGGTTGATAACTTAACATGATTCTACGGGTTTACATCTTTGATTATTAAGAACTTTCCTTTTCCTTCCAAATCCTTGACTTCTATCTGATCGCCTTGTTCTGGATATAGCGTCATGGCATACGTATAGGAATCATGGTCTTCATCTATTCTGGGAATAAACCAATTAAGAGGTTTTTTCGCTGATTCTGAATTGAGAAAGAATTGATGATTTACTTTTTGTTTGTCATTTTCATAAGCCATCTCCAATACCACATTTTGATATTTCTCTCCAATCTTCAAGCGACTTACATCTATACCGACTTGCAAGATGGGTAAGATCAAAGTTTGATCCCCTGAATTATCCACCCAACCACTTCTAGAAAACAAGTTGTCCCCTATGAGTTTGTATCGGTATCTAAAATCTTGCATGTCCCTATCCAACTGTACCAATTTGGCTGTTACAGGTTCCCAATCGTCTTCTGCTGCCAATTCCACTTTGTCTTCACTTGTGAATTCATTGCCATCATCCTTGTATTGGAATTCCACAATTATCTTTTTCAGACTTTGATCTGGGGACATTCCCAATTCCACATCCAACTCCAGTGTGTCCTCATAAGGGTTTGGAGTAAATATGTCTCCAGGTTGGTTTTCTGTGAAGTAATATTTTTGTGAAGGCATCTCTATGACCTTTCCATTTTTACTGAAATAGGTTACCGTGTATTCCATTGGTGCATCAATATGCCTGTATATGGCTCTTTCCAGTTTTTTTCCATCGACATCTTCCGGTTTGAACAAAAGTGTCGTGCTGAAATGGTCCGGAGCTTCTTCATCCTTGTAATTGATGTCTACTTGTATGTTGATTACCTTGTTGTCTCCAGACAAGGAGTTCAATGTGGCATGTGGTTTGAAGTTGACCACCATCAACCCTACCTTGCCCACTTCTATGTTTATCAACCCATTTGTTTCCTTTGTTGGAATCAATAGAGGTTTCGAAACCCCTTTAAAATAGACTTCCGAGGTATACTTCACCAGTGCATCATCCTTTTTGGGTCTTCTAAATAGCCATTTTTCTTTGGTTTTGGCCTTATCGAACAACCAAGACTTCGATTCTTCCGCAGAAGGGTATTCGGCCATGACCTTGACTGAGGACACAAAAGGTTCTTCTTCCCAAGGTGCATTTACTTGCAATGGAATTTCTACAGTTCCAACGATATCGTCTGCCAAATCTACCATTTTGGTAATGTTCCTCTTGTTTTCTTCGGATACGTCTTCCAGGAAGTTCATTATCGTAGCTTGAGGTGCCATTTTCCACTCCACGACATCTCGCTGTGTGAAACGTAGTTCCACAAACGATCTTATCTCTTCTTTCATAACCTCTATCATGGAACTTTTACGTTCTTCTTGTGTCATACCATGAATTCTGGACTTGATAATTTCCTTCACCTTGTCCTCTATGAGCTTAATGGCCATATCTCTCAACTGACTCACATGCTCATCGGATATTTCCGTAGATCCTTTTTTAATCTCGATGTTTAGGAGTCCTTCTTCTGTCATAGTCTCCACAACACTGGATACATCTATGCGTTCCACATCGGCATCGGAACAACCTTGATCTTGATTTTTCCAAACACGATCCACTTTTCTTTCTATTTCTGATTTTTGGGTGGATCCTGCCCATGCTCTAATTTCCAAACTCGGTAGTCGTAGCCTGAACTTTAAATCGTATCGTGTACTTATTGCCTTGTCTCCTTGTTTTAAAGCTTTGTACCAAATGGCTGCACCATCTGCACTTAAACGAATGGCAAATGCGGCATTGTTGTCCCCTACCAAACTTGCTGGGCCTCCAGCTGACGACCAAGAAACAAGTCCTCCTTCTTTTTCTTCCAACAACGTCACCGTACCATCGGTATACTCCAAAGCCCCAAAGATGATTTTCCCTACTGCGGGCACATCTGGCTCTGGTGCTCTATCTTCACCTCTAGCTCTTGCTATCAGTCCTAGACGCTCTCTTTCCAATTTCACTATCTCTCGTCTGCGCTGTTGTTGTATCTTCATACTCTTCAACTTCTTTTCGGCTTTGCGCTTTTCACTTTCGGAAATGCCCAGGTTTATGTCAAAATTGACATAACCTCCAGCCAAACCTGCTGTCGAAGTTCCTGTACCATCTGCCTTGTCTGTCCAGAATAGACCATTGAAAATGGGCATCCCATCATCCATCCTTATTTGTGGAGTCGATCGTGCCAGATAAAATATGTTTGGGTTCTCATCATCTGGAAAGGCAATGATGTCATCTAATACTGCTATTTGTGGTAAAGTTGTCATATCTCATTTTTTGTTTTATAGTTCTGGGTACACTTGTAAACGATTTACACTAGTACTCTCTGGAGTCTTCCATTCTCCTAAAGGAGAAGGAGGCAATGTTATGCTTGTTAATCTATATTCGTATTTTCTATTGTCGTAATTCGTGGATTGCAACAATTGTTTTACCGATCTGGACATCTTTATGATGCCTTCTGGAGTATCTCTGTTAAGCTCTATGGAAAATTCTTCTCCATCCTCTGTTTTCATATCCACGATCAAACCTACTATTCCTTTGTATGGTAGACGTTGTTCTTCTGTCCAATCCTCCCAATTCTTATACAATTGGCACACTACAGATAGATTCCATATTTCAGGATCTCCTGAAGCATGATCTATGACGGATGCCATGATCTTCTCTGAATCGATGTCTGCACGGATTCCATAAGGTTCACACACCAAATCGTTCCAGACCATATGCTCGTCAGACAATTGGTCTATGTCCTTATCGTCTAGGAGAATTGTTTTATTTGCGTTAGGGTCTATGTTTATTGGCCAATCATCTATGGCTATTTTCGTGTTCAAATCACTATCGACGTCATAGACGTGATTGTCCCTGGAAGAAAGCAGTGTCAATTCCACTCCTCCTACATTTATGGGTATTTCCGTTCTGTTATGCAAATCGAACCCAGAAATGATGGAATGCTGTCCATAACTTACACTGGATGCTTCCATATGCAGTGGTATGTTTTCCAACTTCTTGAAGTTGAGTTCCACATTGATGGGATTACTTTTGTTGATACTTGTAACTCCATCTTTCTCTTCTTCCAAATCGAAGTAGATTTTACCTATGTTTATTCCGTTTGTCAATAATTCTCGTTTGAAGACTTCAAATGACTCCAAACTATGATCTGCAGTAATCGTAAAACCTGTTGAGGGATCTATTTGTGATAGCTTTTCTGTGAACTTTTCCGAAAAAAGAGCATTGTCACTTAAGAATCTGTTTTCCAACTCGAAAGCAACCTCCTTATAGCCACTCAATATCAAGTTTTCCACATATTTTATCTTCCCTTCGGATTTAATGTCCAATTCTCTCATCAAATCCTTTTTGGCCTTGGGATGAAAATATGGCACCACATGAAATGTCATGTTTATGCGATACTCCGTTTCTCCTGCTTCGTTTTCCCTATTGTACAAATTGATATGTACCCTAGGTTCTCCTGTACTATGGTTGACACCTATCCTATACACTTGTGGTAAAAAGAAGACCTTGTTCGGGTCATTTGTCAACCTATAGTAATAAGAATGCAATATGCTCGGGTTTTGGGCATCGATTCTTGCTCCCTGCTCCCATTTGTATTCCTGAGCTTCCAACTCTGAAAAGAAACCTTGAAATACCGCAGGATCCTTCCGCTCGAAAAGGAGGTGAATCTCTGCCTTTACATCTATTTTTTGTGGTCCAGTTGGTTGAGCTGGTTTAGCTACCATTGCCACAGCTTGATGCAATGCTATCTGTGGCTTGATAAATTGAGGTTTCACCAAATGCATCATTTGCATTCGTATTGGCTTGGTACGTTTCAAATAGGTCATTCCAGCTCTGGGTCTACCTACATATCCAACGGCATCGAAACCATATTTCCTTATAACTTGAAATGCTTGATTCGCATGCGTCCCATTGGATCCAAAATCAAATAGCAACTTTTTGCCTTCGATGATCTTCCACCTATTCCCAATTCGCTTTACTTGAATTTTGGAAGGATTGAATGGTATGCTATCCTCTCCTTTGAATGCTCCTATCGGTGCATTGTTTCCTGATAGGAAATAACTGAAGGTACTACCTATTGCACATTTTTTGGTCATATTGTAATGCCTGATGACATTATATGCCTTTTTCGCATCTATCGGTGTTCTAAACGACAACATGCGAGCATTCCCGTTGTAAATGTGATTGTCTCTTATTTTAAGCGTTTTGATGTTGAATGCTTTGCAAAAGCGATCTAACCTCACCCTAGGTTGCCTCGGTTTGGCCAGTTGAGGCTTTCCCTTTGGTGCATTTGGTCTTTGCCACCAAAGCCCTAGATTAGCTTCTAATTTTGCTAACTTGTCCGTGCTTACAAGAGCTTCATAAACCGCTTCCTTGTCATCAGGCTTTATGATCGCATGCGCATAGATGTGCTTTAACACGTTAGTTTTATCTATTGGTAGTGTTTGTGTTATGGTCAAGGGGATACTTGTTTGCTTTCCTTTGTTGTCATAGGTCAACTTTAAAGTGATTTCCCTAAAATCCAAAGGCATCACATTGGGTTCTTCCCTATAAGCCTCGACAATTACATTCAAGTGCAAGGCTCCATTGTTGTCTTTTGAAAATCGAAGCCCTTGCTGACCTGGTATTCTTTTCCCTGAATCCCCAGATAACAACCTAAACAATGGTCTCCCATATTGCTTACCGTTGTAACTATATGCTTTATCTGCAACTGGAGCTTCATTTAAAACATTGGTTGCCGTATTGCTTACCATTAATTTTGAAAATAGCTTCATTCTTGAAGGTTCTACCTTTAGTTTCAGCATTTTCGCTTTATACAATTTTGATGGATCTATCTGGATGGCCATAATTTCAATTTATATTCCTTTTAAACTTTTTTGATTAACTCTTGACATTAATTTTCTGGTGTATCTGGTTCTTCAGGCGGTAGCGGGTCTATGATGGGTTCATCTTTTCCCTCTGGATCCTCCAATATCAGAATACCGCCTTTTGCCGTGTAAAGTGGTGCATCTACGACCTTTCCATTCCCTGCATATTTCAATGTGCATTCGTATTCATTTCCACCAGGATGAAAAGAGAAGATTTCAAAGGATTTCAAAAAGTCACCCTCATTCAAGCGAATGGTTTCCTGTTTCAAATATTTATTTGCTTTATCCTCATACTTTATGGTCGCATATACCATCTTCCATTTGGTCCAATCCAACAAGCCTCCATCTATGGTAAGTGTTTGTTTGTAACGTTTGATGTCAATTGGTGGGATGTCTTCATCGCTCTTTGCTTCTTTCCAATCTGATGTGACAACCAAACCATCCGCATATTGCACGAAGTAGCGATATTTGAATGTATCGGTAGCTCCATCTCGAAGCCTCATGCTCCAATCCCATGTTTCAGAACCTGTAAACCATTTTGAGAACTCTTCTGTTACTTCATTGGTTTTATCATCATAGATAACCTCAACCTTGGCTGTCGTTACAGATTCCATGTCCATTAATACATCGAACGAAGCTCTGGCTCTTCCTATCAGGTTGTCATCTATAATCAAGGATTCCCTTGTATCGTCCTTGTACTCTGTTTCACTTTCTGTTCCATCCAGATAGTAATACTTGACCTTGTAACGGTATGTTTTATCTTCATGTCCATACATGAAACATTTCCATGCATCTGTAGGATCATCTTGTTTCAATCGAATTTGCTTTTTGGAGTCTGGTTTATTGGGCTCGGCCTTGTACTCAAGTTCCACAACCGCTTCTTTTACTGCTGTCCAATCTATGTCTCCTGCCGACACTTGGGTTGTGATGAATCCCAATCTGTCATAAGATATGTTAAGTACCCTGTCGCTGATGTTGTTCAATACTATCGGTGGCGGGGCATCTGCAGTACCTTTGTAGGATATTTTGGCTTCTGCCTTGTAGAAATCTATTAATTCCCCCTTGGAATTTCTGGCCATGCTTACCCTGAATGTAAAGACTTCTTCTCCTGTCTCAAACAAGAAAGATTTTGCATTTTGTCTAACGATACCGGATTTATGGTCCTTTTGCTTGTAATTGACGTTGACGATCACGGAATCGATGTTATCTGCCACGAAATCTGCATTTACCTTTACTTGCACTTCCAGCATTTGTACCTCTGGGCTACTCACATCTATGTAACGTACTGCTGCTTTACGTTCGCTATCTGTAAGTTGTACGGACAATGATCCATTTGGATATCGTAAAAACTCGACAACTCCATTTTTCTTGAAGTGAAAGTAGATGTCTGTTACCTTGGATTTGTCCACGTTGCTTTTAAAATAGTATGAATGATCCTGTTCCTTCACCATTTTGTCTCTTGCCGTAAGCCCTAAATCCGGGTTTGGTTGTGGGCTGCCAGGGCTCGTCGTTTCTTCACCTTCTCCTCCGTCATCCTCATTGCTTTTTTCTCCTATGAAGGCCGTTTCGAAGAAAGATTTGATGATGGTGTTGAAGATCATGTCCATCAATGACTCTCTCAAGTTGTCTTCCACATCTTTCTTTTCGGCACTGTTTGAAGCCATATCTCCATAGTCTGTAATCTCTATGGTAACAACCTTGCTGTCTATCATTCTCTCGACCAACTTATGGATTTCGTCTTTATCTATTTCCACCTTCTTGTCATACGTGGTCGTCTTTTTTGATACCGTGATGCCCAATATCTTTTTGGTTCGGGTTCTTTTCCCTTTTTGTACTTCTTTTACATAGGTGTTTTCCTGCTCTTGCATGAAACTATATATTTGAGTCGCTCTTGCCCTTACCTTTACTTCCAAGTTTGGAATATGGGCATATCCCTTCAAGTTGTATCTAACGATGGCTTGAAGCGGTGTTTTCTCAGTATCACCTTCTTTTGTTTTGAATCCCTTCGATAGTGCATCGAACATAATCTGTGACCCCTCTATTCCAAAAGTGGCATACAATGCTGCTGAATTTGATGCTGTCAAAGATGGCTTGACCTCAGCACTGGAACTTTTCTTGAATGTGTCTCCAAGCCCTTCCAAGATTTCCAACTGCACAGATCCATCCTTCCATGTCCCTGGATAGGTCAATATAGGTTCTATCCTGGATGGTACGGCTCTTTTAAAACGTTTGTGATAACGTCTTACGAACCTGTGCGTTTTCTGATTCAGAATCTTTTTCAAATAAGTAGTTGCAATCTTATGTTCTTCCTTGGACAACGATAAATCCACCGTTACCAACAACTGTCCCAATTGGGTTTCTACTAATTCCTTGTTTGAGCTACTGGCATAGGCTATATCTGCGTTTCTAGAGAAAAAGCTATAACTCAATGCTGGTTTGCCGTCTTGATCTCTTGCTATTACCGGTGTAGAGCGTAAAGCGTAAAACACATTGTTCTTCTTATGATCTCTAAAGATCTCTACATCTGGAAGCCCTGGAACTCCTATTTTATCTAATAATGAAAGCATGTCTTTATGTTTTAATTTATTATATGATTAATTGATTGCTGTTATTGGTAACATGAGTTGTGGCGTATTTGGTGGTATTGCATAGGTTTGCTCCTCTTGTGTACCATCGTTTGCATAGATGCGCACAGTGGCACTCAATGCCACGGTTACCGGCATGTCTGGTATTATTGCAATGTCCTCCACCTTGCTTTGGTTTAAAAATAGAACAGTGCTTCCTGGTATGTCTGGATTCGTACTATTCAAAATCACTTCTATGGCCACAAGTCTCCCACTAAAGGTCGTCGGCCCTAGCAATGTTGCTATTTTAACGGTTCTGAACCCACTATTGTCCAAATTGATGAATGGTTGCTCCGTATCATAGCTTATCCAATTTCCTTCCAGCAATCTACCATCGTTGAGTATGAAGCGGCTTCTTCCTGTCCAATTTCTAGGATCTTCCTCTTCAACCAATACTGCAAAAGATTTAATAGGTTCATCTGGAGTAAGACTCAATGTTGTTTGCTTGTCTTCTGAATCTGCTGTAGTATATCTGATGTCCACCAATGTCTGCTTTACCAAATTGTTGCTGTTTGCCAAGTTTGGAGTAATATTGAATATTCTTGCAAATGGTCTATCCACCACTACTTGGGAGTCCTTGATGTTCTCTTCTTCGAAGACCAGTTTTTCCTCTTTGAAGAAAAACTCTTGTCTTAGATAGTAATCGTATTGGTTTTCTTGTGGGGGATGTATCAAATAACGTTTCATATCCGAGTTTGTAGCATTCAAGATTGTTGTACGGCCATTGGCATCTTTGGAAGGAGCCAAAAAGACTTGGACCGAACGTATGCCTTCATTGCTGAATTGCAGTTCTCCCGCTTGAATCTCGACAGGTATCAATGGTGAATGCGTATCCATGTTGATACTTAGGTCACGACGTATCTCATCTTCAAAAAGCTGAGAGGTCACCTTAGTTTCTGGGCTTCCTATGATTGATCCCGTATTGTGGATGAATTCCACCTGATAATCGTAGGTAAGCGTTCCGTGATCGTCCACAAAGAATTTTATCTTGTCACTCAAGTTGTTCTTGTCCAATGTTAGACTATGTTCATGGACACGTTTGGATCTATCTCCTTTTTCTCCCTTGTAACCATAGGAAATATGTACTACTGCCTCACGTACATCATACTCATCGAAATCAAAGCTGGCTCTAACCTCCAATTCTATTTCTTTGAATGGGCCTTCTCCTAGGCGTACCAACTGCAATTGCTTGTCGGCATCGAAAGCAGTTCCTGCCAAAGACAAAGCGCCATTTGGATGATACTTGAGAACTTTAGCCTCAGCCTTGTCGAAAGTGAACTTTCTCTTTATTTGTTGTGATATCTCTCTTCTTCTAAGTGTATACCCCACATTGATGTCTATGTCCATGGCCGAAGATGTCTCTCCATCCTCTGCATCATCATCTTCATCTGTGTCATCATCATCTGTGTCATCATCTGAACCTGAGGTAGGTGTGGTTACGTCGCTTGTAGGCTCTTCAGCTCCTTCACCTGTACCTCCTCCTGCTGCATCTGTACCTTCTCCATCTTCTGCGCTTTCTCCTTCTGGACGATCGTCTCCAGAACCTGTTCCATCTACACCTTCTTCTTCCGCTCCTTCTCCATCTCCGCCTTCACCTTCACCTTCACCTTCACCTTCACCTTCACCTTCACCTTCACCTTCACCTTCACCTTCACCTTCACCTTCTCCTTCTCCTTCTCCTTCTCCTTCTCCTTCTCCTTCTCCTTCTCCTTCTCCTCCTGTTTCATCACCATCTTCAGGTGTTGGTGGATCTTCTTGATCATCATCCCCTCCATCTGCATCTTCTTCTTCTCCTCTTACCCTGCTTGCTATGGATTCATTGATAGCAGAACTATAGTCTTCTGCAGGAATTGCCGTCGCATTGAACAGTGTTGGTCCCATTAATTTTTTAACCAATTCTATGCCTGTGGGATCATTTCCCAAAATATTGGTTTGTGACTCTCCTTCGGCATATACGACTTGCTTCACGGTAATCGCTCCATCACTCATCAATTCTCTAATCATTACATCCACATCTGCACTTGCTGCAATGTTTATATTGTCGTTTTTTACACCTGCCCTAAGATTGAATGAATGGTTCCAAAAATCTTCAGTGGCCTTGAAGTCTACGGTAATCTCAAGGTTGTAGGCTTTCATGACTCCCAGATAACTCAAGTCGTAAACGACCGCTACTTGTGTTTGTCCTTCTTGCTTTAGCAAGTTCCACATGATTTGTGCAGGCTTGTTACTTAATCGTGTTGAGAATACAGCTGTTTGTCTAAGGTTTAAAGATGGTTTTGTCGAACCAGCTATGGTTACCTTGAAGTCTTCGGTATTGCTACCTTCACTACCATCAGATCCAAACATGACCAGTTTTACATCTCCGTCCTTGAATGGCACCATGGACAAGTTGACTCCATCTCCGTATTTTGATTGAAGTTCACTCTTTATGGATTCCAATTTTTCTTCTGTAGGCCCCAATTCAACTTGTAATGTCAAAAAGCCACCAATGCGCGACTCATCATCATCAAAGTTTGGATTATCACCTTCTATGATTTCATCGTCCGTATACACGACATATTGAATGGCACGTCCATTATCTGCAATTTTTGCCTTTTCTTCCGGTAGGCAGTAAAAGTTATTTGGGTCTGTATAATCTTGATAAACCACGCAACCTTGTATGACTTCTTGTTTTTCTGTATTTAACATAATTCTTATTTTTTATACATTTATATAATTACCTATAGTGGCGCTCCCAAACTTCGAAAAGTGTTTTCTCCTGCATATCCGTATGCATTTCCATTGTAGTTGTCTTTTTGAAAACGCATCAATGCTTCTGCTGTTCCTCTACCGAAATCACCATCTATTGAGCCTGAATAATAAGGATTCCCCGTGCTGCTTTTTCTCATGTTGTTCAATCCTCTTTGTAGTCTTTCCACCAAGGTTCCTGTTGACCCGAATCTCACCTTGAACAAAGATGGGTCTGAAGAATTTGCATTTGCAGCATTGTATATCTCGATGCTATTGAGCAGCAGGTATTTGAAATCGCTTTGATCTTCTGCAAAGTCATCGTAAGCATTGGTGATGAATTTGTCCCAAGCATTCCAATCTCCATTGGATTGTCCTCTAGGTATATATTGCGATGGACAGCCAGTTATGACTTGACAGCCATAGCTACTGTAGTAATCCGACATACAAAACGATGTGGAGTAGTTTGTGCCTCTTATCGATCGTACTCTTGTCGTTCTTGTGTTGTTTCTAGCACAGTGAATGTTGTCTCCTGGGTTACCTACGGATATTGCAGCAGAAGGCCCATAGTTGATTACCGGTTGTCCATTGCTCATGGTATAATTGGCTCTACGGAGCGTAATCGGACCATTTAGACGTATTGCCCTATGAGGTTGAAAACCTGTATTGCTACGTGGATGTTGTCCTTTTCTATAATTGTAATATCCAGGTTGCATGCAATTGAATTGATGCATTCGTTTCCCATTCCGTTGCACAAGTTTTAGGTTAGGCACCGTACTTGACAAAAAAACTGCTACTTTTCTTTCTGAGGGCAACCATTGTCCTATGAGGCAGCGAGGATAGTAATAATCTATGTTTACACGCTGCAATAGATGGCTTTCCTCAAATTTCAAATGATCGGAAAAATCCAATAGGGATTGATTGGGGGCTGCTGGAAGCGCTCCACGTATACCGAAAAGGATCATTTCATCTTCTCTACCCTCTATGGAGATACTGTTGAATTCACAGGCTCTTCTTAGGACAGCATCTGATATTCTAAAAGTTTGTAAGGACATTTTTTCTGTTTTATAATTTGGACAATTGTTTTATTATTTCTTTTCTAGTTGCTCTATTAAAGACTCCATCTATGGCTATATGACTTTTTGTGGACTGAAACAACCTAAGGGCAGCTTCTGTCTTTGGTCCAAAATCTCCATCGGAAGTGCCAGGCTGAAAGCCACACAACTTCAAAGCATCTTGAAGATCTACAACTTCTACTCCTGTATCTCCTCGTCTCAAAACCCTTGTACTCAATGTTTTCTTTTTTACAGGTCTAAGTCTTCTAAATCCTAAGAGTTGACTTGTCGAATATGCTGTTTCTCCAACTTGGTTGTTTTGATTGCCTCCCAATGTATATATGCGACTATGGTCTTGGGAATACCCCATGAAGACTCCGACATGCCCCTTATAGGAGTTTGGACTCTCCCTCCAAAAGATGACAACATCGCCTGGTTCCGGGTTTACAACTGGAATACCTACATTAAGCCACGATCTGGCATTACCTTTTCCTGTTGATTCCAATTGTGCTTTTTGAGCAACCCAATTCATGAAAAAACTACACCAAGGCGTTTCATCATCATTGACATAGGTGAATCCAGCTTCTTTTGCGTAATTCACTATTCTGGGGTTATGTTGTGCCCCCACTATTTCTCTGGTTCCAATTTCTCTGGATGCGATATGAATTAAAGTTCCCATGACTATCTGTTATTTTAAGACTGCTCTATTTGTAAAATTGCCATCTCCGTCAACATATAATGCCTCTGTTTGGTTTAACAGCATTAGAATCGATGGAAGCAATGAAATTGGATAGCTCATATTCAAGAAACCTCCCCTATTTATAAAAGCCTTTGCTTGAACATCATTAGAGTCATTTTCTGAAAAACTGACATCACCAATGAATCTTTCGTTTTCATCTCCTCCGTTTTCGACTCCATGAAGCCTAATGCTTGTTTTCGTATTGGAAACCGTTATCGAATAACCATTGATCTTTGCTGGATAATTTACTACTATGGACATCTTTATACTTTTTTAAGATTGTGAATACTCAATCGTTAGATTCTGGAGATATGGATTCCTTTTGGGAATTCCCCCGCCAAGACAAAGTGTTATATCTTATGAGTTCAAAAGTAATTTCATTAAAAGCTTTTTTCGATAGGAAAACTACCTATTCGAATAAGGGGATTTCCTGTTTTTTCCAAATAGTAAAACACCTAGACAACTTAGGGGAGAAACACCTATTTTGGGAATTCGAATCAAAATGGAATTAGCGACTTGTTTAATGATAGCCTTGCAAAAGAGAGTAAGTAGGTTTTATGATGCCCGTTTGGGTTTAAATGGATTTCTGCACCCAGTTATACCATTTCTTAATTAAAACAACTAGCTTTTTGAGACAGGCCAAACACAAGGCTTCCAAAAGATGGTAAATGAGTACAAAAAAGCAAGGCCATTCAAAAATCATGATTTTTGAATGGCCTTGCTTGAATCTAGGTCTATGATTTAGGATGAGTTCCCCTATTCCATTTTTTTGGACAAAACAACCGCTTCCTTGTAGTTGTGGTTGTTCTTGTTGGATATGATGATACTCAACGTCTCTTTGGCTTTCATTGCATTTTCTTCCTTCAAATACACCAATAACTTATACCAATAACCACGTGAACTTTCCAAGCTATCCAGTTTAATCAACACATCGAAGGTTTCCAATGCTTCCTTATATTGATCATTATGGAAATAAGAAAATCCTACCTTCATCAAACTATAAGGCTCCAATACATCTGTAGCTTCTGTATTTGTTTCGTAGTATGAAATGATCTCACCATATTTTTTGGATGCATACAAGGTTTCAATGTTCAAAACACCTTCTGCTCCTTTCTCTGTCATGGAAGGAATATCTCCCCAATCCTCATATTCGTTGTAGTAGTCCCCCAACGTATTATTAAACATGAAAGGAAATACTATGCTGATGAACAATATTATGGATGCAGCTATGCCTAAATATGCATATCGCCTTGAGAGTTTGGGTTTGCGGCTTTTGGTCTTCAAATAGGTTTGTTCCGTTTCTCTTATCATTTTGGAAAGGTTTTGAAACTCGCTGCTTCTCAGGTTGCCTTTCATTGTTTTCAATGTCTCTTCATCCCTGTCCAGCTTGTGCCAATCATTCTCGTTGAAGGATTCTTGCAATGCCTTGCATATGAGAACCTCTTCTTTCAATGCTTTATCTTCTTGCATTTTGTCTTCAAATGCTGTTCTTTCTTCTTTGGACATCACATCGTTCAAATACGACTCTATGATTTCTTGCATTTTGTCTTCTTGATTGGAATTCATCTATGCTAGTTTTTTAAAACGGACATCCGCCTTTATTAATTTTACAATTTTTGCTCTACACTTGAAAACACGCTGCCTGACTACGTTAATGGAGTTATATGACAAATCCGACATAATTTCCTCGTAGCTCATTCCATTGAAATAATTACCCAATATCTCTTTGCAATTATCTGACAACAACTGAAATTTCTCTTGATAGAACTCCAAGTGCTTTTGCTCTAAAATGAAAGACGTCAAATGGTCTTCTTTATCTACTAGTGGCAATACGCCATCTTTCATTACCCATTCTTTTTTGTTTTTTATCGTACTTCTCCAAATATTTTTGCAAATGGTAAACAAATAGGCTTCGAAAGAAGCTATTTGCAAAGGTGTTTCCTTATGTTTCATGATCAAATACATGAGCGCATCATGAAAAACATCTTGTACATCTTCTTGCTTCCCTTTGTTCCGCAGAATGAAAGCCTGTACCTTGGGATGAAATTTATTGTATATTTCCAGTATGACCTTGTTGTCGCCTTTAATTAGAGCTTGTAAATACTTTTCGCTTTCTTGCATAGTTTCATGAGGGTAAAGTCAAAAATAATTGAAATTTATTTAAATGTCGGGCTATGCTTTCGGTTATTTCTCTACTCCATAATCAAAACATGCTCTCTTAAACCCCAATTAGTCTCAAATATTATGAGACTGTAACAATTTATGGCTAAATAATCTTTTTATGCTCCCTAGATCAACAATCCAAAACCAAGCTCGCCTACACATTTAATTGCTTATCCTCAAGAACGTTGGAGACCAATTCAAAAGTCAGTTTTGTAGTCTTTTTCTTTTTATTTTTTGATGTATTTTACAAAATATAGAAAATAGCGGGTAATGTTTTCGAATAATTCATACTAGTTGGTATTACGATGTCTTTAGGATTATTTCGACAAAAATTTGATAAGGCATGGTAACAAAACATAAAAAATAACATTTATAATAAAAGGACATTAATCCCTAAAACCCTAAAAAATGAAAAAAATAATCGCTTTTATACTTTTCGTGACATTTTGCTTTTTTTCTTGCTCTGACCTAGACAGTGAAAAATTTGCCAACGAGAACAATGCTATTGAAACATCAATCGAGAAAAGTCTTAGAATACGCAACAAAAGAAAGCCAAAGAACATTCCTGTATTTTCTCCAACAGAGCTCATCGTACAATTCGCTCCTGGAACTACGGATGTACAAAAATCCAATTTAAGGGAAACTCACGGTGTACTCACTTATGAGGTTTGTGCAGCTTGCATGGATTTCAATGTTGAAAAATGGAATTTTGGAGAAGATGTGGATTTAGAATCCAAATTGGGGTCGATGGATCCTGATGATGACGAAGGAGGGTCGGAAGGGATCATCAATGTGGACAAGGAGTTCTACTTTGAGTATGAAGCAGAAAACTATGCATTGACAGGTGGTACTGGAGACACATCCTATTCTTCAAAGATAAAGAATGCAGCTGTACCCAATTCTGTGACGATTGCCGTTTTGGACACCGGCGTAGACGCGAATTACGATGTATTTGAAAGAAACAAGTTCCTATACAATGGTAGTGCCGACCCCATAAGCGAGATCGTATCCGGGTGGGACTTTGTAAACGGTGATGACAACTGCTATGACGATTACAACCACTTGCACGGTACAGCAGTAAGTAGCATCATAAGCAACGCTTTGGAAAGCTTGAGTGTGCCTCATACCATATTGCCTGTGAAAGTATCCAACTCGGAAGGGAGATCTTCTCGCTTCAACATCATTTGTGGGACTGCATTTGCCATAGAAAGGGCCGACATCATAAACATGAGTTTGGGATGGTACGACTACGACGGCAGTGGGGCTGACTTTGCAGATGACATCTTGACAAACATCATTAGATCACGCGTAAGTGATGTATTGGTAGTTACCTCTGCTGGAAATTGGGCAAACAACAACGATGGCTGGTCTCCAAACCTGAAGCATTACCCATCCAACTACGAACCAAAAAATGTAACTGCAATTGCAGCAAGCAACCATAACAATACCGACATCGCTTATTTTTCCAATTATGGGCAAGCCACTGTGGACTTCTTTGCTCCAGGGCAACAGATTCCTTTTGATGGTACATACATAAACGGTACTTCCTTTTCTGCTCCTGTAGTCTCTGCAATGGCCGCAAAATACCTATACGACTCAGGAATGTCGCTTACGCCACATGGGATAAAGGACAAACTCAACATCGGTGGTGATTACATTAGTGCTTCCAAACCTACACTGTTCTCCAAATTGATTCAAATAGATTAATGGCTTTGCAATTGTCGTAAAGCATATATTTATGCTAACACTTTTCATTTATATGACCAATTTATCAGAGTGTTGAATCTTTCAGATAAAAAAAGCGCAAACTATAATTGGTTTGCGCTTTAAGTTTTTCAACGGATGTGAATTTATTCTACTCCCCTTCATCATCTTCAGATAAAATAGATCCCATTTTAGACCCACCATAAATCATCATCATCGTTTCATTCTTAATTTCAAATGCTTTGAATTTTTCCAACATAATTTCAATTTTTAAAGTTATATAGAACTATCAAGCTCATAAAAATTGAAATTATTATGTGGTTTATATTTATCTTGTCAAGAATTAAGTTTTTTGGTATCATTTTATTTAACAATGGATCAACTTTATGGTTTTGTCAAAACGATTTTTATTTCTAATAATATTATTCAGTTCTCTTTCTCTATATTCCCAAAAATCAATAAATGATAAGATATTAACCATAAAAAGAGAAAAGACTTTAACTTTCGATGAGAAAATAAAAAACACAAAAGCACTTTTAAAAGATAAAGATTTTATAATCAATTTAGAAAATCAAAGTGATGCATATCACCATCTGGGTTTTTACAACGAGAAAACAAAAAACTACAAACAAGCAATACAAGAATTACAAAAAGCCATAGACATCAGGGAATCTCTTTCTGGATTGGACTATAAATTAGACAATAGCCTATTGAATATGTCTCAACAATACCTTTATCTAAAAGATACAAAACAACAGTTGTACTATTTGGACAAGGTAATAAAAGGCAATAGAAAAAATAGATTCACCTATAAAGCTTACAATAAACTAGCTTTGATTTTAAAAAACAATGGGGATTACTTCAAGGCATTGCAATACTTGAAAATAATCATAGATTCTTATGATAATTACAATGACATAAAAATTCTATCCATCGCCTATAAAAATGCCATACTCATCTATAGTCAAGTGGAGAACCTAACAGAAAGCGACATCGAAACGATATTTCTATACAGTGAAGAATTCGAAAAGAAAAATACCGACAATATAAAGAACATTCAGGTTTACAACAATCTTGCAAGGATATACAAAAAGATAGGTAACTATGAGAAAGCTACAGAATATTTAAAAAAATCACTGGACTTGGCTTTACAATACAAAGAGCATGAAAGAATAGCCAAAGCCTATGCCAACATAGCTGCACTGCATTCAGAATTCAACAATCATAAACTTGCAAAAGAACATTATGACAAAGCATTGGAAATCACTAAGAATCATGTCACCATCGCCGACATTTACTTCAACCAAGGGTTTTATCTACAAACCAAAAGAACCTTGGACAAAAATACCTACTATGACAAGGCGCTTTGCATTGTATTGGGAATTTCCAACATGTCGACTTCCATCAAATTCTTACCAACCATAAACAACATCAAAGAATCCCCATACAAGATAGATATCTTGAGCTACTTGATTGAAAAAGCCAATAACTTTGCTCTTGCCTATGACGAAGAACAAAACATAGACTATTTAAAATACTCTCAAAACACCTTGTACCTGATAGATCAGTTGGTATCATTGATTCGTTTTGAAAGCACCAACAACAATTCCAAACTGTTCTGGATCAACAAAGGGGTAGATTCCTATATGCTAGCTGTAAAAGTATCCTATTTGCTCAACGACAAGGATGCTGCCTTCTATTTCATGGAAAAGAACAAATCCTTGTTATTGCTGGAAAATCTAAATGCCACACAAGAGAAAACCAAATTGAATATTCCAGATTCCATATTGCAAAGGGAATTCAATCTTCGTTATTCCATTTTATCTTTGGAGGACAAGCGTCGTAAATCTCCAAAGGACAAGGCCTTGACCGATTTGTATTTGGAAAAGGAAAACACCTATATTCATTTTTTAGATACTCTGAGAAAGCAACATCCCGATTATTTCAACTCCAAAAAGGAGCCTGAGATATTGACATTGAAAGATGCAAAAAGCAAGTATGTCTCCAGCTCCTCCAACTACATTGAGTACATCCTCAATGACGATGCAGGCTATGGTCTTTTTTGTGATGAGAATAGCTCCATTCTATTCGAAATACAAGATGCTCCCAAATTATTGGAAGAATTGGAATCATTGAAGGAATTGATGAATCGTCCAATCGTATATGAAAAAGACAATAAAGCCTACAATGACCTCTCTTTTTCCATATTCAAAAAAATATTCCCTTTCAAGGATGCCCTACAAAGCATTGCCAACAAGAAATTGACGGTGGTACCGGATTACAGATTGAAAAACCTTCCTTTTGAAGCCTTGACAACATCGACAAACACTGAGAATACTACATATAATTACCTTATTGGCAACAATGTGGAAATATCCTACTACCAGTCTGCATCCGTATTCAAACAAATAGAGGAAAAAGTACGCAAAGCGGAAAAACAACTCATAGGGTTTGCTCCAATTGCATTCAGCTACGAGTCTCTTCCTTCTTTGGAACGAAGTGAAACGGAGATGAAAGGTATTTCGTCTTTACTCCCCATCACCCTATTAACTAAAGACAAAGCAACAAAAGAGGCATTTATATCCAGTTTGAACGATTATGACATCATACACATAAACACGCATGCCGGCATAGACAATGACAATGTTCCTTGGATTGCCTTCTCCAATGAAAAAATGCAGCTAAATGAGTTGTACGGCATAAACAACCAAGCAAACTTGGTGATATTGGATGCCTGCAAGAGTGCTTCCGGCAAACTATTGAAAGGAGAAGGACTCATGAGCTTGTCTCGTGGTTTCTTCTATAGCGGCTCCAAAAGTGTCATTGCCTCTCTATGGAACGTCAATGAAAAGTCCAACAATGAAATATTGGTTTCTTTCTATAAAGGCATAAAGGAAGGACAGACAAAATCCAAAGCCTTGCATAATGCCAAGTTAAACTATTTGAACAATCATCAAAACAGTGAACTATCTCCCTATTTTTGGTCTTCTCTCATACTTACTGGTGATGCAACGGCCATAGAGATAAACGATACATCCTATGCTTATTCAATCATAATAGGGATCGTATTGCTCCTACTAGTATTGTTTTCCTCAAAAATCAAAAAGCTTCTATTGGACAAGTAGATGTGATACCACCTTCTTTATGTGAAATTCATTTGTTAAACTAGAATCAAGCATAAAGAAGATACAACTTCCATCGGCACCTCCTATTTCACCAATTCTACAGAAATAGAAGTCTATATCGATTAAAGTCACGAATAACACAACCCGCCTAAAACTCCAATTTTAAGCGGGTTCTCTACATATAACATCATCTTTTCAATATTTTTTCAAAATATATGGGTAATGAATTTCAAATACTGCCACTTCTTAATAGATCGACCAAAGGTGGTACCTGAAAAACCTATTTACAAAAGAGTAAGGACTATAAATTAATCACAATGAAAAAAAGTATTTTAATTTTAATGGGACTATTAGTTTCCATTATTTCATATTCTCAATCTTGGGACTATGTCAACTACGAAGATGGCAGCTACATTAGTGCAATGAATGCTACCATAGATGATTCAGACAATGTTTATACCTACGGAGAAAATGTAGGTTTCACACGTGCATTGAGACGTTTCGACAATGCAGGAAACTTGCAATGGACAAAAGACATCTCTTCACTTTTAAGCTATATGGGCTATACTGGAGAAGGTGGAATGGAATACAAGGATTCCAACATTTATGTCGTGGGTTCAAATGGTTCAAACAAAGGAGCCATAGTAAGTTCTGGCATCTCTGGTGCTGCAACTCCCAATACTTGGGATCAATTGACAGGAAGCAATTCTAGAATGTTGGACATCAAAATCAAAGGCGATTTCCTATATGTAGTTGGTCACTTTGGCTCTCACACCACTCCTACATCTTCAATAACTTTCTTTGATGGTACGACACTTACAGGGAACAGAGGGAGTTCTTTCATCGCCAAATATACCATCACATCGACAAAGACATTGGTATGGGCTAAAAAGATAGATGCATCCAACATCACCAGAGGAAACAACATCGATGTGGATGATGATGGCAACGTATACATTACGGGAGACTTTAGAGGTACTTCCATTTTCTATGATGGTGTTACTCCTCACATATTTACATCTTCTACACCAAGCCCAACTGCCACTCCCGATACTTTCTTGGCCAAATTTGATGCCAATGGAAACTTTGACAACACATTTGGATTAAAAACCGATGGACTTACAAACAGTTACAATTGGAGAAGTTATGACGTTGAAGTAAGTGATGTAAACAATGCCGTATACTGGGCTGAAGACACAAAAGTCGTTGCTTATGACAAGAATGGATCTGGAAGTTTTCTATGGTCGAGAAATTTGGCTCCAAAACCATATAGCATAGAAACCAATGGTTGTGGAGATGTATATGTTACTGGTGCCACTTACGACCCTGTAAACAAATCCAATGCAGGTGATGTATCCAAAGCACCATGTGGATACGATTTTTTTGCCACGTCTTTAAACAATACAAGTGGGACAAGCGTTTGGAGTTCCAATTCCGACTCTTGTTCTTCGTTTGGGTCTGAAGCTCTCATGGATTCCAACAACAAGGAAATCTTGGTAGGATCATATTTTACCAGTGGCGTATCCACACCATTGAATATAGACGGTTCATACGTATCCGGAGGGCCAAGAGGCTATTTCATCGCTAGATATGACGATGCAACAGTGAACAATTGTTGCAAGGAAGACATTGCAATAGACATCCCTAAAAAAATCAAAGTTTGTGATTCCAATTTTGAGGAAATCTGTGCTCCTGCTGCTCCTGCTGGAAATTCATATACATACGAATGGTGGGGACCACATCCATCTTTGCCTATGAGCACCTTGTTGTCAAACAGCATGTGTTTCACTCCTTCTCAATATGGGTCATACAAACTTGTAATAGTGGATCAAAATGGTTGTACTACTTACTTCACATTTACAATAATCGAAGATGTAGGCCCAACTATTTCTATTGAGGATGTTTTCTATTGTGGCAAGGTTCCTGCCATAATTGGATTCAACTACGATCCCATAGGAGATGTACCTTATAAATATTCCTACGAATGGACGTATAATGGAGATCCATTGGGTTATTCAGGAGATCACCAAATACCCAATCAAGGAGATGGAGAATACTGTGTAACCATCAATTGGCCATCAAGTACGGGTTGGTGTTCTTCCACGACTTGCTTTACCGTAATGAAGTGTTGCAAGCCTGATCCATCATTCAACACATACTTCAGTGCTTCACCTACCATCAACAATCTGGTGATTAGCAACATTCCTTCTTATGCAGACGACTATGAAGAAGAAATATACAATGTGTACAGACAGTGCCCTGGAGAGACGAGTTGGACTTTGATACACACGGAAACAAGATCTGGAGCAGCTATGTACACTCCAATATCACTGACAGTCAATCATACTTGCAAGTACAGAATACAACACATAATCAATCAAATGTGCATGCAAAAAAGTTTTGTATCCACTGTATATGTCAACGAGACAAGAAAAATCACTGTGGCACCAAATCCGGTAAAAGATCACTTCAAAATCAATGTGGAAAACTTTGAAACAGTCAAAGAAGCTACAGTAATGGTTTTAAACGCCAATGGCATCAAAGTTTATGAAGCTACTATTACTTCCAATGACTTTAAAGTGAATAGCATTGGCTGGAAAACTGGATTGTATTTCTGCAAATTACAGATAGACGGTAAAGAATATATGAAAAAAATCATAAAAGAATAACATAACCAGTACAGTGTGTAAGTTTTACAATGACATCATTCTAAGATTTACGCACTGTATTTAAATTAAATACATCATGAAAAAAACAGCAGTAACAATTAAACAATTCCTAATTTTATTTATCGCTTGCAGCTTCATCTACAGTTGCGACAAAGAAAGCATTGAAGACACCGAAACAAAATCAGTAGATTCTACATTCAAAATTAAAGAACAAAGAGTAAAAGTCAGAGATGGGATGCTCGAGTTTATCAGCTTTGAAGAGTTCTACTATGCCATAAATTCATTTTCAGACATGAATGAAGAGCAAAGAATTCAATGGGGAGAAAAATATAATTTTGAAACCCAGCAAATCATAATGGATAAAATTAGTATTGCTGAAGATAGATTTGACGAAGAGTATTTCTCAGACATCGACGAAAACGCATCTCCAAACGAATTGGAAAGCCTAAATAGACCAATCGCTTTCTCTAATGTTTACAGCCAATACTTAAATAAAGGCTTTATCAGGCAAACCATTGAAGAAGGTGGTGCTTATAGCTATTCTTTAAGAGTAAATTACGAGCCTTCTGCCTTTGTATGCAACGAACAAGGATTCGTCATAATAGAAGGCAGCATATATCACTATACACAATATGGCTTGAACTCAAAAACATACGAAGGACCTAATGACATCTCCTTAATGTCATCCAAACAACAAAAATCAAGTTCAAAAATGGGGTTGAACGATTTTTACATCGACAATATTTTCAGCCCACAAGGGACTCCTGGAAGCAAGACTTGGTATTATGATTCTCCTAAACATAGATTTTATCACTTTGTTTGGTTTAGATCAAGTGAATTGACAACTCACAAGATGCAGTCTACCTTTATTTCCATATCCAAGGCAGAAAGAAAACGTTGGGGCAAATGGAAAACTAGAAACAGCTATATGCCAATTAGCAACATCAATGGCAATTGGAATTACGCATGGGATTATTGGTTAGGCGGAAATACATATTCCTATTCAAATGTATTTTCTACTTGTACAAATTCCAGTCCTGTTTATTGGGGGGGTAGCTCCAATCATAGAGGAGGTTACCTATGTCCTAGTGGAGAAATTACCAGCCCGCACCAAATAGCAGACCCGATGAGAATATACGGAATGCACATTCAAGGTAACTTCAATGGAGAAACAGACAACTACCAAACAAACTATTATCACTAATCATTAGTCACATGTTCTTTACTAAACGAGTTGCTTTTAAAAGCAACTCGTTTTTTATTCGAAATTCTTGGGTAATGAATTTCGAAAATCTCTACTTCTTAATAGATCGATCTATAAAAAGCGGTACCTGAAAAGCTAACAATAGAGTAAGGACAACAAAACACCTAATACTACAACATTATGAAAAAGCAATTTTTAATGCTGGTAGCAAGCATTTCTCTATCTTTTGTTTCAGCTCAAGACAACAATACATTTCCTTATCCCAATTATGGTGATGTCGGCATAGGAACTGGAGCCAGCCAAAGCAACGTCAAGTTCAATTTTCAAGTACATGGTACCAAGGACTACATTGTAGACATTAAGCACTCCCCTGCCTTGACGGAAAAATCCGGGTTGAATTACGGAAAGACTTCTCGAATAGGTCTAACCAATTCAATAACGGGGTCATTGGCCAGCGATGGTACTGTCTTTAGAATGTCGAAATACAACTTTTACTTGACGAATCAGGAAAAGAAGAACATGACTTTCAACACGGGTTCAACGGGAATCATACTAAATGGAAGCTTAAAAAGAATTTGGATGGGTTCTGAAAGTTATTACATACCTAGTACCAGTACAGAATATGCCGCAACCAATTTGATGTCTCTTAAGGACAATGGACTATACATTCGCACCAAAAGCAACGACGAATCCAAATATGGACTTAGCGTTAGAATGAGAAACAACAATGGAAACGCCCTACAAGTGGTAAATACCTTGGGCAATGAAATCAATTTTGCCGTAAAACCAGATGGAAAAGTATTTGCAAGAAAATATACGACTACGTTAAACCCTTTCCCTGATTATGTCTTTGAAAAGGATTATAACTTGATGTCATTAGAAGAGTTGCAAAAATTCATCAATGAGAACAAGCACTTGCCAAATATCCCCACTGCATCTGAAATAGAGGAAAATGGTGCAGATCTAGGTGAACTAAACCGTTTGCTTGTTGAAAAGGTAGAAGAATTGACCTTGTACATTCTTCAAATGGAAAAACGTCTAAAAGCTATAGAAGAACAGAAATAACACTCAAGACTATGATTTTTAAAAAATTATGCCAATGGAGTGTTATCTTTTTTCTGTGTATTGGTTCTGTAAATGCGCAATGTGACAACAATGTAAATACAGATCCCAACAATGCTACAAATGATGCACTCCCAGTAGATTTAATACATCCCAGTGGAGATGACAGATATTTAAATGGTACCAATTGGTTTCCATTGACGCCAGGTGGAGGACTGGAAGATTATGATTTGTCCAATATGATGTGGTCTGGAGTACCGCTTGCAGAAATGGATAACATCTGGTCAAGCCCTCTCTCCCATTATCAATACATAAACGATTCACCAAGACCCATTCCAAAAAATGGTTGGGAACTATTACTGGTAAACCTGGGAAGATATCCCAACGATGTAGATATCGCGGACAGCAATGAAACCTTTCAAGCACTTCCATATATTGTAATTTACAATAGATACTCTGGAATCGTGAGAGTTTTTGCCAACTTTGGTTTGGATCAATTGGTTGGAGACGGTCCAGATGCCGTAGAAGTAATCATGAGCTTTGTCTTGAACGAAGACAATACCGGATCCACGGGTTTGGCACGTCTATATAGTGGAAAGGACATTCCTTTGGACAAGCCTACGAAAGTTAAGACAATGAAAGCTCTTGCAAAGGCAACCAATGCTCAAAGACAGTGGTTTTCTACAGATTTCCAAATTGCATACGATCCTTGTACATGCTACTTCCCGTCTCAAATTAGAATTCATTTCAATCAAATCAAGGAAGAAAGTCTAGAACTGCACGGTAGAAGCCTAACGGTAACAGACAGTTTGATCAATCCTTCTTTGCAAATAGAACCTATGGATTTCTTGTCTGGTTTTGATTATACAGGAAATGATGAAAACAAAGGAGGCATCCTAATTTACAAAGGATTGCAGGGTCTTGTGGACGATTACATAGAACGCTATGAAAAGTATGAGTTGGATTTGGAAGCTGCCAACAGACACAACAAGGTCGTAGAACACAACTTGAATGCATTGAAGGTCCTCAAACATGCCTTGACAATGATTTTTACCTATGGCATAAATGCACAAGCCATAGATACATCCGGCATGATTGGGGAGGAATGGTGGACAAAGATCAAAGGCCAATACGGTTCTTACATAAAAAAGGCCAACAAACTAAACATAGAAAACCTTCTGAAGATAGCTAAGAAGATACTTGGTTCCGATGCAAAGACATACATAGAGCAAAACTTCGAGAAAATGCCATTGCCAAGTGCTCCAGATCCCAAAAAGGTCCCTAGTGTAACTTTTACCGAAATGCATTTTCAAGGACTGATTTCCGATTCTGAAATTAAGGGAGGACCAACATTTTACACGCCTGGAACCTATGGTACAGATGCGACCAAGGTATTGGACTTGTCCACTCCAGATCCAGATGACAAGATAGACCCAATTTTGGAAACAATGTATGAATACCCAGTTTACAATGAAGTCTTGGGAAGCTTTGCCTTGTTGAATAGTCCAAAAATCACCTTGACCAAACGTTATGTGCCTGATTCGGCGTCAGAAAGTGACAATTTGATAGAGACGAACTATGGGACATTGCAACAGGTATTTTATAAGTCTTGGTCCAATGAATATCAGATTAAAATTGACAATGATCTCATGTTTGCCTTCAACAAGTCTTTGGACATTGAAGATTATGAGATAAAAGCAGCCTTCAGGTTCAAAGCGCAAACGAAAGCCATTAACACCAATGGGCAAGAGTTCAATACATTCATAGATCCAAACTATACGACGAATGTATCTTCCACAAGTTACAATGTGGACACTTATGACATCATGAGGAAGTATTCCAATACAGAATACACCAATAGTGTAGAAGATGGTTGGGGACCAGATCCAGATTGGGAACCATCTGAATACGAAACACCATATGGAGAGGCTCCTGCACTGTTTCAAACACCATTTGTACCTTTGGATGCATTCTACAATTTCATTACTGGTGTAGGACAAAAGCAAGAATTTTTTCAATTTAGTGGTGCTTTTGACTATTTGCACGAAACTACTCAAGGTGTCCGTTTGGAATTCTATGACATAGAATTGGTCCTTAGTGTGGATATAAAATTCGGTACGAAAAACGATCATGGTTTGAAAAACACAAGTACTCAAATTTTGAGTTATGACATTTTACCTGAACAAATTGAATATCACACTGAAAACTACACCTATACTGAGCTAGACCCTACACTGGCATCCACTTTGGATATGGGAACGTTCAATGAAAACATCCATTTGGGAGACATAGTTTTTGACGGAAGCCCAGTAGAACATTGTACTTTGGTTGGCAACGTATACACCTGTAGAGCTTGGAACGACATCTACATTGAAGGAAACTTGAGTACTACTGGCCCATATATTGCCAACATTATTGCTGGAAACAACATATTCACATCGCCAGAATCTATGACGGATCCTGAAACCAACCTTTGGATAGAGACTCCATTTGATACTTCTCATCCAATGATTCATGCAAATCCAACGGATATTTCCACATTCTGCAACGCTGAATACAAAGCCAATTTATGGGATCCTGACGGCACTGGGAAAACCTTATTAAAATCAAAAGTAGATGAACCTAATTCCTTACAAAACGGTTCTTTGCTGGCGCGTTTATACCCTAATCCAGCAGGAGGTCATGTTAATGTATCCTTGACAGGAGTGGGCAATGAAAACATTGACATTGCCATATATGGTATTTTAGGCAAGCGTTACAAGCTTCCCATACAAAAAGAAAGAGCATCTTTATACCGCATAAATACTGAAAGTTTGAACACTGGGATGTATTTTATAAAAATAACAAGCAGCAATGGTTTTACAAAAACATTAAAGTTGATTATCAATTGATTCTATTGACATAAAACCATAATAAATAACATTATAAGCCTCACATTGACAACGAATGTGGGGCTTATTCCATACTTTTCTCTGATATGAATTCCAAGGTCCTCTTTTCATTGTAATAACTATTCTTCTTGTCGTAAAATCCGACGTGACCTCCGTATTTGGGCATTTCCAAATATAAGTAGGGATTATGTTTGGCTTCCTTTACAGGAAAGCATTCCGGAGACAGAAAGGAATCATTCAATGCGTTTATTATCAATGTGGGGATGGAAATATTTGACAAGAATTGAAGGCTACTGCATTTTTCATAATAATCGTATGCATCAACAAAACCGTGAGCCTTGGATGTATAGACATCATCAAAGAGTTTTAAGTTCTTAATGTGTTTTATATCTTCTTCCAATATCAAATCGGGATAATGTCTTTGCTTGCGTTTCAACTTTTCGATTAAATCCCTTTTGAATTTTTTAGCGTATAACGTGTTCTTTAATGTATGCAATTGCAACATGGAGCCTTTTAACCAAACGGGAACGGATATGGCTACTGCCGACTTTATCTGACTTGGCAATTTATCTTGTTCTCCCAAATATTTCAACATGATGTTCCCTCCCAGACTAAACCCGTTCAAGTATATTCTATCATAATTCTTATGCTCTAGGATATGATCGATGACTGCTTCCAAATCTTCCGTTGCCCCAGAATGGTATGAACGGAAGACTTTGTTTTCCTCTCCACTACACCCTCTTAGATTTACACAGACAGCATCTGTTTGCTTTTCATTGAATAGTTTGGCTACTCCCAATGTATAATGGCGTTGTGCATTACCTTCCAAACCATGCAATATTATGATCAATGCATTTGTTTTTTCTTCCGCATAGCTCCAATCCAAATCTATGAAGTCCCCATCACTAAGCGTAATACGTTCACGTTTTTGATCTACCCCTTCAACTTTTCTTAGAAGTCCGGAATAGATAGTTGAAAAATGACCGTTTCTAAAAAAATATGGCGGTTTGTATGTGGACTGTTCTATTGGCATATTAGTTTGCTTCCAAGCTTGTAAATTTAAATTCCTTTCCATCGAAAAGCCCCTTGTCACTTAATTTCAATGAGGGTATCACCAATAAAGCCATAAAGGACAATGACATGTATGGAGCATTCAACGTGCATCCCATTTGCTTGGCCATCTTATCCAATTCGGCATATTCCCTTCCTATCGTTTCTCCATCTTTGTCACTCATTATACCAGCCACGGGCAATGCCACTGTACTTTCTTTTAATTTGTTTGATGCGCAAATTCCTCCTTTGACTTCAATGATCGCGTTTACTGCTTTACAAATGGCTTCATCATCAACTCCAACTGCTATTATGTTGTGGGAATCATGTCCAACGGAACTTGCTATCGCACCTTCTTTCAAGCCAAAATTCCTAATGAAGGCAATAGCTGGTTTCTGGTCTTTGTACCTATTGACTACCGTCATTTTCAAAACATCGGTTTCGGTGTTGGACACAAGGTTTCCATCTTCTATTGAAGCATCCGTTATAATTTCATTGGTTACCAACTCTCCATCCAAACATTCGATGGCCCTTATTTTTTCTGTCGAGGATTCGAACCTGAAATCGCTGACATTTTTTTTATTAGTATTGAAGTTATTCAAATTCTCAAAGGCCACGTCTTTGATTAGAGTCAATCCCTTGTCGAATACCAATTCCCCATTTATGTATGTTTGTAGTGGCTTGAAGTTCTTTAAATCTTCAACTACTATGCAATCGGCCGCATCTCCGACATTAAGCAAACCTACATCCAAATTGTAATGCTTCACGGGATTTATACAAGCAACCTGCAATACTTTGTATATATCCATTCCTCTTTCTATTGCTCTTGCACACAGCGCATTTATATGACTTATCATCAAATCGTCTGGATGCTTGTCATCACTACAGAACATCATGTTTTCATAATGTTCCGACAACAAATCTATTAGAGCTTCGAAATTTTTGGCAGCACTCCCTTCCCTGATTATTACCTTCATTCCCTTCTGTAGCTTTTCCAAGGCCTCTTCATACGAAAAGCATTCGTGATCCGTGGATATGCCTTCGGAAATGTATTTCGTTACATCATCACCTCTCAGCCCAGGTGCGTGTCCATCTACGGGCTTGTTATTCTGTTTTGCCCAAGCTATTTTCTCAAGTACATCAGGATCATCAAACAGTACTCCAGGATAGTTCATCATTTCCGCCAAATACTTTATGTCTGGATTCTCCATCAATCTCTTGATGTCGTTGGAATCCACAACGGCGCCGGCAGACTCAAAGGATGTGGCTGGAACACAGGATGGAGCTCCAAAATTGAACTTGAAAGGTGTTTGCTTACCATTTTCTATCATAAACTCCACTCCTTTCACTCCTAGCACATTTGCTATTTCATGTGGGTCCGAAACCGTAGCCACCGTTCCGTGGGTAACAGCCAACTTTGCAAACTCGCTAGGAACCAACATGGAACTCTCTATGTGAATATGGCCATCTACGAAGCCTGGCAATATATAATGCTCGACATCGTGTTCCTTCTCTTTCACTGAAGCTATTTTACCATCTTGGATGGTAATCTCACCTTTGTATGTGCGTTGGTTTGGGATATCTACTATTTGTCCTTGTATCTTCATCAAATTGAAACATTAAAATATGTTGCAAAACTAATGCTTTTGCAGCTAAGAAATAATTCCCCTAAACAAAAAAGAGGTTGGATAAATCTATCCAACCTCTTTTTACTTTGATCAAGTGAGTTTTATGACTACTCGCTTGAAATTAAATCTTCAACTCATCAAACAGCCTTATCAAGCCTTTGTTAGATGGTCTTGGCGCATCCGAAGATACTATGTTCCCTGCTGGATCCAACAGGATAAAACGAGGGATTCCATTTATGTTGTAGTCTTGTACAAAATCCGATTTGAAATCTTTGTCTGCCAACAATTGGATTCCACCCAAATCTTTGTCTGCAACCATTTTCTTCCATTTGTCATGGTTTTTTTTGGTATCTACAGAGATACTTACAAACTCAATGTTTTTGTCATGGTATTGCTTTTCGACCTTTTGCAAATGAGGAATTTCCGCCTTGCAAGGTCCACACCAAGTAGCCCAAACGTCTATATAGACATATTTCCCTTTTAAATCTGCCAAGGAAGTGGTTCCTCCAGCATTGTTCTCATAGTTTACGAAAACCGGAGACGCATTTCCTTTTACCAGTTTTTTGATGTTTTCATACGTTCTGGTCAATTCCTTTTTGAAGTCTTCGTCTGTCGAATGTGCTATTATATCATCGAACAATTGCCCTGCAGAAGGATTATTTCCATCTACTCGATTGGACAATCCCGAAAGCAAGTAGTTTTTGATTACTTGAGCATCTTTTGAGTTCTTGATTATGTTTATTGCAGCTGTGGCAAAAGGAATGCTATCTTTTTCGGAAGTCTCAAAAGCCAGACGATTGAAGTTTCTTGACACCAATCTCTTATATGTATCATATGATTTGAAATGTTCTACATTATCATAGGCCAAATCCTTTTCAAGGTCAGGAAAAGACTCAGAAACTTTAAACTCACGATCTTTTGACAAAAAACTATGATACCTCTCGTACATAGTAACATTGGAGATATGCTCATAATTGATGTTTTCTTTTTCGAATGCAATGAAATCTGCATCCAACTCAGGTTTCAAACTCTGCTCCAATGCTATTTTTTGTTGTTTCATCGCAGCCAAGAATTCCTCCTCATCCAAAGCGTATAGCTTTTCCATATCCCCACTTTTTTCTTCTATGAGCAATTTTTGAGCCAAGTAATTGTTGACATCACTTCCTGTTCCTGTATAGACTATTGTTTCGTCAAACTCCTTGGCATCCATATTCAACTTTACATCGTACTCATTCTTCAAGTACAATGCTGAGTTTTCAGTACCATCACTAAATCGATAATGTCCACTTGCATTGAAAATTGTATCTGAGAACGTTCCTGCATCGGAAACCTTTATTGACTTCACGGTTTTATTTGAAGCGTCTATAATGGATAGGCCATTGCTATTTGCATTCTTTATTGTTCCTGAAAACAATGCATAATCCACGGGGGCTAGCGGTTCTGTTTTTTTACATGCAACAATGGACAGAGCTAATATTCCAAAAAATACTTTTTTCATAACTTTTATGTTTAGTCGTTTATTATTAATGCTATCGTTTGAAATTCTCTACTCCGACCTTTAACCAGTCATAGTATTCATCTGCATTGGGCGTATAGGCTGTCGTATAATTCAACAATTCCATATTATGGTCTAACAACACATAGAATGGCTGTGAGTTGTTTTGAAAATTAAGCGTTTGCAACGTGGCCCACTTGTCTCCAATGGTCTTGATGTCCTTAAGTCTTCCATTTTGTTTTATGTATTGGAATTGCTCTTCATCTGCCAATGGCTTCCTATCATCCACGTACAACGAAATAATGACATAGTCCTCTTTGAGGATCTTGTAAATCTTATCTTGGCTCCAAACTTGTTCCTCCATTTTACGGCAGTTTACGCAAGCCCAACCTGTAAAATCCAACATTATGGGTTTGTTTTGTTCTTTGGCTGCTGCAATACCTTCATCTAGATCCTTGTAGCAATTTAATCCTAAAGGGCATTCGGAATCCTTTTCGTATAGACTATAAGGCAATGGTGGAGGAAAACCACTCAACAATGTCAAATTTGCATACTTGGTGTTTGTCAATCCTGGAATTAGATATATTACGAAAGCAAAGACCAAGAAGATAAATGCCCATTTGCTCATACTGATTTTCTTGAACGGCCCATCATGTGGAAACTTGATTTTTCCTAATAAATATAACAACAAGCTAATTCCTATGATGATCCAAAGGCCAATGAACACCTCACGTTTCAATAGTCCCCAATGTTTTACCAAATCGGCATTGGACAAGAACTTCAAAGCCAAGGCAAACTCCGCATGGGCCAAAACCACTTTAACTGTATTTAACCAACCACCAGATTTGGGTAAGGAGTTCAACCATTTCGGAAACATCGCAAACAATGTAAATGGCAGAGCCAAGGCCAAACCAAATCCGCTCATTCCCATTGTCAATTGCATTGCTCCTCCATCACTTGTCAATGATCCAGCCAACAAAGACCCAAGAATCGGTCCTGTACAAGAAAAAGAAACTATGGCTAGAGTCAACGCCATAAAAAAGACTCCTATGAAGCCTCCTATACTTGACGATGCAGAATCCATCTTGTTTCCCCAAGAAGAAGGTAAGGTTATTTCAAAATAACCCAAGAATGAAATTGCAAAAAAGATTAGTATGGCAAAGAAGAACAAGTTCAACCAGACATTGGTTGAAATGGTGTTTAGTATTTCTGGATTCAATGAATCCAAAAAGTGAAATGGTAAACTCAACAATACATATATCAACAAGATAAAAAAGCCGTACAACATCGCATTTGCCAAACCTTTTTGTGAATTACTTGCACTTTTTGTAAAGAATGTCACCGTTAGAGGTATCATTGGAAATACACAAGGTGTCAACAATGCCACCAAACCACCTAAAAAACCAAGAATGAAAATACCAAAATTGGTTTTCTCCTTTACTTCTTCCTTTTCATATTTCTCCCAACCAGTTACATTCAAATTCAAGGCATCAGATTTCGCTTTGCTATTGGCATCTATGGAAACAACCTCGTTTTTCACTTCTGCCTTACCTGTTAAGGAAGTATTGAACACCTCTGTCATTGGTTGCAAGCACTTTTCGTTGTCACATACTTGATAGTATACTTCGGACGCTATTGACTTTGCTTCTGGATTGAGCAATTTTATTTTTTGTTTGAATACTGCTTTGTCTTCAAAATACCTAACCTTCATTTGAAAGACCTTCTCAAAGACCTCCACGGTTTCGGATTCCGTCGTTTCACCGATCAACTCAAAATCCTTGGAATCGGTATCAAATGTAAACTCCGTCTCTATGGGGCCTTCATCCTTAGTTCCATTTTGTGAGTAGAAGTGCCAATGCCCATCTATGGTCGCTACATATGTCAATTCATACTCGGTCTCCGATAACTTTTTCACTTCGGAAGACCACGAAACTGGTTCAAGGATACTTGACTTCTTCTTTGGTATTTCAAACTCAAAATCCACATCATTAGGAGGCAAGCATCTAGTATCATCGCACACCATAAAATTCACACTAGCCTTTATACTACCCGGGTTACCCAATAGCTTTATTGTCTGTCTGAATTCTGCCTTATCTTCGAAAAATTTAATTTTCATGCCAAAAACGGGGTCATCCACAGTATGGCCTTCCTCCTCTTTGGTCTTTCCTACCAATTCGTAAGTATTTGATTCCTCGAATGAAAAAGAGGTCGGTACTGGTCCGTCGTCAGGAACATCTTGTGAATATAGATGCCAACCGGAATCAATGGATGCCGTTGCTATCAAATCTATTTCCGTTTCAGATTTCTTTTCAATGGAAGTGGACCACTCGACTGGCTCGAGTATTTGTGCCGTTGTCAGCGAAATTGAAAATAAAACGAGTAAGAAAGTTAGTATTTGCTTCATTTTTATTGTTTTATAATAATGATAAGATGCAAAGAAAAAACATTTATCAATTGATAAGTGTTAAAACTACTGTTATCAATAGTTAAATAAAACCAAAATTATGGCTGTTTTAATCTTGCAAAGTTATTTTTAAAATTCTATTGGTATTTTCGGTCACTTTAAAACGATTGTCGGCTCGATAATTTATTACCCAAACGACTTCATCATTAGAGCACAATAACTGACATTTTTCTTTATCTAGCAAGGATAATTTCTCATCTTTAAAAAATTTACTCAATTTCTTTTTTCCTTGCAATCCCATAGGATAAAAGAGATCTCCGTCTATCCAAGATCTAATTTCAAGTGGAAATTGCAGTGATTTAACATCAACGAATATTTCTTTTTTGCTAGCCTTTGAAACGGTATCAACTTCTTCAAAAAAAAGAGTTCCCAAAGATATCTCAACCATTTTTTCTCCCTCTTGAATTTTCATCGATTCGTCACTTATCAAAGTAATGACAGTTAAAATTAAAGAGTCCCTATTTTTTAACAATCTATGCGTACTGGAAAACACTTGCTTTCCTGATTGTGCATCCAGCAAATCGTAAATATCTTCAAAGGCAGTAAATCCATATTCCCTAAAGATTTCGAATATGTATGCTTTTGGTTTCTTCAGCTTTTTAAACTCGGAAATCTTGTATACTATGGTATTCCCCTCGACACTTTCTATCGCACGCTTTGTAACGACATCAATACTTTCTCTTACAATGTTAGACGTTTCTTGTAAATTGTTCAAGGTTTTGTCGAAACCTTGCAACAATTGCGGATTAATGTCTTTTAACATAGGAATGACATCATGCCTCAACTTGTTCCTTAGGTACTTTGTTGATGCATTGCTGCTGTCCTCCCTCCATCTTAGATCATTATCCATTGCATAGCGTTCTATTGTCTCCCTGGAATATGGTAACAAAGGCCTCACTATGTTATCATTTACCTGAGGAATTCCTGTTAGACCTTCTAAACCTGTACCTCTTGTAAGATTGATCAAAAAGGTTTCCAGATTGTCATCTGCGTGATGCGCCGTCAATATGAAATCAAATTTTAATTGTCTCGCCAATTCTTTGAACCAATTGTAACGCAATTCGCGGGCTGCCATTTGAATGGACAATTTTTCAGCTTCTGCATAGGTCTTGGTATCAAAGCTTTCAACAAAGGCTTCCATGCTCAACTGCTCAGCCAATTCCAACACAAAACCCTCATCTCCATCACTTTCGTCTCCCCTCAAATTGAAATTGCAATGTGCCAAACTAACATCTAGATTGATTTTATGGCATAGATGTGCCAATACCACACTATCCAGTCCTCCCGAAATGGCAATGAGAAGTCGACCTTTCCTTAAAAAGTCCAATTGAGAAGTTATATGATTGTCGAATGCTTTAAACATCATGCTAATTTACATATTGTCCAACCATTTCAATATGGTTTTTATGAATTCTTCCTTACACAAGTCATGATGCAACTCGTGATGCCCATTTTCAAACAACTCCAATTGCGCATTGTTGGCATTGCGGCAAAAATCTTGAGACCCCTTGTAATCCGTTATTCTATCTCCAGTTCCATGCAAGACAAGCATTGGTATATCTAGCTCATCGGCTTTTTTCATCGCTTGTTCTCCTGCATCAAATATGGGAAACGAATACATTGGACTAATTCTATCATGGATCAGAACATCTTCCTCGTAGTGTTTTACCTCATTTAAATCCCTTGTAATGGCTTTAGTATCCAATTCACTTGACAATGTCAAAGACGGTAATGCATGAAGCAACAGTTTACCTAAGGCCATTTTCCATTTAGGTGGTACGAATGCCAAACGTAAAAAAGGGCTTGTCGCTATGGCTCCTTTTAATGTGTGTTCTTTATTCAATACATAATTGATTACGATATTCCCTCCCAAACTATGTCCGTATAGGTAGACTTCCTTTTGGGAAAATAACGTTTTTGCCATAGTAATCGTATAATCCACGGCATCCAAAAGCGATTTGTAACTTGGGCAATGTCCACGTTTACCTTTGCTCCTTCCGTGCCCATACAAATCGAAAGCTACAATTGCATATCCGGAATCCATCAAATGGGGTATCACGGATTTTTCATAACGAAGCATATGTTCCCCCATGCCATGTACCAAGACAATGACACCTTTTACACCTATCGGTGCCCAGTATTGCCCCTGCAATTCGATGTTGTGCAGATTGAATGTGAATGTATTTTCCATTATCTGTTTTCCAATACTTCGCGCATGGCCTTAGCCTTGATCAAGCATTCCTCATATTCCTTTAGAGGATCACTTTTTGCCGTTATTGCTCCTCCTACCGAATAGGATACGTATTGTTTGGTTTCGTTGTACAGAATGCTCCTAATTATCACATTGAAATCGAAGTCTCCCTTTGGAGAAATGTAACCTACCGTACCAGAATACAATCCACGTTTTGTTTCTTCGAGGTTTTCTATGATTTTCATTGCTGAAATTTTTGGAGCTCCTGTCATGCTTCCCATGGGGAAAGTACTTTTTATGACATCGATTGGATTCGTGCCTTCTTCCACTTCGGAAACTACCGTAGATATCATTTGGTGTACTTGTTCAAAACTATAGACCTTGCAAAGTTCCTCTACCTTCACGCTTCCTTTCGTTGCCGTATGCGACAAGTCATTTCTTACCAAATCTACGATCATTATGTTTTCACTCCTCTCCTTTTCATCTTGGGACAACCCTAGTTCCAGGGCTTTGTCTTCAATTGCATTTTCAGAACGTTTTGCTGTTCCCTTTATGGGTTGGGTAATGATCTTTTTTCCTTCTTTTTTGATGTATCGCTCCGGTGTGGCAGACAAGAGGTATTTATCCCCCAACCTGAAAAATGTTGCAAATGGTGGTTTGGATATCGCATTCAACTTGTTATAGGTTTCCAATGGATCGATGGTTGTATTTTCTGCAAAGAACTCCTGACAAAAATTGGCTTCATACACATCTCCTCTATGTATGTGCTCCAACATTGTATTTACCTTTTGAAAATATTCGTCCTTGTGAATTCTTAGCTTGATCTTTACGGAATCTTTTGGTGATTTAATCGTTGAATCCCCTAATTCACGAATTACCTTTAAGTCATTGTCCAATTCATCTTCTACGACTTTCAAATACAATGTCTCCACTCTATTTCCCTTTATCAAAAAAAGTTTTTTGGGTTGAAAGAAGTATAGGTCAGGAAACTCCAAACCATCAAAGTTGTTCGATTCCAAATCCTCTACATCATTCTTCAAATCATACGTAAGGTATCCGAATATCCAATCTTTCGTGGTGCTTTGGTATTCCTTCAGCCTTTCAAAGACGCTAATGCAATCAGATTGAATTGACGTAAAGGCATCTATGGCCAAGACTGCATCATAACTGGAATATTGCTGACTGTAATTATTGGAATCCAACCAAACGACATCATCAAATTGGGTGCTCCAAGCCAGCAAGTTTTGCTTGAATGTCGATATGTCCTTTACAATGTGTTCTTGTTTATTTCTCAATTAGGGTATCTTTTTCAGATAAATGCCAAATTTATCTATTTTAGCAATATATAACAAACAAAAGCCCTTACCTTACAAATTCTATGAGCTTTAACCTAAACTTTATCCAAGATAGGAATCTTGTCATTATATTCCTACTTATTTTTTCTGTGCAACTCAACGCACAGACCAGCAACAAATATAAGTTGTTATGGAAGATCGAAGGAAAAAAACTTACCAAACCTTCTTATTTATTTGGCACGATGCACATTGACGATGCACGAGCTTTCAACTTTAGCGATGCTGTATTGCCTGCCATAGAGAACACGGAAAAATTTGCTTTGGAGGTACAACCCGACTCTTTGATGGGGAGTCTTTTCAATGAAGAATTCACCAATGGAAAGAAAGCCCACTTGACATTCAAAAAATTATTGAATGAAAAGGAATACAAGAAGCTTTCAAAGCGCTTTCTAGATGTTAATGGATATCCCATCGAGGAAAGCATCATAAGTGATCCTGACATCTTTTTAATGACATTGCAACCAGACGAAGACAAGGACAGTGACAAGTCCAATTTCGTGGATATGCATCTGTATGCACATGCCAAGACAATGAGAAAAAAAATCGTTGGATTGGAGAAACTCGAAGATCAAATGAACCTTTTTAAAAGTCTAGATCCAAAAGAGCAAAGAAAATTGGTACTGGACAATATAAAACACAGTGTTTCCAAATACAAAAGGAAATTGGAGGAAATGACGAAAATTTATCTAACTGGAGATATCGATGCCATCGATGATTACATTTCCAGCTATGATGGCTATGATTATGAATTGGAACGGAGAAACAAGGTCATGTGCAAAAGCATCATAAAGGAAATACAAGAAAGCTCCTTGTTTTCAGCTGTTGGTGCAGCACATTTACCTGGCGAACATGGCCTTATAAAACTACTACAAAAGGAAGGTTATACGGTAACTCCTGTCGAGGCCAAGTTTACTGGTGTGGCTGAAACCTACACCATAGACGATTCCAAAATGATATGGCAAACTTTTAATGATGCGGATTTGGGATATAGCGTCAAAGTACCAGGAACAGTGAGTTCAGAGGAAAACAACCAACTTAAAATTAACACATGCATCGATTATACCACGCTTAAATACTATTCCTTTTTTTCCATTGATACAAGAAAAGTTCTGAAAATCGATACCAAGGAAGCACTTCTGGAACGTGTTATAAACAACACTTTAGATAATTACAAAGCCAAAAACGTAGAGCGAAGCCCAATCACCATGAAAACTGCTTCCGGCTATGAGATAACTATAGAAATTGACAATCAGGATTCAGAATATTCGGCCATCAGGTCTTTTTATCTAATCGAGAACGATATTTTCTATCAATTTTTTGTTTTAGGTAGCTTGGAAGACGTCAAGTCCTCTTCTGCAGACAAGTTCTTTGGGTCCATAGTTTTATATGAGCCAAAGCCTTTACCGGAAATCAACACCGATTGGATTGATTTCACTAGCGAGAAAGGAGCCTTTTCCATAGATTTCCCTGGTAAACCCAAAGATATTTCTCGCAAAGTAGACACTGGTATAGAAGGAGTTGAAGAAAAGTACCTTCTGAACATGTATATGGTTTCCGACATAAAGAAAGGGCATAACTACATAGTCCGCTACAATGATTTGCCAATAGGTTATAGAATTGAATTTACAGAAACTTTTTATGAATCCATATCCCAAACCCTCTTAAATAGAGCTAAACTAATCGGTGAACCCAAGGACATTACCTACAATGGCTATTCAGGCAGGGAATATGAATTGCTCATAAACGATGAGTATCACAGCATTTGCAAAGTATTCTTTAGGGGCAATAGAACCTATTTGTTGTTGAGTCAAACAATTAATGAAGGAGAGAAAACAGATTCCAACAACCGTTTCTTTGAAAGCTTCAAATTCAATGACTATGAAACTGAACCCCTTGAAGAAATAACTCTGGATGAATTTAGCTTTAGGACATTGAAGAACAAAAAAGTTTTACCAACGGACGAAGAAGATTATTCGGACGTTCACGTCCATAACTCCACAGATCACTATTCCAAAGATGACAATACGGGTAACATGTATTCCTTTGGATACTCCAAACTCAAACCTTATTTCAAAATAGATACGTTGAAAAACTTCTATGAAGAGAATGCAAAAGGCTTGGTAAGTTGGAATGATTCCATAGTTTCTGAAAAGATGATAGAGATCGACGGCAAAGAAGCTTTCGAATTCTACATCTACAACAAGAAAAGCAAGATCAAGTCACGACATGTAGAATGGTTGGACAACGATTATTTCTTTATGAGTTCTGCTTATACCAGCCCAGAAACTTTAGATAGTGGCTTAACCAATGAGGTGTTGAAGAGCTATAAATCGCTAAAGAGCAATCAAACGATAGACTACTATGCTCCCAAAACAAACGCCTTGTTGAAAGACTTGAAATCCAAAGACAGCATAGTATTCAAGAATGCTCTAGGTGCCTTTGGCTATTACTCTTTCGACAAAAAGGACTTAAAGCAATTGTACAAGGCTACCAATGTAAAATACAAGAGTGTCGAAAATAGGGCTAAAATCATAGACGCCGTCATTTCAGAACTTAATGAGACCAATGACGTCAACACCTTGTCTTTCTTAGAAAGCTTATACTCAAAGAAAGGAATCAATGATACTCAGAAAGGAAACATTCTTAGACTTATTCCCAAGTTGAAAAATAAAACACGTATGGATGTCTATAAGAATCTATTGTTTAAATCTCCTCCCAAGGAAAAAAGGTATGATTATAGTTTGTTCTTCCCTTTAAGGGACTCAATACCTTTTGCCATAGCCAATTATGAGACCTTCATAGGCTTAGGGGAAATACAAGGGTATAGAGACAACGTATTAAACATATCCACAGAAATATTGAAATCCGAAGAAAAAAACAAGGAAAGCATTTTATCCTATACGAGCAAAGTTACCAACAAGTCTAACAAAGATGTGGAAGAATATGTAAGCATGCTCGAGGAAGAAGAATATGATTATTCCAAACATTCTTTGATTTACAGTTATTTAAACTATTTCGATTACATTCCAACATTAGAAAACAATACATTGATCGATTCCTTTACAAAACGCATCGTCAACACGAAGTCCAATACATGGCTAGTATCTCGCGCAGCACAAGTCCGCATTAAGCACAACTTGAAATTGACGAAATCCATGAAACTATCCTTGTTGGATAGCTTGGATACCCGATACAACATCATTAAAAGCTATCATGGACAAAACAGGCTCAATGAAGTTCCCAAGCGCTATTTGACCAAAGAAGCATTTGAAACACTTTCCTTAGATCAATACCTATATGATGCAGACGAATATCCAAATAAGAAAAATAGACTTGGAACCTTAGAAGCAGATGAAAAAGAATATGCAGTTTATGATCTAGCATATGAAACTGAGGATGGCAAATCTTCATACATCATACTAGTAGATAGAAGCCATATGGTTTCCCAAGAAAAACCATTGGACTATTACGATGTGATTACGGATTGGTCAAAGCTAGAGAAAGACTGGAAAACGCAAGCAAGACAAGTCATAATAGATAATCTGGAAAAGTCCACAGATTAATTTTTTAAGTTTACCTTTGCACAAAATCAACACTGTGACTTTTCAAGATTTAAACTTAAATACACCGTTATACAATGCCCTAGACGACTTAGGCTTTACAACACCTACTCCAATTCAAGCCGAAGCTTATAGTGTGGTAGCTAGTGGGAAGGATATGGTTGGTATAGCACAAACTGGTACCGGTAAGACTTTTGCCTATATGTTGCCTATTCTGAAAAATTTAAAGTTTTCAAAACAAGAGAACCCCAGGGTTTTGATTTTGGTACCAACTCGTGAATTGGTAGTACAAGTCGTAGATGAAATCGAAAAGTTATCCAAATACATCAACAATCGCGTATTGGGTGTTTATGGAGGTACCAACATAAATACACAAAAGCAAGCCATTGCCGAAGGCATTGACATTTTAGTTGCAACACCCGGACGTTTGTATGATTTGGCCTTAAGTCGTGTATTACAATTGAAATCGATTCAAAAATTGGTGATTGATGAAGTCGATGTCATGTTGGATCTAGGTTTTAGGCATCAATTGATCAATATTTTTGACATTCTTCCGAATCGTAGACAGAATATCATGTTTTCAGCCACCATGACACATGATGTGGATGATTTAATAACCGATTTCTTCATTTCACCAGAAAAAGTATCCATTGCAGCTTCCGGTACACCTCTTGAAAACATAAAGCAACAGCGTTACAATATACCAAACTTCTATACAAAGCTCAATCTATTGAAGCATCTGCTACTAGATGAAGAAACATACAACAAAGTATTGATCTTTGTGGCATACAAGAAGATGGCAGATCGTTTGTTCGACAATCTGGATGAAGAATTCAAAGAGGAATTATGTGTTATCCACTCCAATAAGACCCAAAATTACAGGTTACGAAGCATCGAACAGTTTAGAGAAGGGCACAATCGTATTTTAGTGGCTACGGATGTCATGGCACGAGGATTGGACATAGACAACGTCTCCCATGTCATAAACTTCGACACACCTGATTATCCGGAAAATTATATGCACCGCATTGGTAGGACTGGTCGTGCAGAAAGAGAGGGAAACGCTCTTGTATTTTCTACGGAAAAGGAACAGGAAGCCCTAAAGAACATAGAAAATTTAATGAAAATGAAAATTCCCCTTTTGGAATTTCCTACGGAAGTTGAGATATCCACCGAGCTCATTGAGGAAGAGCGTCCACAAATAAAAGAACGCAACAACCCTCATAAACGTAAAAAAGATGAAGATGCACCGGGTGAGGCGTTTCATGAAAAATCCGAAAAGAATTCGAAGGTAAACTTGGGGGGCTCCTATAAATTTAAAATTGCAGCGAAGTACAAAAAGCCCAAGACCAAAGGAGATAAGAATTATAATAAGAGAAATAAAAGAAAATAAGCATATTGTCTTGGTTCCATTCCAAATGACGAACCTCTTTTCGAATAGTCCATACCATTCATAAAAAACCACTTGTAATTTGCTAACAACAAGCGTATTTAGTATTTTTGATTTTCGCCGTTATTGCCATCAATGAAAAAAAAAAACCAAATACTTCTCTTTCTATTGACCATTGCTTTTTTTGGATGTGATTCAAAATCCGAAACCCTCCAAAATGCAACTCAACCAAATCAATTCCAAAATTTACTGGAAGGAGAGTTTATAGACGATTGGACCTATAGAGTCACTCCTAATCTATATTCTAACTTTAATGTTGCAGAATTCAGGCTTTGGGTTCCAAATCCTGAAAACACTTCGAACTTAAAAGCCGTTTTAGTGCTTTTGAGTAGCTGGAATAGTAATGCATTGGGACTTGCAAATTCCAGTGAATGGCAAGATTATGCGACTATTAACGATCTTGCCATTCTATCTGTTCATTTAAAATCCGAAAATTTCACAAATCCTTATTTCTATGCATCTGGAGCTAGCGGAAGAGCATTGCTATATGCTTTAAATACTATAACGGAACACCAATCGATTCAGAATGTCTCTACCCTTCCCTTTTTAATGCGAGGTTATTCTGGAGGAGGATTGTTCTGCTATTATTTTGCGGATTACGAACCAAACAAAGTCATTGCCATTGCCAATATAAAAGGAGGTTTAGGCGACCCATTCCATGCAGAACAAACTACTGATGCCAATCTTATTGTTCCCACATTGTTTATTGCTGGAGAATTGGATTTACCGGCAACAAACAATTGGTTGAAGAACACGGTACGCGAGAAGAGGAATAAAGGAGGCTTATGGAGTTATACGACAGAACTTGGAGCAGATCACTTTGGAGGTTTAGACGATTCAGATGAATTGATCAAACACTTTTTTACGGCAACCTTAAATGCTAGGATATCCAATATAAGTGATACTCTTGCTACTATCCAAGAAAATTCTGGTTGGTTGGGAAATAACACATCTAAAAATATTTTCTCCTTTGAAAACTATCCAGATTCACAAAATGAAAATTCATCTTGGTTAATTAATGAAGATTTTGCCATTAAGTGGCAAGCTTTTCAAGCAGATTAATTTTAACTTCATCATCACATATATTTCGTTGCAGCATATTCGAAAATGCAAAACCATAAACACTCGTGCTTTTAGATACCGCTTCTAAACAAAAAATCGAATTACACAATAATTTACCCTTTTTCACATTATTATTTGAGAGAACACCTGTTAGTCCTGTTTATTTAAACCGACAGAATGTTTAATATGTTTTTACAACGACATTTTTCCTAAATGTTTAAAAATATGTTAATTACAAGCACCTAATATCCATAAATTAAAAAAATAGGTAAATTTATAAAATGAAAGATGTATTCGACTTACTAGCTAAAAATGAACAAAATAGTCTACAATTAGATACAAAACGCCTATTGATAAACCAAAACTGGATTTTGGTAAATAAAATAAATGAAACTAAAACGGTCTATGTATTTCATGAAGACAACAAGCTTACCAGAACAAAGAATGGCCTGGTTTCCGAAGCGCAATGGCATTATGTAAATCCCAATTACATAAGAATTACTTCCAATGGAAGCATAGATGTCATAAAAATGACTTTTAGAGATGAAGATATTCTAACACTGGACATAGATAGGCATTCAAACGAGCTTGCCGTCTTCATAAACCAAAGTAAAAGTGACATCAAGTTTAGTACTCATGAGGACATTACCGATTATTTACACGACAAATACATCAACAAGGCTAAGTCCCTAATTTACAATCATCAGTATTATTATGTGGAACAATCTACGGAGTTTGGTCCTTACACGGCTGAGTACCTCATAGAAAAAGCCAAGAAAAACAATATAAATGCGCAATGCCTCATTAGAGATGTCAATGATAGTGACTATAGCAAGAGGTTGCGCATTCAAGATTTGATCGATGTAATTTAATTAAGCTCAGTTATTCTTCCTTTTTCTTTTTGTTGATATCGTCAATTCTATCCATGTAATAGTCTATGGCATTGATTTCATAGGCCTTTGTAACATTTTCCAATGCTTTGTCATATTCTTTTTTTGAGAGATGGTAATCCGCTAAGGAATCGTAGACGTTGGCACTTTCAGGATAATACTCAATAGCCATGTCAAAAAACAACAAGGACTTCTCAGGCTCTCTTGAGAGAAACATATATCCTAGATTGTTCAATAAGTCTTCCTCTGGATATACTTGATAGCCTAACTTATCCGAGAGTCTTTTAAAGCGCTTATCCAAAGCTCTTATAAAATCTTCCGTGGTTGAATTGGGATTTTGGATCACATCAACAAACCCACTTCTCATCCTATACCATGGAAATAAAAATTTAATCCCATCGTAAATAGAGACAAGTGGCACTGTTCCATGATTTTCATCTTCATAATATTCATATTTAAAATGAAGTTTGTTTTCTTTTGATTTGGAAACGAGCATGGAAAAATCATATATGGCTCTCACACCTTCTGTTTCTTGAGCATTATTTCTTATGAGTTCGTTTAAACTTTCTTCCCTATCCTGAGGCAATGGGTTGGCTATCGAGAGAAATAACGATTTGTCTTTATACTTTTCATTAGACAATGTCTTTGTTACCTCAGAGGATAGTGTTTGATCATCCCACCACAAACTGGGATCTATGGCAATATAGTTCTCAAATAATTCTGAGTGATTCATCAATGTGTTTATAACCAACAACCCTCCAAACGAGTGCCCAATCAGAGTTTTGTAGTTTGCTGTAGGATATTTATCATCGATATATGGTATGAGTTCCTTCTCTATGAAATCGGTAAAACGTTCCCCTCCTCCAGAATCTTTAACCCAATCGGAAGCGCCTCTGGCTTCGTCTACCTTCGTTGGAGTAAGATCTCTAGTTCTATTTTCAAGATTTCCAATGCCAACGACAATCATTTCAGGTATGACTCCTGGTGATAATTGATTTAAAACTGAACAGACAGATAAAAAATGCTCGCCTCCATCTAAAACATAAAGCACAGGGTATTTGTTTGGATGATTTGTCAAAGCTTTTGCGCTTTCTGGAACTTGTATCCATATTCGCCTACTCTCATTAAGAATATTTGAGTGAAGGCTATCTGCTTTTCCTAACCTAATTAATTGATTTTCGTTTATATTGGATTGCGCAAACATTGAAAAAGCATACACATTTGCAAGTACGCAAATAGTCATGTAGATTATTCTATTTTTCATATTCATTTAAAGTTTAAGGTGCTGTAAAGCTTTTAATTGCTTGAAAGTAATTATTACCAGCATACAGACAAGTAGCGTTTTTGTCTTTTGCCCATGATTGAAAATCAAGTATTAACTCTCGTTACTCATCCATCTTAGAATTAAGATTCCCAATCTAGAAACAACAAAGGTTAACAACCCGAAAGTTGCTGTTAGCAAAGAAACTTTAAGACCCGCAGCAAAAATACCGGGGTCTGTTTCTCCCATGGATTGAAGTACGTCAAACATTTGAACAAGCCCCATAATTGAACCTAAAAAACCAATAGTCAACCCTAAAAGACCGGCATCTATGGATAAACTAAGCATTTTCTTAGATTGTCGGGCATCCTTATCTTTAATTACAATACCTCTTATGGTAAATGTCAATGATAGTATCAAGCAGATTAAAATTAAAGACATGAACAAAGCCCCTCCTTCCTTGAAGGAATTAATAAAGAAATTTAATATTATTGTAGTTTTCATAATGATGGCATTTATTGTTTTTTGGTAAATAGAACTGTAGGATTATCTCCTCTTGTAAATAAAAGGCTATTCTCTTCTGTATCAAATTTCAAGATAATACCTAAAGTATCGAATCTAAATTCATTTTTTTTGGTAGCAACCAATTCCTTTAAATTACTAGCTTCCGGGGCACCTTTCAAAATGGTTCCGTGAGCTTCAAAAACTAAATCGAAAGGTAATTCTTTACTTTCATAAACGCCCTCAAATTGCTTTACTTCTTCTTCTGTTAATTCAATTTTCTCAAAAGTTGGTATTACGATGTCTTTCCCGAAACAAACAGATACAGCATTAAGCATAATGGTCATCTTACTGTAATTTAATGCATTTGCAGTAAAGGCAACACTTGTTTCATGTTCAGGAATGTATATTAACATAGAATGAAAACCATCTATGCTTCCTTCATGCCCATAAATAATCTGTCCTTTAATATCAGAATAAAAAATGCCACTACAATAATCATCGTTAGATGCAGTAACCATCTTCTTGAAACTTTCTAAAGATATTAATTCATTATTAAATAAGGCAGTCATAAACGTTGCCAGATCTTTCGAAGTAGAGACTATACCTCCTGCTCCACCTGGATTGCTCATATCTGTTTCTTGGCTTTGATTCCAAGATTCGTTAACGTATTCGTAAGATTGACATTCATTGTTATTGACATCTATTTTGTGTCCATAATAAGTATGCCTTAAATTTAACTTATTGATAATACGCTCTTTTAAAACTTCCTCATAGCTTTTATTTTCAATGGCTTCTATTATATAGCCCAGCAATAAAAAATTAGTATTACTGTATTCGTTTTTTTCTCCTGGGTTAAATACAGCGTCATATTTTTTAATTCGGGATAACATCATTTCCTTCGTAGATGGCTCGAAAATCCATTCAGTGACATCATCTGCATTAGTTATGTTATATAGACCACTACTATGCGTCAACAAATGATTCACCGTAATTTTCGATGCGTTTTTCACCTCAGGAAAGTAATTGGACAATTTATCACTTGGTTTTATTTTACCTTCATCCACCAATTGAAAAATCAAAACAGCCGTAAATGTCTTCGTTATTGAGCCTATTCTATATTTAGAATCTATGTTAGAAACCCTTTTATCCTCTTTGAAAATGTATTGATAACCAACGGATTTATTATAAACGGATTCTCCATCTTTTGTAATAGAAAGGCTCCCCATCATTTTTGTATGGTTGGAAAGGGTTTCCAAAAGCACATCCAGTTGTTTGTAATCTTGTGCATGTACCCCACTAAACATAAAGAATAGCAGTAATAGTGTAACTCGTTTTTTCATTTATTATCGTTTTAATTAAATATTGGGACAAACATAATATTCGTTATCCCTTAAAAAATTAAAATGCGATGGTCGACCAGTTTAACTATAGAAACGACAACTTTTTTTTAAAATTTGGTAGTTAAATAGCTTAATGAAGAATTCGAGTTGGTCTTTGAAGGCTTATATTATCTATATGTTTTAAAGGAAATCATTTGAAAATCTTATAACTACTAAAAAATGATTCTTTATATGATCTCGCCAATAAAACCTCCATATTGTTATTTAAGATAATTAGATTATCACTTGGGTGTACTTCTTTAACTTGTTCTTTATTAACCAAAAAGTTTCTATGTGTTCTTAAGAACTGGTCTTGTGGTAATTTTTTGTGAAGTTCGGTAAGTGCAGATTGTATTAAGAATGAATTCTCTTCTGTTACTATTTTTGAATACCTCCCTTCAACTTCTATATAGTAGACATCAGATAATGGCACCTTGAAAAAGGCGTGATTCTTCTTTACAAAAAAGGAAAATTCGGTATAATTGTCTTTTTGATCTGTAAAATTGTAAAATTGCTCTTTTTCAGCCATGTATTTTTCCAGTGCCAATTCTATTGTATAAGCAATTTCGTGTTTCCTAAAGGGTTTAAGTAAAAAAGAATAAGGTTGTGTAATTTTAGCTCTTTCAAAAATTGCTCGATCCATATGCGATGTTAAAAAAACAAAGGGTTTTGTTTTTTTAGTCTGTTCATTTACTTTTTCAGCAAAAACAATTCCATCTGGTGCTCCATTCAAAAAAACATCAATAATAACTAAATCTATATCTTCAGCAAAATAAATACCAAGAGCGTCTTTAAGACTTGAGGCTATGGCTACAATATTAAAGTTTAAGGTTTCTAGATGCTTTTTTAATGTATTAGCTTCTGTTACTGTATCTTCAATGATTAAGATGTTAATATTTTTCATAACATAGTCGTTTTAGGAAAAATTATTTGAAATGTAGTTCCAGATTCTTTACTACTATCGATTATCATTTTCCCATCATTCCGTTTTAAAAACGAATTACATAAACGTAAACCTAGACCTGTACTTTTTCTACCAGAAGTATCTTTAGACGCCTCTATAAATGATGCATTTAAAGCTATTAATTGTTCTTTAGTCATGCCTACTCCCGAATCTTTTATAGTCAATACGTTTCCGGTTTCTTTTAAATAACCTTTAACTGTAATGACACCATTATTTGGTGTAAACTTAATGGCATTATCAATTAGGTTTCTCAAAATAATTTTTAAGGAATTCATGTCGAAAAAAGCGTCTAATTCAATTGGAATATTAATATTAAAGTTAATGTTCTTTATGTTTAATGCAGACGAATAAGTAAGTTCCATTTGCTCTATAAGGCCTAATAATTTAATGTTTTCTTTCTGAAAAAACATACGCTTACTTTGCACCATTACCCAATGCAATAAATTATCTAACAATTGAAATGTTTTATTAGTAGAGGCATCGTTTTGTGTAATTAAGGTTTTAATGTCTTCATTGTTTTTATTAGTATGTGCTGTTTCTAATTCATCACTAATAAACATTAAATTACTTACGTGGGATCGTAAATCATGAGCTAATACAGAAAATAATTCATCTTTTAAATTATTTAAATCATTCAAATCATTTCTTTGTTCTTGAATTAATCTTTTTTTTCGAATGTTATTTTTATAAAAAAAAGCGATAACAATTGTAATAAGAAACAAACTAATAGCAAGTGTAATAAATAAATTACGTTGCTGATTCTTAATTTTAATATCTGCTGCTTTTATTTGTTGGTCTTTCTCAAGAATAATAATTTCTTTTTGTTTTTCCTTTAATTCAAAATCTTTTTGTTTCTCGGCAAGTTCCCAAACCCGATCACCTTTGGTTATACTATCCTGTATCTTCCTATATTTTTTTAAATAGGATAATGAGGCTTTATAATGCTTTAAGTTTTCCTCTACGACAGACATATTACGGTAAGCTGTTTTTAGAGTTTCTGGGTTTTTTGCTGTTTTTGCCAATTGCAAAGCCTTTTTAAAAAGAGGGATGGCTTCTGCGTCTCGATACTGTGCGTAATATAAATTAGCGAGATCCATGGTTGTGACTGCCAAACCTAAAGTATCCTTCAACTTTTTTTCTATTTGAATAATTTCCTTATAGATTTTTTCAGATTTGTCGTACACTTTGAGATGTAAGTAACATAAAGCTTTATTTTTTGAAATACTTTTTAGCTCTTTATTGTTTTCTAGTTTTTCAAAAGCATCTTGCGCTTTTTCTAAAGATGCTAACGCTAACTTAAATTTTTTTTGTTCCTGGTATGCAAACGCAGTATTACTAAAAATATATCCTTTGAGAATTATATTTGGTTTATTCTTTAATGCAGTTTCGAAAGCAGATATGGCTTCAGAATATACGTTCTTATTTAAGAACAGTTTTCCTTTTAAAAAATAGAAATAAGGTTCTAAGCTTGATGAAGAACTAATTAATTTTGCAAGCAGTAATTTTTCAAAAAATATAATTCTACCAGAATCATTTTTTAATACAGCAACATGATAATTATGAAAAAAGAGATTTATAGAATCTTCAGAATCAATATAAATCTCTTTTTTCTCAAAACTATTGTTACAAATTTCACATTGTTGTTTTACAAAATTAATAGATTCACTATTATTTTTTTTTGTTTGTGCATTAATGAATGATACAAACAATAGCAAGAGGTTAAAAATGTAATATCGAGTCATTACAATATTATGAGTCCGTAGATGTTGTTACCGTTCCTCTAGGTGTATCAGGATTAAGAAAAGACTCACTAGTATTTATACAACGCGTAATTATGGCATCGGTTTCTATAAAATAATCTTTTTCATTTATACAATAATTAAATGTAATAAGATATGGTATTAAATCCTTATATTTTTTAGACTGGTATACTATTTCAAATCCTCTGCAGGTAACTAATTTTTTCATTAAACCAGTTTCTCTCTCTTTTTTAAGATACTCAATCTTAGGGTATTTTAAAAATAGTAAACTCTCTTCTTCTCCAACTATTCTTAATGGTATCGTCTTTTCTATATCAACAAGAGGTAACGTAAGATTATTATACGAAGGCATAATAGCAATCATAGCTACACTAAAAGTGCCGTCAATGTTTTTATTAATTGTTGTTAAGGGGTTTTTTATAGGCGATATTTCTTGTTTAATTTTTAATGCCTCACACGTCACACTTGAAAATTCAATTCCTGCAATTTCATACGAATCCTTATTATTCATTTTAGCTTTTTTGGTTAGAGAACTAAGCTAGTCAAAATGTATTACATTCAAGCTAAAAACCGTCCTGCATTATTTCTCATAGCCAAAAAAATGCATCCTATAACATGAAATCTGCTCTTTATATCATTATTAATATTTCGAAAGACTATTCACCCTAAACTTGTAACAGAAACAAGGCGGAAACCGAAAAGCCATAGATAGAGTAGGTAATCTTTAAATTATATACTATGATACCAATAGGATTTATTATGGCCTTTGCAGGCCTTTTAGACAGAGAAAAGCAAGAAAAATTAAAAGAAGATGGGTGGTTGTTATGTAATGGAGAGTCCGTTCTTGTAACAGACTATAATACTCTATATTTAGAAATAGGTGATCTTTATAGCGGAAAAGATGATCAAGGTTATTCTTTTAACCTACCTGATTATCGTGGTTTGTTTTTACGTGGCACAGATAATAAGAGAAATATGGATCCAGATGTAGCAAAAAGAACAGCATCAAACGGTGATATAGTAGGAGATAAAATAGGTAGCTATCAAACAGATGCTTATAAGTACCATAATCATAAAATTAAAGCTAAACATGGATCTGGTCTTAAACATAGAGAGATTAAAATAGGTCATGATAATAATGGTCAAAATGGGTCAGATGGAACGACATATTCTTATCCAGCGACAGAAAATGGAGGAGAATCAATAGAAACACGACCAAAAAACATTAATGTAAACTATTTTATTAGATTCAAATACTAAAATTTCATTAAAAAGAGTCTATCTAAAAAAATAGACTCTTTTTAATACTTGTATGTCCCACTAATAGTATTTATTTCTCTTTTCTTAAATACCTCTATAAGTTATAACCTTAAGTAAAGCTTCTTTTGTATAGCAAACCTAAAAACAAACTATATAACCCTTTATATGTTTATGCTAAAACGATTACAAAACCCGTCATTCGTCTATAAAAAGGTAATCGCAATATAAAATATAGTATTATTGTAGGATTATTTGCCATAAATGCTAAAAAGGAAACTCATTTTAAAAACCATAAAACAATTACTTCTCCATATCATATTCTGGATTGGAGTACTTTTCTTTTATACTTATTTCTTCGGAGTTGGAAATAACAACTATTTTAATACGTTTTATTTTTCTCTTTTTTTAATGCCAGTTACCATAGCTACAACTTATACCTTCATCTATAAGTTGATTCCGGCCTATTTAATGACCAAACGCTATTTTCGCTTTGGACTATATAGCATATATGCACTTATAATATCTGCTTACGCTATTTTCATTTCCATATCATTGAGCATTCTGTACCTATCGCATTTCGAGTATGCTGAAATGGGTCCAATGGATAAGAACATAATCTTTGTAATGACAGGAGTCTATCTGGTAACAATCATTGTCAGCGCCTTTAAACTATCGAAACTCAACTTGAAAAACACAAGTAGGACCAATACATTGGAAAAGAAGATTCTAGAAACACAATTAAAATTGAAAGAACAGGAATTGAATTACTTGAAAATGCAAATACATCCACATTTTCTGTTCAACACCCTGAATACGATGTATGGCTTCGCCATAAAAAAAGCAGATGAAACACCAGAAATGATATTGAAGCTCTCCAATCTATTGGATCACCTTCTTTATCAGGCAGATAAACCATTTGTGAGTTTAACAGAAGAAATAAACCATTTGAAGGACTACATTGCATTGGAACAATTGCGTTTTAATGACACTTTAAAGGTTACTTTTAATTATGAAGGTGTTTCCGATACGTTGAAAATAGCCCCTATGTTGTTAATCCCATTCGTTGAAAACAGTTTTAAGCATGGAACCATAAAGAATGGGGTATTGCAAATAGACATCCATGTCATATGTGAAAAAGAAAAATTATGTTTCTCCATAAAAAACACATCTCAGAACAACAACAATGAAAAACTAGGTATTGGATTGGAAAACATCAAAAAGCGATTGGAACTTTTGTATAAGGACAACTATATCCTTGACATCACGAGAGACAACTCACATTTTCAAGTTAAATTAGAAATACACACAAATTCCCATTAGAATATGCCAAAGCAAATATCCTGTATTATTGTTGATGATGAAGTTATGGCCAGAGAGGTTATTGCAACGCATTTATCCAAAATAGATAGTATAGACATCGTTAGGAGTTGTAGCAATGCCATAGAAGCTTTTAATTGCATAAGCAACAATACCATAGACTTGGTGTTTTTGGATATCAACATGCCAGAAATTTCAGGAATAGCCTTTGCCAAATCCATAAACAAGGACATTAAGATAATATTTACAACAGCATATAGGGATTATGCCGTTGAAGGTTTTGAGTTGCAAGCAGTCGATTATCTATTGAAACCCATTGCCTTCGATCGTTTGCTAAAGGCCGTCAACACCTATTTTGAAGTATACAATACTCCGACTTTCGTGGAAGAAAAGAAAATCGACATCACGGAATCCAATGACTTCATGTTTGTTCGATCAGAGAGAAGAATGCTGAAAATAGATTTCAACAACATCATCTACATCGAAAGTTACAGTGATTACATAAAAATACACCTACCAAATGAAACCATAGTAACTCGGGAAACCATAAGTGCCATTGAAGCCAAATTGCCAAAACAAAGATTCATAAGAATTCATCGTTCGTTCATTGTCTCAATAAAAAGTATAACATCGTTCACAAACGAACACATCAACATCGGTAAAAAAGCCTTGTCCATAAGCCGAAGCTACAAAAAAGAGGTTTTGAGGCAACTGGAACTGTATTGATCAAAAAAACAAATTCTACTTGGGTTTCAAGGACATCACATATTCATAACTCTCTTGTAGGTAATCAGACAGCAACTTCACGTTATCATATAGGTGTTCTGGGACCAACACATAGTCTTTCATAACTGCTCCATATGATTTGTATATGGTTGCATCATATTTCTCCTTAAATGCCTTTTGTGACTCCTTGGACAACCTGATGCCTATTTCTCCAGCTTTGTTAAGCAAAGAGAACATATAACCATTTGCAGAAGTATAGATCATTGATTTTCCCTTTCTTTCAAAACCTGAGCAAGTAGCCACCAATGCATCGTAGAATTTCAGCTTTTCTTCCCACATATTAAATGCTTTTTGATTAAGAACTAAATGTAGTGAAAACGGATTAAATTATCAACACACCTACTTCTCAACATATTGAGATTTCTAAACCAAGTAGTAAAAGCAAAAAAGCGAATCTCATATGAGATTCGCCTTTTATATGTTCATTATTCTATAATGGTCCTTCTTCAAGGAAATTCTAAATATGCAATGCTCTATCATCTGTTGCCGCCAAAGCAGCTTCTTTGATGGCCTCCGTAAAGGTTGGATGTGCATGGGACATTCTTGACACATCTTCTGCACTAGCCCTGAATTCCATGGCAACAACTGCTTCGGCAATCATATCGGCAGCACGTGCTCCAACCATGTGTACTCCTAGAATTTCATCCGTGGATTTATCTGCAAGAACTTTCACAAACCCATCCAAATCCATACTTGCTCTACTTCTTCCCAAAGCTCTCATTGGGAATTGTCCAGACTTGTACTCTACACCAGCTTCCTTGAGTTCCTCTTCAGTCTTACCGACAGCAGCAACTTCAGGCCATGTGTAAACAACACCAGGAATCAAATTGTAATCTATATGTGGCTTTTGTCCTGCCAATGTCTCAGCAACGAAAACACCTTCTTCTTCCGCCTTGTGTGCCAACATTGCTCCTTTTACAACATCTCCAATAGCATATATGTTACTAGCAGATGTCTGCAAATGGTCATTCACTTCTACTTGTCCACGATCGGTTAACTTAACGCCAGCAGCCTCTGCATTCAGGCCATCCGTGTATGGACGACGCCCAACGGAAACTAAACAATAATCCCCTCTAAATTCTACTTCCTCACCTTTTTTGTTGTCTGCCTTAACAATGACTTCATCTCCAACACGCTCAACTGATTTCACCTTGTGAGATGTATTCATCTTGAATTTCTGTTTCTTCAAGACCTTGTTCAGCTCTTTTGACACACCCGAATCCATAGTAGGCACGATTCTATTCATATATTCGATTACGGAAACGTCCGCACCAAGTCTTTTATATACTTGTCCCAATTCCAGGCCAATGACTCCACCACCAATTACGATCAAATGCTTTGGTATTTCCTTAAGCTTCAATGCTTCTGTAGAAGTTATCACACGTTCCTTGTCTATTTCTATGAAAGGTAAAGACGATGGCTTTGATCCTGTTGCAATAATGGTATTGGTAGCTTCGATTTCTAATGTTTCCTTTCCAGCAATGGTAATGTGGGTAGCATCTTTGAAACTCCCCAAACCTTCGTAGACGTCTATCTTGTTCTTTTTCATCAGGAAGTCTATTCCTCCTGTAGTCTGGTCTACCACAGATTGCTTGCGTGCAATCATTTTTTCAAGATTTACCTTGATGTCTCCAGGAATTTCGATACCATGCTCTTCAAAATGCTTGATTGCATCCTCATAGTGATGAGATGAATCCAAAAGCGCCTTGCTAGGAATACAACCAACGTTTAGGCAAGTACCTCCCAATGTTGAATATTTTTCGATTATCGCAGTTTTCATTCCTAGTTGTGCACAACGTATCGCTGCTACATATCCTCCAGGTCCTGAGCCTATAACGGCTACATCGTATTTACTCATAAATAAGTATTTTTTTATTGATAAGGGTTCCCACCTCAGGCGGAAATAATAAAATTAATTTTAGCAAAAGTACAATTTTGAATGCTGAATTACGAATAGCAAATGACGAATTTTACACCTTGTCTATTTTTATTCAGGGCACTCAGGAAAAGTCAAATGCTTTTAGGTTCATCCAGATTGCTAAAAGTTAAAATCCGAAGAAGGAAAACCTAGCATCTCCCCCATTCCAACCGTAAACAACCAACAACCATAAATGGTATGCTCGATGCTTACCAACAACGTAGATTTCGTCTTCTGAAAGGTAAATGCAAACAACAATCCACCGAAAAAGGTTAAAATGATCACCAAGGTATTTCTAAAAAACAAATGAGCCAATGAAAATACCACGGCATTTATAAAGAGAAGCTGATTTTTATTCTTGAACAACACTTCATAGCGCTGAAAATAAAATGTTCTGTAAATCAATTCTTGAGGATAGACAGAAAACACACTATAGATTAAAAGGATCTTAATCCATAATTCTGGATTTTCCCTCAACACAACGAAAATATCCGATGCCTTTGTATAATAGACATAGGCAGAGGTCAAGATTGCAATGCCCAATAATTTTATGGTTGCGTTTCTGAAAAAAAGCTTCCACCCCAATCCCTTGGCTATTTTAAACTTGTTCTTTTCTATTCTCAATAGCACAAAAACAATGTATATGAACCCCATTAACCCGATTGTCATTTTAATCCAAATGGGATACTCCAATGTAAAGCTTATAGGAATCATAATAAAAACAAGAAAGAACTCGGTAAGTTTATAGACTATGGATTGCATAACTTAAAAGTAATGTTTTTATGGAAAAACATTGCCAGTTTTTGCTCTCTTTTCAATATCGATAGCAAAATCATACGCTAATGGCTGTGGTATGCTTCACTTCATTGATCATAAACATACTATGCGTGCTACCTATGTGACTTATCGAGGTTAGTTTTTTCACCATAAAATTTCGAAAGGCCTCCATATCCTTTACCAACACCTTTAACAGGTAATCATAATCCCCGCTAATGTGATAACATTCCAAAACCTCTTCCAAGCTTGTCACCTCTTTTTCAAACCTTACGACATAGTCCTTGGTGTGCTGAGACAATTTTATATGGCAAAAAGCAACAAAAGATTTATCTATTTTCTCTTTTTTCACCAAGGCGACATATTTATCTATAACGCCCAGATTCTCTAGTTTCTTAATACGTTCATATACTGCCGTTACTGACAAGTTCAGCTTGTTGGACAGTTCCTTGTTCGTCTTCTTGCTGTCGTTTTGCAATAAGGTTATCAATTTTTTGTCGATCGCGTCAAATTCCATAATTGAAAATTTTTCTATTGAAATGGGTTTTACTTATCAGAAAACAAAAAAATATACTACAATAAATACATATAATAGTTTTATTATCTAAATATAATCATTTTTATTGATTAACATTCAGTTTAATCATAAATTTGCCTATTAATTATTTCTTATGAAGGATTTTATTGTAATTGGAGCTGGTCAAGCAGGCTTATCCATAGCTTACTATTTAAAAAAGCAAAATCAGGATTTCTTGATTGTAGATGCAAATTCTGAAGCTGGTGAGCCGTGGTTGAAGCGATGGGACTCCTTGAAGTTATTTACACCTTCGGAGTTCAACAACTTGCCAGGGTTGCCATTTCCACATAAAAAAGGGCATTATGCAAGTAAATATGAAGTAGCGGATTATTTGAAATCCTATGTTTCTGCATTCGACATTCCCATTGCCTTCAATCAAAAGATAATTCACCTAAAAAAAGAAGGTGATCACTTTGTCATCAAAAGTAAGGACAAGACATTTAAAGCAAAGAATGTCGTTGTCTCGACTGGTCCCTTTCACACACCTTTTACGCCTCCCTGTCACCAAAACATTACCAAAGACATCGTTCAAATTCATAGTGAACATTACAAAAGTCCAAAGCAACTACAGGAAGGAGATACCTTGGTTGTTGGTGCTGGCGATTCTGGAGTTCAAATTTTAGAAGAAATATCTAAAACTGACAGGACTGTCTATTTTTCTGGAACAACCAACATCTCAACACTTCCTCAAGAAGTCTTGGGCAAGACATTGTGGTGGTGGTTTCAAAAAATAGGTTTTTTGAATGCAAGCAAACATTCATGGGTTGGAAAAAAAATTATAAATGGAAGACAACCAGTAATTGGAACAGATGTGAAAAAGCTCTTTAAAAAGCCAAACATTCAATGCGTGGGAAGAACTTTAGGTGCAGAAAAAGAAAACATCCTTTTTGAAAAAGGTTCGATTTCATCCATTAAAAACATCGTATGGGCTACTGGATTCAAACCTAATTTCAATTGGATAGAAGGCGAACAATTGGACACCAACAACTACCCGAAGAATTATAGAGGGGTTAGCCAAATAAAAGGTTTGTATTATTTGGGACTGCCTTGGCTACACACTAGAGGGTCTGCGACACTTGGAGGTGTAAAGAAAGATGCCGAATATCTGAGCAATTATATTTTAAATGATGCCACAATCGCAAACCCCTCTTTAAAAGAAAAGAAAAAAGAACAATTAGTCTCCATATAAAATAACCTGAGAATGAATGACAAAAAAGATATTTGGTTAAATGATTTGAAACGTAAAAGGGAAAAGGGGCCAACGCTTCAACCTGAATCTCATGCTGAATTCAAGGATTCTACAAAATCTGTACATGCTGGGCAATATAACGACCCAAATACCAATGCCTTGGGCACACCTATCTATCAATGCTCCACTTTTTACTTGAGTGAACCATCCTATAAGGCCATAGAAGAAGGTCGTGGTAGAGATGAAATGATATATTCCAGATACGGCAACCCTTCCCAATGGAGCGTTCAAGAAAAACTGTCATCATTGGAAAATGCAGAGAGTTCCATAGTTTTTGCATCTGGCATGGCAGCGATTTCATCGACATTATTGGCCATTCTGGACAAAGGAAGCCATGTGGTGTCATCTCGAGACATCTATGGAGGCACATATAATTTCCTATATGAAGACCTATACCGTTACGGCATGTCGGTTTCCTTCACCTCTCCAACCGATATAGATGCCATTGAAGCGGCAATACAGGACAATACCAAAGTCTTGTATTTTGAAGCCTTGACAAATCCCCTATTAAAAATAACACCATTGAAGGAGTTGGTTGCTTTGGCAAAAAAACACAATCTGAGAGTTATAATAGACAACACCTTTTTAACACCATACAATGTCAAGGCATTGGAGTTGGGTGTGGATCTAGTCGTAAATTCTGCAACAAAATACTTGAATGGACATTCCGACCTCATAGGGGGAACCGTCTCAGGGTCTCGCAAACTCATAGATCGCATCTGGCCGCAAATGTTAAAGAACGGTGGCTCTATGGATCCACATGCTTGCTTTTTACTGGAGCGGAGTTTGAAGACATTTGCACTTAGAATGAGAACTCATAACGAAAATGCATTGCAACTAGCCAATTATCTCGAATCGCATAACAAGATAAAAAGAGTCTATTATCCGGGGCTGGCGTCCCATGGTCAACATGGTTTGGCCAAGTCTCAAATGAAAGGAAAATATTCTGGAATGATAAGTTTTGAAATTGAAGGAGGAAATGAGAATGCCCACTCCCTGTTGAGTCATTTGAAATTACCCAAGGAAGCGACTAGCCTCGGAGGAGTGGAAAGCTTAATTTCCCTACCATACAATACTTCACAAGCTTCTCTTACCAAAGAGCAACAAAAAGCCATAGGCATCAACGAAGGCCTTGTTCGCCTGTCTGTAGGCATTGAGGACATTGAAGATTTAATAGCAGATTTCGAACAAGCAATAAACAACGTATTTAAAAAACAAACTGTATGCTAAACAACATAAACATTTCCGGACTTAGCGAATTTGCCAATGAAGTAAAGGAAGACCGCAACGAAGGCAACGCATCCTATGGCATCGCCCTTGACTGGGTTAGCGGAACGAAAACGAAGGTAAAGACCAAGAATATGGTTTTAGGCAACCATAAGATCGTAAGGGATTTTGAGTTTGTCATAGACGAGCCCTCTCAATTGCTTGGAGCCAATCATGCTCCCAACCCTGCAGAATACATGTTGGGAGGTTTGGCCGGTTGCATGGCTGTTACGTTCATGGCTGGGGCTACAGCAATGAACATTGAAATAAATAAATTGAGAATCGAAATAGATGGCAAATTGGATCTAAATGGTTTTTTGGGAATTGACAATGAGACGAATGTTGGCTTTCCCGAATTGAAATTCATTTTCCATGTCGACGGCAATGGAACTCAAGAAGACTACAAGAAACTGATAGAACGCGTAACTAAACATTCTCCAAACTTCAATACGATGAAGAATGAAGTAAGAATGATTGGAGAATTGAAAACCAAAAATTAAAATTTCATTCCCACAAATACTCATAGCAAAAAGCCTAAAGAAAATTCTTTAGGCTTTTTTGTAGGCTGTTGCTTCCAAAAAAGGAAGAGGTCGACTAATTAAATATAATTCGGGGTATTTTATACTATTGTTCTTTCTCCAATAGTTTTTCTATTCTCTCCAAACGCATTTTCAACGTTTTTATTTCCTCCTCTTGAGATTTTAATCGCAAATTCAATTGAGTTATGTACAGGAACTGCTCTTCTATTTTCTCCAATGAAGACAATGCCAAAGTTGCCACATCATACTTGAAGTCGTTGTTTTTAATGCTCTCATAGGACTTCACACCTTTCAAATGCCCATTTTCCTTCACAAATGCTTCTGCCTCTTCTATCTCAAAAAATCTATAATCCGCATTGATCAAGGAGTTCCCATCATAATATCTTTCAAAAACGTAATCTGCATAACCAATGGCTGCACCAACCGTAGCAATGTAACTTTTTGCCGTTACCACTCCCGAGGTGAATACTTTCTGTACAGCTGTATTTCCCAATACGATTTGGTTGGATTCTGTGAGTTGCGCACCATTACCAATGGCACTGGAATTTGTTAGCCCCCCAATGCTTGTATCAGCATTGTTCCCCAAAAAAACGTTATTGGTACCTATCGTATTGGTTTTCCCTGCATTGCTTCCCACACTCGTATTCCCAGTCCCATCCGTATTGTTTACCAATGCATTGTAACCTACCCCTGTATTGTCATCACCATCATCATTGTTATGTAAGGCATCTTTACCAAAAGCAGAATTCCTAGAACCATCATCGTTGTTTGCCATCGTCTCATCTCCAACTGCCGTATTTAAATCTCCATCATCGTTGTTTGTCATGGCAAACGTTCCAACAGCCACGTTGTATCCTGCATTGTCTGTATCCTTTCCTGCTTGGTAACCTATATATACATTTTGTTCCGATGTACCTGGATCTGCGACATAATCGTCACCAGCCTCATAACCTATAAGTATGCTTTTCCCTTCCGATTCCAGTTCAAATTGACCTAATTTGGTAAAACGGGCCACAAATGTATTGTCTACTCTAAAGTCCACTTCTTCAGAATTTGTAGTTCCAATGAAATGAGTGCCACTCCTTGCATCATCATTGCCTCCTATATGCCACCCAGCTTTTCGTAGAAATCTAACCCAATCCGTTTCGGCATTGTCCCAATAATAGAAACCAAAATCGTAATCCTTTGCAATTCCACTTATGTTTACTCCTGTTAAATCGTTGTTGAGATAAATCATCATCGCGTTTTGATCAGCAGTTGGGTTGGTCGCAGGTAGTTTATCCAATCTCGGTATCAACAACCCATCATTTGCATTTGGGCTTGCTGGTGTATCCGAAACAATGTCTAAGGAAGCTTTTGGATTTGTGTTGTTGATGCCGACTTGGGCATTGACTTTTGATAGAAAAATAACTAATACTAAAGCGAGGGATCTTTGCATGAATGTTTTTTGCCGCGAAAATAACGCATATAAGCACTTATGAATGTAAAAATTCAATTATTAGACAAAGAGTCAATAAATTACGATTAAACACCTTTCAAACGTTTCCAAAGCATGGCAATCACATTGCTGAAATCACCAGTTTTTGGCTTGAAGGGTCTCATATTCAAACGATGTTCATCCTTGAACAGAACAAAACCAAAAACGGAGGATGGCTCATCATCGTTCTTAAGTAAAGGGTAGCGTAAATCATTGTATAGATATGTGTCGTCATCGTATTCATAGACGCTAAAATAACCATTGCTAAACCAAGCCAAATCCTTCAAATCCTTATATTCATTATCATCTATTGCTCGTTTTTTAGGTAACTCTTCCCAGCCCGAAAAGCGATTTTCTGTATCTAACAAAGAATAATAACCTACAAAATAAGACGCATCTGTTTCTGCAATGCCATACCATAGGATATTATTTAAAATCGACGGTTGTAGACTAAAGCGAGAATATTTCACATTTTTTTCGTTCAAGGAGTCTTTGAAAATGGAATCGACATATAACTTGTTTCCAATGGTAAACAACATATAGGCCGAACTTATTCCAATCCCAAATTTCAACCACTGACCTCTTCTATTTGTATTTCTTCCATAAAACATCAAGATGATCACACATATTAGAAATGGCACCGTATACATTGGATCTGCAACTGCAATATTGTTGAAAGCCACACGGTAATTGGTAAAGGGAGCAAACAATTGTGTTCCATATGGTGTAAAGCAATCTAAGACAGGATGCGTAAACAACGACCAAAAGAACAATGATATCCAATTCCTCATGGTAGTAGAACCTTGCCTTTTTCCAGAATCATACATTTTATGCACCAACCATCCAAATAGGAATGCTCCCAGCACGGAAAACAGAATAGAGTGCATGAAACCACGGTGAAATAGCATCGCATCTATTTCATTGTTAAACAAAAACCCTCCTATGAAGACATCCAAATCTGGAATGGTACCACCTATGGCTCCAAACAAAAGTGCCTTATTACCTATTTTCTTCCCTAAGACTGCTTCTCCACATGCTGCTCCTAATACAATTTGAGTTATTGAATCCATATAACATGCTAATTTACAGTAACGAATTCAATTTGCATAACTTCTACTAAAATCGTAACATTACACATCCAAAAAAAGAACTCGAATGCAAGACGACAATCTCTCCGAAATAAACATAGAAGACCAAAAAATCATTGACAATAAAGAGCTTAGTTTATGGGAAGCTTTGATTCCCGTCATAGCATTGGTAGGAATGTTAGCCTACAACATTTATGTATACGGAGACGATGCCTTGAGCGGAAGCAATCAATTTGTTCTTTTGCTAGGAGCTGCAGTAGCTGCCATTGTTGGCTTTAAAAATAAAGTTAGATACAAGAGAATGCTTGAAGAGGTTGCAGAAAATGTAAAATCCACAACAGGAGCATTGCTGATATTGTTGATGGTAGGTTCATTGGCTGGAACATGGTTGATAAGTGGAATCATACCTACCATGATATATTATGGCTTGCAAATATTGAATCCAACGATCTTTCTTGCAGCATGTGTCATTATTTGTTCCATAATCTCAATTGCCACTGGTAGTTCATGGACCACTTCGGCCACAGTGGGTATTGCTCTTGTCGGCATAGGTGAATCATTGGGCATATCTGTTGGAATGACAGCTGGAGCTGTCTTGTCTGGGGCATACTTTGGAGATAAGATGTCTCCACTCAGTGACACGACAAACCTTGCACCTGCAATGGCTGGAGGAGAACTCTTCAGTCACATCAAATATATGGCATTGACTACAATACCGACCATAGTAATTACACTTATCATATTCATTATCATCGGGTTGAACTTAGACACGAGTGGTACTCCACAAATAGAAGACAAGTTGACGGCGATAAAAGGAGCATTCAACATCAGTCCTTGGTTGTTTATCGTACCTGTATTGATAATAATTATGATTGTTAAGAAAACGCCTCCTTTAATTGCATTGCTAATTGGTTCATTGCTAGGGGGCGTGGCTGCTTTGATTGCCCAACCGGATATCGTTGCAAAAATAGCTGGAGCTGAATCATTGACATTCCAGTCTGGATACCAAGGTATCATGAATGCATTGACGGTAGATACTGCGGTAGAAACCTCCAGTCCGGAATTGAATGACTTATTTACCGCTGGTGGTATGAAAGGTATGCTTGGGACTATTTGGTTGATAGTATGTGCAATGGTGTTTGGAGGTGTTATGGATGCCATTGGTGCTTTATCAAGAATTACCAAATCACTATTGAATTTGGCGACTACTACATTTGGTTTATTTGCAAGTACGGTAGCGAGTTGTTTAGCTTTGAACGTTACCGCTTCTGATCAATATTTGGCACTGGTAGTTCCTGGAAAGATGTTCAAGCAAGCATACGAGGATAGAGGCTTGGCCCCAGAAAACCTTAGTAGGACTTTGGAGGATTCTGGTACGGTGACCTCAGTTTTGATTCCATGGAACACATGTGGAGCCTATCATTCTAAGGTGTTGTTTGGCTATGCTGGTGCAACAGCTTACATTCCATACGTATTCTTTAGTATTCTTAGTCCTTTTATGACTTTGCTGTTTGCTGCTTTTTCAATAAAAATCAAGCAACTATCTTCTAAATAAATCGTAACTATCTAAATTTCAGGTTCAAATAAATTAAATCTATCATTTAATAAAGATTTAAAATTTTATTATTCCTTATTACATAGAATCAGGTGTATCTTTGCGCCTTGAAAAAACGAATCATTAATTATAAAATCAAATACAAATGGCTATAGTAGGAAAACAATTTCCAAACTTAAATGTGGATGCAATGAACGAAATGGGAGACACTTTCAAATTGAACGTTCTTGAGGAAGCAAAAAACAACAAGAAAAAAGTATTGTTATTCTGGTACCCAAAAGATTTTACTTTTGTTTGCCCTACAGAATTACACGCCTTCCAAGCTGCTCTAGCAGAATTTGAAAAGCGCAATACTATCGTTATAGGAGCATCTTGTGACACTCCAGAAGTACACTTTGCTTGGTTGAACACTGCAAAGGACAATGGAGGAATCGAAGGTGTGACTTATCCACTTTTGGCTGATTCCAACAGAAACCTAGCTTCTACCTTGGGAATCCTAGACATCACAAACGAACAATACAATGAAGAGAATGGTGTTGTGACTGTAGACGGAGACAATGTAACCTATAGAGCTACTTACTTGATCGATGAGGATGGTGTGGTCTTCCATGAAGGAATAAACCATATGCCACTTGGTCGTAATGTAAATGAGTTTTTACGTTTGGTAGATGCCTACACTCACGTTCAAGAAAAAGGAGAAGTTTGTCCAGCAAACTGGGAAGAAGGAAAAGAAGCCATGGGAGCAAATAGAAATGCAACTGCAGAATATTTGGCTGCACACGTAAACTAATTCTGAATCATGGTACAAGAATTAATTCAAGATAACCTTAGCGAATTGGTTGCCAACAACGAAACTGTAGTCGTACAGTATTCTGCAACTTGGTGTGGCAACTGTCGTATAATGAAGCCAAAAGTCAAAAAACTGGCTTCGGAACTGGATGGTGTAACTTTTATAATAGCTGACGCAGAAAAATTTCCGGAATCCAGACAATTGGCGACAGTGGATAACTTGCCAACATTCGCAACATTTAAGAATGGGGCTTTCGTAAATCAGGTACAGACCAACAAATTCGATGTTTTGAAAACATTGGTTGACGAAGTTCTTTAGTTAAGGATTGTCCAAAAATTATCATTTTTCATGAAATTACCAGTAATAAAACACTTGACACAATTTATAGAAAGCAATGATGAAGATTACATTGTGGAAACCATTGAAACCTTGGAAGCTTTAACGGAAGTTCCTTCTCTCAAAGATGAAGAACTCGATGTCATAGGAGAACTCATCTCCAATATGTATGGCGCCATCGAAGTTAACAAGATGATAAAGGAAGGTGCCTCACAAAAAGAAGCTTTAAATGCCTTCATGAAACGTGTTCTAGGGTCTATTGACAAATAGAAAAAGAAAATTACAACGAAAAAACCACTTCAAATGAAGTGGTTTTTTTATTGTGTGACCTTTGCTTGATATCTTTCTCCCGATCAAGTCAAGTCAAAGCGATCCAAATTCATCACTTTTGTCCAAGCTGAAACGAAATCACTTACAAATTGCTCCTTGGCATCATCTGCAGCATATACCTCTGCTACAGCTCTCAATTCCGTATTTGAGCCAAAAATCAAATCGGCCCTCGTTCCTGTATGTTTTACTTCTCCTGTTCTCCGGTCTCGACCTTCAAATATTTCATCACTGGATGAGGTTGCCTTCCATGTAGTGGCAAAATCCAAGATGTTCACAAAGAAATCGTTTGAAAGCTCACCAGGGGAGTCCGTAAACACTCCATGATCGGAGCCATCGTAATTTGTCCCAATTACCCTTAAGCCACCAACAAGAACTACCATTTCTGGAATTGATAGTGTTAGCAATTGTGCCCTATCAATCAATAATTCCTCGGCAGCCAACTTTAAATCTGTCTTTAAAAAGTTTCTAAATCCATCTGCCTTTGGTTCCAAATGCGCAAAAGATTCCACATCCGTTTGCTCTTGAGAAGCATCTCCTCTTCCACTCTCAAAAGGCACCGTTATGTGGTGGCCTGCATTTTTTGCAGCTTGCTCCACTCCTACAGATCCTCCAAGAACAATTAAATCTGCCATTGAAACAGAACCTTCAAAGTTTTTTTGAATTGCCTCCAAGACAGTTAACACTTTATCCAATTCGGCTGGGTTGTTGACAGCCCAATCTTTTTGAGGCATTAAACGTATGCGTCCACCGTTTGCTCCACCTCTCATATCTGACCCCCTGAATGTTGAAGCCGATGCCCAAGCAGTAGTAACCAATTGCGAAACGGTCAACCCAGATGCCAAGATGTTTCCTTTCAATATTGCAATGTCTCCTTCTGAAAGTTTTGTCCCTTTAGGAATAGGGTCTTGCCAAATCAATTCTTCTTTAGGAACTTCAGGCCCCAAATAACGACTAACTGGCCCCATGTCCCTATGTGTCAATTTGTACCAAGCACGAGCAAAGGCATCTTCAAACGCTTTGTGGTCTTTATGAAAACGCTTGGAAATCTCCAAGTAGTCGGGATCCATCTTCAACGCCATGTCTGCCGTGGTCATCATCAATGCTTGTCTTCCCGAAGCATCCCCCGCTTTGGGAGCCATTTCGGCATTCGACGCAGCTGTAGGAGTCCATTGATGTGCACCAGCTGGACTTTTGGTCAATTCCCAATCGTATTTGAGCAATACTTCAAAAAAATCGTGATCCCATTTGATGGGGTTTGGTGTCCAAGCTCCTTCCAACCCACTAGTTATGGCATCATCCAAAACACCTGAACCAAATGTATTTTTCCAACCTGTGCTCATTTCTTCAATAGAGGCTCCTGCAGGTTCAGCTCCCACATATTTGTCAGGATCTGCTGCACCGTGTGCCTTTCCAAATGTATGTCCACCTGCTACCAATGCTACAGTTTCTTCATCATTCATTGCCATACGACCAAAGGTTTCCCTTATGTCAAATCCTGATTCCAATGGATCTGGATTTCCATTTGGCCCTTCAGGGTTGACATAGATGAGCCCCATATGTACAGCACCCAAATGTCCTTCCAAAAGCTTCCCATCTTCATAGCGTGCATCGTTTCCCATCCATTCGGTTTCAGAACCCCAATAGACATCTTGTTCCGGTTCCCAAACATCCTCTCGACCCCCGGCAAATCCAAACGTTTTGAATCCCATGGATTCCAAAGCACAATTGCCTGCCAAGATCATTAAATCTGCCCAAGACAGTTTATTTCCATATTTCTTTTTCACTGGCCATAACAACAAACGCGCCTTGTCGAGGTTTCCATTGTCTGGCCAACTATTCAATGGGGCAAAACGCTGTGTACCAGAACCAGCTCCCCCTCTCCCATCTCCAACACGGTATGTACCGGCACTATGCCATGCCATACGGATCATAAAAGGCCCATAATGCCCATAATCTGCAGGCCACCAATCTTGAGAATCCGTCATCAATTCTATAACATCTCTTTTAAGTTCAGCATAATCAATGCTATTAAATGCTGACGCATAGTCAAACCCCTTCGTCATTGGATCGGATTTTTCGGAATTTTGACGAAGAATGTTTAATTTCAACTGGTTAGGCCACCAATCCTTATTAGTAGTACCTCCTCCAGCACTTTCTTTATGGGATCCACCCATAAAAGGGCACTGACTTAAGTCTCCTCCATTGTGATTATTCATATTGTCCATACTTTTAGTTTTTATTTTTCCTAAAATTAGAAAATTATCCCTTCCATATTACTTCAAAAAAATTGATTGTCCTTATTTTGTAATAGTTATTAACTATGAAAAACAAATATTTCAATCATTAAAAATTATTCTAAAAGAAATTCATGAAATATTAAGCGTACAATCCAATTAATGTTTATTTTTAGTCTTCAATTTTAAAAATTAAAGAAAATGGCATCAATTACATTAGGTGGTACCCCTGTAGAAACCTCTGGAAATCTACCAAAAGTAGGCACTAAGGCTCCGAACTTCAAACTGACAGTAAGTGATTTGTCCTCTCAAGAATTATCAGATTTCGAAGGACATAAAGTTGTATTGAACATATTTCCAAGTGTGGACACTGGCACTTGTGCTGCATCCGTAAGAGCATATAACAAGGAAGCTAGTGAAATGGAAAACACGAAAGTACTTTGCATTTCCAAAGATTTACCATTTGCACAAGCTCGTTTTTGTGGAGCTGAAGGGTTGGACAACGTTTTAATGCTATCCGACTATAGAAATGGTGACTTTGGCAAGGCATATGGCTTGGATTTTGCCACAGGTCCTTTTGAAGGGTTGCTTTCCAGATGTGTCATTGTATTAGACGAAAATGGCATTGTCAAATATACTGAGCAAGTCCCAGAAGTTGCAGACGAACCCAATTATAAGGCATCCTTATATGCCCTGTTAGACGAATAACCTATTGTTTCTCTATAAAATTTAGAGAATAAATTTTCAATACCATCTAATTGAATGCAATCGAAATGCATATGCATTTTATGTCATATATGATTGATTTCGATTGCATTCAATAAAAAGCAATCACAACAGCCTTTCATTCCAATTCATCCATATGCCCATCATATGAGCAAAAAAGACTCCTTCCTAGTAAATCGAATTAAAAGTGTTGGCTATGCTTTCAAAGGTGCATACCTCCTAATTACCACAGAAGCTAGTTTGAAGGTACAGTTCTTCATCGGTGTGATTATGACCATTGCTGGGTTTTATTATGACTTGTCCGCTACGGAGTGGATTATCCAAATTCTCATCATAGCATTGATCATGTCCATTGAAGGTGTCAACACCGCCATAGAGGAAATTGCAGATTTCATCCACCCGAACCATCACCCAAAAATCGGGCTCATAAAGGACTTGGCAGCTGGTGCTGTATTTATTTTTGCCGTAGCAGCCGTAATCGTGGGTTGCATCATATACATTCCAAAGGTTTTCTAAAATCAAATTAGTATTGGTTTCCATTGCCTCTCTTCATCCAAATCATTTCCTGTCGAAATCAGAAATGCAAAAATGACGAGGTTTCATTTTAATGCAATTATCGATTAGGATAAACGTTAAGTATTTGTATTTTTGTTTAATCTAAAAGCAGAGAATGGCGAAAACAAAACCGAAATCAAAACCTAAATCAACTAAAAAATCGAGACCAAAATTCAAACGCCCTAGTTTAGTTTTAAATAGCCAGCAGAAACTTGTTGCAGGTAGTTTTTTGATTATTTTGGGAATTCTGTTTTTTATAGCCTTCCTATCCTTTCTGTTTACGGGAGAATCAGATCAAAGTACATTGGCTGAATTTTCCTCAAGACAGGTCAAATCCGAAAATTGGCTCAGTAAATTTGGAGCTTGGTTGAGCGACCTATTCATTCAACGCGGTTTTGGAATTGCTTCGTTTATAATTTCTGGATTGATTTTTCTTTCTGGAGTATATATCGTATTGGACTTGAAAAAGGAAAAGTTGCGGCAACATTGGTTTTGGGGAATAGTCATTACCATTTGGTTATCCATTTTACTTGGGTTCCTTTCTAAAGACAATGGTTTGTTAAGCGGCACCATTGGTTATGAGACAAATACATACCTTCAAGATTACATTGGCAAGATAGGAACTGCATTGTTGTTGATTTTTGCCTTGATATCTTATCTGGCCATAAGGCTTAAAGTCACTCCACAACATATTGCGTCTCTTTTCAAAAAAGCAAAAGACGATATTGAATCTGAGTTCGAGCAAGCTTCCAACGAAAATGAAACCATAATACCAATAGACAATAGTCTAACCGAAGAAGCAGAGCACATAAAGACAGCTTTTGAAGCTCCTGTAGAGGACATAAAACCTACGATAGACAATTATTCGAAACCTGAAACAAAATCTGATGACAAAGGAAAAACCTCCACGACATTGGAAGTGGAAGTCCCTAAAGAAGAAGAGGAGGAAGAAGAAAGCATAGAGATAAAAGTCGAAGACATCGTGGAAGAGAAATCCGAAACTGATAACTTGTCCGACAAACTCGTTGCCGACTTTGGGCTATTCGATCCAACATTGGAGCTGGGGAATTACCAATTTCCCCCATTGGATCTATTGAAAAAATACGATACAGAAGGAATTACCATCAACCAAGAAGAACTCGAAGACAACAAAAACCGAATCGTAGAAACTTTAAACAATTACAAAATAGGCATAGCCACCATCAAAGCCACAATTGGCCCCACAGTTACACTGTATGAAATCGTACCGGAAGCTGGGGTTCGTATTTCCAAAATCAAAAACTTGGAAGATGACATCGCATTGTCACTTTCTGCATTGGGGATTCGTATCATTGCTCCCATTCCAGGAAAAGGAACCATTGGTATAGAGGTACCAAACAAGAACTCCACCATAGTCTCCATGCGTTCTGTGATTGCCGCTCAGAAATTTCAGAAATCCGAGATGCAACTTCCCATTGCCTTGGGTAAGACCATTAGCAATGAAACCTTTGTTGTAGATTTGGCCAAGATGCCTCACTTGTTGATGGCTGGTGCGACCGGGCAAGGAAAATCTGTAGGACTAAATGCTGTCTTGACATCATTGCTTTACAAAAAACATCCAGCGGAAGTCAAATTTGTCTTGGTTGACCCGAAGAAGGTCGAATTGACGCTTTTCAACAAGATAGAGCGTCATTACCTAGCCAAACTTCCAGATAGTGCCGAGGCAATAATAACAGACAACACCAAGGTCATAAACACATTGAACTCCTTGTGCATTGAAATGGACAACCGATACGAAATGCTGAAAAATGCATTTTGTAGAAACATTGCTGAATACAATTCCAAATTCAAAGCTCGCAAATTGAATCCTAACGACGGACATCAATTCCTACCTTACATCGTATTGGTCGTCGATGAATTTGCTGATTTGATCATGACTGCAGGTAAAGAGGTGGAAACACCAATAGCTCGTCTCGCTCAATTGGCTCGTGCCATAGGAATACACTTGATAGTTGCCACACAAAGACCATCTGTAAATGTGATAACTGGTATCATAAAAGCCAACTTCCCTGCCAGAATTGCATTTAGGGTAACTTCCAAGATAGATTCCCGCACCATTTTGGATGGTTCTGGAGCAGATCAATTGATTGGTCGTGGAGACATGCTTTATACACAAGGCAATGACCTTATTAGAATACAATGTGCTTTCGTGGACACACCCGAAGTTGAAAAGATCACCGATTTCATTGGTGCTCAGAAAGCATATCCTGATGCTTACCTACTTCCAGAATACGTAGGTGAAGAAGGTGGCACAACTCTTGATATAGATATTTCAGATAGAGATAAATTGTTCAAAGAAGCTGCTGAGATCATTGTAACGGCCCAACAAGGTTCGGCTTCCTTATTGCAACGTAAATTAAAACTAGGATACAACAGAGCTGGACGTCTAATAGATCAATTGGAAGCAGCTGGCATTGTTGGAGGTTTTGAAGGTAGCAAGGCAAGGCAAGTCCTAATTACAGATTTGGCGGCACTTGATGAACATTTGGCAAATGAATAAAAATAATAACAAAAAAATTTCCACCTCAATGGAGATGACAAATTTAAGATTTACCATGAAAAAAGTATTACTACTCTTATTATTAGTAAGTTCAACGACTTTTGCACAAAGCAAAGGTGACGCAAAAACATTATTGTCCGAAGTATCGCAAAAAGTAAAAGGCTACGACAACATTGCCATAGATTTCAAATACGTATTGGAAAACCTAGAAGAAAACATCAAGCAGGAAACAAGAGGAGATGTCAAGATGCAAGGTGACAAATACAAGCTCAACATACTAGGCATCACCAGAATATTTGACGGCTCCAAACTATATTCCATCAGCCCTGAAGATGAAGAAGTAACCATTTCCTCTGAAAGTGCAGAGGATGAAAACAGCATCACCCCGAGCAAGATGCTTTCCTTCTATGAAGATGGTTTTACCTACGAAATGGACATCGTACAGAAGGTCAAGGGTAGAAAGATTCAATATGTGAAATTGGTTCCAATCGATTCCAATTCTGAAATCAAGTACATACTGTTGGGTATAGATGCACAGACGAAGCATATCTACAACTTAATCGAAATAGGCAAAAACGGAACAAAGACAACACTTACTGTTAATTCTTTTAAAACTAATGAACCTATTTCAAAAACCTTGTTTACCTTTGACGAAAGTAAATATGTAGATTACTACATCAATACACTAGATTAGAATAGTCCTTGAAAATATTAGATAGATATATATTAAGCTCTTATCTTAAAACTTTTATCAGCGTGTTTGTCATACTCATGCTGATTTTTGTATTACAGGCCATTTGGTTGTATATAAAAGAGCTTGCAGGTAAGGATTTGGACATCATCACCGTCCTTAAATTCTTGTTTTACATCACTCCTACCCTAATCCCATTGATATTGCCGCTTACCATATTGTTGGCTTCGATAATGGTATTTGGGAATTTTGCTGAAAACTATGAGTTTGCAGCTATGAAATCCACTGGGATATCACTCCAACGTGCCATGTCTGGATTAAGTGTATTCATCGTACTATTGGCCATCACCACTTTCTTCTTTAGCAACAATGTCATTCCTAGGGCGGAATACAACAGCTACAACCTGAGAAAGAACATAGCCAAGGTGAAACCCGCAATGGCAATAGCCGAAGGACAATTCAATCAAATAGGAGACGACTTCAACATAAAGGTGTCCAAGAAGACTGGAGATCGCGGTCAATATTTGGAAAACATCGTCATTCACCAAAGTCAGAAAGGAAGAACGGGAAACAACAAGACTACCATTGCAAAGACAGGAGAACTCACAAGTAGTGAAAAATCCGATGTCCTACAATTGATATTGTATGATGGTTACCATTATGATGACACCCCTCCAAAAGATTATAAAAAACGCTTGAAAAGACCTTTTACAAAAAGTCTCTTCAAAAAATACATCATGAACATCGACTTGTCTCAAATAAATGCAGTCGACATGAATGAAAAGAACTATAGCGACAAATACACCATGCTAAGCATAAACGAATTGGATTATGCCATAGATTCACTGGGTAAAGAGAGACAAGAGCTTTTTTCCACCATCTCCAAATCGTTATACAATAGAACGAACATCGGGACGATCAATCTTACGGTTGAGAGCAAAAAAGACACCATCCATACTGGAGGCATCATAGAATTGTTCAAGACCAAACGCCAAACACAACTGTTGGACTATGCAGTGAATGCGACATCCAGCACTATCCAAATCATTTCAACCAAGGACAACCTCATAAAGACCAAGACCATTGGATTCAACAAACACATCATTGCCTTTCATGAAAAGTTTGCCTTGGGCTTTGCTTGCATCATATTGTTTTTTGTCGGAGCCCCATTGGGTGCTTTAATAAAAAAAGGAGGTCTTGGATTGCCTATGGTAATTGCCATTGTCTTGTTTTTGAGTTATCACTTCATTGGCATCTTTGCAAAGAACAGTGCCAAGGATGGCTCCTTCAATCCGGCAATAGCCACTTGGTTCTCTACTTTGATCATGTTGCCGTTAAGCATCTACCTAACGACCAGAGCAACAAAAGATAGAGGTCTGTTTGAAACCGACGGTATTTTGGAACCACTTAAAAAATTGTTTGGAATCAAGAAAAAAGCAACTATGGAAAGTGAAGTTCTTTTGGACAGAAGTTCCAACGAATATGTTACTTTGGAAAGCTATGACAATAACAAGCTCATAGATGTCATACAAAATTACAGACAGTACGATTATGGAATCTCTTACAAGAACTCTTCCGTAGCAATTTTGAATTCCAGGGGAATTACCACCCAAGAACTGAAATTTGGAGGACACTTCACCAATCAGAAATACGAAGAGGCCGTTCGCTTGAAAAATGAATATGAGGAGGAATCCAAATTGGGCTTCATCCTATACGCCATTGCTGCTCTATTGCTTCTTTCTGGTAGCATACTAAACAACAATAAATTCCCTGTACTGGGAAATACGATTTTTGGAATTGGAGTCCTTGCGGAAATAACCTATTTGTTCGCATTGATAAAATCCTTTTCTAAGCATTCCAACTTGATGAAACACTTGGGAAAAGAGACCATATCCAATGCATTGCTATTCTTCTTTCTTGGTTTGCCTTTGTATTTCCTTCTTTATTTCTTTCAAAAAAGAAAAATAGAGGAGGATTTAAAAATGAACGTCAAAGAAAAGACAGTCAAAGAAGGGAGTGGTGTACAAACAAAAACAGTACAAGCCTCAACTGCAAAATTGAAAGATTATAGAATCGTTTCTTCCTTTAGCTACACCTTTTATGCAATAGCTATGATTTTGTTTGTATTGCATTTTGTTTTCAACAACAACAAATTACCACAATTGGCATCGGCAGGAATTCAACTTAGTGCCATCTCATTCATTGTTTATTGTGTGCATTACATAAAAGCCTTATTTGCCTTCAAAGCTGTCTATGCCCATTCTAAACAGAAAAAAGCGCCAAACAATCCCGTCTTGTCAATTTTAGGGGTCGTTTTCTACCCAATAATTCATCTATTCAGAAATCGAAAAATCAAATCTGATTTTATGCTTTAATCGCAAATAAGCAATATCTTTGCTTAACTAAAAATCATTACAATGATTACCAAAACCGAACATAAAGTGGAGTCCAAACTCAATACCATACAAGAAGCCATAAACGACATAAAAGCAGGTAAGATCATTATAGTCGTGGATGATGAAGATAGGGAGAATGAAGGAGACTTCCTTGCCGCTGCCGAATTGGTTACCCCAGAAATGATAAACTTTATGGCAACCTATGGTCGTGGATTGATTTGTGCACCATTGACAGAAACTCGTTGCAAGGAATTGGGCTTGCATATGATGGTAAGAAACAATACCGACCCTATGGAAACGGCATTCACCGTTTCCGTGGATTTAAAGGGAAACGGAGTAACCACAGGAATTTCCGCCAGTGATAGATCTCATACCATAAAGGCATTGGTAAACCCTGATACCAAGCCTTTCGATTTGGCTCGTCCAGGTCATATTTTTCCTTTGGTAGCAAAAGAAGGTGGTGTATTGAGACGTACAGGGCACACCGAAGCAGCCATAGACTTTGCCCGTTTGGCTGGTTTGAAACCTGCAGGAGTGATTGTAGAAATCATGAACGAGGATGGTACGATGGCTAGATTGCCCCAACTTATGGAAGTAGCCAAGAAATTCGATTTGAAAATTGTTTCCATAGAGGATTTGGTAGCCTATAGAATGGATCATGATTCCTTGATTGACAAAAAGGAGGATTTCAACATTGAGACACGTTTTGGAAGATTTAGATTGAGAGCCTACCAACAAACAACCAACAATCAAGTACACATTGCCTTGACAAAAGGAGATTGGACAACAAATGAGCACGTTTTAACGCGTATAAACTCTACTTTGGTCAACAATGACATATTGGGTACACTTACCAACAATGCCGATCAGAAATTGGATGATATGATAAGTGTCATAAACAAGGAAGGAAAAGGTGCCATACTATTCATAAACCAACAAGCCCAGTCCTTGAACCTATTGAAGCGTCTAAGTCTTTTAAAGGCATCACAAAAAGAAAATGAAGTAGTAAAGGCTCCAGCCATTAAAATGGATGATAGGGACTTTGGCATCGGTGCGCAAATATTGCACGATTTGAACATACACAAGTTGAAATTGATTTCCAATGCAGAGCACACCAAGCGTGTTGGTATGATAGGTTATGGTTTGGAGATCGTAGATTACGTCTCTTACTAACGCTTATGAAGTTTGTACATGGATTTCATTCCAAATAAAAAAGAGGCAAGTTTTTGAAACTTGCCTCTTTTTTTATTCAAAAACTCGTTTGAGTCCAATCAAATGGATTTATACCCTATGAAAGCTTCCTCTGCCTCCAGAATTTGTTTGACGTAAGCTTTGAACTCCAAATAATCTTCAGGTGCGATACGCTCCAATTGTGGATTAGAGTTTATGGACACCTGCAAATGATTATTCTTCACAAGCTCGAAAGTCATACTGTAAGTATGATTTTTGAATTTCAAATCCACATTGTCCGGAATCTCCGTAAACTGTTGATTGTCTTCTATGAAAATGTCGTATGTCGTATAATACTCATCCATATTCTCATATTGGATGTAATCTATCTCATAAGCTCTCTTTTCCAAGCTTATTATTGGACTGGTGTAGGGATTCGAAATAATTGGCAATTGCAATATGCTTGTCTTCCCTATTTTGCTCGGTTTCTTGTCTATGGTAATGTTTGCCGAGTATTTTATGATTTTGTCGTTTTCGATGCTTTCGATGTTGGTAAGCTCGTTAAGGGTGAAGTCATCCTTCAATCTGCCATCGAAATCATCATATATGGATTTTTTCACAACTTCTGCATTGGGTTCCGAGAATACACTGGAGTAGTATGAATTTATATGTCCAGAATATTCTGTATCCACATCCATTTCAATCTTGTCGACACCCAACTTAAGTTTTAACCTGTTCTTGGATATTGCTTGCTCTCTAGAGACACCATTCAATTTGAACAAATCATAATCATTCGTTTGATTGAAATTGATCGGAATTTCCAAACCTGTGGCTCCTCTCAATGAGTTTGGCAACGATTTGTACGGCAAATATTTATCTGTAAGCTCCAGAAATTGATCCTTGCCATCTATCTTCACCTTGGCAATGCAGTGATTGAAATCCGTGCTTGGTAGCACCAAACTGTTGTTTCCATAATCCGAAGTCAAGATGAGTACCAAGTTTGCTTTCAACTCCGCCTTCTTCGCCAGTGTCACGAATACTGTAGAGAAATCTTTACAATCTCCCAAGCTCGTTTTTATGGTCTTTGCCGGTTTTTGAGGTACATATCCACTTTGTCTGAAACTGACGTAGCTATATGTGAAATTGTTTCTTATGTAATTGTATATGCTTTTGGAACGTTCGTCTTCACTTAGAGACTCATATCCTTTAGGAAAGATTTCATTGAATGCTTTTTCCACCGTGGAATCGTATTCCATCCTCGATCTTACCAAATCGGAATACCAAGTAGAGATTTCGTTCCAATCTTTAATGGTACTTACGTGAATGTATTCTGCAATGTCAACATCACTAGGCATGTAACTTTCTCCTTGTTCTAGGCCTGGATTGTCTTTCTTGGACCATTCGTACAATGTAAATTCTCCCTTGCTCGTAATCTTTGGTTTGGAGTCTCCATTTACATTCTTGAACTTGATGTCATGGTTTTTCGGTGTTATTATCTTTAAAGTGGATTGAACCGTTGGATGGAAAGAGCCAAGCATGAAGCGATCTGTGTAAGCGTCATAAAAACGACCACTTTTCGAAAAGGAGTTTTCATAATCCAAATAGATGACATCTCCAATGGAAAGCCCGTTGAACACAAGGTTGGATCTATTCTTATCCGCTGGGACTATGCTTTTGTTCTTTTTTACTATTTCGGATTTTATGATGTTGTAGTTTCCAGACAATCCAAGGTTGTATTCCTTGAAACGCTCTATCCCATTATCCGAAGTGATCTCATAGATGAATACATTTCTATAATTACCTCCTCCGTCACCATATAGCTCCACAGCCGTATTGTCCATTAGGATATTGAAGCCATAGTTATTGCTTTCTATCTTGCCTCTTGTCTCCTGTATGTAGTCATAAGCATCTTCTATTACCAATTCTGTAAGAAAGTTCGGTTGATTCTTCAGGTCTTTTATCTTCTTGCGCAAGGATCTATAGTTGCTATTGTGCCTCAAAGATTCCTCATACGCCTTTATGGCTTCTTCCTTCTTCCCCATCTGCAACAATGCATCTCCCTTGTACTCGTGAAGCGTAAAGGAGTACGGAAAGTTTTCGATGCCTTTTTCTATGTACTCCAAAGAGGATTCATATTTTTGGTAGCCATGCAACTTCCTTATTATCCTTTTGAGGTAACCATTGTTGGTTTCGAAATAATCGATGTTCTTCTTTATCACGTTCAAAGCCCCTTTCTTGTCCCCTTTTTTGTCATAGTATGCAGACAATTGGGACTCGATACCGTATGACCAATGATCCTTGCTGAAGTTCTCCAACAATTTTATGGCTTTGCCCTCTTCTTCAAAGAGAGAAGCATACAAGGGAGCAAACTTCAACATTAAATCCGTGTTTCCATCCAACTCCTTTATGAGTTGGTCCAGGTTCTTCTTGACCTTTGCTATGTTTTCTTGTCTGGCATTATACATAAAATCTGCCGTAATCTGTATCATTTCAAGATCTATGGTCTTTTTCAACAATTTCAAGAAGTCCTCCAATTCCACCAAGGTCATTCTTCCCAACTGTTCGTAATCTGTAACCTTCAACAAAATTGGATAATAATAGTTTGGATCATCCAATTCTATGTTCTTGTTCAATTCCTCTATGGAGGTATAGTCCTCCTCGAAGGTATAGACGTTAACCAATAGGGCTCTCAACAATGAACTCTTCGGATATTTTTCCAAATAAGGCTCTAAAACCAACTTGGCTTCTTCATATTTAGAGTTTCTGAAATAAGCATTTATCAAACAATAGGCATAGAAGAAATCATTTGGATTTTCTTCAACCTTCCTTTTAAAGAAGCTTTCGAATTCATTTTTGACTACTTCCGGAGCAATCTCACCCAACGTACTCTTGTTATATGGAGAATATTCGGAACTACTCTTCAATGTGGTATTGTAAGAACCATCCAAGTTAAAAGGTGTTATTATGAAATAGCTACCATACCCACTTTCTGCATTTTTAAACAAAAGCCTGTTGTTCCCCTTTGGAATTTTTACCTTGACTTGATATCCATTCAAATCCGTGATGACATCTTGGGTGTTTTCATAAATCAACACGTCGTTCAACCATAATTTGAAGGCAGAGCCGTTGCCAATTCGCAAGACAACCTCCTCGTCTTGGGTTGCCGTTATGAATGATTGTGCATAATGCACGCCCTTGCCATATTCTTCCTGACTTGTGAAAAACTGATAGGCATCGTTGGTGTGCTTTGCCACATACCAATTTACCAACCCATTGCTTTCCGCATTGAATGGGCTATTGGATTGAGCCTTGCTTTCCGGATCGTAAACACGATCCAATCCGCTTTTGTTCAAATTTTCGAAAACACCACAATATTGCCAATTCTTGAATGCCTTCATCTCTCCCATGGCCTCCGTGTATTGTTTCAAATCGTTGGAATACCTTGCTATAACTCCATTTAAATACAATATGGCATCCTTGATCGTGGTATTGCTCAAATTGGAATTGCTTATGGCTTCAACCTTTTTCTTGACACTTTCATTGAATCCAGTATCCAAATAGGATGTGAAGACGTAACCTTCATTCCATAGGGCATATAGATAATATTCGTATTCCTCCTTTGAAACAAAAGACTTCAAAAAATCAGGATTCTCCTTGAAAAGCCCATTTTCTTGCCTCAATATCTCGTAAATGACAAGATCTTTTATTTGGTTCTCTTTATTTTTCTTGCCTTTGTAGATTTTGGTTGCTGCCTCTCTATCGTTATTCAACAGAGCAGTCCAAAAATCGGAATATCCATCCTGCGCAAAAGCAAAGTTAAGACAGAACAAAGAAAGCAATAGCAGTAATTTTCTCATGTAGGGTTTATTAGTGTTAATAGTTTTAGGATTATCTTTAAATTGAAGCCTTGATGACTTCTACCATTTTTTCGGCACGAGCATTGACCTCCTCCTCAGTCCAGGACAATTTTATCAATGCCGAAACATTGCGACCTATATAATGATCCGACTGCTCATAGGCATTGGATGAAATTTTTTCCAAGCCTTTCTTTATCTCGGTAGAAACCGGGTATAACGATGTCGCATTCTTCAGGTGGTCCCATTTACGCACATAATGCCAATTATTGTCGTAATAGTGAAAACATACATCTATTCCGTTTTCCTTGAATCCTTTCGATGCCTTTCTTGCCGATTCCAAATCTGGCAAGAAGAAATTCAGGAAGGCGTAACTTTCTTCCCCTCCTTCCGGTACGGTTCTAAAAGTGACCTCTGGAATTTGTGACAATGCCGCTCTTATAATGGTATAGTTTTGTTTCTGAACTTCCAAAAATTCAGGTAAACGCTTAATTTGTGCCAAACCAACAGCTGCATGCAATTCTGAAATTCTGAAATTATATCCTAGAAATGGATGTGTTTCCGCTCCTCTATCATTTCCTTCATGGTCATGACCATGATCGCTATAGTGGTCCGTATTAATGTAATAATCCTTATTGTTCGTAATGACCGCGCCTCCTTCTCCACAAGTAATCGTCTTGACGAAGTCGAATGAAAAACATCCCAAGTCCCCGATGCTACCCAGTGGTTTCTCTTTGTAAATCCCACCAATTGCTTGACAGGCATCCTCTACAAGCAACAATCCATTGGTCTTGCATATTTTCTGCAATGCATCCATATTTCCCATGCTACCACACATTTGCACCACCATTACGGCTTTTGTTTTCGGTGTGATTGCGTTTGCTACCGCTTTGGGATCCAATGTCAACGTGTCGTCGATATCTACCAATACGGGAATGGCTCCTAACATTATGATGGCTTCAAAACTGGCCACGAAGGTAAATGTGGGCATGATGACTTCGTCTCCAGCTCCTACTCCTGCTGCAGCCAAGGCAACGGACACGGCTGCTGTACCACTAGACACCAATTGCGCGTGTTCTGTCTTAAATACTCGTTGTAATTCCTCTTCTAGAGACTTTGCCTTCCAATGCCCATTTCGCATTCCGTCAAAGCCATATCTCATTAGTACTCCGTTGTCTAAGACATCTTGTACTTCTTTACATTCTTGTTCTCCAAAGCGTTCAAATCCTGGCATTCTTTTTATATAATAGGTTATGACATCAAAACTAACGGAAATTAGTCAATAAAAAAAGCCTCCAAACTCAAGTTTGGAGGCTTTATGGAATATTGTTCTTCTAGTAGTTTTCCAAAATGGAGTCTATGAAGGTAAAATGCCTATCTGTTTCTCTTAAAAAAGTATATCCGGACAACTCGCCAATGACATTCAATTTTTCATTGAGCGCCACTATATTGGGGTATCCTCCTTTTTTATTGTACTTGCCTACCAGAACCTTGTTCTTCTTTCTTTGTTCCTCCGTAATGATATCCATTCGTCTCGGCATGTCCACCATCAACAAGACGAATTTCTTGGACTTTTCCTCAAAGGTCTTCGAATTGAAAAAGTCTTGCTTCAAGGATTTGCATGGTGGACACCAATCGCTTCCCGTAAAATACATCAAGATCGGTTTTTTTGTAGCCATCGATTCTTTCTTGGCTTCTTCCAGATCCGTCAACCAGGAAAGGTTGGATAGTTCCTCTTCTTGAGAAAAGCCTTGTATGGAAATACAAAGCACCAGTAGTAACATTATCTTTTTCATATCCTTAAAAGTCGTCAATTATTATTGCAATAATATGGTTTTTATTTAAATAACAAGAATCTTGCCAAGATATTGTGTCACAATACAATAATCGACTCTTCAACTGTCTTTCTCACCTTTTTGAAACTCGCAAACATATCATCCTCAGCACGGTAACCTATTGGCATCACCAAAACCGATTTCAACCCTTTGGTTTCAAAATCCAACAACTCATCATATTGTTTCGGAGAAAACCCCTCCATTGGACAAGTATCCACTCCTTCCACCGCACAAACCGTCAACAGGTTTCCCATAGTCAAATAGGCTTGCTTGGTCGCCCAACTCTCAATCAATTCCTGAGGTTTGGATTCAAAGTCCTCAATGAGAAACTCCCTGAAACTGGACAAAATGTTATCTGGAGTCTGCCTAATCTCCTTTATACGCTCAAAATACGTCTCGATGTATGTCTTGTCTATTTCTGTTTCTATGCAAAATACCAATATGTGGGACGCTTGTGCCACTTGTTGTTGTTGCATCGAATGTTCCACCAGCTGCTTTTGCAACTCCTTGTTGCTTATCACCACCAATTTCAATGGTTGCAACCCATAGGAGGTAGCCGTCAGGTTAAACGCCTTGTATATGGTTTGCAACTTCTCTTCTGAAACCATTTTGTCCTCATCAAAACTCTTTGTGGCATAACGCCATTCCAAATGCTCTATTATATCCATTAATACATATATCTTTGTGCAAAAATAATACTTGCTTCCAAACTATGGAACCAAACTGCAATAATAAAAAGTTATACTACCATTATGATATTAACAGATGAACTGATCAAAGCTTCCGAAACCAAAATTTTCAAAGCCATCTTCCCCAACACGACCAACCACTACAATACACTTTTTGGAGGAACTGCATTGCATATGATGGATGAAGCTTCTTTTATATGTGCTACACGTTTCAGTAGAAAAAAGGTAGTGACGATCTCTACGGACAAAATTGACTTCACCAAGCCCATTCCAGAAGGTACCATCGTGGAACTCGTGGCAAAGGTAAACAAGATCGGGCGTACGAGTTGCGTCGTGAAAGTAGACATCTACATGGAAAAAATGTACAGCAAATCGCGCGAATTGTCTGTTACTGGGTTCTTTACATTTGTTGCGGTAAATGAAGAGATGAAACCCATACCGATCTTGGATTAAAAAAATCAAAAAAAAAGTTTTTTTTCTTTGATAAGAACCAAAAAGGGTCTTATATTTGCACCCGCATTCAGGGAATACCTGATGAGACACTCAAGGAGAAATGGCAGAGTGGTCGAATGCGGCAGTCTTGAAAACTGTTGAGGGTCACACCTCCGGGGGTTCGAATCCCTCTTTCTCCGCATAAATTAAATGCTTCACAACATAGTTGTGGAGCATTTTTTGATTTTAGATGCGTTGATAATCTAATTCTGGATCAAGACGGATCAAGACCAATTGTTGTGTTTATGCAAATATTCTGGTTAATCTAAATAGGAAGAATTCTATGTTTTTAACACCTCTAAATTGCGCTCTAAAGGCTTTTATTTTAGCATTAAAAGATTCTGCTGATGCATTTGTACTTCTATTGATGAAGTAATTTAAGATGGATCTATAGTTTACCGTTATTGTATTAGCAATGGTGTTGAATGCTCTAAATTCTGTTTGTTCTACATCTTTATACCAATGCGCCAATTTTGTATATGCTGTTTGTATCGAAGTAGCTGTATTAAATATATTTCTTAATCCTTGTACTAGATTGTATACTTTTTTGATGTCCGGATACTGCTCAAAGAGTATTTTAGATCTTATGTATTGGTTTTGTGTCCAATTGTTAGGTGCTTTGTAGAGTAAGTATCTACTTCTAGCTAAGAGTTGCTTCTTGGTATCGCCATTGTCAAATATCTCTGGATTATAGCTTTTTTGTTTGAGTTTAGCCTGTCTGATTAATTCGTTTTCCTGATCTATGGCTTTCCAACGATGTTTTATTCTGATATCTTGTAAAGCTTCTAAGGCGA
>CANMCF010000002.1 GCA_947496215.1 uncultured Bizionia sp.
TTCTTGCAAATAAGTTTGCGCGCTAAGCGAGTAACTAAATGAAAGTAAAATTAACAATAAGGTAATCTTTCTCATTTTTTTAAAAGGGTTGTTTAGTTTATTTATTGAATTAAAATTAAACAAAAACGTACCTCTAAATAGTTAAATGTTTTTATAATAGACGAAGTGCTATTATTACCGACAAAATAAAGACGATTTATATTACAATTGTTAAATTAACATTAAGCAGCATTCCTATCTGTTTTATAGGGATTTAGTTAAGGGGCTGGGTTTGGAATTACAGAGTGAATTGCATTGATATTATCTAATAGATCGTCTTTTAAAACAAGGTTGATACTATCGATATTTTCTTTGAGTTGCTCTATAGTTGTTGCTCCTATGATATTACTGGTTACAAATGGTCTTTGATTGACAAAGGCCAATGCCATTTGTGCAAGTGTAAGGTTGTTTGTTTCGGCAAGCTCCAAATATTTTTGCGTTGCTTGCGTCGCCTGTTCACTACTATATCTTGCAAATCGAGGAAACAGTTTCAAACGCGCATTGTCGGCTGCGGTCTTTTTTATGTATTTACCAGATAATACCCCGAATGCCATTGGGGAATAAGCTAGCAAACCTATGTTTTCGCGGATGGAAACTTCTGCTATGTCTCCTTCAAAAACCCTGTTTATCAGGGAATATGCATTTTGAATGGTGATGGGTCTTGGTAGGTTGTTGGTCTTGGACTCTTCCAGATAGCGCATAGTTCCCCATGCCTTTTCATTGGATAGTCCTATTTCACGAATCTTCCCTTCCTTGATGGCACTTCCCAAAGCCTGTAAAACACCATTGAAATTATCTTGCCATTCATCGCTTGGGTTATGTGTGTAGTCTCGAATGCCAAACGTGTTGGTTTGGCGTTCTGGCCAATGTAATTGATATAGGTCTATATAATCAGTCTGTAGCCTTTTTAATTCTAGATCTATGGCTTCCTGTATGGCACTTGGACTAAATCCTGTGGTGCGAATATGTGAAGTGTAATCACCAGGGCCTGCAATTTTGGAAGCTATTACGACTTTGTCCCTATTACCCGTTTTCTTTAACCAGTTTCCAATAATCTTGCTGGTGCGGCCAGAAGTTTCGGCTGTGGCTGGTACAGGGTATAATTCTGCGGTGTCTATAAAGTTTACACCATTGTTAAAGGCATAGTCCAACTGTTGGTGGCTTTCTGTTTCAGTATTTTGGTTACCCCAAGTCATTGATCCTAGACAAATCTTGCTAACTTTTATATCTGTATTCGGTAATGTCGTGTATTTCATGATTTGGTAATTTGCTAGTGATTGATCAAGATGCCTTCAAATAGAAATCTATCTATTTACAAAGTTTTAAATATCGTTTAAGATCTTGGAGATCTCATCTAATTTAGGAGTTAGAATAACTTCTATTCTTCTGTTTTTTGCTTTCCCTTCAGATGTGTTGTTAGATGCTATCGGAGCAAATTCTCCACGACCGGCTGCAGTTAGGTTGTCTGCATTTATGTTGGCGTTTTCTTGTAGAATCTTGACGATTGCCGTTGCTCGTTTGGTCGATAAGTCCCAGTTTCCGGAAAGTTGGCCAGTACCTTTAAATGGAGCATTGTCGGTATGTCCTTCAATCAATACTGCTATTTCTGGGTTTTCTCCAAGTACAGATCCCAATTGTTTTACAGCTTTTTTCCCTTCTCCACCAACAGCCCAACTGCCAGATTTGAATAGGAGTTTGTTTTCCATGGATACATATACTTTGCCATTGCGCTGTTCTATGGTCAACCCTTTTCCTTCAAAATCGGTTAAAGCCTTGGATATTGCGTTTTTAAGATTGGTCATTGCAGCATCTTTTGCAGCAATGACACTTTCTAGTTCTGCAACTCTTTGCGAACGATCTTCCAATTGTTTCTTAAGAGCATCCAATCTTTCATTCTCAGCTGCCAGTGCTTGTTCCTTGGCTTCAAGCTGTGCAAGCAATTCCCTGTTTTTTTTGGTATTTGCTGCAATTGCGGAAGAGCTGTTTGCTTCTAATGCATCATAGGAAGCCTTTATGTTGTCTAAGCTAGATTTCGTGGCATTGTATTCCTTTTGCAATCTGTCCCTATTTGCCACGGCATCTGCATAGTCTTTCTGTAATTTGGTTAGTTTGTTTTCGGCAGCATTTTTTGCTTTTGACAATTCGTCGTTTTCATCTTGAAGATTACGGTTTTCCTTTTTCAAATCGACATACTTATCTTCTAGTTCCTTGTATACCTTTGGAGATACACAGGCATTTAAGGATATTAATGTCAAGGCTAGGACAATTGTTTTTTTCATAGGACTGTTTATTTGCTCTCTACATTGATCCTCATTCAAGAGAAGCTATGGGAGAGAGTGTGTTTTTATTCGGGGTTTAATTTTCTATTTCCACCAATATAGGGCAATGATCACTATGTTTGGCTTCTGTTAATATAATTGCTCTTTTTATCTTGTCTTCCAAAGGTTTTGTGACCATGGCATAATCCAAACGCCAACCTTTGTTGTTGGCTCTTGAATTGGCACGATAACTCCACCAGCTATATTCTACTCTTTCAGGGTTTAAATGCCTGAATGAATCTATTAGTCCACTATCAATGAAATTACCCAACCACTCGCGTTCTTCTGGTAAGAACCCCGAAACACCTTTCATTTTTGGATTGTGGATATCTATTGCTTCGTGACAAATGTTATAATCTCCACATACCACCAAATTTGGGATTGTCTTTCTCAAATTGCTTACATATTCAAGAATCTCATCCATATAGTTGAATTTAAAAGACAATCTAGCATCATTGGTTCCAGAAGGCAAATACATGCTCATCACGGAGATTCTGTCAAAATCCACACGAATGTTACGCCCTTCGAAATCCATCGTTTCAATGCCAGTGCCATATTCTATATGGTTGGGTTCCATCTTGCTCAAAATAGCAACACCACTGTATCCTTTTTTTTGAGCACTGTACCAATAGTTGTACTTGTAGCCGGCATCTTCAAAAAGGGAAAGATCCAATTGTTCTCTCATGGCTTTTATTTCTTGCAAACAAATAACATCTGGATCTGCATTTTTCAACCAATCGATAAAACCTTTGTTAAGCGCAGCTCGTATACCATTTACATTGTATGAGATTATTTTCATTGTTATCTTGAAGTTATTTCAGCTAAAATAAATAATGCTTTACATTTACGCTATTAAATTAAAACAGTTTTAACTAAAACTATCAACAAAATATATTAGCAAGTTTTTAGTTTATCTAAGTATATGAAATTTACGATTACCTTTTTTGTTTTGCTCTTCGGAAGTTTTGCATTGGCGCAAGACAAGAACCCTAACTATGAGAGTAAGGCGGTAGCCGTAAATGAAACTATTGCCATTGATAGCGTAAGTATAAATCCAAATGGTTTTTCAGTAAAACTGAAAGATAACACAATAATAGATTCCTCATTTTATGATATTGATTTTTCAAAGGCGCTTTTGACTTTTAATAAACCAATTGCTGCTGACTCCATAGTTGTTGATTATTTGAAATATCCTGAGTTTTTAACTAAGACCTATCAACAATTCGATGATGCAGTCATAGTCGAAAACAATGACAGATTAAATAAGATCTATAAGATATCGCGACCAAATTCCGAAAAGGAGTTCACGCCTTTCGATGGTTTGACCACTTCAGGGAGCATTTCTAGAGGAGTTACGATCGGTAACAACCAAAACTCGGTATTGAATAGTGAATTGGACCTTCAAATAACAGGTAAATTGAATGACAAAGTTTCACTTAGGGCTTCCATACAGGATGCAAATATTCCTTTGCAAGAAAGTGGATATTCGCAAAAACTGGATGAGTTCGATCAGGTTTTCATTGAGATTTTTAGCGACAGATGGAATATCAGGGCAGGAGACATTGATTTGGAAAACACCAATTCCTATTTTGCCAATTTTTCTAAACGTGTACAAGGATTGTCCCTTAGAGCCAATTTGGGAAGCGAAGATGCTAATACCAATTTGTTTGCATCGGGGGCATTGGTTAGAGGGCAATTTACGACAAGTCAATTTACAGCACAAGAAGGAAATCAGGGACCATATAAATTACAGGGTGCAAATGGGGAACTGTTTGTACTTATAGTTTCTGGTAGTGAAACCGTCTATGTAAACGGTATCGTTTTGGAGCGAGGAGAAAGTGAGGATTACATTATAGATTATAACGCTGGAGAAATAGTTTTCAACTCAACTTTCCCTATCACTTCGGAAATGCGTATTACTGTAGATTACCAGTTTAGCGATCGCAACTATTCGCGATTGGTAGCCTATGGAGGAGGGAATCATACCAGCAACAAGTTAAAGATTGGTGCATCTGTGTATTCTGAAAATGATGCAAAGAACAATCCGTTGCAACAAAATCTGTCTGAGGAACAAGTTGGTATTTTAAGCAATGCTGGAGATGATACTTCTCAAATGGTGGCTTCTTCCAGCGTTGAGGAAGCGTATAACGAAAATAGAATACTTTATAAGAAAGAAATAATAGGAGGCGCTGAAGCTTTCGTGTTCTCAAATGATCCTGAAGACACTTTGTTTAGCGTTCGTTTTACCAATGTTGGGGATAACCAGGGAGATTACGTGTTGAGTAGTATCAATGCAATTAGCAATATTTATGAGTATGTAACTCCAGCTTCTGGAGTGCCGCAAGGTAACTTTGCTCCAGTTGTACAATTGGTTTCCCCAAGCAAATTGCAAATAGCTGTCGTTAACGGGAGCTATGAGCCTTCAGAAAAAACAGTAATAAATTTCGAAGTGGCTGGTAGTAAAAACGATTTGAACTTGTTTTCAAGTATAGATGATAATGACAATGATGGTTTTGCAGTTAAGCTAAACGCTGAACAATCACTTGTAAAGAAGGATAGTCTTTGGAATTTAAATGTTTTTGTAGATAGCGATTACATCAATGCGGATTTTAGAAACATTGAAGGCTTGTACAACCCTGAATTCAATCGTGATTGGAACTTGGAGTCACCTGTGGGTAGTACTCAAGTAGTTGCCAATTTGGGTAATCAGGCTTTGATAACTTCTGGGCTTAAGGCATTTCATCATAAAAAAGGAATGACAAGTTATAGGTTTGAGCATTTGAACTATTCGAAAGGGTTCAATGGAAATAGACATGTAGCTACGGCAAATTTAGTATTGAATAAATTTGTGATTCGTTCACAGTCTAGTTTTTTAGCGGCAAGTTCTACTTTGAACACTTCTACTTTTTTAAGATCATCCAACAGTGTGATCTATAATTTGAAAAAGGCTTGGGTGGGTACCAGATTTGCGACAGAAGACAACAAGCAAAAAAACAGGGATACGGAAGTGCTTACTCCCTTGTCTCAAAAATTCAAGACATATGAAATCTTTACTGGTGTTGGAGATAGTACAGAAGTGTTTGCAGAGATAGGATACAAGTACAGGGTGAACGACAGCATAAGAAATAATGTATTGCAAAAGGTTAATACATCCAATACCTATTATTTGAACTCCAGATTGATTAAAAATGAACGGACCAACTTATCACTATATCTAAACTATAGAACACTTGACAATGTAGACAATGATCTGGATGATGAACAATCTTTGAATTCACGTTTGCAATACAGTCAACAATTCTTCAAGAACTTCATACAATGGAATACTGTCTTCGAAACCAATTCGGGAACTTTGCCCCAACAGGATTTCACTTATGTGGAGGTAGAACCTGGGCAAGGAGCATACACTTGGTTCGATTACAATGGAAATGGCATTCAAGAAATAGAAGAATTCGAAATTGCTCAATTTCAAGACCAAGGGAGTTATATTCGTGTGTTGTTGCCTAACCAGGTATTTATAAAGACACATCAAAATAGGCTAAGTCAAACATTGACTTTGAATCCAACCGATTGGATAAATTCCGAAAGTAAGAGTAAGCAATTCTGGTCTCACTTCTACAATCAGAGTTCTTATTTGATAGATAGGAAGATTAAAAGAGAAGGAAACACCTTTAACATAAATCCTTTTGAGAGTGATAGGGAAAGTCAATTGGGACTTCAGTTGAATTTTAGAAATGTCTTGTTTTACAATAGGGGGAAGCAAAACTATACGACATCGTATACATATTTAAACAACAAGTCCCGAAATGTATTGACTGTTGGTTTCATAGCCAATGCTCTTAAAAGTCATCAGCTTAACTTCAATCACAAATTTGCGAAAAGCTGGTTGATAAACATTTTGACCAGTTTGGATGAAAATGAAAGCGAAAGTGAAAACTTCACTAGTAAGAATTTCAAGTTGAAAGAAGAGCGTTTAAATCCAAAACTGTCCTATTTGCTAAATGACAATACACGTTTTGACATCTTTTATCAATACAAAAATAAAGAAAATACGATAGGAGGTCTAGAAACGTTGAAACAACAAAAATATGGGGTCTCCTTTGCTTTTTCAAACAATCAAAAGAATGCAATCTCGGGAGAATTCAATGTGTTCTCAAACACTTTCTCTGGGAATGCGAACTCACCGGTAGGTTACCAAATGTTAGAAGGTCTGCAAGCGGGGAAAAACTTTACTTGGAGTTTGTTGGCTCAGAAGAAAATAACAAAGTTTCTGGATCTCAATCTAAATTATCAAGGCCGTAAGACTGAGACAAGCAAAACCATACATACGGGGAATGTTCAGCTGAAGGCTTACTTTTAATAGAATTGATATTGACTTAAGTTCTTATGATATGGTTTGTGGGCTTAAAATCAATTCGACATATTGAAATGTTAATTCCAAAAGTTTTGTAACTTGTTTGTTAAATAGAAACATATGGCGGTATATGCAAGATTATCAATACAATTAATGCTGGTGTTTTTCATCTCATGTGATTCAACAAAGAAAACTGTGGATGTCAAAGATTCTTCAAATGGCATAGATGAAACTTATGTCTCAAAGGGATATTCCATTGGTGTCATAAAGTACTTTGCAGGCAGTAAATGCAATTGGATCATCATAGATGAAATAGCAAATACGAAATTTGACCCAATAAATATAGGTGAAGACAATTTCAAAAGGTTTATGATAGATGACAATGGTGTTTATTTCAAATATAGACCTTTGCGTAGAAAGAATAGATGCAATGATGTTCAACCCATAGAGCTCGTGGACATTCAAAATAGATGATATGAAAAAACCAAAACAATTGTTTTGGTTTTTTCATATCATCTATTTGTGAGTTTTTTTATTTGACTATTATACGTTTTATGTTACTTGCTTTTTCGTTGCCAATTTTAATAAAGTATACACCCGCAGAAACATAAGACATATCCAATTTGTATTCATAGCCATTTCCACTTTTGTTTTCGAGAGTGCGCCATAACAATTTCTGACCAAGTACATTTATGACATTAAGATTCAGTTTTCCTGTAATGGTACTTGTGGACAAATTGATTGAGAATTGATCGTTGTCTTCATAGACAATTGAAAACTGATCATTCTCCACTAATAAATCATCCACAGAAAGACTGTTGTTGCTGCATAATTGTAAAGACCAGCTATTCAATGTGCCAGCATCAGCAGATGGATATACGTCTGTGATTTCAAGGGTCCATGTTCCTGTAGATGCCAATCCAGCCAAGGAAGCCAAACTTTCAGTTGGCTTGAAAGACCCTGTAAAAGGAGAAGTTCCACTTGCTATTTCGGTAGAAGCACTATCATCGAATACGGTATCTATGAGGTCATCACAATTACCGCAAACTTGATTTGCGAGAATGACTTCTGTCCCTTCAGGAGCTATTAGTTTAACCGTTAGGTCTCCAACCCAAGTATGATTGGCGTTAATGGTGACATTGACATCGTCAACTATGAAGTTGTCGGTAATTTCTATCGTCGATGTCGTTACCGCATTTCCACCAACAGGCCCTATTGGTTGTGTTGTGGAATTGGTTTCATCCAAACAGCTCAAATGAGATATTGTCGTTGTATAAGGATCATTTTCAGGAGCTGAATCCCCAGTTAACAAAGTAGTCGAAGACAAAGTGTATTCCCCTATCGTGGAAAAGTTTCCTGTGATAGAGAATGTGTGCGTAATGATGCTTTGAGGGTTTATGGGACCTGGTACAGTTTCTACGACGGGAGTACCTCCGTTTATTTGATAGGAAACATCAAAATTCGATTGTGCTGCACCTCCAAAGTTTTGTATTTCTATTGTAATCGATTCATTGCCTAGGCCATCTCCGCTAACAGGTGCTGTTATGTTTACGACACCTATGTCTTTGGCAGCAATGTTGGTTACATGGCAAACTGTAAAGTCATTGCCAGGATCTTCATCGCTAGTTAAAACTGTTTGTGTACTAATGAAGTATGTGGCAACTGAAGATAGATCTGCAGTTGTGTTAAATGTAAAAGTATCATAGGCATTGGCTGCCAAAGTCCCAGTATATGTTTCCGTTATTGTTGTACCTCCATCTATTTGATAGGATACATCAAAGTTCGACGCAGAATTTGTACCATAGTTGAACAAGGTTACGGATATTGTCTCTGAATTTGTGAAACTTCCTATGGTTATAGGGGAATTGATGCTCACGACACCGACATCGTTGCCTTTGTCCGAAGCAATTTGAAAGACTCCAGCTACATTCTTTCTACCATTGGACATCACTTCATTGACAAACCAAAATTGTTTGTCTGTAACGGGGTCCACATCGATTTTGCTATAATCTCCGTAACGCAACCCCGGAATGTTTGCGTCACCAGCTATTATAACTTCTTCGGTAACGGTCATAACTCCTAAATCATCTCCAGAAAACCTTCCAGTATAGTATGATCCAACCCTAACGGTTGATGATGTTGTTGGTCCAGACATAGCTGTATATCCCATTCCTATGTTTCCTTCGCTATCCATAGCCAAACTAGCATTCCATGCGTGTTTGCCATCTGGAGAAACATAAGTCCCTTCTTGATGTACAGACCAAGGCTGGTTGTCTCCGTCTTGCCTCAATTCGTACCATCTGACACCGGCTAGTTTGCTATTGGTTCCATCGGTGTCCACTACGAAGTTGAATAATGCAGAGTTGTATGTTGGAAATTTTCTAAACTGTGCTTGATTCATGATGGTAGCTTGCAAGGCATCTATTAATACACCTCCATCCGGTTGAGGTAAATTGGAGAAACTTCCGCCATCGAATACGGTTAGAAAAGGAGAAACAGTGCCTGTTCCTGCATCTATACCTATTTGTGTTGCTGCAGAAACGGTAGAGTTGGATGCATTGTTCCAATCAACGTCCACTGTCCAAAGTTTGATGTGGTCTTGAGATACTCCATTCCATGAATCGTCTTGCATATAAACTATGGTTGCTCCACCCACTGCTGGGAAATTGTTGTCTGTTATGTTAAGAGCCTGCGGGCTGTGAAAACCACTCGTTACCATCCCAGGTAAAGTGAATGACTGTATTTGAGCTCCTGGATCACCGGCAAGCATTGCATCTCTTTCAAAAACATGTACTTTGTTTTGGGAACCGGTGTTTTCGGTCATATAATAACCATCGCTCCAAATTGAAAGCTTTTGGTAATCACTTACTACGTTATAAGTATATACGGTCCAACTATCATTTACGGGGTCTGGACCATTGGATACGGCAACTTGGACGCCTGATCCCAAGAAGGTTACGACCCACCTGTTTGCACGATTGTCGTATGATGCTGTGAGATCGCAACAACCTCCAGATGGAAAAATGGTTGGGTTTGGAGCCAATAGCCCCGTAAGTGGATTTCCAGATTTATCAAAAATTCTAAAAGCAGTATTAGTAACAGCGATATAATGGTTTGGGCCAACGGCTCCTGCTGGGTCTGTTGGTTGTGAATTGGAAGCTGCAGTTTCAAAGACCAAACTTGGTGTTCTTCCTTTTACTTTGTTCTTTAGATAATGTGGTGTTTTGGATAAAATGTCGTCTCCTTTGGAACCTTTGCCAGCTACGATGTCATATTTTGATGATCTGCCATCCATCATTTCTTCCATTTTACTTTCAAAGACAGGGAGATCCTTTCTTGATGATATTGGAGGGACAACTTCGACTTTGGTAGGTTTTCCTACGTAATTAGCCTTTTGGGGTTCATTTTTTACTTGTGAAAAAAGTGAGGTTACACTAAACAATAGTATAAGCACATAAATCGAGGGAATTTTTTGTGTCATGGTTTTTTGGTTTGTATAAAAACAAGTAGAAATTGCGATACCCTACTTTTTTAATGGATTTTCAAGTAAGAAATATTAACTTGTTGTCGGTTAGTGATTAAAGGATGAAAGGATATGTGCAAGAAACATATCATTAAAGGTTAGCTTCCAAGTTTAACAATTCTTAACGCAACCTTTTTTATAATCTCCGTCCTCAAATGGTATAATTAAAGACACTTATACGTAAATCAATAAAAAATCAACTTATGAAAAAATTATTAGTATTGCCCATTTTAACATTGCTCATATCTTTAAATGCTTTTGCTCAGGATCAGGAGGAGATTGTCAATGCAATAGACAAAAAACATGAAGTAAGATTAGGAACAGTTAAATTATTGGTAGGAGGCATTTTTGAAGGCGTCTATGAATATGTTCAGGATAGCAATAGAGGTTTTGGTGCGGCATTGCTTTTTAATTTCAATACGGATGACGATGATTATCAGGAAGCGTATTCAATAACTCCATATTATAGAATGTACTTTCAAACAAAAGAGGATTATGGAGCCAAAGGTTTTTTCGTTGAAGGATTTACTTCGTTTTTTGGAGGGAAACAGCTAGTGGATGGTGGTTTTATATTGGAAGAAGATACAATAGTAGGGACTTTGCCCAGCAAGGAAGAAAATTACTTCGATATTTCCGTTGGCTTGGCCTTGGGAAAGAAGTGGATTAATTCTACCGGATTTGTTTTTGAGATCAAGTTTGGTGGCGGGAGAAACTTGTTGAATACAAGTGAGTTTGAGGCTGTGTTTAAGGGGGATCTCTATATAGGGTATCGTTTTTAAATTGCATTGATATAAAATAAAAAAGCCTACTGTAGAGATATAGCAGGCTTTTGTAATGACTAAACTTATCTATTAAGCTATTCTTTAATCATTTTATCTGTAAATACTTCTCCGTTATCATTGATGACTTTGATGATATACATTCCAGATTGAAAATTAGAAACGTTTAACTTTAGACGATTTCTATTATCTTTTGTAATAGTGTTGGAATATACCGTAGCTCCATTTAAATTGTATATTTGAACAGTAGCATTATTGAAATTTTGGTTTCTAAGTTTTATGTTCAATGTATTTTCTGTGGGGTTGGGATAGATTTGCAGACCTGTGTTTAAAGAATTTACCCCTATTGTATCTCCACTTTGAGTTTCTGATGTCTTGCTTACATATGTAGCACTGCACCAATCGATGTGAGCTCTAAAGACAGAGCCTTTTAATGCTTCAAAATTAGCTGTTAGCAAAACTTCTTGCTCAGCATGGTATATTGCTTGACTACCAAGGGCAATACTGTTTGAAGCTGTAATAGCAATCCTAGCTTGTTTAGTATTCGTTGTTCCCATAGATACGCTTTGAGTAACATTTATATTGTCTAAGCACCAGTGGCATTCTGCAACAGCCAAGTCTTCCCTTGGTCCTCCAGGAGATAATATAGTTCGCATTCTGCTCTTTTGTCCTTTGGTAAATAAGCTACTACAATTGCCATAATCCATATAATTGTCTACCATATCTACCGAACCACAGGTTTGACGACCTATGTTACAGTTGCCAGGGCTATCAGAATTAGGAGTGTCAGACACGAAATCATCATGATTGCAACCATTGCTTCCTCCATTTGGTAAATTTGGACCATCTCCCCAAGTATGACGCAAATTTAAATAGTGACCGATTTCATGAGTTCCAATTCTCCCATTTTGAAGGCCTGTTTTTCCAAAATATTTATAATCCACAACAATTCCATCAGTATTTGGATCTCCGCCCGGAAATTGTGCATATCCTAGTATATTTCCTATTAGGTAAGGTTTCCATAGATTTGATGTAATCCATATGTTAAGATAACGGCTAGTGTCCCAAGGGTCTACACCTCCTGTTGAAGAGCTTTTCATTTTCTCTTCGAGAATATTCCAATTGCTACTTTTCCATTAAGAAAACTTTTTTGACTGACTACCAAGTTTTGTTCGACAATAGCTGCTCCATCAAAGTGACTAGTGCCTTTAACTTCAAATTTGTAAAAAGGGGAAGAAGGCTTGGTTCCAATGCCGACCCTATCGCTGAAATAACCTTTTCCATCAAAGTAGCCAGCGAAAGTGTCTGGGCCATTAATTTTGTCGAGCCCTACTATGGCACCAGAACCCCCCCCCCCATAAGTTGAGTTTCCGTTCCAAGTTGTAGATCTTATGTCTCCATAGACACCTGCCATTTCATAGGGCTTTGTTCCGGAAACCTTTATTACAGAAGTTCTAAATTGCCCCCCTATATTTGTAGATGTGCTAGTTATGGCACGAGCTGTAGTAACTCTGTTGGTGCTTGAAAACCCTATTGTACTGCTGCTACCAGATGAGTTGTAATTAAAACCTAAAAGACCAGATGTGGATGAGTTTGTAGAGCTGTATTCTGCCCCCGAACTATATCGAAGTGCAGTTGTATTGCCAGTGAAGCCAGATTCGAAACCTCCATTTAAATCTAGTCTAATGTTGTCTTTTACATTGTTGAGACCAATTATGTGTGCAGTGGTTCCTACTCCTACATTTGTCCCATTCTGAGTTATTTGTGCGTTAATCTGCGATGATGTAAAAGCAACCATGGCAATGGTCGACAAAAAATTAATTGTTTTCATAATTTATGAAGTAATGTTTTAATTTTACCCTACTCTATTATCTAAAATGGATTTTTGGGTTCCTCCACAAGTAAGAGGCTAAGTAGGTTTTTTGTTACCCTATAAATTAAATTTTATAAAAAATGAAATGCAATAATTCTTAAGGAGGGATTAATTCTAAAAAATGGAATATTCTCATAATACGGAACATGTGTTGAAATACGAGCTTTGTTATGGTATTGTTTTTTTTATAAAAAAAAAGTTAAAGTAGAAGGGTTAGCTTTTAAGTCAATCCATTTCTGGATGGGAGAGTCTTAAAACAAAAAAGCCACATCGAAAGATGTGGCTTTTTTTATTTGATTTCCTTACCATTTTTATCGAAAAAATGATATTCTAAATATGTGTAAGCATCTCTAGGTAAAATTTTGACCCATTTCTTATGTTCAAAAAACCATTTTGAACGTATAGATGGAAAACCTTTCGTAAGAAAGGCTGCTATAAAAGGGTGTGTGTTTAAAGTTACCTTTTTATAGTCTTTTTTTAATAATTGTTCAAGCTGTTGAGTAATTTTTTCTACCAATACGATTGGTGCTTCGACCTCTGCGCCATTGCCTCCGTTTGGATTTTCCTCACGGGTCTTAATGTTCATTTCTGGTCGTACTCTCTGCCTTGTAATTTGAATCAATCCAAACTTACTTGGAGGTAATATCTTGTGTTTGGCTCTATCGTCTTTCATTTCATCACGAAGACGATTAAAGAGTTTTCTTCTGTTTTCAGCATTGGTCAAATCTATGAAATCCACTACTATAATTCCTCCCATATCTCGGAGGCGAAGTTGCCTGGCAACTTCAGTGGCGGAAATCAGGTTTACTTCCATTGCTGTGTCTTCTTGTGAGTTCGATTTGTTGGATCTGTTCCCACTGTTTACATCGATAACGTGAAGGGCTTCAGTGTGTTCTATTACTAGATAAGCACCTTTTGCCATAGAAACAGTTTTTCCAAAAGCTGTTTTTATTTGTCTCTCCACTCCATATTTTTCAAAAAGTGGAACTTTGGACTGATGTAATTTTACTATTGACTCTTTCTTTGGTGCAATACTTTGCACATAATCTTTAATTTGAATGTAAAGTTCTTCATCGTCTACGTAAATACCCGTAAACGAATCGTCAAATATGTCTCTTAATATAGAAGAGGCTTTATTTAACTCCCCCAGAACTTTTGTGGGGTGATGTGCTTTGTTAAGTTTTTTACACATTGCGGTCCAACGACCAAGCAAATTTTGTAAATCTTTGTCTAACTCAGCTACTTTTTTGCCCTCGGCTACTGTTCGTATAATTACTCCGAAACCCTTTGGTGTAATACTTTTTACCAAAAGTTTCAGTCTGTCTTTTTCAGCTTTGTCTTCTATTTTTTGAGAAACGGAAATACGATCGGAAAAAGGGACCAAAACAATATATCTACCGGCGATGGAAAGCTCTGAGCTTATTCTAGGGCCTTTGGTGGATATGGGTTCCTTAACAATTTGTACTAACATTGATTGATTTGATTTTAAGACATCGGCAATTTTACCGTCTTTATCAATATCTTTTTCAAATGGGTAGTTTTTTAAGGAAAAGTCATTTAATTTACCTGTGCTTACACGTTTTGTGAATTTTAAAAGGGAAGATATTTTCGGGCCTAAATCATGATAATGCAAAAAAGCATCTTTTTCATAACCTACATTTACAAATGCAGCATTTAGACCAGGAACAGCTTTTCTTATCTTGGCGATAAACACATCACCAACAGCAAAATTGTTACTATCTTCATCCTTATGCAATTCAATAAGTTTTCCATCTTTTAATAAGGCAAAATCAACAGCTTGTGAACTAGATCGAATAATTAATTCTCTATCCATTACGTTAATTTTTATCCATACAATTAAGTACAGATGGATTATACATTATTTTTCACAGGATTTTTGAAATCCGGCGAGCCTAATAGATATGCAAGGTTTTACATACTTTACTATTAAACTCATTTTCAAAGAACATTGTTTTTAACAAACCAAAAAAGTAGTTTTTAAAACTACTTTTTTGAATTATTTCTTCTTCTTGTGACGATTAGCGCGTCTTCTTTTTTTACGCTTATGCGTTGCAACCTTGTGTCTCTTTCTTTTTTTACCACTTGGCATAAGATGTCGGTTTTTAAATTAATAATTCGTTTATACTTTTTTTACTTTACGTCTACATTGGTTTTTACACCTTCTACAAATACTTTTGCAGGCTTAAATGCAGGTATGTTGTGTGCTGGGATTTTTATTGTTGTATTCTTAGAAATGTTTCTACCAGTCTTTTCGGCTCTAGTTTTAATAATAAAGCTACCAAAACCTCTTAAATATACATTGTCTCCGCTTTCTAAAGATGTCTTTACTTCTTCCATGAATGTTTCTACAGTAGCTTGAACATCTCCTTTTTCAATTCCTAATTTCTCAGAAATTTTTGATACTAAATCAGCTTTAGTCATTTTCTTTTCTTTATTTGGTTTACTATTAATTTTAAGGGTGGGCAAATATAGGAATTTAATATTCAATATTTCAAACCTAATTCATTAAAATTTAATGCTATAAACGATTACTTTTGTTATTTGTATTTTTTTTTCAATATGAACCTTACTGAAACTTTAATAGACTGGTATTCAATCAATAAAAGGGAGCTGCCTTGGAGGGAGACTACGAACCCTTACCATATATGGCTTTCCGAGATTATTTTGCAACAAACTCAAGTAAAGCAAGGTTTGCCTTACTACGAAGCATTTGTGAGCAATTTTCCAACAATTTTTGATCTTGCGAATGCTAGCGAAAGCAAAGTGTTAAAATTATGGCAAGGCCTTGGATATTATTCCAGAGCTAGGAATTTGCACACGTCTGCAAAGTATGTGGCAGATGAGTTGAATGGTGTTTTTCCAAGTACATTTGATGAGATTTTAAAATTGAAAGGTGTCGGTGACTATACGGCAAGTGCAATTGCATCGATTTGTTTCAACGAGACAACTGCTGTGGTAGATGGGAATGTCTATAGGGGGCTGTCTCGTTACTTTGGGATAGATACTCCTATCAATTCAAGTAAGGGTTTCAAGGTGTTTAAAGCAATTGCGCAGGATTTAATAGACAAAAAGAATCCAGCAGAATTCAATCAAGCCATCATGGAATTTGGGGCGAGGCAATGCAAACCTAAAAATCCCGACTGTATCATCTGTCCGTTGAAAACAAGTTGTGTAGCCTTGAAAGAAAACAGAATAGAGGAATTGCCAGTAAAACTGAACACCACGAAAATAAAGAAAAAGTACTTTAACTTCATAGTAGTGCTATCTGAAGATAAAAGGACTATGATGGAGCAAAGAAAGGGAAAGGGGATTTGGCAAAATCTCTATCAATTTCCATTGATAGAAACGGAGAAATCTGCGGTTTCAAGTGATATCGAATTGCAATTGAAGAACATTGAGGAGTTAAAGGGAAGGAGTTTTGAATCCTACCTATATAATGATATGGAGATTGTGCACAAATTGTCTCATCAACACTTATATGCCAAATTCTGGATTGTTACTTTAAATGGATCTTTGAAAGAGGGTGTCATGGTAGATGAAATCAGAAAATTTCCTGTTCCGATTTTGATTGGTAACTTTATTGAGGACTTTAATTTTTAGTGGTGTAGCGATGGACAATGCTTTTTTTTTATTAAATTTAAAATTATGAATGGCAAAATGATAGCTTTGCAAGAAATAAAAGCAAGCAATTAAGTTTGTGTATAAAACATATAATCATGTCAGGAACATTAAATAAAGTAATGCTGATTGGGCATTTGGGAGATGAGGTGAAAATGCATTATTTTGAAGGAGGTGGTTGTGTTGGGCGTTTCCCTTTGGCAACGAATGAAACCTATACGAGCAAACAAACGAACGAACGCGTTACCAACACGGAATGGCATAACATCGTATTGAGAAACAAAGCTGCAGAAATATGTGAAAAGTATTTGAGCAAAGGCGACAAGGTATATATTGAAGGGCGTTTGAAAACGAGAAAATGGCAAGACGATTCTGGTAACGATAGATATTCCACAGAAATCCAAGCAACGGACTTTACTTTTTTGACAACGAAAAAGGAAAGTGGAGGGGTCGCACCTACGGATGCAGTGCAAAAACCTGTTGTGACAAAAACAGAAACTCAGATAGAACCGAAGGGAAATGACGATTTACCCTTTTAATAAGTATTTAACTTAAACGACAACTCTTGGATCCCGACCCCACCAGTTTAATTGTATTAATGTTCACCATTGATTTTTCAATGGTCTCTGGCTTCGTATTGCTCATATTGTTGCTTATTTGCTCAGCACTCATTTCAGGAGCAGAAGTAGCATTGTTTTCCTTGACAAGAACCGATTTGGAAAATGAGGAATTACAAGGCTCCAAGAAGATCCTGATCATAACCAAATTGTTGGAGCGCCCAAAAAAATTGTTGGCAACAATATTGGTGGCCAACAATTTTATAAATGTGGGGATCGTAATCTTATTCGCCTTTTTGGGGAACTTCGTCTTTGGGGGCATAACTACGGGATGGTTGAAATTTACATTGGAAGTCATAGTGGTTACGTTTCTAATCCTGCTTTTTGGTGAAATTCTCCCTAAGATATATGCCAGTAGGAATAATTTGAAATTTGCTACGCTTATGGCGTATCCTTTAAAAATCCTTGATGTTGTTTTTTCTCCTTTGAGTCTACCTATGCGAAAAGTCACATTGGCCATCCATAATGGATTGGGTAGACAAAAATCAAACTTAAGCGTAGACCAGTTGTCTCAAGCATTGGAGTTGACAAGTGAAGGAGATACCACTCAAGAGGAGCAAAAGATATTGAAAAGCATAGTCTCTTTCGGTAGTACCGATACAAAACAAGTGATGCGACCAAGGTTGGATATCTTTGCACTTAGCATAGAGCAATCTTATGCGGAAATCATCAAGGAGATAGCATCCAATGGTTATTCTAGAATTCCTATCTATGAAGATAACATCGATACTATTAAGGGCATATTATATGTGAAGGACTTGTTGCCTCACATAGATAAGAAAGGATTTGATTGGACGACACTGTTGCGGTCTCCATTTTTTGTCCCAGAAAATAAGAAATTGGATGATTTAATGTCCGAATTTCAAGAAAAGAAAGTGCATTTGGCAGTTGTGGTAGACGAGTATGGTGGTACCTCAGGGGTAATATCCTTGGAAGATGTCATAGAGGAAATTGTGGGAGACATAAGTGATGAGTTCGATGATGAAAATGTGATATATTCCAAATTGGATGAAAAAAACTACGTGTTTGAAGGTAAAACGGCTTTAAAGGATTTTTATAGAATAATACATTTGGAGGAAGAAGTCATTTTTGAAGACAAGAAAGGAGAGGCAGAAACACTCGCAGGTTTTGTTTTGGAAATTTCGGGAGGTTTCCCAAAGCCAAACAGCACAATAAATTTTGAAAATTACGTTTTCACTGTGGAAGCCTTGGACAAAAAACGTATAAAACGATTAAAGATCACGCTACCTTAAAATTGGAATTACCCCTACTAATCAATCATACATACAAAGTGAAGATCAAAAAAATAAAATGTAAATACAGTCGGCTAATTTTACTGTTTGGAATAGGTTTGTTGTTAACAAGTTGTGGAAGTGATACTACTCCTAAACCAAATGCGTATTTGCGTTTGGAATACCCAAAAGCCAAATACGACAAGGAGGATATTGCTAAGATGCCATTTACTTTTGACCGCAATACCTTGGGTGAAAAGATAAGAACTAAAACATTCAAAGCAGAAACAACCAGTTATGGGATAACAATTGATTATCCTAAATTGAAAGGATCAATATATTTAACCTACAAAGGAGTCGAAAACAGCCCGAAACATTTAAACACTTTCTTGCGAGATGCACAAAATTTCACACAAGAGCATACTCAAAAGGCTGATGAAATCATAGAGCAACTCTATGAAAATGATGAACGAAAAGTATATGGTATGTTTTATGAGGTTGGAGGCAATGCAGCTTCACAATCCCAGTTTTATGTAACCGATAGCATTAATCATTTTCTGATTGGCTCCTTGTATTTCTATGCAAAACCCAATTATGATTCCATATTGCCTGCCGCACATTATTTGCAAAAGGACATTAAACAGATCATGGAGTCAGTGAAATGGAAAGATAGAAAGATGTGATGCTTCATTGTTGTCATTTATCTGGATAAAACAAAAAAAGGTTTCGCTATGCGAAACCTTTTTTTGTTTTTTGGATATAAGTTGTTTTGTCTTTATGCTTTTTCAGCTTTTGCACAACATACCTTTTTACAATCTTTTGCGCAAGCCTTCTTCTCTGTTTCGGTTTTATTTTTGCAACAGTCTTTCTTGCAATCCGCTTTGCAAGCTTCTTTGGAGAAAGCATCGACAGTTTTCATTTCTTTTACCTTATATGCATCTGCAACGCTTGTAACAGTGTTTTCCAACGAAGTAGGAGACACTTTTGCTTCGTCATATTCCACCATGGCCAATTGTCTGTCAAAATCTACAGTAGCCGATTTTACCCCTTCCATCTTGGCCATCTTCTTTTCAATTTTCTTGGCACAGCCCATTGCACAGGTCATTCCTTCGATTTTGAACTCTGCTTTTGCATAGGTTGCATTGGGGTCCAACTCTGCTTTGGTGATTTTTACTTCAGTTTCTGTATCAACAGTTTTTACCTCTGGTTGTGTTTCATTTTTACAGCTAAAAGTTACAGCGGCGATAATTGCAATTGCCAATATGTTTTTTATGGTTTTCATAAGTTGTTGTTTTATGTTAGGTTGTATATGCTTCAATTTCAGAATCAGTCACATATGTACAGCCATAGGATTTGATTATTAGATAATAGATTACAAAACTAAGAATTATATCTGTTTATTGTATTAATAATTCCATTTTTGCACTGTTAAAACAGGAACTATGCAATTTAAAAATTCAAAATGGGGGTATCTTTTGGTGTTATCGTTAATTTGGGGCACTTCCTTTATCTTGATCAAGAAGTCGTTACTTGGATTGACAGCATATCAATTAGGGGCCTTACGTATCATAATTACGGGTTTGTTTTTGTTTGCAGCAGGTTTTAATAGGGTTAGGGCCATTAAGAGGAAAGAGTGGAAATGGATTGTTGTTTCTGGATTTTTAGGAACGTTCTTTCCTTCATTTTTCTTTGCCATTGCAGAAACAGAAATAGACAGCGCAGTAGCTTCCATCTTAAATTCCTTGGTGCCTTTAAATACCATTTTAATGGGATTGGCCATATTTAAGATAACATCTACCAAACGACAAATGTTAGGTGTGGTAATTGGTTTTGTGGGAACAGCTATTTTAATACTCAAGGGAGCAGAATTAAATCCAAACCAGAATTACCTCTATGCGGGTTTCGTTATTGCGTCTACTTTGATGTATGCAGCGAATGTAAATATTATAAAGCGTTACTTGCAAGATGTTAAGCCTCTGACGATAGCAGTGGGTAACTTTGTGCCTATAGTGATCCCTGCTTTTTTCGTATTAATCATTAGTGGTTTCTTTGCAGAAGCAACTTATGCTAGCCCTGATTTTGGTGTGTCTATGCTTTATGTTGTGATTTTATCTCTTTTCGGAACAGCGATGGCCAAAGTATTGTTTAATACATTGGTGCAGATTTCGACACCTGTCTTTGCGTCCTCGGTGACTTATGTCATGCCGATAGTGGCACTTGGATGGGGACTTTTGGATGGAGAAGATTTTAGTGTTCTGCAAGGGGTCGCTACAATAATAATCTTGTTGGGCGTGTATTTGGCCAATAAGAAGTAGATGACTAGTCCTAAATAACCGTTACAATTTTTACTAGGATTAAAGTTATTAAATCTCTCAACAAACCATGGTTTGTTGAGAGATTTTCTTTTTATATGTTTTTATTTTGATATTATTTTGTTTGTGCATTTGTTCTGGTGTTAGCATATTACAGGATAAATGCGGTCTTTTAGTATTATAAAGAAGAATACTCTGGTTCACAATTTTATCCATCGTAGTTACATCTATGTTTTGAGTATTGATTAAAAATTCTTGTTTTAAAATACCATTAATCCTTTCTGCTACTGCATTTTGATAAGGATCATATTGCTCAGTCATACTTATTTGCATATTATGTTCTTTCAATATATTTGTATATTGATAACTACAGTATTGAAACCCTCTATCTGAGTGATGTATAAGTTGATCATTAGGATAGCTTGTCTTAAAGCTTTTACAGATGCTCTAACCTCTCTAATGTATTATCTAAATGATAACCTACTATTTTCTTAGAATAGGCATCTGTAACTAATGAGAGATACATAGGCTTTTTGCGATTGCCAACATAAGTAATATCTGCTACCCAGAGTTGTTCAGGTCTTTCAATAGCTAAATCTTCAATCAAATTCTTATGCTTTCTAAATCTATGATGAGAATTTGTTGTTATGTGGTAACTGCGTTTTGGCTTAATAAGCATTTTATTAGCCTTTAGAATTATAAACAAGCGATCTCTGCCAACACCTAAAGCTCTTAATTCTTCTTTGAGTATGTGATATAGTTTCCGTGTACCAAGACGAGGTTGCTCAATCCTAACATGCCTCACTAAATCTATAACCTGTCTAGCAATAGATTGTCGTTTCTGTTTTGATCTTATGGCTCTATAATACACCTGCCTGCTTAACCCAAGTAACTCACAGGTGGATGAGATACTTTCTTGTCTGCACGATCAGCAGTATATTCAGCTCGAGCTTTTTGCTTCTCCAGTAACTTGATTTTCTCTTCAAGCTCAATAATGCGTTGCTCTGGACTTTTAGACATTGGTTTATAGCTTTGGTTTTCCCAATCAAAGTTCCCATATTTTCTAAGCCAATCCCTAATGGTGGATTTAGCTTGAATACCATACTTACTTAACGCTTGTGAGCGTGTGAGTTCACCTTGCTCAATCTCTGATACAACTTGTAGTTTAAAAGACATTGTATAGTCTTTTTGGGTGCGCTTTACATAATTTGTTTTCATTACACTTGAAATTTAGTGTAACGCTATTTCAGAACGAGACAAGAACATAAATAAAAAAACCGAAGCTTTTGGCTTCGGTTTTTTTATTTATGTTGAGAAATTGACTATTTGAAGTCCTCTTCTGTCACACCTTCATTAATTTTAACTGCTGTCGAGTTAAGTATGATAACCTGTGGTCCAGCTGTTATTTTTTGCGTATGAGGGAACATTACTCCGTCAACTGCTTTGTAGTTCGATACGTTTTCAATCTGAGTTGAAGATTGACCTTCTCTTTCTTCAGTAGATTCTGTTTGTGCCAACAAGCCAGTTTCAACATTGTAGAATCTAAAAGAAACATCGTCTCCTTTCGTGACTTTGATTTTATATACATCTACACCGTCAATGTTTGTTAGGCTTTCCAAAGCAATTGAGCTAGGTTCATAGTATAGTTCAGGGAACAATCCTTTTTCAGACTGCTTCTTGTTTAATTCTTTGTCGGACATTGGGATTTTTCTACCTTGTTGCTCTTGATAACCATTGGATCCATCAAATTTTTGTTTCATTATCGTCCCCATGCCTTCAATGGTCATTTCCACGGAGATCTTGTTGGGAGCCATAGCCTTTATAATGGCCTTAGGAGCAAATGGGGCTCCTTGAATGGTGACATCGGCATTAGTCAGCACAGTATTCACAGCTTTCAATTTAGCTTCGCCCCCAACTACTTTTATGTAATTTTCAATTACGGATTTAGCGGTAACACCAGACGGGATTGGTTTTGAGAATACAGGTTTGTCCGTGCTATTGGCATATTTGTCATAATATTTGATAGGAATCCCTGTTTTTTCCAAGTTTTCCAATACGTCACTTCCTTTACCAACAACTACAACTCTAGCTTTTTCTGCAGTGAAGTATTTATTGGCTACACGGTTTACGTCATCGGTACTGACAGCATTTATCTTTTCAAGATAAGTAGTATAAAAATCTTCTGGCAAATCGTTTAACTTTATGTTTAATGCATAACGGGCTACTGTTTCTGGGCGTTCCAATGCCAATACGAAGTCACCAACGTATTTTGCTTTGGCATTTTTCAAGTCTTCCAAGGAAACCGTTTCAGTTTTGATGCGATTTATCTCCTTAAGTGTTTGTACGACTGCGCTATCTGTTACTGCATTTCTCACGGATGCTCCTGCTGTAAAACGTGATGCTCCGTAACGACTTGTACCTACTCTTGAACGGGCTCCATAGGTATAACCATGTTCTTCACGTAAATTCATATTCAAGTAGCTATTGAAACCACCACCCAAGATCTTATTTGCTATTAAAACAGAATGGTAATCTTCATCCTTCATCTTCAAATTGACATTGCTTGTCAATGAGATGTTGGATTGCACGGCATTGGGCATGTCAACAAAACTAATTTGTGTATATTTCTCATTGTCTTTTGGAGGGACAATGGAGGTTTGAACAGTAACTGGTGCTTCCCAATCTTTGAAATATTTTTTCACTTGTTTTTTCACTGTCTTGAAATCAATATCCCCAACGACTACCAAATAGGCGTTTTTAGGCGAAAAGTATCTTTGGTAAAATGTCTTTACATCTTTTAATGTCACATTGTTCAATGTTTCTTCAGTAACAAATTCACCACTGGCATGATTTGATCCGAAAGATAAAGCTCTACCAACTCGACCTGCAACTGCATCTACGCTTTTTGCATTGGATTTGATGCCTTCGATGGCTTTGTCTTTTTCTTTTTGGAATTCTTCCTCTGTCAATAATGGGTTCTTTGCGGCATCAGCCATAAGTTCCAAGATGCGATCTGAGTATTTGGTCAAAGAGCTGGCTGAAGCTCTCTGTGATCCAAAACTAAGTCTTGCACCCAAGAAATCCACTTCTTCGTTAAAATCATCTTTGGAGATGTTTGTCGTCCCATTTCCCAACATGGAGCCAAGTAAACTGGATACTCCAGCAATCTTGCCTTCTGTCACAGGCTTGTTGTCTATGGTAAGCGTGTAGGATACCCTTGGTAACTTATGATTTTCTACAACGAGTACTTTAAGTCCATTATTGAGTTCGAATTCTCCTGGTTTTTCCAAAGAGATTTTTGGAGCTGGCCCAGGAATAGGCTGTTTAGATCTATCAATTTGAGCTGTTGCGGAAATCGATAATAAAAACAATGCTATAAGTGCAGTTATTTTTGTTTTCATTTGTACGTTTTTAATATTTTTAGTTATCGTCCTTTTTAGGTAAGTACTCTAATATGAGACGTTGATTTGGATTTAAATATTTTCTTGCAACGGTTTGCATTTCCTCTCTGGTTATGGATCTGTAAATGTTGATTTCGTTGTTGATCAAATTCACGTCTCCATACAACATGTAATAACGTGCCAAGGAGTTTGCTATGCCGGAGATACTGGAATTCGAATTAACGAACTGGTTTTCAAACTTGTTTTGAAGTTTCTGATAGTCGTTTTCAGAAATTAATTCATTTTGAACCTTAACGACTTCCTCATCCATTTCCTTTATTAAGTTGTCCAAACTCACATCTCCTTGTGGCAAGGCGAAAAGGGCATAGGTCCCATAGTCTTCTTGACTTATGTTTACAGCTGCTACTTGTAGTGCCATTTTCTTGTTGTCCACCAGTTTTTTGTATAATTTGGATGTTTTTCCATCACTCAAGTAGTTGGAAATCATATCCAAAACATAGGCGTCACGTTCTTTGAAGGAAGGTGTTCTATATGCAGCTATGACAGCAGGGATCTGAATGTTGGCATCATAGGCCTTTGCTCTTATAGGTTCGGTTATAGGGTCTTCCTTTGGGAAATTCCTAACGATGTCCTCGCCTCTTGGGATCGGTCCAAAATAATCTGAAATCATTTTTTTGACTTCAGGGACATCGATGTCACCTGCAACTACCAAAACGGCATTGTTTGGAACATAGTATTTTTTGTTGAAGGCCTGAAATTCTTCCAAGGTGGCTGCGTCCAAGTGCTCCATCTTACCAATGGTCGTACCCTTGTATGGGTGCTTCTTGAACATGTATTTCTTTATTTCTGCCAAAATGTTTCCGTAAGGAGAGTTGTCCACACGCAAACGCTTTTCTTCTTTGACAACCTCATTTTGAGTGTCGACACCAATTTGGTTGATGATTGGGTGCATCAATCGTTCAGACTCCATCCATAAACCCAATTCGACGCTATTGGAAGGGAATACTTCGTAGTAATATGTCCTGTCATCGGTAGTGTTTGCGTTGTTGCTTCCTCCATTGGAAGTAACAATCGTAAACCATTCACCTCTCTCTATGTTTTTTGTTCCTTCGAACAAAAGATGCTCGAAAAAGTGGGCAAACCCCGTGCGCTCAGGGTTTTCGTCTTTGGCGCCAACATGATACATTACTGATGTCGTCACTACTGGTGCGGAATTGTCTTGATGTAAGATAACGTGCATGCCGTTATCCAAATCGTACTCTTCAAACTTAACTTCTTGTGCCGTAGCCGTAAATCCAGCCAAAAGCAAAGCCGCTAATGAGAATAAATTTTTTTTCATTTTGAGATTGTTTTTAATGATCATACTTCTAGTATGACTATAAAGAAGGGAAAATGTTACAGCCATATCTACAAAAATAAGAATCGAAAACCGTTTTATGTTGGTCAAATGTTAAAAATTAACACCTAATTATAGTTTTTGAAGGTTTTTTTTCCGAAATTTATGTAATTCACTAACCTTTTAAAAGTATTCATTATGAGGAAATTAGCTTTACCAGTTAGATTAGGAATAGTAATTAGTGGGTGTTTAATTGCGTTCTTTTTAATCTTATCATTGTTCGGGTTGCATACCAATCCTATTTTTAGTCTGTTTAATGGCATAATCACAGGTTTGGGTATCTATGAGGTAATTCGTTACAACAAGTTGGAACAGGGTGAGGATTTTACTTACGTCAGTGGCTTTTCCGTTGGCATCATCTCAGGCTTCTTGGCAACTTTGATTTTTACCGTGTTCTTTTTGCTGTATGCCACGGAAATAGATGCTTTGTTCCTTTCGAGATTGCTGGAGGTCTTTGAAGGCAAATACAATGTCAGCGTTGGGTTGGTCACTTTTGTAGTAGCCATTATGGGCTTTGCCACAACTGTGATTTTAACACTTACGTGTATGCAGATCTTTAAAAAAAGCAGAAATATTCCTCAAAACGCATAAAACGTTGTGTAGATTAATTAATTAGCAGTATATTTGCACTCATTTTTTGAACAAATTAATTAACAAAACATTACGTTATGTACGCAATCGTAGAGATAGCAGGGCATCAATTTAAAGTTGAAAAAGACCAAAAAGTTTTTGTTAACCGTTTAGCAACAGAAGAAGGAAAGACAATATCTTTCGACAACGTTCTTTTGATCGCAGATGGTAGCAATGTAACTGTAGGCGCCCCAGCTATAGGAGGAGCACAAGTAAGTGCAAAAGTCCTAAAGCACCTTAAAGGTGATAAAGTTATCGTTTTCAAGAAGAAGAGAAGAAAAGGTTACCGTGTGAAAAATGGTCACAGACAAGCCTTATCCGAAATCGTAATTGAAAACATCGTAGCTTCAGGAGCTAAGCCAGCAAAAGCTGCTCCAAAGAAAGCAACTAAAAAAGCTGCTCCAAAAGTAGAAGCAAAAGCCGCTCCAAAGACTGCTGCTAAAAAAGCAACGGGAAAAGCTGACGATTTAAAGAAAATCGAAGGTATTGGGCCAAAAATCGCTGAAACTCTAGTAGCTGCAGGAATTGCATCATTTGCTGACCTAGCAAATGCAAAACCAGCAAAAATTTCGGAAATCATCGCAGGAGTTCGTGGAAACCACGTAACTGACACATGGCCAGCGCAAGCTAAATTGGCTGCCGATGGAAAATGGGATGAGTTGAAGAAATGGCAAGACGAATTAGATGGCGGGAAAGCTTAATTGGCTAACCGTTTAAGTTTAACAATATAAAACCTTAAGAGAATGGCTCATAAAAAAGGAGTAGGTAGTTCTAAGAATGGTAGAGAATCGGAATCGAAACGTTTAGGTGTTAAGATTTTTGGTGGACAAGCTGCCATCGCTGGAAACATTATATTAAGACAACGAGGTAATACACATCACCCAGGTGAAAACGTTTACCAAGGAAAAGATCATACTTTACACGCTAAAGTTGACGGTCTTGTAAAATTCACGAAGAAAAAAGACAATAGATCTTACGTTTCTATCGAAGCTTTCGAAGCCTAGAAACAATTTCTTTTAGATATTAAGAAAAGCCCTTTCCTTTTTGGAAAGGGCTTTTCTTGTGCAATAACCTTAAACCCAATTCGTTTGTTTTGTATGAAAAATACTGTTTTTTTATTCTGTTTCTTCACTGTTTATATTATGATGTCGCAAACAGGAATGTATGCTAATCCTAAAAGTAATATTGATTGGAAAGGTTTTGATTTTGAAGATAGATGTCATTATGCTTTGGATGGAGAAGTTAAAGATGTCAGTGTTAAGGTCAGTTGGGATTCAGAGTCAAGATCCATAGAAGGCGAGTACAAAGCTAGGCTCGTATTTAATAGTAAAGGTGATTTGGTTAAAAAGTATGAGGTAGAAAAAGATGGAGATCCATTCTTGGAAGAGGAGTATTATTATAATTCGAATAATCAATTGGTTTATAAAAAAGAATCTGATAAAAAATTCGGGAGTTTAGGAAATGGAATGGTAGGTTATCTGGGAGGTGTCCACATTCAGGAAACAAAATATGTTTTTGATGAAAAAGGAAAACATACCCATACTTATTTTAAATCATCTTATCAAGATGATTTTTTCTTAAAGGAAAGAAATACCTATAATTCTATGGGGGTATTGATTAAATCGGAAAGTATAAACAACCATTTTCCAGATACAGAGCGCTTTTATAGAACTTGCAAGGGAGGTGGTGTTTTTTTAAATGATTTCATTGTTGAATACTATTATAACCTAGAAGGTTTGAATATTCTGGTTAAAAAATATAAATACGAAGGAATTAGGTATGAAAAGAAAACAATTGAAGGTCGAGAAATAACGGTTCCTATTTTAAGAGAAGAGGATGAGGATTATTTTCCAGGGTACAAGCTTGAAAACGAGTCAAGGATCAGCTATAATCGAAAAAAACAGGTTGACTCAATTTTAAACATATCGTATAGTTCTTTAAATCGAGAACCAGTGGAGACAAAAACAGTCAAGAAGTATGATGTAAATAACAAAGTTATTCTAACTAAAAGAATCAACAATTATGGAGGTGTTTCTGGAAGCTTTAAAGAGTATCAAGTCGTCAAAGGAAATGTTATAATTAAAACTTCAGGCTATTTTACAGAAAGGAATGATAAACTGGAAAAACGAATAGATTACACGGTTGTCTTGCAGGTAGATGGGAATCTTAGACGCTCTAATTACAAAGATGGAGAATTAGAGTCTATCTGGTTGTATGACTCTAATTTTAATTTGATAGAAGATAGAGATCCTGAAACTGGTGAGAAAGTGAAAATATTTTATAAATATGACTCAAAGCAGAATTGGATAGAAAAAAAGACGATCCAACAAGATGTTGGATATGTTGAAGTTGTCAAGCGAACTATAACTTATCATTAGTTGATAATAATCTCTTTCTTTTTGCGTTTAAACCAAATGAAAAGATTTACAATCTTTGTTTTTTTATTTGTTAGCATTTCCGCTTTTGGCAATGATGATGAGAGAATTAAAACAATACACGTATTTGTAGCGCTTTGTGACAATGCAAATCAAGGAATAGTGCCGGTGCCCAAAAAACTGGGTAATGGACAAGACTCCAAGAACAACCTGTATTGGGGAGCAATGTATGGTGTTAAGAGCTATTTTAAAAGAAGCAAGGAGTGGACATTGGTTTCCTCAGAATCTAACCCCGAAAAGCACATACTCGAGCGCATTTTGTTGAAGCATCAAAGTTCCAATACCTACTTGTTGGCAGATGCCTATGATGGAAAATACATTAAACAAGCTACCATCCATTTTTTAGAGGCCAATGCAGGTAACAATGGCATTATGGTGAAACATGGAGATGATAAGCTCGATTTTGGAGGAAATGCAAATCTTCTGGCTTATGTTGGACACGATGGTCTAATGGAATTTGATGTCGAAGGCGATTTTGACCAATCGAACACAAATAAGAGGGATGCCATAATGTTGGCATGCATCAGCAAAGACTATTTCAAACCCTATCTTCAAAAGACACAATCCAATCCACTGGTTTGGACTACAGGTTTGATGGCGCCGGAAGCATACACGTTGAAAGCAGCAATAGATGGTTGGATCTTAAATGAAACCGACTTACAAATAAGGGGAAGAGCTGCGAAAGCCTATCATAAGTATCAAAAGTGCGGTGTTCGTGGAGCGAGGAATTTGTTGGTAACAGGTTATTAGTAAAACAAAACCCTCACATTTCTGCAAGGGCTTTTTAACACTTATAAATTTATAATATTCCTTATTACAGGAATAATACAGATGTTATTAGTATCTGTAATGTTCAGGCTTGTATGGTCCTTCAACCGTTACGCCTATGTAGCTAGCTTGATCTTCACGAAGTTCGGTTAACTCGACACCGATTTTGGCCAAGTGCAATTTAGCTACCTTTTCATCTAAATGCTTTGGTAGCATATATACTTCGTTTTCATAATTTTCAATGTTGTTCCAAAGTTCGATTTGTGCCAAGGTTTGGTTTGTGAAGGAGTTACTCATCACAAAACTTGGGTGACCAGTTGCACAACCCAAGTTTACCAAACGCCCTTCAGCAAGAATAACGATATCCTTTCCGTTTATGGTGTATTTGTCTACTTGTGGTTTAATGGTGTCTTTGGTGTTTCCGTGATTTTTGTTTAACCAAGCCATATCTATTTCGTTGTCGAAATGTCCAATGTTGCAAACAATGACCTTGTCTTTCATGACCTCAAAGTGATGTCCTTGTATGATGTCTTTGTTTCCTGTTGTCGTAATGATGATGTCACTATTCTCAACTACGGTTTCCAAACGCTTGACTTCAAATCCGTCCATTGCTGCTTGTAAAGCACAGATAGGATCGATTTCGGTTACGGTTACAATGCTTCCTGCTCCCTTAAAGGAAGCGGCAGTTCCTTTTCCAACATCTCCATATCCACAAACTGTAACGCGTTTTCCTGCTAACATGATGTCCGTGGCACGACGGATGGCATCTACGGCAGATTCCTTACAACCATATTTGTTGTCGAATTTGGATTTGGTAACACTATCGTTCACATTGATGGCAGGCATAGGCAACGTTCCGTTTTTTACACGCTCGTAGAGTCTGTGAACACCTGTGGTTGTTTCCTCAGATAAGCCATTGATGCCTTCTGCCAACTCAGGATATTTGTCCAAGACCATATTTGTCAAATCACCACCATCATCCAAAATCATATTCAAAGGTTGTCTGTCTTCTCCAAAAAACAAGGTTTGCTCAATACACCAGTCAAACTCCTCTTCGGTCATGTCTTTCCATGCATATACAGCTGTTCCAGCATCTGCAATGGCAGCGGCAGCTTGATCTTGTGTAGAGAAGATGTTGCAAGAACTCCAAGTGACTTCTGCTCCCAAGGCCTGCAACGTCTCAATCAATACTGCAGTTTGAATGGTCATATGCAAACAACCAGCAATGCGTGCCCCTTTCAATGGCTGAGAATCCTTGTATTCTTCACGCAGACTCATCAAGCCAGGCATTTCTGCTTCAGCCAAGTTTATTTCCTTTCTACCCCAAGCCGCAAGCGACATGTCTTTTACCTTGTTAGGTACGTAAGCAACTGTTTTTGTACTCATTTGTAATCTTTTTTATTTTTTGACAATTGGATGAAATGTGGAGGTTTTTAACCAACATTGTTTATGGCATTTCATAATTGTATATTTGTTCCTCTCAAATTAAGAGTACAAAGATAATCAATAACTATCAGAATATTAAATGCCTATTTATAAAACCCTACATCCTAACTCACAAACTACTGTTAAAATCTGGGAGATTACAGAATCTCAAGAAGAATTGATGGCGCCTTTGGATTTGAAACCAGAAAGCAAAACACGTGTTTCAGGAATGAAAAGTGAATTGCATCGACGAGGTTTTTTAAGCGTACGACACTTGTTGGCTGCTTTTGGTTACACGGACGCAGACTTGTTTTATGATAACAAGGGAAAACCACATCTAAAAGATGGTAAACACATTTCCATAACGCATTCATTTATCTTTTCGGGAGTCATCGTCAGTGATGTGGAAGTTGGTATCGACATTGAAAAACAACGAGACAAGATTGCCGTCATCGCAAAGAAATTTGTAAAGTACGAGTTTGAATATTTGAAAGAGACAGATGAAGAATACATACAGAAACTAACAATTGTATGGGGAATAAAAGAATCATTGTACAAGTTGTTTGCGACACCAGGTATGCTGTTCAAAGAGCACTTTCTAGTTATTCCATTTACAATAAATGAAGGGAAAACCATCGCTTGGATTGATTATAAAGGGATGAAAAAAAGATATGATACCGAATTTATGGAGTTTGAAGGTTTTACTTGCGCTTACGCCTTAGGTGAAAAATAATTTTGTCTCCAAGTCAAATGAATATGAAAAAAGTGCTCCAAAACATAAAGACATTAGCTGGCAAAGAAAAGTTGCTTGCGGTGTTGATTGATCCAGATAAGATGCAATTGAAGGTGTTATCGCAATTCATAGATAAAGTTAATGCCTCAAGGGCTACACATATTTTTGTAGGCGGGAGCAACGTGGAAGAAGAAATTACACAAACTTTAGTTGAAGCATTGCGTCCATTGACAAGTCTTCCAATAATATTGTTTCCAGGAGATGTTACACAGATATCAAAAGGCGCAGATGCCATTTTGTTTCTCTCTCTGTTATCCGGAAGAAACCCAAGTTACCTTATAGGGAAACACATAGAAGCAGTTTCAAGAATAAGAGAAACATGTTTGGAGGTGATTCCTACAGGCTATATTCTAATAGAGGGAGGGAAGGAAACTGCCGTACAAAAAGTAACACAAACAACCCCAATATCTCGAAAAAACAACCAATTGGTAGTAGATACGGCAAAAGCAGGAGAACTCTTGGGAATGCGACTTGTCTATTTGGAAGCTGGAAGCGGAGCCAAGGAACCAGTTCCTCTTGAAATGATTAGTTTTGTAAAGACGGAATTAAGCATCCCGTTGATCGTTGGAGGAGGCATCAGAAGCAAAAAACAGTTGGAAGAAGCTTATGAAGCTGGAGCAGATCTTGTGGTGATCGGCACTGCTTTTGAAGAAGATGAAACTTTTTTCGAAGCGTTGAAAGAATAATGAACAAAAGATTTCCGGTGTGCCGGGAGAATGAATATGAAAATATCAATAGATCTAACGTTGTCTCCATTGCAGGATGATTACGAAAAACACGTAATAGCATTCATAAAAACACTAAGAACATCTAAATTCACCGTTTTGGAAAACCCCTTGAGTACTCAAATTTTTGGCGATTATGACGAGTTGATGCCTTTTTTGAATGCGCAAATCAAAAAATCATTCATCAATCAAGATATTTGTGTACTCACAATGAAACTCGTAAAAACCGATCGTAGCGACTATGAGCCAGATTTTTGATTTCTTTCTAGAGGCCTATAAGAATACTTCAATAACCTTGATCATTCTTGAAGTCATAGTTTTTGTATTTGGAATATTAAGTGTGATATATGCCAAAAGGGAGAACATATTGGTTTATCCAACGGGGCTTGTGGCAACTGTAATCACTGTTTATTTACTTTACAAAGCCGAATACTTTGGAGATATGATGATGAATTTCTATTATTCCATCATGAGTATCTATGGATGGTGGAATTGGTCTCGTAAAGAAGAAGATAGATACATCGTTCCCATCTCTAGAACTACCTTTCAAGAAAAGGCAATAGGGGTAATCCTGTTCTTCATAACGATGTTTGTGACCTATTTGGTCTATACTGTTTACGATTATGAATTAAAGATTCCCAATTACATAGATATAGTGACATCAGGAATATTCTTTACGGCCATGTGGTTCATGGCAACAAAAAAACTGGAAAACTGGACACTATGGATTATTGCGGACATAGTTACCGTACCTCTATATGCATACAGAGGCTTGGGGATGTTATCCCTTCAATATTTAATTTTTACAATTTTGGCCATACAAGGTTATAGACAATGGAAGAAAAGTATAAGCAACAACCAGCAAACTGTATAAGGGTAGTCTTGTTCGGACCTGAATCCACAGGAAAAACAACACTAGCTAAACAATTGGCACGTTATTATAGTTCAGTTTGGGTAAGGGAATATGCGCGTATCTATTTGCAAGAAAAATGGAACAATGAACGAAAAACCTGCGAACCCAAAGATTTGTTACCAATTGCAGAAGGACAAATGACGATGGAAAACGATTATGCACAAAAAACAGACAGTGTTTTAATTTGTGATACGGATCTGTTGGAAACAAAGGTGTATTCGGAAGCTTATTATTCTGGAACCTGTGATCCCGCTTTAGAAAAATATGCTTTGGAAAACACCTATGATTTGTATTTTTTAACCTATATTGATACTCCGTGGGAAGCAGATGACCTGAGAGACAAACCAGACGATAGAGAAGAAATGTTCCAAGCTTTTGAAAATGCCCTGAAAAAGCATAATAGACCATATGTATTGTTGAAGGGAAATAAAAAAGAACGTTTGGAGAAAGCTGTAAGACATATTGACAAACTAATAGAAGACAAGAAGTGAACTTCACTTTAAAAAACATAGATCAAATAAAAAGTAGAGGGATTACCGAAGAAGAGGTAGACAGGCAATTAATGCTTTTCAAGACTGGGCTTCCTCACATAAACTTGAAATCTGCCGCAAACATAGGGGATGGTATCTGCAAACTATCCAAAGCAGAAAAGCAGATGTATGTTGAGCATTACAACAGAAAGAAAGAGACTTTGGGAATCATGAAGTTTGTTCCAGCTTCGGGAGCAGCAACGAGAATGTTTCGTTTTTTATTTCAGTTCATGGAACACTATGACCCAAAGAAGGAGAGTATAAACTCATATATAAATAGAAACAATGCTTCTGAGTTGTCTCTGTTCTTGGTTGGTTTGGAAAAACTGCCTTTTTATGAGATCGTTATAGAAAAAATAAAAGAAGAGAAATTGGATTATGATACTTTGTCCAATGATGGCAAAATGCTAACCTTCATCAAGGTATTGTTGGAGCCAGACAAACTGAATTATAGTTTTTTCCCAAAAGGAACCTTGCCCTTTCATATGTACGAAGATCATATTGCAACGGCCTTTGAGGAGCATTTGTTTGGAAGTGCCTTGTACGCTTCATCGAACAAGGTGGCAAACCTTCATTTTACGATTTCAGAAAAGCATAAGTCAATTTTCGATGCAGAATTCAAACAAATCCAAAACAAGGTTGAACAAAAGACAGGAATCAAATTCAACATCACGTTTTCCTACCAAAAGGAATCTACGGATACAATAGCAGTAAACAGAAACAATGATCCTTTTTTAAATGATGATGGAAGCCTGTATTTCAGGCCTTCGGGACATGGAGCATTGCTGTCCAACTTGAATGATTTGGATGCTGATGTCATTTTCATAAAAAACATAGATAATGTCGTAGTATATGAATACGGAAAAGAAGTTGCCGAGCATAAGAAGATTCTAGCTGGAGTTTTGTTGAAGACGCAAGAAAAGGCATTTCGATTTTTAAAAGACTTGGAAGACAAAAACCTTACCGAGGAGGGGTTAATAGAAATAGCCAGGTTTTTAAGAAAACAATTGAATGTCGTGATCTCGAAAGAGTTCGAAAAGTATTCGCTCAAGTATCAAATAGAATATCTAAAAGGAAAACTAGATAGACCCATTAGAGTTTGTGGAATGGTGAAAAATGAAGGGGAGCCAGGAGGAGGTCCATTTTGGGTAAAGGATGAAAGCGGGAATATCTCACTGCAAATCGTGGAATCTGCACAAATAGATAAAAACAACAAATATCAAAGAGATCTTTTAAAAAACGCAACACACTTTAATCCCGTGGATTTGGTATGTGGTATAAAGGATTACAAAGGCAATGTCTTTGAGCTATCAAAATTTGTAGATGGCCAAACTGCATTCATTACCAATAAGACCATAGCAGGAAAAGAAATAAAGGCAATGGAGTTGCCTGGCCTTTGGAATGGTAGCATGGCCAATTGGAATACTGTTTTCGTGGAAGTTCCCTTGGTTACCTTCAACCCGGTGAAAACAGTCACGGACTTGTTGAAACCCACCCACCAAGTATCCTGATGTTTTCCGTGCAAGCATTGTCGAAGGAATTTACTTTTAAAGCCATCAGAAGTTCTGGTAGCGGAGGTCAACATGTAAATAAGGTGTCTTCAAAGGTCGAACTATCCTTTAACGTATCAGGGTCATCGGTTTTAAGCGAAAAACAGAAACAGAGGATTGTTGACAAACTTGGTAGAAAATTGGGAAAAGATACCACATTGACATTACAATGTGGAACAAGTAGGAGCCAGTATAAAAATAAAAGCATGGTGATAAAACGTGCCATAGACCTTTTGAAGTCTGCTTTGGTCGTTCAGAAAAAAAGAGTGCCTACAAAAATTCCCAAAGCGATAATTAAAAAGCGTATTAAAAACAAACGCTTCCAATCTGAACGAAAGAAGAATAGGCAAAAACCTAATTTGGATTAAAAAAAATACAAATCGTAAATCGCAAACCAAAAATCTAGCATATATTTGCAGCGTTCTCAAAAAAGGGGTGCCCATATTGGCTGAGATCATACCCATTGAACCTAGAACAGGTAATGCTGTTTAGGAATGTATAATAGTTTGGAATACAGTGTGCTTAATTGTTGTTCAAGCTAAAAAATAATTTTAAAAACAATAAAGAATAATTGCCTCTTTTTATTCGATAGATTATCATTTCGAATGAAAAATATATTCATTTTTTTAGCACTATTGGTGCTTACAGCAAAAGCAAATGCTCAAGAAGTAGTACAGGATTCCATTTCTACCAAAACATTGGATGAGGTTTTGGTAAAGTCAGTACGAGTATCTGCAGATTCACCTATCACACACTCCAATGTAGACAAAGAAGAATTGGAGAAACGAAACTTGGGGCAAGACCTTCCGATTTTATTAAATTATTTGCCATCTGTCGTAACTACGAGTGATGCGGGGGCAGGAGTAGGTTATACAGGTATTCGTGTACGTGGAGTGAGTGCACAATCCACAAATGTTACCATTAACGGCATTCCATACAATGATGCAGAAAGTTTAGGAACATTTTGGGTAGATTTGCCGGATTTTTCCTCATCTGTGGAAAGTCTTCAATTGCAGAGAGGAGTAGGGACATCAACAAATGGTTCAGGAGCGTTTGGAGCAAGTGTGAATATCTTGACAGACGCCGTTTCAGATGAGGCCAATGGGGAGATATCAAATGCATTCGGGAGCTATAACACCAGAAAACACAACATAAAGTATAGTACAGGGTTGTTAAACGATCATTTTGAAATAGCAGGACGCCTGTCTCAAATAAATTCTGACGGTTATGTGGATAGAGCAGAATCCGATTTGAAATCGTATTTCCTACAAGGGACCTATGTGGACGAGAACACGCTTGTAAAGGCATTGGCTTTTGGTGGACACGAAATCACATACCAAGCATGGAACGGTATTGATGCCGAAACGTTGGAAGACGATAGAACTTTCAACCCTTCAGGAAGCTACACGGATGCAGATGGCAATGTGCGATTTTACGATAACGAAGTAGATAACTACAAACAAGATCACTATCAATTGCATTGGAATGAACGCTTTAACAACAATTGGTCTGCCAATGTGGGGTTGAATTATACTTTTGGTCGTGGTTACTTCGAGCAATATAAAGAAGATGAAGATTTTTCGGACTATGGCTTGTCTGAAATCACTATGGGAGGAGAAACAATTGATGAAACCGATTTAATCCGTCGTCGTTGGCTGGATAACGACTTCTATGTTGCCAATGCAAGTGTGAATTACAAAGATTCCAAACTCAATTTGACCACGGGATTGTCATATAGTACTTATGATGGCGACCATTTTGGAGAAGTCATCTGGGCACAGTATGCCAGCGATAGTGAAATTAGAGATCGCTATTATGATGGCAACTCCAACAAATACGACTTTAGCGTATTCGCGAAAGCTACTTATAGACTAAATGAGAAGTTGAGTCTTTATGGAGATCTACAAGTGCGTAATGTATTTTATGATACGAGTGGGACAAACTCAGACGGTGTTCTTTTTGAAATTGATGAAGATTACTCGTTCTTCAATCCAAAAGCGGGATTGTCATATAACTTGAATGATAAAAACAATTTGTATTTTTCTTATGCAAGAGCAAACAGGGAGGCCAGCAGAAGTGATTTTGAAGGTAATCCAGACATCAAGCCGGAGCAATTGAACGATTTCGAGTTGGGATGGAGACATACAAATAGTAAATTCAGATTCAATGCAAATGCATACTATATGTCATACAATGAACAATTGGTGTTGACGGGTGCCTTGGATGATACGGGAACGCCAATTAGGGACAATGCGGGGGAAAGCTTCAGGTTAGGTTTGGAATTGGAAGCAGCAGTACAGTTGACAGAGAAGTTTTCCGTGCAACCAAACGTTACGATCAGTTCCAATAAAAACAAGGAGGCATTTGCATCCATAGATGGTGAGTTGGTGAACTTGGGGAAAACCAATATCTCATTCTCGCCAGAATTGGTGGCTGCCAATGCAGTGATTTTTCAACCAACAAAGAACATTCAATTGTCCTTTTTAAGCAAGTATGTTGGAGAACAGTTTATGGGAAATACAGATTCTGAAACTTCAAAACTGGATAGTTATTTCGTAAACGACTTCAATGTGACATATGAGATCAAGACAAGCAAGGTATTTAAGTCCATTTTATTATCTGGTTTGGTAAACAATGTCTTTGGAGAAGAATACGTGTCCAATGGGTATTACTATACTTATGATGATACATGGACTGCTCCTGGGCAAACAACGACCATCGAGGGAGCTGGTTACTATCCTCAAGCGACTACCAACTTCTTGTTGGGAGTGACCTTTAAATTCTAGGAACAAACACATGAATAAAAAAAGGCAACCAACGGTTGCCTTTTTTTTATTCAATTGATAAATTCTGATTTTTATGGAGTCAAAAATGGTTTAATTGTTGAAGACTCTAATTATGTTTCCATTGGCTTCAACAGCATAAGGAACTAAGGAAAATTGACCTGTAGTACCCTCTTGAGGTGCTCCATTCCCAGGTATGCTATAACTGTTGCCATCGTCACAAGAACAAGTTGCTGTCGTGCTGCTTACGGTTAGTCCGGAACAAGAGTTGAGTTGGTGATTTGGATCGCTTAGTTCAAAGGCGTAGTATTGGGTACCTCCAACATAATATACGACAACACCATTTACACCATAGTTGTCATTCAAAACAATGAGGTTTCCTGGAAACTGCAAATTGTTGAATTGGGGTAGATTGGTATTTATCAATCCACCTGTATCGAAGACAGCATTTGGGATGTTTTGGTTTCTATTGTCATTGTCATCGTTTTTTTGACATGAAGTCACAAAGGCAAATAACAACAAGTATAATAGATATGTCTTTCTCATAGTTTCAAATTCGTTTTTTAAGTCTCGCAATTTACAACAAAATGCATACTGAAATAAATATTTTGTATATTTGCTGTACAATCTCGTGAGAACGGGATTTTTTGTGTTTATATACTTTTTTATAAAAGCACAGATTAAAGCAAAACGAAAAAATTATGAGTAAAGTATCATACTACACCGCAGAAGGGTTAAAAAAATTGCGAGATGAGTTAAGGCAACTAAAGGATGTTGAGCGTGTAAAAGCCTCAAAAGCCATTGCCGAGGCGAGAGACAAGGGGGATTTAAGTGAGAATGCAGAATATGATGCAGCGAAAGAGGCACAAGGTATGTTGGAAATGCGTATCTCTAAATTAGAGGATCAACTTGCAGGCGCTCGTGTTATTGACGAATCTCAAATGGATACATCCAAAGTTTTGGTGCTGTCCATCGTAAAAATCAAAAACCAAACCAATGGGATGGAAATGACATATACCTTGGTGGCCGATGGAGAGGCAGATCTGGCAGCAGGAAAAATTTCGGTGAACTCACCGATTGGACAAGGCTTGTTGGGGAAATCTGTAGGAGATGTCGCCGAGATAAAAGTACCAAGTGGTGTTATGAAATTTGATATCATTGATATTTCAAGATAATATGAAGTTCCTATTCGTTTTGGGAATTTAAAGGAAAAGATTCCTGTTTTGGTGATAAAGCAGGAATCTTTTTTTATCTTTATTTTAAACTAACCTCTAATTATAGCAAACATAAATGGCATCAATATTTACAAAAATAGTCAATGGAGAGATTCCTTGTTACAAGGTTGCAGAGACAGAAGACTTTTTGGCCTTTTTGGATGTTAACCCAAATGCCAAGGGACATACACTTTGTATTCCTAAAGAAGAAGTAGATAAGATTTTTGATTTGGATGAGGATACTTACAATGGATTGATGAAATTTTCCAGAAAGGTCGCAATGGCAATGGAAAGAGTGGTGGATTGCAAACGTGTTGGTATGTCGGTAATAGGTTTGGAAGTACCACACGTACATGTGCATCTAATTCCATTGAATACCATGGAAGATGCTCGTTTCATAAATAAGGAATCACTTACCCAAGAGGAATTCGTAGCAATGGCAGCCTCTATAAATAAAGCCTTTAAAAGTAGTCTTTAGAAATAAAGACAACAGTAGCGACAATAGATAACATCCCCAGGACAACGAGAATCCAAAATAGTTTTTTGAACTTACGAGATGCTTTCTTGGGAGAAAATGCCTTTAGTTGATAATCGTAGATGCGCTCTATGTCCTCAGTCCAACGCTGCGGATAGATTGCGGTATCGCAAACGTTGCAATGCATCTCGGTAGTAATATCCTGCGTAATCGACTTGGAAAAAGAAGTCTCGATGAACTTCTGTTTAAATGTCAGCTGCAAACCTTCTTTGCTGAAGCATTCCGGGCAATTGTTGTTTAGGGAAATCTCCTTTACGGTAATGAGTTTTTCAGACATGATTTAAAGATGTGATTATGACTTTTTTAATGCGATTTGAAACGTTGTGCCTTTTCCAATCTCTGATTGCAATACTTTTATCTTTCCATTGTGAAATTCTTCGATTATTCGCTTTGCTAGGGACAATCCCAATCCCCAACCTCTTTTTTTACTCGTAAACCCAGGCTCGAAAATAGTGTTGAATTGACTTTTTTGAATACCTTTTCCAGTATCAATTACCTTGATGCTCACATATTTTTCAAAGGAGATCATTTCAATGCTCAAATCACCTTTGCCCCTCATGGCATCAATGGCGTTTTTAACTAGATTTTCTATGGTCCAACTGTACAACTGCTTGTTCAAGTTAACATAAACAGGTTCTTCGGGAAGCTTCAAACTGAATTTTATGAGTTTGGAAGAACGAGTTTTTAAATATTCGTAAGACGCTTTGGTCTCAGCTACGACATCCGCCTTTTCAAGTACGGGAATGGAGCCTATCTTGCTAAAACGCTCGGTGATGGTTTGCAATCTATCAATGTCCTTTTCAATTTCCAGGATATATTCCGGATCTATGTTTTCAGTCTTCAAAATCTCGGCCCAACCTATCAATGAGGATAGGGGAGTCCCAATTTGGTGAGCTGTCTCCTTGGCCATACCAGTCCATAACTTGTTTTGAACCGCATTTTTATTGCTTCTGAAAAAGAAATATACGACAGCACCAAATAAAAAGATGATGAGTAACAAGGCAAGTGGATAATACTTCAATTTGTTCAAAACGACAGAATCCCCATAATACAGCTTGCCAACATAGTTTTTTGAATTGGTCTTCGGGTCTATGTACGATAGCTCGATGGGTTTGTTCTGTGCTTCGAATTGTTGAATTAACTTGTTGATGTAAACGGAGTCCTTTACTTTTTCTTCGTTGATGTTTATTGTACTTATCTGTTTGTCCACGTTAACTAATATCTTGGGAATCAAGCTGTCCGAAAACACAATCTTATCAACCAACAGGTTGACGTTGTCCGTTAAAGATACTTTTTGAAACTCAGCCATGGCTTCAGCCCAGATGTCCATCTTGATGCGTTGCTGCTCTTTGAATTTTTGAAAGAATATGTAGGTATTCCATAATATGAGGGAGATAATAGCAAATGAAGCTATGGTAATAATCCAGCGAATGAGTTGTCTATGTTTGGTGAAAAACATCAAGTTTTGGTTTTGAGATGTTAATATAATGCAAATCTGTTAATAATATTGTGCGTGCATACGGTCAAATCATTTTTAGTTCATTCTCAAAATAGGTACATTTGCCAATAATTAAATTTAATTGATGACGACATTCGAACCTAAAGATCTCACAACCGCAAAGTTACATGGTTATCTGCTTAGTGCCGTAGCACCTAGGCCAATAGCTTTTGCAAGTACGATCGATGCAGAAGGAAATCCAAACTTGTCACCTTTCAGTTTCTTTAATGTCTTTAGTGCGAATCCTCCAATATTGATTTTTTCCCCTGCACGTCGTGTTAGGAACAATACGACAAAGCATACGTTGGAGAATGCACAAGTTACAAGGGAAGTGGTGATAAATGTGGTAAATTATGACATCGTGCAACAAATGTCATTGAGTAGCACGGAATATGCCAAAGGTGTCAATGAGTTTGAAAAAGCAGGATTGACCATGCTTGAAAGCGATTTGGTAAAACCCTTTCGTGTAGCAGAATCACCAGTGCAACTTGAGTGCAAGGTAAATGATATTGTGGCATTGGGTAATGAAGGAGGTGCAGGAAACCTTATCATATGCGAAGTCGTGAAGTTGCACATGGACGATGCGATTCTTGATGAAAAAGGAAGTATCGATCAAGAGAAATTGGACTTGGTGTCCAGAGCTGGCGGGAGTTATTACAGTAGAGCTAGGGCCGGTTTTTTTGAGATACCAAAACCACTATCCACATTGGGAATAGGAGTGGATGCCTTGCCAGAGCAAGTTAGAAATAGTAGTGTGTTGACAGGGAACGATCTAGGGATGTTGGGAAATGTGGAAGCATTACCAAACAAGGATGAGGCTTTTACGAAAAAGCACGATCTACAACATCTTACTACAAGGGAAAAACACGAAAAAGCACAAGCGTTTCTTAGTTTTGGAGACATTGATAGTGCTTGGTGTACATTGTTATCGTAACATAGCAATAATAAAATAGACGAATATTTAAATAATTATACAGAGTAATGGAAGTACAAGGAAAAGTAAAGTTAATTGGGCAAGAGCAAACTTTTGGAAGTAATGGGTTTAGAAAAAGAGAATTGGTTGTGACAACCGATGAGCAATACCCACAACATATCATGGTGGAATTCGTTCAAGACAAATGTGATTTGTTGAACAACTACCAAGTTGGACAAGATGTTAAAGTTAGCATTAACCTAAGAGGTAGAGAGTGGGTTAACCCACAGGGAGAAGCAAAATACTTCAACTCCATACAAGGTTGGAGAATAGAAGGAGCTCAAGCTGCTGCGCCAGCTGGTATGCCAGAAGTGCCACCAGCACAAGCTTTTGAGCCTGCAACAGATTTAAAAGAAGAAGATCATGACGATTTACCTTTCTAAGATAGTCTCTATTTTGGAATAGGTGAAAACCTCATAGAAAAAAACGGCAATGATAATGCATCATTGCCGTTTTTTTGTTTTGAATAATTGCATTACTTTTCATCTATGAATATAACCAGAGCGATAGAGACCATTTTCAAGAAATATTTGCCCTCTCCTTTTACCATAGCGGTTTTATTAACGTTGGGAACAATTCTCTTGGCATTCTTCTTTACAGATTCACCAAAGGAGGAAAATTACATATTGACGATTTTGAGTTTTTGGGAAGATGGCATTTGGAATAAAGGATTGTTGGTGTTTGCCTATCAAATGATGCTTATCTTGGTGTTGGGACATGTACTTGTTTTGAGTAGGCCAATAAATGCATTGATCGAAAGCCTGTCTAAAAATGTAACAAATACGGCTAGTGCAGTCGTTTTGGTAAGTGTCACGACAATGATTGCAGCTTTCTTCAATTGGGGTTTGGGACTTGTCTTTGGTGCCATATTGGCTCGTAAAGTCGGAGAATATGCTCAGCTAAACAATATTCCCTTGAATTACCCTTTGGTTGGAGCCGCCGGTTATGTAGGACTTATGGTATGGCACGGAGGAATAAGTGGATCGGCACCCATAAAGGTTGCGGAACAGAATCATATAAGGGAGTTTATGGCGGAGATTTCTTCAATGGAAACAATGAGTCAAATTCCTCAAAGCATAAACTTCAATGCCACTATATTTAGTTGGTGGAACTTGTTGTTGTTTGGGATTTTATTGGTAGTCATTCCGTTTGTATTGACTAGAATAGCAAAAGTGACAAAACCGACGAATATGAATCTTGATGTTTACGATTTGGGAAATACCAAAGGAGAAACCATAGAAGGCGCAGAAAAATTGGATTATTCCAATTGGTTTGGAATGGGTTTCGGGGCTATCGTACTGGTTGCTTTTTTGTCTCAATATTGGGGCTCATTGTTGGATTTGAGAATAACACCAAACATGCTCAACTTCTTTATGTTGGGGTTGGCGGTAATATTGCATCGAAACTTTAACAATTTTTTGAAGGCTGTGGAAGAAGCCATAAAGGGCGCCTCTGGCATCTTGATTCAGTTTCCATTGTATTTTGGAATAATGGGAATTATGAAAAGTACAGGAATGGTGGTTGCCATTTCTGATTTTTTCGTTTCGGTGGCCTCAGAGACAACGTTGCCGATATATACGTTTATAAGCGCAGGAATAGTAAATGTGTTCGTGCCAAGTGGTGGTGGACAGTGGGCCATTCAAGGTCCTATCGTGGTAGAATCCGCCATAAAACTTGGTGTGCCATTGCCTAAGGCAATCATGGCATTGGCCTATGGAGACCAAATAACGAATATGCTGCAACCTTTCTGGGCGTTGCCATTGTTGGGAATAACCAAACTGAAGGCAAAGGAGATTTTACCCTATACATTGTTATTAATGTTCGTAGGGATTGCTATTTATATCTTGGGACTCTTATTTTTGTAATATGTATTTCCTAGATGAAAATAGCAAGTTTCCAGATGTGTCTTTGGCTACGGAAGATGGTTTGTTGGCTTTTGGAGGAGATTTGTCTACCAAGCGTTTGTTAACGGCGTATCAAAAAGGCATCTTTCCATGGTTCAATGAAGACGAAACCATCTTATGGTGGTCACCAGATCCGCGTTTCGTATTGTTTCCTTCTGAATTGAAAGTATCCAAAAGCATGAGGCAATTCATGAGGAAATGCAATTATGAAGTTACCGTAAACAAGGATTTCAAAAGGGTGATCATGGAATGTGCCAAGGCAAAGCGAGAAGGGCAAGCAGGTACTTGGATTACAGAAAGCATGTTGGAGGCCTACGTAAAACTACATGAAATGGGTTATGCGAAATCTGTTGAGGTTTGGAACAACGACGTGCTTGTAGGAGGATTGTATGGGGTGGATTTGGGAAACAAGGTGTTTTGCGGTGAAAGCATGTTTGCAAAGGAAAGTAATGCCAGCAAGACAGGATTCATCACCTTTATCCAAAACAGCGATTACAAACTGATAGATTGCCAAGTATATACCAGTCATTTGGAAAGTTTGGGAGCTAAGGACATTTCCAGAAATGTGTTTTTGGAGTATTTGCAACTTTGATCTATATTCAGGATTTCTACGAGACTTGACCTAAATATTGACTAATAAGCAGCAATTCTCATAGAACACCAGTTTACTTGTTCCTATATTTCAACTTGAAATAAACCAATATGAAAGAAGAGATGGCAGTTATCGCATTTGCCAAGACAATCGACAAGCTATTTATCAAGATGCCGTAGGCAAACCAAAAGAGAATACCGACAAAGAACATGGAAAACATAGGTAAGGACAAGCCAGAAACATCCTTTGTCTTCCAAGTCTGGTATACTTGGGGTAAAAAGGAGGCGGTTGTCAACGTGGCGCCTATCAAGCCTATGATTTCTATGTGATTCGAGTTCATTGTTTCTTTTTTCCTGACAGATGCTTTCATTGTAGGAACTTATCCTACGATATTGACGATCTTGCCAGGTACTACGATTACTTTCTTTGGTTCACGTCCATCCAATTGAGCAATTGTCTTTTCGTGCGCCATTACTGTTTTTTCAATGTCTTCCTTGTTCATGTCCATTGGCAGCTCCAAGGTGAAACGCATCTTGCCATTGAATGAGATTGGATAATTCTTGCTGCTTTCCACCAAATGACTCGCATCGAATGTCGGAAATGCGGCTGTCGAAATGGATTCATCATGTCCCAATTGGCTATATAGCTCTTCAGCAATATGTGGCGCATAAGGAGATATCAATGTCAATAGTGGTTCCAATATGGCTTTGCTGGTGCATTTTTGCGTCGTCAATTCGTTTACAGCAATCATAAAGGTAGATACTGATGTGTTGAATGAGAAATTTTCGATGTCTTCCTCTACCTTCTTTATGGTCTTGTGCAACGTTTTCAAGTTGTCTTTCGTAGGCTCGGCATCGTTTACATTCAATCCATTTTCACCAACATACAATTTCCAAAGTTTCTTTAGGAAACCGTGTACTCCTGTAATTCCTGCCGTATTCCATGGTTTTGCTTGTTCCAAAGGCCCTAGGAACATTTCGTAGAGACGTAGGCTGTCTGCACCGTACTGCTCACAAATGTTATCTGGATTTACAACGTTGAACCAGCGTTTGGACATTTTTTCGACTTCACGTCCTACTATATACTGGTCATCTTCTAAAATGAATTCAGCGTCTTTATACTGAGGTTGCCAATGTCTTAGTTTTTCAACATCTATTTCATCTGATGAATTGACAATATTGACATCGACTCTTATTTCCTCGACATCATAATCTTGTTTCAATCCTTTGGAAACATATTTGTTTGTACCCGATATTCTATAAATTATAGCACTGGTTCCCAATATCATCCCTTGGTTTATCAGCTTTTTAAAAGGTTCTTCAACATTAACGAATCCGCGATCTTTCAATAGCTTCACCCAAAAGCGAGAGTATAGCAAATGGCCGGTGGCGTGCTCGCTTCCTCCAATGTATAAATCCACGTTTTCCCAATAGTCCAATGCGTCTTTGCTTGCAAAGGTTTCCGTTCTCATGGCATCTTCCATATAACGGAAGAAATACCAAGAGCTTCCTGCCCAGCCTGGCATTGTGTTCAATTCCAAAGGGTGAACGGTAGTATTGTCTATCTTGTCGTTGCCAACAATGGCATTGCTTTCCGTACACCAAGCCCAAACATCTGCACGGCCCAACGGTGGTTCTCCAGTTTCGGTAGGAAGGTATTTTTCCACTTCTGGCAATTGTATTGGCAAATGTTTGCCATCTATCATTTGCGGCATTCCCTTAACGTAGTATACTGGGAAAGGTTCTCCCCAATAACGTTGTCTTGAGAATACGGCGTCTCGTAACCTGTAATTGGTCTTGCCTTTTCCTTGTTCCAATTGCTCCAATTCGTAAATGGCACGTTTGGTTGCTTTCTTGTAGTTCATCCCGTTTAGGAAATCACTATTGGCAATTATCGTTTTTTCCTTGTCGGCGAAGGCTTCTTCGGAGATATCGACGCCATCGAAGATGTTCGGGATGTCAATGCCGAAGTGCTTTGCAAAATCATAATCTCGTTGGTCTCCGCAAGGTACAGCCATTACTGCTCCAGTTCCGTAACTTGCCAACACGTAATCCCCAATCCAGATTTGTATCGGCTCCTTTGTGAATGGATGTTCTGCATAGGCTCCAGTAAATACACCAGAAATGGTCTTTACATCGGCCATACGTTCACGTTCACTACGTTTTGCTGTTTTTTCTATGTAGGCTTCTACTGCCTCTGTTTGTTCTGGTGTGGTTATCTTGGCTACCAATTCGTGTTCTGGGGCCAAGGTCATGAAACTTACACCAAATATGGTGTCAGGTCGTGTTGTAAACACATCTATTGTGGCATCGTGATCATTCACATTGAAGGTCACACTTGCTCCAACTGACTTCCCTATCCAGTTGCGTTGGCTTTCCTTCAAGGAATCCGTCCAATCTATCGTATCCAAACCTTGAAGCAAACGTTCTGCATATGCCGAGATACGCATGCTCCATTGCGTCATCTTCTTACGAATGACAGGATGTCCTCCTCGTTCTGAAACACCATTCACTATTTCATCATTTGCCAGAACTGTTCCCAATGCTGGGCACCAGTTTACCTCAGTTTCGGCCAAATAGGTCAATCTATATTGTAGTAGTATTCTTTGTTGCGCTTCTGAAGACATCGCGTTCCATTCTTCAGCAGAAAAAGAACTAGTGTCGTCATCGCAAACTGCATTTATCGTCGTATTGCCTTCAGCGGAAAAGATAGATGTCAATTCTTTGATGTCTTTTGCTTTGTTGTCATCATTGCAATAATACGATTCATATAATTGAATGAATATCCATTGTGTCCACTTGTAATATTCTGGGTTTGATGTTCGTACTTCCCTACTCCAATCGAAGGAGAAACCTATTTTGTCCAATTGTCTTCTATAGGTTGCGATGTTGGTTTCCGTGGTGAGGGCGGGATGCTGTCCAGTTTGAATGGCATATTGCTCTGCAGGCAAACCAAAGCTATCGTAACCTTGTGGATGCAATACGTTAAACCCCTTGTGGCGTTTGTAACGTGCATAGATGTCGCTGGCAATGTAGCCTAGTGGATGTCCTACGTGCAAACCTGCCCCACTTGGGTAAGGAAACATGTCCAATACATAATACTTTGGCTTGTCGCTGGCATTGGATGCTTTGAACGTTTGGTTTTTTGCCCAATGGTCTTGCCACTTCTTCTCTATGTCGTTAAAATCGTATTTCATCTATGTACTTGCTGGTTTCAAAGCCGCAAATTTAAGGGTATTGACTGACAATAAAAAGCCTATTGCCTCTAAAAAACAGGCTGTAGGAGATTCCCTGAGTAGAGCGTCCAAATCATAGATAGAATTGCAGAAACGTTAATGGCATACCCAAAGAGCTTCATTTGTGACAAGGTGTAAGGCCTATCTTTGAAAAACACGAAAACATCCAATAGTAGCCATAGTGAAAACCCAGCCAAAAACCCAGCCAGCACATAATCTTGAAACCAAAAGAATAGAATGTTGGTTTCGACAAGCAACAAAGCCAACATTACGAACTTGGTGTTTTTTCTACCTATAAGCGTTGCTGTTGTCCTTTTTCCAGTCTTCAAGTCTGGCTCTATGTCCATGATCTCACCTGCAATGTGTGCTTGAAATGCAAATAGGGATAGGTATAGGATGGTTTGCCAAGGGAGCATTTGCAAATCGTTCAACAATACGCTAAAGAAAGCGGTGACGACATAGCCTACCTGTATGAAGATTTCAAAAGGAGGCCTTTCCTTAATTCGAAAGGGTTTGAAATTGTATATTGCATTGATTGCTATCATAAAAAGAAGGAGTAGCAACATCCCAAAGCCTGAGTGGTATGTGAAATACACAATGAATGGTAGTATAAAAAGTGCTATTTTCCTTGGTACGGATGCCAATTGGGCTATGGAAGACCTTGCTCCAAACAAGAAATTGCCCTTCCTGTCGTTCACTGCATCTGCTTTTATGTCATTGTAATCATTGAGACCATAGACCAGATAGTTCAAGGGGAAGGTGACAAAGAACAGGCCAATCCAAAATATCGTGTTTTCCCAAAAATGTGTTTCTAGAGGGAATGGGACCAAGTAGATCCAAATTGTGGGAAACCATAGTCCAGGACGTGAAATTTTTAAATCTTGAAACAAGTTGGTATGTTACAGTTTTGAGTTAGATTGTAAATTTAAACTTATTGAGGTTTGGAACAGCCATTCAAATAGATAAATCGACAGATCTGTGAACTTTTTTCTAAAAAATGATTTTTAATTTTAAAATTAAAAATCATTTTAAGCGTTCTAAAACGCAGGTATTTAATTTCTTTATTATTTTTACAGCGTAAATTACATTTCTTTATGAGTTCATCTTTTGACAAATACCAAAAACGTAGATTGATATCGTCTTACTTTTCCGTGGTTTTAAGTATTGCTTTGGTACTTTTCCTATTGGGATTGTTAGGACTTCTGGTGTTGAATGCCAAAAAGGTGGCGGACCATTTCAAAGAACAAGTTACCGTTACCATATACTTGAAGGATTCTGCCAAGGAGATAGAAATCAAACAATTGGAAAAGAGTTTGGTTATGGCGGATTATGTGAAATCCACGGATTTTGTGTCAAAAGAGCAAGCTGCAGAGGCAATGAAAGCTGAAAGTGGTGAGGATTTCATGGACTTCTTGGGGTTTAATCCATTGAAGAATTCCATTGATGTACACTTGAAGGCGGATTTCGTTACCTCGGAAAAATTGGAGGACATTTCAAAAGAGGCCCTTTCAAAGAACTTTGTGGATGAGGTAAATTACGATAATGACTTGGTTGAGTTGATGAATGACAACGTGAAGAAAATAAGCTTTTGGGTTCTTGTAATCAGCGCGTTGTTTACCTTGATCGCCGTACTGCTTATAAATAGTTCCATTCGCTTGGCAGTTTACTCCAAGCGGTTCACCATCAAGACCATGCAGATGGTTGGGGCAACCAAACGCTTTATTCGTCGTCCCTTTGTTTGGAGGAGTGTCCGTTTGGGAATCGTTGGTGCAGTTTTGGCATTAATGGGTATGGCTGTCGTGTTGTACTACATAAACAAAACTTTTCCAGAATTGGAACTGCTTAAAAAACCTATATTGATATCGGCTCTCTTTATGTTCGTTTTCGTATTGGGTATCTTCATTACTTGGATTTCAACCTTTTTTGCGACACAGCGCTTCTTGAATCTAAATACCGATAAACTCTACTATTAACATTTAACAGCTTTTAACTTTTTACTTAACAATAATTGGCAAGATTGCTAGTTATATTTACCTAACCAATAACCACATTCTCATCTGACCATACCAATACTTTAATTATTTGTCAATCTTAAAATCAACAATCATGAAACGAATAACTTTTGTATTAGCAGGTATTGTAATGATAACCGTTTTTGTATTAACGTCCCAAAAGATCTTTGAGGACAATAGCATAAAATATGTAAAGGTAGATGCAAACAAACACCATATAAAAGCCATATACGATTAGGGGTGAAATTGTCTTACCCGATGAAAAAGGCCTTTTCGCTAATGGCCAGCCTGACCTTGTTGCTAATCTTACATCATCAATGGAGTATTGAAGCAAAATTTAAATTTAGAAACTCTTAACGCTGCAGTTTTAAATAAAACCGTTACTTTGCACTTACCAAAATTTATAATTGGCACTTCGGAGGATATTGCACGACTTGCAATTGACAATGAGGTCATTTTTACAGAATTTGATTAGCGTACTAGACCATGGGACAAAAGAAAATTAAAGAACAGAGCAAAAACAACAACGAGTTCATCTTTGGGAAAAGAAACTATAAATTTATGTTCATAGGATTAATTTGCATTGCACTTGGCTTTATTTTAATGTCAGGTGGAGGTAGTGATGATCCAAATGTATTTAATGAGGACATCTTTAGTTTTAGACGCATCCGCTTGGCACCGACTTTGGTGTTGATAGGATTTGGTATTCAAATTTATGCCATTTTAACAGGTAAAGGCGATTCCGAAACCAAAAAATAAACTTCAAACACTTTTTTGATTCTTCTAATTTGATATTTTTGTCGAATGGATTTAATAGACGCTATCATTTTAGCAATAATTGAGGGTATCACAGAATATCTACCAGTGTCCTCTACGGGACACATGATAATTGCATCATCATTTATGAAAATTGCAAGTGATGATTTTACAAAATTGTTTACCATCGTCATACAACTTGGAGCGATTCTGGCCGTTGTGATATTGTATTGGAAGCGTTTTTTTCAAAGTTTGGATTTTTACTTCAAGCTTCTTGTTGCTTTCATACCTGCGGTTGTTTTGGGGTTGCTTTTGAACGATGTCATAGACGATTTGTTGGAAAGCCCAGTAACAGTTGCCATTTCTTTGATAATAGGAGGTTTCATTCTATTGAAAGTGGATGATTGGTTCAAATCCAATGAAGTGTTCGATGAATCGGATCCAACGGCTCATACGGAGATAAGTTATGCGACTGCCCTGAAAATAGGTTTTTTCCAAACCTTGGCCATGATTCCTGGAACTTCCAGAAGTGGAGCGACAATTGTTGGGGGAATGACTCAAAGGTTAAACCGTAAAACAGCGGCAGAATTTTCTTTTTTCCTTGCTGTTCCAACCATGTTGGGAGCCACTGCCAAAAAATTGTATGATTATTACCAAGCAGGTTTCTCATTGAGTGGAGACCAGATAAATTATTTGATAGTTGGCAATGTCATTGCCTTCGTCGTTGCATTGATAGCCATAAGGTCCTTTATAGATTATTTGAGCAAGAAGGGATTCAAATTGTTTGGTTATTATCGTATCATTTTGGGAATAGTCTTATTGGTTATTCATTTTTTCATCTATAGTTTAACCACGATCTAATGTTGACAGCCGAAGATTATCAATCCGGACAGGTTTTGTTAATAGACAAACCTCTCAATTGGACCTCATTTCAAGTGGTGAACAAATTGCGTTGGGAAATTCGCCAAGCCTTCAACATAAAAAAAATAAAGGTTGGGCACGCTGGAACCTTGGATCCATTGGCTACTGGTCTATTGGTGATTTGTACTGGTAAGATGACGAAGCAAATAGATTCGTTTCAAGGACAAACAAAGGAATATACAGGTACCATTGTCTTGGGTAGCACGACACCATCCTATGATTTGGAATCAGAGATAAACGAAACCTTTCCTACAGATCACATTACCGAAGACTTGATTCATAAGGCCACAAAACAGTTTGTTGGGGAGATAGATCAATTTCCACCTGTATTCTCGGCTTTGAAAAAAGATGGTAAACGCCTCTACGAATATGCTAGGGCAGGAGAAGCTGTCGAGGTTAAATCCAGAAAGATTACCATCGAAGCCTTCGAAATCACCAAGATAGAAAACGACAATGTCGATTTTAGAGTAGTTTGCAGCAAAGGGACTTACATTCGTTCGTTGGCAAACGACTTTGGGAAAGCATTGCAATCAGGTGGGTATCTGTCTGCCTTGAGACGTACGAAGATTGGAGATTTCAATGTGTCCAATGCAACTTCCATCGAAACATTCATAAAAGAATTGCAGTAGAAGGGAGCAAACGGAATAGTTATTGATAAGATCCTTTTATCTAAAACTAATCGATGCATGCGGTATTCATTTTTTGTGCTACTCCTAAGTAGTTCACTATCCTTGTTTTCCCAAGATGACAATCCGGAAATTCACAAGGGAGCTTTTTATAAACTGTCCTTGGCTGGTACGGTAACCACCAACGAGGATATAGATTTGGCAGATGATTACAATGACAATCTCTTTGAATTCGATGCTTTTTTTTTAATGCAGCAGTAGGCTATCAATTCGACTCACGAGCATCCATAGGGGTTAACTTCGAATATGACAGACATAGAAAATTGGACTTGAATTTCTTTCCCGTGTATTTGAGTTTTAGATACAACATCATTAAAAATGATGACAACCTATTTATAAGAGGAGGTTATGGGAGGTTGCTCAATGTCGGAAGTTCTTTCGAGGTGGGTAATATGTACAAGACGGGTTTGGGCTATCAGATCTTCGATGGGAACATCAGGAATTCTTTCTTGATTGGAGTCGATTTCACAAGAAAAAGCTTTGGTTTTAGGAGGCTGGATAAACTTTCGAGTGTATCTATTTTCTTGGAATTTCAGTTTTTTTGATCTTTTTTGCTTATTTTGAGCGTATATAAAGAACTATCCCTCTATCTATTTGTTTTATTTAACCTTATTTGAAATTGAAAAATTCACATAAAGCATTGGCTATTACGCTCCTCCTTACGGGAACGCTAATTCTCTCCATAATTAATTTGAGTATTCACAAGTTGAATGTTGACGATGCCGAAATGCTGGTAGACGTAGAAATGATGGAAGAGGAGATTCAAGAAGAGGTTTTGCCAGAAATCGACGAGAACTCCAAGCAAACCAACATGGGTTTCAACGAGACAAAAAAGTACAAGCACTTTGCACAGGCATATAAGCCCATTGCTCCTCCAAAGGATTATGATTACACCAAATACAATGCGAGAAACGATAAACCTTCCGAGGAAGAAAAAGTAGAAGAGAGTACAGAGAGTTCCAGCATAAAAAACGATGAGTTAACCTCTTTTGAAAGTGTGAATAGCATTTTGAACAAACGATCCAATGCAACGACTTCCAAAACAGAAGCTTCGGCAAATATGAATAGTACCATCACATATTCCCTAGTAGGAAGAACGGACGAGCACTTGCCCATTCCCATCTATCTTTGTGAAGCCAATGGCAAAATAATAATTAACATTACCGTAAATGCCTTTGGTAAGGTTGTCGAGGCCTATGTGAACAACGCATCGACTTCCTCAAATGAATGTTTGCGAGACCATGCGATTGAGTATGCAAAAAAAGCTCGATTTGATGGTTCCGACAAAACCTCCCAAGTAGGATCTATTACCTTTAACTTCAAAGGGAAGAGATGAAGTTCAAAACAAACCTTTGCATTATGTACTAAGCCCTCATTAGATCTAAGAGATCTTCAATGGCATTTTGCCCTTTGTCCTTGTTGTACCATTGTTGTAGGTCCTCTTTGAATTCCGGTGTTAATTCCCCATGTTCGGCCTTATAGTCATCAACCAATTTAGTTGCTTCTTTAGGTCTAGGACCAAAGGTGTTAATGACTTCTCCCGTTGCACCGTCCAACATGATCAACTTGGGGATGGATTTTCCTCCGTTGGTCAAAAACTGGTTCATCAATGCTTCGTTTTCATCTCGCAGGACGACTTTGAAATCGATTTTGTCATTCAATGAGGCAAGCTTGTTCATTACTGGCATTAAATGAGCTGCATCACCACACCAACTTTCTGTGAGCACCAACCATGTAACCTCTTTGTTTAAATTGGATGCTTTTTCTTTGGCTTTCTCGGAAATCTTCACGGTTTTGTCCCAACGTTTCATACGTCTGTCATTTAGCATCGTGTAATTTATCAAAGCCTCGGTTTGTGCTTCTCCAGTAGTAGCCTTGTCCATTGACAACTGTCTTACTAAATCCCTGTAGTCTCCATAGCTCGTGCTCTTCTCCAAACTATCGGCTATTATTTTGTTTAAATCTGTCTGCTGTATTGTTTTCATGATATAAAATTACTGTATCTTTTTATATTTTAAGATACAGTCCTTACATTAGTAGATAATTTTAATAATCCTTACAATGTCATGACTATCGTCAAGAGTTTAAATAGGATGAGATGGGTTGCTAAAATAGTTTTTCTTGTTCTATTCATTTCTGAAAAACTAGATTGCTTTGAAAGCTTGGAAACAGATGAGATTACTTTTTTGAAGTATTTGAAAACAATTTTTCTAGTCACTTTCATAATAGCCTCAATATTGGAAAATAGACTGATTGTTAAAGAAAAAGACAAGGAGATAGAAACTTTGAAAGCAAGATTGAATGAAACTAGCCACAACAAGAGTCTTGATGTAGACTAGAATGATTCATATCACGTTTCATATGAGATTAATAATTTTATAAACAGATGAATAAGCATAAATGTGGATGGTGTGTTGGAGACGATTTGTACGAAGCATATCATGATGAAGAATGGGGAGTGCCTGTCTATGACGACGCCACACTCTTCGAGTTTTTGATTTTGGAGACCTTTCAAGCTGGTTTGAGTTGGATAACCATTTTACGCAAGCGTGAAAATTTCAGGACAGCTTTGGATAATTTCGATTATGAGAAGATTGCGCAGTATGGCCAGGGTAAGATTGAGGCCTTGTTGCAAGACGAAGGGATTATAAGGAACAAGTTGAAAGTAAAGGCGACAGTCACCAATGCACAAGCCTTTATGAAAATACAAGAGGAGTTTGGAAGTTTCAGTAAATACATTTGGGATTTTGTTGAAGGCAAACCCATTAAGAACAACCTAAAAAACCATAAGGAAGCTCCAGCAAATACACCTTTAAGTGATGCATTGAGCAAGGATTTGAAAAAGCGAGGATTTAAATTTGTTGGTAGCACTGTAGTCTATGCTCATATGCAAGCCACAGGAATGGTAAATGACCATGAAGTAGGGTGTTTCAGGTATGATGAAGTTTAATTGATCTTTCTTGAAACTGAAAAAACAAAAGAAAAATTGTTGAGAGTTTAATTGAAAGGTCGTATTTTATTCATCATATTAAAAGATAATATATGAAATCAGTTTTTTTCCTATTCATATCACTGTTGGGCTTTTCCACGGAAGCTCAAGAAGATTCGTTGCAATTTCCACAAGATTTTTATGGCATCTATAAAGGGGATTTGCACATTGTCAATGCTAGGGGAAACCAGACGATCGGTATGGAGTTTCATTTGAATCCAACAGATTCCATTGATAAATATCAATATATGTTGGTGTATATCATAGAGGGAAAGAGACAAGAACGAAAATACAGTCTATTGGTAAAAGACACTTCGAAGGGAGAATATGTCATAGATGAGAACAATGGGATACTATTGGATGCTAAACTGATAGACAATACAATTTACTCAATGTTTGAAGTGCAGGGCAATTTGATAACGACTACAGAACGGTTTTACAAGAATGCCATGGACTTTGAAATAACGTTTACGGATACGAAGCAAAAAATGCTGTCCAAAACGGAAGAAGAAGAATCCATTGATGTGACATCCTATCCCATTGGAGGGGTACAAAAAGCTTATTTGATAAAACAGAAGGACTGACAAAATTTCTTAACAATACATTGGCGCGCTTTTTGCCACAATTATATTAAATTTATAGAATTAAAATTATAACATTATGATGGGATATTATATACTTATCGGAGCAATAGCACTAGTAAGCGGTTTGGTAAGCAACCAGTTAAAGAGAAAATTCAACAAGTACTCGAAAATACAATTGCGAAATGGAATGAGTGGTGCCGAAATAGCAGAGAAAATGTTGGCAGACCATGGAATTAGAGATGTTGAAGTCATTTCCACACCAGGACGATTGACTGACCATTACAATCCAGTAAATAAAACGGTTAATTTAAGTGAAGCAGTCTATAACCAGCGCAATTCGGCTGCGGCTGCGGTCGCTGCCCATGAATGTGGACATGCCGTACAACATGCACAAGCATACCAATGGTTGACAATGCGTTCGAAATTGGTACCTGTAGTAAGTGTGACTTCCAATATGTCGCAATGGGTTGTCATAGGAGGAATTGTATTGATGGCTACCAACCTGATCGGAGGGATCGGTTATTGGGTTGCGATTGCAGGTTTGATAATGATGGCTTTTGCTACGTTGTTTAGTTTCATTACGTTACCAGTAGAGTATGATGCCAGCAATAGAGCATTGTTGTGGTTGAAAAATAAAAACATAGTGACACCAGAAGAATATGTAGGTTCCAAAGACGCATTAAAATGGGCGGCAAGGACCTATTTGGTTGCTGCAATTGGTGCTTTGGCGTCATTGTTGTATTGGGCATTGCAAGTCTTCGGAGGAGAAGATTAAACTTTTCATAACATTTAAAAAAAACGAATTATTAATTTTTTGTTAGTAGTTAGGCATCTTTTTTCTTAAATTGTCGGCTAATTGGATGAAAAACCACCAAATACGCAGCTTTTTGTAAGTTGATTCTGCAAATTAGACTATTGTATCATTGGTTTTTTTGATAATAAACTAAAATTATGAAAAAAAATACCTTAATAGTTTTAATTGCTATTGTGGCTTTTGCTTGCTCTTCCGATGATATCAAAGAAGGTGATTCCAAGGAAGTAGTAACGCAACAAGTGCTTCCCGGACAAAATGTTATAAAACAGGTTTTGCATAGTTTTAATACATGGAGGACAGCGAACTTGGCAACAGTGTTCTCTCAATCGATAACAGGAGATTGTACTTATACCTTTGACAAAGCTTTTTTTACAACGACCTTGGGCGATAGAACTCTCGAGGATTACAGATTTGCTATTGGTGTAAAGAACAATAAGTTGCAAATAGTATGTATGGGAGTGGATGACAACAATGAAGTCATTCCATCCATCTTCAAAGTCGGAACCTTAAATACAGGGGCAGTCAACTTGGAGGATGTAGACACCCAAAAACCACCGTTTGATGCTTCCGACACCGAAGAAGATGTGAAGAAGCATATTTTGCAAATAAAGGATGCCATACCATATCTTCATAACTGGAGAAATGCAATGGGGGATACAGCCGGCCTGGAAAGCAAAGTTTCCTATGACGGAATGAGAATAAAACATTTTACGATAGACAAGGATGCAATCGCTTTTTTGGTGAACAGGGACAATGTCACAGAAGTGGAGTTGGTACTAGGCCTAAATGAGGACGACAAGATGACAACGGTATTCTTTGGGAAGAATGGTAAGAATGTCATTTTCGATGAGGATGCAGTAAATTTTGCATTGGACTTTGCCAAACCTTGTCCTAGTGATTGTGAAACGAGATAAAAAGATTCTTAACTACTAGAGAAATATAAGATCAGGCTTCCTTTTTGGAAGCTTTTTTATGCCATAATTTTTATGAACAAGCAGTTAGAGCTTGGTGCTGTCCAAAGAAACCATCTTGTTTTTCAAAGCATAGATAACAAGCCCAGCTACATTCTTGGACTCTGTCTTCAATAGTAGGTTGTTTCGATGTCCTTCTACTGTTCTAGGGCTTATGAACAAACTCTCGGCTATGTCGTTGGTGGTGTACTGTTTGCAAATGAGTTCCAAAACCTCAATTTCACGTTTGGTGAAATAATTTGTGTCAAAGTTCGACTTTACTTTTTTGTCGCTAGGATTTACGATGCTTTCATGGATGTATTGCATGACTTGCTCATCGTAATAGAAACCTTTTTGGGACACTTCGCTTATCGTTTTGATCATCAATGCTGGAGTGCTGTTCTTGGCTAGGTATGCTACGGCTCCGATAGAGATCATATTCAATATGAAAGGTTTGCTGAAGTAACTTGTCAGTGCAATTACCTTTATGTCCGGAAATTCCTTTCTAATCAGTTTTGTAACTTCAACGCCATTCAACTCTGGCATTTTGAGATCGGTGATCACAATGTCGGGTAAGACTTTTACGTCTCTCAATTGCTGTATCAGATGTTCTCCGTTTTCAGCATCGAAAAGGATGTCTATGGAATCTTCACTTTCGAGTATTGCTTTGACGCCTTGTCTAAACAATAACTCATCGTCTGCTAGTGCTAATTTTATGCTATTCATTTTTATCATATATTATATGGTTCTATATAATGTATCCAAATAATAATTGTTTAGGGATTTAATTCTTTGATATGGGTACTTCTAGGTATTTGCAACGTATTATAAATTTGCTGCCACTGTTTTCCGTACTTTCAATGGTAAGCTTTCCGTTTAGTATCTTTACTCTACTTTTTATATTTTGTATGCCTATGCCAGGTTTTTTCTTAATCGATTTTACATTGAAACCGATACCATTGTCTTGATAATGGAGCATGAATCCTGAGTTGTCTTCTTCCATGTAAATGGCAATCTCATTAGCTTCACCATGACGTATTGAGTTGTTTATCAGCTCTTGAATAATTCGAAAGAGATGAAGCTGGTTGGTCTTGGAAAGCTTAGACAACTCCTCGGTATTATGCTCGATGTCTATTGTCGTATGCGTTGTGAATTCTTCAAATAGTTCTTCCAAGGCAGCTTTGAGACCAAACTTGTCCAAAATGGGAGGCATTAGGTCGTGTGCAATTTTCCGGGCACTCTCCAAGGTGTTGGTCGTAATGTCTAAAATTTGTTCCAAGGCCGTTTTTTGCTTGTCGTTGATGGTCTTGTCTACTAAAAGAACGTGTGTGGTCAAACTCACCACATTGAGTTTTGCACTTATGGCATCATGTAGGTCTTGTGCAATGCGATTTCGTTCTTGTTCCTGTATGGCAATGGACGTTTGTAATATTTTTCTTTGGTGTCCAATTTTTAAAGTTGCTTTTTCTTGTTCTTTTTCAATGATTTTTTTTTTGGTATGGTGAAAAAAGGCAATGAGGGTCACAGCCATTATGATTAACAAACTAACACTTATGCCTACTATGCTTATGATCGTTATGAATGTTTCTTCTTCCAAAAACGTGAGGGTTTTATTTTGTTAGGGAGTATAAAGATAGTATATAATTTGTTTATGTTTTTCTATAATTCTTATACCACTCCATAAAAATCAATATTTGATAGACGACAAACAATATGGAATTGAACAACCATAGAATCTTATCTAGACTGGAATCATAAGCATTGGTGAAATTACCAGAGCAAAAAATCAACGTGCTACTAATTAGGTATATGAAAATACCTGAATTTACATTGGTAAACTCCATTTTCTCCGTTAAGGAATTATAGAAATGGATAACACTAAAAGAAACTAGACTCAAAGAGGTCAATACAATTTCCAAGAGGTTGAATTTATAGTATAAATCAGGAGTATTTATATATTGTATGGCCAATATGAATAAGACCGAAAGACTAATTGTTTTAACTAGTTTTTTTTGCTTTTTACTATTGAAGAGGTTTATATAGAATAAGCTTAGAATGATGAATTGTATTATGAAATAAAAATGAGAGAGGTAAAGATTGTCTTTTTTTAGATACCAAAAAGCAAAGCTTACAATTTGTATGGTAAGAATGAAAAGCAAATAGAAGCTAAATATCTTATAAACTTTTTTTCTTGAAAAAAAACGTTTAAAGAACAATATCGTATTGATAGCTAAAATTAGTTTGCTAAGATTTGAAAAAAAAAATTGATAATCCTTTACCTCCATCATTTCAATATAAAAGATTACCTAGGATCATATAAAGGACTATTGTCATCACATGTGTTAGGACATGGATCTGTAAAGTCGTATACTCCACTACCAGTTGGAACTGGAGGTTTTTCACTACACCCGCTAGGTTGTTCTTCCACAATAATGTCCCTGTGTACATTGTTGCAATCCACATAGGTTCCTACTATTAATAATTTTTCTCCATAACCATTGGATCTTCCTGTTCCGTTGGTTGGGTCTATGGCCATATATGCTCTTACGCCTTGGTCTGTCGTGCTGTTTATGATTGGTGTTCCATCTGGCTTGTATTGGATGACACTCATTTCTTCTAAACAGCCTATGAGATCCGCCACAGGAATTAAAAAAGCCTTACAATGGTTAGGGTTTGCAGTTTGCCAGTTTTTAGCCCATTGCTTAGCATCGTCAATTTTAATCGTGCTCATAATTTTGTTGGTATTTAAAGGTTAATATTTCATATAAATCTAACCGATATTTTCAATAAAAAAAATTAAAACAACAAAACAGGGGTTTTTACTTGGTTTCTATAATCCGTGGTTTTGCGTTACTGTACTTTTTCTGTTCTTTTTAGTTTAGCATAATAATTTGTCAATAACACAATGGTTTTCATATTAATAGTTTAGTATATGTTGTAAAGCAATAAATATTTGATATTGAATTGTTGCTGTTTTTGAGAATAATGACTATTATTAATCTTTAAAAACTATTTTTATTATGGATCCATTTTTAGGAGAAATCATTATGTTTGGTGGTAACTTTGCACCAAGAGGTTGGGCTTTGTGTAACGGACAATTGTTGCCTATATCACAGAATTCAGCTCTATTTTCAATTTTAGGAACTACTTACGGAGGAGATGGTAGAACCACTTTCGCCTTGCCGGATTTAAGAGGTAGAATTCCAATGCATGAAGGTACTGGACCAGGTTTGACTCCTGTGAGATTGGGACAAAGAGGAGGTGCGGAATCTGTGACTTTGACAGTTAATGAGATGCCTAATCACTTCCATAATGGAAGTACTCTTGCTGGGACAAGTACAGTGCCTTGTAATGAAGAAGATGGAGATACTAATAATGCCGTAGGAAAAGTCATAGGTAATGCTACTTCGGGAACTCCTTATAACTCTGAAGCGGCTGATAATAATTTGGGAGCTGTGGGTACTGTTGCTATAAGCGGCAATACAATGGCTACAGGTGGAAATCGTGCTTTCTCGATAAGAAACCCTTATTTGGGACTTAATTTTATTATAGCTTTGCAAGGAGTTTTTCCTTCTAGAAACTAAATTGTATATAAAAATATAATTAAAACTTAGCTCTTCTGTAGTTCTATTGTCTAACAATCGTACAAACTATGGAAGAGTTATGTGTTTAAAACGCGTTATAAATAAACTATATTTGTGGTTAACTATTAATATGATAATTATGAAAAAAAATTACTTTCTTTTAATTAGCCTTTTCGGAGTGTTGGCTATCAATGCCCAAGTAGGAACAGGGTTTGAAGAGCCAAATGGAGCGTTAGGGACTCAAAGATATTTAGATGCTAATTTAGCCGATCATGAGTTGGTTAATAACCCTAACCAACCTATTGTACAACATACAGGGACAACAGAATTAGGTTTTACCACTACTTTTTCTAATAATCTTGGCACGGGGTTAAGTGAAGGTACAGGTGATGCTGTAGGGGTGTATGAAGGTCCTATCAATAATACTGAAATACTAGATATATTCCCTGCCTATGCTAGTAGTGGTTATATTATAGAAGACCCAGATGGAACTATTACCGTAGAATTTGATGGTGTAGATTTAACAGGAACAACATCTCCTAGGTTTCAAATGAGTTTATTTTTAAATTCAACGACGTATGAGTCGACAGAGTTTATAAAGATTTTTTTAAAAATAAACAACGGAGCTAGTCCAGATTTTGTGATATTAGACACTACTGGTCAGGATATTGATGCTTTTTTATATAACGGAGCTAGTCTTGAAGAGGTATTTACAGCTATAGATGTTGATATTTCAGCATATATAGGTAGCATTACGACACTTGTTGTTCAAGCTCAATCTAATTCTGCTACAGAAGAGTATATGTTTGACGATATTTTATTTACTGAGGGAGTCAAAGAAGGAACCCTCTCTAATCACGAGTTTGCAATAAATAACGCATTCTCTGTATACCCAAACCCATCCAATGGAAACATTACCATTAAAAACTCTGGCATTGCTTTGGATAGAATTCAAATTTCGGATTTAAATGGTCGTGTTGTCGCTAATTATGATTTAAATGGAACAGTAGAGGATAAAGAACTTGATTTAGAATCTATGTTGTCTTCAGGAATGTATTTGATGACCTTGTCGTCTGAGAATGCCTCAACAGTTAAGAAAATAGTGATAAACTAATCGCTAATTTTAATAAAAAAAGAAACCTCCATTGATTGGAGGTTTTTTTATGCTTAAAAATTAAGAGAGGTCTAGGTTTTTTAAGTGTAAAATATATTCTGCACGACATTGCCTATATCTTGATCTGCCTCTCTATCTGTTGGTCCAACGAGATGAAGGTTTCCGTTCTGGAAACGCCAGTGATGGACTGGATGTCGTTATTTAGCAAATGCATTAAATGTTCATTGTCCTTGCAGAGTATCTTGATGAAAATACTCCAGTTCCCTGTGGTATAATGACACTCCAATACTTCTGGTATTTTTTTCAGTTGCTTTACAGCTTGAGGGTTACTTACGGCTTTGTCCAAGTAAACGCCTACAAAGGCCATTGTCGTATAGCCAAGCACCTTTGGGTTTATGATGAACTTGGAGCCGGCTATCAATCCCGATTTTTCAAGCTTGCGCAAACGTTGGTGTATTGCAGCTCCAGAAATGCCTACTTGCCTTGCGATTTCCAAGACAGGTGTCCTAGCATCTCCCATCAATGCACGTAGTATCTTTTTATCGATGCCATCTATTTGTATGTTCTTGTTTATTACTTTCAAAACTATTTATGTTTGCATATTAAAACATAAAAATACTAAAAGCATTTAAGATTGTAATTCTAGTTGGCTATAAAAATCCAAGATGTTGGAATCGTTTGACCTTCAAACATTCAAAGGGTTGTAACCTAGATATGGTACTTCCTTTTCGTTGAAAACAACACCATAGTCTTCCAATTCCTTTAAGATGGGTTCATAAACTTCCTTGGTAATGGGAACCAGTACGCCAGGCGTCTTTATTTTTCCATTCAGGATGGCCATGGTTGCCATTGCTACTGGTAATCCTACCGTCTTTGCCATTGCCGTATAGGTTTGGTCTTCTCCCAAAGTTACCATAGTAGCATCGATTTGATGTTTCTTGCCATTCAACTCGTAGCCGAACTTGTGATACATGACAATCATGTCCTTGTCATCCTCATCCAATGTCCAGCTGTCCATCAAGATCTTTTGAAGAATTTGAGCAGGTGTGGCTTTTTTCAACTCTACCATTTTCGTTGGACTGAAAAGGTCGAGTTCTATGAACTTGTCCCAAATGGTATCATCCTGATCTATTTTGATCGCATGTCTGAATTTAAGCTCTACGGAATCCGAAGGGCTATATGGTAAAAACGAGTTTACGAAGTCTCGGTAACTCATGTTCTCGCTATCGTCAATGGTGTAACTGTCGTCTGTCATCCCCAGAGCAGCAAGTACTTGCCAGCCACGAGAAAAACCAACGCGACGGATGGTACCCCTATAAAGTGTCTTTATGTCATCCAAACCATAGACACTTTGGTATTTCAAGGAATCTCTATTGGCATAAGCTTCAAAACGGCCATAACCATCAATTTCCAAGAACTCAGTGCGTCTGAACAAGCGATTGTATGGAATGTATTTGTAGGTTCCCTCTTGTAAGAACTTGGCAGCGCTCCCCTGTCCAGCTACAACCACATTTCTGGGATTCCAAGTAAATTTGTAGTTCCATAGGTTGTTGTCGCTTTCTGGAGCTACCAATCCGCCAGTAAAGGACTCAAATAAAATCACTTTTCCGCCTTGACCCGTAATGCGATCAATTACTTGCATGGCACTCATATGATCGATGCCGGGATCTACACCAATTTCATTCATAAAGGTTAGTCCTTTGGCTTTTGCGGCTTCATCGAGTTCTTGCATCTCTTTGCTTACGTAGGAAGCCGTTACCATGTTCTTTTCGTAGGTAATGCAATCTTTTGCGACTTCTATGTGAAAACGGGCAGGCAACATCGATACGACGATGTCGGCATCTTTGACTGCACTCACACGGGAAGCTTCATTGAAGACATCCAATGCTATGGCAGTTGCGTTTTTATGATTTCCAGTTAGTTTTCTGGCATTTTCGACACTTAAGTCTCCAACGGTGACATGGAGGTTTTCACTTTCAGATTTGTCCAAGAAATATTTTATTAAGTATGAAGCTGACTTTCCAGAACCGATAACTAAAATCTTTCGCATAATTGAGATATGTTAAGTAATTTTGTGTTTTATATAGGGCGAATGTAGTAAAATGCAATCGTTATAAAAACTCAAAATATAAATTTATTTATGAACCATGTCATTGTGTTTTACTACTATCGATGTCGTAGGTTTAAGGATTGATTTTATTTGAATAATGCATCAAAAAACATAAAAAATGAATAAAACTATTTTGATCACAGGTGCCATGTTAGGCATTTCAAGTGTCGTTTTTGGGGCTTTTGCAGCACATGGCCTAAAAGCATTGATAGAAACGGAATCTTTGCAAACTTTTGAAACTGGTGTGCGTTACCAAATGTATCACGCACTGCTGTTGTTGTTTGTTGGAAGTTTCAACAGCTTGTCCAAGAAAACCAAAAAGATCATATTTTACCTTGTGGTTGGCGGGCTTTTATTGTTTTCTGGCTCCATTTACGGGTTGTCGACAAATTCCCTTTCTGCCTTTAATTTTAAAAGTGTGGCTTTTGTCACCCCCATCGGTGGTTTGCTCTTAATTGTAGCTTGGATAGTTATGGCTATTGGGTTTACAAGGATTAAGGATAATTAATTTCTTTTTTAACACCTATTTTTATAATAATCACTAATTTTGTACCCTAAACAAGATAACTAAATTATGGTAAACCATACACAATCTACGAAATCGATTTCGCTTGAAAAATACGGAATCAAGAATGCCAAAGTACAATACCAATTGACCCCAGACCAACTTCATGACACTGCCATTGAGAAAGGACAAGGTGTTGAAGCATCCTCAGGAGCTTTAGCTGTCAATACAGGTGAGTTTACTGGACGTTCGCCAATGGATAGATTTATTGTAAAAGACGATATTACTAAAGGCCGCGTTTGGTGGGGAAACATCAACATTCCTTTCGATTCAGACAAGTTTCAAAAACTATACGACAAGGTGGTCGATTATTTATCTGAAAAAGAATTGTTTGTAAGAGACAGCTTTGCTTGCGCCGATGAAAACTATAAATTGAACATTCGTGTTATCAACGAATACCCTTGGAGCAACATGTTTGCTTCCAACATGTTCTTGCGCCCAACCGAGGAGGAGTTGAAAGACTTCACACCAGAATGGACGATTGTAAATGCACCAGGTTTCATGGCCAATGCAGAAGAAGATGGAACCCGCCAACATAATTTCGCCATCTTGGACTTTACAAGAAAAATAGCTTTGATAGGTGGTACGGGTTACACTGGGGAAATCAAAAAAGGAATTTTCTCTGCATTGAACTTCATCCTTCCTGTGTTTAAAGACACATTGCCAATGCACTGTAGTGCCAATGTTGGAGAAGAAGGAGATACATCGATTTTCTTTGGTTTGTCAGGAACAGGAAAAACTACTTTGTCTACCGATCCAAATAGAAGTCTAATTGGAGATGACGAGCATGGATGGACCAGTGAAAACACTGTTTTCAATTTTGAAGGAGGTTGTTATGCGAAAGTGATCAACCTTTCACAAGAGCAAGAGCCAGAGATCTATGGAGCCATAAAAAAAGGAGCCATTCTCGAAAACGTAATAATGAATGACAAGAACGAAGTAGACTTCAAAGATACTTCGATCACTCAAAATACAAGAGTCAGTTACCCGATTCATCATATAGAAAACATCAAGGTGCCATCTATAGGAAAGAATCCCAAGAACATATTCTTTTTGACGGCAGATGCCTTTGGTGTATTGCCTCCAATCTCAAAATTAACGCCTGGACAAGCAGCTTATCACTTTATTTCAGGGTATACTGCAAAAGTAGCAGGAACTGAAGCAGGAATAACTGAGCCAGTACCTAGTTTCTCTGCATGTTTTGGAGCACCTTTTATGCCTTTGCACCCTACTAAGTATGCAGAAATGCTGAGCAAGAAAATGCAAGAGGCCGGTGTAACGGTTTGGTTGGTGAACACTGGTTGGACTGGTGGACCATATGGAGTGGGTAGTAGAATGAAATTGAAGTACACACGTGCCATGATTACTGCTGCTATGGATGGTTCTCTAGAAGAAGCCAACAAAGGGAATTACCACATACACTCAGTGTTTAAGGTAGAACAGCCTAGAACGTGTCCTAATGTACCGACATCAGTGTTGAGTCCAAGACAGACTTGGAACAATGATGAAGGTTATTACAATACTGCAGATAAGTTGGCTGTATCGTTTAAAGACAATTTCAAACAATTTGAAGACAATGCCAATGCCGAAATCTTGGCTGGAGCACCAAATGTGAGAAAATAACATTCAAATGGACTCCAATGGGAGTTGAATCATAAATAGAAAACCTTAAAGTAGACTTTAAGGTTTTTTTTGATCTTAGAATGATTTGACATTGTGTTTAAAATAAGATAAATAAAAAAAGACTTCTCATCGAGAAGTCTTTTTTTATAAGTTAAAAACAAATGTTCTATAAGAGATTATTTCTTGTTTACAGTATCTATGTATTTCTTCAAAGCCATTGACATGGAAGGTGTCTCTGGTGTTGGAGCAGAAATGTCCACTCTAAGGCCTCTAGCTTCTACAGCTTTAATGGTTGTGTTGCCAAATACGGCAATACGTGTATTGTTTTGTTTGAAATTTGGGAAATTGTGAAATAGCGATTCAATGCCCGATGGGCTGAAAAACACTAAAATGTCATAAGTGACGTTTTCCAAATCGGAAAGGTCGCTAATCACGGTTTTGTAAAACACGGCCTCTCTCCAATTAACTCCCAATCCATCCAAAGTTTCAGGAACTAGAGGTTTGAGTTTGTCGGTAGTGGGAAGCAAAAAAGCTTCGTCCTTATACTTCTTGATCAATGGTGATAATTCGGCAAATGTACGTTTACCAACATAAATTTTACGTTTTCTATATACAACATACTTTTGTAGGTAGTATGCCACTGCTTCAGATTGGCAAAAATACTTCATGGTATCCGGCACTTTAAAGCGCATTTCCTCTGCAACTCTAAAGAAGTGATCCACAGCATTTCTACTAGTCAATATGATAGCAGTAAATTTTGTTAAATCTATTTTTTGCTGTCTGATTTCTTTGGAGGGAACCCCTTCTACATGAATGAAAGGACGGAAGTCAATCTTAACTTTTTGTCTTTCAGAAAGATCGAAATAAGGCGAATTTTCTATTTTAGGTTCTGGTTGCGAGACTAAAATTGTTTTCACTTTCATAGTTAATAGCTTTATGTTATACCCCTTAGATGCTTGTAATTAACTTATACAAAATCACGTAAGGCGAAATTTCGAGTGCGCAAAGATACAAAATAAAATAAAAGAAGTTCTTTTTAATTGTGTTTTGATTTCGTTTAAAGAAAGAAAGTGAACCAATGCAGTTGATAATTGCCAAAACGACGAATATGGAAACAAACATTATAGTGTTGGGATGTATGGTATAAATTAAAATCCCGTTGATGGGAATTAGAATCAAACCAATAAAGTTCTTATAGCTTATTTTTTGGAACAAATAGCTGCTTATGATGGTGTCGATGCTTAAGACACTGCTAATTAAACGTTCTAAGAGGACTTTTATCAAAAAAAACAAAGCAATGGCAAAGCCTATCTTTAAGAGTAACAATTCGGAGGCTTCTAAAAGGATTTGACCCTTGTCGTAAAATTGGTAGGCAAAGATGGCCAAGCCAATAACGAGATTGCCAAACAACAAAGCTTCGAAACCATCCAGGAATTTTTGATCTCGGGCATACACTTTCAAATATTTGAAATTTACAACAATGGAAGTGAAGTCATTAAAACGTTTTGGATGCATTAGTTTTGCAGATGCTACAAGCAACAAGCTAACCAATATTAGAATGGTAAAAACCTCAGTGGAAATTAAATCTCTTAGCATTGTATAAAATTATTACATTTATTTATAAGGAGACTCACCAATATTAAGAAATATTTAAAAAACGTATCTTTTAAAAAATGTACATTTGCTACAAAAAATAGAAAGCAGAAATGCAAGATGCAATTGTTATTATTCCTACTTACAATGAAATCGAGAATATCGAGGCCATCGTAAAAGCGGTCTTTACCCAAGACAAGGCCTTCGATGTTTTGATTGTGGATGACAATTCGCCAGACTTGACGGGAGAGAAGGTGAAGGAACTCCAAGAGGATTACCCTAATCGTTTGTTTTTGGAATCCAGAAAAGAGAAGGCTGGACTTGGAACTGCTTATATTCACGGGTTTAAATGGAGTTTGAGAAAAGGATATGACTATATCTTTGAAATGGATGCCGATTTTTCCCACAACCCAAAGGATCTGATAAGACTTTACCAAGCATGCCATTTGGAAAATGCCGACGTAAGCATAGGTTCCCGTTATGTAAAAGGAGTAAATGTCGTAAATTGGCCATTGGGAAGAGTGATATTGTCCTACGGGGCATCTATTTACGTTCGTTTGATAACGGGAATGCGAATTCAAGATACGACAGCTGGATTTGTATGTTACAAGAGAAGTGTTCTGGAAAGCTTGAATTTGGAAGAAATTAGGTTTGTAGGTTATGCCTTTCAGATAGAAATGAAATTTAAAGCCTATTTGAAGCAATTTAAAATCGTGGAAATACCAGTAATATTCACAGATAGAACAAAAGGACAATCCAAATTGAGTTCGGGAATTATTTCTGAAGCCATCTTTGGAGTCATAACAATGAAATTTAAAAGCTTATTTAAAAAATAATCGAAGATGAACGAAAGAATCACACTTATAAAAAATGCTAAAATCGTTAATGAAGGTTCTGTCTTCAATGGGGATATTTTAATTGAAGGAGATCGTATAAAGGAAATTAGTGAATCTATTAGTGCAAAGTCTGCTGATGTCCACGTTTTCGATGCAGAAGGTAAATACGTACTTCCAGGAGCGATAGACGATCAAGTGCATTTCAGGGAACCGGGCTTGACGCACAAGGCAAACATAGAAACCGAATCCAGAGCGGCAATAGCAGGAGGGATCACTTCTTTTATCGAAATGCCCAATACCAATCCACAAACTACGACGATTGAGAAGCTAAATGAAAAGTTCGAGGTAGCCAAAAATACGGCATATGCGAATTACTCGTTCATGTTTGGAGGAACTAACGGTAATTTAGATGAGATCCTGAAGGTAGACCCTAAACAAGTGGCGGGTTTAAAGTTGTTCTTGGGATCTTCGACAGGAAATATGTTGGTAGACAATCCGGAAGTATTGGAGAAAATATTTTCAAGTACAGACTTGTTAATATCGGTACATTGCGAGGATGAAGGTACCATAAAAACGAATATGGAGATTTACAAAGAACGTTATGGGGATGACATACCCATAAATCTTCACCCTATAATAAGAAGTGAGGATGCATGTTACATATCGTCGTCCAAGGCCATAGAGCTGGCAAAAAAAACAGGGGCAAGATTACACGTGTTCCATTTGTCCACAGGGAAGGAAACCAATCTATTCAGCAACAAGATACCACTGAAAGATAAGAAGATCACGGCAGAAGTCTGTGTGCACCATTTATGGTTTAGCGACAAGGATTATGATGAGAAGGGGACTTTCATAAAATGGAACCCTGCAGTGAAAACGGAAAAGGACAAGGATCAATTGTTGAAGGCATTGCTCGATGACAGAATAGATGTCATAGCTACAGATCATGCGCCACACACCTTGGAAGAAAAGGAGAATGTCTACACAAAGGCTCCATCTGGAGGGCCGTTGGTACAGCATGCGTTGCCTGCGTTGTTGGAGATGTATCACCAAGGGAAAATTTCGATTGAAAAGATCGTAGAGAAAATATGTCACAATCCGGCGATATTGTTTCAAATAGAAAAGCGTGGGTTTATTAGAGAAGGTTATTTTGCAGATTTGGTAATAGTGGATTTAAACAACCCTTGGACGGTTAACAAGGATAATATTCTATATAAATGTGGTTGGTCCCCATTTGAAGGAACTACCTTCAAATCTAGGATTTCACATACTTTTGTAAATGGAGGTTTGGCCTACAAGAACTTTAAGTTCTACGACACGAAATATGCTAGACAATTAACTTTTGATAGATAACGGATGAATTATGTTGAAATATTAAAAAAATGAAAGCCAGAGGATTCACATATTTACTATTGTTGCTTTTTTTGAGCTCGTGTTACGATGTCAAAAAACCTGAAAAACCGGAACACTTGTTGACTGAGTCCGAAATGGTGACAGTTTTGGTCGATATGGCCATAGTCTCTTCGGCAAAAGGAATAAACAAGAAATTGCTTGAAGACAATGGGATTGTCCCAGATGAATATATTTATGAGAAGAATAACATCGATAGTATCACATTTGTCAAAAACAATGAATATTATGCCTTCAACATCAAGAAGTATAGCGAGATATATGCAAAAGTAAAGGATAGTCTAACCAAACTAAGGGATAAGTACAAGGCAATTGAAGACAAGGAGGTAAAAGAAAAAGAGAAGAAGGATTCCATAAAGCGAGAAAAAAAGAAAGCCAAAGGTGGTGCTCTAACTAAAAAGAATGGAGCTAAGAGCTTTAAAAAAAGCATTGAACCGAAGAAAAAGCAAGATTCTAGGGTAAAGGCAGTACCACCAAAAGAGAAAAACTAATCAATATCTCTTAAATAGGCCTTGCAAACCTTTGTTATGCTATCAGAGATGGGGTCGAATTCAAAATTGAGTTGAGTCTTCAACTTGGAATGATCAAAATTAGAGTCGGAACTCAAAGAGGTAACCAATTGTCTAGTCAATGTTCGGCGTTTTCCGGTGAGTTTGTGTTTTAACCAATCCAATCTCCAGCCAATTTGCAACAGCCAGTTTTTTGCCTCCTTTTTTGGAGGCTTTACATTTAACTCCTCCGCACAGCTGGTTAGAAATCGATTGTAGCTCCAATTGTCGGCGACAACGATGAAGCGTTCATTCCTTATGCTGCTTTCCATGAGTTGAACCATACTGGTAACGACATCTCCAACAGAAACAAGACCTGTACTTCCAGAAGTAAAATACTTCAGTCCCTTGTGTACAGTTTTAATTAACGAACCACTGCCGTGGTGCCATATCCCAGGTCCGATTATAACTCCAGGATTTACAATTACGACATCCAAACCTTCTTGTGTGCCTCGCCAAACTTCGAGCTCGGCACCATATTTTGTGATGGTATATACATTGTGGTCCATCTCAGGATTCCATTCGGTGTCTTCCGTGGTTGATTCATTGCTTTTGGCTTGCCCTATTGCAGCAATGGAACTCACGTGGCAAAGCTTTTCTATGGCATTGGAAATGGATAGGTTTACAATGTTTGCAGTACCTTCGATATTGGTTTTTTGTAGAAGCTCGAATTTATCGGGCTCAAAAGATACAAAGGCTGCACAATGATATACGTGGGAAATGCCTACGAATGCATCTGTTAAAGCAGGAATGTCGCTTAAATCAGCCTTTACCCATTCAATGGCATCAAAAAGCATTTCAGCCTTTTTGGAATAATAGGAGAAAATACGTTTTACGTTGTCAAACCTTTTTTCATTTCTATATATGGCACGCACAGCTTGCTTTTCATTTATGAGACGATACAATAAATGTGCGCCAACCAACCCTGTTCCTCCAGTAACTAAAATCATAGCACTAAAGTAAAGAATTATTCAATATTGCATACTAGTTATGCATTGATTTTTATCTTTGCGATTGTTAAGATAAAATTGAGAAAAATGGCTAATAAATTTGTAGAAGAATTACGATGGAGAGGGATGGTACATGATATCATGCCGGGAACAGAGGACCAATTGGACAAGGAAATGACAACTGCCTACATAGGTTTCGATCCCACATCGGATTCTTTGCACATAGGGAGCTTGGTGCCTATAATTCTATTGGTTCATTTGGAAAAAGCTGGACATAAGCCAATCGCATTGGTTGGAGGCGCAACAGGTATGATAGGAGATCCTTCAGGCAAAAGCGATGAGCGTAATTTATTGGATGAAGCTACATTGGCTCACAATGTTGCAGGCATTAAAAGTGTACTGTCTCGATTCTTGGATTTCAATGCAACTACGGAAAACAAACCCGTTTTGGTAAACAACTACGATTGGATGAAAAATTTTTCATTTATAGATTTTGCACGTGATGTAGGTAAGCGAATCACTGTGAACTATATGATGGCCAAAGATTCTGTGAAGAAACGTTTATCTGGAGACGAAGGAGGTGTAGGTATGTCCTTCACGGAGTTTACCTACCAATTGATTCAAGGTTACGACTTTTATCACTTGCACAAGGCAATGGGATGCAAGTTGCAAATGGGTGGTAGCGATCAATGGGGGAACATCACGACGGGAACAGAGTTGGTAAGACGTATGAATGTTGGTGATGAAACGGCCAAGGCCTATGCAATGACTTGTCCATTGATCACCAAGGCAGATGGTTCCAAGTTTGGTAAAAGCGAAGGAGGGAATGTTTGGCTGGATGCTGATAAGACATCGGTTTACAAATTCTACCAATTTTGGTTGAATACCACGGATGCAGATGCAGAAAAGTATATTAAAATTTTCACTTTCCTAGATAAGGAAACGATTGACTCTATAATTGAAGAGCATAAAAATGAGCCTCACTTGCGAGGGCTACAAAAACGTTTGGCAGAAGAAGTAACCACTTTTGTACATTCGAAGGAAGATTTCGAAAATGCCAAAAAGGCATCGGGAATCCTATTTAGCAAAAACTTCAATGAAGAGATCAGAACTTTGGACGAAAGCCTATTCTTGGATGTTTTTGAAGGTGTACCACAAGCAGAGATCTCCAAGGTCGATTTTGATGAAGGGTTGGATATGATTGCTGCATTGGCCGCAAAAACCAACTTTTTGGGAAGCAATGGGGAAGCCCGTAGAGCATTGAAGGAAAATGCTGTTTCAGTAAACAAGGACAAGGTGAAGGAAGATTATAAAATTACGTCTACCGATTTGATACAAGACAAATATGTCGTTTTGAACAAAGGGAAGAAGAATACCTACATTTTAAAGATGGTACAATCTTGAATTTGACATAAACAAGGCAACATCGTCGTTCAAAACTAATTGAAAAAGAAGAAGCCTGAATACCGAGAGGTAAAACAGGCTTCTAAAAATTAGTCAACCAACTAAAAACTAATTTTTCTTTCTCATAACACTATATAAACTCTAAATCAATCAACTTCTTATAATAGTGTCCCAATTTTGGTCGGCTTTTTTTTGCAAACCTTTCAAAATATCTTTTTGCCACAATTTCAAAGTGTTCGTTCCCCAGGAATTATAGAATAGATATAGTTTTCCATCCCTGATTTCGAACGTTTTGGGGTTAATGGAGACCTTCTTGCTTTTTTCTGCTATGGCATAGGCACAATACCCTCCGTATTGTGGTAAATACTGTTTTGGATTTTTTAGGAATGTATCTAAATGCGCTTGAGATATAAATTTGAATGTAGCTCCATCATAGGTGGTTTTAAACTCTTTTTTGCCTTCTTCAGCCTTGTTTTCAAAATATGAGACAACATCATAGCCTTGAATGGCAAATCCCTTTTTTGTGTAATAGTAGGATTGGGCCTCGACGGAAGTAAGCATCCCGAATAGTAACAAGACGATTGCAATTGTTTTTGCTTTCATAATATGTTTTTATTATAGGAAACGTTTCAATGAGTGTTCCTTTGGGAATGTAAGTCGAAAAGATTAAGTAAACATTACAAGTTACAACACCATGAGGTTGCATCCTCTAATGTCACTTGTGTCGAATCTGCCAATGACCTGAAAAGAACCATCATTGTGGATGCGCCCTAAATCTTGTGTGGCAATGAAAGAGCAAGAGTTTAAGTTGGCTAGGTCTATGACGTTTATTCCTCCAGTTTTTCCAACGCTTTGAATTGTTAAAGCATCTTCAGGATCACGAGTTAGTATTTTCATCCAATTTGGGCAATTAAAGATGCCATTGCCTTTGGAATAGGCTTGACTCAATAATTCTGTCATTCCATATTCACTATGAATGTGTTCTACGCCAAATCCTGTTTTCAATAAGGAGTGCAACTCTTCTCTTATCAATTCCTTGCGTCTTCCTTTCATCCCTCCAGTTTCCATCACAATGGTGTTGTCAAGGTTGAAAGTATGTGTTTCGACCAAATCCAAGAGTGCAAATGAAACGCCAATCAACAATGTTTTCTTCCCTTTTCCATCCAATGTCATTAGTTGGTCTTTCAATTCAGATATGTTGTTCAAATAAAACCCGCTTTCTGGGTGTTTGGATTCTCTTATCATTGAATCGACCATATAGATCAAAGAAGACCCCTCTCTTTCCAGGTAGCTGGGAAGCAAGGCGAGAATTACATAATCTTCGATTGGTCCATAGGAGCTTTCAAATGCTCTTGTGAAACTGGTCTCATAGATGGATAGGTCGGTAATGTGATGTTTGCTTGTTCTGCTTCCAGTCGTGCCACTACTTGTAAAGGTTTTTTTTGTGAGTTCCTTGTTGCTTAAGACAGAATGTGTCTTGAAAAACTGAATGGGAAGAAAAGGAATGTCCTCTATGGATTTTATGTCACTAGGATGCTTGTACAATAAATCACAGAATGAGCGATAGACGGCATTGTTCTCAAATTGAAAATTAAAGACTTGCATTGTGATGTCTTTAAAATCGATTTGGGATTTGATGTCGAAAAAGGTATTTGGATCTATCATTTAAAACGTTACATCAATTTGTATGGAAAATTGTGATTGCAATATTAATTTTGGAACAAAAAACAAAAGTAAATAAAATAAAAAAGAGCGTTACACAATAGTAACGCTCTTTTAAAATATAAAACTTTAAAGTTTATTTATTCAATCACCAATTTCTTGGTTGTAGTAGCTTCATTTTGACTTAATTTCAAGATGTAGATGCCAGCTTTAAGACCAGAAACATTTAAATGATTGTTGTTTAATGTTTTTGAGATAACTTGTTTTCCCAATATGTCATATATGGCAACAGTAACGTTGGCATTGGATGTTGTTGAGATATTGATAAACCCTGTATTTGTCGGGTTAGGATAAACAGAGAAGTTTTCTTGCCCGTTGAATGAAGGAGTACTCAATGTCAAATCACTCAAGTTTCTTACATAGATTTGAGACGTTCCATTGAATTCACCTGCCACACCAACTACACTAGGCAATTGAGAAGAAGGGATGATTTCACCAATGTAGTCTGCAGAAAAGAAATCTGTTCTTTTCACTAGGTCATTCATCATATCATCTCTCAAGGTGTAATTTTGACCTGTTGCAAAAGTAGCTACGCCATCACCTTCAACAAATGTAACCGTCTGTACTTCTATCAACTCGGATTCATAGTCATTTGGAGCTGCATTAAACGCAGGAATAGTTACTATTTGGGGTGTAACTGCATTCCCAATAGAAGCAACCATACCTGCATCGGAAGTAGGGATGAATCTCAATACTCCATTGCTATCCTCAGTCGTTCCTCTTAATCCAGTGACCATGTCTCCAACATTGTACGTCGTGGCAATGGTACCAGGTTGGTCATATATCAATACACCACTAATATCGGTATCTTGGATCCATTTTCTGTTTCTAAATCCATCGGTATGCGTAACAAGCGATCCACCTGTGATCTCATAGAAACGACCAAGGCCATTTGCTGTGACGTCCGCTCTCAAAGCGGTAATGTTTGCAACAGTCGTTAAATTTGCAACACTGAAATCTACGCCTTCAAAATCTGTTATGGTGGCACCTGTCATTAAGTTGACAGTTATGTTATATGCTTGTCCATCTGCAGTCACTACTGCAAAAGGGCTAGTCACGTTGTTTGTCGTCACCCCATTTACTACAATGTCGAATGTTTCACCACCGACTAAATTGGCTGTGGTCCATTCTACATTAACACTAGTGGTTCCTGGGGCAAATACATTCATATCTGTTGGAGCTGTTACAGTTATTGATGGAGGTAAGGCTCCTTCGGAAACAATAACATTATCTAAGAAAAATTCTTCGGCACCAGAATTGTTGACAGCTTGTACCCTTATTTGTAGAGTGTTTCCACTTAAACCACTTATCTGGATGTCTTCAATAGTACTCCAATCGACACCTCCAGTTTCTCCTATGATCGTATGTGATGCATCACCTAGGTTATTCCAATTGGAAACTAAAACAAAAGGACCGCTATCTAGAGAGTAATAGACATCATAAAAATCACTTGTTTCAAACCCGCCAGCATTGTTGGAAGCTGTCAATTGAAAACTAACAGGAGCAGTTGCAGAACTAATGTCTATCATTTCAGAGTTCCATTGAAGTGGCCCATCTATATCTCGAAAGCTAAAAGTGCCTCCGCTGGTTTTGGCCCAATCGGTAGCTGCTGTCAAGGCTGCAGAAGTTGCATCTAAAGTCCATTTGGAAACACCCGCTGGATAATCACCGATATTAGTTACAGTGGCTCCAACAGAACCATCTATGCCAGTTCCATCTGTATAGGTGCTAAAATCTTCTGACCAAATTTGGCCAGATGAAATGGAAGTAATTAAAATTGTTAAAAGTAAAAAGTAAAGTTTTTTCATAATTGTTATTTAATAAAAATTGGACTACAAATATACGAAGAAATTAATGCTGTTAAGATGTTGTTTGTCAACAATGTAAAATATTAACTATAATATAACAGTATTTTAAGGTGTTAGTTTACAGGGGTATATGTTTTGTTTGCTTCCATGCAAACGAGTAGTCAATTTAGAATGTTACCTTATTGTTATTAATTGTAGAATCCTTATTTTTATAATGAATAGTCTTATCTTTACCTTAACAAAAACTAAAGCATTTTTTAATGAATAATAAGGATATTAAAATATTATTGGTAGACGATGAACCAGATATTTTGGAAATTGTAAGCTATAATCTGTCCAATGAAGGATATCAGGTAATTACCGCAGAAAATGGAGCTGAAGGGGTTAAGAAAGCCAAGAAAGAAAAGCCACAACTTATTGTTTTGGATGTAATGATGCCGGAAATGGATGGTATTGAAGCTTGTGAAAACATTAGGAGAGTACCGGAATTGAAAGAAACAATAATAACCTTTTTGACGGCAAGAGGAGAAGATTATTCCCAAGTTGCAGGTTTTGATGCAGGAGCAGACGACTACATAACCAAACCAATAAAGCCTAAGGTGTTGGTAAGTAAGGTGAAAGCCTTGTTGAGAAGATTGAAAAAAGAAGAAGGCAATGGTGAACTCATTAAAATAGGAGACTTAACAATCAATAGAGACGAATATAAGATAGTATTGAAGGGCGAAGAGATTATTTTACCAAGGAAGGAGTTTGAGTTACTTTCACTACTGGCATCCAAACCAGGAAAAGTATTCAAAAGAGAGGATATCTTGGATAGAGTTTGGGGAAATGAAGTAGTCGTTGGAGGAAGAACGATAGATGTACACATTAGAAAACTAAGAGAGAAAATAGGAGACGATTGCTTTAAGACCGTTAAAGGAGTTGGGTATAAATTTGTAGAATAATGCGAATAAAGAGATCGTATAAATTTGCCTTTAAGACATCATTATTAATTACGGCTGTATTGACACTCTCCATGAGTGTTTTTTTATATGTGTATTATGAAGTCGAATGGTTTGCTATGCTGTCATTCGCACTCTTTTGTTATACAACTTCATTTTTCGTAATTCAATATAGGGTTCAAAATTTCATATATAGGCGAGTAAAGAAAATATATGACGATTTAAAGCTCTTGGAATCTACATCCTTCAGCAAGGAGCGCATAACTACCGATATGGCAACGCTTACCGAAGAAATAGACAAGTATGCCAGAGGTAGAAAGCTGGAAATAGAGACGTTGAAGGTAAGAGAGGAATATAGAAAAGAGTTTTTGGGAAACGTCTCCCACGAATTAAAGACGCCACTGTTTACAGTTCAAGGGTATTTGGAGACATTGTTGGATGGAGCTGTCAACAATGAGAAAATAAGGGGTAAATATCTGGATCGGGCAAATAAAGGAGTAGAAAGGCTTATTTACATTGTTAAAGACTTGGATATGATCACTAAACTCGAAGTTGGTGATTTAAGTCTAGATACAGAAGATTTCAATATAATAGAACTTGTTAAAAATGCTTTTGAACTATTCGAAATGAAGGCATCAAAGAAGAAGATATCATTGCTTTTCGACATCGATTATGAAATTCCGATATTGGTAAGGGCAGATAAGGAAAGGGTGCTTCAGGTACTTACAAATCTCATAGTGAATTCTATTAAATATGGAAGGGAGAAAGGAACCACGGAAATAAGTGTCGAGAACCTAACCAAGAACAAAGTGATCGTAAGGGTAACAGACAATGGAGAAGGAATAACATCCGAGAACTTGCCTCGTTTGTTCGAGCGATTCTATCGTGTGGACAAAAGTGGATCGCGAAAAGAAGGAGGTTCTGGATTGGGGTTGGCAATCGTAAAGCATATTATTGAAGCTCACGATGAGAAAATTTATGTGGAAAGTGAATTTGGGGTTGGTAGTGAATTCTCATTTACGTTGGAAAAGGCTGAATAAGGCATTGTAATCTGGTGGAGTGCATTCTATGTCCAAGCCGTCATACTCTTCAACGACATCCAATAATTCTATTTTGAAATCATCTTGACTAGAAGAAGGAACAAGGTGTAAATGATCTAACATCGTAGCTAGGTATTCTTGTTCGAATTGACCAGGAGTTGGAATGAAAAAGGCTCTTTTTCCAATCTTAGCCAAATCCATGACGGTTGTGTAACCAGAACGGGACAGGATGAATTGGCTGGCATTAATGGCTTCTTCAAGAGTTTTTCCCTTCATGAAATTGTAAATTGTAAGATTGCCTGACTTGGTTACGCGAACTTCCTCTTCGACCTTGCCCTTGACAAAAAGAACAGAGCCTTTAAAATCTTTTAGGAGTTTTAATAGTTTTTCTTCCAACAATGTCCGTTGAGGTTCTGGGCCAGAAAGCAAAACCATTATGTCATGGACGATGGGAATGGCGCATTTTTCAAAACGACTTAAAGGGCCAATGTATCGTATCGGTAAACGTGTGTTCTCGACATGTCCCAATTTACCACTTAAATTGGGTATGCCCTCATTGTCAGGAATCCAACATTCATCAAACTTTTCAATGATTTTTTGATGTATCTTGGTACTTAGCCAGGTTGTATTGCCACTTAATACATTCAATTGGTGGGTGATGAATACAGAAGGGACTTTTTTTGAATTAACACCTAATCTGTTGTCGGAGACTATACCATCGATGTTGTGTTTTTCTATTAATAAGTCCGTTGCCTTTCGTTCTTCGTTGATGGCGTTTAGAAGTTTTGGAGAATCTTTTAAAAGTTTCCATTTGAATAGATGTGCTTTTTTTGAATATGTGACATTATAGGGAGGCAATTCGTCAAAAGTCAAATTTGGGAATTCTTTTTTCAATAAATTCAATGCATCCCCGTCGCTAGCAATGATGGGAATGTAATCGTGTTCTAAAAGTGCATTGACAATGGGAATGCATCTTGTTGCATGTCCAAGACCCCAGTTCAATGGAGTCACTAAAATCCTTTTCCTCATAAGTGGTTAAAAACTTTTTTGAATTGAAGACGTTATCTCAACGCTTTTGTAAAATCCTCATAAAATCAAAGATAAAGATAATAGTGAACAATTATATTTCCTTAATTTTGCCAAAACATTAAGGAATAGTGGGAAGTAAAAATAAACTCAAGAGATTTAACGAAAATGAGACGTTTGAAAACGTTTTTCAACCTACCAGAGAAGAATTGGTAAATGAAATCTATGCTTTAAAGGGAAATTGGAATAAAACGATTTTTAAAAATGACAAGCCACTGGTTCTGGAGTTGGGTTGTGGGAAAGGAGAGTATTCGGTTGAATTGGCAAGGAGAAACCCAGATAGGAATTATATAGGGATTGACATAAAAGGCGCTCGATTTTGGAGAGGGGCAAAAACGGCATTGGAAGAAAATATTTCCAATGTGGCCTTTTTAAGAACTCAAATAGAATTGATTGACCATGCATTTGCAGAAGGAGAAGTCGATGAAATTTGGATTACATTTCCAGATCCACAAATTAAATACAAGCGTACAAAGCACAGGATGACAAATTCTGAATTCTTGAAGCGTTACAAGAAGGTCTTGAAACCTGACGGAATAATGAATCTAAAGACGGACAGCGAGTTCATGCATGGCTATACCCTAGGTCTATTGCATGGAGCAGGGCATGAAGTGCTGTATGCAAACCATAATGTATATAAACAGGAAGGAAGTCCAGCAGAAGTGACAAGCATACAGACATACTACGAAAGCCAATATTTAGAACAGAACAAACCAATTACGTATATTAGATTTAAAATTAAGTAAGCTTGAACATTTCATTTATTTTCCTTTTGGGGTTCGTAATAGCATTGGTGGGAGTAATTCCTCCGGGACTGTTAAATATGACAGCTGCCAAGGTTAGTATAAAAGATGGGCATACGAGAGGGCTGGTGTTTTCTGTTGGAGTTTGTGTCATTGTAATCGTGCAAACCATAATAGCCTTGGAGTTTGCGAGGTATTTAAGTAGCAATCCAGATGTAGTGGATATTTTACAACGTGTAGCCTTTGTCATATTTGTACTGCTAACCATATACTTTTTATTGCTAGCAAAAAGAAAGGATAGTAGACCAAATGTGGATACCAACGTGAAAAGTAAAAAAAGTAGGTTTTTTCAAGGGTTGCTACTATCAAGTCTAAATGTTTTTCCAATTCCATACCAAGCCTATATGAGTATTACCTTGGCCGCATTCGGGTGGTTGGCTTTTGACACTACGAGTGTATCCGCATATGTGGCGGGGGCGGCAATGGGGACTTTTGTAATGCTATATGTATACGTGTTTTTCTTCGAAAAGATAAAAAGTAAGAAGATCAAGTCTCAAAAGAACATGAATTTTAGCATAGGGGTCATTACTGGGGTTATTTCAATAATCACTTTGATAAACATCATAAAAGAGTGGTGAAAAAGGAGTATCAAAAAGCAAAGCAATGAAAGAGGAAACTCTTAATTTTTTCGAAAAAGTATACGAGATAGCTCGTTTGGTTCCTTACGGAAGAGTGACGAGTTATGGTGCGATCGGCAATTATTTGGGAGCACCAAGAAGTGCAAGGATGGTTGGTTATGCCATGAACGGTTCCTCGGGTAAAGAAGTACCAGCCCATAGAGTGGTAAATAGAAAAGGATTGCTCACGGGGAAACATCATTTTGATGGAACGAACTTAATGCAACAACTTTTGGAAAGTGAAGGAATCAAAGTGGTAAACAACCAAATACAAAATTTGGAAGAGGTGTATTGGGACCCTTCGAAGGAATTGTAGATTTTCTTGGATTTTGTCCCTTTTACTAGCTAACCTTTGTTCGGTTCAATTCATAAAACAACATTCAAAATATACGAGCAGGTAAAGAAACCAATAACAATTTTAAATTTACCCATCAATCATTTCAATATTAGGGCTTCTAATTCTAAACATTTCGCAGTATATTTGCACTTTAGAATAAGTCTAAATTAGTGAAAGTCAATACTTGAACAGTAAAGTGAAATCAAGTTTGTCGACCTAACTAATCTCATTGAGGAACGAGGTCTTTTTTAAATGAAAAGAATTAAATAGAATAGATCCCCATTTTAAAGGAAAAAGTAAATGAAGCTTAACAAGGAAGATATATTAAAGGCATTGGAAACCATAACAGTTCCTGGTGAAGGACAAAACATGGTGGAGAGTGGAGCCGTGAAAAATGTTGTTACTTTTGCAGATGAGGTAATTGTGGATATAACGATATCAAATCCAGCATTGCAAGCACGCAAAAAAACTGAAGTGGAAATTCTGAAGGTCATTCACGAAAGAGTATATGACAAGGCTCAGGTGAAAGTGAACTTGAAGGTAGATGCTCCGGCAAAGCAAGCTATGACAGAGATAAAAGGAAAAGCAATTCCAGGGATTAAAAACATAGTGGCAATAGCTTCAGGAAAAGGAGGTGTTGGTAAATCCACCGTAACAGCCAACTTGGCTGTCACATTGGCAAAAATGGGGTTTAAAGTTGGTGTTTTGGATGCCGACATATATGGCCCATCCATGCCAATAATGTTCGACGTGGAATTGGAACGACCACTTTCCGTTAACGTCGATGGGAAATCCAAAATGAAACCCGTAGAAAATTACGGAGTGAAAATATTATCCATAGGTTTCTTTACCAAACCTGACCAAGCAGTGATTTGGAGAGGTCCAATGGCAGCAAAAGCATTGAATCAAATGATTTTTGATGCAGCTTGGGGAGAATTGGATTTCTTATTGCTGGACTTGCCTCCTGGAACAGGTGACATCCATTTGAGCATCATGCAATCGCTGCCAATAACAGGAGCAGTTGTAGTGAGCACACCACAAAATGTGGCTTTGGCTGATGCTAAAAAAGGAGTGGCGATGTTTCAACAGGAAAGCATTAACGTTCCCGTTTTAGGTATCATAGAAAATATGGCGTACTTCACACCGGAAGAGCTGCCGAACAATAAATATTACATCTTTGGTAAAGAAGGAGCAAAGCATCTGTCGGAAGACTTGCAAGTGCCTCTTTTAGGAGAAATACCTTTGGTGCAAAGCATTCGCGAAGCTGGGGACGTTGGCCGACCAGCTGCATTGCAAACAGCAACACCTTTGGAAAAGGCATTTGAGGGATTGACTCGAAACATAGTCCAAGAAGTTGTTGATAGAAATACAGATTTGCCTCCAACCGAAGCAATAAAAATAACAACAATGGCTGGGTGTTCAGCAGTTAAAAAATAGAAGATGACAACAGAAGAATTAAGATTGAATGTAGAAAAAGCACTAAATGAAATTCGTCCGTTCCTTCAAAGTGATGGAGGGGATATTTCTTTGTTGTCCATTGAAGACGATAAGTTGGTAAAAGTACAATTAGAGGGTGCTTGTGTGGGCTGTAGTGTAAATCAGATGACTCTAAAATCAGGAGTTGAAATGACGATTAAGAAGTATGCGCCTCAAATCGAGCAAGTCATAAATATTGAGAGTTAAGATTTATGATCAAAACAGACATTCTTATTATTGGAGCTGGTCCAACAGGCCTATTTACAGTATTCGAAGCCGGATTGTTAAAATTGAAATGCCACTTGATAGATGCCTTGCCTCAAGCAGGAGGTCAATGCTCGGAAATATACCCCAAAAAACCAATCTACGACATTCCCGGATTTCCAGAGATTCTAGCTGGCGACTTAACAACGAATCTATTGGAACAATGTAAGCAGTTCGAGCCAGGTTTTACCTTGGGAGAACGAGCGGAAACCATAGTAAAGCAAGAGGATGGGACTTTTATTGTGACCACGAACAAAGGGACGGAACACCATGCGCCAGTAGTTGCAATTGCTGGTGGTCTAGGAAGTTTTGAACCAAGGAAACCTCTAATACACAATATTTCGGACTTTGAAGATTCTGGAGTTGAATACATCATTAAAGATCCAGAAGTATACAGGGACAAGCGCGTTGTCATTGCTGGAGGAGGAGACTCTGCATTGGACTGGAGTATCTTCTTGAGCAATGTCGCTTCTGAAGTCACTTTGATACACCGAAGAAATGAGTTTCGAGGGCATTTGGATTCTGTCGAAAAAGTACAAGAACTGAAGAACGAAGGCAAGATCAATTTAATCACCCCAGCAGAAATAATAGGTTTGGTTGGAGATGACAAGTTAGATGCCGTAGTGATAAAACAAGCACAGCACATAGAAAAGGAATTTGAAATTGAATGTGATCATTTCATTCCACTTTTTGGATTGTCTCCAAAATTGGGGCCAATAGCCAATTGGGGATTGGAAATAGAAAAAAATGCCATTGTGGTAAACAATGCCTTGGACTATCAGACAAACGTTCCTGGTATCTTTGCGATAGGAGATGTCAATACATACCCAGGAAAACTGAAATTAATTCTTTGCGGCTTTCATGAAGCCACATTGATGTGTCAAGCAGCTTACCAAATCATAAACCCAGGAAAACGTTTCGTTTTGAAATACACCACGGTAAGTGGCATAGATGGGTTTGACGGCACAAGAAAGGAAGCTCCAAAAGCAGTTGTTAAGAAAATAGAATAATAAATGCTTTGAGTTGTCTTTAAAAAAGAGTTTGATCGTATAATTTAGATAAACAGATTCCAAGTTTTTAAATACATTGAAGATGGAACAAGATATAAACATAAAGATTACAGATAGAGAAGGTGTTACACATAAAATTCAAGCTCCAACGGATATGGCTATGAATCTTATGGAAGTAGTGCGTTCCTATGAGTTGGCACCTGAGGGAACCATAGGAGTTTGTGGGGGTATGGCTATGTGTGCGTCTTGTCAATGTTACGTGTTGAGTAAAACGGATTTGCCAGAAATGCAAGATGATGAAGAAGCAATGCTTTCCGAAGCGTTTTATGTTAAAGACAACTCCCGTTTGGGGTGTCAAATACAAATGAATCCAGAAATGGAAGGATTGGAAGTGGAATTGGCTCCAGAAAGTTAATTGTTTTTTAAGGCTAAGTTAAGTGTTGTTTTAAGAGAATGGGTGTCAAAGTAATTCGTTATGGTGCCTTTAATGCCTTTTCGGATAAATTTGGAAAACACAAGGGAACTTCATCAAATTAGACAACAAGATTGAATTTGTATTCCAAAGATTAAGACTTTATTTTGGACAATATGTTTGAAAACGATCAACGTTGTATGCGTGTACCGTCTTATCTTATGTGATATAGCTCAATAGTTTGGTTGGGCCTTCGAGCAATACTCTTATTATTTGTAAAGTGCCGTCTTCTTGGGTAGCGACATTCCATTTTATCAACGAAATATTACCATTTTCAATTTCAATCCCAGTAATGCTTCTTGGATGAACACAACTACCGTCATTGAAAAAGGGAATGTCTCCAGGTTCGGGAAAGCGAGGTCTGTGAGTGTGCCCGACAATGGTCATTAAATTGTTGTTTTCACTAATCCATTTCTTGGTACGTCTTTCGACTTTAATCAACTCGGTATAGTTTTTTGCAGGACTAGTGGGGTCGGCAATCCCCATGACATTAAGAGGTTTCCATAGCACACGAACCATAAAACGACTCCATTTCCAGAAGAGGTAGTTCCACCAATCCGCTTGATGGCCATGTGTCAAAAATAATTCTTGACCAGTCTTGGTGTGTTTCAAAACGATGGCTTCGTGATATTTTATGTCACAAAATAATTCTACGTCTTCTCCATTCTTTGCATCAAAATAGGTCGATAGGTGTTTCTTTACATAGTTCGGGTTGCGATAAACCATATCGTGGTTTCCCCAAATCATATGTAATTTTCCGGCTTCGTGAAAACGCTTCATCAGTATATACACATCTTTGTGTGCATGTAAAATGGATTCGAATTTCATATTTTCCCACAGTTCATCTCCATCTCCTAATTCACAATATGCATAGCCTTCATTGAAATAGTGTTTCAATGCATGGTAGTATGTGTTCCTGTTGTTGGCGAAATCGTCGGCAAAACTATTGTCCCCCCGATGACAGTCACTAAAGAGTATGAATTTAGAGTTGTCATTGAACGGGATGACATGAGCTTCATTATAAGCCCTGTCCAATCTTTTTTTAGCAGAAAACATATAGTAAAAGTAAACAAATTTCAATAAAAAATGCTCTTCAACGTTGAAGAGCATTTTTTATATTTGGTTTTTGACTGGCGTACCAAAACAGAATGTGTCTGAAAAGGGCTAAACAATCAAATGTACTAGTGTTTATTTAAAGGCGTTCAAACCAGTAACATCCAAACCGGTAATGAGTAGGTGGATGTCATGAGTTCCTTCGTAGGTAATGACACTTTCAAGGTTCATGGAGTGACGCATAATGCTGTATTCTCCAGTTATACCCATTCCTCCTAGCATTTGCCTAGCCTCACGAGCGATATTGATCGCCATATCAACATTGTTGCGTTTGGCCATGGATATTTGTGCTGAAGTAGCTGTGCCATTTTCTCTCATCACTCCCAAACGCCAAGCCAACAATTGAGCTTTGGTGATTTCTGTGATCATTTCGGCCAATTTCTTTTGTTGTAATTGAAACTGTCCAATTGGTTTCCCGAATTGTATACGTTCCTTGGAATATCTCAATGCTGTATCGTAGCAATCCATTGCAGCTCCGATGGCACCCCAAGCAATGCCAAAACGAGCAGAGTCCAAACATCCTAGAGGTGCTCCCAATCCTGATTTGTTTGGTAAGAGGTTTTCTTTTGGGATTTTGACGTTGTCAAAGATGAGCTCTCCAGTGGCACTTGCACGAAGGGACCATTTGCTATGGGTCTCTGGAGTAGTGAAGCCTTCCATTCCACGTTCTACGATCAAACCATGAATACGTCCGGTTTCATCTTTGGCCCAAACAACTGCTATTTGGCAAAATGGAGCATTGGAAATCCACATCTTGGCACCGTTCAGAAGATAATGATCTCCCATATCTTTGAAGTTTGTGGTCATTCCACCAGGATTACTTCCGTGATCTGGCTCGGTCAAACCAAAACTACCAATCCATTCGCCGCTAGCCAATTTGGGTAGGTATTTTTGTCTTTGCTCTTCGTTTCCGTATTTCCATATAGGGTACATTACCAGAGATGATTGTACCGAAGCTGTACTACGAACACCAGAGTCGCCACGTTCTATCTCTTGCATGATCAATCCGTAAGAAATCTGGTCCAATCCAGCTCCTCCATACTCTTCGGGAATGTAAGGCCCAAAAGCACCTATTTCCGCCAATCCGTTAACGATTTGAGTTGGGAATTCTGCCTTTTGGGCATATTCTTCTATGATTGGTGAGACGTCACGTTTAACCCATTCGCGGGCAGCATCACGTACCAACTTGTGTTCTTCAGTTAATAACTCGTCTAAGTTGTAATAATCTGGAGCTTCAAATAAATCTGGTTTCATCTAGTTTTATTTTATTGTTTTAGAGGTCAAAATGCAGTATACAAATGAACTCGAGTCATATATAGGATATCTACATAGGTGAGCAAAAATAACGAAAACGTTTTCATTGCCCAATTTATAATCTACATTTTAAGATAAAAATCTTTGGTCAGATTTATATAATCTTCTGTGTATTCGTGTCTTGCAGTTTCTATTGTAAGCTCTTCGGAATCCATATCACTAGGATTGAACGAGAATTCCAAAAGACTCCGTTTTATTGGTGATTGGGCGTTTCCTCTAACACGAAGTCTCTTGTTGATGCATAGATTGACTTTTGAAGCCAAGGCTATGAATTCATCTTCTTCTTTGAAAGGTATGATCACAGAAAATGTCCCATTCTTTGACAATAATTTAGAAACACTGTCCACCAAGTGGTCAAAAGGCATGGCATCGCTGAAACGAGCTAAATCTCGTTGAATGCTTTCGGTTTTGAAGTTTTCGGAATAAAAAGGAGGGTTGGAGATGATAAGGTCGTATTTGTCTTCGATTTCTTCGGTGAATTCAGCCAGATCAGCGTGATAGCAAAACAAGCGATCTCCCCAAGGAGAGGCTTCAAAGTTGTCTACGCATTGTTCATAGGCCAATTCATCTATTTCGAGGGCGTCTATCAATTCAGCATGGCTACGTTGAGCAATCATTAAAGATAAAATGCCAGTTCCAGCGCCGATGTCCAAAACGGAAAAAGGATGATTGTCTATAGTTGTCCAAGCACCTAATAAAACACCATCGGTACCTATTTTCATTGCGCATCGTTCTTGGTTTACCGAGAACTCTTTGAATTTAAAGGGTGTTTTCGACATATCTATTCTTCCAAATATAAGTCTATCAGTCCTTCTGGGGTCTCCACATGAATGATTTTGTTGGTTTTGTCAACTTTCGAGATGAACTCGTCATTCATTGGGATTAGGATTTCTGTGCCATCTCTGTCTATTTCGAATAAGGATTGGGCTGTGGAGTCATTGACACCTGTTATGGTGCCTACTGTTCCAAAACGTTTGTCTTCCACGGTGAAACCGACTATCTCATGAAAATAAAATTTGTCATCCTCTAATTCAGGAAGAAAATCCATAGGGAGGTACAATTCACATTTCATAAGAGCATCAGCATCTTCTTCTGTGTCCACATCTTCAAATTTTATGCGTAGTAATTCGGATTTATGAAGTTGGGAACTTTCAATGAAGAAAGGAATCAAAGCGCCTTTCAAGTCAACGAAAACCGACTCTAAGCTTTCATATAGATTTGGCTCATCTGTATCTAGTTTGGCGAGTAACTCTCCTTTGAAACTGTATTTTTTTACAATCTTTCCTAAGAAAAAACAATCTTCCCTATTCATCTAAAAATTATTTTTTTCATTTCTGCATAAGCAGAAATATTAATTTAATGATCCTTTGTCAAGGAAATAAACAAAAAGTATTTTGCATAAAAAACTCCGATAGGGTATATCGGAGTTTAAAAGTATAAAAAATAAATTTCTATTCTTCTTCGTTTGAAGTTTCAGTTGCTTCTGCAACTTCTTCTTCTACAACTGGAGCTGCTGCTGCAACTCTAGCTTCATTAACAGCTTTTTCAGCGTCCAAGGCTTTAGCTTTGGCATCTGCATCAGCTTTGGCCAAACCTTCTTTCTTAGAGTCTACCTTACCTGTTTTTTCTTCTAACCAAGCTGTGAATTTAGCTTCTGCTTGCTCTTCAGTCAATGCTCCTTTTCTTACACCACCTGCAAGGTGATTTTTCAATAATGCGCCTTTGTAAGATAATAGTCCTTTGGCTGTATCAGTAGGTTGTGCACCATTCTGTAACCATTTTACAGCACCATCAACATCTAAGTCAATTGTAGCCGGATTTGTGTTTGGATTGTAAATACCTAACTTCTCTAAGTATTTACCATCTCTTTTGGCTCTTGAATCTGCTGCAACGATCCAATAAAAAGGTTTTCCTTTTTTACCGTGTCTTTGTAATCTAATTTTTACTGGCATAAAAAATTAATTTGTGAGGTTCTCGACCTCTGTTATTAATAATAAGGCGCAAAGATACTTACATTTATTTAAATTTCAAGTTTTTAATGTTATTATATGTAGTTTATAATTTTTATTCTATTTTTGATTCCTTATTAAAATTAATTATTATGAAAAAGTTGATTGTTTTGGTTCTCGTCTTGGTTACTTTTTTTGGTTGTGGCGAAGAACTGGAATTTAATACACCTTCTTTTCAAGCCAAAAAAGATGGGAATTTATGGGAAGCTGTAACCTACAGAGCTAATATAGACAACTCAGGTGTTTTAACCATCGTTGGTTCAGATAATTTCGAAACCGTTACATTGGTCGTGAACTCTGTGTCAATCGGGCTGCATAATGTAGTAACCACAACATCTTCAGCTTCGCTCTTGGATGTGAATAATATGAATTGGTCTACGGACAACACCCCTGATCCTAGTGTTCAGATATACCCAGCAGATGGTATGATAGACTTGAAAGAAGTTGATATGGAAGCAGGGACTGTGTCTGGAGAATTTTACTTCAATGCATTCAATGAATCTGGACTATCTTCAATAAACTTCAATCAAGGCTTTTTTCACAATGTTCCTCTTGGAGGGGCAATAACAACAGATCCAGGTGTAACGTGTAACGATGCTAATGCAACTGTAGCAGCAACATTAATCAATTACAATGCTGCAGATCCAATGGATGCAAACTTTGAAACTGTGTGCAATGCCTATAAAACGGCCTTGGAAACACAAATAACGGCTTGCGGTGATGTAGGTGGAACCATACAGGCAACGATAGATGGTCTGACTTGTATGTAATAGAGTTAAGACAATGAAAACATACGAAGCGCAATCTGAAATTTCAGATTGCGCTTTTTTTGTATTATAATTTTATAAAAAGGAATTAGTATTGGAGCATAGATGAAAATAGTATTAAAACCAATGCAAGACATTGGTTTTTATATGTTTACAACTGTTTATAACTTTCGCTTTCAAAAGAAACAATTTTACGTATTTTTATATGCTGAGATTTTGAAATCTCAATCCTCTCAAAAACAAACATCTAAAGACAAGGAATGTACTTAATATTCGATACGGAAACCACAGGGCTGCCAAAAAGGTGGGATGCACCAATTACAGATACGGACAATTGGCCACGTTGTATTCAGATTGCATGGCAATTGCATGATGAGATGGGGAATTGTATCGAAAGTGAAGATTATTTGGTCAAGCCAGAGGGTTTCAACATACCATATGATGCTGAGAAGATTCACGGTATTTCCACAGAATTGGCTCAAGAGCAAGGAGTCCTTTTGTCTGAGGTGTTGGAAAAATTTAATATTGCATTAAGCAAAACCAAATTTGTGGTTGGACAAAATGTTAAGTTCGACCTTAACATCATGGGTGCTGAATTTTGTAGGGAAGATGTAGTTAATCCCCTACAAGAGTTGCCTGTCTTGGACACATGTACGGAGCATACGGCCAACCTATGTCAAATACCGGGAGGGAGATACGGTAAGTTCAAATTGCCGACACTTTCAGAATTGCACAAATTCCTATTTGGAGATGGTTTTGCAGAAGCACATAATGCAACTGCCGATGTAGAGGCCACGACCCGCTGTTTTTTCGAGTTAATACGTAAAGAACAATATACTGAGGAGCAATTAGACGTTGAACCAGATTATTTCAAACGTTTTTCTGAAGCCAATCCGCAACCTATAAAACTCATAGGTTTAAAGCATATTAATCTTAAGCGCGAAAGCGCCAAGATCAACAAGCGTATGCAGGAAGCGGATACAGGAGGTGTATCCGAAGCGGAAATAAAAGAGAACATACAAGATTTACAAGATGTTGATTTTGTGCATTTGCACAATCATTCACAATTCTCCGTACTGCAATCGACAATGAGTGTGGTAGATTTGGTGACGGTAGCAGCCAAGAACAATATGTCCGCAGTGGCCTTGACTGACCATGCGAATATGATGGGAGCCTTTCATTTTGTCAATGCAGCCAATAAGCACAACAAGGGAGCAAAAGCAAAAATCAAGGAAGCTCTAGAAAAAGGGGAAACACCAACGGTAAAAGAAATAAAACCCATCATCGGATGTGAGTTCTTTGTTTGTGAAGACCACTTGGACAAGACCAGAAAAGACAATGGTTACCAAATCGTACTTTTGGCAAAGAACAAGAATGGCTATCATAATCTTGCCAAGTTATCGTCACATGCCTTTGTAAACGGGTTTTATTATGTACCTAGGATTGACAAGAAGTTGATACAAGAATACAAAGAAGATTTAATTGTATTGACTGGAAACCTGTATGGAGAGGTGCCAAGCAAGGTTTTGAATATTGGTGAAAATCAAGCAGAAGAAGCTTTGTTATGGTGGAAAAATGAATTTGGGGAGGATTTGTATGTCGAGTTGATGCGTCATGATCAAGAAGATGAAAATCGTGTAAATCCAACACTTCTCAAGCTTGCAAGAAAACACGAGGTGAAACTTGTTGCGACAAACAATACATATTACGCCAATCAGAAAGATGCTAACGCACATGACATCCTGTTATGTGTGAAAGAAGGGGAAAAGCAAGCGACACCAATAGGAAGGGGAAGAGGGTATCGTTATGGGTTGCCAAACAAAGACTATTACTTCAAGTCTGCCGATGAAATGAAAAATTCCTTCAAGGATGTTCCGGAAGCCATTTCCAACATTCAAGAAGTTGTTGACAAAGTAGAAGGCTATCAACTGGCTAGAGATGTATTGTTACCTGCCTTTGATATTCCTGAGAAGTTTGTACATGAAGAAGATGACAAAGATGGAGGCAAGAGAGGAGAAAATGCTTTTTTAAGACATTTGACCTATGAAGGAGCAAAGAAGCGTTATGGTGAAGAGTTGTCCGAAGACGTTACGGAACGTTTGGATTTTGAGCTGGAAGTTATTGAGAAAACAGGGTATCCAGGTTATTTCCTGATTGTAGAGGATTTTATTAGAGAAGCTAGGAATATGGATGTATCGGTAGGGCCAGGACGTGGTTCTGCAGCCGGATCCGTAGTTGCATATTGTCTTTGGATCACCAACATAGATCCAATGAAGTACAATCTACTTTTTGAGCGTTTTCTTAATCCAGATCGTGTGAGCATGCCAGATATCGATATCGATTTCGACGATGAAGGTAGAAGCCGCGTCATGGATTACGTGATAGAGAAATATGGAAGCAATCAGGTGGCACAAATCATTACATATGGTACCATGGCTGCGAAATCTTCCATTAGGGATACAGCTCGTGTATTGGATTTGCCATTGTTTGATGCCGATCGCATTGCAAAACTGATTCCTAACATGTCTAAGCTGAAGAAGATTTTCGGTGCAGACGAAAAGGGATTGAAAAGCATGTTTAGATCCGAGGAGTTGGAGAAGGTCAACGAACTTTTAAATATTTCCGAAGGAGAAGATCTGCAAGCAGAGACTTTAAATCTGGCTAGATCATTGGAAGGCTCGGTACGTAATACTGGAATTCATGCTTGTGGAGTAATTATCACACCAGACGACATCACCAAGTTCGTACCAGTATCTACCGCCAAAGATTCCGACTTGTACGTTACGCAATTCGATAACTCGGTGGTTGAGGATGCTGGGCTATTGAAAATGGATTTCTTGGGGTTGAAGACTTTGACCCTGATCAAGGATACGGTAAAAATAGTAAAGGCAAAACATGATGTCTTGTTAGATCCAGATAACTTTGCCTTGGATGATGTAAAGACCTACGAGTTGTTCCAGCGAGGAGAAACGGTAGGAGTGTTCCAATATGAATCTCCTGGGATGCAAAAACACCTCAAGGATTTAAAACCTACGGTGTTTGACGATTTAATAGCCATGAATGCCTTGTATCGTCCTGGGCCAATGGAATACATTCCTAGTTTCGTTCGTAGAAAACATGGAGATGAAGACATAGAATACGATCTTCCTGCAATGGAGGAGTATTTGAAGGAGACCTATGGTATTACCGTTTATCAAGAGCAAGTAATGTTATTGTCCCAAAAGCTGGCGGACTTTACAAAAGGTGAAGCCGATGTCTTGCGTAAGGCGATGGGTAAAAAACAAATTGCAGTTCTCGACAAGATGAAACCAAAATTCATAGAGCAAGCTAGTGCAAATGGTCACGATGCAAAAAAGCTGGAGAAGATATGGAAGGATTGGGAAGCCTTTGCTAGTTATGCCTTTAACAAGTCACACTCTACCTGTTATGCTTGGATTGCATATCAAACGGCATATTTGAAAGCACATTACCCTGCTGAATATATGGCAGCTGTACTTTCCAACAACATGAACGATATCAAGCAGGTCACATTCTTCATGGAAGAATGCAAGCGGATGAAATTGGATGTGCTTGGCCCAGATGTAAACGAGTCATTTTACAAGTTTTCCGTAAATCAAGACAATGCAGTTCGTTTTGGAATGGGAGCCATAAAAGGAGTAGGACATGGAGCAGTGATGACCATTGTGGAGAATAGAAAGAAGGATGGCCCATATAAATCTATTTTTGACATCTCCAAGAGAATAGATTTGCGTGCAGCCAACAAAAAAGCATTCGAAAATTTGGCATTGGCAGGCGGGTTTGATTGTTTTTCGGATACACATAGAGCACAGTATTTTCATAAGGAAGGAAGTGATTTGACCTTTTTGGAGAAAGCGATCAAGTATGGTGCAAAGCATCAGGAAAATGAAAATTCGGCTCAGGTAAGTTTGTTTGGAGAGGCAAGTGACGTACAAATTGAAGAACCACAAGTACCACCTTGTGAAACTTGGGGGACAATGGAGAAATTGGCTCAGGAGAGAGAGGTCGTTGGAATCTATATTTCTGGCCACCCATTGGATGATTTTAGAACAGAAATGAAATCCTTTTGTACTGGAACCATTGCCTATTTCAATGATTTGGCACCTCATGTAAACAAAGAAATAACTTTTGGGGGTGTTGTTACCGATGTGCAGCATCGTGTAAGCAAACAGGGAAAAGGTTGGGCATTGTTCACTATTGAGGACTATACCGATTCGTATGAGTTTCGCATTTTTGGGGAGGAATATCTAAAGCATCGTCACTTTTTGATGCAAAACAATTTTGTTCATGTCAAATCTTTCGTTAGAGAAGGATGGATAAACAAGGATACAGGAAAGAGGAGTGATCCTAGACTTCAATTCAATAGCTTTCAATTGTTACATGACGTCATGGAGAAAAATGTCAGAAAACTATCCATTCAATTGAATATAAAAGAATTGGAATCTGATAAAATCAAAAGATTGAAAGAGTTGATTTCCATGCACCCAGGAAGTCATTTGCTCAATTTTCTAATTTATGAGAATAGAGATAAGATAAAATTGGAGATGCCTAGTCGTAAACAAAAGGTTAAAGTTTCACAAGAGTTGTTGTCTGAATTGGAAGAACAACAAATACTTTATAAATTGAATTGATGAAGCGCAGTGCAATAGCAAGTGTTTTCATTCTTTTGTTTTTTTCGATGGGAAGTTGTAAAAAAGAAAACAATAAAACGACCTCCGAAACAAATAGGACTCAAACTTTTCAAAATGTCTTAGATTCCATTTATTCAGAACACAAAGAAGCCTTGGGTTTGATGGTTCATATTGAAGCATCAAATAAAGGCATATCTTGGAGTGGAGCAGTAGGAGTTTCCAACAAAAAGACAAAAGCACCAATAGGAAAAGAGCAACCCGCATTAATCGCAAGCAATACCAAAACCTTCGTTGCCGTAGCCATCTTGAAGTTAATAGAAGAAGGAGAAGTGAAACTGGATGATCCTATTTTTAAATTCTTATCACACAATTCCAAGATTGTATTGGGGAAAAGTGGTTATGACGTTTATGATATTACCATAAGGAATCTATTATCACATACGAGTGGGATTTTTGACTATGCCGGAACAGACAAGTACATGCAACGGATAAAAACAGAACCAAGGCATAGATGGACAAGGGATGAGCAAATTCAATTGGCAATGTCTATAGGCAGACCCTTGGGTATTGCAGGTGATGTCTTTGCCTATTCAGATACAAACTACTTGTTGTTGACGGAAATTATTGAAACCATCACCAAAAGGGAGTTTTATCTTGCAATACGAGATTTGATAGATTACAAATCATTAGGGATGGATGCAACTTGGTTTTCCACTCTTGAGAATCATCCGGATAATGTAGGTTCTATGGTATATCAATACGTCACATCCGAAGGTTTGAACAACCATATGATAGATCATTCCTTCGATTTGTATGGAGGAGGAGGCATAGCTTCGACTACAAAAGATTTGGCAATGTTTTTGTTCTATTTGTTTAACGGGAAGATTTTTAAAAACCCAAAAACATTGGATTTGATATTTATCAAGGCTACTCCAAAAGAACCTATGCAAGGAGATTATTATTTAGGGATGTCTTCAGTGGATTTTAGTGGGGTAAGAGGTTATGGACACAGCGGATTTTGGGGAACAACGGTCAATTATTTCCCAGAATTGAATGCATCCATATCCGTCTTCGTCTTGGAAAGGGACAAAAGGCATTTGAGAGTAGATTTGAACAAAGCACTTTTGAATGCTTTGAAAAAATATTAGGCTCCTATCTCTTGCTGTCCAAATGTTGCATTAATCGAGGTAAAGAATACCTGTTAGGCAATAGTTGAGGTTTAAAATGTTTTGCATAGTCCTTATTTTTGTTGCCAATAGCATGGTGTCTAACTGTTTTTGGATGTACTCAAGTACTCTCCCAGATTGTCCAAGGCGTCGTCCCAGTATTGTTCATAGAATTTCATCCATTTGTTTATCTCTTTCAATGGTTTGGCATTGGCATTGCAAAAACGCTCACGACCTTTGTTGTCTATTTGGACCAAACCAGCATCTTCCAAGGTTTTGATATGCTTGGTGACACCTTGTCTACTAATTTCAAATTGATTTGATATTTGGGTAATGGACAAAGCCGAAGTGGCGATCACCAATGCGTGAAAAATATCACGCCTGGTAGGATCTGCAATAGCTTTGAAGAGTTTTGTGATTCTATCCTGCATTGACTTCTTTTTTTAGATAATCAAGTAAACCATAGATGCATCCATCCCATCCACCATCAAAGCTTTCAAACATTTTTACTGCTGTGTCTCCAGCGTAATTGGAGATTCCCGAATGCTCCAGACATAGTTTTGTTCCACCATCTTCCATTGACTCCAAGTTCCATTTGACTGTAGTTTCCGTGCTTGTGTTTTCTACGATCCAAGTATACACTAGGGTATAAGGAGACGATTCTTTTACCTCACCTGTTATGGTCAAACAGCCTTTGTCCTCACTAGCCGTAAAAGTATACTTGTAACCTTTTTCGGCTTTAAAATCTGCTTTGATGAACCAAGTGGATATTTCTTCCGCTTTGGTTATGGCATTCCAAATGACATCGATGTTTTGTGTAAATACTCTTTCTTTCTTGATTAGATCCTTCATTGTATGTGTTTTAAAATTAATATGCAACTTTGTGGTTGCTAAACTAAAAACTATTTTTGATATACGCAACTTTTGGGTTGCGTAATTTTTAGAATTCACTTCGATACTTTGGGATAGAGCTATGTTTTGAGAATTAAGAAGAAGCTTAAAGTGTCATTTCAGCATAATAAAACAAAACAATAAGACAATAGGTAAAACAAATTGTCAGGTTGTAAGCTTTGGCAAAATTTTTGACTAATATTGCATATTAACTTGAAGTAGAACACAATTAAATTATAATATTATGGCATTAGAAATCACAGATGCAAACTTTGAAGAAACAGTATTGAAAAGCGATAAGCCAGTAATGGTGGATTTTTGGGCAGCTTGGTGTGGTCCGTGTAGAATGGTTGGGCCAATCATTGATCAAATTAGTGAAGAGTACGATGGTAAAGCTGTTGTAGGTAAATTGGATGTAGATGCAAATCAAGAATTCGCAGCTAAATATGGAGTAAGAAACATACCGACAGTTCTGGTTTTTCAAAATGGGGAAGTAGTAGGTCGTCAAGTGGGAGTAGCTCCTAAGAATGCTTATTCTGAAGCTATAGATGCGCTTTTGTAGCATATAGTTCATAAAGAATTGATAAAAGGTTTGCCTATACGGCAAACCTTTTTTAGTTTAGGCTGATATATCGATACGATCGTGTCAAGAATTGTCTGAAAGACTGATAAAAATGAATTTACAAGAAGAACTTAATAAAGCCGGCGGATTTAAAAACTTGGAGCATTTGGCAAAACAGGTGGTAGAGGGTTTCATCTCTGGAATGCATAAAAGTCCATTTCATGGGTTTTCGGCAGAATTCGCTGAACATAAGATTTACAATCAGGGAGAAAGTACAAGGCATATAGATTGGAAGCTTTTTGCGAAAACAGATAAATTATATACCAAGCGCTATGACGACGAAACCAATTTGCGATGCCATATTATCTTGGACAATAGTAGCTCGATGCATTACCCTGAAATGAATGGTTTCTCCCTTGAGAATTTAAACAAGATAAGTTTCTCGGCTTTGGCTTCTGCTTCTTTGATGCATATTCTAAAGAAACAAAGGGATGCCATAGGTTTAAGTATCTATAGTGATGCTTACGATTTTTATGCTTCTGAAAAGGGAAGTGAGCGTCACCATCAAATGTTGTTGGCTCAATTGAGCAATAGTGTCATTTCAAAACCTTTGAACAAGAAGACGGAAACTTACAAGTACTTGCATCAAATCGCTGAGAAGATACATAGACGTTCCCTGATTTTTGTATTCACGGATATGTTTCAAACCGAAACAGATGAAGATAAGTTATTTGAAGCATTGCGACATTTAAAGCACAACAAGCATGAAGTAGTCTTATTTCATGTGTTTGATAAGAGCAAAGAACTCACTTTTGACTTCGATAACAAACCAAAACGATTTGTGGATGTGGAAACAGGAGAATTTATCAACTTGTATTCTGATTCGTTAAAAGAAAATTATGAAAAGCTAGTGAAGAGCTATTTTGAGGACTTGCGGATAAAATGTGGTCAAAACAAAATCAAATATGTTGAGGCTGACATAAATAGAAGTTTTGATTCTATTTTGACGACATATATGGTAGAACGCCAAAAATTTATTTAGTGATATTTTTTCAAAAAAAATCAAAAAAAGGTTTGTCATATTGAAATAGGAGTGTATATTTGCACTCGCAATAAGCAACGGTCTGGTAGTTCAGTTGGTTAGAATACCTGCCTGTCACGCAGGGGGTCGCGGGTTCGAGTCCCGTCCAGACCGCGAAATTGCTAAAAAGCTCCAAGAGATTGGAGCTTTTTTTGGCAAATGATTTTAGTTGTGTTGTTTTGACAGATGTAGTAGTCTGTCAATGGTTTAAGTAGTTAAACCGATGGAAAGCTTTCCTTTTTTCTTAATAGAAAATCGGGATGCTTTTTTGTTTTTAGACCCTATGTCATTTGTTTACTGAATGTTAAAAGCAACTTGTCTAACATCAATATGTCTATTGCTGTTAATTCATTTACTTTTCTTACAAATCAATGGGTGTTGATTGTCTTTTATCCTTAAAATGCTGATTTTAATTGCTTAACGGGATATTAAACCCCTACATATGAATTTTTTTTTTATTAAAAACAGTATATTTGCTAATCTTTTGTTAAAACCCTTTGCAATTATATTGTATTGATAGAAGATGAAATATCCATTGTGACCTAGCAAGTATGTTTAGTATGCTTGCCTGTATGTATAATTATGTTTTTTAGTGCAAAAGCACATCTTGTTATAATTTATAATGATGCCTTCTTAGATGTTGTTATAGAGATCAGAGTGCAATTAATTTGAATCAACTTTGAATCAATAAATCTTTATACTATAAACAAGCAATTATGAAAACTCTAAAAATCACATTGGTAGCGCTTTTCTCAATCGGATTGTTAACGGCGGTATTGCCTTCTTCGGAAATCGACTCGGTTAATGACAATTCGAACAAAGAGGTAAAACACGTCAAGTCCAAGTTAACAGATTCTACGTATAGGGAAAAAGGAAATCATTCCCCGGAAAACGGATAACCTATTAGAACACAGATCTTCAAATTATAAAAACAAACAATCATGAAAACACTAAAAATCACATTGCTAGCGCTCTTCACCATCGGATTATTAACGGCAGTATTGCCATCATCGAAAATAGAGTCAATTGATGTCAACCCGGACAAGGAGGTAAAACATGCCAAATCCAAGTTTACCGCTTTTACAGAGAGGGATAAAGGTAATACTCCCCCAGAAAACGGATAATCTATAAAACCAACAAATCTTAAACTATAAAGCAAACAATCATGAAAACACTAAAAATCACATTGCTAGCGCTCCTCACCATCGGATTATTAACGGCAGTATTGCCCTCATCGAAAATAGAGCCAACTGATGTCAACCCGGACAAAGAGGTAAAACATGCCAAATCCAAGCTTACCGCTTTTACAGAGAGAGATAAAGGTAATACTCCCCCAGAAAACGGATAATCCACATAGCACAAATCTTTAAACTATAAAAACGTACAATCATGAAAACACTAAAAATCACATTGCTAGCGCTCTTCACCATCGGATTATTAACGGCAGTATTGCCCTCATCGGAAATAGAGCCAACTGATGTCAATCCGAACAAAGAGGTAAAACATGCCAAATCCAAACTTACCGCTTTTACGGAGAGGGATAAAGGTAATACTCCCCCAGAAAACGGATAATCTATAAAACCAAGAAAGCCCTTTGTCATTTTCATAGCTCCTTATGATTAAGTTCTGTTTTATAAAGTTATTTCTTTAAATTATTTTACATTTAGAGAAGAAAATTAATATGATTAAAAATTGCGATATTTTTTAACGTTTCTGCTTTCAATCTTGTATGCTTATCAGGCCTTTGGCCAAGATAAGAAAGAACTTCTTTATGAAAACATTTATAAGCTTCGAGATTCTGCTAACAACAAATCTGATAAAATAGAAAATCGTTTCATCTACGCTAGAAAAGCCATCGATCTTTCAAATCAAACAAAGGCAGATAGCACTATTTTGGCAAGTAACAGAGTTTTGTCCTATCTGTTTATAATTAATAGGGATATTGATTCCTTGTATGCCATTAATTACAAGAACTTGAAAATAGCTTCACGATTAAAGGACACATTGAAGATGGCCTATGCTTCTCACAATTTAGGGTATCATTTCCATGAGACAAACAAGGTGGATAGTGCCTATTTCTATTATTACAAGGCAAGGAAGTTTTACAATTCTAGCAACAAAAAGAGGTATGAAGCCGAAATCTTGCTGCTTATGGCAAGAGTACAAAGAGCCGAAAGGGATTTTATAGGGAGCGAAATCAATGCTATAGAAGGGATAAAAATATTGAAAGAACTACCTAAGAGTGAACGAATTTACGATGTATTATGGACTTTTCATAACTTGATAGGTATCATCTCAAGCCAGATCAATAGGTACGATAAAGCCATAGAGTATCACAATGAAGCATTGAGCTATAGCAACAAGATAAAAGACAATTATTTAATTAACTTATATTCGAGAACGAACATAGCAATACTTTACAGAAGGAAAGGAGATTTGAAGGAGGCGAATAGAAGGTTGATGAAAATCCTAGAAGATGACAAGATAAAAAAAGAAGACCCTAGTACCTATGCATCATTGCTTTCCAGTTTGGCCTATTGCAAATTGTTGGATGGCAATAAAAACAAAGATGCAGTAGAGAAGCTTTTTAGGGAGTCTTTGAATGTAGCCAAATTCGAGAAGGATGAATTCGAGATTATGAATACAAGCGAGCAGTTTTCAGAATTCTTTTTGAAAAATGAGATTAAGGATTCAGCGCTTCATTATGCCAATGAAGCTTATCGCATCGCCAAAAAAATGAATTGGAACAAGAACATTCTCAATACCTTGATCTTGAAATCCAAAATAGAAGTAGGGGAACCATCGAAAGCATATCTCTTCGAGCATATTGAACTAAATGACAGTTTGGTTCTGGCTGAAAGAGCAATAAGAAACAAATTTGCTAGAATAGATTATGAAACAGATGTCATAAAGCAGGAAAAAGAACAAATATCCAGGCAAAACCTATGGCTTCTGGTATTTTCTGGAGGTCTTTTGCTAATACTTCTCTTCTTATACATTTTAAAGACACAGCGAGAGAAGAACAAAGAGCTGCAACTAGCTCAACAACAACAAAAGGCAAACGAGGAAATTTACAATTTGATGCTTTCCCAACAAGACAAGATGGATGAGGCCAGAGCTTTGGAAAAGAAGCGGATTTCTCAAGAGCTGCATGATGGTATCCTTGGACGATTGTTTGGTGCCAGGTTGAGTTTAGACAGTTTAAATCTGAGCAAATCAAAAGAAGCAGCCGTAAATAGGGAGAGTTACATTAACGAACTCAAGGTGATCGAGCAAGACATACGTAAAGTATCTCATGACCTTAATACGGACTTTATCGCACATTCAGGGTTTTTGGATATTATTAATACCTTGGTGGAAACACAGACGTTGGCTTATGATTTGGATAGTACCATTACTGGAGACCAGGAAATCAATTGGGATTCGATATCCAATAAAACCAAGATACACTTCTATAGAATCATTCAGGAGTCACTTCAAAACATATACAAGCATGCAGAAGCTGAAAGAGTAGATGTGGCATTTAAGCATAAAAATAATTTAATATCTTTAACGATAAAAGACAACGGCTTAGGGTTTGACGTAAATAAGATCAAACAAGGCATTGGTCTTAAAAATATGAGATCGCGTGTAAAGGAGATCAATGGTGTTTTGAACATAGACACAAAAGCTAACATAGGAACAACTATTGAGATAATTGCCCCAAATTAAATTAACCTAATAAAGATAGAAATGCATCAAAAAAGCATTAGAATACTAATGACGGATGATCATCCAATGATTATCGAGGGTTACCAAAACACACTTTTGGCTACAAAAAAGGAAAACGAAGAACTTATCATAGACATCGCCACCAATTGCGATGAATCCATAAAAGCCATTAACAAGTCCATAGCCATAGACGAGGCCTATCATGTGTTTTTCTTCGATGTTAGTATTCCGCCTTCTTCAGACGGAAAATACAAATCAGGAATAGATCTAGCAGAATTCGTAAGATTGAATCTACCTTACTCCAAGATCGTATTGTTGACTATGTTCGATGAACCTTATCGCATACACAGTGTAATAAAAAACATAAACCCGGACGGGTTTTTAATAAAAAGCGATTTGACGGCAAGTGAGCTGGCAAGTGCCTTCAAGGCAGTTTTAAACAACCCTCCATTTTATAGTGGTACTGTTAACAATGTGATTAGAAATATTATTTCAAGTGCGATAGAAATAGACGAGATTAATCATAAGATACTTCATTTGTTGTCCAAGGGAATCAAGACAAAAGACATAAGAAATCATATAGACCTATCTTTAAGTATGATCGAAAAAAGAAAAAAGCATCTAAAAGAGCTTTTTGACATTGAAGATGGAAGAGACGATACCTTGATAAAAGAAGCCAGATCCAAAGGTTTTGTAAATTAAATCTTACTTTTAAAAGTGCGAAATGTTAAAATTCATTTTTTTTTAATTTTTTTTTCATTCCTTAATTATTTAATATAGTTGAATACTACGGGAAAACCCGTAATGAGATTACGGTAAAACCCGTAATCGAGAAGATAAATATATGTTACTTTTGAAGTATCAACAATCATTAACTCGATTCAGTCCCTCGATAGAATTTAGTTGGTAATAGCACATTTACACTAGCCTTATGGTTATTCTTCTCAAGAAAACCATAAGGTTTCTTCGTTTTAGGAGTTAAAAGATAATGCTTTTGTATTCCCAAAATATTTTGATGAATAAGCCAAAGTAGATGATGGCCACAATAAACTTCAATAGTGTGCCAGTAATAAAACCAAGGAAAGAGCCAAATGCAGCCTTCAATGCAGTTTGCGTATCGGCTTTATTGGTTAACTCCCCTATTAGCGCTCCAACAAAAGGACCAATTATGATACCACCAGGAATAGGAGATAGAATTCCTATGATTAAACCAATTGAAGTTCCTATCATACCAGCTTTGCTGCCACCAAACTTTTTAGTGCCTATGGCTGGGATAATGTAATCCAGTGCAAAGACCACAAGAGCAATTATCAATGTTATGGTCAAAAATATCCAATCATTAGGGATCGCATCTGTAAGATATAGCAACAATAGCCCTATCCAACTCAAAGGAGGGCCAGGCAGAACAGGTACGATACTACCTATCAATCCACAGCACATGAAGAATAAACCGAAAATGGTTAAAGCAATGTCCATATAAATAACTTTATTGTTAGACGACCATAAGTTGATAATGTTACAATTTTTAAACTAAAAAATTAGTTTCAACTAATTTTTTAGTTATATTTGTGTAAGTGAACTAAAACTTTAGTTGAATTATGAAGCAATTAACAAAAGCAGAAGAAGACATAATGCACGTGTTATGGCAATTGAAAAAAGCCAATGTAAAACAAATAATAGAAGAATTGCCTGAACCGAAACCGGCTTATAATACAGTCTCTACAATAGTTAGAATATTGGAAAGCAAAGGTTTTGTCGATTATGAAAAAAAAGGAAAGGGGCATATTTATTTTCCTTTACTGGAAAAGCATGAATACAGCAATCAATCCATAAATAAACTTGTGGATAACTATTTTCAGGGGTCGTTTAAGAGTATGGTGTCGTTTTTCATGAAGAAGAATGATATTAAATTAAATGAGTTGGAGTCTATATTGAAGGAAATCAATAAAAAGGAATAGTTATGTTGCATTATATCATACAAACGATAGCTTTTCAGGTTTTCTTTCTTTTAGTCTTTGATCTATTTCTAAAGCGAGAAACATTTTTCAATTACAATCGAGCTTATTTACTTATTACCACAATGCTCTCTTTGATATTGCCTTTTATAAAGATAGAAAGCTTTGAACAAGCAGTTCCGGAAGATTACATTGTCGCTCTACCAGAATTGTTTATAGGGAAAGCAGAAGAAACAGTTGCAATAGCTCAAAATATTGAAACGTTGAATGAAAGAGGATTCAATATCTTTTCATGGAATAACTTGCTCTATCTTGGATGGATTATGGCGACACTCTACTTTGCATATAAGCTATCCAAATTAATTGGACTGATCCGCAAGAGCATTAAATTGAAATATAAAAGGCAGCCAGTTATAATTTTGAAGAACAACAACATTGCTTTTTCATTTTTCAACTACATATTTTTAGGAGACAACATAAAAGAAGAAGAAAAGGAGGCTATTATAGCACATGAACTGATACATGTAAAACATAAGCATAGTCTGGATTTGTTGTTTTTCGAAATGTTGAGAATCTTATTCTGGTTCAATCCTCTCATTTACATATATCAAAAAAGAATAGCCAACGTGCATGAATTTATTGCAGACGCTGGTGCCATAAAGTACAATGATAAAAAAGTCTATTACGAGAAATTATTATTGCAAATATTCGATACGAAGACAGTATCATTCATCAATCCATTTTTTAAAGAATCATTAATCAAAAAACGAATCATTATGTTAAGCAAAACAAAATCAAAACAAGTAAATACACTGAAATATGCATTGCTAATTCCAATGATCATTGGGATGCTAGTCTATACTTCATGCAATCAAAACACCGACGATGTCTATCTTAACAATGATCGAGTAGAGAACAAAGACCTTGATCAGTATACGGTTTCCAAGAACTTGGATTCACCACAATCAGAAGAGAGTATTGCAAGATCAAGAGCAGCTAACAAGTTTTTATACTTAAATGAAGATTATGTCTCATGGATTTTCATAGATTATAAAACAAACATATCTACGTCTTCTGTGCATCATGTGTCTGAGATAGCTCCAGAAGGTTATGAGGAGTTGAGGACAGAAATACCAGGACATAGGACCCATGTGGCTTATAGAAAAATGATCAATCAGGATCAAATTCCAATACAGACGGCATTGGAGTTGGCAGAGATCGATGAATCACCCATTTTTCCAGGATGTGAGACTTTGACATCTGAAGAAGAAAAGAAGAAATGCTTGCAAGAAAGCATTAATGCGTTGGTAACAAAAGAGTTTGATACCAATCTGGAAAAGAAGCTAGGCTTTACAAAGACAAAGTTCACCGTACGTTTTACAATAGGTAAAGATGGGATTGTAAAGAATATTAAATGTAGAGCTCCAGCACCCGAGTTACAGAATGAAGCGATCAGGGTAGTTGGAACTTTCCCGCAATTGATTCCTGGAAAAAAAGATGGTAAACCAGTAGATGTCTTAATGTTGTTGCCAATAGCATTTGACATTTCAGAATAGATAAGTTGAGGAAGATTAATTGGCTATTTGCCAAGGTATAAAAGAGTTTTATTGGTATAAATTATATAAACGAAGAAGATATGTTACATTATATTTTACAAACGGTAGTTTTTCAAATACTGTTTTTAATGGTCTACGATTTATTTCTTAAAAAAGAGACATTCTTGAATTGGAACCGTTTTTATTTATTGACTTCGGTAGTGCTGTCCATTGTCTTGCCATTTGTAAAACTAAATAGTTTCAAGACAATCATTCCAAAAGAATATATTGTCGAGTTGCCAGAAATAATAATTGGAACCATAGAAGACAAGGTTGTGGAATCTCCTGTTCTGGAAACAATCAATTCAGGATCAGGATCTCTTTTATCTTGGGATTTAGTCATTTGTCTTGGTGGTTTTATCGCAATATTGCTATTTACCTACAAGCTATCTAACATTCTATTGTTGGCCAATAGGAATCCAAAGGTTGAAATTGAAGATGCTTTTTTGGTACAGTTGTCAAATAGCAAGTCTGCCTTTTCGTTCTTCAACTACATTTTCATAGGAGAGCACATCGTTGAAGAAGAAAGAAGCGCAATCATTGCCCACGAGCAAGTGCATGTGAAAGAAAAACATAGTGTGGATTTATTGTTGTTCGAACTACTGCGTATTCTATTTTGGTTTAACCCAATGATTTACATCTATCAAAACAAAATAGGAAGCATACATGAGTTTCTTGCAGATGATAAAGCCGTGAAAGCAAACAAAGCAGCATATTATCAGAATTTACTATCCCAAGTTTTTCAAACCCAAAAAGTATCATTCATCAATCCATTTTTTAAAAGATCATTAATCAAAAAACGAATCGTCATGTTAAACAAAACAAAATCCAAGCAAATCAATTTAATCAAGTATGCCTTGTTAATTCCTATGATATTTGGGATGATGGTATATACATCATGTTCAAAAGTACAGGAAGATTCTATTGCATCCATAGCAAATGATAATTTGGAACAGTATAGTTATTCTCTTGAAAAAGGAGAAAAAATGTCTGATGAAAAGAAAAGCATTCAAAAGAAGGCTGAAGACTTTTTAAAGGCAAACAATGAAGAGTATGCATATTGGGGTTCTGAGAATAACCTTACAAGGAAAACAACATATTCTGTACATAAAATAAGTGACAAAGCTCCAGAGACTCACAATGAAATAGATTTCACCTTTAAAGATGGAGGAGCTTTCAAAGCGTTTATACAAATTGGGTCAGTGACCAACCATATTGAAAACGTATACAGTATGGATGTTCTTGATTCCAATAAAAGTGTGATTGAACGCAATGATTGGGTGTCTTTTAATGTAATAGATGAAGTACCAGTGTTTCCAGGATGTGAATCTTTAATTGGAAATGAAGATAGAAAAAAATGTTTTTCAAAAAATGTGCAAAAATTGGTAACGAAAAACTTTAATGTGGACATAGGGAAGTCGTTGGATTTAAAAGGGAACCATAAAATTTCCGTTTTTTTTATAATCTCCAAAGAGGGTTACATCAAGGATTTAAAAGCTAGAGCGGCACATAAATCACTTGAGATTGAAGCTAAACGTGTAATAAACCTCATTCCCAAATTAATCCCAGGAAAGATGCATGGTGAAAATGTCGATGTTGCATACTATTTGCCGATAAAATTGAATATAAATGAATAGAGTATTCTTGTTGTTGCTATTCCTTCTATCACTCAAAGCCGTAGCTCAGTCTTCGGTTTTGAACATTGCAGACAGCCTTTATGCCAATGGGAATTATACGAAGGCGATAACCAACTATAAAATACACGACAATCAACAAGAAGTATATTCGAAACTGGCAAAGGCCTATGTGGCCATCGGAAGCTATGACAATGCTCTGTTGAGCTATAAATTGAGTTTAGTGGCAAACCCTGACAATGCCAAGCTAAAATATGATTATGCCAAACTGTTGGCGAAAACCAAAAAGTATGAAGAAGCATCAAAATTGTTTTATGAGCTGATAGATCACGATTACCGGAATCCCAATTACCATTATGAATTGGGCTTGATCTTTGAGCAATTAAAAGATCCATTCAAGTCGCAAAGTAGATTCTTCAATACATACGAATTGGATGAAACTCACCAGAAGGCCATTTTTAAGCTGGCAAAGTTTCAGTTGAAGAAAAGGAATCATGAAGTGTCCCATAAATACATAGATGTCGGATTGAAAAGTTATGGAAACAACACGTCATTGATAAGCTTGAAAGCACAAAATTATTACTTGCAACATAATTTTAGAAAAGCCATAGTGTGGTTTGAAAAACTATTGCAATTGGGGGAATCTTCTCAGTTCATTTACGAAAAGCTAAGCACAAGCTACGAAAAAACATATGACAACCAAAAAGCAATAGAACACTTGAAATCAGCCTTGGTGTTGGATGGTAAAGATGTGGGGAACCTATATAGGCTGGGTTATTTGTACAAAGAAGAAGGGAATTATGGGGATGCCAAGAAATATATGGAGTTGTCTCTGAAATTACAGGACTTGCCATTGGATGATGAATATGTGCAGCTGGCTTCGGTCTACAATCATCTAAAGCAGCCTCAGAAGGCCATAAGGACGTTTAAACGAGCGCTGAATGAAAACCCCAACAATGAGTTTGCTGCATTTCTTTTGGTGCATACAAAAGTAGATTCTCATAAAGATTTGGAGACTAAGATCAAATTGTATGAGACTTACATTGAAAAGCACCCTAAGGACAAGTTCACACCAATGGCAAAGCAGTTTTTGTCGAAACTTAAAAAAGAGCTATTTATGAAAGGGGAACAATAAGGGGACAAGACTGAAAATTGGATAAAAAATTGTATTTTTCAATTTCAGTTCAAATTATGCAAAAGGTATTTTTATTTTTTATTCTATTGGGTTTCACGTCGTGTAACTATTTTGATGCAAAAAAAATAGCGACAGAAGATATTTTGGAAGAAGAACTAAAGACTTTCAATTGGAACGAAGTCGATACCTACCCTACGTTTACATCCTGTGACGATGCCATAGACAAGCAAGATAAAAAAGAATGCTTTGAAACGACTCTGTCCACTTTCATAACAAGCAATCTGGAAACCGAAACGATAATTGTAACACAAGACATAAACGATACCATCGTATTGGAGTTTCAAATTTCAGAAACGGGCGAATTGCATTTAAAGCACATAAAGGTGGATTCCATAACCAAATTGGAAATTCCTGAAATTGAAACTCTACTGGCAAATAGCTTGCAGTCATTGCCAAAAATATATCCAGCGTTGAAACGGACAAAGCCAGTAAAGACTGAGTTTAAGCTACCAGTTGTCATTGCTGTGTATTGATATGATGGTAGCAATACAAGTCTTTTGGTTGTATGAACACACAGGTTTACTCCAATCGCAATGAAAATTCATTCTGTTTAAAAAAAAATATTTAAAACCGAATGGCGAATTTCTTCATCAATCTCAATATTTCCACATATAACCAAACAATAGTAACCAAAAGTCCCCAAGTAGCTAACCATTCATTGTATTTGGGGGCGTGACCTTTTTGTCGTTCAATGTAATCAAAGTCCAAAAGCAATGACAATGCAGCAAACGTTGCAGCAACGATGTTAAAGACGATTGCAACCCATGATGTCCCCCAAATATAGGTCTTGATGCCAAAGAAACTTAATATCCAAGAAATGATATAAGTGATGAAAATACTTGTACAAACAGTGATTATGATACTTCGAACCTTCTTTGTCACGACTATGATTCGAGTTTGATACAAAGTCAGAATGACAAAAAAGGTAATTACGGTTACACCAACGGCTTGATATGGCATATTGGGAAAGTTGTCGTGAGCATAAGTTGTAATCCCACCAAGAAAGAAACCTTTGGCTACCGCATAGAGAGGGACTAAGAAATGAGACCAATGGCGTTTCACGGAAATAACGATGCTGATGATGATGGCAGTCAACATTCCTCCCAATCCAAACCATTTTATGTTGGAGCCAGCACTGTGTAATTTCCAAATGCCTACAACAATGGCCGTGATTACGAACAATGAGGATAATGTCTTGATGAAAATGCCTCTAACAGTCATTTTATGTTGGTCCTCATCTGGGGTATCCCAAAAGTAACCTGTAAATACGGGATTAGAGGTTCTATCGAGTAAATTCACTATAGGTTGAATTTGTAGCCAATGGCAAAATCTACAGGAAAATTACCTTGATTGTCTATGAAGATGCCGAACAAGGAGTCGTAAACCAAGGTGACATAACCATTGTCACCTACTTTTATGTCTGCACCGATACCGAAAACAAAAGGAGCGTCAAAACTCGTTCCAGAGTTTTCCTCGGTAACGACATTGGAGTCCATATCAAGATATGTTATGGTGGCTTTGGATGTGGTGAAGGTTGCAAACTTGGTTTGTGCATAGATGTTGAACCCCGATTTATTGATTATCCTGTAACGATAGCCCAATGCCAATTGTGTCGAAGAATGTTTGAACTCGTCTTTGTCTGGCGAATGTCTAAGACTTAAAAAACCAGCTTGTCTAGGTAAGTCCTCATCCGAAAGGATTTCTAGCTCGGCACCAAATGACAATGCATTTTCATTGTTGGAGTTAGTGACGAAAGGATGGTTTGTCAATCCACCAGAAAGACCCAATCTGAATTTTAACCCAGGCCTAGTTTCATCATTGACAAAGTTTGAATCCACAGAGGCGTTGTAATCGTTGATAAATGACTTTAGGCTATAAGTAGTCAGTTTTACCTTGGAAGCATCACGCTGTGTCAAACCACTTAAGGTGGTTTTGTATTCCTCTTGATATATATTGTCGTCTCCTTTGATGTTCTTAAGTTCGACAATGTTACCATCTTTGCTTCTTACAAAATACCGGTATTGATTGTCGAATGTATTCCAAAGTAAATCCAAAGTACCATCGACTTCGGTTTTCAGTTCTAGTGTTTCGTTGTTGACAATGTAGGTTTCTTGCGAAAAGACAAGGTTGCTAAAAGCAATAAAACTCAATAAAACGACTAATTTTTTCATTGTATTTGGGATTTGGATTTATGTAAATGTAAAAATTTTAAGTGAATTATTAATATTAACTACTTGTTGAAACTCCTTCCTTTCCATTTATAGGTGGTAAACATAGAGGCAAAGGCAATGTAAACACTAAAAAAAGGATAGACGATACTCGAAAAGATGAAGGCCCCCAAATATTTTTCTTGAGAGAAAAGACGACTAGTTTTAAACAACAATAAAAAATCGATGCCAAATTTTATGATGAATGGATATAATAACAACCGAGGACTTAATTCTCCAATCAAAGTAAATGTAAGAGCGCAAATCAATGTCACATTCATAAGCAAGACAACCAATCCTGTTAGTTTGCCAAATAAGGAATTGTAATTGGATGTCTTTGCAGCCCACCGTTTACGTTGTGCTACTAAAGCTTTCCAATCGGATTGTGGTTTTGTGAGAACGATGGCGTGTTCGGATTTCAAGTAACCAACAGTGTCTTTGTCAGATTTAAGAGCTTTTTCGAGTAAAAAGATGTCATCACCACTGGCAATGTTGTCGTTGCCATCAAAACCATTGACAGATTTGAACAGAGCCTTACTATAGGCCAAGTTGGCGCCATTGCATAAAAAAGGTCTTTTTATCCCAAAGCCACCTATGGTAGCTCCCATCAAGCTTAAGAAGTCGAGCAATTGAAAACGTTTGAGGGTGGAATCTATTTTGTGATAGGAGACTGGAGCAACAATAAATTTGTATGGTCGCTTTTGAATAAATGCATCGAAGGCATCAAGCCAGTATTTAGGAATAACACAATCTGCATCCGTGGTAATGATCCATTTATGTTGAGCAAATGCTATTGCTGAAGTAATGGCGTCTTTTTTAGGCGAATTTGTTGTTCTTTCGTTTTTAAGAACCTTGATTCGAAAACTTTCATTCAATTTTGAAAAGGCGGATATCGTTTCAACGGAATCATCATCCGAGGCATCATCCACACATATGATTTCAAACAAATGCTCGGGATAGTTCAAGGTTTTGATGGACTGTAATAATTCGGGTAGGTTTTCAGCTTCATTTCTAAAAGGAACAATGATTGAAAACTTGGTTTTGGGCTTTGCATCCTCAATGCCAAAAGATTCAACTTTGTCGAATCCATATACGAAACGGCCTATTAAAAATAAGTATGCTATTGTAATCGTTATAAGTAATAGGCTCATAATGAAGTGTCGTCTTGAGGTAGGTTGAAATTGAGAACATGGTAACTCCCAAAAATACTTGGTATTACAAAGTTAAGCAACCACATTGAAGTAATAATGCAAAGAATGGTCAATTCGTTGACATCGACTATGGAAAACAAATAAACGGCAACACTCCCTTTTATTATGACATCCAAAATAGACAAGGAAGGAATTATCGAAGCTAGTAGATACATGGATGTGATTATGGGAATGGCTTCCAAATAGGAAAGGTCAACTCCAAAAAGTTGCAATAAAAAATAAAACTGAGAAGAGAAGATGGCATAGCGTAACAAAGAAAACATAAAAACCAAAAATTTGACTCTTGCTTGCAAAGCAAAGACAAATCGTTTTATCTTTTCAATCGAAATCCCTTTAATTGTATACCTGCTCTTTCCAATGCCTATTATGAATATGCCCAGTACAGCCAAAAACACTATTGTTCCTCTGGATATTTTCAATAAATCTATTTCAACAGGGTGGGTATTTGTAAATACCCAAAGTCCGACAATACCTAAGACGACGGTTATGCCCATTTGCATCATATTGCCTATCAGGTTCAATAGCAACACTCGTCTTCTATGGGATTTATGAAAGTAAATGGCCTTGGCTCCGTACTCGCCTATTCTATTTGGAGTGAAAAGTGAAGCTGTAAGCGAACCTAGACTCTGTTCCATCGCATCGGTCATCGTTGTCTTTTTAATGGTAGAAACCAAAGTACGCCATTTAGCAATTTCAAAAAAAGAATTTAAAAAGCTTAAAATCAATAATATGAGGATGTTTCTAGTTGAATAGATGTCATTTTCATATAGAAGCCCAATGAAATCATAAAAATCCAAAGTTCCATTGTTTACCAGTTTGTCATAAATAAAATAAAAAGCACCAACAACAATACTCAATTTAATGAGTATAAAAAAGAATTGTTTAGTTTTGTAGGGTAGCGTACTATTCATAAACACTAAAACCAGATGTAGCTTTTCTTGGATTAAAGTTGACTACATTCTGCAAATTAAATCAAATAAACCATAATGAAGACCTCAATTAAATACTATTGCCTATTAACATTGCTATTTATTGGTGTAACCAATACCTTTTCTCAAGAAGATACTAACAAATGGAAAGTATTGATTGCCTTTGGATTGAACAGCCCATCTCAAGATGGGGTAGTTAATCCTTTCGAAGCTAAATCAATGAACTTTCCAACGATAAACATAGGGATACAACGTATGTTCAAGCCCCAAATTGGAGCAAAGTTAGATTATGGCTACAATAGATTTGTAAATGCCGATAATACACCGGAATTCAAAGTGAATTACACACGTATAAATGCACAATTCGTATACGATGCGACTAGGGACTTTACCTTCTTGCCAATAGGAATGGGGTTTGTAGGGCACGTTGGACCAGGTTTTTCCATGATTAAACCATTGGCGGACTATAAGGACAACAAGACTTCTTTTTTTAATGTAATGGGAGGTGTGGAATTGCATTATAAAATAGACAGGACGATTTCTGTGTTTTTGGATACGTCCTACATTTACGGTTTCGCAGGTGAATTCGATCCTGTATCCGAAGGTTTCGGGTCTTTTAACGGTAACTTGCTTACCATAACGGCAGGTGTATCGTTTTCATTGAGTGGCTGTACCTATTGCAATGATTAAATGGCAGAAGAAAAAATAATATTAGGCATAGATCCTGGTACGACCATTATGGGTTTTGGACTCATAAAGGTAGTCAACAAGAAAATGGAGTTCCTTCAACTCAATGAATTGGATTTGAAAAAATACAATGACCATTATTTGAAATTGAAGCTCATTTTTGAGCGTACCATAGAGTTGATAGAGACGCACCATCCGGATGAAATCGCCATTGAAGCACCTTTCTTTGGCAAGAATGTACAAAGTATGCTAAAACTGGGCCGGGCACAAGGAGTTGCCATGGCGGCAGGATTGTCTAGGGAAGTGCCCATAACGGAATATGCTCCCAAGAAAATAAAAATGGCCATTACCGGTAATGGAAATGCCAGTAAGGAGCAAGTAGCAAAGATGCTACAAAGCATGCTAGGACTAAAAACACTTCCAAAGAACCTGGATTCCATGGATGGGTTGGGTGCAGCAGTCTGTCATTTCTACAACCAAGGTCGTGTTGAGGTTGGCAAAAGCTATTCTGGTTGGAGTGCTTTTGTAAAGCAGAATGAAAAACGGGTAAAAAATAAATAGAATTCTATTGCAATTTGAAGTAGCTTTTAAATTGTAATTCAAAAACCTAAAGCCATCGCCGGAATATACATCCACATACCGTTTTGCAAGCAAGCATGTCATTATTGCGACTTTCATTTTTCGACATCGTTGAAAAAGAAAGATGAGCTCGTGGGTGCTTTGGTAACGGAATTGGAGCTGCGTAAGGATGAGTTTGAGAACAAGACGGTGGAAACCATTTACTTTGGTGGGGGAACTCCAAGTTTGCTGTCCAAGGAAGAATTGGAATTGTTGATAGGTTCTATCTACAAGAACTATAATGTATCTATAGATCCAGAGATTACATTGGAGGCCAATCCAGATGATCTATCGGAAAGGACGATCCTTCAATTGTCCCAAAGTCCTGTCAACCGTTTGAGTATCGGTATACAATCCTTCTTTGAAACCGATCTTAAACTGATGAATCGTGCGCATGATGCTTCCGAGGCAAAACAGTGCTTGGAAATGGCTACACGTTATTTCGACAACATTTCGTTGGATTTAATCTATGGTATTCCAGGCTCAACCAACCAACAGTGGAAGGATAACATAGAAAAGGCACTGTCCTTTGGGGTTAATCACATTTCAAGCTATGCGTTGACTGTGGAGCCTAAAACAGCATTGGCATCATTTATAAAAAAAGGAGTTGTCGAACATATAGATGATGCATTGGCAGAACAGCAGTTTCATATTTTAATCCAAACTTTGGAGAATTCAAGTTTTGTACATTACGAGCTGTCAAACTTTGGGAAAGAAGGATATTTCAGCAGAAACAACTCAGCTTATTGGCAAGGAAAAGCATATTTGGGAATAGGCCCTTCTGCACATTCGTTCAATGGAGAGCAACGGAGCTGGAATGTGCGCAACAATTCCAAATACATAAAGGCATTGAACAACAAAGAACTGCCTGCAGAAATAGAAACATTGAGTACAACGGACAAGTACAATGAATATGTAATGACGGGTTTGCGAACGATTTGGGGGGTGTCGTTGGAAAAAGTTAGGCACGATTTTGGCGAAGTGTATGAAGATTACCTTTTGATAACATCACAAAGGCATATAAAAGAACATTTGTTGTATATTGAAGATGATAAGCTATTGGTCACCAAAAAAGGAAAGTTCTTAAGTGACGGGATAGCATCAGATCTTTTTAAAATCAATAACCATTGAATACTATAATAAAAGTAGGAGAAAAGACCTTTACCATCGATTTGTCTAAACCTCTCGACATATCGATTACATTGAAGGCAGCCAAGGAGAATACGAATGCATGGTATATTGGAGAACCCAAGATCGCACCAGTTATTATTGGTGATTGGGTGGCCAGTGTAGAAGAAGGAGCTACGGTGAACTTCAATAACATCGAGTTCAATCCACACGCGCACGGAACCCATACAGAATGTGTTGGACATATCACCAAAAAATTCTATAGTGTCAATAAATGCTTGAAGCAATTCATATTTGTAGCTGAAGTGATCAGCGTGGCACCGGAATTAAAAGAAGGAGATTATGTGATTTCAAAGCAACAACTTGAGTTTTTGGTCAAGAACAAGGAAACTGAAGCATTGGTAATAAGAACGATGCCGAATACCAAGGATAAGAAATCGCGACAATATTCCAATACGAATTGGCCCTATCTAACGGAAGAGGCAGCAATTTACATCAAGGAGCTCGGCATTAAGCACCTACTCATAGATCTACCAAGTGTGGATAAGGAAAAGGACGAAGGCAAATTATTGGCTCATAAAGCTTTTTGGGATGTGGATGGGGTGATAAGAACCAATGCCACAATTACGGAATTCATATATGTATCCAACAAGATCTTGGATGGTGCATACATCTTGAACTTGCAAATAGCACCGTTTAAGAATGATGCAACACCAAGCAAACCCATTTTATATAAAGTAGAGTAATGGAAACACTATTGGGAGTCATTTTTGGAGCTTTGGTGAGTTTGGGCGTGTTTACGTATGTCAAGCACGTGAAATCCAGGCGGTTGGTCACTTCGCAATCTGCCATTTTGTTGGAAAAGATTAAAAAGGTTTGTAAATTCATAACCGTAGAAGGAGATTTTGCAGAAATATACCATTATGAAGATGTTAAGGAGCGTTTTTTAAAACTCGTATCCAGTCGTAAAAAAGCACTGGTCGTTGTAAATGCGAAAGCTTATGTTGGCTTTGATTTGGCAAAGATAAAGATGAAAACAAACTCAAAAAGTAAAACTTTGGTATTGAATCATTTTCCAAAAGCCGAAATACTATCGATAGAAACCAATATAAATTATTACGATAAAAAAGATGGTTTGTTCAATAAGTTTGAAGCCAATGATCTAACAGATTTGCATAATGAGGCGAAACAACATATAAGAGATAAAGTCCCGGAAAGTGGCTTATATCAAATTGCTCAAAAAGAAGCTTTGGATTCAATTCTTTTGATAGAAAACATTGTGGAAACCATAGGATGGACATTAGATTATTCAGCATTGGAAATTAAAGGGGAAACCTCACAAAAACTAACAGAATAACGAATAAACAATGTTGATTATCGATAAGAGGTGTTTTTTTTACGATAAAACACTTATTTTATGTTAATATTTTAGTATATTTAGAATGCTGCCCTTTTGATGATAATTGATCTATGATCTTAAATTATTTAAGAGTTAAACCATAAAATTCTGTGTAATGAATAAAGTCTTACTCTACATTAATAATGTCTTAATCAGCCTAGACATCCCACCATTGGTTAAAACATCTAATAGGAAAAAAGAACAGATTTCCAAGAAGAGACATAAAAACTTATCGCAAGACAACATTAAATAAATTTTCTTTAAATTTATTTAATGGATATAGAATACATCAGAGAATATTGTCTTGGCAAATCTCAAGTTTCAGAACATTTTCCATTTGACAAGGACACCTTGGTGTTCAAGGTAGCCGGCAAGATGTTTCTTCTGGCACCATTGAAAAAATGGGAAAAAGGTTTGGCATCAATCAATTTGAAGTGCGATCCAGATTATGCATTGGAACTTAGGGAAAACTACGAAAGCATAGAAGCCGGTTGGCATATGAGTAAAAAGCATTGGAATTCACTTTATATACACAAAGGAGAGTTAAAGCCACGATTGATAGTCGAGTTGATAGACCATTCCTATGATATGGTTGTAAAAAGCCTACCTAAGAAAGTAAGGGATACTTTTAAGGATGTATAAATTCATATGCTTCCACAAGCAACATCCAATAATCTTCATTACCATAAATAAGCATATCTTTACGCTTTAAAATTTTATTATGAGTTTAGAAAGAGAGCTGAAAAAAAGAGCTGAGAACAAATGTGAGTTGTGTATAAGCGATGAGCATTTGCAAATATATACTTTGGCACCGCACAAGGACGAGGACTTGAAAAAATCCTTGGTAGCTTGTAAAACCTGTGTAACACAAATTGAAGATCCAGAAATTACGGATCCGAATCATTGGAGATGTTTGAACGATAGCATGTGGAGTGAACACGAGGCCGTGCAGGTGGCAGCTTGGAGAATGTTGTCCAGGCTCAGAAAAGAAGGATGGCCACAAGACTTGTTGGATATGATGTATATGGAAGAAGATGTGTTGGAGTTTGCCAAGGCAACAGGAGAAGGAGAAGCTGATCCAGAAAAGTTAATTCATAGGGATGTCAATGGAGTTGTCTTGCAGGCAGGAGATTCTGTGGTTTTGATAAAAGACTTAAAAGTTAAAGGATCAAGTATGGTAGCTAAACAAGGTACAGCAGTGAGACGCATCTCTTTGGACCATACTAATGAAAAGTATATAGAAGGCAAGGTAGGGCCAACACAAATCGTAATCATTACGGATTACGTCAAAAAACTATAAATAATATGAATGTAAAAGGCCAATCATTGTTCAGATTGGCCTTTTACATACTAGCGCTTTCTATAGGAAGAAGGGCTTGTCAACTTTATGGCTTTGAATTGTCTGTTGAAGTTGGAAATATTCTTGAAACCTGATTTATATGCTATTTCTGCTATGGAGAAATCTTTTGAATCGCCCATTAATTTACAAGCATGCTCAATACGTAATTCGTTCAAGAACCTAAAATAGGTTTTATTGGTTCTCCTTTTAAAGTATTTGCAAAAAGCATTTTTGGTCATCGCGGCAACACCAGCTATCGTTTCTAGAGAAATGTCCTTGTCGTAATGTGTCATGGTGTATTCAAAGACATCTTGCATCCTCTTTCCTTCTATGGCAGTATACTTCTTTTCATAGATAAATGAAGATAGACTCTTATGTTCTACTTTGGATGTCTTTTTTAAAAGCTTAAGGAGTATGATAAAACGTTTTAGTTTCGAGTTGGTCTTCAGTTTTAAAAACAAATTTTTGAACTCTTTGGATTTTGGGCTTATCTTGAACCCAAGGGTGGATCTTTTAAAAAAGGAATGTAATTCCTTTAATTCTTCAAGTTCGAAAAAATGATCCCCAAAGCACGTTTCCGTAAAAAACAGACTAAGCATGTGAGATTTGGGAGAAGCCTCCATGTCACTTTTGAAAACATGGGGCAAGTTGCTACCAATAACCAACACATCTCCTTGTTTGTAGTAGTTAACTGTATCACCAACTATAAGTGTGCCTTCTCCTTTCAGTATAAGACTCAATTGTATCTCTTCATGCTGATGTAACTTGTCGTAGAAGAAACTTTCAATATCCTCTTGGTAGACAAGAGCATGGTGTTCAGGTTTAGGTATTTTAAAGGGCAATATTTTCATATTCCAAAAATATGCAAATACTATTCATTTTCATATGCTTAAATAATATATTGGATAATATAATATTATTAACGGATAAAAAACTAACATAAAAGTATTAAACTCTAAATTATTTTTGTCATATTCAAATAAACAAAATTATGAGCATAAAATGGAATGGCGTTATGCCAGCTGTTACAACTAAGTTTACTGATCAAGATACTTTGGACTTAGTGAATTTCGAAGTGAATATTCACGCACAACTGGAAGCAGGTGTAAGTGGAATCATCTTAGGGGGAACCTTGGGAGAAGCAAGTACACTTACAGATGATGAAAAAAGAATCATTGTCAGAAAAGCAGTAGAAGTAGTAGATGGAAAAGTGCCTGTGGTAATGAACATTGCAGAGCAAACGACCACAGCAGCTATAGATGCAGCAAAGAAAGCAAAAGAAGATGGTGCGTCTGGATTGATGATGTTGCCTCCAATGCGCTATAAGGCTGACGATAGGGAGACTGTAACCTATTTTAAAAAGGTGGCAAACAGTACTACATTGCCAATTATGGTATATAACAATCCTGTAGATTACGGAATCGAAGTTACTTTGGATATGTTTGAGGAGCTGTTGAGAGACTGTCCAAACATACAAGCAGTCAAGGAGTCTACAAGAGATTTGTCCAATATTACTCGTATTAAAAATCGCTTCGGAAACAGGTTGGCAATCTTAAGTGGTGTCGATACTTTGGCCTTGGAAAGCATATTTATGGGAGCTGATGGATGGGTTGCTGGTTTGGTATGTGCATTCCCAGCAGAAACCGTAGCCATCTTCAACTTGGCTAAAGCAGGAAGAACAGAAGAAGCATTGAGTATCTACCGTTGGTTTCTACCTTTGTTGGAGTTGGATATAAACAGTAAATTAGTACAAAATATCAAGCTTGCGGAAGTAGCAACGGGAATAGGGACAGAAAATGTAAGAGAACCTCGCTTGCCATTGGTTGGAGAAGAAAGAGAAAGAGTATTGGCAATAATAGAAAATGGGATAAAAACCAGACCAGAATTGCCAGAATACAAAGAATTGGCTGTTTTTGCTTAAGCTTTTTGGCTACTATTTAATACTTTAAAAGATTTAAAGTGAAGAAAGGATAGAATTCCAATAGATAAATACAAAATAAACAATGAACAGATACTTATAATTAACATGAAATTATAGTATCTGTTTGTTGCCTTTAAATAAAAACACAATTATGATTACAGGAAAAAATTACATCGGAAACCAGTTATCCGCAAAAGGAACGACGACACATAAGACCGTTAATCCAAAATTGAACATAGAAAACCCAACACCTTTTTATCAAGCAACGTTGGAGGAAGTAGAAGCAGCTGCGGAATTGGCAGCAAATGCATTTAAGACATATAAAAATACACCAGGAAAGCAAAGAGCTGCTTTTCTTAATGCAATCGCAGACGAAATATTGGCCTTGGATACGGAATTGATAGATATGTATGTATCCGAATCCGGTCTGCCAGAAGGAAGAGCGGCAGGAGAAAGAGGTAGAACAGTAGGGCAATTGAGAGCATTTGCAGAATTGATCTTGAAAGAAGAATGGAGAAGCAATACCATAGATGAGGCAATTCCAACAAGAGAACCATTTCCAAAATCAGATATTAGAAAAACATCTATCCCATTGGGACCAGTTGTTGTATTTGCAGCAAGTAACTTCCCATTGGCTTTTTCAACAGCTGGAGGGGATACTGCTAGTGCATTGGCATCAGGATGCCCAGTTATCGTGAAATCTCATGCCATGCATTCAGGGACTGGGGAATTGGTGGCTTCTGCCATTATCAAGGCAGCAGAAAAAACAGGTATGCCAAATGGTGTGTTCTCCAATATAACAGGAAGTGGTAGAGTTGTAGGTACGGCATTGGTTAAGCACCCAAAGGTGAAAGCAGTAGGTTTTACAGGAAGTATAGCAGGAGGTCGAGCATTGTACAATTTGGCGGCAGAAAGAAACGAGCCAATACCGGTATTTGCTGAAATGGGAAGTATTAACCCGGTAGTGGTTATGCCAAATGTAATTGCTAAAAAATCGGAAGAGACAGCCTCGACCTATGCAGGTTCGATTACGTTGGGAACTGGTCAATTTTGCACCAACCCAGGGCTTTTGTTAACTATCGGGGGAGAAAAAACAGATGCTTTCGTTAAAGATTTGGCTGCAAAAACAGTGGACATAGCACCACAATGCATGCTGCATCCAAACATAAAGGATGGTTTTGTCGCAAACGGACAGACAGTATCTTCTCAAGCAGGAGTGGAAGTAGTTGCTAAAATAGAAGGGGATGTGGATGCCAACTATGCAGCATCTCAAATATGTGCAGTATCTGGTGCAGATTTCTTGGAAAACCCGAAAATGCATACAGAGGTATTTGGACCATTTTCCCTAGTTGTAAAGGCAAAGGATCAAGAAGAATTGGTTGAAGTCATCGATAGCTTGGAAGGACAGTTGACTGGTACTATTTTAGCCGAAAAAGAAGATTTCGAAAATTTGAATAGTGTGGTGGATTCACTTCAAGACAAGGTAGGTAGAATCATTTTCAATGGAGTGCCGACTGGAGTGGAAGTTTGTGAGTCCATGACGCATGGAGGGCCATACCCTGCATCGACGGATTCAAGATTTACAGCAGTGGGCCTAGGAGCGATCAAAAGATGGGTAAGACCATTCAGTTATCAAGATTGGCCAACGAATTTATTGCCAGAAGGACTTAAAAATTAAACTGGATTAGTCTATTCAGTAACCGTTGAACGTTAAGTACAACAAATAATGAGCTTATGAATTATTTTAAAGTCATTACAATTCTATCGTTTCTACTAACGTATAGTTGCAAACAAGGGGAATTGGTGGAGACACCCAGTGGATTACAAAAAATAATTGATGGCTACCAAGATCACAAGGGGTATGATGTGAAATTGTACCCTTTAGGTCTTTATACAGAAGAATATTACAAGTCTGAAGCTGAATTTGCAAGATTGAAGCTGAATGATTTGTCGAAAATAGAAAATAAGGACTTGGGTGAGACAGAACAAATTTCGATGCGACTTTTGGCATTTGTTCTTCAAGACAAGATCAACTACTATGAATTCGAACAATATATGAACCCATTGTTGTCGGACGCGGGGTTTCATAACGATTTAAGCTATATGGTTGGTCCTCTTGGCGATTATGAAAAAGTAAAGGAGTACTTGAGGAAATTAAATGCACTTCCATTGTTTGTAGACCAGCATCTTGTTAATCTACGAAAAGGCTTGAAAAAGGGAGTGTCACAACCTAGAATTATATTCAAAGGCTATGAATCTACCTATGATGATCATATCGTTGATGATGTCGAGAATAGTTATTTCTATTCTCCATTTGAAAACCTACCGGAAAGCCTAACCGAATCACAGAAGGATTCAGTGTTGTTCGCAGCAAAAGAAGCCTTGAGAAAAAATGTGATCCCACAATTTCAAAGGATAAAGACATTTTTTGAAAGAGAATACTTCCCAAGGACAAGAACAAGCATAGGTATTTCAGAGACACCAAAGGGGAATGACTTTTATCAAAATAGGATTAATTATTATACAACTAGTACACAATATACGGCTGATGACATCCATGAGATAGGCCTGAAAGAAGTGGCACGCATCAAATCTGAAATGGGAAAAATCATTGAAGACTTGGACTTCAAAGGGAGTTTTTCGGATTTCCTTCATTTTCTAAGAACAGATGAACAATTCTATGCCAAAACACCAGAGCAGTTGTTGATGATTGCTCGAGACATGGCAAAGCGGGCAGATGCCCAATTGCCAAGATTTTTCAAAACCTTGCCAAGAAAACCCTATGGAGTAGCCCCTGTACCGGATGCCATAGCTCCTAAATATACGGGAGGGCGCTATATTGGCACATCCAAAGAAAGCACATCTCCAGGGTATTATTGGGTAAATACCTACGATCTGCCTAGCAGAACGTTATATACATTGCCAGCATTGACAGTACATGAAGCAGTTCCAGGACACCATTTGCAAGGAAGTCTCAATAATGAATTGGGAGATAGCATTCCGCAATTCAGAAAAAATCTATATTTATCGGCATACGGAGAAGGATGGGGCTTGTATTCGGAGTTTTTGGCAGATGAGATGGGAATGTATACGACACCTTACGAACAATTTGGAAAATTGACTTACGAGATGTGGAGAGCTTGTAGGCTAGTCGTGGATACGGGAATTCATGCAAAAGGCTGGACCCGTGATCAAGTAGTGAATTACATGTCTTCGAACACGGCATTGTCCATACACGAGATAAATACGGAGACAGACCGCTATATTTCTTGGCCAGGGCAGGCATTGTCATATAAGATGGGAGAGTTGAAAATTAGAGAACTCCGTAAGAAAGCAAAAGAAGCTCTAGGGCCAAAATTTGATATTCGTGAATTTCACGAAATAATTTTGGAACAAGGAACGGTGACCTTGGCCATTATGGAAGAGAGAATAAATACATACATTAAGAAAATAGAAAATGAGTAGAAAAACGTTTTTTTGCGTAGATGCACACACATGCGGAAATCCGGTAAGGGTAGTAGCAGGAGGAGGTCCCAATCTGGAAGGGGCAAATATGAGTGAAAAGCGACAACACTTTTTAAAGGAATATGATTGGATTCGCAAGGGATTGATGTTTGAGCCTCGAGGACATGACATGATGAGTGGAAGCATCTTATATCCGCCTCATGATCCAGAAAACGACTTTGGAATCCTTTTCATAGAGACTTCGGGATGTTTGCCTATGTGTGGACATGGAACCATTGGAACCATTACCATAGCGGTAGAAGAGGGATTGGTGGAGCCTAAGGTTCCTGGGAAGATTAAAATGGAAGCACCGGCTGGTTTGGTTGATATAGAATATCAACAAACAGGGAAAAAAGTAGACTGGGTAAAGTTGACGAATGTAAAAAGTTATTTGGCAGTAGAGAGTTTGACCATAGAATGCCCTGAATTGGGAGAAATTTCTTTTGATGTGGCCTATGGAGGTAATTATTATGCCATTGTTGATCCGCAGCAAAACTTTTCTGGGGTGCATGATTTCACAGCGAGCCAGATCATTCAATATTCTCAGGTAGTCAGAGAACGCATCAATGAAAAATATCCAAATATGTTCATTCATCCAGAGAATGAAACCATCAGGGATGTAACCCATATGTTGTGGACCGGCAACCCAATAGATCCAACATCTTCAGGACGCAATGCCGTCTTCTATGGAGACAAGGCCATAGATAGAAGCCCATGTGGAACAGGAACATCTGCTAGAATAGCCCAATTGCACGCCAAGGGTAAGCTGAAGAAAGGAGAGAAGTTTGTTCATGAAAGCTTCATCGGGAGCAAATTCATAGGCTGTGTGGAAGAAGAGACGACTTTGGATGGTAAATCAGCCATCATACCGAGTATACAAGGTTGGGCGAAAGTATATGGATACAACAACATCGTCATAGATGATGAAGACGATCCATATGCCCACGGATTCCAGGTAATATAAAAAATGTAAAAAATGATGAAACCCTTTAAAATATGGATAATGCTACTCAGTGCATTGTTCATTTTTTCGTGTACGGAGAAAACCAATGATATTACAGAAAAGGAATATCAAAGTGCTGTTAGTTATATGTATGCGAATTACAACAACAAGACAGCTTTCAACCTCCATACATCAGCAAATTGGTTTAAGGGCAACTCAGGGATATGGTTTGTAGACCATGGGGTCGATGGTAAAACTTATAAAACTGTCGATTTTGAAAACTATGAAGTAAAGCAGCTCTTTGATCACGACAAATTAGCGAGTGCCTTCAACAAATTAGTGGAGGACAAGGTAGAAAGCAATAATATTTCAATCTCGAATGTCGAATATGGCGAAGAAGGAAAATTGTCTATTCATATTGGAGATAAAACGTATGTTCTTGATTTGAATACCTACGAGATAGCGGAAAAAGTAGAAGAGGAAGAAATTGCGAACAATCAGTTCGAAAGCACTTCGCCGGATGGCAAATGGTTGGCGTACACAAAAGCATACAATCTATATGTCAAATCGACAAGTTCAAATAAAGAGTACAAGTTGACCAATGATGGCCAAAAGGGGTATGAATATGCAACTTGGTATGGTTGGGACGATATCATTGAAGGAGAAAATGGGGAACGACCACCACATTTCTACGTAAACTGGTCCAAAGATTCCAAGTGGATCTCCACTAGCGTTGTAGATTTCAGAAATGCTGAGAAAATGTATTTGTTGGATGCCAGCATAGATTCACTATATAGACCAAAGTTACTATCGTACTATAGAGGTTCACCAGGAGACACAACAATGGTACACACAAAGCCTGTCTTTTTTAATGTAACCACTAGAAAAGAGGTGAAAACGACGTTACCGAACAATACGCACATCAACAATGTGTATTTGGAGTGGGCAGACAAATCGGGTGTGGTCATTGCCAACTATTCGGAAAGAGGCTATAAGAAAGAGCACTTGTTGCAAGTCGATTTGAACGCAAATACATCGAAATCCCTGTTTGTTGACGAGAGTGAGACCAATGTGGACAAGTTTGCTTTCAGGCAAATAAAAGACAAAGGAAAAGTATTGGTGCTTTCAGAGAAAAGTGGTTGGAGACAATTGTATGTCATAGACAGAAGTACAGGTGAAGAACTGCCGATAACAAAAGGAGACTATTTCATCCATGACATAAAGTATGTGGATGAAGACAATGAAATTGTTTATTTTACGGCTTCAGGAAAAGAAGAAGGAAGCAATCCATACCATCAAAAAGTCTACAAGACCACTTTGAATGGAGATGTGACATTGTTGACTCCTGAAGAAGGACATCATATCGTGTCATTTTCAGAAGAAGGAAGCCATTTTGTAGATAATTACTCAACCATTGCCATTCCAACGACTACGGTACTTAGGAAAACAGAATCTGGTAAAATTGTTTCAGAACTGACAAAGGCAGATGTTTCCAATGCGGTTTCAAAAGGATGGAAGGCGCCAGAAGTCTTCGAACTGACGGCAAAAGATGGAGAAACTACCATTTATGGTGCGCTATGGAAGCCTACCAATTTCGATGCTTCCAAATCCTATCCCATCATAGATGCTACCTATACAGGACCACATACACAATTGTTCCCAAAATCCTTTAATAGGATCTTTAACAATCAATCCTTGGCAGAGCTGGGGTTCATTGTTATGGTCGTAGACGGGTTGGGTACATATGGACGGTCAAAGGCGTTTCATGATCATTCCTACAAGAATATGGGAAAAAACCTGGAAGACCATGTGCTTGCCATTAAACACTTGGGAGAGAAACACAAATGGGTAGATGCAAGTAGAGCTGGTATTTTCGGGCATTCAGCAGGAGGTTACGATACAGGCAGGGCAATGTTGGCATTTCCGGATGTGTACAAAGTAGGAGTATCCAGTTCGGCAGATCATGATTTTAGAATGGAAAAGGCTTGGTGGCCGGAAATGTATCAAGGATGGCCTGTGGATTCCACATATCATACGATTTCCAATATTACGAATGCTGGAAAACTCAAAGGGAAATTGTTGCTGGTGCATGGTGGCGTCGATGAGAATGTAAACCCATCGGCAACCTATAAACTGGTGGAAGCCCTCGTACAAGCGGACAAGGAATTCGATTTGTTGATATTACCTAGCCAAAGGCATGGTTACAGAGGTAAATCCAGAAATTATTTCATTAAGAAGAAATGGAATTATTTTGTGGAACATCTAGGTGAAAAAACACCTATTTGGAATTTTAAATGGGAATAAAGATGAGCAAGAATGTAATTATAATTGGAGGAGGCATCATTGGGTTGAGTACTGCATATTACCTCGAAAAGGAAGGGCACCAAGTAACAGTAATAGATAAATCCGATTTTTCAAGTGGAGCATCACATGTAAATGCGGGTTACATCACACCGAGTCATTTCGTGTCGTTGGCCGCACCGGGCATGATCAACAAAGGCATTAAATGGATGTTCAATTCAGCTAGTCCTTTCTATGTGAAACCAAGATTGGATGCCGATTTTTTAAAATGGACATGGGCATTCAAAAGGTCTTCTACTGCAGCCAAGGTCGAAAAGGCTATCCCAGTGATCAAGGATATAAATCTATACAGTAGGGACTTGTATGAAGATATGAAGACATCCAACGACTTTAACTTCCATTATGAGAGAAAGGGGTTGTTGATGTGTTATAAGACTGACAAGGTCGGAGAAGAAGAATGGGAAATAGGTGAAAGAGGTATAAAGGAAGGATTGGGTGTCAGAAACCTATCAGCCAAAGAAGTCGAAGCATTGGAGCCAAAGGCCAATTTGAACATAAAGGGAGCTGTATATTACGATTCGGATGCGCATATGACCCCTAGCGACTTCATGCCAGAGATGATAGCATATTTAAAAAGCAAAGGAGTCGTTTTCCATGCCAACGAAGAAGTAAAGGATATTGAAGTCTCGAATAATACCATTTCCAAGGTGGTGACCAACAAGCAGGAGTTGAATGCAGATGAGGTCGTGTTGGCCGCTGGAAGTTGGAGCCCATCCATAGCAAGAAAGATAGGATTGAAGATTCCAGTGCAGGCAGGTAAGGGGTACAGAATAAATGTGAAGAAACCAACCAACATAACCATCCCAGCCATTCTATGTGAAGCGAAGGTAGCTGTAACGCCAATGGACGGATTTACACGTTTTGCGGGAACTATGGAAGTTGCAGGAATCAATCATGACATCAATCCAGTACGGGTAAACGCCATTGCAAATGCAGCGAAAAACTATTACGGAGGCGTGGAAGTAAGTGAAGCGGAAAAAGCAAATGCAGAATGTGGTTTGCGACCATGCACACCAGACGGTTTGCCATACATAGGCAAGTCTTCGAAATGCAAGAATTTAACGATTGCAACAGGACATGCCATGATGGGGTGGAGTTTGGGACCGGCAACTGGTAAATTGGTAGCAGAAGTCATTGAGGATAAGAAGACGAGTTTGGATTTAAATCCCTTTCACCCAGATAGAACATTTTAAGATATGCGTTACGAAAAGATTGCAAACGACTTATTCAAAGGAAATAGAGCCCGTTTCGTTACAGAGATGAAACAGAACACCATTGCGATTTTGACATCCAACGATGTCAAGCACAACAATGCGGATGATGTTATGGGATTTGCTCAAAACAACGATCTGTTTTACCTCTCGGGAATCGATCAGGAAGAGACGATTCTAATTTTATATCCTGAGGCCTACAAGAAGGAAAATCGAGAGATTCTATTCATAAGGGAAACGAACGAACACATCAAGATTTGGGATGGTGAAAAACTGACCAAGGATCAAGCTACGGAGGTTTCAGGAGTAACACGAGTGGAATGGTTGCACGATTTTGAGAAGGTATTGCAGTTGATGGCCTTTGAAGCCGATGGATTTTACTTGGGACATAACGAACACATCAAGCGAGTGACAAAGGATCAAGAAACCCAACAAGATAGAATGATCTCATGGTGCAAGGAAAAATACCCTTTGCACGAATACCATAGGGCAGCAAAGATCACAAGAAAGTTACGCCCGGTAAAATCGAATGAAGAAATAACACTGATACAAAGGGCAGCAGACATTGGTGTGGAATCTTTCAAACGCGTATTGAAAGCTTGCAAACCCAATATGAAAGAATACGAATTGGAGGCAGAGCTAACATATAACCTGGTAAGATCAGGAGGCTTGCATCACGCGTTTTTGCCCATTGTCGCCTCAGGGAAAAATGCTTGTGCCTTGCATTACAACACCAATGACGACGTGTGCAAGGATGGAGATATGATCTTGATGGATTTTGGAGTTTGCTATGCGAATTACAATAGTGATACCACACGATGCTTTCCTGTGAACGGTAAGTTTTCAGAACGACAAAAAGAGGTCTACACTTCAGTTTTGCATTGTTTGAAGGAGGGGAGCAAATTGTTGATGGTAGGGACCTTACCAGAAGATTACGAAAAGGAAATGGCTGGTTTGGTAGAGAAAGAATTGATACGATTGAATTTGCTAAGTGCGAATGACGTTGCCGATCAAGATCCGGATAAGCCATTGTATAAGAAATACTTCATGCATGGTACAGCACATTATCTAGGTTTGGATGTACACGATGTGGGACTGTATTCCCGTCCTTTCGAAGAAGGGATGGTTTTGACTTGCGAACCCGGAATCTATATACCGGAAGAAGGTATCGGTTGTAGATTGGAAAACGATTATTTAATTACATCGACAGGAAACATTAATCTAACAGAAGCAATGCCCATAGAAATAGAGGACATTGAAAAGTTGATGAATCACTAAAAAAACAAAATATATTTATGAGTACATTTGGAATAGGAGGATCTACCATAGAAGCCGAATTGAATGCCATTACACCAAAGGCACATTTGGTGCAACCCATTCAAAAAAAAGAATTTCTGGAACGTATTGACAAAGCTTGCAAGTTGATGAAAGAACAGAATGTGCAGGCAGTGTATCTTCATGCGGGAACTAATCTATACTATTTCACTGGTATGAGATGGAATTCCAGTGAACGTATGGTCGGTGCGTTGTTATTTCCAAATGGGACCTTGCGTTACATAGCTCCGGAATTTGAAAAAGGAACCATTTTGGATTTCATGCTTGTCGATGGGGATGTATGCTGTTGGGAAGAACACGAAAGTCCATATGAGTTGTTTACGCAAATCCTTTCGGAAAACGGTGTAAAGGAAGGAACGGTTTCCATCGATGAGGCTACTCCATTTTTTATCACGGATGGTATTGCAATTAGTCAAGACAGATATAAGCTCATCAATGCAAAACCGATTACGGCTGGATGTAGGGTAATAAAATCCGATGCGGAAATAGCCATCATGCAGGCAGCAATGGACATTACGTTGGAAGTACAAAAAGCCGCTGCCAGAATTCTAAGGGTAGGCATCGGTGCCAAGGAAGTAACCGATTTTATTCACGAAGCACACATAAGGTACGGGATTCCCTCAGGATCTTACTTTTGCATCGTGTTGTTTGGTGTGGATTCCTCTTTTCCCCATGGTGTGAAATCACCAAAGGACTTGGAGGAAAATGAAGTGGTCTTGATCGATACTGGATGTGTCTTGCACGACTACATCTCGGACATCACGAGGACATACGTATTTGGAGAGGCAAATGAGTTGCAACGCAACATTTGGGCTATTGAGAAAGAGACGCAACAAGCAGCCTTTGATGCTGCCAAGTTGGGAAATACCTGTGCATCCATAGACATTGCTTCCAGAGTTGTATTGGAATCACACGATTTGGGACCAGATTACAAGCTTCCTGGATTGCCGCATAGAACAGGGCATGGGATAGGGTTGGATATCCATGAATGGCCATACATAGTAAGAAACGATCAAACCATTCTGGAACCAGGAATGTGCTTTAGCAACGAACCTATGATCTGTGTACCAGATGCCTTTGGTATCCGTCACGAGGATCACATATATATGACAAAGGAAGGGCCAAAATGGTTTACTGACCCGATGCATTCAATTGAAGATCCTTTTGGATTGAATGCTTAATGCCATTGCCAATTATAACGATATGAAGGAAAAAACTTTTCTATAATACGATCTAGGACATCATTTCATGATTTCTAGGGAATTGATTAATTAAAGATTATTTGATTATTAATTTCTTGATGGACGTGTTTTTTCCTTCATATATCTTTATATGATATAAGCCTTGGTTGAGGTGAGAAATAGAAATGGTCTCGTTATTCCCCTTGGAAATCCTAGTTTCGAAAACCAACCTTCCAAGACTGTCATAGAATGCGACATTGGCGACTCTGGACATTTCAGAAAGAGAGATCGTCACTGTTTCAGAAGCAGGATTCGGGTACATTGCTATTCCTTCTACAAAAGCATTTGAGGTAGTCGACAACACATCATTGGCTATATCCATCTTATATGCTGAACGGCCATAGGTTGCAGCGTAAAGAATTTCTTCTGCTTCATGGATATGCAAATCCGTTACCACCAAAGAAGGCATGTTGTCCCCAAAAGGAGCCCAACTCACTCCATCGTCGGCACTGGCAAATACACCGACATCTGTGGCTAAAAACAAATTGTCGTGACTGTCTTTCACTATGTCATTTACAGGAATGTCAGGTAATGTACTTCCAATGGCAGTCCATGTTTGACCGACATCATTGCTTTTAAAGACGTGACTCGGATTCACTCCATAACGGTATCCGGAAAAGGTGACATACAATGAGTTTACATCCTCCCTATCGGTCAAGACCTTGGTGGTCCATAGATCTGGTAAGGTACTGGATACATTGTTCCAATCGGTTCCTCCATTTTGGGTGATCCAAACGTTGCCATCGTCAGTACCAGCCACAATGACATCGGAGTTGAAGGGAGAGACGTCCATCGAGGTGATGGTTCCGAAACTGATGTTTCCTCCGCCAGCTCCATTTGTCAGGTCTGGGCTTATTGCAGTCCAATTGGCTGCCGCATTCGTGGTTTTGTATACGCGTTGTGTTCCATAGTATAAAACCTGCGAATTTTGTGGATCCAAGGTGATGGGTGTGTCCCAATTATTGCGATCCCCTCCGTTGATCCCAGACATTGCACCCGAAAATGACGCAGCATTGTTTGTGGATTTTCCTAAGTTTCCATTCTGTGATAAAGCATATACTACATTGGTATCATCGGCATCCACCAATGGTTGGAAGCCGTCGCCTCCATAGATTGACGTCCAATCACTTAGACCACCAGTCGTGGTACGAATGGTATTGTTGTCCTGAGTACCTCCATAGATTTTATTACCGTTTTGGGGATCTACATAAAATCGATAAAATTGAGTGATGGGCAAAGTAACGTCTTTTACAGAAGTAGCCCCATCATTAGGGCTTTTATAAAGACCTCCGTCATTTCCAAGCAATACCTCCCCATCTGCCATGGTATTGAATGCTAGTGCATGTTGATCTACATGTGCTCCAGGAAATGCAGCAGACCAGGTGTTTCCTCCATCGGTGGATTTTTGAACGACGAAGTCCACATTGTAGATCGTGTTTTCATCTGTCGGGTCCACAAAGATTCCCCTAAACCACCAATGAAAACCAACATTGGTCAGTTGGCTGGAATTAACGGCTGTCCAGGTGTCACCTCCATTTGATGTGCGGTATACTCCTTGAATGCTTCCACTGGCATCTGCATAGCGCGAATATAGAACATCAGGATTGGATTGAGAGATGTCAATGCTTATTCTTCCTTTGTCATTGGCTGCACTAGGCAATCCATTGGTAAGTTCACTCCAAGTATCTCCTCCGTCCGTAGAACGGTATAAACGTGATGTTTCTCCTCCATAGTCCCTGTATTCCGGTCTTCTTTCCCGTTCCCAGCTGGCCGCATAGATGATGTTGCTGTCGGTTGGGTGATTGGCCATGTCAATTACCCCTGTGATGTCGCTCACGAAAAGTACTTGCTCCCAAGTTGTACCTCCATCGGTGGTACGGTATACGCCTCTATTGTCATCATCTTTGAACAAAGGCCCCATGGCTCCTACGAATACCGTATTCTCATCATTTGGATCGATAAGTATCTTTCCTATGCTTCCAACATCCGGTAAACCTTTGCTTTCCCAAGTTATACCTCCATCCTCACTGGTATAGATCCCATCTCCATCATAGGCTAGCGAGCCTCCTCCTGCATTTACTTCTCCTGTACCCACCCAGAGGACATCCGTGTCGTTCTTTGAGATTTCGATGTCTCCAATGGACAACATTTCCTGTTGGTCGAAGATTGGGTTCCATGTGGCCCCAGCATCTACGGTCTTGAATATTCCTCCAGAGGCAGCTCCCACGTAATAGGTTTGAGCCTGGTCTATCGGAATTTCAATGTCGGTAATTCGCCCTCCAATATTTTCTGGACCTGCAAATTCCCATAAAGCCTGTGTTTGTGATTTCTTGGGGTGTTGTTTTTTCCAAGCGATTGCATTTGCATAGGCGTCGGTACGTATTTCTCCCGTTGGATATGCTCGTTGCATGAACATGAAATCATGAGGGGTTTCTTTGGTCGATTTCGAAGCTTCTTTTGTAGCGTTTGCATTGCAACCGATAAGAGACAAACCTAAAAGCCCCAAGAAAATAATCTTTCTCATTTATTTTGTTTTAATGGATTAATTCAATTTTCCTTGTTGTACTGTTCTTGGTATTTCTATTTGGTTAGTTGGGCTAGAAGATGTTGGTTTTCAGTTTGGCATTGAATCATTTTTGTTAAGTGTTCAATGATTCGATGTTTGTATGAAGTATAAATATACAATGTTTTGAATTAAAGGCCAAAACTCACGTTGATCGGTCTTGTTTAATGAAATAGTGGTTTATATAAAGATTTGGGCGTCGTGCTCAGGTAGAGAAGAATGGTCAAGATGGTTTGTTACTCCATTCCATAGAGCTCTTTTTGTAGTGAAAATGTATGTTTTATTAAAGAAAAGCCCCAACAGGGAATTGAGGCTTAAAACTTTTTTTAAGTAAGATCAATTAATTGAATCTTTTTTAGCTTTTGACTTCTTCTTTTTGTTGGCTTTCATTCTCAATTTTATACTTGCACTATATTGTTCTGCTTCTGTTCTCTTAAGTATGTCTATATTAGACTTTTCTAGCTCTTCTATATTAGTGGAATCTGAAACTACGTCAAAGATTAACTCCGTTGTTATCAACCTAAAATACCCAAAACGTGCTAAATCTATTGAGATTTCTGCAAAATAACTTCCTTCATCAACAATTATAGTTTTAGGGTCTACTTTAAAATTTTTGAAATCTAAAGATTGTCCATTTCTTATTGAATCAATTTCTCTTCTATAAACACTAGCATTGTAATGAGAGGATGATATTGCTATTTTACTCTTCTGTTTGTAAGGTTCAAATTCACCAGTAATGTCATTTTTTATGAATAATTTAACTAAAACTTCCCTCCCCAAAGTTAGAGGCTTTGGTATAAATAAATTTTTTGTCCCTAAGTTCCTTATTCTAATGTCAAAGCTTTTTCTTTCACTAAGTTTATATACCTTCTTTTTATTTACGGTATATGCAGAAGGATTATAAAAGTCTGTAGTAAATTGTTTTTCCTTTTTTTCTACAACATTAGTTTTATTATTGATTTTACTAGATGTACAATTGGAAACAGTAAGAGCAATAGCCAATAAATATATGTATCTAATCATCATTGCAAATTTTTGCATTAGAGAAAAAGCCTCAATAGGGAATTGAGGCTCAAATAATTTTTAAAGCTGAGATCAATTAATTGAATCTTTCTTGGGAGTTACTGTGTTTTTACTTTTTTTAGAATAAAGTTTCAAATAAATTTCATCTTCTTCTAAATCTGTATTCTTGTCTGGTTTTATTTTTATAGAATCAGAAACAACTTCAAAGAATACGTCGCTTTCTAGTTTCTTAAAATACCCATAATCAGATAAATCAATATGAATCTTCGCATAATATTTGCCTAAATGCTGTATTTGTTTGAATTTATCCATTTCTAAATTTTTAAAAGATAAAGTTCCTCCATTTTTTATAGTATTAATCTTTCTTTCTTCAGGGTTAACGCTATGAATGTTTTTATAAATTGTACTCTCATATTCTTCAAATTGATTATTTGCAATTTTGAATATTTCTATATATAACTCACTACCTTTACCATAAGAGACATCGAACCATTCTGGTACTAAAAAATCTCTTACGCCATAATTGACAATAGTCATATCCATATTCTTCCGCTCATTTAGATTAAATTTTCTTTTTTGAGGATTACTAACGACTACTATATCGTATGGTTTAGTTGAGTATTGTTTGGTTTTCTTTTCTTGTTTATGGATATTAGTATTATCTATATGACTTACTCTTGAAGAGCAACAACTAACTATCATTAGTGAAAGAATTAAGACTTTTAATAATGTATATTTCATAATTACTTTTTTAATCATTTGAATCGGTGGTTAAGGAGGGAATTTTGAAAATCTAGATTTTACTCAAGCTAAAACTATTTTTTTGTTTAATACCTTAGTACTTACCCCGAGGGCTATTTATTCCTTTATTCTTTACATATCTCAGGGAAATATTCACTAAACTTATTATAACTAACCTGTCTTTGATTTTTTTCAGTTTCCGATAATTGTTTCCAATTAATTTGAACTCTTCTTGCCCATCTTGTATAAGTATGATTAGTACCTACAGGTAGACCTTTAAATCTAAACATACTATAGTAATAAGCATCAAATTCCATTGCTGCAGATGATATTCCATTTCCAAAGGTTTCCCTTTGCAATACATGTAATAATTCATGCTTAATGGATCTAACCGTGTAAGCAAAATCCGGATGTGTTAATAACCCATTTTCTAAAGTAATAACACAATTTACAACACTAAAACTTCCTGTATTTGTATTTACTAAAATATTACAAGTTGTATTTGCTTCATTTGTGTCAGCTGGATCAAATACATAAGTGTAATTTGTGCTTATAGTATTAGAACCAAAAACATCTAATGAATAAGTATTAATGAGATAATTAACAGCATCTAATTTATCATCTGCATTAAATAAAGTCTCATAATTTGCTTTTACAACCGTATGATCGATTTGATTTGGGTTTTCATCTACATCACCAAACATACCAGTAAAGTCAACAGTCATTTGGTTGACATCACTTATTGTCGGAAGAAATGCACAATCATTTTCTCTCAAATCCTCTATAGCTATTTCTGCAAATTCCAAACTACCATTACCATTTAAATAGTCGATTATTTCTTGTTTAATGCTGGATTGTTGTGATGCGTTTAGCCAACAAGCTTGTTCTTCATTTAAAGACAAAAGGGCCAAAATGCCTTCAAGTGTGTCGTTGCATTCTTCACCTATGCAATTTCTGGTACAAGTAATGATGGAAGTGGAGCCACCAGTGTTTGGACCGGAGCCACTGGTGTCGTTGGGATTCCCGTTGGGGTCTCCATTGGGGTTGTTAGTATTGTCTCCACCGCCGCCATTGCTACAAGATACTATGGTTGGGGTGAGCACGTAACCACCACTGGTCGCCATTTTGTTTGGGTTTCCCCAATAGTCGCATTCGTCACCATCCGTGTATTCGTGCCGTCCACTGTCACAGGACGACCCCGAGTTGTATACCCAATTGTTCTCATAGCAATTGCCGTTGTAATAGTACTTGCCTAGTACATCTCCAGAAATGTCATCCAAGGCCACGAAGGTTATCTTGCCTTCCACATCTATTATCTCCCTATTGTTCAAGGCTTCGATTTCTTGTGGTGTAAGGTCGTATTGCACCAAGGAGACGTCAAAGGAGCCATCGTTTTTTTCCACCATGAACAGGTTTTCCAACAATCCGTTGTCCTCGTCTCTGTATACTCCAAAAGTGTAGGTCTTTGTAGTACCATCGTCTATCACCTTTGCGAAATTGGTGTTTATGGTAAATCCGTAGGTTTCGTTGTCAACTTGCTTGTTGGTAAAATTCATTTTGGCGACATCGTCGATGCCCTCCATCAAACGAGTGTTCTTGTTGATGTCTTTTCCCGAAAGAGTCGAAATTTTGAGGTTTTTGTTTAACTCTTTGAATTGTTGTTGGGCAGGAGCATCATCCTCTTTTTGACAGTTGAAGAATGTAAAGGCAATTGCCAATAAAAGTACTTTCAAGTACTTACTTTTTTTGTTCATGTTTTTTTTAAGGGTATATGGTTAATTAATTCTCTTTGATTAAGTTATCTGTCGATTCAATAAACAAACGTGGGTTCGACATTGGAAATCTTATTTTATAGATAGAGGATCGTATTCTATGATGATCTACAAATTTAACGTGTTTTTTGCTAGGATGTTATATTCATTATATGATTTCTCTTATTCGTTTTGCGACCCCTTCTGCGGTGATGTCCCTTTGTGGCATGCCAAACATCTCGTAGCCGACCATGAACTTCTTTACGGAAGCACTTCTAAGCAAAGGCGGATAGAAACTCATGTGCCAATGCCAATGATCAGTGTTTTTGTCATTGGTGGGTGCTTGATGGATTCCACTGGAGTATGGGAAAGAGCAATTGAATATCTTGTCGTATGCCTTGGTTATCTTTGAAATGGCTTCTGCAAAGCCAAGACGTTCTTTTTCCGTAAGGCTGGAAATGTCCGCCTGTTTTTTCTTTGGGAGGATCATTGTTTCGAAAGGCCAGACGGCCCAGAAGGGAATCAATATCACGAAATCGTCGTTTTCGAATAGAATGCGTTCATTCTTCTCCAATTCCTGCAACAGGTAATCTCCAAGCAAAGAGCTGTTCTTTTCTTGGAAATATGTAGCTTGCTTGATGTCTTTTTTCTCAATTTCGTTGGGGATGCTGGATTGGCTCCATATCTGTCCATGCGGATGCGGATTGGAGCATCCCATGACTGCCCCTTTGTTCTCGAAGATTTGAATGTAATCGATGAAGTTTTGTTGGCTCAGAGTCTTGAATTCATCTTGCCAAAGGGCAATTACCTTTTCTATGGAAGCAATTTTCATGTCCGCCAAGGTCTTGGAGTGATCCGGACTGAAGCAAATGACCTTGCATATGCCTTTTTCCGATTTGGCTTGAAAGAGGCCATCATCGATGGAGAAATCCGGGACTTCTCTTTGCAAGGCGGCAAAATCGTTCTCAAATACGAAAGTATCCTCGTACTCTGGATTGTTCTCCCCATTTGCCCTTGTATTTCCTGCACAGAGGTAACAGTTGGGGTCATGGGGTGGTCTTTTTTCCGTGGTTATGCTTTCTTCTTGACCTTGCCATGGTCTTTTTGCCCTATGTGGTGAAACGAGGACCCATTCTCCTGTCAAGATGTTGTAGCGTCTATGCGAGTAGTTTTGTATATTCAATTCTTTCTTTTTTTAACTTGAGGTATCTGCTATTATTTTCCATTCACCATCTATTTTTTTGAAGATGATCATGAAGATGCCATCTGCATTTCCGACTTTTCGTATCAGATGATATTCACCCATCACGTAATAGGCACCATCGTTTATCTTGGTAAGTGCGTTTATCTTGAAAGTCAAAGTCCCTGTGTGTTCCTTTGTGGGGTATCCTTTCTTGTAATTGGCCAATGTCTTGTCCCAACCGTAAGTCAAGCCACTTTTTCCGTAGAACTTCAAGGAATCGGATTTCCAATACCCTTCCATGAATCCTTCGATGTCATTGTTGGACCACGCTTTTTCTTGGGTTTTCATTATGTTGATGATGGCTTCCTTGTCTTCTTTTTCCGTGGTTTGGGAAAAGCCATTCAAAAAGAAGCCTAGAATGCAAAGCAATAAGATTGTTTTTTTCATGATTTATCAATTTATTAAATGTGTGCCTTCGGATATCTGTACATGGTATATGTTGCAGTCGACATTGAATTGTTTTTTGTATGAGGCAGAAATGGATGTGCTGAATGCTTCGATTGCGCTTTTGCGAATTAAATTCAGGGTACAACCTCCAAAACCTCCTCCCATCATTCTTGCTCCTATGATGTCTGGGTTGTTTTTAGCCTTGTCCACCAAGAAATTCAATTCCTCGCAACTTACCTCATAGCAATTTTGCAATCCATTGTGTGATGCGAAAAGCAAATTCCCCAAACCATTTAGGTCGTTGTTGTCTAGAGCTTCCGATGCTTTCAAGACTCTTTTGTTTTCGTGGATGATGTAGGAGGCTTGTAGATATTCTTCCATAGGGAGTTCATCCTTGATGGCGTCCAAATCTTCAATGTTGGCATCTCTTAAAGCTTTTACCTTTAACAGAGTTGCTACTTTTTCACAAGTGGAACGTCTGTTGTTGTATGCGCTTTCCGATAGGGTGTGTTTTATGTTGGTATTGATTAAAAGCAATTGAAAATCTTTGAAGTCGATTTCGTACTCCGTTGCTTTTATGGTTCTGCAATCCAATAGCAAGGCCTTGTTTTTCTGACCGAACATACTGGCATATTGATCCATAATCCCGCATTTTACTCCAACGAAATTATGTTCGGCACGTTGTGATATAAAAATCATTTCTTCTTTGGAAAAGCCTAGTTGAAACAAGGCGTTCAATCCAAAAACGACACTGTTTTCCAATGCTGCGGATGAAGAGAGTCCAGCACCACCTGGAATGTCCCCTGCGAAGACAAGATTGAAGTTGTCTATTCTCCTGCCCATTTTTTTAATTTCGGAAACGACACCTAGCACGTAATTTTCCCAACTGCCATTTTCCTTTGGAACGATGTCATTGGATGTGAATTTTAGTGTTTCGTTCAAGTCCAGGGCCGTGATGTGGCAAAAGTCATTTTTGCTTTTGGAGATTGCAGCGACTATGCCTTTGTCTATGGCCGCCGGAAAGACGAAACCGTCATTGTAATCCGTATGCTCTCCAATTAAATTTATTCTTCCAGGAGAAAATACGAGTAGAGGCTTTTGATTGAACTTCTCCTCGAAGTAAAAGGTTATATGTTCTGTTAGATTTTGTTGATTCATTGGTATTGGTTAGGAAAAATAGAAATAAGAAAAAATGACAATCACACAGACAGTAACCCCGGTAAGAGTCACATATTTCCATGGAGTGATGTCTACTTGTTTGGTATATGGTAAAATGAATGCTTCCTTTCGAGGTTTGAACTTCCCGATGATAAGCATTATAATGATGTTCAATGCGAATAGAATGGCCATGACATGCAAGAAGTGAGGGTAATCCTCTGCTTCAAATACGAAAGGCTTTAAAATGAATTGAGAGATGCCATATAGGACAACTCCAGAAGCCATTGCTATCTTGGCAGCTATGGCAGGTACATACTTTGTGAAATACCCGACTACGATAATTGTGAGTATGGGGATGGAATAGCAACCATTCACTTCTTGTAGATATCCGAAAAGACCATCTGGGGCATTGGCTATCAATGGGGCAATGCACATGGATAGGATTGCCAACAGTATACCAAATTTTTTCCCAGCACTCACGACTTGTTTTTCGCTTGCCTCTTTGTTTATGTGTGATTTGTAGATGTCCAAACCAAATAATGTGACAGAAGAGTTCAAGGCTGAATTGAAAGAGGATAGAATGGCACCAAATAGAACAGCAGCAAAGAAACCGACCAAGCTGACTGGAAGAACTTTCTTTACCAATTCAGGATAGGCTTCGTCAGGGTTTTCCAATGTCTCTCCAAATAGATAGAATGCTATGATTCCCGGAAGAACCACGATTAAAGGACCCAATATCTTTATGAATGCTGCATAGATCAATCCTTTTTGTCCTTCTTTCAAATCTTTTGCACCCAATGCACGTTGAATGATTGCTTGGTTCGTACCCCAATAAAATAATTGTACGAGCATCATACCGGTAAATATGGTGCCGAAAGGGATCGAGGATTTTCCATCACCGATCACTTTGAATTTTTCAGGTGCTTTTTCCATTAGGATGGATGCTCCTTCAAAGAGACTTCCATCACCAACGATCAACAATCCGAAAATAGGGATTAACATTCCACCCAACAACAATCCGATGGCATTGATCGTATCAGAGACCGCTACGGCCTTCAATCCTCCAAAAATGGCATAGATCGAACCTATGATGCCAATACCCCAAACGGTAATCCAAAGCGCTGTCGTTTTGCTTACTCCCAATAGTTCTGGAATATCAAACATCCCGTTCAAGGCCAATGCCCCAGAATATAGGACAATTGGTAAAAGTACGATGACATACCCGGACAAAAACAACCCAGACGTGATGGTCTTGGTCATCTTGTCATAGCGTGTCTCCAAAAACTGAGGCACGGTTGTAATCCCCCCTTTTAGGTATTTGGGTAGTAAGACGACCGCGGTAACTACCATGGCTATGGCAGCCAATGTTTCCCAAGCCATGACCAAGATGCCTTCTTTGAAGGCGGCACCATTCAATCCAACGATTTGCTCGGTGGACAAATTGGTTAAAAGTAACGAGCCGGCAATGACGACCCCCGTTAGACTTCTTCCTCCAAGGAAATAACCATCAGTGGAATTTTCGTTTGTTTTTCTGGTTGCCAGATATGAAATTACTGCAACTAAAACAGTGAAAAAGATAAAAGTCAGTATTTGCATAATTATTGTTTTATTGGTTTTATGGTAAATGAATAGCTATAAGGCACATTGGAAGGTATGATGTATTCGGGATGTACCAATCGTCCCCAAGAAGTATCACCTCCAAGTCCCATTTGTAGGAAATCGATGTTCCATTGTACAGTTTCTCCGATTTTGATGTCGGCACCGTGTTTTGTTGTCACAGGGACCAATCCAGAAGCAGATTGTGCTCCGTCACCGCTATTGAAATCGAGTTCGGTCATTGCAAAAGGCCAAACACTGGTATTCAACAACTGCTTGGATGTTACTTTCAAAGACATATTTCCCGAAGAAACTTCCATCCATCGGACATCGGTTTTGTTTCCGGTTTCTTGAGGACGGGGATAACTCTCGAATTGATCTTTGACCTTGCCTGAAAAAACACCGGTCTTCATTCCTGTCTTTCTATCCCAATAGCTTTCTTTGGGGCCTTTTCCATACCAAGAGACCTCTGTATAGTCCTTTGGAAGCGTTAAGTACATTCCAAGTCTAGGTATGTTTGGCAAATCTTTTGCATTGGGCATAAATGAATAATCGACGGTTAACTTTCCACTTGAATGCAAATGATAGGTAGCACTTACGGTGGCTATGTTGTTTGGTGTGGCATAAGTTACTTTGAAAACGATGTTCTCGTTCACATCGGTTGGTTTTGAAACCAACTTTGAAGAATGCTTGTAAGTTGCATCTTGCCATACCTTGGCCCATTTATCCATACCGTTCCCCAAATCGTTGTCAGTTGGTGGTCGCCAAAAATTGGGACTAATGGGATGATTGGTGATTTCTTTTCCTTCAAAGGACCAAGAGTTGATTTTTCCTGATTTCGAATCAATTTTCAATGATGTCTTGTTATTTTCAATTTCAAAGGAATCTCCATTGGATACGATTGTTAGTTCATTTCCCTTGGAAGAAGGACTCTCCGAGTATCTTCCTTTTTGAAGTAGGAACTGGTCCCAAGCTATTTCATGGTCCTTTGGTAAAAGAGCCGAGGTGTCTTTTTGGAGTAAACGTACTTCTAAGATGTATTCTTTGTCTTTTTCAATGAAATCAGACAAACCGGAAATTGATAAAGTCGTTTTTTCTTGCGGGAGGACATTGACCAACAAATCGTTTTGATTGGCAATGGCTTTCCCGTCTTCCAATAGTTGCCAGCTCACATTCTTGTCCGAAAAATCTACGAAGAAATTTTTGTTTTCCAACTCTATTGTCCCATTCCCCAAATATTTGAATTGGGCAGGTTCGTATACTTTTTTGACTTCGGATAGATGTGGATGAGGATCGCGATACGGATCGACCAAACCATTGTTTAAGAAGTTACCGTCGGTTGGAAGATCTGGATGGTAGTCATGACCATATGCCAGATATGGTTTTCCATTCTCATCTTCGTATTCCAATGATTGATCCACCCAATCCCAAATGAAACCACCTTGTAGGTTTGGATATTTTTCAATGATGTCCCAGTAATCCTGCAAGTTTCCTACAGAATTCCCCATGGCATGACAGTACTCGATCATAATCGAAGGCTTGTCCGAATTGGAATTTGCGTGATTGACCAAGTATTCCGGCTTTGGGTACATTGGACAATAGAGATCTGTATAATCTTCTTTGCCTGCAGGTTCATATTGTACGATTCTATTATTGTCGTTCTCTTTCAACCATTTGTAGGTGGCCCTGAAGACATCACCTTCACCAGCTTCGTTTCCTAAAGACCAGGAATAGATGGATGGATGATTCCTGTCACGATAGAACATACGCTTGGTACGCATCATATGTGCAGGCAACCAAGACATTTCGTTTCCGATTTGTGTATTCTTGTCTATGGCTAATGGATGACTTTCTATGTTTGCTTCGTCTATTACGTATAGGCCATAGGTATCGCATAGATCCAACCAATGAGGATCGTTGGGATAGTGTGAGCTTCGTACGGCATTGATGTTGTTTTGCTTCATCAAGGTAATGTCTTTCAACATGGAAGCTTTCGAAACCACATGTCCGGTATGAGGATCGGTTTCATGACGATCCACACCTCTGAAGTAAATGGCCTTTCCATTGACCAATACTTGGCTGTCCTTGATTTCGACACGCTTAAAACCTATCTTCCTAGTGATGAATTGATTTTGTTCAGAATGAGTTTCGCCTTCCAATTTTATCTTTAAGGTATATAGATTGGGACTTTCAGCGGACCATTGTCTTACGGTTTCTATTATTTCTTCAGAAGTTAATTGAAAAGTGTTATTGGCCGGAATTTCAATGTTTTTCGAAGTTTTATGGATGCTGTTGTTGGCATCTGAAATTTCAACGGAAATGTTTTTGCTGACTTTTTCAGAAGAGTTGTTGGTAATGGAGATGATACTTTTGAAAATACCGTTTTCATAAGAATCATCCAAATTGGTATCTGCATGATAATCGGAAACAAATACTTTGGGTTGGGTGTATAAATAGACATCACGTTCTATACCACTCATTCGTAACATATCTTGGCTTTCCAGATAACTGGCATCGCTCCAACGAAACAATTGCAAGGCAATCAAATTTTTTCCTTTTCTCACGTGTTTCGTGACATTGAATTCCGTAGGGGTCTTGCTTCCTTGGGAATAACCGACATACTCTCCATTGAGGTAGACATACATTGCGGATTTGGCACCAGCAAAATGAAGGATGACATCTTCAGAAAGATAGCCTTCGTCAAGTGTTATTTCCTTGCGATAGGTCCCAACTGGGTTGTAATCGGTTGGTGCATCGGGCCATTTGGTAGTAAACGGGTAGCGTTCATCCAAATAGATTGGATGTCCATAGCCCTCTACTTCCCAATTTGCTGGAACAGGAATGGTTTTCCAATCGGTATCATTGAAATCGGTGTTTTGAAAAGTGATGGGACGTTGTTTGGGGTCTTTTACCCAATTGAACTTCCAATCTCCATTCAAATTTAGAAAGCGTTTAGAGTTTTCCTTTTTTAGTATTTCTGAAGATTCAAAGCCAAAATACGTTGCTCTTGGTGGTAGCTTGTTGTCTTCAAATATTTTGTGGTTATAATGGAATGTTTGTTCTGCCACTTCTGGCAAAGGAGTTTGTTTGCAACCGAGTGCAAGACAAAGAATCAATATATGTGATAATTTAAATTTCATCGATTAGGGTTAAAGTTTCATGAAGTCCTCGGCAAGGGTTTTTTTCAAATAGAATAATAGTTCTTCTGCATTGTCCTTGGTAAACACAATTGGTGGTTTGATTTTCAGTACGTTGTGATCAGGTCCGTCAGTACTCATTAAAATGCCATGGTCTTTCATGCGGTTGGCCAAATAATCGGTTTGGTTGGCCAATGGATTCAATTTGGCATCTACCAATTCGATTCCTAAAAATAAGCCTTGACCACGAACATCACCTATTATAGGGAATTCTAAGGACAATGCCTTTAATTCTGTTTTTAGGTATTCGCCTACACTCAAGGCGTTTTCTTGAAGTTTTTCACGTTTTACGGTTCGTAGTACTTCTGTTGCTATGGCACAAGAAACAGGGTTGCCTCCAAAAGTATTGAAGTACTCCATTCCATTGGCAAAGGCATTTGCGACTTCCTGAGTACATGCTACTGCTGCCACGGGATGTCCGTTCCCTAGAGGTTTTCCAATGGTTACGATGTCTGGTACCACATTATGCAATTGAAACCCCCAAAAGGTTTTTCCCATTCTTCCACAACCTGTCTGTACTTCATCGGAAATGCATAATCCACCTGCGTTTCTGATGACTTCGTATGCTTTGGGTAAAAAACCATCAGGCAGTTCTACTTGTCCGCCGCAACTTATGATTGGTTCTATGATAAGTGCTCCGACACCACGTCCTTTTTCATGGATGATGTCTATTTGCCTTTGTACTTCCTCGACGTAACGATCTGCTGTATCATGCCCTCTGTATTTTCCTCTAAAGGCATCAGGCAATGGGAAAATGTGTGTATGTTCCGGAGCTCCTTGTCCTCCTTTGCCATCAAACTTGTATGAACTCATGTCAATGCACATGTTGGCGTTTCCGTGGTAACCCACTTCACTGGCGACGACATCACGTTCTCCTGTGCTTGCTTTTACCATTCGTATGGCCAATTCATTGGCTTCACTACCTGAATTCACAAAGTGCAATACATTTAATTTCGGTGGCAGGGTTTCTATGAGTTCTTTTGCCAAGGCATTTATGTTTTCATGTAAATAGCGGGAATTGGTGTTGATGAGTGCCATCTGCTCTTGTCCTGCCTTTACGACTTGATGATGTTCATGGCCAACGTGAGCTACATTGTTTACCGTGTCCAGATATTTTTGTCCATATTGGTCCATTAGATATTGACCAGCTCCGCGCACCATTTTGATTGGTACTTTATATTGTAGGCTTAGGCTTTTGCCCAAGTGTTGTTTTCTATAGTTTATCAATTCTTCATTTGAAGTGTCGTCACCATTTTGAAGTGCTTCCGATTTGAACAATGAATTTGGATTTGGACATATGCTTTTCCATACTTCGACCTGTCTCAAATAGGCAACCCCAGGAAAATCATTGATGTGGCCAAAAAGCGAGAGTAGAACTTGAAAATGTAGATGAGGAACCCAATTGCCGTTTTCAGAAGGCAAACCAAGCTCTGCAATCTTTTCTCCTTTTTTAATTCGATCACCTACATTGTGTTGCGTTGCACCAGAAACGGTCAGGTGGCCATATAAGGTATAAAACTCTATATTTGAAATGCTATGTTTTAAGACAACCAAACCGCCATATTCTTTGTTGCCAGAATCATTTACTGCAATTACAACCTCTCCTTCAAGCAAAGCATGAACAGGTGTGCCACTTGGTAGCCAATAGTCTATTCCCAAATGGATGCTTCTGCTTTCTCTCCCGTTGTTTCCAATCATGTCATAAGAGGTTGAAGTATATAGGGCGCGTGGCTCCAAATAACCCCCAGCGATGATTTTGTTCGGTATCGTTTTTTGAAGTTGGTCTATCTTGAACTGGAATAGATCCAGGTCATTGAAGTCTTGTTGATGTCCTATCCATTTACCGGAAACACTAAGATCCAAATGATGGACTTCATCTTTTGAGATGGTCGGGAATATGTCTGAAAGTAAAAACTGTTCTTTCGAACTCCAATTTTCAAAGGCTTCTTGTTTTGGGTGGGGGTTAAACCCGCAAGCGGATCTAAAGCTACATTCGGCAAAATCCGGGTGGATCAAATGCCATTTTTCAAGAACTTCCCAAGCAGGTTTTTCACTTATCAACAAGTATTCGTTGTCAGGTTCTTTGATTTTGTTGATGGCCGATTTGGTTACCGAGATCACCAATCGCATGGCAATGGCGGTATGTAAATGAGCCAATTCCTCTTCCAATAAAGGGAAAGAAGAATGATAACCTCTCACGATCGACAGGGATGCTTCCAATGGGTCGTTATGGTGCATTATGCAATATGCACAACTGATGGCGAGGTCGTTTATGATTTGAGTATGGATGGCATCTCCATAATCTATTGCTGCTTTTACTACCGGGTCTATAAGATCGTCGGAAACAATCACATTGTTGTCATTGGCATCATTGTGAACTACAGATTTTCTTAATTTCGAATAGTCGTTTTGGGAAACTTCGAACCGTTTTTGAAATGAGGAAAGTATCTCTTTTTCTTCCAAAGAAAACAAGTCGAGGTGTTTTGTCGTCCAAAGTGATTGTGATACGTCCCATTCGAATTCTCTATGGGCTTCAGCGTGATCAAAACCTTGCAAGGCTTCGGTCAATGCCCCACATTGTTCTCCTAGACTGAAACGTAAATCATCCAATTGGGGGTTCACACTGCTCCAAACCCTTCCGGAAACCCAGGAAAGCAAGCGGACTTTTCTTTGATTGCCAAAATTATCGATGATTTCGGAAATGGAGTTTCCGTCTTTGTCTCTTATGACCTTGGGAGCGGTGATGTTTTTTCCCTTGTCTTCGACAAATTGTAATAGTTTTTGTTGAAAATCCAGGTATTCATCATCTTCATCTGGACGTGATACCTTCAAGATGTAGCCTTCCTCATTTTCTATCTTTATCCTGAAGTTGAAATCAATCTCTCCAGGGAGTGGCGAGGCAATTCCCTTTATGTCGAAAAGATCCCAAAGGATGCTTTCGGCTTGTTGTATGGTGATTTGTAAGTTAGCGTAGCTCATTACTTTTTTAATCGTTGCTGTTTTGGTAGGTGTAAAGTTTGCTTAATGTTATGAAGTGTTCTATTGATTGATTCTCAAAAGGGATGATGTAGAAGCCATATCGATGCTCCTTGTTTCCTTTGAATTGATATTTTTCTTGGGGTTTGGAGTACCAGCTATCATCGCCTGCAACTCCTCTTTGCCCCAAATCCACATTGAGTTGCACCAAGTTCTTTTCTTTGATGTCTATAGTGTGTTTGCTTTTATTGGAATTTTCATAATCTAGCCCATCTGTAGTGTCAAAATCCTCATTTTCCATATGAAGAGAACTAAAACTCAATAAGTTCGAGTTGTCCATGACAAATAAAAGTCCACTATCTCGATGGTTTGAAAGTGCCATCCAACGAACATCCGTTTTATAACCATTGTCTTGTGGGCGAATATATGGGACATATTGGTCTCTCACCTTGGAAGTATATAAGCCAACAAAGGCAGACGATTTCCTATCTTGATAATTTTCCCAAGGGCCTCTACCAAAATAGGATAGGTTTTCATATTGACCATCCACTTGCATTCGCATGCCTATTCTTGGAATGTCTCCTTTGTAATTGGTGGGGCTCAGGGTGTTTTTTATATGGATGACTCCTTCTCCTGAAATATTGTAAATAGATAGAAAAGTCGTTTCCACGGTAGGTAGGAAATAAGTTATGGTTACAATCACTCGTCCGTAATCGTCTATTTTATAATCTAGTTTGTTTACAGTATGGTTTAGTGAGGCGTCTTTCCAGCCAATGTTGTTTTTGTGCATCGCATTTCCGAAGTCATTGTCGGTGACGGCTCTCCAAAAATTTGGTTTTGGGGATTGTCCGGGTTTGAAAAGTGCTTTTCCGCGTAATTCATAGGAAGTGATTTGTCCTTTTTTCTTTGAAAAAACGATGTTTACATCTTCATTGTATATGATGATGTTTTCCTTTTTCTCTTCTATTGAAAGCATTTGTATGGCAGTAGGCAAGTCCACGAGGTCTTCTTTGAATTTGGAGGTCAATGGAATTTGTTCGTGAGCGACTTCAAATGCTTTTGGGAGAATTCCCCACTCGTTCTTTGTCTTTGCGGAGATTTCTACGAAGTATTCCGTATTCTTCTTGAAGGTTATGTCCTCCAAAGGGATACGAATCAATTTCCCCGTATGGGTCTCTATTGATATGTCTTCAATGTCGATTGTCTTCAAAGTGATTCCATCGGCTTTGATCTGTGCGGAAAAATCAAATTGGTCCAAGTTTGTGAAATCGTAGCCATTTTCTATGAGCACTCTCAATTCATTATGCTTGTTGATGCCTTTGTCCTTGAAGTTAATGAATTCGTGAGCCTTCTTTACTTCGTACAAGGCAGGTTGAGGTGTTCTGTCGGGAAATACGATGCCATTGTTCAAAAAAGTATTGTCCGAAGGCATGTCTTTGCCATAGTCTCCTCCGTAGGCATAGTAACGTTCTCCCTTTTCATTGGTCTTCCAGATGGATTGATCGACCCAATCCCATATGAAACCACCTTGCAAATTGTCGTATTGTTCGATGATATCCCAATAGTCTTGAAAGTTGCCAGTGCTGTTTCCCATGGCGTGAGCATATTCACTAGGGATAAATGGTCTATCTGTCTTGGATTTTCCTACTGCCTCAAAATTTGCAGGTGAAGGATATTGTGGTACTATGATGTCGGTATTGACATCCATGTCGTACCAACTACCATCATGATCTTTATATGGGCGTTCGTATTGTATAGGGCGTTTGGTGTCATCATTTGCCTTTATGTCATCATAACCCTTGTAGAAGTTTGTACCATTGCCAGCTTCATTTCCCATTGACCAGATAATAACCGATGGGTGATTCCTATCTCGTTTCACCATTCTTGTCATTCTGTCCGTATGGGCTTTTTCCCAATCGACTTGTTTGGCCAAAGAGTATTTGCCGTAATACATTCCATGGGATTCAATGTTGGCCTCATCTACCACATACAACCCATATTTGTCACAAAGTTCATAAAAGCGTCTACCTCTAGGGTAGTGGCTCAGCCGCACAGCATTGATGTTGTTTTTCTTCCAAAGTTCAATGTCCTTCAAGATGAGTGCTTCAGACATGATGTGTCCAGTTTCGGGGTCTGTTTCTTGTGTGTTCACACCTTTCAGCGTGATACGTTGTCCATTTACCAAAAGCAAACCTTTCTTTATTTCGATGGATCTGAATCCGATATGATGTTTGGTTGATTCAATTGTCTTTCCTTTTTTGTTTTTGAGCTCCAAGACCAAGGTGTATAGATTGGGATGTTCTGCACTCCATTGCCTTACCTTTTCAATGTCATCTGAAAAAGAAAGGGTTTGTGTTCCATTTTCATTGATTGAAAACTTTTCTTCCTTCGAAGCTATCTCTTTTTGATTCTTATCTAGGATCCTATATGAAAGATATCCTTTTTGCCCTGTTGAAAAATGGTTCTCCAAGTACACCGAAAGTTTGAAAACACCATTCTTGTATTCTCCATCTAAAATTGAGGTTACCTCAAAATCTTGAAACCTCAATTTGGGTTGTGCATATATGTGGACGGAGCGCTCAATACCACTTATTCTCCAAAAATCCTGACATTCAAGATAAGAACCATCGGTCCATCTGAAAATTTGAATGGCTATGGTGTTTTTCCCAATTCTTGCGGCATTGGTGATATTGAATTCACTTGGTAGTTTGCTGCCTTGGGAATAACCTATGTATTTTCCATTGAGCCAAACAAAACCACCAGCTTTCATGGCACCGATGTGTATGAACAATTCTTTTTCATCCCAGCTCTCATCTATGGTGAAGTCCTTCCTGTATGAACCTACCGGATTGTAGTCGTTTGGGACTTTTCCAGGATTCTTGGGGTAATAGGTGTCTACCAATTCCATATCTTTAGCAACCATTGCCTTGTAATCGGAGAATTCGTATTGATGGTTCACGTAGATTGGAACTCCAAAGCCTTCCACTTCCCAATTGGAAGGGACCTTTATATTATCCCATGGCGTTACATTTTCCTTGGGATCCATAAAGGTTGTAGGCCTATCCTTGGGGTTTCGAACCCAATTGAATTTCCAGATTCCGTCCAAAGACTTATGGAATTCCGGCTTGTCGTCCAACATGTCCTCTTGTGATGAGAACGAAGAGAAAGAAGCGTGAGCGGGCAACTTGTGTTCACCAATCATTTGTTCGTTCTCTATGTAGCTCTTATAGCCTTCGATGGGATTGTCTTGTTGTGCATAAGAGTAACAACAAGACAACAAGAACAACAGGAAATAGATTGCTTTTGATTTCATTTTAATTTTCTGTTAACAACAATATAATGTGCGCTGCGCTCCAACTAAAATTTTGAGCATGGAGACCTTCTCCTGTCAAGGGATGATAGTTTTCCCTGATTGCTTTTCCCTTTCCCAAGATGCCATTGGCTCCTTTTAAAATCTTAATGGTGGCTTTGTTAGCCTCTTCATCATATCCATAGTTACGTAAGCTTTTTACTCCAAAATAGGATTGATCCAACCAATTCGGTCCTCTCCAATATCCTTTCAACGGATCAAATTTCGGGTGATCCGCACTCATGGTTTGAAAAGGGACTTTAGTATAGAACTTGGTGGAGTCCATCATTTTGATCTTGACGGATTCAGCTTGCTCTTTTGTTGCAGCATTGGCCCAAAGCGTAGTCCAACCTTCACTGCCTTCTCCTTTTATGAAAGTTGTTCCTTCCAGGTCGGTATCATAGAACCAACCATCATTGGGATCGTAGAATTGGGTTTGGATTTTTTTCTTGAGGGTTTCTGCTTCCGAGATAAATCTTTTACTGTCTTCAAGCAATTCTAGTTCAATTGCCAATTGGCTTAGGTATACTTTTTCTGCATAGAGATAGGCATTCAAATCCACACTTTCTTGATTCAATGAATATGCTCCTTCAGAATTCTTGAGGATCTTTGAGTTGTCGAACCTAATGGCGTTATCCATACCACTCTCCCATTTGGCAGCAATCAATGTCCCATCAGTAGAGCCGTATTCGCAAAGCCCATCTTTGTCGTGGTCTCGTTTTGCATACCACCAGTAGTGATATTTTTTCAACTTTGGATAGAATTCCTTTACGAATTTCAAATCCGGGTCTTTTTCATAAATCTTTGCTATTGCCCAAGCCGACAATGGAGGTTTGGTATCACGATAGTTGTGTTTTTCGATTAAAGTGTCTCTAAATACGCAATCGACGATGAAACCATCTTCCTTCTGGAAATCGAACATTAGTTTCATTTGTTTCTTTGCCAAATCAGGATTGTAATAGGATAATCCAACGGCGTGTTTCCATGAGTCCCAGGACCAAAAACCGTTGAACCATTTATAATGATAACTAGGGAATAGCCCCTCATGTTTTATCTCGCCTGCAGGAATGCGCCAATTGTTTTGCAAGGTCAATTGAGCTTTTGCTAAAACTTCAGCATACTTGTCGTCAAGAAATTGTTGCCTTCTGTTTTCTGTCAAAGCTTCCAATTGGGTTTGTTTTTCGATTTTCCGATTTTGTAGGATGGAATCGAAATCCATTGCAGCTATCTTGTCTTGTTCCTCTTCCCATGAGTACTCCGGAAAAATAAAGGTTTGTGAGATCAGGTATTCCTTTGTCTGATTGGGTTTGAGAAAAAGGGTTTCGTAATGTGCATTGTAATAGTTGCCAGTAGTCATCAAGGATACGGATTCCTTCGGAAACGTCAAATAACCTTTTGCCGTGGATTTTTCCGTCGAGAGTACAATTGTTTGATCTTCCGAACTGAGGACAAGCCCTATGTCGAATAACTTTCCGCTTATGGAAGGGTGTAATGTAACCCCAGAATTAGATACGTTGGTAATCGTTGTTTTTTGCAATGCAGTATGACCAGACAGGTAGGTTATTTCCTGATTGATTCTAAGTGTTTCGTTTTGAAAGGATTGTTCTAGATGACTGGAAAAACCGTTTTGAGATTGCAAGGACGTTTTCCAGTCGATAAGTTTAATGTTCTTATCACCTTTTATGTTAAAATTTGCGAGGGATCGACTACTCCAAACTCCATTTTGTTGCGTCATTAAGAAGGGACCGGAAAAACCAGAGATGTCATTTGCCGTGGAATCTGGAAAACTAAAGGCAAACCAAGCGCCTTGATCCGAGAACATCAAACCGGATTTGTCAAAAGGTTCTTTGGGTGTGATATTGTAGTTTAGTATGTTTTTGTCATACTGATTCCTTTCTTTTTCTGCATTTTTCGATGATTCTGTTTTTTCATTGCAACTTGCAAAAAGGACAAATGCAATTATACTCAAACATTTAATTGTGTAGTCCATAGCTTCTTAAATTAATCATCCAACTTATCTTGTGTGTCTCTTTTGGTTTTAAAATTTGTAATCCGTAATTGTTGTTAAAACTATTGGCTGGAGCTGTAGTTGGTTCTATGGCTATGTGGTTTCTATCTTTTGGGGTGTATATCTGCAAATAGTTCTCCTTGTAGGAAGTACTTAGTTCTATTTCGTAATCCGGTGTTTTGAAGTTCACATTGTTCTTGTTCAGAATAAAGCAATCGTCAAAGGAGTTGTCTTTTATTTGCAGTGATTCATCAAGTGATATGTCTGTTGTCTTTATGGGAATCATGGCCTTGTCGACTACGAATTTCTTGTTGCTTTTAATCCCGATGAAACTATTGTATAGATCACTACTCGAAAAATAGGGATGCCAACCTATGTTGAAAGGAAAGGGTTTGGTGTCTGTGTTCTTGACGGATACCTTCAATTTTAAATCTGTGTCGGTTAAAGTGTATTTGAGAGAGATGGAATAATTGAAAGGAAAGCCTTTTGGTTTATGTGTTTCTTTGTATTCCAATGTGGCAGAAGCATGGGCTTCTGTTATTTCTTTGGTAATTACCTTGAAAGTCTTGTTGTAAACCAAGCCATGAAGTGCATTCTTCTCTTCTTTTTCATTTGTTTCCAATAGGTATTCGTTTTCTCCGAAAGTATATTTTCCTTCCTTTATTCTATTGGAAAATGGGAATAGAACTGAGGATGCATAGCTGGTTTCATAGTCCATATTGTCCAATGTTTTGATAATGGACTTGTCGTTAATGGATAGTTCTTGTAAACTGCCTCCTAAATTAAGAGCAATTGTAGCATGCGATTTCTTGTTTGGACTTTGTAATTTTAAATGGTCTAATGCGCTGTTTTTATCTTCAATGGATTCTATATCAAAAAGTAACATGGGTTTAGAGGGATTTTCGTATAATTAAATTGTTAGGGTTTTCTATTTGTGCAAATTCTTTGTTTATTATCATTTCGGCCAAACGTTTTCCCATAGCGTTGAAATCTGTGGATATGGTAGTGATGCCATCTTCCACGATTTCTTTCAACAATGTGTCGTTGTATGAAATGATGCCGAGGTCCTTGGAAAGGACCAAATTGAGTTCTTTGATCTTTTTTATGATGCGAATCAAGTTTCTGTCATCTGGAATTAAATAGACCTCTCCTCTTTCAGGAGCTCTATCGCCTATCTTGTCTATCACTTCGTATTCAAAATCATTTTTCATACAAAACTTTTCAAAGCCATGAAGCATGCCTTTGGGTTCTATGTCCTTTTGAAAAAGTAAGATCAATTTCTTGTATTTCCTCAATAGTTCCAAGCCATTCGACAATGCCGTGAAAATATCCTTTTCGAAGTTTTGGAATATGGAAGGATATTTGGACAATTCTTGATGCATTTGATCAAGTATGTAAACCTTATCGGTTGGTAACCTTTCCAAAAAGAGATTGGTTTCCTTCAAATTGGCAGGCATAATGACATAGGTATTGTATATTCCTATGTTGTCATATATTAGTTTATTGAAAACCTTGTGATTGAAATGATGAAAAAAGATATCGACTTCGATGTTGTCTCCCAAATTTTCTATGAACGAATTGAATAGCTCCTCTTTAAATCCATTGAACTCGTCGAAAAGAAGAAATATCTTTTGTTGGGTATCTACGTTTTCCGTCTTTACATAATATCCTTTGCCTGGTACGGATTGTATTATTCCTCTGGTTTTGAGGTCGTTGTAGGCAAGTAGAACGGTGTCTCTTGATAAGGAGAACCTAAATTTAATGCTATTTATGGAGGGCAACTTATCCCCTCTTTTGTACACACCATTAAGGATGGATTCTTCAATGGATTTAATAATTTGCTTGTATTTTGGAATACCCGTATTTTCTTTAATCATAAAATTCATTTTACGAATATATCAATTAAAAAATAAACTAGTAGCTACTGGTTGGTTTTTTTCCGTATTTAATGCTATTTTAGTCAAAAAAAAGTTGATGAGTTATTTTAACTGGGATAAATTAATAGGTTATGCCTTTTTAAAAGGGGGAAAAGCGATGTCGTTTTTCCTATTATCCTTATGTCTAATCACGAGTGGCAATGCTCAAGAATCAAAGGAAAGTTTCAGGCTTTCCGACAACGACATTGATTTGATTTACAAATCGGACAATGCAGAAATAAAGATAGAAATAGATAAAAGGGAACAAGGTCTAGAAATAGCCACGATTACTTTAAGCAATACAGAAAAGTTTACTCCTGGAAAATTATCCTTGAAATGGGCTGTGCCTTCAAATAACATTGCTGGTTATTGGAGTAGTAGCGCTTCTTTGGATAAGACGATTACTCCAGATTGGGGGCCGGCAAAGGTAAAGTCCATGTTGTCAAGGCATGCTCCAGTAATTTCCTTGTTTGGATTTGATGATGTAAACAGACAGACATTTGCTGTTTCTGAAGCGTTGAACACAGTTATTACCAGCACTTCAGTAAAAGAAGAAAACGGGATGATGTACAATGAAGTGCAACTTTTTACCCAAAAGCACAAAGATGTAAAGATATATAAGGTACAACTAAGATTGGATATACGTGGGGTTCCCTTTTCAAAAGCGTTGCAAGAAGTGGCTTCTTGGTGGACGTCCTTTGATTTGTACAAGCCGGCAATTGTTCCAGAAGCGGCAAAGTTACCAGTATATTCTAGTTGGTACAGTTATCATCAAAATGTATCGAAAGAAGAACTGGTGAAAGAATGCAAACTTGCAAAGACGATGGGTTTTGAATCCATTATCGTGGATGATGGTTGGCAGACAATGGATAGCAACAGAGGATATGCCTATACAGGCGATTGGAATCCAGAACGCATTAAGGATATGAAGGGGTTTGTGGATGCCGTACATGATTTGGATATGAAATTCATCTTATGGTATGCCGTTCCGTTTGTTGGAGAGAAATCTGCCGCTTACGAAAAAATGAAAGGGAAATTCTTGTCCTATTGGGAAGGGCAAGGTACATATGTGTTGGATCCTAGATACCCAGAAGTGAGATCGTTCATTATAGAGACTTATGTAAAGGCGGTTGAAGAATGGGATTTGGATGGCTTCAAATTGGATTTCTTGGGTACGTTCAGAGCAAAAAAGGACACGGAGTTGACAACAGAAGGAGGTCGAGACTATGCTTCCGTAAATGATGGAACAGATAGATTGATGACCGATTTGATGTCTTCGTTGAGAGCAGTGAAATCAGATATAATGGTTGAATTCAGACAGCCATATACAGGACCGGCAATGCGAAAGTATGGTAATATGCTGAGAGCAGCAGATTGCCCCAATGTAGCATTGATAAATAGAGTGGCTACCACAGATTTGAGATTGTTGAGTGGTGATACCGCAGTACATTCGGATATGCTGATGTGGCACAACAGCGAATCTACCGAAAATGCAGCGTTACAATTGCTCAACGTAATGTTTTCCGTTCCTCAAATTTCAGTGAAATTGGCTGATATTCCAAAGGAACATTTTGAAATGGTTCGCTTCTATACAGATTATTGGTTGAAAAACAGAAATTTGATATTGGAAGGAGAATTCACTCCATATGCTCCACAAGGCAATTATCCAATGATTTCCAGTGAGAACCAATACAAAAAGATTGTGGCATTGTATGGCGATTTGATCGTCAATGCATCTTCGACTAAAGAAATGGACATCATCAATGCCAAGACATCCAATAAGATCATAATAGATGTTGTTGGAGAAAAGCAAGATTATGACTATGTAATCTACGATTGTAAGGGAAAAGAAATAAATAAAGATAAAATTAAATTAAAAAGAGGAGTGCATGTATTCGATGTCCCAGCTTCCGGATTAATTTCATTGATACCAAATAAATAATTGAATAAAAGAATGAAATCAATTTTCAGAAGTCAAATCATAGCTTGTTTAGTGATGCTTGTCGTCATTCAGACGACATATGCCAAAGATTACAAACTGACATCTCCGGATGGTAGCATAGTACTCATGGTTTCGGTAAATGAAAATGTTAGCTATGCCCTGGCAGTCGATGGGGAGCAGGTAATGGCTCCATCTTTTATGTCCATGATCATTTCCGATGACTTCATTCTGGGAGAAAATCCTAAGGTAACAGGAAAGAAGGTGAGATCGATAGATCAGATGTTGTATCCTCAATTGCGAGTAAAGAGCAAGGAAATAGTAGACAGATTCAACGAGTTGGAATTGAAGTTCAAAGGGAATTATAGTATTTTTTTTAGAGCCTATGACAATGGTGTGGCATATCGATTCAAAACAAAATTGAAAGGAGACATCATTGTGAAATCCGAAGAAGCAGTCTTTAATTTTTCTGATGAATCGAAAGTGTATTTTCCTCGTGAAAAGGAATTTTTCTCCCATAATGAGCGATTGTATGAGTACAACGGCCTAGATTCCTTGTCTACAAAAGATTTGGCGAGTCTGCCTCTTTTGATAGAGCCCTCCGAAGAAACAAAATTATTGATCACGGAAACAGGTCTATTGAATTATCCGGGAATGTGGGTAACAGGAAATACAGGGAATAGTTTAAAAGCGACCTTTCCAAAATATGTCTTGGAGACTGAAGTAGACAGATTTGAAAGATGGAAGGATGATAGAAGCACTAAGCCATCGAAGGTAGGAGATTACATTGCCAAAACGAAAGGGGATAGAACATTTCCTTGGCGTATCATCGGAGTTTCAAAAACAGATGGGGATTTAATTACCAACCAATTGTCATATCAATTGGCGGAACCAACCAGGATAAAGGATGCAAGCTGGATAAAGCCAGGAAAAGTGGCTTGGGATTGGTGGAATTTCAACAACATCTATGGAGTAGATTTCAAAGCGGGTGTAAATACCGATACATACAAGTATTATATAGACTTTGCTTCCAAGTATGGAATCGAATATGTCATTTTGGACGAAGGATGGTATGAGTTGGGAGACGTCTTGAAAATTGTGCCAGAGGTGGATGTGAAAGCATTGATAGATTATGGGAGATCGAAAAATGTGGACATTATCCTCTGGGTCGCTTGGAGTTCCTTCAATCAAAAATTGGAAGAGGCTTTGGATACTTACCAAAAGTGGGGAGTAAAAGGTGTCAAGGTGGATTTCATGCAGCGTGATGACCAATGGATGGTGAATTATTATGAACGCGTGGCCGAAGCTTGTGCCAAACATAAATTGTTGGTGGATTTTCATGGGTCATACAAACCAGCTGGTTTAAGAAGAACGTATCCGAATGTGTTGACTAGAGAAGGTGTGAAAGGAGCAGAGAACAATAAATGGGCAAAATACATAACGCCCAAGCACAACCTGACCCTCCCTTTCATAAGAATGGTGGCAGGCCCAATGGACTACACTCCAGGCGCCATGGTAAATGCTCAAGAAAAAAACTTTGCAATTCATTGGAATAGGCCAATGGCCATGGGGACGAGAGCACATCAAGTAGCTATGTATACCTTGTATGAAAGTCCATTGCAAATGTTATGCGATAGTCCAAGCAATTATATGAAAGAAGAAGAATCCACGAGATTCATAGCACAAATCCCTGCAGTTTGGGACGAAACCAAGGTGTTGGATGCAAAAATTGGGGAATATCTGGCTGTAGCTCGTAAAAACGATTCGAAATGGTATGTAGGAGTCATGAATGATGAGACACGGAGAGAATTGAAAATTGACTTTTCTTTTTTAGAATCAGGAAAATATACCATCGAGATATTTAAAGATGGAGTCAATGCAGATAGATATGCCAGTGACTATAAAAAAGAAACGAAGAAAATAACAGACAAAGATGTTATTATGGCAAAGTTGGCCTCAGGAGGAGGATGGAATGCAATTGTGACAAAAGATGAATAGTTTACGAAATACCCATATGATGATAAAAACAAAAGAAGGATCAAAGGTAATGATGATATTGTTGCTATTGACCTTGTTTCAGTTGTCTTGCGCGAAGAAGAAAGATGCGGAAGCTCAAGTTGAAGAACCTAGGCAAAAACCCAATATACTATGGATTTACCTAGAGGATACTGCACCATTGTTGGGTGCCTATGGAACAACCCTCATTTCTACACCTAATATAGATAGTTTGGCAGAACAAGGCGTTTTGTATAAAAACGCCTTCATGCCAGCTCCAGTATGTTCGGCAAGTCGCTCCAGCATAATCACAGGAGTAATGTCCACGACCACTGGAACACAAAACCATCATAGTTCCAGAACCAAGGAGTCGGCGATTGCATTGCCGAAAGATTTGAAAACAGTTCCGGAAGTATTCAAAAAGGCAGGGTACTTTACATTCAACAACGGTAAAGATGATTATAATTTCGATTATGATAGACGAGAACTATATAGCCAAGATTATTACATGCATCCATTGTATGGCAAGAGTGGTGCAAGATTGGATCTTGCCACTTTGAAGCAGAAGCAACCTTTTTTCGGGCAAATACAAATGTATGGAGGAAAGGAAATCTTCTCTTCGTCCTTCAAGGACAAGGTGAAAACCCCAGTGGATCGATCAAAAATCGAATTACCTCCCTATTTGCCTAATCACCCAGCAATTGTCGAGGAGTATGCAAACCATTTGGATGCCATTCAGATAACGGATGAAAAAGTAGGTGACATCATCAAGAAGATGAAAGAGGCGAATTTACTTGAAAACACAATTGTTTTCTTCTTTTCGGACCATGGTATGCGAATGACGAGAAACAAACAGTTTCTGTACGATGGAGGGATCCAAGTCCCATTGATCATAGCGGATTTCACAAAGCAGAATAAAGCACTTCAGGCTGGAACCATCAATGAAGATTTGATCGCAGGGTTGGATTTGGGAACAAGTTCCTTGGCATTGGCAGGAATCGAAAGACCGACATATATGGAAGGGAGAAATATGTTTGACGAAAAGGAGAAACGTGAATATGTCATCTCGACACGAGATCGTTGTGATTTCACCATCGACCGCATTCGTTCCGTAAGATCCAAGGAATTCAAGTACATCCGTAATTTCCTTGTCGATAGGCCATACACACAACCTACATATATGGATGTGGATGGGATTGAATTCGTCGAGGTGATGCACCAGTTGCATACCGATGGGAAATTGAATGAAATACAAGATAGATTCATGTCTGATGAAAGGCCGACGGAAGAATTATATGATTTGAAAAAGGATCCTTATGAATTGAACAACCTTGCAACAAATCCCGATTATGAAGAGGCCTTGAAAAAGCATGCAGATGTTCTGGAGAAATGGATAACAGCTACAGGGGACAAAGGACAATATCCAGAAGATGAGGAAAACCTGAAATTGATGCTGGGCATATGGGGGAAACACGCAGTGAATCCGGAATACGAACCACTTAGAAAGAAATACCCCAAGTTGGCTAGTTCCTTGTTCTATTTGAAAAGCGAACGTTTCAAACTCATAGATTCAACATATGCAGAAGCTCCTTTGGTAGAATTGAATTCACCCATTGAAAAAGAAAAACAGGGAAAGAATCCTTAAAATATAGACAGTACAGTTTTGGTTAAATTGTAATTAATGCTTGTAATCCTATTATCCGATTTTTCGTGATAATAGGATTCTTGTTTTAAAAGAATAAATGCAATATTTTCATATATTAGCTTAGTATGATTCGTAAAAAATACTTCCCCTTGATTTGTGCCTGTTTTCTTGTGATTCTCTCTTGCAAAAAGCACAAGGAGCACTCAAAGTTACCGCCATTGGGTATGGTCTGGATTCCTGAAGGAGTATTTGTACAAGGAGCCGTATCCCATGATGCTATGGCCTTACCTCGGGAAAAGCCAAATTTCAAAGTGAAATTGGATGGTTTCTTCATGGATGTCACAGAGGTGACCAATGCTCAATTTTCGAAATTTACTGGGGAAACCGGATATGTTACGTTGGCAGAACGCCCAATCGATTGGGACGAGATGAAAAAGGAGCTTCCCATTGGGACTCCAAAGCCAGAGGATTCCTTGTTGCAGCCAGGATCCTTGACATTTAAAAAGGTAAAAGGACAACAACCTAACCTACGGGACGTGTCCAGATGGTGGAATTGGACCTTGGGAGCAAATTGGAAACACCCGCAAGGGCCGAAAAGTTCCATAGAAGGAAAGGGAAATCACCCTGTTGCCCATATAGCCTATGAAGATGCGGAAGCCTATTGTAAATGGGCAAATAGAAGACTGCCTACGGAAGCAGAATGGGAATATGCAGCTAGAGGAAACCAAAAGGACGTGGTCTACCTTTGGGGGAACGACCAATCAGTCCTATCCGAAAAAGCCAATACGTGGAATGGCGATTTTCCTATGGAGAATACCGAAAAGGATGGTTACGAACGCAGTGCCCCTGTAAGACAATATGCATCAAACCCCTTCGGGTTGTATGATATGGCTGGCAATGTATGGGAATGGACTTCCGATTGGTATGATGTGGATAGAAACCATAAGCTTGCGGCCAACAAGTCTCCAGTTGATAACCCACAAGTGAAATCCAACCCCAGCATTCAAGAGAAGGTGATCAAAGGAGGATCGTTTTTATGCAATGCATCGTATTGTTCCAGTTATCGCATATCATCAAAAATGAATTCAAGCATCAACTCATCCGCAGAACACATTGGATTTAGAACAGTGGTAACACCCAATATGCTTCAGAAAAAATAAACGTAACCATAAAAATACTTGAACCCCTTGAAACGTTCCAACTTAAAACTACACCATTTGCTACTGCCGGTAGTCTTTCTATTCATCCTCATAACTTTTGGATTGGTCATAGGACCAACTTATCTTGGAATGAAACCATTTCCTTTGGAAATCATCTTTTTGCTGTCTGCAGTGTTTTCTGCCATAGAATTGATGATTCTAGGTTATAGATGGGATCAGATCCAAAAGGCCATAGTAAAAAAAATAGCGAAAGGATTTCCCATAATACTCATTTTCTTTTCCATAGGAGTGCTTATCGGTTCATGGATCATTTCCGGTACGATTCCCATGCTGGTATATTATGGTATAAAGTTGATAAGTCCAGATTACATGTACATCATAGCCTTTGTGGTGCCAATAATCTTTTCGATGTTGACAGGAACATCCTGGGGTTCCATAGGAACCATTGGAGTTGTCATTATCGGTATGGCATCCATTGCTGGTGTGGACTTGGGAATAACTGCGGGAGCAATAGTCGGAGGAGCCTACTTTGGAGATAAGATGTCTCCGCTTTCGGATACGACAAACTTGGCATCGGCAGCCACGGGTGTAAAACTCTATGATCATATCCATTCCATGATGTATACCACTTTTCCATCTGCATTTATTTCTGCGATCGTGTTTTTTAGCTTGTCCTTTGTATATCCAGCATCAAGCGAGGTAAACAATGAGGCGACCTCGCAAGCGACATTGTTGGCCATAAAGAATTTGTTCAATTTCAATGTCCTATTGATAATTCCTCCAGCCATCGTATTGTATGGTTCGTTGAAAAGAAAGCCGACAGTACCGGTAATGCTTTTGTCTGCATTGTCTGCCAGTGTTTTGACTTTGCTTTTTCAAAATTATTCATTGGAGAACTTATTGCAAACCCTTTTAAAGGGATATGATGTGAACATGGCCACATGGGCTACTGCAATGCCCGAGAACGTGGTGACCCTTTTCAATAGAGGAGGCTTGTATGCACTTAATGAAGCCATCTTCTTTACATTCATGGTATTCATCTTCATAGGGATATTGGATATGGTGAAAGCGATGCCTACATTGGTCAACATCGTTTTCAAAGATGTCAAGAAAAAATGGGCATTGATAATCTCCTCTTTGGTGGCAACGGCGTTTACAAATGCATTCACATCCAATCAAAGTGCAACCAGTTTCATTATAGGTGACGCATTCAAATCGGCATACGATCGTTTGAAAGTTCCAAGGAAAGTACTATCGAGATCCATAGAGGATTATGGAACCATGATCGAGACGCTGATACCATGGACGGCATCGACACTGTTTGTGGTTTCTACCTTGGGAGTGGATTTTGCAGATTATTGGCATTGGCAGTTGCTATCCATTTTAAATATTTTTGTAGCTCCAATTCTTGCACTTACAGGCATTGGATGTTTTTACAAGACAAAAGACAAAACAAAATAAGTAATAACACATTTTATTTCAATGAAAAAAATAAATATCGAGACGTTCTTGTCCCATGACGGTAAGAAAGCCCATAGCAAAGGGGCTGTTGTACCACCCATATATCAGAATTCCCTATTCACGATGAAGGATTGGGATGATGTGGACAAGACTTTTGACGATAGGGTAAACAACTACATATACACGAGAGGGAACAATCCGTCCGTAAGGATCGTAGAAGAAAAACTAGCCAAGATTTCCGGAGGTGAGAGCGCAAAGTTGTTTGGATCTGGAATGGCAGCAATTAGTGCCTCCATTCTATCTTGCATAAAGAAAGGGAGTCATATCGTTACCGTAAAGAACATATATGGCCCGGCCAATAGTTTGTTGCAAAAGTATTTTAAACCCAAGTTCGATATCGAAGTCACCTATATAACAGGAACGGACATCAATGAGTTCAAGGAAGCGATCCAACCCAATACTTCTTTGATTTATCTGGAAAGCCCATCTTCGGTCGTTTTGAGTCTACAGGATTTGGAAGCGGTGGCAAAACTTGCCAAATCGAAAGGAATAAAAACGATTATCGACAATACTTGGGCATCACCTGTCTTTCAAAAACCATTGAGTTTTGGGATAGATCTGGAAATACATTCCTGTTCAAAATACATTGGTGGACATAGTGATGTCGTAGCCGGTGTGGTGATAGGTGATGAAAAGGACATTGACGATCTTTTTACGAAAGAGTTTGAATTGTTTGGGGCAAAGATAGCTCCTTTTGAGGCATGGCTATTGCTACGAAGCCTGAGAACTTTGAAAATAAGGATGGATCAGCATCAAAAAAGTGCATTGACCGTGGCGCGTTTTTTGGAGAAACACCCAAAAATTGCAAAGATCAATTATCCGGGATTGGAAAGTTTTACTCAATATGAATTGGGGAAAAAGCAAATGACCGGTTATAGTGGCTTGATGAGCTTTCAATTGAAAACTGACGATTTGGATAAGATCAAAACGTTTTTCAATGGGTTGAACCTATTTCAAATAGGTGTTAGCTGGGGAGGACATGAGAGTTTGATCTATGCTCCGGCAATTAGTTATTTGAAAGAGTTGAGCAAAGAGCAATTTGAAGGAATGGGGATCAGCTTGGGAGATATGAGAATATCCATTGGATTGGAGTCTGCAGAAGATTTAATTGAAGATTTGGATTTGGGATTGTCCAAAATCTAAATAGGCATCAAAGTAAAAAGACACACTGTTCGAAACAGTGTGTCTTTGGCTCATCTAAACGTTCTTAGGGGTTCTACGTTAGGTATTGATGTGTTATCTTAATATGAATCCATCTTTCATGGGATCGTTGGGATCGATTACAAAGGTTTGCATTCCAGTAATATGTGCCGTTCCTTCCACTTGGGGGATCACCGCCGTAAAAGGGCCGTAATCTTCTTCCGAAACGAGAGAGGCCTTGAATACCGAATCCGTAATACTTTCGATGCTCATGGTCTCACCATAGGTGATTTCCTTTCTTGCTCTGTTGATGGCCACCCTTCCTGATACTCCAGAGCCGGTAGGGCATCGGTCCACTTCTCCTTCAGCAAAGATGCAGACGTTGCGACTATCGTTGCCGGAAGGCTGTTTGTTGTTGTCGATGAATATGGTTCCATAGAGGAAGCTCAAATCATCTATAAAGGGATGCACTATGCCTTTATCTGCTTTCATTACGGCATTTTTAATCATCATTCCTTTGTTTATCAAAGCTCTATATGAATTGGCACTCAAGTCGAAATCGAAATTGTTTTTTGCCATATCGACGTAGGCATAGAATGCGCCGCCATATGCAAGGTCATAGGTTACCTTTCCTAAGCCCTCGATTGTTGCGGTTCTGTCCAAACCTACAACGAAACTAGGTACGCAATGAAAGCGAACTCCAGTGACGTTTCCATTTTCAACATTTGCAAAGGAGGTTATCCTGCCACAAGGCGCATCGATCTTTATCACGTTTTCTCCTTCTTTAACATCAACCCAATTCATTTCTATTGCCAAAGTCGAAATGGCAATGATGGCGTGACCGCACATCGTAGAATAGCCTTCGTTGTGCAAGAAGATGATTCCAAAATCTCCTTGGTCGTCATTTGGAGGTAATAATATGCAACCATACATGTCGGCATGCCCACGAGGCTCAAACATCAAGGCAGTACGTAAATAGTCATGGTTTTCTTTGCAAAAATATCTGTATTCCAATACGGAGTTTCCTTTCAACTCAGGGAAACCATCCACTATGACTCGCAATGGCTCTCCACCGGTATGCATGTCTATGGTTTTTATTTTAAGCCAATCTTCGTTTGGAGTAAAATTGGTTTTTGAAAGTATGTTTTGATAGACTTTACCCATTCGAATACTTTTTGTAGTAATAATTGGCAGCAGTCAAATCTTCCAAGGCATGGCCAACGGATTTGAAAAATGTTATCTCCTTGTCTGATGTTCTTCCGGATTTATCTTTCGAACAGAGTTGAAATAGGTCTGCTTTGATTTCTTCGGTCGTCAATGTACCATTTTGTAAAGGGATAACGATATCTCCACTTTCTTTTAAACCACCTTGGTAGGTGTCTACAAAGACTGAAGATTTCGTGACAGCTTCATCATCTGCTTCCCTTGTGTCCTTTTTGTAAGCACCTACCAGATCTATGTGTTGTCCTTCTTTCAAGTGTTTCCCCAAGACCAAAGGAGTCTTGGAAAGCGTTGCAGAAGATATGATGTCGACTTCAGAAATCTTTTCTTCGATATTCTGTATCGGGGTCGTTTTAAATCCTTCCTCGGATAGTTGATCTGAAATGGCTTGAGCCTTGTCAAAGTTACGTCCCCAGACATATACTTGTCTTATGGGGCGCACTGAAGCATGAGCCTTTATCAGGTTTATGGACAATGCTCCTGTTCCAATCATCAAAAGAGAATTGGAATCTTTTCTAGATAGAAGGGAAGATGCCAATGCGGAAGCAGCAGCTGTACGTTTTGCTGTCAAACTCTTGGCTTCCAATATAGCTTTTATGGTACCTTTTACCGCATCCAAATAGATGTATGTCCCATTGATCGAAGGTAAATCGAATTGATTGTTCTCTGGACTGACGGTAACTACCTTTACACCGGCATTTTCGCTGGGGTTCCATGCAGGCATCAACAACAATGTGGAATCTGCTTTTACTTCAGGGTTTGGGAAATCATGGTGATGCCGCATTGGTACGATTGTCTTTTTCGAAGAAAAGGCAAGGGCCAATTCGGAAACCAGCCCAGAAAAGGAGGTATGCGATTCTATAAATGAGGAGTCTATTTGTACGATTGGAGCCATATATTCCAAAAGTACATGTTTACATATTTTTAATTAAATATTATCTGTGTTAAGGCGAATATTGTATGATATATGGATAATATCATATCATATCATATTGTATTGTGTTTGGATTGAATAATACTGCCTAAACCTTCTAAGGTTCTATGATGTTGACGTATTTGATTCGGAAAAATGAAGCTATCTATTCCATAGAATGGCAATTACCTTGGAACCCTCAAGGTCGTCGAAAGTATAGTTTTCCTTGTCAGGACCATTGTAATTGGTCAATGACATTTCATAAGATATCTTGGAGCTTTCCTTATGGAGGTAGGTGCGAAAATGCTCTGTCATTATTTTAATGTCGGAACGTTTGCTTTTGATGTCCGTTAATGTATTGCCAATCCCTATGCCGTAGACATCTGTTATTTCCGAATTGCCTTTTATCGAAATATGGGACAAGACGTTGTTTTCGGTGTCAGGTGTTGAGAAAGTCACATCTTTGTCTATGGTATAGTAAAAATAATCAGGGCCATCTTGTTGTCCGACTTCTTGAGAAATGATTTGCCAATGTCGATGTTTCCACTTTCTTTTAAACCACCTTGGAAACAGGGTGGTTTTGTTGTTTTTAACAGGTTTTTAATAGATATTTACACTTAATTTAAAATCAAATGAAAAAAAATCAAAAGTGGCCGTATTCCTTTCTGTGTTAATGATGTTTGTTTCCTGTAGTCAATACGATAGGGATTTTGAACAGACTCAAAATATTTCAGAGAAGGCCAAGATCTTTGCTAAGGGAGATATGGAATCTACATTGAGGACTAATTTATTTAGTTATGTTGACGACTATTTAAAATCGACTACCAAACTTATTGCATTGTTGGAAGCACAAGACGATATTGATCCATTGAGAGTTATGGAAGCTTTGAAAGTTAGTGGAGCAACTAATTATGAGGAAATTGAGCATACACTTAGGTTAAACAATGTTAAGCAAGTTGATACATTCATTGAGTTGTTTAATGAGATGGAAGCTGACAAGGATAGGTTTTTAGAGGTAAATCCATCTATTAGGACTATTTCTCAAGAACAAATTGAAGAAGAGATAAGTGCCTATACCTTATCTAAGGTACATATAGGAGGAGGAGATCCCGTAGGAGGAGGGCCTTGTGAAGATGAATATGACAGTGATATGAACTCTTGTCATTTTAATCTAGCATTATCAGCAGGAGCTTCAGTCGCTTTAGGAATTATTTCTGGAGGAATTGGAGGACTTTTCTCTGGAACTATGGCTATGGTAGTCTGGACAGGGTGCATTGGAGAAGCTTGGGATGATATGCAGAATTGTTTGAATTAATTAAAAAACATTAGAATGATTGCCAAACTAAAAAAAATAGCAATAATTTTACTAGTATTATTAAATGTAGCTATGTTGCTAAATATAAAACAGGAACATTCTTATTTAATATGGATTATAGCTAGTATTACTTTGATCCTATTGTCTTTCTTTATTTATTATAAAATTAAGAAGGGAAAGAATTGAAATAGTCACCCAAATCTGAATTTAAACCACCTTGGTAGGTGTCTACAAAGACTGAGGATTTTGTCAGTTTCATCATCTGCTTCCCTCATATCCTTCTTGTATGCGCCTACCAGATCTATGTGTTGCTCTTCTCTTAGATGCTTGCCCAAGACCAAAGGTGTCTTGGAAAGTGTGGCAGAAGATATGATGTCTACTTCAGAAATTTTTTCTTCGATACTTCGTACTGGAGTTATCTCGAATTTTTCGTCGGATAGTTGATTTGAAATGGCTTGGGCCTTGTCAAAGTTACGTCCCCAGACATAATTTGTCTTATCGGGCGAACAGCGGCATGAGCTTTTATCAGGTTTATGGACAATGCTCCTGTTCCAATCATCAAAAGAGAATTGGAATCCTTTCTCGATAGAAAGGAGGATGCCAATGCAGAAGCAGCGGCCGTACGTTTTACTGTCAAGCTCTTGGCTTCCAATATGGCTTTTATGGTGCCTTTTATCGCATCCAAATAGATGTAAGTCCCGTTAATGGAAGGTAAGTCGAATTGATTGTTCTCTGGACTGACGGTCACTATTTTCACACCAGCATTTTCACTAGGATTCCATGCAGGCATCAACAGCAATGTGGAATCTGCCTTTACTTCCGGATTAGGAAAATCATGATGGTGTCGCATTGGTACGATTGTCTTTTTCGAAGAAAAAGCAAAGGCCAATTCGGAAACCACCCAGTAAAGGAAGTATGCTTTTCGATGAAAGAGGTGTCTATTTGTACGATTTGAGTCATAGATCTCAAAAGTACATGTTTAGAGCTCTCTAATTATATATTATCTACGTTAAGGCTAATATTGTATGGTTTATGGATAATATAATATCATATTACATTGTATTTGGATTGAATAATACAGCCTAAACCTTCTAAAGTTCTATGATGTTGACGTATTTGATTCGGAAAAATGAAACTATCTATTCCATAGAATGGCAATTACCTTGGAATCCTCAAGGTCGTCGAAAGTATAGTTTTCCTTGTCAGGACCATTGTAATTGGTCAATGACATTTCATAAGATATCTTGGAGCCTTCCTTATGGAGATAGATGTGAAAATGGTCTGTCATTATTTTAATGTTGGAACGTTTGCTTTTGATGTCGGTCAATGTATTGCCGATTCCAATGCCATAGACATCTGTTATTTCCGAATTGCCTTTTATCGAAATATGGGACAAGACGTTGTTTTCGGTGTCAGGTGTTGAGAAAGTCACATCTTTGTCCATGGTATAGTAAAAATAATCAGGGCCATCTTGTTGTCCGACTTCTTTTTTTATTTCTGTATTTGAGAAATGATTTGTCAATGTCGATGTTTCCAATGACATTCCTTTTTTCAGTTCGAAATCGCCCAATGCATCCTCTTTCAGAACCAATGAATTCGTGTTTGCATCTGTAGCGGTTTCTTCAATTGATGCAGGCTTGTTGTCAGTTTTGGAAACGGGGCCTTTTTTTTCTTTGCAAGCTGTAGAAATCATAATGAAAAACACGCATACGAAGGATTTTATCATTTTCATCATAGGAATTTTGTGAACTATGATAAAGATATGAAAATTAAGGTTAAACCTGATTTTTAAAGTAGTAAGGAAGCATTTAGACTATCTTTGTGGTTGAATATCACTATGTTTAAACTAAAATAATATCAATTATGGATAATATAGTACAGGTTGACTTTTTTGTGAAAGGCTATCTTTAACGAATTAATAATACCCTTAAGCAAAAAACAGATCGATGAATACATTTAAAGGAATACTCATATTATTTTTGATGACAGCGAGTCTTTTCTCTTGTAAAGAAGAGAAAGACCCATTGGAAGGACTGACTTTCGAAGAGCAGTTGAAGGTGCTTTTTCCGAACTCGGAAATTAGTGCTGTCGACGTGAAGGATCATTTCACGGAAGCTTTTAAAATGGTGTTGAAACAGCCGTTGGATCATGGTAATCCAGAGGCAGGTACATTTGACCATCACATATATCTATCTCACACAGACTATTCCAAACCAACGGTCTTGGTTACCGAAGGTTATGGCGCAAAACATAGAACGTATGAATTGAGCAAGGTTTTGAAATCCAATCAAGTGATGGTGGAATATAGACTTTATGGCAATTCTAGACCAACACCACTTCCTTGGGAACACCTAACCAACGATTTGGCAATAGAAGACTATCATAATCTGGTAACCAAGTTAAAGCGATTGTATAAAAACAAGTGGTTGTCCACAGGTATTAGCAAAGGAGGAGAAACTGTTTTGATATACAAATCCAAATACCCAGAAGACATAGATGTGGCGGTACCTTATGTGGCACCTTTGATCAATACGCAAGAAGACCCAAGAACAGAAGAACACATCAATTCTGTTGGTACGGCAGAATGTAGAGCAAAAGTCACAAGATTCCAACGCTTGGCATTGGAAAACAGAGAAGCTGTATTGGCAGAAATGGAGCGTGTATCCAAGGAAAAAGAAATGACATTTATTGATGTTCCAATGGAAGAAGCCTTTGAATATGCCGTTTTGGAGTTTCCGTTTTCGTTTTGGCAATGGGGAGGAAAGTGTGAGGATATCCCAGATGAGGCTGCAACACCTGAGGCACTTTTCAAATATGTAAATCAAATCGTGGGAGTTGGGTTTTATAGCGACAAGGGATATTACAAATATTTACCTTCATTTTACCAACATATAAATGAATTGGGATATTACGGGTTTGATACAACTCCTGTGAAAGACCTGTTGAAGATAGTGCACAACCCTACCAATAAAAGGTTTTTGCCAAAAGGAGTGCCTATTGCCTATAATCCGGATTACATCAAGAATGTCCGTGATTATGTGGAAACCAAAGGAGACAAAATACTATACATAAATGGAGCCTATGATACTTGGGGAGCTTGTGCGCCAAAACCAAAACCCAACGTGGACGCTTTGAAAATGACATTGGCAGGAGGTAGTCATAAAACACGCATCAAGCACTTCTCTGAAGAAGATCAGAAAAAAATATATGATAAACTGCAAGGATGGCTTGGAGAAGCCATAGAGCTATACCCACTATAATATTTTGGTTTGTCTGTCGTAAAAGGCCTCTTGTTGTTTTTTCAATAGGTCTCTTGCCATTTTCTTCTTGTAGGCGTAAATTTCTTCTTCGGTCGATAAGTCTTCGTATACCTTGTCATTCAATGCGTTGTCTGCATTAAGCAATACACTTCTTTGGTGAGTTTTTTGAGCTGTCCAGGATTTGATTTCACCTTCCAAATCCTCCAATTTAAAGTCATATTCTCCTTTAGGAGATAGAAGCTTGGCAAAAATGGGAGAGGTTTCTATTGCTAGAAACAAAAGAAAAATGAAAAATGAAGGAAGCCATGGCAATGTTCCCAATGCACTAACACGAGCCATCAAACCATCGAAACCATCAATGATGGGTTGAGAAGTGGAAACTTGAGTATCGTATTCTTCCTTGAGATGGGCCATTTCCGCTTCGGCAGCAACTATTTTGGATTTGTTTGTTTCTTTGAGTGTCTGCAATTCAGCCAAGGCTGCATCGTGTTTGTCTCTTTTTTCCTTGTATACCGGTCCTTTGCCCAACAATTTTGTGCCAGCTGTACCTTCTGCTTCATTGATGTAGGTATCATAAAGTGCATTGACTTCCGTTTCCTTGTCATCGATTTCTCTTTGTAACGTTTGTATGTCTTGCTGCAAAGCTTTTGTCTTTGGAGCGTACTGCAATGCAATTTGATCCTTGTTGGCTAATGTCAAGTCATTCTTTTGCTCTAAAAGGACTTGGTTTATTTCTTTTTCGAAGATTTTCAGTTCCAATGGTTTGGAAATGACGACTGCTATTATTACAGCCAACAACAAACGAGGAGAAGCTTGTATGAGTTCGTCGATTATGTTGTTGCGTTTCTTGATGGTGGAAACGATGAAACGATCCAAATTGAATATGAGTAGCCCCCAAACCAGACCAAAGCCTATAGCGGCGAAAACATTGTCAAAAACGGTATATAGGGCATATGACGATGCAATGAAGGCCATCAATGCCGTAAAGAATACTGTGGCACCAATACCAGCATATTTGTTTTGTTCTCCTATGGTGGAGCCTTTTAAGATATCGGTATCTGCTCCAGAACAGATGATAAAGAATTGTTTTAGCATAACGATTAATTTGATTGATAGAGTATTAGAACGCGCAAACTAGTGATTTGTTACACAGAAAGCCTCGAATTTTCGAGGCTTTTTTAATCTTGAATGAACAAGGGGGCTATTTGTTTTTTATCGTTATTGGCTTTTTGGATATCTCAACAGTGGTTTTTCCTTTGTTCGTTTTAGAGGAAAGGTTCAGTTTTTTATTGTTTTTGAGTAATTCTATTGCTTTGTCAGATGATATCTTTTTTCCCTCGAAAATGAATACTGCATCTTTTTTTGCCATGTCTATGGCGAAGTCCAAAGGTGATTTTGGAGGAGGTGGAGGAGGTGGCAAGTCTGATTTTTGGCCTTTTATAACTTTTGGACTAGGTGCCGGTGGCGGAGGTGGTGGGTTTTTTGATAGATCTACTCTTTTTACAGTTGACTTAGTGCCTTTGGATTGAGATAGTTTGACTATGTATTTTCCTCCAGACATCTTTTGGGTTAACATATCCAATTTTCCATATTTTTTGTATAACCCTATTGCTTTCTTGGCAGTTGTCTTTTTCCCTTCATAATAAATGACATCACCATTCTTTTCCATTTTTTTGATATACTTTTCAAAAGCAACTGGGCTATCTGGCTTTGGAGCACTTGGTGGCGGTGGAGGCGGAGGTAAGTTTGATAGCTCCCCTTTCACTACTTTTGGGGAGTTGGAATACTTTTTATTGTTTTTGTCCACGAGTTCAATCAATACAGGAGTCAATGTTTCATCTTTTGTCTTGATCATGAAAAGTTGTATGTTTTGACCAATTGCTGCACTTTCTAGATTCCTTCTAACTTTTTCATTGCCGATTAATGTGTTTCCAGTAATGCTTTCAGTAGGTTTTCCTGGGAACTTTATTTTAAATTTGGTGACAGCATCTCCTGTAGTTGTCGAAAGAATAAGCCCTTCTATTCCTTTTTTGGATAAGAACAAAGTACAGTCATCACATTTGATGCCATTTACGACAGGAACTGTTTTTCTAGACTCAGCAACATTATCTTCAATTGAACTTGCTAGTTGCAACTCTTCCTTGACTTCATCCATAGCAGTTTTGGTCTTCACTTTGCGAAAGGTGTTTTCAAAACCTTTTTCTGTGTATAGACGAAATTGATAAGGTTGGGAGAATTTGTCACTTCTCGCATTTTGATGCACAAAACTGCCTATAAAATGAACGATATCAGTGAATGAGTAGTTGTTCAACTCTTTGTTTTCAATATTTTTTCCATCAATCCAAATAGCATATGCTGTTGCGTCCTTCCATGATTCAAATTGACTCTTCGATGGCTTTTTTGCCTTTACGTCTTTTAGGTTCAACCCAGGAACTTGAGGGTATTTTTCTACGGAAGCCTTTTGTTTGTCGGACATCAAATCGTAGATGGCTACCATTCTCTTGTATTTGCCGCCATTTATTCTATTCTTCGTTTTGTATTCTTCCATAAATGCCTTGTACTCATCTATCATATTTTTAGTGACACCTTTGTTGGAAGGGGGTTGTTGTATCGTAGCCATGTCAATTATGGGGTCTACTTCTTTTTCTACTTCTTTGGTATTGCTAAAGCTAAAAAGCAACCCTCCCAAAAGGGGAAGTAGCAATAGGCTTCTCAGCCAAATGGATTTTTTTGATGATTTTGATTTCATAATTGTAAATCGTTTTTTGATTAATGAATAATTTATGGCATTTGCCAATGCCGTTTGTGATGCGTCTGATGAGAACGCTAAAAGAATTTGTTGATAGGTCGAGGAATTTATTCCTTGATTCAAAACCGCTTCGTCTGCCAAGAATTCGTGATTCAACTTAATGGCTTTCTTGCTTAGGTAGACTAAGGGATTAAACCAGAAAATTACCTGTAGGAATTCAATGAAGAGGATGTCCAAACTGTGTTTTTGTTTGGCATGTGTTTCCTCATGGAGTAGAACTTCCCTAGGTATTTGTTGTGTTTCAAATTTTGTTTTGTTCAAAAAGATGTAATTGAAAAAAGTATGTGGAGTTATCGAATCCAACAACAAGACACGTGTATATATGTTGCTTTTGTATTTTGGGTTTTTCTTTATCTTAGTTACGATTCGAAACAGGTTGATGGAGAATTTCATTCCAAATAGCAGCACTCCCAAACCATAGATGCTCCATAGTACAATGGGTAAATAACTTCTGGTTTCTTCCAATGTTACATTGCGAGGTACTATATCCACTGCTGGAATAAGGGGTTGAAATGACCCCAAGACCAGTTCGGGTTCTATGTATTCTGTAAATGTGATCAAGGGAATGATGATAGATAGTAGCAAAGCAGCGAGCAAATAAAATCGCTTGAAGGTATGAATAGACTCTTTTTCAAGCAATAGCTTGTAGAATATTAAAAATATCGTCAAGCAGGCACTGAATTTCAATAGGAATAAAAGCATGATTACTTGTTTTTTATTTCGTTGTCTATAATGGCTTTCAAATCTTCCAGCTCTTCTTTGGATAGATTGGTTTCCTTGGTGAAAAAAGATGCGAATTGTGAACTGCTATCGTTAAAAAAGTTCTTTATCAAACTATTTACGTGCTTTGAAAAATAATCTTTCTTTTTTACCAAAGGGAAATATTGTCTGGAATTTCCGAAGCGCTTGTAATCGATGAATCCCTTGTCCGTCATTCGTTTCAATAGAGTCGCAACGGTAGTCGTGGCAGGTTTTGGTTCTGGATAGGCTTCCAATAGATCTTTCATAAAGGCCTTGTCCAGTTTCCAAAGATGGTTCATCAAGTCTTCTTCTGTTTTTGACAATTGCATGTTACTACGTTTTTAGAGTTAACTCTACAAATGTAGAATTAATATCTGTATTCTACAAATGTAGAGTTGTTTTTTTTGAAGAAGATAAATTTATCTATTGAAAGGGGTTTCGTTTATCCAATTGAATCCTCTCGACTTTAAAAGGAAATTTTCTGGGTCTTTGCGAAAGAGAACAATGCTTAGAGTATCAGAATCTATAGTGCCATTTAATTCCAAATAGTCTTTACTTGAATTGTCATAAGTGAAATTTGGAGTGTCAGATTCCGATTTTTCCCTATTGAAGACAATTTGATTTGAAATGGAATCCGGTTTAAAGGTGTAATGTTTCTTTTTTCCGTCCATACTCTTTATGGTAGCTTTGTCCTTACGATCTATTATAAGGTATCGCCAACGATTATGATCGGTGACCAAAGGAGGGATGGTGTCACTGTTCCTAATGAAATGACGAGCTTCCCAAATACCATACAATGTTGGTTTTTCTCTGTTTTCTCCATACTTTTTAGTGCTGGAGAAATTGTTGAAGCCATAAAGCCCGGTAATGCCAAAAATGAATAACAATTTTATGCCTCTAACGACCTTTATAATGTCTTTGTCGTGCATGTAAGGCGAGAAATAGACAGCTTTCTTTATTGTGTGATTGGTAAAGAACAGTCCAAATAGACGTTTGAAATCCGTAAGCAATAAGATTAAGCTCATTAATAGCAAGTGGAGTGAAAATAGTTTTACGGGAATGTCATAACAGAGATTCATCATAAAAACGTTGCCCATAACCGCCAAGGACAACAAGGCACCAAAAGTTTGGGTGCGTTTGCTTATTAACAAGTATCCGGCAAGGACTTCTGCCAAACCTGAAAAGACAGTATAAGCCTTTGAATAACCCATAAAGGTCCAGGCAAGGCCCATTGGAGACATTTCTCCCAAGGGTTGCAATAGTCGAGTTAGGTTTGGAACAGAAAATTGTAGGTAGAATACTTTTGAAAAACCGTATACCAACAAGAAGAAAATGAGTACTGATCTCAATAATATGGAGAAAACCCAAGCAGAGGTATCGTAAGACTTCCTTTTTCTATCTATCACGGATGCCACCATTGTCACCAACAATGCAATGAAAATCAATAGAAGAACTTGAATGTATGCAAAAGTCGTGTCTCCACTTCCATATCCTTTATGGGAAAACTCATAGCTTATGTTCAAGATGTTCTTTCCGACCCAATAAACAATAGGGCTCCATAGCCTTCCTGAGAATATGGAACAGCAATATAGTGTGAAATAAATGAAAATAAACCTGAAGATGACTTTGTTCCAAAAGCTCCAGATTTCCTTTTTCTCTCTTGTGAAAATCATTGTTTGTGGTATTTTAGTTGGGTTGTCTTGAATAACGGTTCGAATATCATTTTCATTGTACAATCATTGTTTTTTGTCAGAGTCTTAGAATTGTTTAGCATCTGAAAATCTGATTTTTATAATATTTTTGGTCCATTTTTTTATAGTATATTTGAAAAAAAAACTAAAAATCATGAAACAAATTACGAGTATAACATGCTTTTTTCTGTTTGTCATTTCCTCTTTTGGGCAAACAATTACAGATATCATAAACGAAGTGGACTTAAATTCAATGACTACTACAATCAGAGAATTTACGGGAGAACAAACTACTGTGGTCAATGGGAATACGGTAACCATTTTAAACAGACAACAAGGGAACAACGACTTGGCTGCGGATTATCTGGTTGAAAGGTTTCAGGAATTGAACAACATTGCCGTTACAGACCAATCTTTCAACAGCAATGGAAGAAACATTGTAGGAACCCAATTGGGGAAGACCAATCCAAACGACATCTATTTGATTTGTGCACATTATGATTCTGTTGCAGACTATTGTGCAGATGACAATGCCAGTGGTGTAACCGCCATTTTGGAAATAGCTCGCATCTTGTCCGAACAATGTTTGGACAACACCATTGTATATGCGCTTTGGGATGAAGAAGAAATCGGATTGCGTGGTTCTAATTTTTATGCAAACTTGGCTCAGACCAACGGAGATAATATCCTAGGGGTGTTGAATATAGATATGATGGGGTATGATGGAGACGACGATGACGATTTTGACATAGATGTAAGACAAGGGGATGCAAGTTCCATCGCAATGGGAGACGATATCGTCGATATTTTAAATACTCCTGCCTATGGCTTTACTTTAAATGCCAATGTAGTTAATCCAGGAACTTCAGCCAGTGACCATTCTAGCTTTTGGAATCGAGGCTTTCCTGCGGTCTTGGTAGGGGAATCATGGGAAAACAATGATCAAACACCTTTTTACCATTCATCGGGAGATCGCTTCAGTACTTTGGATATGCCATATTTTCACCAATTGACCAAAGTGATCATGGGGTATATGGTTACCAAAGGAGGACTTGTAAACGTTAACAATGCGGTGACAGTTGTAGGGGACACACTAACGGCAGATCAAGTTGGGGCCAGCTATCAATGGATAAATTGCGATACAAATTCGCCTATTTCTGGGCAGACAAACCAATCCTATACAGTAACAGTTGATGGAAACTATGCCGTGGAAATTACATCTGGTAATTGCACTGAGAGGAGTTCTTGTATCAATGTAGATGCGCTAGGTGTGGTTGGATTTGAAATGGATGGTCTCAAAGTTTATCCAAACCCAGTTTCTACTACTTTGAATATCGATTTGACAAATTACGAAGATGCTAGATATGAAATCATAAATATCAATGGAGAAGTCGTTTCAAATGGTGAAATTACAAGTGAGACGTATGGCGTAAATGTTTCGAACATGGCACAAGGTGTTTATTTCGTCAAGTTAATCGTTGATCAAAGAAGCAATATTCAGAAATTTATCAAGAACTAACCTTTATGGGCTGATTGAAGGTTTCCACAATCTAAAGAGACAAGGCATTTAAAAACCTAGGGGGATTGGAGCTGTTCCAGTTTCCATGTCACCCATGTCTATCGAGATGGCAGGTAACTCCTTTGAGATAAATCGTTTTCTATAGATTATCAAGTTAAGTAATATGTCCACAGGTATGTTTGATGGGCCACTCCTAAAAGTAGCGTTGTTTACAAAAGCCTTGATAAACCAAGTTTGGGTAGTTGAATTCTTGTAGGCATAAAATTGATAATACTCAGAATCGTCATTGGAAGTATTGCTATGTATGGTCAGAGAGGTGTTCCCATCTGTCTTTAAGAAGTAAAAACCTTGTATGGTTACTGTATAGTCGGCAATGGAGATTTTGGTGTCGTAGTCCAATAAACCATTGGTAGATGCAGATCTGAAGGCAAATTGTGCATAATTGATTGGGCCATATTTGCTTATGCCAATGTCATATTTCAATTTGTCGTTGGTCGTGCTTCTTATCAATAGATTCGATCCTAGAATTTGTGTGCTTGCATTCGGAGCTTCAAGAAAGAGGCTCCCATCTGCGATTGCATCACCTACGACATCCAAAGTTGCTTGGGGTGTTTCTGTATTTATCCCTACTTGGGCCCAAGTGATGTTGGCGCAGATGGATAGAATGTAAAATACTGTTTTTTTCATGTTCAAGCTGTTAATTGAAAACTGGAACGGAAGATGCCGTACCATTGTTTAACCCTCCCAAATCCGTTGTTATCGTTGGCAGGTTTCTAAAATAGGATTTGTCGTAGACGATTAATGTCACGTAATATTCCACGGAGTCCGTAGGATCAAGGTCCAAAACCCTATTTTGAATTTCCAGATGCCAAGTTCCTCCACTTTCAAAGGTTCTAGCAACGAAATTGCCAATGGAAGCAGTTGTGCCGCTGTAGGTCTTTTCTATGGCATCTCCTACGTATCTTAAGTTTGCAATCCCAACAATGTACTTGTTGGTGGCGTATTGAAGGTTTACATCTCTCAAATTGTCCAAATGCACATTGGTGAAATGATAGTTTACAGTATTTATCGGCGCTACATTAACGACATCGACATCGAGTATGCCAACTTCTCCAACAGGAGTTGAGTTGGTGGTCCTGGTTATGAGGTTGAAGTCTTCATCTGTTGGGGATACCGTTGCCAATGTGTTTAATCTCAACTTGTCTTGAACAAGTAAGTCTCCAGCGACATGTAGATCAGCTTGCGGAGAAGTCGTTCCTATTCCTACTTGAGCCCCAATAAAGTTTAGAGAGGCATAGAATGCGATAATAAGTGTAAGTTTTTTTTTCATGATCATCTAATCTATAATTGGAGTTGTTGCTGAACCAGTGGTCGATTCTGTCATAGGTATGTTGACTGTTCCAAACTGTTTGGAGAGGTCTCTTGAAAATATCAAGGTCTTTACATTCCATGAGCCATTCACACCAGCAGCAGGACCCGCTCTAGGATAATCTGCGGTAATGTACCAAGTCCCATTGAAGATAAATGTAGAAGTGTAAGGTATGCTGGAATCATCCCTGTAGGAAGATTGCATCTTTATCTCGTCACTGAAATGGGACGAAATTGAAATAACGACATAATCTGTTGCATCAATCCCAGTGTCAAATTCATATACCCAATCCCCATTTGGATTTTCAATTATGTATTCCTGAATGTATCCCAAGGCTTCTGTCGTTGGATTGCTAACATCCAAGGTCTCTATCTCATCTGATGCATTTTGGATTAAAAAAGTATGAGTGTCTGAATCTGTCAAAGGATTGTAAACACCTATTTCAAGGTCTTCCGAAACATACATGTCACCTGCAACTTCCAAAGTCTTTCTTGGTGTGATCGTATTTATTCCCACTTGCGAAAAAGAAATTGCAATGTTGCAAAAAAGAATTGTAACAAAAAGACATTGATGTATGTATTTACGCATGAGTGTAGGGAAATGGTTCGGTACAAAAATATGTTATGAGAGTGTGAACAGTTATCTAAATAAAAACAGTAAAACAACGCTATGTCGTAATTATATAGCCTTTAGTCTAAAACTGGTTGGTACTAGTCTGTATTGATAATTAATGAGAGGAGTTGATAGTGTAATGTGTAAATAAGATTGATTTGTAGTATTTTCGGATTGTTTTTTAAGCTATGAGCCCGATATTGAATAATTAATTTCTTGGGTTTGGAATGTTTTAAACTAAATATGATACAAAGTGTATATTTCGTCAATGGAATTGCGTTGATCGGAAAAGTACATATAAAGAGTCCATAAGAGGTTAATTGGCAAGATAGCTGCCTTTATAATTATTATGTAAAAACTGGACCTATGTTGATGAAGAGGTACTGTCGCATCAATGAATAGGGACAATCGAGATTTAAGAAGACACGTATAAGACTTGGACTCATTCTTAATGTTTGCTGCAATCTATGCCAAATGACGAAAATAAGAACGTATGAGGAGATAAAAAACCGTTCGTAAAACGAACGGTTTTTTATGTTGCTATTTGTGTAATTCTGTAAAGTGTTTATAGAAATAAGGTATGGTTTCTATGCCTTTTAGGTAATTCCAAACACCAAAATGTTCGTTTGGGGAATGTATGGCATCGCTATCCAAACCAAAGCCCATCAAAATGGTTTTGCTTTTTAGTTCTTGTTCGAACAGAGAAACTATTGGGATGCTACCTCCACTGCGTTGTGGGATAGGTGTTTTTCCAAAAGTTTCTTGGTAGGCTTTCGAGGCCGCTTGGTAACCAATGCTGTTTATTGGTGTTACATAACCCTGTCCTCCATGATGGGGATTGACCTTTATGGTGACTCCTTGGGGAGCGATGCTCTCAAAATGGGTTTTGAAAAGCTCAGTGATGCGTTCCCAATCTTGGTTTGGCACCAAACGCATTGATATTTTTGCATAGGCTTTGCTTGCAATGACGGTTTTGGCACCTTCACCGATGTAACCTCCCCAAATACCATTGACGTCCAAGGTCGGTCTTATGGAGTTACGTTCGTTGGTGGTATATCCCTCTTCTCCGTATACGGCATCTATATCCAAGGCTTTTTTATAATTTTCCAAGGAAAAAGGGGCTTTTGCCATTTCGGCTCTTTCTTCTATGGAGAGTTCTTCCACATTGTCATAAAACCCAGGAATGGTAATATGGTTGTTTTCATCATGGAGGGAGGCAATCATCTTGGTCAAGATGTTTATTGGATTTGCCACAGCTCCTCCGTACAAACCAGAGTGAAGATCTCTATTTGGCCCAGTGACTTCAACTTCAACATAGCTCAAGCCTCTCAATCCAGTGGTTATGGAGGGAACGTCATTTGCAATCATACCTGTGTCTGAAATCAAGATGACGTCGTTACTCAATTTTTCTTGATTCTCCTTTACGAATTTGGAAAGGTTTACACTACCAACTTCCTCTTCTCCTTCTATCATGAATTTCACATTGCATGGAAGTTGACCAGTTGAGGTCATGAACTCCATCGCTTTAACGTGCATATACATTTGGCCTTTGTCATCACAAGCTCCGCGAGCAAATATGGCACCGTCAGGATGAAGCTCGGTATTTTTTATGACAGGAGCAAAGGGATCTGAATCCCACAATTCCATTGGATCTGCTGGTTGCACGTCGTAATGTCCATAAACCAATACCGTTGGTAAGTTTTCATCTATTGTTTTTTCTGCATATATGATGGGGTACCCTTCCGTCTCGCAAATTTCTACGATGTCACAACCTGAATCTTTTAAGCTAGTTGCCACTTCGTCGGCTGTTTTTATAACGTCGTTCTTGTATGCTGAATCTGCACTAACTGACGGTATTTTAAGTAGTTCTATGAGCTCGTTTAAAAACCGTTTCTTATGCTGGGTAATGTAAGATTGAATGTTTTGCATGGTTATTTTATAAAGTTTGAGTAAAAATACAAAAAGGGCTGTGATTTTTATGTGATTTTGATGTTTGAATATTCAAACTATTGTTTATATTTGCATCCTCTTACCAAAAAAAGGTAAGGATCTTTTGCGGGCGTGGTGGAATTGGTAGACACGCTAGACTTAGGATCTAGTGCCGCGAGGTGTGCGAGTTCGAGTCTCGCCGCCCGCACAACAAAAGATGAGCCGACTTTAACGAGTCGGCTTTTTTGTTTGGGTACAACAAGTGGTGTGTTTATTTGGTGTTTTTTGTTCTTACTTTGTTGAGATAACAAATAAGAAATAGCTCAATTTCTAAAAAAACTGCAAAACATATTGAGCTAGAATATTCAAAACCATTATGGCAATATTCTACGCTTAGCTATCAAGGAGATTTTATGTATAAAGAAGCAAATGATGCTGTCCAGTCTAATGTAGCAATTCCAGATAATCGTCATATGACAAAATATCTCGTTATATAAAGTCTATATAAATTGATTCTAATAAAAAAAGAAATACTTTTGCAAAAACTAAACTAAGAATGAAAATAAGAGTAAGTGCTATTTTGTTTATGTTCTTGACTATTGCTGCGTATGCGCAGTTAGATCAAGATGTTCCCGTATCTGGGACACAGGTGATTGCAGAGGATTTGGTTGTTAATGGAAGTCTTGCCGTAGGTATAGATGCCACTAGTACGGAAAGCTTCGGGTTTGATACTTTCAGACTGAAAGAGAACAATCTTAGGATCCATTTCGACGATACATCTGCAAGTGCTAGTTTTCCAGGTAACGATTGGAGAATAAGTATCAATGATTCAGGAAATGGAGGATTGAATTATTTTGCCATAGAGGATGCAACTGCAGGGCAGACTCCTTTCAGGGTTTTGGCAGGTGCAGGAAACAATGCACTTTATGTCAATGCAAGTGGAAATGTCGGATTGGGTACTGCAAGTCCTGTTGTCGAGTTGCAAGTGACAGATGGTGATAGCCCAACTATTCGTATAGAACAAAATGGATCAAATGGCTGGACTCCACAAACTTGGGACATTGCAGGAAACGAAACCAATTTCTTTATTCGTGATGTGACCAACGGGAGCAAGTTGCCTTTTAAAATTAAACCAGGTGCTCCAGACAATGCCTTGTTTATTGCAGCAAGTGGAGACATCGCTTTGGGAAATCAGTCACCATCACATAAATTGGATGTAGATGGAAGTACGGATGTTAGAGACGATTTATATGTGGGTGATCAAATAGGAGTTGGTACGACCGAGCCCAATGCAAATGCCTCTTTGGAATTGACAAGTGTGACGCAAGGGGTTCTAATCAATAGATTGACGACTGGAGAACGTACTACTTTTACAGCAAGTTTGACAGCGGCAGAGAATGGGATGAGAATTTACGATACGGACGAAAACATAACCTATGTATGGAACGGTACAGCTTGGGATGGATTGACACCGAATACGGATGCTCAAGATGCAGACGTTTTTCAATTGGTTGATCAAACGTTGTCATTGTCATTGGATAACAATGCAAATGAGTCATCAGTGGATCTATCACCATTGTTAACGGATGTGGAAGCCAGATTGACAGCATTGGAAAATGCACAATCAATAGGTACGGGAGAGGTTCCTGAATTATTGAATTATCAATCTGTGATAAGAGATGCTTCTGGGGCTGTATTGGCAAACCAGTTGGTTACTTTTAAGATGATTGTACTACAGGGTTCTGCAACTGGAACGCCGGTGTATACAGAGCTAAATCAAATAACAACGTCATCTCAAGGATTGGCAAGCTTTCAAATTGGAAGCGGATTTGGTAGAATAGGAAATTTCGATGAAATAGATTGGGGAGCAGATAAATATTATTTGTCGGTTGAATTGAATACCGATGGAGGATTTACCTATGAGCCTATGGGAACTTCACAATTTGTTAGTGTACCTTACGCTTTGAGGGCAAAAACGGCAGATACTGTCAATAATTCCATTATGACAAAGCAATTGGAGAATACGGAAGAAGAGTTGAAAGTTGCCAAAGCGCAAATAGAAGCCTTGAAAGAAGAAAATAAAATGATGAAGAAACAAATAGAGACCATTCTTAAAAGAATGGGAGACTAACAAAAGTATTTCCTCATTTGATGAAAAGCCATTTCTATTTAAATAGAAATGGCTTTTTTTATTGCCTTGCCAATATATTAGGATAGCTTATGGTATAAGTGTTGTTGGCATCTATGTTTTTAATGGTATAGCTTTCACCATTGCTCCATTTTACTTGAATGGTTGCTTTTTCATCTTTCCCGATGCCAAAATGTTGCATTTTTGGATGTCCAGATAAATAACCGGTGGTGCTATGTATTTCTCGCCATATGTTTTTGTGGTTTTTGCTATTCAATACAAGCGAAGAACCTACGGCATCCCTGTTTATTTTCTTGTGGGGATTGCCGATCAATCTTACTTTGATCCAATGGTTGGCATTTTTGGTTATATTTTCCAACAAGTTTGCTTTGTCATGGTAGTTGTTTACTATGATGTCCAAATCCCCGTCCAAGTCGTAATCGAAATAACTGGCACTCCTAGCGTTAGAATTTATGGCGACACCTAGTTGTTCAGCCTTGTTGGTCAATGTATTGCCCTCATTTACGAAAAACACGTTTTTTTCACGATCGCTCTGGGCGTAGATGATAGATTTGGAATCAGATTGTCTTTCGAAGTAAAAAGGATTCTCCCTCGAGTAGACGCTAAAGTCGTTCATGCCATTCAAACAATAAAGGTCTTCGTCCCCATCATTGTCATAATCGAAAAAATCGGCATCCCATGACCATCCTGTCGCCGAATATCCTCGCCCAACGTCGGTTGAGAGTTGGTAGCCATCAAGCGTTTTGTTTTCCACTTGGGATAGAAACAGGTCATTGGCCTCTATCGTTCTGATATTGGCCATTTTTTTAGGATCAAATTTCATTTCGGTATTCTCGTTGGGGCTTACATATTTTTCATCCTTTTGCATGACCACGATGTTGGAAATGTAAAAATCTGGGTGTAAATCCTTATTTAGATCTGTGATGCCAATGTTCATGGAATAGGAAGGTTTGTCTGTTCCCAGTTGTTGGCTAACCTCTTTGAAAATCCCTTCTTTTGTGTTGTAGTAGTATTTGTTTACACCAAAGTCATTGCCGACAATGATATCTTGCAATCCGTCTTGATTGATGTCTGAATGGCCAACGGCCTGTGTCCATCCCGAATTGGAGTCTTTTGTGAAGAGGACTTCTTCAAAGACGAAATTGCCCAGGTTCCTATATAATTTGTTTGGCAATCCGTTTTGGTTGTCTCTACTTAATTTTGGGAGTATGCCATTGATGTAATCTCCGAAATAACCTATGAAGACATCTAAAAGGCCATCATTGTCGTAATCAAATACCGTGGCAGGCCCAGCTACGGCATTGGTACCCCCAAGATTGCTGAGCAGGCTTACATCTTCAAATTGTTTTCCGTCTATGTTTTTATACAGTCTATGTAGATCATTTACATAGGTGATTAGAATATCTTGCATTCCATCATTGTCGAAATCTGCAATTATGGGTTGTCTCGGTTCTCCATAGGAGTTATGCGATACACTCCAATGATTTATCTTGCTGATTTTGGAAATGTCCGTAAACTGGCCGTCTTTGGAATTTAGGTATAATTTGTTGCCTAAGCCGCTCAAAATTAGAACATCCACCAAGCCATCGTTGTTGATGTCTTCACAGGCAACACCAGAACCTCCAAAAGCAGGAGGTATGGTCAACTTTATGTTTTTTTCTTGGGTATTTGTAGTATAACTCCTAATGTGTCTACTAAGCCAATCGGAAGACTTATGCTCGAACAGTAGATTCGATCTTATGGATATGTCGGTAAATCCATCGCTCGAATTGTTGCTGCTACTGGAAGAACTAATATGTGTTTTTGCATCGCTCTTGGAGTAGGAGGGGTATGTCGTTATCAATTTTTGGACTTTTTGGAATGCATGTTCGATATCCTTGATGTCCAATAGGACTTTCTCTTGCTGATGTGATATTTCGCCAGCGATTCTAAGAATTAGAACGCCCAGTTGAGCAATGCCTTCAACGGTTAATTCTGCTGCATTTGGATCAAGATTTTTCAAAGGGACATCATTTGAATCAGCAACGGAATATTCCAATATCTTCCAATGTATGCCACTATCTCTAAAAGCATCCAGGTCATAGGATTCGATGGTTTTCTTTTCTAAAATGTTGTTAGGAAAGAAATCCACATCTTCGAATGCGTTGGTGCTATGAGGTAAAAATGTGTTCAATGCAGTTTGAATGTCCGAGACTCTAATCAGGATATGTTCATTCTTGTTGGCATTGTCATTGGCCAATTTGATCAAGCTATTCGAAAACTCGACCAAAGACTCCAAATAGTAGGTTTTTAATTGATTGGAAGCCTTTGTTTCCAATGGCCATTTTTGACGTGAGAAATAGACTTGAATATTTCTTAGAAATACACTAGCTATAACAGCGTTGTACTTATCGTAAGACTCCAGTTTTTGTTTGATGATGTGTTTTAAGACGTCATTGTTCTTTGGGGAGGCAACTGTTGAATCTTTCAGTTTTGGGTATGAAAAAATAGAAGCTTCTTGTTTGTTGGATTGGTTCAATACTGCAATCCAACTATTCTTCATTATTGTTTTGTCTATTTTTTGCAAATTCCTTTTGCGAGCCGTATTGTCTGCGATCTTTAAAACGATCAAAGTCACCATATTCACATAATCGCTCAATGGCTGTATTACGTCTTCATCAAACGAAAGTATATTCGCGTTAGTGAGGAACATTAGGTCTTGCTCTACCGAAAGGATTGACCTGTAAGCGTATGATATGGAAGAGTATTGATCGAAGTCAAGCCTGGAAATTGGTATGTAGCCAGAACCATATTGGTATAGGAAGTCACCATTAGCATCTTTTTTGTAGGAGGAAATGGAGTTTACAGCAGGTTTCAAATGATCGAATGCAATTGTTTTGGATTGTACGGCTAGTGCATTTTGGGTACTTTTCTTCCTGAGATGGAGAATAAGTGCTTTTTGAATTTCGATTTTCAAATTACGAGCCTCTTCGTTCAAAGGAGTGCCATATATGAAATCCTCCAAGCGATTTGCTGTCGCGTAGCACTTAGGGTCCTTCTCTTTTTCCAATATGTTTATCTTCTCGATAATTTCAGAAATGTTCGAGTTTACTTGTGCCATCGTTACAAATGAAACAAGAGAGAAGAACAAGAAAAGACGAAGTCGAAACTGTGGTGTCATAATTTTTTTGATGTCGTGATAAAAACTGGTCAAATGTACTACAAATAACAGTAGTTTTTAAACATAGATGCATCATAGGTGATGATGAGTTCTATGGAATTATTATCCAAATGCAGTTTTGCAATTGGGAATGCTTCCATAACAGAGTGCCTATTGAAAAATCACGATTCCCATATCTTCATATTCATAGTACATCACATCGTACCCCCAAATGGTCGTTGCCGTAGGTATGCAAGCATCGTTTTCAATGCAAATCAAGAAGTTGTTCAGTTTTTCCAATTTGGAGTAGACTATTTCAGGAGTTCCATGGGCCCCAAACAGCTTGTAGTCTGGAGTCAATGTGGAAATGAGGTACTCTATGCTTTCCTTATAGGGTAGAAGGTCATTATCGTCAAATAAAAACAATGAGCCATTATATAGGTAATCTCCCAAAAAAGCCATTTTGTTGGTCTTGTCTACAATGGCCACGGATTCATCCGTATGTCCAGGAATGCTTACCAATTGTATGATTCTATTTCCTAGATCTATGTCGGTATTGATTGGTAACCATTCATTTACTTGTGTTTGAGAAGGATAATCTCCAATGAATAAATCCTCGCTTGTGAAATTATAGGTGTCATCGATGGAAACAGCTTGTCTTAAAAAAGGTAGGTCAGGAAAACCAATGGTATTGAACTCCGAAATGTTTTGATTGTGGTCAAAATGAAAATGCGAAAGCAATAGAGTTGTCGGTAACTGTGTCAACTCTTCTATGACGGGTTTGATCTTAAATCCATTCACAGATTGATTTTCTCCAGAACCAGTGTCGAACATCATTGCTCTGTTGTCCCCAACAAGTAGATAGCTCACATTGTCTTGGGAACTGTCAGGCTCCTCTATAACATAGGTTCTTGGTTCTTGGTAACTAACATTGAACCAGTCGTGATCAATGGATACAACAGTATAGTTTTCTGATTCTTGAAGGACTACCTCCTCATCTTTGCAAGTAGTTAACAAGATTAGTAAAAGAGCGGTTTTAAAAAGAGTTTTCGTTTTCATTTTTAGAATATTGTTGTTATGAATTTGGACTTAGACCTATTGTTGCATCAATTGAAATTTCACACGAATTTTTACGTCTAAGACAATACTAGTTAAATGTACCACAATAATTGCGAGTAGTAAAAATAAAGTATTCGATAAGAATGATTTAATGCATCGATTGTCAATGTTGAAGGTGATTCACAATGGGAATACAGTCTATGCTTGTCATTGTCAAATCAATAATTCGTAAATTTGTAAAAGCAAAGGATAGCCTTATGAAAGATATAAATGACGAAATAGAATCTCCATTTAGACTTGTAGTAAGTTTTAACAAGTTTTTGGAACAGTATGAAACTATGGCAAAAAGCGATGATGAATTTGTCGCAGCCAAAGCAAAACGCATATTGGAGGCCCAAGAGTCCTTGCCTTTATTGAGGGAAGGATTTAGTGATCCAACACTATTGGAGACCTATAAAAAGGAAATTCGCTTCATTCTTCAAGATTCATTTAGCGAGGTGTTGACCCTTAATGAGATAAAGACGGCATCAGTGCCGTTTCACAACATCATCTTCAACTCTTCACAACGGTTTCAAAACATAATTAAGAATGCAGGAGACGATTTTGAATTAACCATAACGAATATGCCAGAAGATGGGAAGTACATTATTGCTTGTACGATTATCTTGGGGTTTTGCTATGGTTATAATCTAAACTTCAAGCGTCCTTTCTTCTATGAGATTCCTGATGCCGACGGAGTGATACATTATTATAAGATCTTGTACAATGCAGATTTCATGGAAATCATTCCAACGGACAAAGCAGTGAAGATAACACAGGAAGATATAGATGTGTTGATAGATAATTTTGACAACATAGAGTTATGGAAAGAAAAGTTTCCGCCAAATAGTTATTTGTTCAAAGGTTTTGTTATTTCCAATATTTTTGATGTGACGGATGATCAGTCCATTTCCAACATAAAATCCAGTTTGATAGGAAAGGACAAACGTCATGATCAAAACTTCATAGAAAGCTTCCATGATATTTTTAGTTCTCTTTTAAATTTAAAAGGTCTTCGAGTAGGCTTCACTAAATATAATAAGGAGGAGAATGCTTTTGAACGAGTTTACGGGCACGGCATCAGTAGCTTCTTGTTGAATGACCTGGATGTCAACAAGTGTTCTGATACACTATGCAGTTGGTCTTTTAAAGAATTGCTGGAAAAAAATAAGACAATTTCAATTTCTGACGTAGATAAGAAATATGAACAATCCAAAGGGCACGCAGCTCAAGTAAAGACATTGTACGATCAAGGTATCAAAAGTGCTATTTTGGCTCCAATAGCCAATGATGAAGAATTATTGGGAGTGTTAGAACTAGTGTCGACTCGACCAAAAGTCTTAAATAGCATCAATGCAAACAAGTTGATAGATGTGATGCCTTATATTCTTTCTGCGGTTGAGCGTTCCAAAGAAGAAGAAGAAAACCTCGTAGAAGTTATTATTCAAAAAGAATGTACATCGATTCATCCAAGTGTGCATTGGAAGTTCAAGAAGGAAGCAGAGCGTTTTATAAATGAACAATTTAGAGGAAATCAAGTAGCATTCAATAAAATTGTCTTTGAAGATGTCTACCCATTGTTTGGACAAATAGACATAAAAGGATCTTCGGAGGCAAGAAATTGGGCAACAAAGGAAGACTTGTCATTGCAATTGAATGATGCAAAAAGGATTATACAAAAGGCATTGGATTTGGAGGGGTTGCCAATATACGAACAATACATATTTCAGATAGAAACTTTCTTAGGGAAGTTGAAATCTAATTTTCAGGTGGATAGTGAGCAGCAGATCAATACATTCTTTGAAAATGAAATTACTACATTGTTAAAATACAGAATGACCTCGAAGGAATTGGAAGTAGACATAGCTGCATATTTCAATAGCCTGGACGATAAAGTGAAGATTGTTTACAAGCATAGGAAGGATTATGACGATACAGTAAGCTTGGTCAACAAGAAAATGGCAAGCCTATTGGATGAAAAGCAAGTGGAGGCACAAAAAATGTATCCACATTTCTTTGAGCGTTTTAAAACCGATGGAGTGGAACACAACATGTACATTGGGGAGTCCATAACAAAGGAAGAGAGTTTCAATCCCATTTATCTGTACAATTTAAGATTATGGCAATTGCAAGTCATGTGTGAAATGGAAAATGCCTATTACCAAATGCAATCCGAATTCCCGATAGCATTGGATGTGGCCTCGATGATTTTGGTGTTCAATCAACCATTATCAATAAGTTTCAGGATGGATGAGAAGCAATTCGATGTCGATGGGACTTACAATGCACGTTACGAAGTCGTGAAAAAACGAGTAGACAAAGCCTATATAAAGGGAACGAAGAAACGGATTACGGAGAAAGGAAAGATCACAATCGTATACTCCCAAAAACAAGACGAAAGAGAATATTTGCGCTATGTTGAGTTTTTGCAATCCAAGAAATATTTGGATACCGATGTCGAGATTGTGGAATTGGAGGATCTGCAAGCCGTAACCGGGTTAAAAGCCATTCGCGTTAGTGTACTATACAACAAGGCTGGGGAAGAGAAAGAGTTCTATACCTACAGTGACTTAATGAAGACCATTAAAGCATAGCCGATGCACTTTCTGAAATTTGAAAAGCTATGGCAAAGGCAATCACACTGATAATTATGCCTAGAATAAAAACAGTATAGGTCAAACGTAATATCTTGTATTTTCTATCCAAGACCTTACCTAGGAAGTACAAGTCTTTTTTCATTGAGGAATAGAGGTAATCTCGATCTTTCATCATTTCACCCATGGCCCATTCAAAGTCGGGAAGACTCATTTTATGGAAATTCCCGAAGAATAACAAGTTTACTTTCTTGTTGGCCACATCTTCTTTGGAGAATTTGCCACTAGTTACATTGGGACGAGTGGCTAGTACGGAAAGTACCATGGAGATGACCGTAAACAATACGAAGATAATTGTTGGCCAGATTAAATGCTTGTTGGAAGCATTGTCCAATTTTGAAACTAGGTTGGACAATACCAAAGACACGATGATGGCATTTACAGATAAGAGTATGTTGGCTTTGGTATCTGCAATGTCACTTAGCGTAATATGGTTGCGAAGTGTAACACGAAACATTGTTTCTATGCCTCTTTCTGGTGTAGCAGCCTTGTTTTTCTTTAAAACGAGTTCTTCTGCCTTGTTCTTATCCTTTTTTTCTTCAGATTTATGCTTTTTTAGTGTTTTTAACAAGGTTACAAGGTTTCTATCTTTCCCTTTTTGCCAATTGTTAATGGCGAAATCACTATGAAAACGATGGTGTTTTGTATAAAAGACTATGTTTTCTTGAGTCCATTCACTGTCCGTATATGCCTTGTTGGTTCCCAATTCCCATTCAGCCCTCAACAAATCGCTTATCTCTGCATAGCTCTTACTTTTGAAATGAGCACAATCAGCATCTCGAATTATTTTTTCAGAATTTGTCTTTGGTTCGTAATTCATTTTTGTAGCCTCTATCAACTGGGAAATTTCAGAGATGTACGAAGCATCAACATTGTGTTCTTCTAAAAAAGTAGTTGCAATTTTTATGCTTTCATCTTCATGGTGTTCACAGCCGTTAACATATCCAACATCATGAAACCACGCAGCAATGATAAGATTGTCTGTTTCTTTTTTAGAGATTTTTTCACCTACAGCCAATATCTTTGCGAATTTCACCACTCGCTGTGTGTGATTTAAATTATGATATAAAAAAGAGGAAGGGAGCTTGGTTGTAAGTAAAGAAGTAACGAATTTTTCAGCCTCGGCAATAATGATGTCCATAATTAATTACGATTTATTTAGTAAAAGTACTAAACTTTAATTTAGTTGAATTCTATTTTGTTGACTAATGGAAATGTAAGCATTAAATGGTATTTTAGATGTTTCGTCGTTTAAAATGGGAGAATCTTAAAAAAAATCAATGATTAAAAAAGTCGAAACAGAAATTAACAAAGTATATTTTATAAATAAATATACGATGGTGCATATCCTAGAAGGAACGGGTAATATTCAAGTCGACTTCAAAAATTACAATGATTGGAAGGACAAGGCAATCTATTTGGAAAAGGGGCAATACATTAAATTCCTGTCTGATGATTTTGTTGTTCGTTTCATAGATTTTCCAGATGAAATACTATTTGCATCCAAAGATGTGAGGGTTCTATTTAAGCACCTCATTTCGTTGGGGTACATTAATTTCAATGAATGTAAGGACTGTGAGGTTTTTTTGAAAAATACGGTTTTCAATGAAAAGATGAGTCATATAATAGATGTCTCCACAGAACAATGGTATTGGCAAAACCCATTTCAGGCGAACAAGGAGGAATACCAATTGATCTTTGATGTAAAAGATATTATAGATATGGAGTTTTCCAGTAAAATCAATACAACCTCCTTGATTGACCACATAGTGAATACGCAGTATAACGTGCAACACTTGGTAAAGGACAAATTAGGTCTTTCCATAAGTAAATTGATTAGGAACAAGCAGTTTTTGGAATCTAAAAAGGATATTGCATTCACAGGTAAGAGCATTCAGGAGATCGCCTATGATCAAGGTTTCAAAGATCCAGCATACTTCAATAGAAACTTTAAAAAAGTGGTAGGGCAAACCCCTGGGCAGTTTAGAGATACTTTCGATTTCGAAAATCGAGATACCTTTTCGCAAGATCTTATCGAACTCATTCAATTGTTCCACAGAGAACAACATAAGCTGGGCTTCTATGCTCAAAAAATGAATATTAGTGTAAAGGCGCTTTCAAAAAAAATTAAAGAAAAAATGAATACGTCGGTTGGACAGCTCATTCGTTCGGAAATCATCGTTTCTGCAAAGACGATGCTGGACAACGGAGAGAACGTGAAAAATGTCGCCCATGCCCTGGGTTTTGAGGAAGCCAATCACTTTTCATCGTTCTTTACCAATTACGTAGGTACTTCACCATCTAACTACAAAAACTAAAAGTGCAATTTTCTGCGCCTTTTCTGTAGGCCTTTAGTGACCATTCGTCTTGATATTTGCAGTGTAATTACAAAATATGATTTGTTTAATCACTAAAAAATATAAAAATGAACATTAAAGAACAAGCTACACAAATGGACAACGTCGTATCCAAAGGAGCAATAGTAGATGCCGTAAAACAATTTTTTGCGGAAAGTGCCACCACTTCAGATTATAATGGTCTAGCGACGACCAACAAGCAACAAATGGTCGAGAAAATGGAAGGTTTTGCAGGAGCCATAGCGGCAGTGAATGGCATTACCCATCATCATACGATCGTAGATGGAAATGTATCCGCTTCGGAGTTTACTTTCGATTTCGACATGAAAGACAACAGTAAGATCTACTGGCATGAAATAATTCGTCGCGTATGGAACAACAATGGAGAAGTCATTCAAGAAGAATACTTCAACGCACAATAATCAAATACAAATAACAACACTAAAGATACAGACAAATGAAAAATATAATGAAAACCTCAGTTTTGATACTTGCTCTAATGGTTGGAATCACGGCTTTCGCACAAGATAAAATGGCAAACAATTTGGATAACAGCAATATTGCCTTACAAGGATACAGTCCTGTTTCTTATTTGGATTTGGGTATAGCCCAAAAAGGACTGAAGGAGTATAAGTCGGAATACGAAAAAGTGGTATATTATTTTACCTCTGCAGAACAAAAAGCAACGTTTGACAAGGCCCCGAGTAAATACAAGCCGCAATATGGGGGATTTTGTGCATTTGGAGCTTATGCAGGAGCAAAGTTTAGACCAGACCCAAATAAATTCTTGGTAAAAGATGGAAAATATTTTTTGTTCCTTTATAACTTAGAGTTGGATGCACAACAACTGTGGATGGCAGAAAAAAATCATGGTAAATTGGTGTCCATGGCAAACAAGAATTGGACAAAATTAAGTAAAACGCACAATTAATTTTTTTAAATACTTAATGTTAAAGGGAAAGTCTGTCGATAATATTTAATATCATTGACAGACTTTTTTGTTAATCAACTATTAAACATTTCTAATAAAATGAACTTTAAATACACCAAGTTTACCGATCAAGGGAGTCTCTTTTTGACAGATTTCAATTGTGCTTCATTCGATAAACGTTTAGGCGAAGGTGATTTTTATAAAATAGTTTGGGCAAAGGACAAGGATATTTTAATCCGGGTCGATGGGTATTCCGTAGACCTGAAAAAGAATCAAGTGTTATTTTGTACGCCATATAATAAAATATATTTGGAGCCCTATTTAAAAGGAGCCATCTCATATATTTTCAATAGAGAGTTTTATTGCATCAGAGATCATGATCATGAAGTATCCTGCAATGGGCTTTTGTTCTTGGGAACATCTGAGCCCATAAAAATCGATTTGACGGAAAAAGAACGTAAGAGCTATGAATTACTGTTTATGTTTTTTGAAGAAGAATTCGAAACCAAGGATCAAATACAAGGGGAGATGCTACTCGTATTGTTGAAACGACTTTTGATAAAATCGGTAAGACTCGTGAAGAGAACAATGGTAGATACAGAATTGAGTCAAACAAAGATAGACATTGTAAGGCAGTTTAATTTATTGGTGGATGAGCACTTCAAGGAAAAACATAAAGTTTCCGATTATGCAGAATTGCTTAACAAATCTCCAAAGACATTGGCAAATGCTTTTGCCAAGTATAATGACAAATCCCCATTGCAAATAATAAACGAAAGGGTAATTCTTGAGGCAAAAAGACTTTTGTCCTTTTCGGAGAAATCATCAAAGGAGATCGCTAATAATCTAGGTTTTCTCGAAGCTTCGCATTTTTCTAAGTTTTATAAAAATCAAACAGGGGAATCACCTACATCTTATAGGAAGAGAGAATAGTTTCTTTTATTGAATTTATCCTTTTTGACTATCTTTTTTAGTAAAATTAACAACTATTAAGGAAAAATGTCCATTTTTTCTAAGTGAGATACAATCTACATTTGTACCATAAACAATGGTATTATAAATAGAGAGAGCTATCTAAATGAGAATCACACCAACAGAAGAATGTCCAGATGTAATTTTAAGTTCGTATAAAAGAGGGGCTGTGAAATTTACAAATATAGGAGCTACGTCTTTGGTTTGGATTACTGAAACCCTATGCAATTGCACAATAAATTTCAGTCAAGAATCTATCTTGCCAAATACCTTGTTGTTTCTTAATGAAAGAGAAATGTTCAATTGCAAGAGTGATAATGATTCACAAATAGAGATCTTAAGCTTTAAGGCGCAAACCTTTTCTTCTTCTTCCAATATCATTAATAGTGTATTCAACTTCTTGTTACAAAGAGAGAAAGAGAATTACATTTCGGTTCAATATGGTATGGAACAAGCAAAGTTCATCGATAATATGTTTAATAACATTTTGGATTGCATAAACGATTCCGAACATATCGATTTAGAAAGGGTAAGGATGTACATAAATGGTATAATGACGGAAAGCATAGGTGTGAAGTTTCATAAGGACTATAGATTCCTATTGGAGTTTACAAGAACTCTGAACAATCAATATAAAATTCATCATGATGTGTTTAGTTATGCCAAACTGTTGGATGTGAATTCCAAAGGTCTGTTAAGGGGGTTTCAAAAATTGGGATTTCAAAAACCTAGCATGGTTATTAAAAAACGACTATTGTTGGAAGCCAAGTTTTTGTTGGGGTACAGTAACAAGACAGCAAAAGAAATATGTTATGAAATTGGGTTTGATGATCCTGCATATTTTGCACGCTTTTTCAAGAAGAACACTAAGATGACCCCATTGAGTTTTAGAAGGAAGTTTCAAGAAACTAAAATAGATGATATTCCGGAAGGAGTCTTGGAAATGGAAAAAAGTGCAATCAAAAAAAATGTTTGAATATTAACTTTAAGTATTATAGACCATGGATGTCAATGAAGTGCGAAATGAAAGTATGATGGCAATTAACCAAAATTTGTTTTTCATGTTATTAAATAACTTAAAGATTGAAGAAGCCATTGAAAAATTTATATTAGATGACGTAGAAATAGATTATATGGGTAAACAAAGGTTCATTTTAAAGGCAATATGGATTAGGTATTTAAAAAAAGTACTATTGAATCGATTTACCAAAGTAGTTCATTTTAAGATAGAAGCACTAAGTGAAAAAAGAAAAAGTATGGCTTTTAAAATTTTTATGATTTGTAAAAAGAACAATGATACTTTTGAATTTACTGAAGTAAGAATTGTCAATAATTGGAAAGAAAATTATATCAATAAAACACAATGTCAATTAATAAGTCACTAACCTAAATTAAGAATAAATGAAAATTAGATTTAAAAATGGTTTTATACTGATGATACTATTGTCCTTGGTCTTTTTGTCTTGTAAAGACAAATCAGAGAATTACCAAGATGTATCTTACTTTACCATTAATGCTCAAGGAGAATTAGAAAGGCCACAAGATTATAGAACATGGATTTATGTGGGAACACCTGTAACTCCCAATGACATGAATAATGGGAAGGCTGCCTTTCCAGAATTTCATAACGTATATGTCGATCCAATGAGTTATGATCATTGGAAAGAACATGGGACATGGAGAGAGGGAACCATACTGGTAAAAGAACTAATAAGTGTGGGATCCAAAGGTGCAGCAAGTGGCAATGGATATTTCATGGGAGAATTCATTGGGCTGGAAGCCACGATAAAAAGCAAGAAACACTTTCCAAACGAACCAGGGAACTGGTCATACTTTAGTTTCACCAATCCTAAAGGAGGTGATTTGACCATGACTGGAAAAGCATTTGAAACGAAAATGTGCAATGCCTGCCATAATGCCAATGCTGGGGATGATTTTGTCTTTACACAGCATTACCCTGTTTTATCTGCAGCCAAAGCTGTTGGAGAGAATATTATCCCTGAAAATGCAGCAGCAAGAATGGCAGCGGCAAAATCTAAAGTTGCAGTAGGTAAATGGGAAGCGTCTGTGCCAACTCCAGAAAATCTAACGTTGGAGATTCCTTTAACCAAAGATGCGTTGTTCAAATACCTGGTCTCAGGAAAATACAAGACCTATGAAAATCAAGAAAAAGAATTGCACCCATCTTTGGGACCACACCAAAAATTGGGATTGCCAGTAAAGGTGTTCATAAATGACATTGCCGCTGAATCATTGGAGAAAGGAAATGAAGAACATCCTTTGGGGTCTGTAATGGTCAAAGAAATGTATAATAAAGATAAAACACCTGCAGGATGGGCGGTCATGGCCAAAACACACGATAAGTCAGATGGAGGAAATGGATGGTTTTGGTATGAAGTCACAGACTCTGAAGACGCTAGGGAAATAGCTGCCATCGGTAATGGAGTAGAAGGATGTGTTGGTTGTCATACCATCGGAAGGGATATGGTTAGAACAGTATTTCCATTGCAGTAATCAATAACAAACCAAATAATACTTTTAAAAATGAATAAGATAAAACATATAGTATTGTTAGTCATTGTTTCAGTGATGCTAACAGCATGTGGAGAAGGAAGCAAATATGAAAAAGCAATCTACTTTACCATGGACGCCAATGGAGAATTGGTAAGGCCGACAAATTATAGAAGTTGGGTGTATGTTGGGACTCCTTTGACTCCAAACGATATGAATAATGGAAAAGCTGCTTTTCCAGAATTCCATAATGTATATATAGATCCGATGAGTTATGATCACTACAAAGAAACCGGAAAATGGAGAGAAGGAACCATATTAATAAAAGAATTGGTAAGTGTAGGTAGTAAGGTAGCGGTAAGCGGCAAAGGCTACTTTATGGGAGATTTCATCGGTTTGGAAGCAACTATAAAAAGTAAGGAGCATTTTCCTAATGAACCAGGGAACTGGTCCTATTTTAGCTTTACGAATCCAGAAAAGGGAACATTGACAGCAACAGGAAAAGCATTCGAGACAAATCAATGTAATGCATGTCATGCAAATAGTGCAGGAGACGATTTTGTGTTTACGCAACATTACCCTGTTTTAAGAGCTGCAAAAAATGCAGGAATAAATGTTGTGCCAGAAAATATGGCAAAACGATAGTAAACCAATAACTTTTACTAGACCGTTTTCATTGGTTTTTATTAATGGTTTAGTTAACCCAAGAGTTTATGAAAATGAAACTCTTGGGTTTTTTATGAAATGAATACCTCGAAAAAATTAAGCTCAACCTATTTATGGAAAAATGTACAATAATGTGGGAAGTGTGGATATTTTAAATAAAGGATTTAAGAGATACCTTTGTATAAACAAAGAAGGAAAGGACAATTAAAATGATGTTTACATGGAAAGATGTTATTCAGTTTGCTATAAAAGGAAACCCGACACCAGATAGGCGTGTTGAAAAAACAAATGTCGAATGGAAACAGGAACTAACACCAGAACAATATAGAATTACAAGGAAAAAGGGAACGGAACGAGCTCATAGCGGTGCACTATGTAATATTTATGATGCAGGAAAATACAATTGTATCTGTTGCAATACACAGTTGTTTGACTCTACAATTAAATTTAGTTCCGGGACAGGTTGGCCAAGTTTTACTCAGCCAATTAAAGAGAATGCCATTAAATATAAAAAGGATATGGCCTTTGGTATGACTAGAGTAGAAGTGATCTGTAATATATGCGATGCACATTTAGGTCACGTTTTTCCAGATGGTCCCGAGCCCAGTGGATTGCGTTATTGTATAAATTCAGAATCTATACAATTGGAAAAGGAGGATAACGATGAAAACTAAAAACATAGAAGTTGCAACTTTTGGAGGAGGTTGTTTTTGGTGTACAGAAGCTGTTTTTCAAGAAATAAGAGGAGTAGAAAAAGTCGTCTCTGGTTATTCGGGCGGAGACAATCCCAAAAAGCCTACCTATAGAGAAATTTGTTCTGGTTTATCGGGTTATGCCGAGGTCGTACAAGTAACATTTGATGCCAACATCGTTTCTTATGAAGAACTTGTAGTGATTTTCATGACGACTCACGATCCAACAAGTTTAAATAAGCAGGGAGCAGATCGTGGAACGCAATATCGCTCGGTAGTTTATTACCACAACAAGAGGCAAAAAGAAATGGTAGAGGTCGTTTCAAAAGAAATGGCATTGTATTACCATAACCCAATTGTAACGGAAATTTCACCATTGGATGTTTTTTACGAAGCCGAAGAAGGACATCAAGATTATTATAAAAACAATCAAGGGCAAGGTTACTGTAGTTTTGTAATAACACCAAAACTAACAAGGTTACGTGAACTTCATGCTAATAAATTGAAAACTTAAAATGAAAACTCAAATAGACAATGAAACCAATGAAGAATCTGTTTTAGAGGCAGATGGCGTTTTTATATTCGTTGGATTAATTCCAAACACCCAACCTTTTAAGAATAGTATTGCTCTGGACGATAGAGGTTTCATTGAAACAACAGGATTGGCGCAAACTTCCGTAAATGGAATCTTTGCAGCAGGCGATTGTAGAGAAGGAGCCATTGTCCAAGTACCAACTGCTATGGGAGAAGGTGTTTTAGCGAGCTACGGTGCTAGAAATTATTTGAAATAAACACAGCAGTGAAAAGTATTTGCTGTACTATGATATGATAAACAAAATAGAACAAACAGAGATTTTTAAAGCACCAGAATTTAATGTCAAGGACTGGGTAGATGCCAATGGAAATAAAATAGAAGCAGTAAGACTTTTAGACTTTGAAGGAAGATTTAAAATAATATATTGCTTTCAAAGTTGGTGTCCGGGCTGTCATAGCAAAGGACTACCAGATCTGAAAAGAATTGTGGAAGCCCATGAAGAGAATGATAAGGTTGTTTTTTTAGCTATTCAAACCGTCTTCGAAGGACATAGTGAAAATACTTATGAGAAAATGATGGAAACTCAAAAAAAATACGATTTAAAAATTCCGTTTGGCCATGACGCTGGAGATGATGGAAAGTCAAGATCTAATGTCATGACTAATTTTCAAACTGGAGGAACACCATGGTTTTTATTTATAGACAAGCATAATCATATTGTTTTTAGTGATTTCCATTTAAATGTGGATGCGGCAATGGCATTTTTAAACACTTTAGAATAATGAGTAGTCTTCCAAAAGTGAAATTATATGGAGCAACACGTTGTCATAAAACTAGCTATTATAAAGGTTTGTTAGATGAAATGGGACAGTCCTTTCAATTTTTGGATGTAGAAGAAAATGAAGATTTTGCTGAGGAACTTAAAAGTCTCTATGAAAATGGAAAGCTTAATTTTCCAACAATAACAATAGGAGCGAAGAAACTAAGAAACCCATATAAGGAAGAGTTGCTAAAATGGTTAAACAAGCTCATTGCGTAAGTATGATAACTATCACTAAGTACCAAAGATGTCATTGAACAAGAAAAAAATACTGCTTTTTTTATTGATTGGATTCATTGCAATACAATTTTATAGACCCAATAAAAATAGCTTGAAGGAAGAAACATTAGATGATTTTTTAATTGTAGAAAAAGCTCCTGAGCAAGTTAAGGTACTTGTTAGAAACTCTTGTTACGATTGTCATTCCAACCAAACCAATTATTTGTGGTATGATAATATTGTGCCAGTTGCATGGTATGTGGACAACCATATTAAAGAAGGAAAGGAGCATCTTGATCTTTCTAATTGGGCAACATTGGATAATAGAGATAAAATAGCAGTAATATCTGAAATAGCAGTTAACATTGTAGAAGGCAATATGCCTTTGCCAACATATCTGAAGTTGCATTCAGGAGCAAAACTCAATGAAGATCAAAAACAGGTTATTTTGAATTGGCTATACACTATAGAATAATTATGTCTATATTAAAACGAATAAAAGCATTACAAACGGGATATTCAGAAGTTAGTTATAACGGTGAAAAATATAGAGGGATCAAAAACGAGTTTAATGAAGGGGATCGTTTAAAAGTCTATGCCGAAGAGCTTGGAGGTAACAACTTCATAAGTTTAAATTATTATATAGCTTATAGCGGTGAAAAACTGAAACCTTGTGAAATGGAAGATGAAAAAGTAATACACTTTTTAAATAATTATAGTTGAATAATATGAATAGAGATTTGCTTATGGGCATTACTCCAGAGAAGGGAGCGTTATTGGAAACTTGTAAGCCAACGGAATTAGAAAATTGAAAAACGAACCAGATCGTAAATATGAAACAATTATTATCTGAAATTTCGAAATGCACTGTTTGTGCAGAACATTTAGACTTGGGGCCGAGACCAATAGTGTCTGGTAGCATAGAAAGCAAAGTCATAATCATTGGGCAAGCACCAGGGACGGTTGTACATAGAACGGGAGTGCCATGGGATGATAAAAGTGGAGAGAACCTTAGAGCTTGGATGGGTATTGACAATGACACTTTCTACGATCCTAAAAAAGTGGGGTTGGTACCTATGGGGTTTTGCTATCCCGGTAAGGGGAAATCCGGAGATTTGCCGCCAAGAAAAGAATGTGCTCCGCTTTGGCACAATGAGCTATTGAAAAAAATGAACAAAGCCAAACTTACAATATTAGTTGGAAAATATGCTCAAGATTATTACTTGAAGGAACAATCCAAACGGACATTGACGGATACCGTTCGTAATTTTAAAGATTATTTGCCCAATTATTTTGTATTGCCGCACCCATCACCGAGAAACAACATATGGCAAGCAAAAAATGAATGGTTCAAAGAAGAAGTGCTACCCGAACTAAAGGCAATTATAAAAGAGGTTGTTTAATTTGATGAAGAAAGATAAAAGGGAGTCAACCAATTTTTTTTGAAAATTGAAAAACGAATTACATAAAATAGCATTTGGCGGAGGCTGTCATTGGTGTACGGAAGCAGTCTTTCAATCCTTGAAAGGAGTAGAGAAGGTAGAGCAAGGCTTTATTTCTTCAAGAGGAGAGCATAGGTCTTTTTCAGAAGCCGTAATCGTCCATTTCAATAAAGAGACGATAGCATTGAAAATACTTTTCGAAATACATTTGCATACTCATAAAAGTCGCTCCAATCATTCCATGCGCAGGAAATATAGATCTGCTATCTATGTGTTTAATACAGAACAAGAGGAAGAAGCAACCAGGTTATTGGAAGAATTTCAAATTTTTTTTTAAAGGTGAATTGATAACCAAGGTGTTGGATTTTACGGCATTTAAGCCTTCGGAGGAGCAATTTCAAAATTACTATGATGCAAATCCGGAAAAACCATTTTGTAAAACCTACATAAATCCCAAATTGAAGTTGTTGTTGAAACAATTTTCGAAATATGTAGAAATTGAAAACAACAATTTTAAAGAAACCACCTAGCTTTGTTTTAAATTGAGTAAGATTGAGATATTAATAACCTCAATTGACATCTCTACGATATAAAGATTATTTTTACTGAACAAGTTAACCAACGATCACGATGAGATTCAAAAGATTCATTATTTTAAGTGTTGCAATATTTTTGACCAAGGCTTGTGCAACCTATGAACCACAGTATAAAGATGGTAATGTAAGTGGATCTTCCACAGCAAATAAAGAGATTGAGCATTCTTTCTATTTAATAGGAGATGCAGGGAATTCCCCGATAGATTCAGAATCCAATGCGTTGAAGGCTTTTAAAACAGCATTGAAAAGTGCAAAGAAAAACAGTACTGCCCTTTTTTTGGGGGACAACATCTATCCTAACGGATTTGTGGGCAAGGAACATGAGGATAGGGCTTTCTCTGAGCATCAGTTAAAGATACAAACAGAAGCAGTAAAAGACTTTAAGGGAAATACCATATTCATTCCAGGGAATCATGATTGGTATTCTGGGTTGAAAGGGTTGAAACGTCAAGAAAAATATATTGAAGATGCGTTGGGGGAAAATACTTTTCTACCAGAAAATGGTTGTCCGATAAAAAAGGTCAATGTCAGTGACAATGTTGTGATGATTATCATAGATACACATTGGTATTTGACGAATTGGGATAAGCATCCAACAATAAACGACGATTGCGAGATTAGAACGAGAACTCAATTTTTCGACGAATTTGAAGGACTGGTAAAAAAGGCGAGAGGGAAGACGACATTGATTGCAATGCACCACCCCATATATACAAATGGGCCTCACGGAGGACAGTATTCGGTGAAACAACACATGGGGCCATTGCCAATTTTGGGGACGGTTAAGAATATATTGAGAAGAACAAGTGGAGTTACGGATACAGATGTGTCGAACAAGCGATATAACGAAATGAAAAAACGTATTGTAACCTTGTCCCAAGAGAATAGCAAAGTGGTTTTCGTATCTGGACATGAGCATAGTTTACAATATATCGTTCAAGATAATCTACCACAAATTGTAAGTGGATCCGGATCCAAGACAAATCCGACCAAAAACGTTGGAGGAGGGCAATTTTCATATGGGGCAGAAGGATACGCAAGATTGGATGTGTACAAAGATGGATCTTCTAGCGTACGTTTTTATACAGCAGAGGAGAATGATGTCGTATTTGATGTCGATGTATTTGCAAAGGATAAAAAAGAAAATATGAAAACCTATGAACCGGATTTTTCAAATACTAAAACGGCATCGGTGTATACTACGGAAGAAACGGATAAAGGAGGGGTGTATAAAACCCTTTGGGGGAAACGTTATCGTGAAGACTTCAGTACGCCAGTTACTGTTCCAACGGTTGACTTGGATACACTTTTTGGAGGATTGACACCAGCTCGAAAAGGAGGTGGTCATCAATCAAAGTCATTGAGATTGAAAGACAAGGATGGTAGAGAGTACGTAATGCGAGCGATACGTAAGAATGCTCTACAATATCTACAAGCCGTAGCATTCAAGGATCAATACATAGAAGGGCAATTTGATGGGACATATACAGAAGGATTGTTGCTGGATGTCTTTACAGGATCTCATCCCTACGCTCCGTTTACAATAGGGGTATTATCGGATGCAGTGGGTGTTTTTCATACTAACCCAGTGTTATATTATGTTCCTAAACAAAATGCATTATCCCATTTTAACGATGAGTATGGAGATGAGTTGTACATGATTGAGGAACGTGCTGCATCTGGTCACGGAAATGCCAAGAGCTTTGGTTTTTCAGACACTGTGATAAGTACAGACGATCTATTGAAGAAATTGAGAAAGAATGCAAATCATTATTTGGATGAAGAAGCCTATATCCGAGCACGTTTGTTCGATATGCTAATTGGAGATTGGGACAGGCATGAAGACCAATGGCGTTGGGCAACGTTCAAGGAAGACGGGAAAACGATCTATAGGCCGATACCTAGAGATCGAGATCAAGCATTTTCCATTATGGCGGACGGTACGTTGTTGGGCATAGCTACAAACATAGTACCTGCTCTACGTTTGATGCGCAGTTATAGTGAAGATCTTAAAAGCCCAAAATGGTTCAATTTGGAACCTTACCCTTTGGATATGGCTTTGATAAATGAGTCTGACAGAACAGTATGGAATGCACAAGTAGAGCATATAACAAGCAATTTAACGGATGAGGTGATAGATCAAGCTTTCAAGTCTTTTCCATCAGAAGTCAATGCTGAAACCATTCAGGGGATCAAACGAAAACTAATGGGGAGACGAGAAAATCTCCAAAAGATATCGGACGATTATTATGATCATATCAACAAATATGCTGTAATAACAGGTACTGACAAGGACGATTGGTTTGAAATAATGAGATTGGCAAACGGTCAAACGAAGATTGTTGCCTACCGAATCAAGAAAGGAGAGAAAGCAGATGTTTTTCACACGAGGACATATTCTTGTTCGGATACCAAGGAAATATGGATTTACGGATTGGATGATGAGGATGTCTTTGCTGTTTCAGGAGAAGGAGACAAGTTAATTCCCTTGCGATTGATAGGAGGGCAAAACAAAGACACCTACACCATAGAAAATGGCAAGAAAGTTAAGGTGTATGATTACAAGTCGAAGAAAAATGAATTCACAACAGGTGAAGGGACTTTAAAACTAACCGATGATTACGAAACGAATACCTATGACTATAAAAAACTGAAGAATAGTTCCAATCAGTTCATTCCATCGATAGGATCGAACCCAGACGATGGATTCAAAATAGGGTTTGTCGATACGTTTTCCACTTTCGGTTTCGAGCGTAACCCATTTACGCAACAACATGTGTTTTCTGCAGCCTACTATTTTGCAACGAGCGGATTTGATTTCAGCTACAAAGGGGAATTTGCCAATGTCATTGGAAAGTGGAATCTAGGTTTGGAAGCTACTTTCACAAGTCCAAACTACAGTGAGAATTTCTTTGGCTTCGGAAATGAAACATTGAATCCCAACAGTGAGGATGAAGACAATTTCGATTTGGATTACAATAGGGTGAAATTGCAAACGATTGGTTTTTCCCCATCCTTGATTTTCAAAGGGGATTTGGGCTCTAAAATCAAGATAGGATTGTCGTACGAAGATATTGAGGTCGAAGAAACTCAAGATCGTTTTATAGATGGGTTTTATACAATAAATGAGGATGGCAACAAAAACTCCTTTGCCGGAGTTGAAGCTAGCTATAGTTTTGAAAACAAAGACAACAAGGCTTTCCCGACATTGGGAATGGAAACTGGTTTGCAGGTCGGTTACAAAACAAATTTAGACGATTCCAAAGGCTTTGCCTATGTTATGCCGTCTTTGGGTTTCGATTATAAATTGGTGTCAAGTGGACAATTGGTATTGGCGACAAAGGCAAGTGCGCATTTTAACTTTGGAGACGATTTCGAATTTTACCAAGGTGCAAACTTGGGAGCAAACAATGGATTGAGAGGATACCGAAACCAACGATTTACAGGGAAAAGTGCTTTTGTGCAAAGTACCGATTTACGTTTGAACCTGCGCAAGGTGAAAACTGGGATCTTACCATTGAACATTGGAATTTATGGAGGTGTGGATTATGGACGTGTTTGGGTGGAAGATGATAATTCCAAGAAATGGAACAACTCCATTGGAGGAGGTTTGTTCTTCAATGGAGCAGGGATGCTTGTTGGCAACTTATCGGCATTTAACAGTGATGATGGGTTGCGTTTGGCCTTTAAATTGGGCTTTGGGTTCTAGTGGCCTTGAAAATAGACATCAAAAACACAAAAGCCATACTGTATTAGTATGGCTTTTGTGTTTGTCGTTGCAAGTTAAGGAGAAGGAGTCACCATGCTTCCAAAGGAACTTTAAGTTTTATCACAAGGTCTTTATTGTCAATAGAAGTCATTTTTGTCTTATAAATAAAACTTCGTATACTTTTTGTATACCTTTGATTTTGTAGATGTTTCAGTGGTTTTGTTATAAGCGTTTGTACGATTATGTTATATTTGAATATGAGAAAGATTGAAATTATTGTAAAATAATGGATATTATAAATTCTTTTTATCAACTAATCCTTAAAACTCCCTTATTATGAAAAAAACATTACTTTTTCTATCCATTGTCTTTGTTGTGCACGGGATATATGCACAAGAGCATTGTGGACAAGACTCATATCAACAAAAAATCTATGATGAAGATCCAACATTGAGACCAGAGAATAATTTGGCCTATCAAGAATTGGAAGAATTTACAAGGGCATTCATATCCGATGATGCCAATTTCGAATCCAGAGACATTGGGGATCTAACGATCGGAACGGATTATATCATTCCTGTAGTCGTACATGTAATACACAACAATGGACCTGAAAACATTTCAGATCAAGCTGTGGAAAGATCCATAGAGATGCTTAATACGTTTTATGCTGGCAAATCTGCTTTTGATGGTAACATCGATTCCGATTTTTTATCGGTCAGGGGAGGATTTACAAACAAGAAGTTAAAGTTCGTCTTGGCGAAATTTGACCCTAGCGGCAATCCGACCAATGGAATAGATAGACAGGTAGACCCTGTCTATACCTTGAAGGGTGATGACAATGCCATGAGACAAACATATCACTGGCCTAGGGCAAACTATTTCAACATCTATGTGGTAAGACAAGCTGTGGATGGTAGTGGAACTTCCGGGTTTGCCACTTTCCCACCAGATGTTAGTTCACCATCAAATGCATACAAGGATGGACACGTCATGTCTGCTTGGGCATATGGAGAACACGATCAGATGTGGCAGACTTGGTATCACAATCTCGCACATGAAGTTGGGCATTGGTTAAATGTATATCACATATGGGCAAACGCAGGAGGCAATGGCAACAATGTATATTGCAATCAGGATGATTCCGTTTCCGATACACCCAATACAAAGGGCAATGGCTTACAAGATCTAGACAACTTCCCAGGAGTGGGATCGGTTTCAAATTGTGGAAGCAAAGACAATTACACCAATATGATGGATTATACATCGGCTACATATGCAATGTTTACCAATGGACAAAAAGCAAGAATGGAGGCAGCATTGAACTCTAGTGTCTCGGATAGAAACAACTTGTGGTCGGTAAATAATGTGTTGACGACATTGTATGGCTGCACAACTGGATTGGATAGTGACAATGATAGCATACCTGATGCTTGTGATGATTGTCCGAATGACATAAACAACGATAGTGATGGAGATGGAGTTTGCGATAGCGCAGACATGTGCAATGGCTATCCGGACGTTAACCTGGATGCGAATCCTGCTGCGATGGATTCTTGTGATGCGCTTTTGCCTATCAAGGATTTTAATTCGGAAACGATTTTGACCTACGATCCTGCCCAAGACAAAGGGGTTTCAGATGTCTATGACAATGGAGCAACATTGCATCTATCCGTAAATGCATGGAAATCCATTGCATTGAATTATACCATTACAGCAAATACGGTGTTGGAGTTCGATTTCAAGAGTACCATAGAAGGTGAGGTACATTACATAGGAATAGATGATGACTTGGCATTGGATCCAACTTTGGCATTCAAGCTGTTTGGAACACAGAATGTTACTGCATCCGGGATTTTTAATTTGGATTATGAAACGTATACGGATGGAGACCTTTACACATACAAGCATTATTCCATTCCCATTGGGACATTTTATACGGGCAATGCTCCCTACTTGTTCTTTGCAGCAGATAACGACAGTTTCAACGAGACGTGGAATGGTGGAAACAATTATCCTGGAGGAGGAAGTTACAATGATGGAACTTCATTTTTTAGAAATGTGAAAATCTATGAAAGCAATACATTGTCCACTTCTGAAGTAGGTGATCTGCCATCGGTAGTTTCCCTATATCCAAATCCTGTGGAGGATGTGTTTACAATTGTTGCCAAGAAAGGGCAATTGTCGAAACTGACGATATACGACATCAACGGAAGGTTCATAAAAACCATCGAGATCCCAGGAAAGGAATCGGAAACCATTAATGTAGAAACGCTTTCTTCTGGAGTTTACTTCTCCTTGATAGAAACCAACCTGACCACAACGGTCAAGAAATTGATCAAATTATAGAAGAGACGTATAGACTCAAAAAAAAGTTTATGAAAAAGCCAATGGAATTGTTTGGGTTTCATTGGTTTTTCTATGAATGTTAAGCGAACAGGTTTTTATTTTTTCAATGAAAACTCATAGGTGTTACCACCTTCCGTATTGTCATATTCATCGGTAATGAGGACGGTATTGCCAGTTTTGAAGCAAATACCTTCCTTTTGGGAAGTGTGTTCGAAAGGTAATGCTTCAACAGAACCTTCAAAAAAATTATCGCCATCAAAGTTTGTAAGTTTCCATAGTTTGTCGTGATTCAACAAAATAATGGTCTTGCCATCTGGACTGATGTCTGCTGCTGTCACCCTGTTCTTTTTGCCTTCTAAATTGAATTCGGTAACAAATTGTGCCAAATGATTGCCCATTATGTTTGGGACGGAAACAACAATTGCCTTTTTATCATTTTTACTGAAAACATAAAAGGTGTCATTAAATAAAAAGAAGGCTTCAAAATCTTTGGGTTTGATGGTGTCAGGAAGCTTGAAGGTAATGATTTCTGCATTCACTCTGTCTTCAAGAGAAGCAACGTTGTTAACCTTGTAGATGGTAAATGTCTCACGTTTTTTGGAATTGTTTCCAAAATCGCCAATGTAAAGATTGCCATTGCCATCACTAGTTAAATCCTCCCAATCCATATTCGTGCTATTTCCAATGACTATGTTTTTTGCGATGCCTCCTTTGGAGTCCAATCCGTAAAGGTTGTTCTTGTTTCCAGAATCCTCAATGACCCAAATCAAATCGGAATTAGTTATGGTTTCAACGGCAGAAACCTCTTTAAGATCACTGGAAATGTCGGCAACGACTTTTAAACGACCTGTATTGCAAGACAAGACCATAAGTGACAAGAAGAGTAGGCAAGAAAAACAGCGATGCATAATCAAAAAGAATTTAAAATAAATGTTTGATGTAATCTAAAGTGCCTCTGATGAAAAAATGATGTCAAAGACAAATACATTCACCATTCTAATTACATTAATTAATGCTAAATTTACGACGATATTTTTCAGTATGAAAATCCAATGTGGTAATGGAATGAAAACATTGAATGAAACAATATGAGGTAGATGGTATGAATACCGATTTCCCAGATAGAATATGATAGAAAAAGACATAGTAATAGTAGGAGGAGGAGCCGCAGGCTTTTTTGCAGCCATAAACATAGCAGAACTAAACCCGGAATTGGAAGTAGCCATATTGGAACGAGGGAACGAGGTGTTGACAAAGGTAAAAGTATCAGGAGGAGGACGATGCAATGTCACACACGCAGAATTCATTCCACAAGAGCTGGTTAAAAACTACCCTAGAGGAGAAAAGGAGTTGCTTGGGCCATTCCATACCTTTATGACGGGAGATACCATCGAGTGGTTTGAAAAAAGAGGTGTGGAATTGAAAATTGAAGAAGATGGTAGGATGTTTCCAACATCCAATACATCTCAGACCATAATAGATTGTTTTCTATATGAAGCCAAAAAACATGGTGTTTCTGTGCTTAAAAATCAATCTGTAACCACGATATGCAAAGAAGGTGCTCATTGGATGGTAAAAACAAAAACAGATGAGTTTGCTTGTAATAAATTGGTGATGGCAACAGGAAGCAATCCAAAGATATGGAAGCTTTTGGAGAATGTCGGGCACAAGGTTACTGCGCCAGTACCTTCACTGTTTACCTTCAACATAAAGGACGATCGCATTAAAGACATTCCTGGAGTCGTAGCGCAAGATGTGGAAATTGAAGTTATTGGGACAAATCTCTTTTCTGAAGGACCTTTATTGATTACACATTGGGGAATGAGTGCTCCATCGATTTTGAAACTCTCGGCTTTTGGAGCTCTTGAATTGGCAAAGCGTAATTATAAATTTCAAATAAAGATAAACTTCATCAAGGAAACTATTGATAATGTGATATTACGATTAAAAGAATTGAAACAAGAGTCTCCTAAGAAAACAATAGTAAACTACGCGCAGTTCAACCTACCAAAGCGGTTATGGGTACAATTGGTTTCTGCCTGCAAGATAGAGGCTGATTCGCGTTGGGCAGATATAAACAAAAACCAAATGGAAGCATTGGCCAATCAGCTTACGAAGGCAATGTTCTATGTGGACGGGAAAAGCACATTCAAGGAAGAATTTGTAACTGCCGGAGGGATCGATTTGAAAGAAATCAATTTCAAGACTTACGAAAGTAGGCAACAAGAGAACCTATATTTTGCAGGGGAAGTTATGAATGTGGATGCGGTAACAGGAGGTTTCAATTTTCAAAATGCCTGGACGGGAGCATACATAGTAGCGCAAAGCATCACGAAGCATTCATGACGAATAGTTGGATGTGCATCGTAATGACTATGTTGATGTTGTAGGAAATCCTCGATTTGGAATTGGTAGAAACAACAAATTTATAGCAATGCCCAAACGGGAATTTGAAATAATGGATGGTTGTGTCTATTTTTATTCAGCCCATCTGCTATGGGAAAACCAAATGCATAAACAACTATTTCGAGAAAAAGCTAAAAATGTCGACAACTACCACAAACTACAATAAAATGTTGGAAACGAGCAAAGATTAATATTCTACATGCTTAACGCTGTCCCAAGTCATTCTCATGGCGTCTTTTATCTGTGCTTCGTCCATTGGCAGCTCATCCTTGAATTTTAACCTAGCCACGGAGATCACAGAACCAAAGCACATTTGCATGATAAGTCTCAAGTTTACATTTCTCAATTCTTTTTTAAGGATACCAGAAAGAATAAAATCCCTTATGTTGGTAAAGTGTACAATGTTCTTAAGGCGAATCTCGGGAGTAATGATTGGAGGGACTCCGACAAATTCGATGAATTTAAAGGCTAGAGGATTCCCAACAAAATAATTGTATAGGTTCAACCACATTGCTTCACATTGCTTTTTGTAATTGTCTTCTGGCAAATTGGCCATTAAGACAACTCCGAAATCCTGACATATCATAGAGTATATCTCTTCTATGATCTGATTTTTATTGTCAAAATAATGATAGATCGTACCTACGGCGACGTTTGCTTCTTTGGCTACTTGAGACATTGGGGTGGCGTGAACACCTTGTTCTACTACTAACTCAAGCATTGTCAGTATAATTTTCTGTTTTTTATCCATTTTTTTGGCCTTAAGGGCGTAAAATAACATTGAGGTTGCGGTTTTAAGGGGGCCTCTTTAAAATGCTATTACGTGTTACATTTACAAACAATCAGTGAAATAGAAACGTTTTGAATATGCCGAAAAACATACAATAATCAGTAAACATCACTAAACCGAATGAATTTCTATTTGGCGCTAAAGTAGTAAATAATTTTATAGAATTAAAAACTATATTTGTAAAAAATTTTTTTAAATGAAAGAAACACAATTTCTTCCGAGAAATTATTCAAATAACATAGCGTGCGGAGAAGTTGCTTGGTCTTCGCCCAGCAACATAGCATTGGTGAAATATTGGGGCAAGAAAAAATATCAAATTCCACAAAACCAATCCATAAGTTTTACATTGGATGCATGTAAGACGAAAACCAAGTTGCATTTCGAGAAAAAGGATCAAAACAATGACGGGTTTTCTTTCGATGTCATTTTCGAAGGCGCTAAAAATGAAGGTTTCAAACCCAAGATCGAAACTTTCTTCAAGCGAATAGACGCCTATTTACCGTTTTTGAAGACATACCATTTTACCATCGAGACATCCAACACCTTTCCTCATAGTTCTGGAATTGCCTCATCTGCATCGGGAATGAGTGCTTTGGCATTGTGTTTGGTCGATCTGGAAAAACAACTCATCGCGTCGGATGCTTCCTTGGAAGAACAGGACAGAAGTGTCGAAGAAGACTACTTTGTCAAAAAAGCATCTTTCTTGGCTCGGTTGGGTTCCGGAAGCGCCTGTAGAAGCATAGAAGGAGACATTGTGGTTTGGGGAGAGCATGATGAAATAGAAGGAAGCTCGGATCTGTATGGTGTAAGGTACCTGGAAGAAGTCCATGAGAATTTCAAGAATTACCACGATACCATCTTGTTGGTGGACAAAGGAGAAAAACAAGTGAGTAGCACGGTCGGACATGACTTGATGCACGGTCATCCCTTTGCCAAGGAACGTTTTGGGCAAGCAGAAGAAAACATAACGAAGATAAAGGCGATTTTGAAATCTGGTGATTTAAAGGCATTCATAGCATTGATTGAAAGTGAGGCTTTGACATTGCATGCCATGATGATGACCAGCATGCCATATTTTATTCTGATGAAACCAAATACATTGGAAATAATCAACAAGATTTGGGCATTCAGGGAAGAAACAGGATTGCACATAGGCTTTACGCTGGATGCAGGAGCGAATGTACATGTTCTATATCCTGAAAATGAAGCAGAAGAGATTTATGAATTCATTAATACAGAGTTAGTTGCATATTGCCAAAACGGTCACTATATTTGTGATAGAATTGGTTTTGGAGCTTGTAAGCTATAATTTCACTATATTAGATTGTAAACTACTAACCAACAACTGAATGCTAATTTTATGAAAGGCCCACTTTTTTACTCAAAAATCCTACTCTTTGGAGAATATGGAATCATCAAGGACTCCAAAGGATTGTCCATACCCTATAATTTTTACAATGGTGCTTTGAAAATGGATGAGAATCCTTCAGCCGAAGCGATGCAGTCCAATGAAAGCCTTAAAGGATTTGTGGAGTATATGGAGAACATAAGCCCTGAGCTCGTTGTTTTTGAAACCATGAAGTTGAAAGCGGATGTCAATGCAGGAATGTACTTCGACTCGTCCATACCACAAGGATATGGAGTGGGGAGCAGTGGAGCATTGGTTGCGGCTATCTACGACAAGTATGCACAAGATAAAATCACGGTGTTGGAAAACCTGACACGTGATAAATTACTTAAGTTGAAGGCCATCTTTTCTGCAATGGAATCATTTTTTCATGGCAAGTCATCCGGATTGGATCCTTTGAACAGTTATTTGAGTCTACCGATACTTATCAATTCCAAAGATAACATCGAAGCTACCGGGATACCGACACAAAGTACTTCTGGAAAAGGAGCTGTATTTTTATTGGATAGTGGAATCATTGGTGAAACAGCGCCCATGGTAAGCATTTTCATGGATAACATGAAACAAGAAGGATTCCGCAAGATGCTGAAGGACCAGTTCATAAAGCACACGGATGCTTGTGTGGAGGATTTCTTAAAAGGTGACATAAAATCACTGTTCAGCAATACCAAGCAATTGTCCAAAGTGGTACTCAATCATTTCAAACCCATGATACCAAAGCAGTTTCACGAACTTTGGAAAAAAGGGATAGATACAAATGCATACTACTTGAAGCTATGTGGCTCTGGAGGAGGAGGTTATATCTTGGGATTCACCCAAGACATAGATCAGGCACAAAATGCACTTAAAGATTATAAATTGGAAGTCGTTTATAATTTTTAAAACCTCAATATGTTTTCTCGACAACAAAAGCACATTCTGTTAAAGTTCTTCAGTATGTTTTCTGTTGTGAGAGGTTACAACATCCTTGTCATTGTAATAGCCCAGTATTTAACGTCGGTTTACATATTTGCAAACTACAAGCCTGTAAAAAAGGTGCTTTTCGACATTAATTTGTTGATGCTCGTTTTTGCATCTGCAGCAGTTGTGGCAGCAGGGTACATAATCAACAATTTTTACGATTCGGAGAAGGACTTGATCAACAGGCCAAACAAATCCATGTTGGATAAGTTGGTGAGTCAAAACACGAAATTGTCATTTTACTTCGTACTTAACTTTGTTGCAGTAATAATGGCAAGCTATGTGTCTTTCAATGCCGTTCTATTCTTTTCAATTTACATCTTTGCCATATGGTTCTACTCCCATAAGCTCAAGAAGATGCCAATAACAGGTAACATAACATCTGCCGTTTTAACGATAACTCCATTTTTCGCAGTATTCATATATTACAAGAACTTTGACACCGTCATTTTCGTACACGCTACATTCTTGTTTTTGATAATAGCCATCAGGGAACTCACAAAGGACTTGGAGAACATAAAGGGGGATTTGGCCTTGAACTATCAGACCATTCCCATAAAATATGGGGAAAACATGTCCAAGAAAATGATTACCATACTCATTGTATTGACTTTGATCCCTGCCTACTTGTTGATTACAAAGTTTGAGGTAGGTCACATGTATTTCTATTTCTACGTCTGCATGACCCTGCTCTTCGTGTTTTTGGTCTTGCTTTGGAAATCGAAGACGAAAAAACAATATCTCATTCTTCACAATATTCTGAAATTCATAATAGTGGCAGGTGTTTTCAGTATCTTGTTGGTAGATGTGAATTTAGTATTAAAACGTATCTTGTAATGGAAAACACCCTTAAAATAGCGATGGCACAAATAACACCGGTGTTATTGAACAAAGTGGAAACGCTCAAAAAAGTGGAAAACGCGATAACGGAAGCTGGCAAGCAAGGCTGTGAACTCGTGGTTTTCGGAGAAGCACTGGTCCCAGGTTACCCGTTTTGGTTGGCCCTCACAGGAGGAGCAGAATGGAATACGACGGTAAACAAGGAACTGCACGCGACATATGTACGCAACGCCATCCAAATAGAAGAAGGGGAGTTGGATGCCATTTGTGCATTGGCAAAGAAATATGGGATAGCCGTTTACCTAGGCATTATGGAGCGCGCCAAAAATAGGGGAGGACATAGCATCTATGCCTCCTTAGTCTACATAGATGCAGAAGGCGACATAAAATCCGTACATCGTAAATTGCAACCAACATACGATGAGCGTTTAACTTGGGCGCCAGGGGATGGCAATGGTTTGCAAGTACACCCCTTGAAGAAATTTACCGTTGGAGGGTTGAACTGTTGGGAAAACTGGATGCCACTGCCACGAACGGCATTATATGGACTGGGAGAGAACTTGCACATAGCAGTTTGGCCAGGAAGCGATCACAACACAAAGGACATCACACGATTCATAGCAAGGGAGTCACGTTCGTTTGTCGTTTCCGTATCCAGTTTGATGGCGAAGAAGGACTTTCCCAAGGATACGCCACATTTGGAGCAGATTCTTGAAAAGACACCAGACGTGCTGGCCAATGGAGGTAGTTGCATTGCTGGGCCGGATGGTGAATGGATTGTTGAACCCGTGTTGCATGACGAAGGATTGATTATACAAACCATAGATTTCGATAGAGTATACGAAGAACGTCAAAACTTTGATCCGGTGGGGCATTATTCCCGACCAGACGTTACCAAGTTGACAGTGAATAGGGAACGACAGTCAACGGTGTATTACAAGGATTAAACCAAGTTTTAGTCGTCTGAAAAACAAAAGACTAATCAAGAAACGAAAATCTTAAATTATAAACTATCTTTGCACCCTCAAAATAGCATTGCAGTAGCAGGGATATAAAAAGAAAGAAACGATGAGTAAAGAAAGCGGACAACGAAAAGGAAAATCTGCACCAAAAGGCGGAAAGAAAGATTACAAGAAAAAGTTTGTAAAAGGCAATGCTCCAGTAAAAAAGAAAGCAGCACCTAAAAAAGCGACTGATTCCAATGAGATTCGTTTGAACAAGTACATAGCAAATGCAGGAGTATGTTCGCGTCGTGATGCCGATGTGCACATTGCAACAGGACTTGTTTCCGTAAATGGGAAGGTAATAACCGAAATGGGTTACAAGGTGAAGTTGGAAGACGAAGTACGTTACGACGGCGCACGTATAAACCCGGAACCGAAAACATACGTATTGTTGAACAAGCCGAAGGGATTTGCAACGACCACAAGTGAACATAAGGGGAAGACGGTCATGGATTTGGTGGCCAATGCGACATCGACTCGCATAAAACCCATTGGACGCTTGGGTAGAAACTCCACAGGATTGTTGCTCTTTACCAACGACGACAAGGTCGTAAACCGTTTTACCAATTCCAACAAGGGAGTAGAGCGTCTATTTCATTTGGAATTGGATAAGAATTTGAAATTGGAGGATTTGAAACGCATCAGGGAAGGTCTTAGGATTGAAGGAAATATGGTTAATGTCGAGGAAATAGACTATGTGGACAACAAGAAGAACGAGATAGGAATCAAGGTGAAGAATACAGGAAACACCATTTTACATACCATCTTCGAATATTTGAAGTATGAGTTGGTAAGAATAGATTGTGTTGCCATTGCACACCTCACCAAAAAGGATTTGCCTCGTGGTCACTGGAAACACTTGACCGTACAGGAAATGAATACCTTGAAGATGATGTAGGCTATGAAGATGACTTAAATAACATTACATTGTTTTTTGTAACACTATCGAGACCACAATTAAAAATTGTGGTTTTTTTATTTGAAAAATATAAAAAAATAATTTTTTTGTTTTTAATTTGTATTAGCATATTATTTAGCTGAGCAAATTGAAACGTGTTTTTGTGTTCGGGTTTTTGAAAATTAGGAAGTCATCTTCAAAAGCAGCTTATCGTCTAAGTAACCGAATTTTAGAGCTAACTTCCGCATTTATGACCATTGTTGCTAGTCAGCACAATGATGCTTTTGTTCCTACTACACAAAAGCAAATCCAGATTTGACATCCATCATTATTTTATAATTAAGCGGTAAGTGCCTTTTTATGGCTAGCCTTTATTTGAATTTGTTTTTTGAATGGGAATGACTGTGTTCTTTCATTTTGGGGAGTTAATTATGAACCGTTTTCAATGAGACAGATTTCTAGGCGAAATACATTCAAGGCAGAGACCGCATTACAATTCAATTTTACACTATTTAAAGATAATAATGAAGACTAAGTATGTAGATTTAATAAATCAGACTTACGATTTTCCACAAGAGGAATTCACAATCGAAAACAATACGTTGAACTTTCATGGCGTAGACTTGATGAAATTGGTGGAAGAATATGGAGCGCCATTGAAGTTTACCTATTTGCCACAGATTTCCAATAACATACAACGTGCAAAAGAATGGTTTGCGAAAGCCATTGAAAAGAATGACTACAAGGGAAATTACAATTATTGCTATTGCACGAAGAGCTCTCACTTCAAGCACGTTTTGAATGAGGCATTGAAAAATGACATACACCTGGAAACGTCTTCGGCGTTCGATATTGACATTGTCGAAAAACTAAAGCAGGAAGGTAAGATAAACGATGATACTTTCATTGTCAGCAACGGTTTCAAGCGTGCGCAATACATTACCAACATAGCTAGGTTGATAAACAATGGGCATAAGAACTGCATCCCTATAATAGACAATTACGAGGAAATCGATTTGTTGTCCGAAGAAGTGAATGGAAAGTATGACATTGGTATTCGCATTGCTTCGGAAGAAGAACCCAAATTCGAATTCTACACCTCTCGCCTAGGTATCGGCTATAAGAATATCGTGCCGTTTTACAACAAGCAAATCAAGGACAATGAAAAGGTAAACCTTAAAATGCTTCACTTTTTCATAAATACGGGAATACGCGACAATGCCTACTACTGGAACGAATTGCATAAATGTTTGAAGGTTTACGTAAACCTAAAGAAGGAATGCAAGAGTTTGGACAGTTTGAACATTGGGGGAGGGTTTCCCATAAAGAACTCTTTGGGATTCGAATTCGACTATGAGTATATGATAGATGAGATCGTAAGCCAAATCAAGATAGTCTGTGAGGAGGCAGGAGTGGACGTACCAAACATCTTTACTGAATTCGGGAGTTTCACTGTAGGGGAAAGCGGAGGGGCCGTTTATGAAATACTGTACCAGAAACAACAAAACGATCGCGAAAAATGGAACATGATCAACTCATCCTTCATTACGACTCTACCAGATACTTGGGCAATAAACAAGCGTTTCATCATGTTACCATTAAATCGCTGGGGAGACTCTTACGAGCGAGTGTTGTTGGGAGGGTTGACATGTGATAGTGATGACTATTACAACAGCGAACAAAATACGAATGCGATCTATCTGCCTGCCTACAAAAAGGAAAAACCATTGTATATCGGCTTTTTCAACACAGGAGCTTATCAGGAATCCATTGGAGGCTATGGTGGATTGCAACACTGCTTGATACCAGCTCCCAAGCATGTTTTGATCGATAGGGACAAGGATGGCAACATCGAGACACAACTATTCAGAGAACAACAAAAAAGTGAAGACTTACTAAAAATTCTAGGTTATGCAAACTAAGACTTATGCTGGTATTCCTGAAGAGTTCGGGAAGCTGGAAACATCGAAAATCGTATTGATACCCGTGCCTTACGATGGTACGAGTACATGGCAAAAAGGAGCGGACAAAGGACCCGAAGCCTTTTTGGATGCCTCTGAGAACATGGAGCTATATGACATAGAAACAGAAACAGAAGTATACAAACAAGGGGTGTATTTGGCAAATGCGGTAACCGAGAACAGTTCGCCGGAAGCGATGGTGGAAGCCGTGCATCAGATTACCAAAAGCTATATAAGAAAAAACAAGTTCGTTACCATATTTGGAGGCGAACATTCCATTTCGATAGGTACGATCAGGGCATTCAGTGAAATGTTTACCAGTCTTACCGTGTTGCAACTGGATGCACATGCAGATTTGCGTAAGGAGTACGAAGGTTCATCCTGCAACCATGCTTGCGCAGTTTACGAAGCAAGCCAAACGACCAATCTGATACAAGTGGGCATTCGTTCCATGGACAGTATCGAGACCACGGTAATGGACAAGGACAAGACGTATTTCGCACACGACATGGCAATGGATGATACATGGACGCATTCGGCAATAGACCAAATGACGGACAACGTGTTCATAACCATCGATCTGGACGCATTCGATCCATCCATACTACCAAGCACGGGAACACCAGAACCAGGAGGGTTGCTTTGGTATGAGACATTGGATTTCTTGAGACAGGTGTTCGAGGAAAAGAACGTGGTAGGTTTTGACATCGTGGAGCTATGCCCAAACAAGAATGAAAGATCATCGGATTTCTTGGCAGCGAAGCTATACTACAAGATGTTGAGCTACAAATTCAAGAATGCAGACATAGAAGATGACTTCCAAAGTGATTTCGAAGTTCCAAAAACAAAAAACAACAATTCTAAATACAACGAAGACGATGAATACTAAAGGCCCAATTTCACAATTTATCGAAACCCACTATTTGCATTTCAATGCAGCAGCCTTGGTAGATGCAGCAAAGGGATATGAAGCCCAATTGCACAATGGGGCAAAAATGCTGGTTTCCTTGGCAGGAGCAATGAGCACTGCAGAATTAGGAAAGAGCTTTGCAGAAATGATACGACAGGACAAGGTACAGATCATTTCATGTACAGGAGCCAATTTGGAAGAGGACATAATGAATTTGGTGGCACATTCTCATTATGAACGTGTACCCAATTATAGGGATCTGACACCCAAGGATGAATGGGATTTGTTGGAAAGAGGATTGAATCGCGTTACCGATACCTGCATACCGGAAGAAGAAGCATTCAGACGTTTGCAGAAACATGTACATAAGATATGGAAAGATGCCGAAGACAGCGGAGAACGTTATTTCCCGCACGAGTACATGTACAAGATGTTGTTGTCCGGTGTGTTGGAAGAGTACTACGAAATAGATTTGAAGGATTCTTGGATGTATGCAGCTGCAGAGAAAAACTTGCCTATCGTGGTTCCCGGATGGGAAGACAGTACAATGGGGAATATTTTTGCAAGCTATGTCCTTAAAGGGGAATTAAAGGTGAGCACCATGAAATCCGGAATAGAATACATGACGTTCTTGGCCGATTGGTATACCGACAATTCCAAAGGTGGGATTGGCTTTTTCCAAATAGGAGGAGGTATAGCAGGGGATTTTCCAATATGTGTCGTACCAATGTTGTACCAAGACATGGAACGTACCGATACTCCCTTTTGGAGCTATTTTTGCCAAATAAGCGATTCTACGACCAGTTACGGTTCGTATTCTGGAGCCGTACCAAATGAAAAGATAACTTGGGGCAAATTGGATATGGATACTCCTAAATTCATAATAGAAAGTGATGCTACCATAGTAGCTCCACTAATTTTTGCCTATCTATTGAATCTGTAATATAAAATAAAAAAGGAAAATATGAAAAGAGTAATTGTTGACTATAAGAAACTCAATGAGGATATCTTGGATCTTTTGGTGGAAAAGTTTCCAGATGGCTATGGAGACCATCAAATAATAGCATTCAAGAATGCGAAGAATGAACTTGTCGAAGCGGTTGAAGTACGAACGGAAGATACCATCTACCTGGTTAAGGTTGGTGTGCGCTTGGTGAAGGCGATGGAAGACTATGGAGATGACAACGAAGAAGATTTCGACAAGGAGACAGGAGCTACGGATATGAATTTTGAAGACGAATAAAGATCGATATTTAAGACAATGGAAAAGGCTATTTTTAAACGGTATGAAAATGGTTACTATACATTTGGCTTTGAGAATGGTGAAGATTTGGTGTTTGAGGAGATAAATCCAAGAGTATTGCATCATTTTGATTTGAAAACCGACAAGGCATTGATTGGAGAGACATTCGGAATTTCTTATACCGAAAGATATGAGGATGATGAAGATGACCTTCTTGTCTATAGGATAGAGGCTTTGAAATACTTATTATATATATGTTCGACATGTTTGTGGCCAAGTTCATCTAATAGCTGGTTTCGATTATTTAGGATTGCAAATGGCCTTGTTGAAAAGTGGGGTCATTTGATTTTTTTCTTTAGGATTAAATAGAATATTTCGTAAATTACAGTAAGGGAAATTCAAGAATATTCATTTTAACACCTTATGACTATGGATGCCAATTTTCACATTTCATTGCCTTGTGACAACATAGAAGATACCAAGGCCTTTTACCTGGATACCATCGGAGCAACCTCAGGACGGCAAGCAAAGAATTGGTTGGATGTCAATCTGTTCAATAATCAAATAACGTTCACAAAGGCCGGTAAGTTCAATTTCAATAGCCCCAACTACGTGTTTGAAGGCAAGATTCTACCTGCTTTCCATTTCGGAATAATCGTGGACGTAGACACTTGGGGTAAGATCTATACAAAGCTTCAAAACCAAAATTTGGAGTTGGTGACGCAAGCGACCTTTTTAAAAGATAAAAAAGGAGAGCATCTCTCTTTCTTCATCAAGGATCCCAATGGTTACATATTGGAATTCAAAAGCTTCAAGGATAAAAAGGAAATGTTCGAAATCTAAGTGGAGATACAGAAAAGCCGCAACGTTAAGTTGCGGCTTTTTTGTGTTCTGAAATTACTTGTATGTATCACAAATGTAGGTTCTAATCATATGTTTTGTTATTTTTTTCAGTGTGTTCCCTGTTTCGGGATGCTCTCCATAACTTTTGAAAAGTTCTAACTCGCCTTTGGTGTTTCTTCCATACCAAGCATTGGGTTTGCCATTGGCCTTGAAGAACTCTGTATCGCAATTGGGGTTCTTGATTTGCTTGAAGTATAAAATGCGCTCTTTTTTGTATAACTTCAATTTACCGAAGTCGTATTTGTTCATATCGAATGTGACTTCGACATATTCCCCATCCTGCCATATCATCCAACGTGTTTTGTTTAATGGAATGATGATGATGGCACTCAATAGTATTATGGAAGAAATCACGATGATTTTAATGTTGATTCCTAAAGACTTTGTTTCTAATGATTCTTTCTTGCCTGTTTTTTTCATAAAACTACTTATATGGCCATTACTACTATCACTATTGTCTGATTTGTTGCTTTTTCCATAATTGTTACCATCGTTCTCTTCTACACTATTTCTATCAATGTCGGGTACTGATTCGTTAACTCCATGCTTGCCCTCAGATAGGTCAATAGGAGCTATGATTACAATATCTCCATCGTCATCTTCTTTCCTCTTGTTTTCATTTGCCAATTGCTCCCTTTTGTCATTACTGGATGTTTCTCTCTTCTCTTCTATGTCTTTTGTTTTAGAATGAATATTTTCAAGCCTATAATTATTATATGGCCTTGGGGTAAAATCTATGATGAGGGAAATTAACTCTAAAGCGTCTGGAGATTTTATGGATTCAGTTTTTCCTGTCAAAAATTTACAGATGGGTCTAAATCCATCAATGTCATACTTCATTATTTTCAGCCTTAAATCTTCTTCTTTTTTTAGAAGAAAATAATTTTTCATAATTGATCGATCACTTTCTCCAAGAATATCATCAACGATATTCAAGCATATGGTTTTAATGGTTTTTGGGGTTAATTTATAAAGATTACCTCTTAGTTTACCATGCTTTTTATCGTTTAAATATTTCTGTTTTACATCGTTTTCATAAGTAATTGTTGTCCTCATTTTTAAGCTTTTTAGGGATTTTGAAAGATTTTAGCGGATTCTTCGGAATGCTCGGATTCCTATTCAAAAAAGGCTTGGTTCCCACTGTACCTTTGGCTTGGGAATCAATTCTAATTGTGTGTAGCTAACATAATTAATGTATACAATAGATTCTTACGGAAATCCTCAATGTGGCAACAATGGCCAAATTGGAAAGTAGCCAAAAGCTACTGCATTGAGATTTTCACTTTCCAAAAAAACAAAGGAGTACTCCAAACTTTTTAATGGGTTGCCATCCCCTAACAAATATCTGAGAAGATCTCGGACAGCAACCTCTTTGTTCAATTTTTTAATACAGGAAACAATGAGAATTTTACTATACCTAATGATAGCTCTTTTTATGAGCGCAAACTTTACATCATGTACACCAACAGCTTTAACCGAGCAAGTCGAAACTCAAAATACAGGAGGGGAAGATGGAGAAGTTGAAGACGAAGACGATGATGGCAGTGGAAATTAATACACTTACTATTTATTTAATTTAGTACTTTAGAGAGATGAAACAATTTTATGTGACATCTCTCTTTTTTTTATGCCTGTTCTGTATCATATGTTCTTGCGAAAATAGAAATATAGAGATTCATTCAGGACATCCTTTATCTGAAGAACTCAATGAATTATTTGACTTTAAAATAAAGGGAAATGATACTTCGGCCCTTAAAAATAAACTTAGATTAACCGATGAATTACTTGAAAAATCTAAACAATTTGGAATTGATAGCGTAACCTACAAGGTTTTAATGCATAAATCTTCGATACATTATAAACTAAGGGAAGTTGATAGTGCGATGTATTATTCATATGAGACATATGATTTAGCGTCAAAAGCTAAAGATAGCTCATATGTAGTTAGAGCATTAAGTAAGTTGGGATATTATCATAAATCAAAAAAAGAATATCTGAAATCGTTTGAAAAGTATAATGAAGCATTTAAGATAAGCGAATTATTAAAGGATAAGGAAAAGACGGGTAAAGTATTGCATGCAATGGCAAAAATTCAAACGAGCATTGGAGATTTTGTTGGTAGCAAAGCTACGGCCATCGATGGTGTTGAATTTTTGGAGAGAACAGATGAATTAAGAGATTTGTCGGGTTTGTATCATACTATATCGGTAGCTCTAAAAGAAGAAGGGAAATATGAAGAGGCTTTGGATTATAATGACAAAGCCACACAATTGGCCAACAGCGATTCGAAGACAAAAAAAATAGGTAAGAGCAATCTTTTAAAGTTTAAAAATACAAAAGCCAACATATTGAGAGAGCAAAAGAAATTCAAAGAAGCGATCTCTATTTACGATGGGCTATTAAAAAATCCTGTAGTAGTCAAAGATAAAAAGGAACATGCAAGGGTATTGGATAATAAAGGATATACATTGTGGTTGGAGAATACCGAAAATATCGAATCTGAAAATTTAATGTTGAGGGCATTAGAGTTAAGAAATGAAGAAAAAGATAACAATGGATTAATAGCTAATAACATTCATCTTGCAGAATATTATTCTGAATACAATAAGTCGTTGGCATTGCAATATGCTGAGAAAGCATATGAAAAAGCAAAGTCTTTAGATGCAATGGATGATGTGCTAGAGGCTTTGGATAATGTTTTTTCTTTGAGTTTAGGTTTGAATAAAAAAATAAATGATAATCTCTCTGTAGAATATAGTAAAACAGCAAACAACCTTAAAAGCCTTAAAAACTCAACTCAGGAAATTTATGCATCAACAATGTATAATATCGATAGGGAACGAAAAAGAACAGAAGCACAAAAACTACAAAAAGAAAGGCAAAAAAGAATAACAGACTCATTAATTTTAATGATTATTTTAATTTTGTGTATTTCCATTTTTTCATACTTTATATTAAAATCCAAACACAAAAAGAAAACCCTACAGGAAGTCTATAACACTGAAAGCCATATTTCCAAGAAGGTACATGATGAGGTTGCCAATGACGTATTTCAGGTCATGACTATGTTGCAAGGAAATACTAGCGTAAGCGAAAAGGTCATAGACGACTTGGACCATATCTATGACAAGACCCGAAACATAGCAAAGGTACATAGTGTATTGGATTATGAAGGAGATTTCAAGGATACCTTGAACGATTTGTTGTTGAGTTATGACAATGAGATGACTAGTGTCATTGTAAAGGACATTGCCAAAATAAATTGGGGAGCCATTTCAAAGATGAAGAAACAGACCATTTACAAGGTGTTGCAAGAATTGATGGTAAATATGAAAAAGCATAGTGAAGCGGAAATCGTGGCTTTGACCTTCAAAACGATTAAGAAAAAGATAGCAATAACTTATAGTGATGATGGCGTGGGAACCAACCTTAAAAAAAGCACAGGATTGCAGAATGTGGAAAACCGTATAAAATCCATCAAAGGAACGATTATTTTTGAATCGGAAATCAATAAAGGTTTCAAATCTAAAATCACTGTATAAAGTATGTTTAAAAAAGTATTGATAGTAGATGATCATGCAAGTGCCAACAGTGGCGTATTGGAAGTGCTTGATGGTTTAAAAATAGAAAGGGAGTGTGTATATAAATCACAATATTGCGATGATGCCCAATTAAAGATGAAGAGAGCGGTCTTGGATAACGATCCTTTCGATTTGTTGATTACCGATTTGTCATTTAGGGATGATCACCGTCCAGAGAAACTAACCTCGGGAGAAGCATTGATAAAGGCATTGAGAGTGGATTATCCGAAAATGCCTATCATTGTATATTCCATGGTGGATCTTCTTCAAAAGGTCAGGGTGTTGGTTAACGAACATCAAGTAAATGCATACGTCTGCAAAGGTAGGGAAGCTTCAAAAGAGCTAAAACTAGCCATAGAAGCCGTAAGCAACAAACAACGATTCCTGTCTCAACGGGTGCAAAATGCCTTGAGTACCAAAAACAATTTGGAAATAACCGATTTTGATATCGAGTTGGCAAAACAACTGTCCCTTGGCAAGTTGCAAAATCAAATCAGCGAGTACTTCAAAGATAACGACATCTCACCAAGTAGCGTGAGCTCCATAGAGAAACGCTTGAACAAACTTCGCATACAATTCAAAGCCGACAATGCTACGCACTTGGTAGCAAAGATGAAAGATCTTGGCTTGATATAACTTCCTCCTTCTTCCTGCTCCCAATATGGAAGAAAACCAACAATTATCATAATTTTTTAGTAGTACTACGGTAACCCATAAGGATTGCTTTTGTCCAGGATTTAGTTTTGGGCATTATTAATTTAAAATATTTAAAACAATGGCAAAAGCAAAATTCGTAATCAACAAAAGCAGCAATGACAAATTTTATTTCAATTTGCATGCAACCAATTCCAAAATCATTGCGACAAGTGAAATGTATGAGACAAAAGATGGTTGTGAGAATGGGATTGAATCTGTTAAAGTCAATGCCCCAAATGCAGAGATTGACGATCAAACCAAATAATTGTTGATTATTCTTTTAAAGCCTTACGGAACTCCGTAAGGCTTTATTGTTTTATGGCTGTAAGTTTGAAGTATTAAATCCATAAAATTTGAAATTATGAACAAACAACCTCAAAAGCCAACAAATTGGCCAAGTAGAAATCCAGGGAAACCTTCAGGACCAAGAAGAGATAACAATCCGCCAAAACCATCAAAACCAAATATGCCATCGAAACCAATTTTAAAATAAATTAATAATGGCAAAGAAAACCGTACCTGTAAAACCGCATAGAAGATCAAAACCTTCCCCTATTCCAAGAGTAAACCCAGATAAACCTAAGCCAGGACCAAAGACTGTTCCTGTAAAGCCTCACGAGAGAACACCACCAAAGTAGAAGTGATTACGTGTTTTATAATTAAAGCCTTGCGGAAGTCCGTAAGGCTTTGTCATTTAATGCCTTTAAGTTTGAAGGCTAATAATTTAAAACTTAAAAAAGATGAAAACAATAATATTGATTATGATATTCATGATTGGATCAAATGGTTATGGGCAAACAGACTCGGACAAACTTTTAGCCTCTTGCTGTTTTGAAAGAGGAAGGTGTACAGGCTCTGCTTATTGTACTGCATGTAAAAACTGTTCGAGGTGCAAGCATTGCTCTAAAAATGGAGGTAGTTGCGGTGTCTGTAGTTCAGGAAGCCGTGAAAAATCGTCATTGAGGCGAAAATCTAAAACAAAACCCCTTTCTAAATCTTTTGATGATAAGGTATTATATGTGTCTGTTGCTTTGTTGAATCTTAGAGAAGGCGCAGGGACAAACTTTCCAATCGTTGAAAAATTGAGCAAAGATGCCAAGCTTCTGTATCTGGGAAAGGAAAAATTATGGATTAAGGTAAAAGTAGAGAAATCCAATACTATAGGTTATGTCTACTATAAATACTTACGTTAGAGAATTTATTCTTGTAATTGAATTTTTGAAGCCTTACGGAATTCCGTAAGGCTTTGTTTGCTAATGGTTTTAAGTTTGGAGTGTTATTAATCTTTTAAACTAGCAGATGATCACAATACTACTACTCATCATAATTATTTTAATTCTCATAGATGTTTTTTTCGCTATGGAGTTTCCAACACATATAGCTTACATCTTACTAACCTTTATCATTGTTAGCACGATGGACTCAAGTATTGTTACCCTAGCTCTTTTGAGTATTTTGATATGGTTTGCTTGGATTGTATTCCATTATATGGTTTGGAGGAAACTCATAGAAAGAATTCATGATAGAATTGTCTCACCGAGAAAACATATTGGAGGGATAGAAGCTTTAATAGGAAAACAAGGTGTTATTAAAGAAATAGAAGGCGTACAATTCATTTTTGTAAATGAAGAGTTGTATGAATTCGAAAGTGATGTTAATACCAAAATAATAATTGGACACACATATAATATTCTAGAGGTGAAATCAAATAAGCTATTAATCTAAAAATCATTAATTATGTCATTAATCTACACGATACCACAAAATCACGTTGTATTAATCAAAAGATTCGGAAAACACTCCAGAGTTCAAAAAGATGGACTCAGGTTTAAGATTCCTTTTATAGAAAGTATAAAATATGTTCCAGAATGGAATGGAACAGCAAATAAAAGGGGGTGCTACATAGAGCTTTCAGAACAACAGACCGATACACCACCAAGACAATGTCAGACAATGGACAATGTTACAATAGAAGCCGATGCCTCCATTTATTGGAAAATAATAGACCCGGTTAAAGCTGTTTATGATATAGATATTCTACCAAAATCAATATCTGATGTTGCATTAAATGCATTAAGAGCAAACATAGGTAAACTTAAATTGGATCAATTACTTTCCGAGCGACAAAAATTGAATCAAAGAATTGCTGCTCAACTAATAGAGGTGGCATCAAAATGGGGAGTAGTATTCACACGAGTGGAAATTCAAGAAATCAATTACTCCAATGAAACAGCTGAAGCAATGATGCAAGAAATGACAGCTGAGAGAAAGAAAAGAGCTTTAATAGCAGAAGCGGAAGGGAAAGCGAAAGCCGAATTAACAAAAGCGCAAGCAGATGCGGATGCTAACTTGATAAGAGCAAGTGCTCAAGCTCAAGCATTGAAGGTAATAGGAGAAGCAGAAAGCAACTACATTCTTAAGTTGAAGCAGAATACAAGCACGGAAGCAGCAAACCAAATTATGTTGTCTCAAAAATATATTGAAGGTATGAAAGCCATAACGGACAACCCTAGTCATAAAGTGTTTTTGCCAACAAACTTTAAAGGAGCCTATGAGTTAGGTTAATGTTATGAAAGCAATACTAAACAAAAACAATACAAGAATAGTATCCATAATTTGCGCAGTTCTATTGTTCATCGCAACATTTCATTGGCCCATCAAGTATTATACTTTTTTGAGGATTGTCATTTTCTTGGGAGCCATATTGGTAATCATACCGCACAATGTAAAACAATTGCATTGGACAGTGATCTTTTGCATCATAGCTGTCCTGTTCAACCCGATTTTTCCGATACATCTGCATATGAAATCACATTGGATACCCATAGACATCGCTTCTGGAATACTTTTCCTGTTGGAGGCCTTCATGCAAATGCCAAAGCGCAAAGAGAAGAAGACAAAGGAAGCGAAAGCATATAGCAGAGATAAAATTTACTAACCACAACAAATACATAGAATATGGAAAAGACTACGATTCCAATGGAACTGAAGAGTCACTTTTTACGATTGTATCAAATGGCGTTGTCCGATGACAACTTCAGCCATTTGGAAATGCAATTGCTCTACAAGTTTGCTCAAGAAAGAGGTGTTTCACAACTAGAATTGGAAAACATATTGACAGGACATTCCGGCAAGGTGACCATTCCGGAAAGCATTGAAAAGAGAATAGAATACCTCTACGACTTTGCATTGATGATTTGGGCAGACGACATCGTGACCGAGGATGAAAGAATCGCTTTGAACAAGTACATCCTGAAGTTTGAATTCTTGGAGGAAAACGTAGAAGCACTTTCTACCTACCTCTTGGAAAATGCCAAACAGGATACCCTAAAAGAAGCCATTTTAAAAGAACTAAAAGAATAAGTCATGGGACTATTGAAAAAACTAACACAGTTGACATCTCAGAATGGAGCAATGGATGTCGTGAAACCAGAAACTGTCGAGAAACCAAAAATAACCTATCACGAGGACGGTTATAAGGTTTCGGAGGATTGTTCTGGAAACACACATAATTTACAATCTTCATTGGGAGCACTTTATCAAGCATTCGAGAAAAAATGTAAAGAAGACTTCATAGATCAAGAGCGGTTGAAACAGCCGTACATAGCCGAGCTAAAAGGAAAGAAAACCACATTGTTGAACAAAGATGATGAACTCGATAGGCTAGAAAAAAAGGAGGATGGCATAAATGCCGAAATAGATGGTTTGAATCAAGATTGTAGGAAAGTAAAAACAAACCCCGAGGATTATTTGGTGGATGTCGACAAGAAGGCAAGTGCCAAGTTTTGGATAGGAATAAGCTTCCTGTTGCCATTGGCGGCCTATATTTTCGTGTTTTACATTTCCACGTCATTCTCTGCATTCTTCAGGGAATTCGATCCAGGGACGAGCTTGTTTCAAGGTATGTTCGATCCACAAGCCCTATCCAAGGCCTATGAAGCAGGCTGGTTGGAATTGGTGTTCATTTTGTTCATTCCCTTCGTGTTTTTTGCATTGGGTTATCTAATACACATGTTCCAAGAAAAACGGAATCTGGTGAATATGTTTAAAATAGCTGCGCTGTTTGTGATCACATTTGTATTCGATGCGATTTTGGCATACCTGATAGACAAGAAACTATATGACCTCAATAAGACGTTCGATAGTGAAGCATTCGACATATCGGTAGCCTTCCAAAGCGTCAGTTTCTGGGTCATCATATTTGCAGGTTTTGTATCCTACATCGTTTGGGGTTTGGTTTTCGACTTTGTGATGAAGGAGCACGCCGATAGGGATAAGATAAAGGCTTTCATCAAGGAAAGAAAGGAAGCCATTTTCGAAAAAGAAAGGAAGCGGACGAAAACAAAAGAACAAGTAACCAAGATAGAAGATGAGGTTTCAAAGACAAAGACCAGAATCACCGAACTTCAAAACATAATAGATGGCTTCATACTTCCTGTCATGAATTACAAGTCGCTGTCCACCGAGTATCTTCAAGGTTGGCAGCACTATATCTCTTCAGCTTTGCGAATGGGAAGAGATGAGAAGGATGCCTTGCTTCAGGAATGTAGAAAGACATACGACAAGCACATTAAAGACTTGGAAATAGATACGGATACCTATCAAAACAAAGTATACACCAAAACCCTATGATTATGAGTAGTACAAAATATTATTTGCATTATGCTTTGTTGATGGTCGGTCTAGTCCTAATAAGCTGTGCAAAAGAAAAAAAAGAAACCCTAGACGAAGATTATATCGTGAAAAGGGAATCTGTGACTAATAATTCGAAATGCCCAGAATACATCCTCAAAGAAAAAGAGAATAATCTGAACATAAGTATTCTTTTGGACTTGTCCGATAGGATCGAAGACCAGAAAACAAAGGAAAGGGATTCTGCATACCTATCCAGTTTGGCCAAGGTCTTTGTAAATCATGTAAAGAGCAAGAAGTTGATACTGTTGGAGGACAAAATGCAATTGTTCTTCAATCCGGAACCGTCGGACGACAAGATCAATGACATTGCAGAGAAGCTAAGAGTCAGGTTTACAAAGGAAACCTCCAAGGAGAGTTTGACAGAAGCACAGACTTTATACGATGAACATCCTTCGCGATTGTATGCGCTTGCGCAAGACGATGCAAAGGAAGCAGGAGGTTATCCCGGCTCGGACATTTGGCGATTTTTCAAGGACAATGTCAAAGATTATGTCATGGACGATTGCCATAGAAACATTTTGGTACTCCTTACGGATGGTTATATGTACTACGATGGGACTGTGATGAAGGAGAAGAACAAGACGTCCTATTTGACACCTAGGAGTTTAAAGGCTTTGCAACTCAACAAAAGTAATTGGGAGCAAAAAATAAAAGATGGACAATTGGGATTCATTCCAGCAAACAATGATTTAGATGATTTGGAAGTACTAGTCATCGGTATAACAAGTCACAACGAAAACCCTTATGCAAAGGATATTATGGAAGTCTATTGGAGAGAATGGTTTGATGCCATGGGGATAAAGAAATATAAAATCAAGAATGCGGGATTGCCTTCCAACATGGAGAAAGTGATGTCGGATTTCATACAAAAGCGATAATCATGGGATTTAAATTTTATAGACGCATAAAATTAGGAAAGGGATTGGGCTTAAATGTAAGCAAATCTGGAATACGACCTAGTTACAGAAACAAGCGAGGATCCATAAACAGTAAAGGATATTCCATTAGAACCGGCATTCCTGGACTGTCATATGGCAAGAGCTTTGGGAAGCGCAAGAGTGGTGGGTGTGTTGTAGTGTTATTCACCTTCTGTATTTTAACAATGGCAGTGTTTTCTTGTTCAAAAACGGAAAATGACACAGCAGGATTGGATATGTCATTGGATGTGTCCCCATGTTTTGACACGAATTGTTCAGATTATACTTCACAAGCTGCTGCACAGCTAGCCTTCGATGCAGATCCAGATTGCAGAGGGGATTTGGATGCGGACAACGATGGGATTGCTTGCGAAGAACCAGGAAATGGTGTGACCATCTGTCCAACGACATCCAACTGTGGCTGTTCAAATAAATCGAAAGCAGAATGTGAAGCCTCTCCCTGCTGTAGATGGATCGTAGGAGAAGGTTGTTATTGCGATTAAAAAATAAACATAAAACTTATGGAATTACAAAATAAACTAAAGGCCTTGGCAGAGAAGATAAATCAGCTGAGGGACAAGATAGAAACGGAAGAATCAACAAAACATGCTTTCGTATTGCCTTTCATCAATGCGTTGGGGTACGATACCTTCAACCCATTGGAAGTCGTTCCCGAATTTACTGCGGACATCGGTTTGAAAAAAGGGGAGAAGGTGGATTATGCGATCTTTCAGAATGAAATCCCCATCCTCATCATAGAATGCAAGCATTGGCAAGTGAACCTGGATGCTCACAATTCACAATTGTTCCGATATTTCCATACCACCAAGACCCGTTTTGCCCTATTGACGAATGGCATACAATATCGTTTTTATACGGACTTGGATCATACCAACAAAATGGACTCAAAACCGTTTTTCGAGTTTGACATCACAAGGATAAAGGATAATGAAGCTCTTGAGATATCAAAGTTTCACAAATCGAATTTCGATGTGGACAAGATAGTCAATAATGCAAGTGCCTTGAAATACACCAAAGAGATAAAGAAATGCATAGCAGAAGAGTTGGTAACACCTTCTTATGACTTTACTAGGCTTTTTGCGAACAAGGTCTATGATGGGAGATTGACAGAGAAGGTAATGGATGAATTTACAGAATTGGTACACAAGGCCTTCAACCAGACGATAAATGAAAAAATCAATGATCGATTGAATTCGGCACTGAACAAAGAAGCCGAAAACCAACAAGAAGACCATATTGAAGTGATCGAGGAGGAAAGCAAGATAGTTACCACAGAAGAAGAACTGGAAGGCTTTAGAATAGTGGTGGCCATCTTACGGCGAAAGTTGGAGGTCAATAGGATCGTACATCGGGATACACAATCTTATTTCGGTGTCTTGTTGGATGACAACAATAGAAAACCATTGTGTAGACTACATTTCAATGGCGGGAAAAAGTACTTGGGGCTTTTCGATGAGAATAAAAGAGAAACAAGGGAACTTGTCAATGATGTTGATGACATCTATCAGTTTGAAGAGCAGTTGTTGAAAACGATAGATATGTACGAATAACATTTCTTTGAAGAGAAGAACCTAATGTCCGTTTTGTCATAATCATGGATCAGGCGTGATACCGAATTTATTAGGGAATCACATAACGGCAGTCAATGCCTATTGAAAAAGAAATATAAATTTTAAAACAAAGAACAAATGAGCTTAATGGAAAAATCAGACTTACACTACAAGGATTACAAATGGACTGCCATAGAAGGAGATGATCCAAAAGTAACAGGGAAACCAGACAGAACCTTTTTAAATAGAAACGAAGGCTATGAAGTATTGTACTTCATAAACAAGCTTTCTGAGATTTTTGGGTTGAAAAAGATGGCTTCTGCAACAAAGATGGAGAAGATGATAAGAGAAGAACTGCCAGGCAGCATCAGAAGTCAGGAAAACATAAAAAAATGGATAGAAGAAAATTGGGAGACAAGTAAACTCTAAAAAACTATAATTTTAAAATTAAGAAAAATCTCACTATGAAACTTAACCAACTCATAAAACTAGTTTTCATGTTCTTGTCATATCTAGTATTTCCTCAAGAAGTGATGGACGTTGCAAACCTGAACATAAAGCTCTCTTTGGAACAAACAGCAGATCACTATTACACCTTTGATGAAGGAGATGAAATCATCATAAACTTCAACATGGTAAAAGGGAGGCATATGAAATTGTTTGAAATAACAGCATTGCCATCCAATATCAAGTTGACGGAATTTAAAGCAAGCAAATTAGAAAACAGAAAGATCAAGGTGACCAAAAAAGGAGTCTACCGTTTTCGTGTGTTCAGCTCCTCCATTACCAATCGTGTTTGTAACTTGAGAATACAACGAAAACCTTCCAAAGCAGGTAATGCAGACTTCAATACAGATTGGAAATGGAATGTTGTTAAAGACTCAACTTACATACCCTATCAAATAGATAGTTTGGTAGGCTATAATACTGTTGAATATAAAGAAATAGTAAAAGAACTTAAAGACACAAAACTTGAAGAGATTATGATATTTGAAAAATCTCAAAAAGTGCATTCCTATTATAATGGAAATGTTAGTAGAACACATTTGAAAGTAGATTTGCCTCTAGTTGAAAACACAGTTCTTAAAGAAGAAAAATTGCTAGCTTGGTCTTATTGGATTGGAGTAGGTCAAGAAGGTCAAGAGGCTTACAGAGAAAGTTTGGAATCTATTTCGGGATTAGTTGAAAAAGCGGCATCTATAGATTTTAAGACACCCTTAGCTGGTTTAGCCATTGGTGCCGTTTCTAAAATGATTATCCCTCAAACTGGGGAGGATGTTAGTTATTACTTTGTACAAGATTATGAAAACATTCAGAAGTTTTATAACAATCAGCAGTTCTTACAATTTGATATGGGGAAAGGACGAGGAGGTTTTGGTAGAAATGATAGATTGAAAAAAGGTAGTTTTTATATTGGTTTTCATAATGATAATATGACTACTGGCATCGATGTTGATGTAAAGGTTTTGGCAGTCAAGGAAATCAAAACCTACGAAAACGTAACCTACGATAGAGAAAAACAAGAACCGCAATATGTGACATTGGACAAGAAAAGATTGGAGGTAAAAGAAACACGTTTTAGAATTCCCGTAGAATGATATGAAACCTAAGAAACTAAAAAAAACAACGATGGTATTGTCCGTTGTGTTGGCTTTCTTTTTGGGAAGGGAATCCAAAGGTTTCAATGCCTATGAGGAACTGCAACCCAATTATGGACAGGAACCATACAAGCCTTATTTTTTGAATGGAAGATATCACGATGGTAAGATTTTAAGACTGGTGGAAAATGACAAGGATACGGTTTACCGTTGCGGAAAAAGCAAGATATATCATCCAACATTGAAGCACGGATCATTCAAGATCTGTCGGTCCAGAATCACAACATTGACGGTAGGGGAAGCAAAACGATTAGGTATGCGGCGCTGCAAGTGCAGTGATTGATTTTTATTTCAGCATCAGTCTTTTTTTGCTTTTTAAATTTTTCGATGAAAAACCTTGAATGGGAACATTCATTTTCTTCTATCTGCTCGAAGACTTAGCAGCTTGCTGTATTGCGCATCGGTCGAAAATATAAGGAGGTATTTGCTTTGAAGATGGTTTCCACTCCCTGTGGCTTTTTCGTTGTGGCAGGAATTTTAAACCAAAGTAGGGTTTGTAATCGTATAATGAGTATAAATCCCATTATGATTGAAAAGTACCAAGGATGTATTTATGGTACTCATAAAAGCATAATGACAAATATCCATTGATTATTTAACAATTTTACTTAAAAGCTTATTTTAATAGAAGGGGACTTAATACATTGAGTCTACCAGACGTTTCCTTTAGAGTAATGCATTTTGAGTGTTGAATTTGTTTCTAGATTATTCGAATGTGTTTGATTTTGTGATAACCATGGTATGAGTCGTGTTGCGAGTTGATTGAATGGGATGCTAATCTAAAACCCCTTAAAAATGAAAAAAGCATCAAAAATTATTTTAGCGCTCTTGTTTGCGGTCAATTTAATTGCAGCACAAGAAGATCAGTATGTACCCGGAACTAATTGTCGTGCCAAAGAAAAAAATGATGAGCACTTCCAAAAGAACCCTGAAGCCTATGGAGAATACCAAGACTTCAATGAATATACACGAAACTTTGTAGACAATGCAAGCAAGTCACAAATGCAAGCGACATATGTAATTCCAGTCGTATTCCATATATATGGATCTCCACAAAACGGAGATGTTGTGGATTATGATACCATTGTAAATTCACTCAATCAAGTAAATGAGGAATTTCAAGGGTTAAATGCAGATTATGATACAGTAGATCCGAATTTTCTTGGAATTCGATCCACACTGGACATTGAATTCAAATTGGCTCAAATAGATCCAAGTGGGAATTGCACTGATGGAGTGGTCTTTCATCCAGTTTCATCTGGACATGGCAACTATGGCAGCTCGATAGTGGCTGCGGATTCATGGGATAATTACAAATATATGAACGTATACATTACGGCAGATCTCTATGGGGATGGAGACCCTTATAACTCAGGTGTGGCTTGGTATCCTGATACGACAATGTCCGATCTGGGAATTGCTCGTGTTGTTTACAATGGACAGTATCTAACCGGAAATACCAATCAGGAATTTGCATCTACGTTGACACATGAGTTTGGGCATTGGTTGAATTTGATCCATACTTTCGAAGGAGGCTGTCAGGATGGTGATCAGGTTGCGGACACACCATCGGAAAACATTGGTGGAGATTGCAATGAAACGGTAGACTGTGGACACAATATAAATTATGAAAATTATATGGGATACAATGGCGCTCAAGGGTGCTATAAAATGTTTTCTCAAGGTCAGGTGGATAGAATGTTGGCCGCTTTGACGCATCCTACAAGAGAACCTTTGTGGCAACCTGATAATTTGACGGTGACAGGAGTAAATGATACAGGTGGAGCTGCCATAGTTGATGCAAATGAATTGTTGGAAGCGTTACCCAATGATGGAAGTTTCGATACTGTCATCAATATTACCCTTTCTGATGCCGCTTTTTCAGTAACGGGACCATTAACGGAAGGAACGCATTACAATGAGACATTACCGGCGGGTTTAAGCACAATGGTAAATGTTGTTGACAATACACAGGCAACCATAACCATCGAAGGAAATGCAATTGATCATGGCTTAGGTACGGTCAATGCCTCCATAGACTTGCTTGGAGCTTCAATTGTCGGAGGCATCTCAAGTTTGCGATGTTCTTCCATAGGCTGGAGTTTGAAGTTTTATGACCCATATAAAATCGAATATGTGGATATCGACGACATTACTGTGAATGCAACGAATACATGGGTGTATTTTGACGTCTCAGAAGGGGATGCCACCGGTTTCGGAGCTTGGTACGATAGCGGGAAATTAAGAGTAGAGACCTATCAAAAACCATTGGTTTCCGAGGGGCAAACGAGAAACATTACCTTGTTGCCATTCAATACCCTCGTTAGTACAGCAAGCAATTGGGTTGATGGTGGAGCCTACCCTGACGAGCATGACCTTAGAACTGAAACCTACACCGTTTGGGATGATCAAGAAGCTTATTTTGGTTTTTCCGTGGATATAGATGGAAGGCCTATTTATGGCTGGTTTAGAGCGCGTGTCAATGCAAGCGGGACAGAATATACGATATTCGATTATGCATACAATACTGAACCCTATGGAGATATTTACACTGGACAAGAAGTGCTTTCTACAATAGATTTGTCGGAAAACGATTTCGGCATTAAAATATATCCTAATCCTTTTGGCAATGGATTTAGCATAGACAAGGGAAGTTTGCTCAATGAAGGTGTTCGTGTGACCATCCATACTGTTTTGGGACAAATTGTCTATGAGGAAGAGTTTGATGATATAACCGACAACACAATTTCGATAAACAATGTTATTGATGCAGCTGGAGTATATTTTGTTAAAGTTGTTTCAGATGCTGAAAAGACGATTACCAAAAAGATAATAAAGAAATAGTGATAGCGTATTTTTGAAAGCATCGATAATGGAGTGGGATAATTCCCATTGAGTGAATTATTCTGCTCTTTATCATTTAGAAATCATACAAATGTCATTGTGGTTTCAATCTTGTCCTTTCAATAAAAAATACCTCCCAGATGAAAAAACCATAGACGACGGCATATTCCAAGCCTATAATCCATAGGTTTTCAGTATGGTCAGAATTGGCATAGGCCAAATAACTTATGATGCCTATGAAACTCCAAACCAAAGGAAACCTATAGTTTGTAAATACACTTAAGGCCAATATCGTTGCAACGTACCAAGGATGTACGGTCGTACTCATGAAAAGATAGAATGTAAAGGCAAATAGCATTGCTACAATCAATTTTTTAGTTGTCTGATTCTTTCTAAAAAGAGCCATAGATACCACAAACAAGAATGTTAGGATGGGAAGTACCTTGCCGATGATGGCAATTTCGTTCCAGCCCCTAAACCAATATCCAACAGTTCTTGCCAAATAATAGACACTGGCATTGAATTCAAAATTCACAAACCAGAGACCAACGGTCTTCGAATAGTTGTCTATGAATTCGGAAGAGAAAAAAGGAACGAACAACAACAATGTGGAAACCCCAACTATGGAGTAAAAGACAATCAATCTTTTCATTCCCGATTTGGTGGTCTTCCATTTTCCATCTTTGTTTTCATTGGCGACGAACCACCAAAAGAACAAAGGTAAAAACATCAATGGAACCAGCTTGGTCGCTATGGAAAATGCAAAGACGACCGCTGCCCATTTCCAACGTCCAGAATGTAGTAGATATAGGCTCCACACCAGGAAGAAGATCATGACCCCTTCAAAGTGGAGATTGCCGGTTAGCTCAATGATGATGAAAGGATTCAAAACGTACCAGAACACATTGGAAATAGGGAGCTTTAGCTTCTCCAAGAGTTTTTTTCCATAATACAAGGTTCCAAAGTCGGCAGCAATGATGATAAGTCGTAATACCATTGCGGAACCTAAGATGCTTTTTCCTGCAAACAAGGCAGCAATGGAAAAGCACAATTGATTTATTGGCGGGTAATTCGTGAAATGGCTGGCATTCAAACTTTGCATCCCGACATATAATTCTTGGGCTTGGTGAACAGGGAATTTGCCGATGCTTATAAAGGACTCGGGAGTATGCAAATAGGGATTTATCCCTTGCAAGATCATACGACCGTCCCAAAGAAAACGATAGAAGTCCTGTGACAGATTGGGGATGGCAAAGATGAAAACGACTCTAAACAAAAAGGCGACAATGGTCAAAAGCTTGAAATTGGCCTTTGCTACTTGCATCAATTTGTAAAATAGAAAGAAGAGGGCTGTGTAGAGTGCAATGAGTTTTACATGGTCGGTTCGGGTTAAATCATATGCAAATGAACCATAAAACAGAACGCTAGTCAATGTCAATAGCATTGGAATCTTGTGGAGTCTCAAAAATGTAGTGTTTATAAACATTGCATTAAGTGATTACGACATAATTCGTTCGTTTGTCTGCAAACTCTCTTTAGTTGCAATATGGTACCATGTTTTCACATATGACCAACAAATGACAGGTCATTTTTTAAATCGAAACTTGTAGGGCTTAAATTATGCCTTGGAAGTCAGTGATTTGAAAAATACATATCCAAAACCCAAGAACAACATCAAGTGAAAAGGGAACAATCCAAAGTCACCACCTTGATCCCCGACAATGAATGCGCTATACATTCCAAATGCGAAATAGATCATTAGCATGCCTTCGAAAACAACATTCAAGGATATGTTCTTCTTCAAGTATTTATTGCCTTTCCAACTGTCTTTCAGTGTACTTATGTTAAATTTTGGGGTACGGACGAATTCACTACGTTTTCCTATGTGCCCTTCCAGGACGGCTATGGAGTTGTGTAGGGAGAATCCCATTGCAATGGAGAAGAAGGTAAAGAACAATATGATGTATTGGACAAAGTTCTTGAGGCCACCGCCATACGATCTTCTATACATGGACCAATAGCATATGAAGAATATGATCGTACTGATCACAAAAAAGCTCATGACATAGAAATAAGGCTTCAAGTGTGCATATTCGTTTTTTATGTATAGCATTGGAATACTCAAGATCCCGACGATGAGAACATTCAAGAACATGGTGCTGTTCAATAGGTGTAGAATGCCATGCATTTTGGTCTTTGCGGAAATGTTCTTGCTGGTGAGTACTTTCCAAAGCATCTTTCTGAAGTTCTCGGCACCCCCTTTGTTCCATCTGAATTGTTGGGAGCGTGCAGCACTTATCACCACCGGTAATTCTGCTGGAGTATGCACGTTTTCCAAATATTTGAATTTCCAATTCTTCAATTGTGCCCTGTAACTGAGGTCTAGATCTTCGGTTAGCGTATCGCCTTCCCAATTGCCGGCATCTATGATGCATTCCTTGCGCCAAACCCCAGCGGTTCCATTGAAATTCATGAAATGTCCCTTGCTGTTTCTTCCTACTTGTTCAAGTGTGAAGTGGGCATCCAAGGCAAAAGCTTGAATTTTCGTCAAGATGGAATAGTTTCTGTTGATATGTCCCCAACGCGTTTGTACCACACCAATCTCTTCGTCCTTGAAATGTGGGATGGTGCGTTTCAACCAATCGGGTTCAGGTAGGAAGTCGGCATCGAAGATGGCAATGAATTCCCCTTTGGCTATGACCAAGCCCTCCTTGAGAGCGCCTGCTTTGAAGCCTTGTCTATTGGTACGACAAATGTGAACGATGTCCAATCCGGATTGTTTGAGCTCAAGAATGTGAGAGGCCGTGCTTTTTACCGTTTCATCTGTGGAGTCATCCAAAACCTGAATTTCCAACTTGTCCTTGGGGTAGTCTATGAGTGCGATGTTTTTCAATAGGCGCTCCATGACGTACATTTCGTTGAAAACGGGAAGTTGTATGGTCACATACGGGACCTCTTCCGGGTCTGCCAAATCAAATTCCGGGCCTTGATTTTGTTTTTTCTGAGCAGAGATGTAGTTGAAAAGCAAATTCAACTGCGCCAATGCATACATGAATATGAGTATTAACGCTGTTGAGTAAATGACGATTATGATGGTTTCTAAGATCACTTTTTAAAACTGTATTTAAATATCCAACCTAAAATTTTAAATCCTGCAAATATAGTACCTTTTACGGTACCAGACACTTTAGAAACACCAATTCTTTGTTTGTACCTTACAGGTATCTCTATATACGATAGATTCTGCTTCAATGCCTTAAGTTGCATCTCCACAGTCCAACCATAAGTCTTGTCTTCCATGTTCAATGCTAGCAACTTGTCATACCTAATGGCTCTGAATGGGCCCAAGTCTGTGAATTTGGCACCAAAGAACAGCGACATCAAAAATGTGGCGAGCCAATTGCCAAATACTTGTTGCGGTGTCATGGAGCCCCCTTCTCTTAGTTGTTTGACACGACTTCCTACTACGAAATCGATGTTGTCATCTATTATTGGGGTCACAAGCTTGGTCAATTCTTCGGGGTAATCGCTATAATCTCCATCCAAGAAGACGATGACATCAGGTTTTTGCTCTTGTTGGGCTATGTAATGCATTCCCTTTAGACACGCATAACCATAGCCTTTGTTAGTTTCTGTCAATACGGTGGCACCAGCATTTTGTGCATTTTTCACGGTGTCGTCCGTCGAGTTGTTGTTGACCACTATGACCTCTTCAGCTATTTTCGGTATGTCTTTTATGACATTGGCTATGGAGTCCTGCTCATTGAAGGCAGGAATGATGACTTTTATTTTGGTCATTTATTTGAGGTCGCTAAGTTTATTTTCTTTTTTAAAGGAAGCCAAGTCGGTCCATTGTTTTATTTTCTTTCCTTCGGAATATTTTACTGCCGATACCAGTTTCTCGTTCTCATACATTAGACAATATCCATTTTTTCGATTGTTTTTCAGTTGGCATTTATGATTTATCTTTTCCGCAGAATCATAAAACAACCACCAATTCGCTTTTTTTCCTTGTACGAAATGACCTTCACTTTCCTTGTTTCCGTTTTCGCGGTAAAATTGCCAATAATTTGTGGGTTTACCACCCTTATAGGCTCCATTTTTTTGAAGTTTTCCATTTTTATGATAGAATTTCCAATAACCATCTTCTTTTCCATTCTTAAAGGCACCTTCTTGTGCCAATTTCCCATTGCCATGATATGTCTTCCAGTATTTTGAAGGTTTTCCATTAACAAAAGTACCCTCCTTCTCCAATTGTCCGTTATTCAAGTAGAATTTCCAATAACCGGAATGGGTTCCGTTGACATAAGTCCCTTCCTTGTGCAATTTCCCATTTTCATGATATGCTTTCCAGTATTTGGAAGCTTGCCCGTTCAAGTAATGGCCTTCTTTTTCCAATTGCCCATTGTCATAATGGAATTTCCAATGGCCGGTTAACCGGCCATTGCTGTATAGACCTTCTTTCTTGAGTTTTTTGTTGCTATGGAAATATTTCCAAAAGCCATCTTTCTTGCCTATGGCATATTTTCCTTGAGATTTCAAGTTGCCATTGCCATGATAGAATTGCCAGTGATTGGTTTCCTTGTCGTTGAAGAATTCCCCTTGCTTTTTTATTTTTCCATTGTCGAAATAAAAGATCCAAAAACCTTCTTTGAAATTGTTGTTCGTCCAACCTTCAGCCTTCATCTTGCCATTGTTATGGTACGTTTTGCTATAGTCTTTCTGTGCAGAAACATTAAGGTATGCAAATGATATTGCTATGATTAAAAGGTGTTTCATCTTTGTTTTTTTTTGAACAACGAAATAAACTTTCAATTAGGGGAAACTATTGCTTGTTAACCAACTTCATTAGATCCACATCGTTTCCTAACAAGACTTCAGTCGGATTAATTCTACCTTCCATACTATCATTCTCCAATTTAAGAACGCCACGAGGACAAACAGCACTGCAAATACCGCATCCAACACAGCTGGAACGTACGATGTTTTCCCCTTTTTGGGCGTATGCACGCACATCTATTCCCATTTCGCAACTATTGGAGCAGTTTCCACAAGAGATGCATTGCCCTCCATTCGTCGTGATTCTGAATTTTGAGAACATACGTTGTTGAAACCCTAAGATGGCAGCCATCGGGCATCCGAAACGACACCAGGCCCTGCTTCCTAGAATGGGGTAGAAACCTGTACCGATCACTCCAGAGAATATGGAGCCTATGTAAAGTCCATATGCAGATCTAAGGGCCGATCCTTTTATGAAGAAGACTTCTTCGGTGGTACCGGTAAAGTGCATGCCCATCAGCAATGCAATCGTTGCAAAGAATCCAATGGCACCATACTTGGCATCCTTGCCAAGCTCACTACGCTTGAAATACATGATTACAGCAAAGACGAGTGTCAGGAATCCTATCACCAAACCGATGAACACTCCTTTCGTCAACCAAAAGTCATTGCTATCGTAACCTAGATATGTATATACCATCGCTACGGTCATGACAACGGAGAATACGAGGACGACATGTATCAACCAACGTTCCAGTTTCCAAGCAGACATCTTTTTTGATGATAAGTGTCTAAAGGAATCTCCAGCTGTTTCGGCAAGACCACCACAACCACATACCCAAGAGCAATACCAACGTTTTCCATATTTATAGGTTAAAATCGGAGTAATGACGAAAATGGATACAATGCCGAATATGATTAATGCCAACCCGATGTTTCCATTGGATAGAAACCCTTTTACAGACCATTCATCAAAAATATAATAATTGAGAGGCCACACGCTTTTCAAGTCATAGTATGGCAAATTGGAGTTCATTCTATACATGAACTCAGGAATCAAAAAGGCAAATGCCAATTGAAAGAACATGACCGAAACGGTACGGATTTGCTCATAGCGATTATGACGGTATTTTAGGATGAACTTGTATCCAAAGGCAAATATGGCTACAGTATACAATGTACCATAGACAAACCATTGGCTGGCTGGCCTACCGCTCAATAGATTGCTAAGCGGATCGAACAAGGAGATCAAACCGGTGTTTGCAGCTCCATCCTTGCCTAGCCCCAACAACGTTGGATAAAAATACAACACGATGTAAAATGTGGTGAGTACGACACCAACGATCCAGCCCCAAGCACCTCGCGAGGATATGGATTTAAACCATGCGCCATCGTTTTTGATGCCTTCCAATTTCGTGAGATAGGCTTCTCTTGAATAGATGACCGTACCTGCTGTGATGAGGCCCAAAGACAAGCTCAAGAACAAAGCCTTGTTTGGGAAATTCGTGTTAAAAAGCGCCAATGCCAATATGAACAACCCAACAATTCCAATGGCCAATGCGATCTTTTGTTTTCTTGAAATGCCCAAAGCGTCTGGTTTTGCTAAAGACATGCTGTGATTTAATTTGTTACTCATCTTATTTTGGATTAGGCGGTTTGTAATTTGTTGTTGTAGGTAGCTAATATCTCTCTCTCGAAATGCTTGTAGAATTCAGGGTCGAAGTTGGCTTCATTCAAATGATTCATAACATAATCCACGTCTCGCTTTTCGGTCAACCAACGATCAAACACTTCATGGCGCATGCGAATGCCAAAGGTGTTTATTCCCAAGAACGTCTTGTCCTTGGTGTCGTAGCATACGGTGATGCATTTGGTGTCGTCTTCATGTATCCAATGGAAATGAGTTTCGTTTTCCCTAGGCTTGGAAAATACCCATCCATAGGTTTGGTATTCGATATCCAAGAACTTGGCAGAATTGAACCAATGTCCAGGTTTGTACTCGGTTGGATTGTCACAAATGGTTTGAGCCAAGGCCTCTCCCATCATGCGACCAGTATACCAAACAGCTTCGATGGGTCTTCGTTGTCCGATGGCTTCACGCTGTTCTGCGCAATCCCCAATGGCAAAAATGTCTTTTATGTTGGTTTCCAGATGTCTATTGACCAATACGCCACGATTGGTTTCGATTCCAGAATCCTTTAGAAAAGTGATGTTGGGAGAAACACCAGCTGTCAGGCCTACCACGGTACAATCTATTTCTTCTCCAGTTTCGGCGACGATGATGGACTTTACCTTTCCAGTGTCATCCGCTTTTATTTCTTTTAGGTTGACACCCAATCTCAAGTCTATGTGATGGTTCTTGATGTGTCTGTTTATCATGGCACTTTCACCTTCTGGTAGGACACCATTCCAAAAACTATCTTCCCTGACCAAGAATGTGACGGGAATGCTTCGTGAATTCAACATTTCTGCCAATTCGATGCCGATCAGGCCACCACCTACGATCACGGCACGCTTGCATACTTTGTTGCTGGGAGCGTTGCGTTCCAGGGTATCAAGATCTTGTTTGCTGTATAGGCCTTGTGCACCATCCAGATCTTGCCCTGGCCAACCGAATTTGTTTGGTTTGCTACCAGTGGCAATGATGAGCTTGTCGTATTCAAGAGTGTCCCCTTCTGCAAAGTGGAGTGTCTTGGACTTGGTATCGATGGTTTTCACATATCCTTTTTTGAGACCGATTCTGTTCTTGTCCCAAAACCAATTTTCATAGGGTTGCGTATGCTCGAACTTCATATGTCCCATATATATGTACATGAGAGCAGTTCGTGAAAAGAAATAATCTGTTTCCGCAGAAACAATTGTGATTTTTTTATCGGACAGCTTTCTAATGTGTCTGGCGACGGTAACTCCAGAAATTCCGTTTCCTATTATAACAATGTGTTCCATAATATTTCGTGGTTATGATGCGGTTGGTCGAAACTAAAGATAATAACTTAAATGTATTGGTTATATTTAGAATAGATATAAATTAACAAAAGGTGTAAGGATTCCAATGGAATGAAGACGATGAAAATTTTTGACTTTTTTTGAAAGTTTATCGAAACAATTTAGACTTAGGCATCTGTTAAGTACATTTAAATTGAAAAAAATGAAAAAAATAACAATCATATTTGCAGTCTTAATGGGGAGTCTTTTCGTAGAAGCTCAAGATTTAAATTCTTTTTTCACCAAATCAGATGCATTCTTTAAAGCTAATGTGGCCAATGGAAGGGTCGCTTACGCTACCATTAAAAAAGATAGAACGGCCTTGGATGAAGTGTTGAAGATGGCTGAAGGTATTTCTGTAACGAAGAGTGATGCCAAAAACTATCAAGCTTTTTGGATCAATGCCTATAACCTATCCGTAATAAAGGGGATCGTAGACAATTATCCAACAAAATCACCATTGGACAACAAAGGTTTCTTCGACAAGACCAAACACAATTTGGCCGGAAAGAAAATTACATTGAATGACATTGAGCACAAGTTGTTACGTGCCCAATTCAAAGACGCTCGCTTTCACTTCGTCTTGGTATGTGGGGCTGTCGGTTGTCCTCCATTGATAAGCAAGGCCTATTTGCCAAACACATTGGAAGAACAATTGCAAAGGCAAGCAGTATTGGCACTCAATGGGGGTTACTTCATAAAGGTGAACACCAAAAAGAAAAGAATCTATGGGTCCAAGATATTGGAATGGTACAAAGAAGATTTCACTATGAATGGCATGACGGAAATAGAGTTCATCAACAAATACAGAAAAGAGAAGATTCCAGCAAAGTACAAGTTGACGTACTTTGAATACGATTGGAACGTAAACAAACAATAACGGTCCAGCGATAGCAGGGACCTAATTAAAAAAAGCCCTAAAACATAAATAAAAACCAAAATTTCCAATAGACAAGGAAATACAAATCAACAATTATGAGAAAAATAGTAGTATTAGCCATAGCACTAGTTGCCAATTTTGTGGGATTCGCACAAGAAGACACAGATGAAGCCGTAAAGAGTAACGTACAGGAGTTCACACCTTCCAAGTTATTGAACAAGGGGCAATGGGATATCAAGTTCTTCAATAGTCTATACACGCAAACGGAAGCTACAAACGAAAAAAGCGAGTCTCAAAAGATAGCAAGACAAAACTTCTTTACCAACACGACCGAGATCTATACTGGAGTAAGTGACAATTCAAGAATAAACGTAGGTTTGATCTTTCAGATCAGATCCAACAACTATGGTGGGCAAAGTCCATTGAGCGTATTCGATTTCGACAACAACCTAACAGATTCCAGAAGTGGTTTGACTACCGTGGCACCATCCATCAGGGTGCAACCTTTTGCAAGCATTCCCAACTTCTCATTTACGAGTTCCGTGTATTTTGCGATATTCAAGGATGAGGCTTTCCCTGGTCAATTCAACGATCCAGCATACTTGGACAAGAAAAGCACATTTTGGGAGACGAAATTTTTCTATGACAAGACTTTCGGAGGAGGGGATTGGCAAGTATTCACGGAGGCGGACTTTGGTTTCAACTTTGGGGAAAAGGGAGCAGATGCCGATTTCAACAGCACCAATGTGGGAGAACGCTTTGCAAACAACAGTCTGTTCTTGCCGGTAAGTGCATTCTTGAGTTATTTCCCTTCAAGCAAGTCCACCATATTCACAAACGTGCAACAGGCCTTCTTAATAGACCTAGGAAACGATTTCTCTCAAAATTACACACAATTGGGATTGGGAGGAAAATACCAATTGACCGAAGCATTGAATTTGGAGGCTTCCTTTGGCAAGATCGTAAGAGGAAACAACTTTCAAGGTTTGGGACAAACTTTTAGCTTGGGTTTAAGAGCTTTATTTTAGCATAAATGGTAAATTAGGAGTTTAATAAAACGAATTTCCAGAGAATGAAACATCTTAAACTCCTAATCTTATGCCTATTGATCCAGTCCTGTGATGGACAAACCTCAAAGATGAATGGGGTTAGCTTTGTCGCTTCGGGAATCCCTGTAGACAATGAACATGTCGATCCAGTCGTTGCTGTCAATGCAAACTATGCGGCAGTAATGCCATTTGGATTCATCAGAGATTTGAAGAACCCCAACATAGCCTTCAATACGGACAGGCAATGGTTTGGAGAAACTAGGGCAGGAGCAAAACAATATGCGGAGACGTTGAAGGCAAAAGGAATAAAGATAATGCTGAAACCTCAAATTTGGGTTTGGCGGGGTGAATTCACAGGGTACATAAAGATGGAAACAGAAGCCGATTGGAAAACATTGGAAACATCATACTCCAAATTCATTTTGGAATATGCAGCCTTGGCTCAAGAAATTGAAGCTGAGGTTTTTTGCATTGGCACCGAGTTGGAAGGATTCATCGACAACAGGCCAGAATATTGGAACAAGCTCATTCTGGAGATAAGGAAGATATATGAAGGGAAACTGACCTATGCAGCCAATTGGGACGAATTCAAACGGACACCTTTTTGGAAGGATTTGGATTTTATTGGGGTAGATGCCTACTTTCCTGTTAGTAATAGTAAGACCCCTACGGTAGAGGAATGTTTGGAAGGGTGGAAAACACATAAACCTGTCATAAAGGCGATGTCCGAAAAACACCTAAAGCCTATTTTGTTTACGGAGTTCGGGTATCGTAGTGTGGATTTTTCGGGTAAGGAACCTTGGAAATCCGATCGTAGCATGACCGAAGTAAACCTAGAGGCACAAACCAATACCACAAAAGCGTTGTTTGACACTTTTTGGAAAGAAGAATGGTTTGCAGGTGGTTTTATTTGGAAATGGTTTCATGACCATGAACAATCGGGAGGAGGAGACAATTCTCGGTTCACACCACAAAACAAACCAGCGGAAACAGTAATAAAAATGAACTATGCATCGCATTAAATGAAACATTCATAGCTAAAAAGTTAGATGCATAGAGAATGATTATGAGCTCGTTTAAACGAGTTCTATATGAATGTTACAGATGGCCGATGAAAACAATAAATAAAAACAGATGAAATTTACAAAATACATAATCATCCTATTGTTTGTGTCATCATGTTCAAAATCCGATGATGACACACCCATTCACAGTACGCTGGAGCAATACACAAGCAATCGTACGACGGAAATGGGAGCTGTGATTGCCTGTGCTGCAAAAGAAGAGAACACGAATGCGGTACTGACTTTTTTTTATCCGGAAGATGGCGCATCCAACATCCAGTATTTCGAAACAGGAAATGCCGAGGTTGACAAAGAGGACTTTGGCAATTATGCTAGGCTGGACTTGAGCAGTAGCCCTTTTTTCAATGGACATCTAAGGTTTTTTTCTAGGAATCTTACCGAGGAAAAATGGATTGTCGTAACCTATGAGTTGGGAGGTGAGATCAAGATTTCCAATCCCATACGTACAAGACAGTTTACAAAGTCATCCGTTTGGAACGACATGGTTACCATTGACCAAGACACCTCATTGATGCCCAAGTTCAGTTGGGAAGCCAATGCCTTTGGTGACAATGCCATATATTTTCAAGTGGTTTCCAATGCACAAGGCGATCTGCTTTCGGGAACGTATACCCATGAGAATCAATTTCAGTATTACGACACCACCAACGTGGTGTTGAACGTTACAGAAGAGACCCCACCGGAATTGGTTGGCGATGTGGAGTATAATTTCACGTTAATGGATGTGAGCCTGGACAATTGGGTTAATCTGGTTACCCAAAAATCATTCACCGCGCAATGATGAAACGAGCATCACAAGAACCCCGATGCATACCAGAATGATTATATGAATGTTACAGATTATAGATAAAAACAATAAATGCAAGCAGATGAAAAAGACCCTCATCTTTTTCCTTTTGGGAATTTTTACAATTAATTCATTTGGTCAAGACAAAGTTGTACTTGATTTGAAAGTTCAAGGGAACAAAAAAATAAAAGCAAGCTTCATAAAGAAGTTGGCTACCATTAGAGCAGGCGTCGTCTTGGATTCCGCTGCCATCGAAAAGGACATAAAGCGATTGAAACGGTTGCCTTCCGTGGCACACGCCTATTATCAAGTGTTCCATTCCCATGACGACTTCTACAACGTGTTCTATAACATAGAAGAGAACTTCACGATAATACCATCTGCCAGCATATATACCTCAAACGATGGTGAATTCGCATACAGGCTGGGACTCTATGAGTTCAACCTGTTGGGAAGAAGCATGACTTTTGGCGGATTCTATCAAAAAGACATCTACAGTAGTTATGGCATCAATTTCAGAGCGCCTTATTTGTTCAACAGGCAATTCGGTTTGGCCTTGAACCATCAAGACCTGACTACTCAAGAACCCGTATTTTTCAACAATGCAACGGCAGATTACAAGTATAGAAACAATTCATATGAGGTTCTAGGCCTGTATGAGATCGATTTCCAAAATAGATTGGAAGCGGGAATAAATTACTTTACCGAAGATTACGAATACAAGTCTGGGGCAACGAGTGAGAACGTGCCCCAAACATTGACGGTGAAAAAACTATTGTACAAGCTCATATACGAATACAACGATTTGGATTACGACTATCAATACGTATCTGGTTTCAAAAGTGCATTGAATTTTCAAATCGTAACGTCCACAAGCGATGAGTTGCCGGAATTCCTGATAGGTTGGAACGACTTTTTCTACTATGCAAGAGTAGGAGACAAAGGGAATTGGGCCAACCGGATGCGCATAGGGTTTTCTACCAACAACGATACGCCCTTTGCACCTTTTTCGGTAGACAACAACATAAACATAAGAGGCGTTGGGAACATCATAGATCGTGGTACGGGAGCGATAGTCCTGAATACGGAATACAGGCATACGCTTTATGAAAAAGATTGGTTTTGCATACAAGGCAATGCCTTTGTGGATGCTGGTACCTGGAGAAACCCAGGAGGGGACCTAGGCGATTTTAGCAAGTCCCAAAACATTCGTGTCTATCCAGGTGTGGGACTCCGATTCATGCACAAGCAAATCTTCAATGCCATCTTTAGGATAGACTATGGTATAGGCATTACTCCGGATTCATCAAAGGGATTGGTCTTTGGAATAGGGCAGTATTTTTAAAAACAACTTTCATCTTCATATATAAATCTATAAATTTGTGTTGGAAATACACAAATTATGGGAGTCATTCAAAATATTAAAGTAGCAGTAGATGCTGTTGTTTTTGGTTACGAATCCAAAAAAAATCTTTCGGTGCTTTTAATAAAGAGAGGTGTCGAGCCCTATAAGGATGCTTGGGCCTTGCCAGGAGGATTGGTTTTGGAAAATGAATCGCTGGAAGCTGCTGTAGAAAGGGAATTACAAGAAGAAACAGGTGTGGAAATAGACTATTTGGAGCAGCTATACTCCTTCGGAAAACCAAAAAGAGATCCTCGTAATCGAGTGATTTCCATTAGTTATTTCGGCCTTGTCAAACCAAACCATTTCAAAATTGAAGCAGCTACGGATGCAGCCGAGGCAAAATGGTTTCCTGTCAAGGACATTCCAGAATTGGCTTTCGATCACCAAGACATTTTGAACTTGGCCCAAGACCGTTTAAAATCGAAACTGCACTACCAACCCATTGGTTTCGATTTGCTCAATCGATCATTCCCCTTTTCGGATTTGGAACACCTTTACACGACCATTTTAGAGAAGGACATCGATAGAAGGAACTTTAGAAAAAAATTGATGAGCTTTGGAATCATCGAAGAAACAGGGGAAATGAGCCAGGTAGGAAGCGGCAGGCCTGCAAAGTTATTTCGCTTCAACACCAACAAATATGAAGCCTTGGCCAAAGATGGTTTCCACTTTGAAATTAAGTTTGTGTAAAAAATACACAAAATATTTTGTGGCTATATAATTATAATTTACATTTGTGTAAAAATAACGCAAATGTATTTAAATCTAGATTCTCAGTTCACGCCATTTCATTCAAAAGACGAAATCCTTTTCGAATCATTTACCTTTTCAGGAGGCGAACCACATATAAAGATTTTGTCGGACTTGACTTCTGTAGAAGAGGTTACTGTAACTATGCGTGTAAAATCCTTCAACGATTTTGGACTGTTGCTTTTGGCAATAGATGCACTTCGTAGATTCTATGTAAAGACAATCAATGTATTCATACCCTATTTTCCAGCAGCAAGGCAAGATCGTGTCATGGTAAAAGGAGAATCCTTATCTGTAAAGGTATATGCAGATCTCTTAAATAATTTGAACTTGAATAAAGTAACGGTTTACGATGCGCATTCGGAGGTGACATCTGCTGTATTGAATAACTGCGAGGTTATTTCCAATCATGGTTTTATAAAACAAGTGATTGATCAAATAGGGGGAGAAGTCGTGTTGATCTCTCCAGATGGTGGTGCTTTGAAGAAGGTTTATAAATTATCAGAATACTTAGGAGGTCAGCCAGTTGTAGAATGTTCTAAAAAGCGTAATGTGAAAAATGGTAAGTTGGAAGGGTTTAAAGTGTATGAAGAAGATTTGAAAGGGAAGACTTGTTTGATCGTTGATGACATTTGTGATGGAGGTGGTACATTCATAGGATTGGCAGAAGCACTTGAAAAGAAGAATGCCGGCGATTTGTATTTGGCGGTAAGTCATGGCATCTTCAACAAGGGGTTTGAAACATTGAACCAAAGGTTCAAAAAGACATATACAACAGATAGTTTTAAGGATGTAGAAAATAATGGCGTTGAGCAAATAAAGCTTGAAAGCATAATGAAGGATTAGATATGAAAACAGTGACATTGTATAGGCCAATTGGAGAAAAGGAATTGATTTTAATTGCGGAAAGCAATTTCAAAGCATTTCCTCCAAGATTGGAATGGCAACCTATTTTTTATCCAGTTTTAAATGAAGAATATGCTACCGAAATAGCATCAAAATGGAATACAGGTGACGAATTTGGTAATTATCTAGGCTTTGTTACTCAGTTTGATGTAACACAGGAAGAATATTCAAAATATAAAGTAGAAAATGTTGGAGGAAAGATCCACAATGAATTGTGGGTACCTGCAGAAGAATTGGAGAATTTCAACAAAAGCATAGTTGGAGGCATACGAATCATAAAAGTATGCATAGGAGGTCAATTTGAAAAAGCGTCGCACGCGACTGTGCAATTGCAAATTGATAGATTAAAAAATTAGAAAAATGAAACTAAATATAAAATCACATAAAGAACAAATAGAGGAATGGCCGAGTGAAGGTCATCACATAATGGCTCAATATAATGATGATGAAATAGTAGTATATCAATCATATAGGCCAGAAATAGGAAACTTTGCAGTGAAAAACCAGTTTTTTGGAGGAGCGTTTAAATACACACGAATGACATGGATAAAGCCCAATTTCTTATGGATGATGTATAGAAATGGTTGGGGGGCAAAAGCCGGGCAAGAAGTAGTATTGGCAGTACATTTAAAGCGAGAAGCTTTCGAAAATTATTTAAGTCAAGCAGTATATTCCAGTTTTCAACTTGATTTATATAAAACTCATGAGAATTGGAAAAATGAAGTTGAAAACTCGTCCATTCGTTTGCAATGGGATCCAGATCATGATCCATATGGAGGGAAATTGGAACGAAGAGCAATACAAATAGGAATTAGAGGAGAACATATTGTTAAATATGCAACTGAGGATATCATCAAAATAGAAGATATATCAGACTTTGTGAAAACACAACATCAATATGTTTTGAACAATGACTTGGATAAGTTGATGGTTCCTGAGGAACGACCATATTTTAGCAAAAGTGAGGAAGTGAATAAACGATTGAGATTGAAATGAGAAGTGTTAATTACATAAAAGGAGATGCAACCGTCCCCAAAGGAGAAGATAATAAGATTATTGTGCATATCTGCAATGATATTGGTGGATGGGGAAAAGGTTTTGTTTTGGCAGTTTCCAAGAGATGGAAAGAACCAGAAGAGTCTTATAGAACATGGTTTAAATCAAAAGAAAATTTCAATCTTGGGGAAGTTCAGTTCGTTAAAGTGGAAAACAATTTGTGGGTGGCCAATATTATTGGGCAGCATAAAATAAGGAAAGATGAAAATGGAAAACCTCCTATTCGTTATGATGCTATTGAGGTTGGACTCAAAACAGTTTTCCTTAAAGCAAAGCAATTGGGTGCATCTGTACATATGCCAAGAATAGGTTGCGGTTTGGCAGGAGGCAGATGGGAGCATATTGAACCTCTCATTGAAAAGACATTAATACAAAACAAAATAAAAGTTGTGGTTTACGACTTTTAAAACGTAATAAAAATGAAATTAACAATACACGGCTACTCGACAGCATTGTTTGCAACTTGGTATTTCATAGAAGAACTAGGAGTTCTTTTCGATGCAGGAGATGGAGTCGTTTCCAATCTTTTGGGTAAGGCAGGTAAAATTAGAAATGTATTTGTGTCGCACGCAGATCGTGATCATTTAACAGGATTGTTACAGTACAATCAATTGTTTGCAAAGGAATCATTGAGTATACACTACCCGAAAGATGCGAACTCTTTCAAGCACTTGAATGAGTTTATGACACGATTTGATCCACATATGGGCAGGGCACAATGGAAACCGCTTGAAGATATGGAGACGATAGCAATTAAAAACAGCTACTCGGTACAAGGATTTGAGAATAAACACATAGAAGTGCCAAATCAATTGAAAAGCCTGTCATACAAAGTAACGGAAACCAAGCATAAATTGAAAACCGAGTTTTCCGGATTGAGTTCCAAAGAAATAGTGGCCCTCAAAGAGAAAAAAGGTGAAGATTACATTAAAGAAGAAACAAAAACTAATGTCTTGACATATTCAGGAGACACCCCCGTTTACGATTACTCGAAATACGACAAGTGCAAAACGCTCATTCATGAAGCCACGTTCTTGACAAAAGAGGAGACCGAGAATAAAAACGACAAAAACAAACACAGTTCCTTGGAAGAAGTCCTTGAAATGGCTGCAAACATCTCTATCGAGAAATTGGTTTTAGGACACTTTTCATCAAGATATGACATAAGTACAATCGATGAAAGCATAAGGCAACTGATAAAACATTACAACATTAAAATTCCAGTATATAGAATGCCAATAGGTAAAATGCAGAAAGACATATTAAACGGAAAACCTATAAATTAAAATGAATGAAAAAAAGATAAAGAGGATTAGCAAATTTCTAAGCTTGATCCTAAGACATAACCCAGATAAGATAAATTTGGAATTGGATGAGAATGGTTGGGCAAATGTAGACGAATTGCTAAGTAAATCCAGTAAGGGAAATACTCGGTTTTCTATGGAAACATTGGAGGAAGTCGTTGAAACCAACGACAAAAAACGCTTTGCCTTCAATGGCGATAAGACCAAGATAAGAGCAAATCAAGGACATTCCATAAAAACAATAGATTTAGAGTTGGAAGTTATTGAACCACCAACATTTCTATATCACGGAACAGTTGGTAAGTTCATGCAATCCATTAGAGGGAAGGGGTTGCAAAAAATGAGCAGGCAACACGTTCATTTAAGCAACGATTTGGAAACTGCCACAAAAGTAGGAAGTAGGAGAGGTCATCCCATTATATTGAGTGTAAGGTCAAAAGACATGTACGATGCAGGCCATGCATTCTATCAATCGGAAAATGGGGTATGGTTGACGGATGAAGTACCTCCAGAGTTTATTGACTTTAAAGAGTAATTATCATGAAAAAAATAGAATTGCATCCAAAGGTATTTCTCATAGAGGATTTTTTATCTTCTGAAGAATGCGATGCACATATCGAATTCAGTAGAACCCAAGAATTTGAAGAAGCGAAGATAAACAGTGGTGGGATCCAAGTAATGAACAAAGGTGTGCGCAACAATGATCGAATCTTATTTTTCGATACCGATTTGGCCGAAACACTATGGAAAAGAGTAAAGGGATTCATACCGGAAGAGATCGGATCATACAATGCAGAAGGACTCAACGAAATGTTTAGGATATACCGTTACACGAAAGGGCAACAATTCAAAATGCATAGAGACGGAAGCTATCGACGCAATGATGAAGAATGCAGTTTTTATTCCTTCATAATTTACTTGAATGACGATTTCGAAGGCGGAGAAACAGAGTTTAGAAAATTATTTACGGTAGGACCAAAAAAAGGAACAGCACTCATATTTCTTCATCCACACCTGCATGAAGGAAAAGAATTGATAGAAGGCGTGAAATATGTGTTGAGAACGGATATAATGTATAAGATATAAATTACTAATCATTATTAATTAAAACCCAATGTCAAAAGCACAAGAAATAAGAGCAGATTATAATAACGAAACGATTACCGTATACCAAGCATACAATGAAGTAATAGCATTGCCTGCCATTGAAAACAATCGATTCGAAGCTCCTTTTTCATTCAATAGAATGACTTGGGTAAAACCTTCATACCTATGGTTGATGGAGAGAAGCAATTGGGGGACAAAATCCAACCAAGACTATATTTTAGGAATAAAAATAAAAAGAGATTGTTGGGAGAAAGCATTGGCAATTGGTGTGTTGACAAGCCCTGATAAATTAGTATATGCAAATGGTTTGGAATGGGAAAAGCAATTCAAAAAAGCAAAAATTCATATTCAATGGGATCCAGAGAGAAACATAAGAGGGGCAAAATTACAAGAACGCTCCATTCAAGTTGGGGTCAGTCGATTCTTAATTGAAGAATACAATAACGAATGGATTGAGGAAATAGTGGATTTAACTGCATTGACAAAGAAGATGAACCAGTTGAGGAAGTTGGGTAAATACAAAGAAGCAAAAAGGTTGTTGCCAAATGAACGTATCTATAACTTGTCAACAGAAATAGAACAAACCATAGGTGTAAGATAAAAAGTGTAAATGATGAGAACATTGGTAATAGGAGACATCCACGGCGGATTGAAGGCCTTGATTCAACTTTTGGAAAGAGTAAAGCCCACAAAGGAGGATACTTTGATCTTCTTGGGCGATTACGTCGATGGTTGGAGCGAATCTGCCCAAGTCATTCAGTTTTTGATAGAATTGGAGGAAAGGTACAAGTGCATTTTCATAAAAGGGAATCACGATGTGTGGTGTGAGGACTTTTTGAGAACCAAGGAGGCAAATACGACTTGGGCCTTCCACGGGGGAGCAGGTACCATTGAGAGTTATGAAAATCACTTTTCGGAAGAAGACCGGAAAGCACATCTCAATTTTTTCGAACGTATGAAGTTCTATTACGTCGATGATGAAAACAGGTTGTTCATCCACGCAGGGTTTACCTCGATGAAAGGTCCTGACCAGGAATTTCACAAGTCCAATTACAATTGGGACAGGACACTTTGGGAGATGGCTTTGACTATGGACAAGCGCATAGAGAAACATTCCAACTTGTATCCGCAACGCTTAAAACTATATGAGGAGATATACATTGGTCATACACCGACATTGAAATACGACTGCTATGAACCCATGCACGCCATAAATGTATGGAACATAGATACAGGAGCAGCCTTTTATGGCAAATTGACGGCCTTGGAACTGGACACGAAGGACATTTACCAGAGTGATGTGGTACAAACACTCTATCCAGAGGAAAAAGGAAGGAACAGCAATCCTTATAGGGTGATTAGAAAGAAAGAGATATGATTTATACATCAAACACTGAATTGCCGGAAAAAGAAGAAGGCAAAGATTATTGTTTTTTGGCAGGAAGCATTGATCTTGACTTGTCTGGTAATTGGAGAAAAGCTGTAATCGAAGAAATAAACGATTCAATGCATTTTTTTGATCCTACAAGAACAGATCATAACAAGCTCAATGATACTCAAATGAAGGAACATATTAAATGGGAGTTGGATGCTTTGAATTTGTCAGATAGAATTTTATTGAATTTCCTCCCAAATGCCAAATCACCCATATCTTTGGCAGAATTAGGTATGTATGTGAGGTCCTCCAAACTTATGGTTGTTTGTCCAGATCAATTTTATCAAAGGAGATATGTTGGAGTATTGTGTGATAAGTACGATACACCCTTTTTTGATAGTCTGGAAGAAGCAGTCAAACATTTAAAGGATAACATCCAAACAAGAGGTTTGAATTGAAGAAAACGAAACATTTATAACTATTGTATGTGCATCGGTATCATTGTTACAGATGCCTTATGAAAGCCAATAAATATGAACATATGAGATACACAATTGAAAATATTCAGAATACGGGAAGACCTGTCAAGTACTTGTTGTTTTGGGGACATCAGCCCAATCGAGATGGAAGTATAGGCAAAAGCTGTTTCAGTCAATGGTGGGAATCAGAATTTAAAATAGGCAAGGAGATCTATAAGACAGCAGAACACTATATGATGGCTGAAAAAGCCAAGCTTTTTGGAGATTATGAAATGCTTGAAAAAATTATGGAATGCAAGTCGCCGGCGGCGGCAAAGAAATTAGGAAGACAAGTGAGAGGTTTCAATAATGAAGTGTGGGAAGCAAATCGTTTTGAAATTGTGAAACAAGCCAATCATTACAAGTTTTCACAGAACTCGGAATTGGCAGACTTTTTAATGAAAACAAATAAAAGGGTGCTGGTTGAGGCAAGTCCGGTAGATCGAATATGGGGAATAGGCCTGGCATCAGATCACGATAACGCCCAAAACCCTAATAAATGGAGAGGTCTCAACTTGTTGGGGTTTGCACTTATGGAAGTAAGAGACCAATTGTTAAACGATATGAAATAAACATAAAATATGAATCCATTATTATATACAGATGGCTACAAGGTAGACCATAGAAGACAATACCCAGAACAAACTACATTGGTGTATTCCAATTGGACACCAAGGAAAAGTAGGATAGAAGGCGTTGACGAAGTTGTGTTTTTCGGCCTGCAATACTTCATCAAGAAATACATCGTTGAAGATTTCAATGCCAATTTCTTTGGGAAATCAAAAGCTGAGGTTTGCAAGAAGTATTCAAGACGAATCAATAACTACTTGGGAGAAAACAAAGTCGGTATCAAGCATATTGAGGATTTGCACGATTTGGGCTATTTGCCAATGGCAATCAAGGCATTGCCGGAAGGGGTGTCCGTACCCATTCGTGTGCCGATGCTAACCATGTACAATACCAAAGATGAATTCTTCTGGTTGACAAATTACTTCGAAACCATCTTATCCACGACATTATGGTTGCCTTGCAACTCGGCAACGATTGCAAAGCAGTACAGAAAGATATTGGATAAATACGCTGAAGAGACATCATCCATTCCAGAGTTTGTGGATTGGCAAGGTCACGACTTCTCGATGCGTGGCATGGGAGGGTTGGAATCGGCATTGATGTCTTCAGCAGGCCACTTGTTGAGTTTCACGGGAACAGATACCATTCCTACCATAGACTTTCTTGAAACCTACTACAATGCCAATTCCGATACTGAACTCGTAGGCGGTTCCGTAGCTGCGACTGAGCACTCCGTAATGTGCATGGGAACCAATGAAGGAGAGCAGGAAACATTCAAACGGTTGATATCGGAAGTATATCCAAATGGCATCGTATCCATAGTATCGGACACTTGGGACTTGTGGAAAGTCCTCACGGAATACCTCCCAAACCTAAAGGAAGAAGTGCTTGCAAGAGATGGGAAGGTTGTCATAAGACCAGATAGTGGAGATCCAGTGGACATTATTTGTGGAAACCCAAATGGGAAGATGGAAGAAGAGCGCAAAGGTGTCATTCAATTGCTATGGGATACCTTTGGAGGAATGACGAATAAAAAGGGTTACAAGGAATTGGACACGCACATTGGAGCAATCTATGGAGATAGCATAACCTTGGAACGCGCAACACGAATTTGTGAACGCTTGAAGCAAAACGGCTTTGCCTCGACCAATGTGGTCTTGGGAATAGGATCCTTTACCTATCAATACAACACCAGAGACACGTTTGGCTTTGCCATGAAGGCAACCTATGGGGAGGTAAACGGAGAAGGACGAGAAATTTACAAGGATCCCATCACAGATGACGGAACCAAGAAATCTGCCAAGGGGTTGATAAAGATTGTAAAAGAAAACAACGTCTACAGGTTGATGGATCAAGTGTCTTGGAATGAAGAACAGGAGGGCGAGTTGAAAATGGTATATGATAATGGAAAGTTGATTGTGGATGACTCCCTTTTTAACATTAGAAAGCGAATAAGATCATAATTGCTTGATGTCATATGAAAAAACGCTTGAAGATAAGTTCTTTAAGCGTTTTTGCTTTTAAGCTAAGGCCTTTTAATACTCAATAGTGCTTGGTTCCCTTTTTTATAATCTCCATTCTTTCAAAAGAACCATTATCTTTGAGATGAATGTTGGGCATATGGAGGAATAGACATAATTAGTTTCATATGACAATTGTGACCAATTAGAGAAGAAATGGAAGAAAAGGAAAAACCAAGACTATCCAGATTGACAGCGATAATAACCCAATTGCAGTCCAAAAGGCTTATTACGGCAAGATATCTTGCTGAAAGGCACAATGTAAGCATCAGGACCATTTACCGAGACATAAGCACCCTCGAAAAATCGGGAATACCCATAATTACGGAAGAAGGCAAGGGCTATTCCTTGATGGAAGGTTACCAGCTGCCTCCCGTCTTGTTTACGGAAGATGAGGCCAGTGCCCTGATTACTGCGGAACAGTTGGTATTGAAGAACAAGGACCAATCTTTCAGTGAAAACTATAGCAATGCCATCGTAAAGATAAAATCTGTTTTAAAAAGTTCGCAAAAGGGAAAGGTGGATTTGTTGGGAGATAGAATTTACATTGGAGAAAACAGGGAGGAAGAAAAGTCGAGCAATTACCTGATGAAAATTCAATCGGCCATAACCAATTTCCAATTGTTGGAGATCAAATACCTTTCATTGGAAAACAAGTTGACCAAAAGGCAGATAGAACCCTTTGCCCTATACAACAACAAGGGGAATTGGCTTTTGATAGCCTTTTGTAGGCTAAGAGTTGAGTTTAGGGTATTCCGAATTGATTTAATCCAACAATTGACGCTTCAAAATGAAACATTCGAACCGCATGACTTGACTTTGGAACAGTATTTTGAACGTTATCACAAAAAATGAAACACCCCTGACACACCCTTGTCACAACCTGTCATTACTTTTGCCTCATAACTAGAAATAAACATAGTAAAAATGAGCAAATCAGAATTTAGTCAGGTAATTGATGCCTCCAAGGAAAAAACATGGGAAGTGTTGTTTAACCAATATGGGGATATCCACATACACAACCCTTCCATGCCCTCATCCCACTATATGGGTACTGCCACAAAAGGAGAATTGCATTGCGCAAGGCACTGCAAGTTTGATGACAAGCTGTTTGTGGAGGAGAAAATAACAGAAGTGGATGAGACCAACAGCTTCAAGGTGGAGGTTACCAAGCATAATCTCCCATTTTTAAAGGACATGTCCGCCATCTACGAATTATCTTCGATTGGAAACGACAAGACTGAGGTGAAAATGATTTCTTTTGTCTCGACCTCTCCTGGTTTTATGATATATTTGATGAAAGGACAATTGGGTAAAGGTCTCGCCAAACATCTTTTCGGTATGAAATATTACATTGAAACGGGGAAGACCGTGAACAAGGGCAATTATGCAAAAATCTTTAAAAGCTACAAATAAGGATAAATGGATAAAGCATCTATTGAAGTGAAAAGTACAATTACCGAAATCAAACAAATTACAGCTTCGGAGACTTTACCGATCCGGCAACAGGTCATGTGGCCGAACAAACCAATTGAATATGTGCAATTGCCAAAGGATGAAAATGGAAGGCATTATGGTTTGCATGTCGATGGAGAGATTGCATCGATAATATCCTTGTTCGTGGAGAACAATGAGGCACAATTTAGAAAGTTTGCAACATTGACTGAATTTCAAGGAATGGGATATGGAACAATCCTATTGGAAGAGATAATGGATTTGGTGGAAAAGGAAGGAATTGGGAAATTATGGTGCAATGCTCGAGTGGAAAAATTAAAATTCTACGAGAGGTTCAACATGAAGCTAACGGACAAGAGATTTGAGAAAGATGGAATTGAATATGTGATCATGGAAAGGGTTTTTTTCAACACGAATCGATACATGTAATTAATTGGGTGTTCATTTTAGTGAACACCCAATTAAAACAGAACATAATATTCCATCGTGCATCAAGTCGAGAATCCAGTGTCTTTTTGCCTTGCCGATATTGGCTTTCAACTAAGGCCCTCAAAGTAGGCTTTTCCTTTTTTTGCATTGCCCGTTGTCATAAAAGAACCATTACCTTTGAGATGCACGTAGAACACAAATTTTGAAAGAATGACCGAAACAATACATAGATTGGAAGAATTGTTGAGATCCGGAATGGAATATGTTTCCAACTCATCCGAATTAGAATTGACTAAAAGACCCTCGATTGAAAAATGGTCGAAAAAGGAAATTTTAGGACATTTAATTGATTCTGGAATTAACAACCTCCAACGATTTACAGAGATTCAATTTGAAGCCAAACCATATAAAATAAGAAAGTACGGTCAAAACGAATTGGTAAAGGCAAATGATTACCAGAATGCAAGAACCAAGGAGATTGTTGGGTTTTGGTTGGCCATCAATAAAAGAATTCAAAGCTTGATGGAAAAACAAACGGAAAAAACGTTGAACTATAAAATTGAATTGGAAAAGGGGGAATTGACGGATTTAAAGTTCTTGATCGAGGATTATGTAGGCCATATGGAACATCATCTGAAGCAAATAATGAAATAAATATTGTAAGACTCCATATGAAGTGGACTGCTTGTTCATGTTTCCAACTTTGACCAATAGAGATCTCACTCACTGGCCGTTGGGCACGATTGGAAAAAATATGAAAATCTGGTTTTGTGCTAAACTGAGAGGACAAGTTTTAACGATATTGCCATATGGTAACTCATTCTTTGTCATGACGAAACCAAGTTCTTGAACCTTCTCATCAAATTCTGAAGCCAAGATCTTTTCTCTTCTTGATAATACCCATAGTTATATCCATAATTGTAACTGTAACCATACATTTTGTTTTTTGTCAACCCATTCAACAGGTAGCTGGCATTCACCAGTTTGCCAGAGTTTATTAGTTCCTCGCTGAAGGCCAATAGTTTTTTTTCGGAAAATCCTGAACGCAAAGCATAGATGGTGGCATCTGCAAAAGGGGCTATGAGTAAGGTGTCGGTGACTAAAATGGTCGGTGCGGTATCTACGATGATGTAATCGTATTCGTTTTTCAAGTTTTGCAATAAGTCCTCGAAGCGACCATTGGAAAGCAATTCGGCTGGAGTAGGAGGAATGTTGCCAGATAATAGGACATCCAGATCTGGGCCATGTAAATTGAAATGGATCAAGAGTTTCTTTAGGTTTTCGTTGTTGTCATTAAGATAATTGGATAGCCCTTTTTTCTTTTTGTTGATATTCAAATAAGTATGTACTTGTGGATTTCTGAAGTCTGCACCAATCAAGAGGGTCTTTTTGTCCAATGCCGCATAGGCACAAGCAAGGTTGATGGCGGTAAATGTCTTCCCTTCTCCTTTTATCGTCGAGGTGACGTAGACAACCTTTCCCATGTCGGATTCTTCTTCCATTTTCAAGGAATGATCCGTATTGGTTCTCAATACCCTGAATGCCTCAGACAATATGGAACGATCATTGTAACCGGAAAATAATTTGTTGTTGGCAATAAAGGGAATTTCTCCTATGATGGATGTAGATATGTTGTAGGCATTCAAGTCCTTTTTGGTGTGTATTCGAGAATCTGTCAAGAAATATATGTAAAAGAATAAGAAAGGCAACAAGAGACCAAGGGTCAAAGCAATGAAATATATGTTTTTCGGTTTTGGGTACAAGGGCGTCAAATGCGTGAAGGCGTAGTCTACGACCTTTATCGAAGGTGATGTGATCGCTAAATTTATGGAGGCTTCCTCTCTTTTTTGGAGAAGCAACAGGTATAGGCTTTCCTTGATGCTTTGTTGTCTTTCTATGGCCCTCAGTATTTTTTCCTTTTTGGGAATTCCAGAAAACAAACCCTTCGCATTTCTGCTTACGACATTTGCATTCTTTAGTGCTGTTTCCGATTGCCTTTCGAAAGCGCCTACAGATTTCGAGATGTTGGCTCTCATGTCCGACAGCTTTCTTTCCAAGTTCAAGGTGACGGGATTGTTGCTGCCAGCGCTCTCCTTCAACTTGTCCATTTGTAGAATGACGACATTGTAATCGTTTACCAACCCATTGATGCCTGCATTTTCCAAACCAATGTTTGCTGGTAACAAGCTTTGGTTGTCCTCTCCACTCAAAACATCTTTCAACAAATTTGCGATTTGCAATTGGGTTTGTAGACGCAGTACCTCATCGGAGGTATTTGCTTTTCTCACTATGGTGTATTCCGTGTCTAACTTTATTTGACTTAGGCTATTGTATTGCTTGTAATCCTTCTTGCCGTCCTCTATGGAATCCAATTCCTTGGTGAGAGTCACAAACCGCTTGTCTACGAAATCAATCGTACGCTGTGATACCAGTTGTCTATCCAACATGCCGTCCAAGTTGAATTGACGAATGATCTCATTGATGGTGGCTTCGGACTTCAATTTGTTTTCTCCTACGATCGAAATTGACAAGATTTCACTGGACTTGCCAACTTGTGCAATGCCTAGGCTGGAAGACAAACCAATCGTTGTGGATTTCACAGATTGAAACCGTACGGAAAACAGTTTTCCCAAATGGCGCTCCACCAACTCTGGTGATGTATCTTCGATCAAAAAGGGCAACCCAGGCTTGGCTTCTTCGATTGCATGGGAACCTATTGTCCATCTTTTGTTTTGTGCATTGTTTACGTTATAGCCGTTTGGCAAGATTTCCACGGTGAAAATTCCATTTTCAGGCAATTTGGTTAGGGAGTCGATGGCTTTGACCCTAAATGGAGCAATCCATAGTTCTCCGCTTTTTATGCTTCCTTCTTCAAAATATCTTACGTTCAACTCCAAATCGGCAACGACCTTTTCCAGTAGGTTGTGAGATTTGATTATTTCGATTTCATTTTCCAAGTTGACTTTGGAATTTTTGAATAAAGTAGTAATGTCTCCAGGTAGCTCCATTCCTTTGGAAGATTCATCCAATATTTTTATTTTACCTGAAGTCTGGTATGTTGTTGGCGTATATTTTAGATAGAAATAAGCGCCAATTAAAAAGGTAATTGCAGTAATGGCAAACCAATGCCAATTATGTAGGTACTTGCCTAACTCCTCCTTGATGTTTAAAGCGTTATCGTCGTTGGATAGATAAAAAGGGTTTTTAGCCATGGCAATTATCGTGTTAAAATAACAACTGTACTTAAAACTATCGAAGCTATGGTAAGTATTGTGCCGACATTACCTATGTATCCTGAACTTTTGATCTTGGCATCGTTGGGGTTTACAACGATGACATCATTTTGTTTTACAAAGTAAAAAGGGCTATCGAACCAATCGGTCTTCGTTAGATCCACATGTTTTATTATTTGTTTTCCATCCTCATCTCTAATTATCAAGATGTCTATGCGTTTGCCATTTATGGTTAGATCTCCTGCGTAGCCCAAAGCCTGCATCAAGGTGACGTTTTGCTCTGTGATGGTATAGGTGCCCGGAGTGTTGACCTCACCCAATATCGTTATTTTGGAGTTTAGTATTCTAGCACTCACAATGGCATCTTTCAAATGGTTTCCTTCTTCGAGAATTTTAGTTATGTGCAACTCGAGTTCGCTTGTGCTTTTGCCTTTTGCTTCTATGGAACCAATGATTGGCAATGTAATGTAACCTTCCGAAGACACGAGACTACCTTGTAGTTTCAATGTCTCTATGAAACTTGAGTTGGTGGACAGGCTATTGTCAAAATTGTAAGGGATTGCCGTTTCTGGATGAAGGGAACTGATCTTGATGCTTAAAATGTCATTGACTTGAATTTTGCTACTGTCATAATTCAATGATCTTCCATCTTTGCTTTCGATGTCTTGGAAATAGAGCATTTCCTTTTTTGACGCACAGGAGAATAGAAACAAGCATATGAAAGCAATTGAAAAGATTTTTTTTAAGTTATGTCGTTGGGAGAAGGTCATAGGGTTAGAGGGATTGAATTCAAAGTCTTTTTTATGTTTTTTAATTAAAGCATGCTACTGAACAAGGCATTTAGAAAGCCCTTCAATTGAAACGACAAAGACGATTTTGTCTTTTTAGGCTTTGAATTGAAGGATTGTTTGTAAACACCTTTGGATTTCTTTGAAAAATTAATCAGGGCAAAAAAGGACAAGCAGGTCAAAAAAAGCAACATGAAAGACATGTTGACTCCAAAGGTGTTGTAAAGAAATGAGGCTAATACCATGAAAATACTGAACCCGGATGCTATAAGAGCAATCTGCCAGTGTTTGAATTCCAAAGTAAGCAAGTCGTGATGTATGTGATTCTTATCAGCTGCAAAGGGACTTCTATTTTGAAGGATTCTAATGATGAATACTCTCAATGTGTCCATTAAAGGAAAACTGAACAATGCCAATATGAAAAGTGGGGAGTTTGGTATTTGGATTGTAGAATCAGCCAAACTGTTGATTTTAATGAAACTAATTCCTTGATATGCCATCAAGAATCCCAAAATCATAGAGCCGGTGTCACCCATGAATATTTTGTGCAATTTCGAAAAATTGAAGAATAGGAATGAACTCAATGCCCCTATCAAACTCAAAGATACGATGAGCATCGAATCATTGTTGTTCAAATAGAAATATATGGCAAAAAACAAACTTGCCGTTATTCCGATGCTTCCAGCAAGTCCGTCTACCCCATCAATTAGATTAAAGGAGTTCATGACCACGATGAACACAAACAGTGAAAATATTACAGAGGCCATATATGGCAAGGTCTCTATGCCAAACAAGCCATGGAAACTATCGATCCTCAGATCGGTGAGTGCAATGACACAAATGGCAGCTACGATTTGTCCCAATAACTTTTGCTTGGGAGTTATATTCACCAAATCATCTTTCAAACCGGTAAAAAACAATATTACCAAAGCACCAATAAGACACAATAGGTTGTTGTAGTTTAATAAACCTCCCAAAAATGTAAGCACGGTTATTATTCCTAGAAATATGCCTATTCCTCCCAAATTTGGTGTAGCTACTTTGTGAACACTTCTGTTTTCAGGTTTGGCCATCAATCTCTTGAGTCTAGAGATCTTAATGATTATTGGATATGATTTGTAGGATACGAAAGCAGCTAGAAAAATAGTCACAACTATAAGGAAGACATTATAGTCAAATGTTAGTTGGGGAGTATTTGGGGGGATGCTCATAAACTGTAGGTTTTAAATTGATAACATAGCGGTAGGGATCGTTAAATTACAAAAAAAATCGATAAAAAGTTATTTTTTGTTAAAAAAATTGAATCATTCGGTATGTTTTATTCAAAACACCGATAAAATGCAAGCTGTGAAGGGGTTATGGATTCAGTGCAGATAAAACAAAGTCGGGTTTACCTTATTTAACGGTAGGATTTTAATAAATGCCACAAAAACAAAGGTGTGGAAACAAGGTTTCTTTTCCATAGGCGTTTGGGCTCTTTCAAAAATCGAGGAAGCCATTCCAAGCCGAGCCCAATCCAAAAAGGACTAGACCGTTTAACTGTTCCTGCATAGAAATCGAAAACGGCACCAATGGACACTATTACGGTAGCAGATAGATCGACATTGTTGGCCGCTACCCATTTTTCTTGTTTGGGGGCAGTCATCCCTACAAATAAAAAGTCTGGGGCAAAGGCATTCACGGCATTTATCATGGCCATCGAATCTTCATTTGAAAATTCTGCCTTGTATGGAGGGGAGTAGCTGGAAGATAGGATATTGGGGTATTCTTTCTTCAGCCTTTCATCTATCAAGGCAAGAGTGTTTACCGATGCACCTAGATAAAATACTTTTTTGTTGTTGGAATTGGCATATTTCAATAAATGATCATGTATGTCCGCACCAGCTATTTTTTTTATGGTCTTGCCTCTTAGGATTTTTGCAGCCAACACTATACCAAAACCATCAGGAAGGAGAACATCGCTTTGCAACAATGTCTTTTGAAAGAAGGGGTCGGACCTTGCCACACAATAGGAATGGGGATTTATGGTGTTTATGATGCACCTGTTGTCGATGTCTATTTCATTCAAATCGGAAGAAAAGACATGGTTGTCTATTAGTTTTTTCAAGTTCATGGTTATAAAGGCTTTCATTGTTGTTGTTTAATTGATAGATATGCAGACTTCAATAGTTCGTAATATGAATTGGCGCTATATTTTTTTCTCATCTTGTTGAAGCCGTTCAGGCCTAGACGCTTCAGTTTGTCTTTGTCATGCCAGACATCTGAAATTGCACTGGAGAGACTTTCAATGTTTTCAGGTTCATATAAAAGACCGTTGAAGTTGTTTTCCGCTATTTCTGGGTAACCGGCCATATTTGGAGCTATTATGGGGAGTTTGAAGGCCATTGCTTCTGGAAAGACCATGGGAAACCCTTCGTAACATATGCTGGTGTGCAGGTACAGTCTTGCCTTGGAGTAGAATAGTTTCATTTCGTCGACATTCAACATCCCACGCAAGATCACATTGTCCGGTATCTTTAGTTTCTTTTCATAGCCTTCCCGCATCCGCCCAGCAATTTGAAAATTTATGTGAGGAAGGTTCTTGGCAGCGCCCAATAGTATGGGAATTCCTTTTTCAGGACTTATCCTACCAGCAAAGGCTACATAGTTTCTATTGCTAATGTCGTAATCCACATCTGCCGTCTCCTTGCCGTACATGTTGGGTATGACGAAGCACTTGTTTGAGTCGAAACCATTGGCCACCAATTTGCCTTTTTGAAATTCGGTTAGACATAAATAGGCGTCGACCGCATCGATGTATGCTTTGTTCGACCTCGCCCAAAGGTTTCTCAAGGCGTAACCTGTGCTTTTGAAAAGGGAACTTTCACAATTGTTTGCAATGCAATTGAGTTCTTTCCCGAAACCTGTACATTTTTCACATACCTTTCCGTTGGTATAGAATAGCCCGTTGGGACAAAGCAACCTGTAATTGTGGACAGTCATGGCAATGGGGATTCCCATTTTCTTTATTTCGGGTAAGATTGCAGGAGATATTATGGGGTATAAATTGTGGATGTGAACAATGTCTGGACGTTCTTCGGTGATTAGTGCTTTTATTTCCTTGATCGTCTTGGAGTTATAAAATGCGGAGAAAAAGGCCTTTACTTTTCCGTTTGGCATTTTTTCAAGCTCTTCGCTACTTCTAAAATAGGTTACGACTTGATGACCTCTTGTTTTTAAAAGGTCTATTTGGGCATCCACAACGGCTTCTTCACCGCTGTATTTTCCATATTTGTTATGAATTATCAGCAGTTTCATCTAATAGGTTTGAGTAAATGGCATCTATTTTCTTGACTTTTCCCTCCCAGGAGAAGTCTTTTGCTCTTTCAAGTGCTCCAATGGACAGTAACCTTCTGTGACTTTCGTCGTGGTAGAGATGCTCGAGGGCTTTTTTGAAGCCATCGCATATGGATTCCATACCGTCAATTTTAATTTTTATGCCACAGTTTTCGTTCACTACATGCGCAAAACCACAATGATCCAAGCAAATTATCGGAAGACCCAATGAAATGGATTCCAATGTTACGGTGGATGTCAGATCCTTTAAGCTGGTGATGCATGATACATGTCCATTTTGCATTGCGAGAATGGCATCTTTTTTTTGTATCCAACCATACCATTTGCAATTGTCGTCTATGTTTAACTTCTGGGCCAAGGACTTCCATCGCTTGGTTTCCTTTCCCGTTCCTAAAATGTCCAATTGCCATTTTATGTCAACACTTAACAAAGACAAGCTTCTCAACAATATGTTTAAGGCCTTTCCAGAGGTGTGCTGGCCAGACCATACTATTTTCAATGGTTCTCCAGCTATCCTATTTTTCGGGATGATTGCCATGGGAGGAGAGTTGGTTCCAATTTCACTTATCGTCGTTGAGGGCCTGTTCCAAAGCTGTGAAATGTCCTTTTGTATGTCTGGAGTAGCTGCAATGAGTTTGGCGTTCTTTTTTCTTGCTGCCAGTCGAGGGCGCTTCAAAAAATGCTTTTGGATGCTATTTATGACATTTCTACCTCCATAGAAGAGTTTGCCATAGGTATTGAAAACAGAAAACAGATGCCAAGGAACATTCCGTGTTCCTCCGATGGGGCCCCAAACAAAAGGTTTTTTTATTTTCCAGAGGTAGCCAGGCTCCCTATAACCTACCATGTTTAGTTGATGTATGATGTCAAAGGACTCTTCTTTTTCCAATTGCTTGGCTAATTGAAATGCTTTTTTTTGCCAAGACTTGTAAAACCAATAATAGGATGGAGGCCATATTTTTCGAAGCGTTCTATTTCTCTTTTTTTGAATGAAATGAAAATGAATGTTTCTTATGTTTTCTTTTTCAAGATGAGCTATTATGTCTTTCTCCCATTTCTCCTTTTCCGTGATCACATGTACTTCATGAAATTTGCTAAGACCTTTTACGAAGTTCCACCCCATTCCAGGCTCAGAACCTCTATGTGGGCTACAGGCGTAACAAGAAACTAGTATTTTCAATGGTCTATTCACAGATGTGGTTTAATAGGTTGTCGTGAAAGTCATAGGGCTCGTTTATTTTCTCCAATCGGATTATTTCCAGTATTAAGAAGATGGATATCAGTAATTTTGCTTCATTGTTCCTGATCTTATTGAAAAGATAAGTCGTGAGATCTTTGTGGTTTTTATTTAAAAGCAATCTTCCCACTTGAAAGTGGTATTTGATCAAATCCAAATACTCCATACCGTTTTCAATGAAAAACTCAAAATCAAAAGGCACCAGGCCTTTGTTGGTCTTGACGATGTTCCATGGCGTAAGATCTCCATGCTCAAAGGCTTCATAATAGTATTCGGTCGAGTTTTTTAAAATATCGGCTACAATGGATCCATATGCTTTATGGTTGGACAATTCGAGGACACAGCATAGATCTTTTATTCTTTGATGCTCTTTGAGCCTCAATTTGCGTTCTTTTTTAAATTTATTTGCCAAATGGACAATGTCATTGTCACTTGAGTTTCCAATGATTCCCCTTATTTCGGGCAAAATGATGTAAGGAATGTCTTTATAATGCCCAGAGTCTTTTATAGGGGCTATGATTTTTCTTTCGGAAAGCAATGCAATCGCTTTTCCTTCTACAGTTATGTTTTCAATGCCAAATGCATTCAATGGGAATTTCAAATAGCCAAAAACAGAACCTTTGGTCTGTAATTGCAGTACCACTTTGTCCTTTGCCGTAGCATAATATATGGAAGCCGAAAAAGGAGTGTTGAATTTGTTTTCCAGATGTTTGATCAAATCTGATTTCACATGAGATACGATAGGGGCTATGCCAGTCATCAATGCGTTGAGACTGGTAAAAGAAAATTGGCTCGTTTTCTTTAATATCTTGGCTTTTGGAGAAAAGGGATTGTAAAGCATATGGGCATTCTTGGCCTTGGCAGCACTGCTTACGGTCAATGCCACTCTCGGGTTTCGAATGCTTGGTAAGAACAAGTACTTGTCTTCAGAGAAAAAACTAATGTCTTTCATTCATTTTTTTCATTAAAATTGTAAATACTTCTTTGATGATTGTTTCTGGAACTCGATTGACATCGACATTGTGATGTGTTTTACCATCTGTCAATTTCACATAGCTCTTTATTTGTCTATTCAATTCGTTTGGCTCAACTTCTTTTTTCCTATTGTAAATGATACTTGCATCGGTAGTGAGAATGAAATAGAGGTCAGGTTTAGGAATGAAGGCCCTAATGGATCTTGCAATGTTCTTTGAACCTCCATACCTATAACGCCTATGATCTACGATTAAATCGTCATAATACCGATCAAAAACAACGAGAGTTGACCTTATTTTTAGGCTTGCAATGTTCTTGATCCAACCATAGTTGTATTGGAATATGAAAAATAGGAGCTTGACATAGGATTTGAGTGTCGAGTATGGTGGATATTCATGAGGGGCTACTGTTGTTGTGTTGGTAGTGTTGCTCTTTATTGGCTTCAAATGAAAGTAAGCAGTTTTTCTGAAAGGTAAGGTCGCATTCATCAAACCATCTATAATGGTGGATTTTCCAGAACCGTCCGGTCCTAAAAAGGCAATGACAATGCCAGTGGGCTTTATTATGCGTCTTATGATTCTAAGTTTGTTTTCAATGTAATTGCCTATGGATGGTACGATGTTCACCTTTACATCTTCTCTTAGGCGGTCACCATCGTCTATGAGTTTGTTCCTGTTTCCAGTTTCAAAGGCCTCAATGACTGTTTTTCCAAGGCTGTTGAAGTTTTGTTCCAATTGTAATTTACAGCCTTCTTCATCTTTGTTGAAAAGCTTGGTCAGGTAATTGAAAGTTTCTTCGGTGATGTTTTTCTTATCTAGCTTTTTAAGCAAATAATGAAAAAATTCATGCCTTGTATCCAAAATGCTTATGTCTCCGTATGATTTCAAGTTGTTGAAAATTTCTTCTTCTGCATAGAAAGTGGTATTTTTTCTGTGAAGCCTTCCATAGGTGTCCAAGTTCAACATTTCGAAGGTTTCAGGGTTGAAAATAAAAATGTTCTTTGCATATTGTTCCTGATGGTATATTTGAACGATTTGATACTTTTCTGCTTCACAAAAGGACTTGATGATGTCTTCTATTTTCAAAAAGACATTGGCTTTGAATAGTATGTCCACATCCTGTGCATCTGTTTTTTTTTCAAACAGGGATTCATAACCATTTATTATAGCATGATCTATGGCTTTCAAGTGTAGATATTTTAAGAATCTATGAATCATCGTTATTTTCTCATCTTAATGATTTTGGCTGGTACTCCACCTATTATTGAATACATGGGAAAGGATTTTGTGACTACTGACCCCGAGGCAATGATGCTGTGAGCACCTATTTCCACCCCAGGCATTATTATGGCCCTAGTGCCAATCCAAACATCGTTTCCTATTTTTACAGGTTGTTCTTCTGAGGCTCCTTGTTGATTGATGGGGATGTCTATTCTATCAAAGGCATGGGAAGTTGCCATTATGATTATGTCAGGTCCCATCAATATGTCATCGCCTAACGAGATTTCTCCTCCCAATTTTGAGTTCTGGCCAAGTTGTGTCCTGTTGCCAATGGTTAACCGTTCTCCATTTCCAAAGTAACAATGATCTTTTACGAAGATGCCATCTCCACACTGCTTCACAATTCGTCTAACTAAAAATCGCCTGATGGCATAAAACAGTCTATACCCTGGAAAGGGTTGCATTGGTAGATGCTGGGCTATGCTATAATAGAAGAATAGGTAGATTTTTCTCATTTCAATTGATATTGGTTAGTGTTTTGAAAAATGATTCGGCTTTGTTCTTTATGGTATATTTCGATACGGAAGTCAGAGCGTTTGATGACATCGTAGCCAAGTTGTTTATGGTGTTGTTTATCGAGGTTATGAAATCGCCTTGTGGATGTAGCACATACCCGTTTACATTGTTTTCGACAATTGACGATGCTCCTGCATTTTCAGAACACATTACAGGAAGGCCTGAAGCCAATGCTTCTACCACGACATAACCAAATGTGTCTCTGTTTGTCGGGAATACGAAAATGTCCGAAGCCTTGTAGTACTTTTTCAATTGATCTCCTTCCTGACGTTGGATGAGTTTTATTTTGTGGGACATGTCTTTGGCTTTGATTATTGTTTCAAAGTGTGGTTTCAATTCCCCTTCTCCTATCAAAAACAATTCGCAGTTTGGCATCGTAATGATGTCGTTTATTAGTTTTTCCAAATTTTTTAATGGGATGTAGTTGCTAACGCATAGCAATGAAGTCTTCTCTTTGGAGAAGCCAAGCATTTCCCTGAGAGGTTCTTTTTTGGGTAGTTCTTCTATTTTACCCATCCATTCGACTACGTCAATGGTTTGAATGGATTTTTTTACTTCTATGGCGGGGAATTGTTCTTTTAGATATTTGACTGTGAGGTCGGAAGAAGCAATGAATGCATTGGTGTGCCTCGCAATGAAACTCCTCAGTAGGTTTCTAAAAGTCGAATTGTTTTTCTCGGTTTGCTTGATGGCATCAGTAAGGATTAGAAATTTACAGTTTAAAACCGATTTGAAAATTGCCATGTACAAACTAGGAAACCAAAAGGCTACGCTAATGACTATGTCTGGTTTTTCTTTTTTTACCTTGAATAAAAAGCTGGGATTCATTTGTGTGCGGTACGATACTGCAAATCGCTTTAAATTTGTTTTGCCTTCTATTACCTTTAAGGAATAATTGTTTTTTGAACTGATAAAGTGCTTTGCTTTCCATTGATCGTGTAAACCCGGCTGGTTTCCAAAACAGAAAACGACAAGTTCCAAGTGTTTCCCAAGTTCATTGAAAAACTTGTGATTGGCTGGATATAACGGAGGGTGTAGGATAACAACTTTCATGATTGTCTTAAAAGGGTTTTGTATAGTTTGTTGTAATCTTCAACAAAGCGCTTTACTGAAAATTCTCTTTCTGCATGTTCCTTTGCATTTGTAGCTATCTGTCTTGCAAAGTCAGGGTATTTGATCAATAGCAATATTGCATCGGCCCATTGTTTGGGGTCAAATGGATTCACCAAAAGCCCTGTTTTCTTGTCTTTTATGAGTTCTGGCAAGGCACCTGAATTGGAAGCGATAATTGGTTTTTTCTCCACCATGGCTTCAGCAACGGCAATCCCAAAGCCTTCTACATAACAAGGATGTACAAAGATGTCCGTGGTTTTGTATAAGTCCCCAATGTTTTTCTGGTAGCCTAAAAGCTGAAAGTTGTCATTTAGGCTGTTTGCTTCTATTTGTGCTGTAAAAGAGTCTTTTTTTGGACCATCCCCAGCGATTAGAAACCTGATTTGGGTTTGTTTCCTTTCTAGGAGTATTGTTGCACAGTCAATTAGGACTTGAACGTTTTTTATCTTGGACAAGCCTGAAACGCAAAGTATGTTTATGGTCTGTTTCTTCAAAGGAATTTCATTGTCTTTTGAAGTAGGTTTGTTTGTGCCATTGTAAATAACAAAGCCATTTGCTTGTTTCAATGAAGGGTATACTTTTGTTTTTTCTTTTTTCACATAATTGGAGATGTAGACAAAGGCATCCGCTTTTTTATAGATCCTATTTAAAAGGTGTCTTTTGTAACCAATAGGAGACAAGGCGCCTACAAAGGCAATTATCAATTTTACCTTGGGTCTCAAGATTTTTAAGATTCCAGACAACAACTCTCCAAAGAAGAATTGAGATTGTATGATTTCGATTTCATGCTCATCAATTATTCTTAAAAGACTTTTGATGTGCTTGTAGAGGTTTCTTTTGTAGACACCTTCAAAGATCTTGGCACCAGATTCTATGAAGTCTTCCTTGAATTCTTTTGAATAGGCATTGGACCATACGTACATATAGCACTCGTTGGAAGAGTGTTTTATGAGATCCATTGTCTTTTTCGGCGTTCCTCCGAATTTGTTGAATGATGGTAATATGTATAATATTCTTGCTGCCATTTATGGGTTTGTATTTATGTTGTCGTCTTGTATTGGAGTGTCTTTACTTGACAATAGGAAGTGAAACGCTATGATTCCAGGAGTTATTCCATGCGCAAACGTAAAGACCGACCAAGTGTAATTGACAAATAGATATTGCATTAAATAAATAGACATTGCCAACGACAAGGGGTTCTTATAGGCTTTGAAAAAGCCCAATGCATAATATCTAATCAAGACGATTAGAATAATTGTCGTACCTACATATCCGAATTTGATGAGCATGTCCACATAGCCGGAATCTATAACTGTGAAGCGTTCCATGAATCTATTGGACCCGAACGTCTTAAACTCTTTCATGAAGTCTGAGGATTGATGGATAAACCCATATCCCAATTCTTTTTGTCTATTGATGGCTTCCCATCTGAATTCGTTGTATATCTCCCTTGCATTCAGAGAATTGTTTTCTCCGGTAATGATGCCTTCAATGTTGTTGACGAGCTTCTCATACAGTCCCTTTATGAAAAGCAATGCTGTGGACAGTCCAAGAAAGGCAATCAAGGAAAAGCGAGTGATTATAAGTTTTTTTAGAGTTAATTTGTTGTCATATATGTACTTGTAGAGAATGAATCCGGACAATGTCATGATGGTGAGACTAAGATGAGCTGCCAAAAACAAGCCCAGAAAAAGATATATGATGATTAACCTGTCTTTTAGATTTCTAATGTCCGAAAACTTTATCCTGATGACGTATATGAATAAGGCTAAACTTATATAGGTCGGGAAAAACGTTCGTACGAAGCTTTCATTGTAATATAAAGGAGGAGCAAATTGAGGTATGAAAAGGCCCATTAAATAGATGGAACTTAGATATATTCCTAAAAACTTGATAAAACTCAATAATCGTGTGTTGTCAATTCTATCTCGATATACTACCATATAAACGAATAAAAAATAGAACCAAGTTTCCTTGCTGGCCATGAATGCAAGATATATGGACGAATTGTTATCTAGAAAAGGTTTGACAATGCCATAAAGCAACATCGCGATTATAAAGTAGACGAACCATTGCATCTCCTTGGGAATGACATACCATCGTCTTTTGAAAAAGAGGCTGACTATGGTCAAGAGGTTGAGCCCGAAATAACCGATCTCGATACCAGAAACAATAAAAGAAGAAGGGTCTATAAAGCCTAAGAACTTGGTGGATGCCAAAATGTAGTATAGTATGAAATAGCTAGGGTATTTTATACTTAGCATTAATCCAATACCGTAAAAGCATAGAAGTACTATAATCATACCTTGACTATTTGCTTGTTGTTATTTATGAAAAATGTTATGGCAATGGCAATTGCACCAATGATTAAGCTTATGCTGTATGCGTAGATGAATCTGTAGATGAGGTCATATTCCTTCAAGGCAAAAAAGAATATGATGCTACAAAAAGGAACAATCAACTTTAGTAGGAATGCCTTTTTAAGTTCATTGTTCCCTAAAAAATACCTATAGAATACTTCTACTATGGCTACAGATCCCAAAGCTAGTATCAATACGAATGAGATGTCATATAGAAGGGATAGGTTGTCGGTCTTCAAACTTAGGAAGGAAAGAACATCCAAGCCTAGAACATAATATCCAACAAGCATCAATAGGTACATCAAAGTCGAAATGTAAAAAATATTATATGAGATCCTTACCATATTGCCTTTGTTGGTCTTTATCTGTTTTGAAAAGACGGCAAACATCGGTGTGGCCAAGGCTATAATGAAACTATTGGCCAGCATTGCTATTTTAAAGGACAGATCGAACAAGGCATATAAACCGACATCGGCAACCATAAGAACGAAAATGTAGCGCATAGTTGGCATGATGAGGCTGTTTACCAGTCCAATGTTTAAAAAGGCAAAAGAGCTTTTCAAGACGTATTTGACATTGGAAAGGCTCACCTTCACTATTCGGATGGAGGTTTTGACCTTTAGGTAGGCAATGTTGAAAATGAACAATAGTGAAGTCAATACCAAAGGTGTTATTATATATGGGATGATCTCACTGGTGAAAAAACTAAGGATGTATATTGTAAGATACAACAGTGGCGTGTATATGGCAAAACTCAAATTAACGACGTGAATCATCAATTTGGCTTCCAATACCGTTCGACATAAATTATTCATGAGCATCAATAGAAGGAGGAGGAAACCCGTGTTGAGCAAAATGAATTTATCATTGTCAACCATATTCAACTTGCTGCCAAGGAGGTCTACCGAGAAAAGTTGTAATGCAATGAATACCAATGACATAACACCTATAATGGATAGATTGATGTAGAATGCAGAAGAAACTACCTTGTTTTCTGAAATTTTGTTTTCTCCACTCAATAGGACCACAGCTTTGGATAGCCCCAAGTCAACAAGTGAAGAGACACCACTAAACAACAAGGTCAAACTTACTATGCCATAAAGTTCCAAGCCAATTCGTTTTATGATTAGCGGCAATAACAACAAAGTCACTAGTGATACCGTAAGAATTTTACTTACAGACACTAAAAAGTTAGTTTTTAGATACTTCGAAATGCTCTTCAATTTTTTTGATTATAATTGTTTTGGGAGCTGTAGGGAATTAAATTGTTTTTTTAGTTAGTATGTTTAGTCAATTAGTAATTAAGATATGAATTAATTATTTAATGGACACTTTTCTTAATCTTTCAATATTTTCACAATACCATTTGTAGGTCTTGGAAATGCCATCTCTCAAATCTATTTTTGCCTTCCATCCCAAGTTGTTGATCTTGGAAACATTTAATAGTTTTCTAGGCGTGCCGTCTGGTTTGGAGGTATCCCAAACAATTTGCCCTTCATGGCCTGTGATTTCTTGGACAATCTCTGCCAATTCCTTTATGGAGATGTCTTTTCCAGTTCCAATGTTGTATAAGGATTCTGGTAGTTCATTTTCTACTGTAAAGACGACAGCCTTGGCCAAATCGTCGACATGCAAAAACTCGCGCATTGGTGTTCCTGTGCCCCACAAGACAACATCATCGTGGTTGTTTGTCTTAGCCTCGTGAAATTTTCTAAGCATGGCTGGCAATACATGGGACGTTTTCAAATCGAAGTTGTCGAAGGAACCAAATAGATTGGTGGGCATCAAACTCACGAAATCTCTATTGAATTGTTTTCTTATGGCTTCACACAACTTTACCCCAGAAATTTTTGCAACGGCATACGATTCGTTGGTAGGTTCTAGTTTGCCTGACAGCAAAGAGTCTTCACCTATGGGCTGGGGTGCCAATTTGGGATAGATGCATGAACTACCTAGAAAAATGAACTTTTTGACGTTTAGATCGAAAGCTGCTTTTATGAGGTTGTTTTGAATTAACATGTTATCCATCAAAAATTGATAGGGATAGTCATTGTTGGCAACAATGCCACCAACTACAGCTGCGGCATCTATGATTATTTCTGGTTTTTCTTCAGATAAAAACATATGGACGTCTTCTTGTTTTCTTAGATCCAACGCATTGCTTGATCTTCCTAATAGATTGGTGTATTCCTCCTTTTCAAGAGCTCTCCATATTGCTTTGCCTACCATCCCATTATGCCCGGCAATATATATTTTTTGATTTTTTTTCACGTTATTCAAAATGGTTTAGGGTTTTGTAACCTCCTTCTTTTAGATATTGCTCTTCTTTCATCAGCTTCAAGTCATTGTGCATCATATCTGTAATCAAGTCTTTCAAAGAATGCTTGGCTACCCAACCTAGTTTGTTTTTTGCCTTTGAGGGGTCACCTATCAAAAGGTCGACCTCGGTAGGCCTGAAATATTTAGGGTCTATGGACAAGACTTCTTTCCCAATCGGCAATTGGTAGTTGTAATTATTGCATGCCAATACGTAAGCTTTTTCATTGGCTCCTGAACCGTCAAATTCCAATTCAATGCCAACTTCAGCAAAACTCATCTTTACAAAATCTCTTACAGATGTGGATTTTCCAGTGGCAATAACCCAATCTTCTGGTGTATCTGTCTGTAAAATCATCCACATCATCTCCACATAGTCCTTTGCATGTCCCCAATCCCTTTTGGCATCAAGGTTTCCAATGTATAACTTATCTTGAAGTCCGCAAGCTATCCTTGCCGTTGCTCGGGTGATCTTTCTTGTAACGAAGGTTTCTCCTCTCAAGGGGGATTCATGATTGAATAAGATCCCATTGCAGGCAAACATATTATAAGCTTCTCTATAGTTTACTGTAATCCAGTAGGCATACATCTTTGCAACGGCATAAGGGCTTCTAGGATAAAAAGGTGTTGTTTCAGATTGAGGTACTTCTTGTACCTTTCCAAACAATTCAGAAGTAGATGCCTGATATATCTTTGTTTTCTTTTCCAATCCCAACAAGCGTACGGCATCAAGTACTCTAAGTGTGCCTAGCCCATCGGCATTTCCTGTATATTCTGGAATGTCGAATGATACCCTGACATGACTCATGGCCGCAAGGTTGTATATTTCATCCGGTTCTATTTCTTTTATCAGGCGTATTAGGTTGGAGGTGTCGGTCATATCTCCATAATGCAAGATGAAATTCCTGTTCTCTATATGCGGGTCTTGATACAGATGATCAATCCTACTTGTGTTGAATAGCGACGAACGTCTTTTCAAACCATGTACTACATACCCTTTTTTTAATAGGAATTCGCTTAGATAAGCGCCGTCCTGCCCTGTAATGCCCGTAATTAAGGCTACTTTCTTGTTCCTCATAACTTATGTTCATCAATTTAGTTTGGGTAGGGCCAATTTTAATAATACCAGTCTGCGTGGCTTCTTTTATTTCCTATGTAATATTGTATTCCTATTGTAAAGTTTGCAAAGCGTCCTGTGACTTTTCTTCTATCGATGTTTATTAATTCTCCATTGTAAAAGTATTGTTGTTCGCGGCTAAATATGAAAGCTAGGTCCAAGCGAAAAGCTATTCGATCCGAATATTTGTATTGGGGAGTTACTCCAAATGTCATATTTCCTATTCTTTCGTAGTCTTTGGTGTTTTCAGGTGTCAAACCAAATGTGAATTCGCCTCCATTTCTGTAGCGCTTGATGGCATCTGGAAATGCGTGGGTCAATCCTACGCCAGCGTGTAACAATATGTTGAAATTAATGTTGTCATTTAAATTGAGATGGTTGGTGAAATTGTAGATGCCTTCTATTCCGATGCGTTTGTAGGTGTTGCCTATGTTCTTGTCGTTCTTGTTTTGAAACCTGTCTCTAGCCACATAAAGCTTTATGCCATAGAATTCATTGAAATTGTATCGTAGGCCCAGATCCAAATGTCTAGGGAAATTATAATTCGATTGATTGATGGTTGAAAGAGGTAAGATCGGGATGTTCATCCCGTAGGATAATTCCACAGAAAAGACATTATACCTCTTTTGCGAAAAAGAGAGGTTGAATGCGAAAAGCAGTAGAATTAATATGTAGGTTCTAGTCAAATTTTGAGGGATTTTTTTTAAAAGAATACAGATATTACATACAAGTTAGTTAATTATTCTTAAAAGTACACACTCTAGTTCATTTAAATTTCAAGGAAATTCATCTTGTATTTCAATTGATTAACGATAGGAAAAGTGGCATGTGTTAAAGGAAAACGATCTATGGATAGGAGGTTGTTTCTCTAAAGAAAGGTGTTGTTTCAATGAGTTTGCCATAGTTTGAAAATGAAGTTGAAGCAAAGGTTGGACTCAATTTATGAAACGATCTAAGCAATGTGTTTTAGGTAGTAGTCATGTAAATTCTCGGCAGAAGCACCAAACCATTTTTTCACATAGATTGTCCAAAAATGATATTGTAGTTTCCATATGCCATTGTCCTCATATCGTCTTGCCGAAGTGGTGAGCCATTCTTGGATGACGATGAATTCATCTATGGCATATAACTTGTTGATCAGGTCGTTGTCTTCATATATGATGAAGGTTTCATTAAAATTCCCTAGCGATTCGAACAAGGGTTTCGTTATGAATTGACTTTGGTCTCCTCCACGGCAAGCCCTCCATTGAAATTGTGTTAGCCAACTAGCTAGTCTTAACCACCAATGGTCATGGTCAAACTTCATTTTGAAGCAACCCGCAAGGTTTCCTCTTTCAATTTCATCGATGATGAACTGGTCAAAGTTCTTTGGAGGAAAGGAATCTGCATGTAGGAAGTACAATATGTTTCCAGTCGAAATCTTGGCACCAGCATTCATTTGTTTAGCCCTCCCTTTTTTGGAGTGGATTAAATGAATGTTCGAGTGATCGGTTTTCATATTGCCTGAGGATGCGAAACTCTTTACAATGCCTTGAGAACCGTCCAAGCTGCCACCATCTACAACAATGATGTCTGCTATGTTCTTTTCAGAACTATGGTTTGTTAAATGATGCAACAATTTTTTGATTGTTTCAGCTTCATTCAAAATAGGTATGACTATGGAAATCTTATGCTTTGCCATGGTTTTGGTTACTCCTTCTTGTTTATATGTAGATTTGGTTGGGGACAACTCAAGCTAAAGGAATTATAATCATTATTCGTTTAAACTCCAATCATAGTCCTTGAAACTTTTTTTTGCATTGCTGGAAATAGTAATGTCCGAATGTCTATTCAAAAAATCGATGAGCGTACCTTCGGATTTAAAGTCTTTTGCAAACCACTTGAATATTTTTGAGAGTTTAATTTTATTTTGAGATAGTTCATTGCGCTCAGGATCCCTTAAGAAGCTTTTTGTGGCTTTGGTTAGCTGCAATTCCAGGTTTGATGCTGTAAAGGCCTCATTTACCAATTTAGGGCAAGAATATGAGGCGCAAACTATGCCAAAATGAATTCTAGGTTCATCCATCTTACGCAATATGTCATGTTCGATTTCATCTAGGTTGTACCACTTGCTTCCTAATTTCCATAAGCGTTGTTTCCATGGGCCATCGATATCCTTAATGCTAAGTATGGGGTAGTTTCTAAGAATTAAATCTATGGTCATTGCATTGTAGGCATTCATCCAGTAGGCTATCTTGTCTGATTTGGGCCAAGCCTCATTTGGCATGTTCTCGTTCAATGAAGCTATGTAGTCGGTAAGAATTCTACGATTGCTCTTCAAACCTTTGTAATTTACGTTGCCACCATCTGAAACATATTTTTGTAACAAGTCGTTCCAATGAATATGATTGAATTTTTCGATGGCTTCCATAGCGATGGATTCTTCTTCATTGATAGTATCGTTGACATTGACAGCCGTTTCCGTTTCTGAAGCAATGGGGGTTTCTTTCGAAGGCGACATGGTTTCTTGAGGTTCGGGTGTTTCTATCTCTGCTTGTGTAGTTTTTGGAGCTTGTTCATTGGGTGTGTGTTCTACAGCACGTTTTGTTCCTCCACAGGCACTAAGAAATAGGAACGCTATCATAGCAAAAGAAATGTATTTCATATTGAAAATTACTTTTTTAAAGGATATGCTTCTTGGGACAAAAAATCTTTTGGGAACGTTTCATCACCATCAAACCCCAACTCTATGTCTCTACCATTTCGAGGTATGTAGTTAGTTTTGAAAAGATAGTCCCATACACTCAGGGTTAGTCCAAAATTGATGCCATACCTTACGGTTTTTGGTAAATCCTTTGCATGATGCCAGATATGCATCTTGGGGTTGTTGAGTATGTATTTAAATGGACCATAGTTCCATCCTAAATTTGCATGGTTCAAATGTCCTATTGCAATGCTGAAAAAATGGACTATGGCCACAAGTCGAGCATCAAACCCTCCAATAATGGCCAAAGGGACATATAGTATGGACTTGTAGACTATTGGTTCCATCCAATGGTAACGCAAATGAGCAGCGAATCCCATTTCTTTCACGCTGTGGTGTACCTTGTGAAAATTCCAAAGGAAAGGGAGACGGTGTAGCAAACGATGTGTGTTCCATTGTGTGAAATCACTCACTATGAAGAATAGAAACAACCCCAGCCATAGCGGTAGATCATCGACATCGAACAATTGAAAACTTGAAATGGACAAGCCTATATGTTTTAAAAGATCATTGAAGAAAGCAGCAGCTGTTTCCGATAAGGCAACAAGTACAATCAAGTTTAGAAGGAAAAAATTAAAGAACATGTAAAAGGTGTCCAGCCAAAAATCCTTCCTGAAGATCGATTGCTGTTTTCGCCAAGGGAATATGATTTCCAACGTCCAAACCAACAGTGAAATCAGAATGAGGCCATAGAAATAATTGTCCCAATGGTTTACAGAGATTATTTGGTCCTTGAGATAGTTCCAGTATCCGGTGTAGGCATTTTTAATGAGGTCTACATATTTGTCCATAATAAATAGGCGAGGGTGTTGTGTAATTGGAGTAAAAATAACTTATTTGAAAATTGTTTTCATAATTATATGCAATATTGTTGTCTTTTGCAAAGACAGGTCTTCTATGTGATTAAAAACTTATTTCCAGCAATTTGAACAGCAAGGCACTTACAATGGCAGCCGTTGGTAAGGTAAGGAGCCATGATAGCAGTATCTTGCCAATCATTTTGTAATCGGCTTTTTTTGTGACCGTTCCGATCCCAAAAATGGAACCAACGGATACATGGGTGGTAGATACAGGTAACCCGTGTATGCTGGCAGTCGTGACCAATAGCCCTGTGATTAGATTGGCTGTAAACCCTTGACCAGAATTCATAGGTGTGATTTTTTTGCTCATTGTGAGTCCTACCTTTTTCGAGTTGATTAAGCCCCCAGCTCCCATTATTGAAGCTATGATTATCATACTCCATTTAATGTCTATGGTATTTATGATCAAGAGCAAGCCGACAATTTTTGGGGTATCGTTCAAACCTCTGGCAAAGCTAACGATACCGGCACTTATGTAATGCAGGCTATCCAATACCTTCTGAGAGTTGAGGCCTAGGATTTGCCCTTCGTAGATTTCGGTTACATTGCTTATGGTGGCTTCTATGGTCGATTGTGTTTTCAAGGTAGCGGAATCCATGGACATTGCTGCAATATTAGCATTCTTGTTTTTGTATATGCTAAGATTCGTTTTTTTTGTAACTCCCATTTTTTTTCTGAAAAACCTAAAAACGATGTATGCCACAAAGCTAATCATAGCAGCCATCAATGGACTTACTATCAATGGCATTAAAAACGTACTTCCCAATTTCTCGAAATTGAATTGTGAACCTACAGCGATCACGCCAGAACCAAACAAAGCACCGACCAAGCTATGGGTTGTGGAAATCGGCATACCTATTTTCGTAGCTATAAATACTGTCAATGCGGCTCCGAAGGCTATTGAAATGGCAAATATGGGCATCGTGATCAATTCATTTGGAACCAAGCCCTTTCCTGAAAAGTTCTTAACCAGTTCATTTGCCAAGAATATGGCAGCAATCGAACCTGAAAAAGTGGTTATCGTAGCCCAATTGATAGCTTTTTTAAAAGAAGTGGTACCGCTTCCAAATAGCGTGGCAACTCCTTTGAAGTTGTCATTTGCTCCATTGCTATAGGCTAAGAAACAGGCAGAAATAAATAAAAGGGCTAGAATCATAAGTAATTGTTTTTACTTTTTTTGGACGAAATACTTATGTCATGCTTACTGTGAAGTCCAGTATTTGATGTTAAAAAAAAAAGAGCTTCCGTATTAGAAGCTCTTTTTTTAACATTGTTGCTGTTGATTAACAACATCCTCCTCCATCATAATGATAGGTGGATTCCGAAAAGAAGATATCATCTCTACCCAAATCCGCCAATGCCGATGCTGTTTTGTCACAAATGGCTATAGGTTGATTTTTAAGTAGTATATGCCCGTTTTTGTCATCAAAGTAATCTTCATCACCATAATATATTGCTGCTTTACCCGTAAAGACACATGGACCATCTGCTGGCATAGGGTCTTTTATTGCTGCAACTTCAATGGATTCTATGTAGATCAATTCGTCTGTTGGATAGTTCTTGGGGTCTAAAATTCGATATGGTTTGCGCGCTCTTATTTCAATGGTTCCAAAACCTGCATCTGTCAATGCTTTTACATACTCGGCTATTGGTAAACTTCCACTTAGGCACAATGCTCGCAATCTATCATCATTGCGTAACTCGTCATTCATGGGTTGTTCGCAAGTAGGATCGCTCATTACCAATCGTCCATGAGGCTTAAGAACACGATACATTTCTGCGATGGCTTTCTTTAGGTCTTCCGCTTTGAAAATGTTGAATAGACAGTTTTGTGCAGCAACATCTATACTATTGTCTTCTACAGGAAGATTCATGGCATCTCCTTTTTTCAAATCGACAAATTCGCTTTTAAACCAAGGATTTTGTGCTTCGGCTTCTATAAAGTTCTTACGAGATGCTTCCAGCATTTCATCAACGACATCTACACCGACGACGCCTCCTTTTTCACGATTGAAATATGAGAATTGCAATAACTCCATACCTCCACCTACACCTACATATAGCATTTTGGGGTTATTGGATAAATCACGTGCATGTACTGTGCTGCCACAACCATAATTCATTTCCTGCATGATCTTGGGAATCTTCAACCCAGGTAATTCCCATATAGGATTTGTGGTGCAGCATAAACCTACATCTGGCGTTAAGGCTGCTTCTTTATATACATCGTGTGTTGCTTCTAAATAACTCATATCTTAATTTTATCATTCATCCTAAACATCCGATCTGTGGTTTAGGAACATCATTAGTACTCTTTTATTTTAAAACCTTTCAATTGTTTTTCATTTTCATATTGAAAAGTGGACTCATCTTTTTTGGATGCGTGCAAATTCAAAATGACGATTAAAGTTTTAATTATAGAGGAGGGATATAATTTAAGCTTACAATTGTTCTATCAATTTCTTAAAAAGAACAATCATTTCTGGTTCTGCTTTGGCAGCCATGGCAATGATTTCACCAATGACAACAGGTTTCAGGTCATCCGGGTCGCATTCATCTGTCAAAACCGATACGGCAGCCACCTTCAAATTCAAATGATTGGCGACAATTACTTCGGGGACGGTACTCATGCCAACTGCATCGGCTCCAATTATCTTCAGCATCCTATATTCTGCTCGTGTCTCGAGTTGTGGACCAACGACACTTGCATATGTCCCTTTGTGCAATTTTACATTATTTGCCTTCGCAATGCTTTCAAATTTGGAGTTGATGGAAAAATCATAGGGGGCACTCATGTCTGTAAAGCGTTCGCCCAATTTTTCGACACCTTTAAAAGCTAAAGGGGAACTGCCTTGAAGATTTATATGATCTTCAAGAAGCATCAATTCCCCTTTTTTGAAATTTAAGTTTATTGCTCCAGCCGCATTGGAAACCAATAAGGATTTTATTCCTAGTTTTTCCATAACTCGAACAGGATAGGTGACTTCTTGCAATGAGTAGCCTTCATAGACATGAAAACGACCTTGCATTACAACGACTTTCTTTCCTGCCAACATACCATAAATTAATTTCCCTTTGTGAAACTCCACAGTTGCAGTTGGAAAATTGGGAATGTCGTTATAACTAATCTCCTGTAGGATCTTAATGTCATTAGTCAATAGCCCTAGTCCAGTACCTAGAATGATACCAACTTCAGGGTTCTCGAAACCTTTGTTTTTTAAATGATCTACGGTTTCGGCAATAAGGTTTAGCATATTTTTTTATCAGCGTTTTAGCGCTTAATCAACTTTTTTATAATTTTTTGATTGTCGCTTTTAATTTCGACTAAATATACACCAGAATTTAAATTAGATAAAGAAAACACTTGTTTTTTTAATTGAGAGTCCTCTATGAATTGTAATCTATTTCCTATGATGTCATAGATGCTTATGGATAAAGGAACTTGGTTGTCATTGCGCACTTCAAATTGTTCATTTGCAGGATTTGGGTACAAGTTTACGGTTTCATTTAACGTATTTTCGCTTACCCCAAGAGTAGCACAGTCAGGGCCTACATTAGATCCCAAGGTAACGTGTCCCCAACGTTCATTGATGGTTATGCATTGTATGACGATGTAATCGAAGTCATGGAGTTCTACCGATGGAGGTATGGGAAATGACATCATTCCAGTAATTGGGGAAGTCCCGGCTCCACCAGTACCACCGTCATCGTTTAAAAGTTGAGATGTGGTTACTTCTATGGCATCTGATCCAGCTGTGGCAATGTCATCGGTCTTTGACAAGTATACTCTCAAGTCTGCACCTTGAACGGTTGCAAAGTCGGATTCGAAAATAACATTTTTGTCTCCATTTGTCTCAAATGTGATGTTTCCAGTTCCGCTAATGCTATAGGCAGGGTCACTTTGTACGAATGAACCAGATCGGGAACATTGTGCATTCACTTGGAAAGCACTAAGGGCGATTGATAGGAGTAAGAGTAGTTTTGTTTTCATAATAATGTGTTTTAATTATTCTATATACGATTTAAAGAAGTCATAGGACTTTAAGTCCTCGACATAATCTATGTCGTTAAGAATCTCCAAAACATACACACTACTGTTAATTAAATCATTAAAAGTTTCCTTGTAGACTGTTTTCGTACCCCATTCTTTATCTTTAAAGACGGAAGAATGCATTGTTTTCATACCCAATAGGTAGTAGCCTCCATCCTGTGCTGGGCCTATGACGGCATCATTTTTGTCCAATGCTTCGAATGCCTTGTTAATGTGTTTGGGATGCAAATCGTACAAGTCACTTCCAACAATGATGATTTTTTCATAATTTTCATTGAAACCATTTTGAAAGGCATTTTGCATTCGTTCTCCCAAATCATTTCCAATCTGTTTGTGTTTTTGAAATGTTGAATCGTCCCAAATGTCATTTTTTCTAACTTTGACAGAGTAATAGACAGCCTTGTCTGCCTCTATTTGTTTGATCACACTTTCTGTGTGCTCGAGGAGTTTAATATAAACTTCCAATGCAGAGGCATCACCTATGCTTTTTGCCAATCTGGATTTTACCTTTCCCAATTCAGGGTTTCTGGTAAAGGTTATAATGAGGTTTTTGTGTTTCAAAATAAAATTGTTTTTCAGGCTATGGCGAATACCAATGTTTAATCTTCTTTTGGAGATGTTTCAATAGGTGTTTCGTATATTTTTTCGCCTTTCTCCAGCCATTTGCTCCAGTCTTTGTTGAAGGTATGGATTTTCTCGGTAGCCTTACCTTCAGGATCCAAAACGGGAAAACCTTTGTTTTTCCACTCGAAGATGCCTCCATACAAGTTGAATACATTCGTATACCCTGCTTTTTTCAATTTTTCGCCTATTGTCTCGGAACGAATTCCCAATGAGCAATACACCACTATTTTTTCATCCTTATGGGGGTACAGTTTTTGAATGGAGTCTATGTTGAAGTTATCATACCCAACGCAAATGGCATCTTTTAAATGACTGACTTCATATTCCCTTGTTTCACGAGAATCCAAGATGATTGCCTTGGTTTTTGGCATAGCTAGTTCTTCAACAGATATATAGGGGATGCCATTGTCATTGTATTGTTTCAATAGTTCCGACAACGTTTCTTGTGAGTGACTTAATGTCGAGATTAGGACAAATATGTAGAATATGGTGTTTTTCATAAGCTAAATTTATGCAACGACACCTTGACAGCTACTCCCAGCTCCAGCTGTACAGCCATAACAGTGTTGCGAAATTATTATTTTTCTGTCTTGTAACAATGATTCGTTGTATTCGCTTATGTGCTTTACCTTGCTTGCAACTTTCAAATCCAACATTTGATTGAAATCACAGTCGTATAACCAACCATCCCAACTAATGGAAATGGTATTGGTGCACATTACGTTTTTTACGGCTGCAGGGTTGAAGGCTTCAACCAGAGCATACATATAGTCTTCATAGTTTTCCGAGGCTATCAAATAATCCAAAAACCGAGCTATTGGTAAATTGGTGATGGCAAATAGGTTATGGAACTCAATGTCAAAATCTTCTTTCAAGGCTTTTTTGAAATCCTTCTCCATGGACATTTGATCTCCAGGAAGGAAAGCTCCCGAGGGATTGTATACCAAATCCAAGCGCAAATCGCTTTCTGGCATCCCATAACCTCTCTCGTTGAGTTCTTGAAGCGCTTTTATGGATTTGTCGAAAACACCGTCACCTCTTTGCTTGTCCGTTTTTCCTCGAGTCCAGTGTGGCATTGAAGAAACTATGTGTACATTGTGTTTTTTAAAGAAATCGGGTAAGTCGTAATATTTTTTATTGGCTCTTATGATGGTAAGGTTGGAACGTACGATGAAATCTTTGATTCCAGCTTTCGATGCTTCTTCTACGAACCAGCGGAACTCTGGATTCATTTCAGGAGCACCTCCAGTGAGATCCAGTGTGTGTGCTCCTGTTTTTTTTATGACCTCCAAACATTGACTCATAGTCTCCCGTGTCATGATCTCTTTACGGTCTGGCCCAGCATCTACATGACAATGTTCACAAACTTGATTGCACATGTAACCTAAGTTTATTTGAAGTATTTCCAGTTTGTTAGGTATCAATGGAAACTGATTAGTCTCTGCAATCTTATCTTTGAAAGTAGGAAGTTCTCCATTGCCGAATATGCCATTGGAAAGGATTTCCAATTGCCTATTGCTATTTGCTAAATCACTTTCACGTTTGTGGAGTGATTGTGTTTTTGTCTTTGCCATTGTCATTGTTTGCTATAATCCTTGCGTAAGAAATGTAAAGTCGGTTCTGTTTTGGGGTGAAATTACATTTCGAGTTTATTTACCTTGTTCATCATTTGTACACCGTGAACTAATGTTGCTCCACTTTTTATGGCAGCACCAACGTGTAGGGCTTCCATCATTTCTTCTTTGGTGATGCCACGTTGTAAGCCATCTTTGGTGTATGCATCTATACAGTATGGACATTGTTCTGTATGTGATACTGCCAAAGCGATCAGAGACTTTTCTCTTGCTGAAAGTGCACCTTCTTCGAATACCTTTCCGTAGTATTCAAAGAATTTGTCTCCTAATTCTTGGTTCCAGTCGCTTATTTTTCCAAATTTTTTCAAATCGGCTGGGTCGTAATATGTTTTTTGCATAGTATGAGAAATTTTGCACTAAGATATAAATCTAAGTACTTAAGTCGGAAACATTCTAATTACTTAACAAGAATTTATTGGTTTCCATCAATTAATATTGGTTTTTGTTCACCAAACGATTGGGTAATGAATGATTGTTTTTTTATTATCAGGATTTTGGAGGTTCTTGATTTGTTTTTGCCAATTATATAGGAGGTTCTTTATTGTATAGGTGTAGATCGCTGGGAAGTTGCTTAAAAGTAGCGGGAGAGATGCTTTTTAAATGGATTTGGTTTATTCTATTTAGGTCTTTCAGATGAAATTGTTTGTTGTTCCATTGGTGCTGTTTTTTTTACGTCGTTTACGATGGAAGATTTCAAGTTGTGTTTGAAAGTTTCGTATTTCATTTTGTCTTGCATTTCTATAATGGTGTTGTTGCGTTCAGCCTTTACTCTAATGGAGGTGCCGTAATCTGTCCCAATAATTAGGAAAAATGAAATTGAGATAAGCGAACCAGAAAGTACAATGCTGTTCAATTGACTTGATTTTTCCTTTTTAAAGAGAAATGAGTACGAAACCATACCTCCATAGAAAGTTAAAAGAGCAGGGATGACTACGCCGACTACGGGACTTGAACTCCAGCCTGTCAATATGCCAATGCTTAGACCCATAAATGAAAATCCGAGATTTATCAAAAAACAATTTATTATGATTAATGGGGCAATGGCTTTTAAATCCGTCATTAAAAACCGAAGGATTAAAAGAAGTAGAAGTAATATGGACCAAAAGGCAATGGTGTATATGAACAATTGATATGCGTCGGACAAGTAATTGATGATGGAATCCATATTCTTAGTATTTTTCAATGCTCATTATGGACTTGAGAACTTCTCCGGGAACTATATTGTCTTCTGTTAAGGAAATGACATAAGTTTTATTGTTTCCAACATCTATTTCTCTATAATAGGCATATTCTTCACTGGTACAATTGAAGCTGTTTAATTTGAAAATGGTTCTAGGGGAGCAAAATCGGCTCTCTCCTTTCCATATTGAACTTCCGTTATCTTGATAGGCATAAAAATAGTAGTATCTATTGGTTAATTGTTTGTTGTAGACCCTTGCCTTTTTTTGTTCTTGAACTTTCCACCAACCTTCAGAATACCATATGTTGTTTTCTAGATAAGCAATGCTTATCCAGACGTCATCAAAGGAATTATTCATTACGTCCAATTGCGAAAAAGAGAAAAAAGGTGAAAATAGTAGAGGCAATAGCAGTTTTTTCATGGGTTGTTATTTTTTTCATGTTAAAATTAAAAGATGCCAAGCATAGAGGCAATACCTATTAACGGGTATATGCAATAGTGTTTAAAAGGAGGGTGTGGGACAAATGGTTTTGAAAGTTTGCTTTGTCTGTGTTTTTAAATATTGTCGTAGATTATCTGAAAAGCATAAGTGTGTAAACCAAAAAACCCGATCAATTTGATCGGGTTTTTTCTGGTGGTGCCTCCAGGAATCGAACCAGGGACACAAGGATTTTCAGTCCTTTGCTCTACCAACTGAGCTAAGGCACCAGTGCTAATTGCGGATGCAAATATATGACCTATTTTAATATCTGCAAAAGAAAAATTATAAAAAAACGTTTTGTAAATTTACATTTTTCAAATTTAACTATGAATTTAATCATCGATGTTGGTAATACTTATGCTAAACTGGCTGTTTTTGAGCAGGGTAGGATGGTGTTTAAGAAAACTGTTGAAACAAACAATATTTTAAAAGAAATCAGAGAAATTCAAAAGAAATACGATTTAAACCAAAAGGCAATCGTTTCTTCTGTAGGAAAAATAGACAAAAAGGCATTGGAGTACCTCGGGAAGGCATTCAATCTTCAAATTTTGAGTCATGAAACAGATGTACCATTTAAAAATCTATATGCGACACCAAAAACTTTGGGAATAGATCGAATAGCTTTGGTTTGTGCTTCCGTAGAGCAATTTCCAGATAAAAATGTCTTGATTATCGATGCAGGAACTTGTATTACTTTCGATTTCATCAATGCCGACAATGAATATTTGGGAGGGGCTATTTCTCCTGGTATACAAATGCGTTATAGGGCATTACATAATCAAACTGCAAATTTGCCGTTATTGGAAATGGAGGTGCCAGATGATATAATCGGAACTTCTACGGCATCCTCAATTCATTCCGGTGTAATCTATGGTGTTTTAAACGAAATTGAAGGAAATGTCAATGCATACAGTGATAAATATTCAGATTTAACAGTTATTTTAACAGGAGGAGACGCCAAATTGTTGTCTAAACAATTAAAAAGTAGCATATTTGCCAACTCAAATTTCCTTTTAGAAGGACTAAATTTTATTTTACAATTTAATTCAAACTAATGATAAAAAAACTTGTATTAGTTTTTATTGCATTTTTTGCAATTCAAAGTTATGCCCAAGAGGGTACAGCATCTCCTTATTCATTTTATGGAATAGGAAGCTTAAAATTCAAAGGAACTGTCGAAAACAGGAGTATGGGTGGATTAAGTATCTACAAGGACAGTATCCATATAAATTTAAGGAATCCTGCCACTTATGGAGGAGACAATCTAAAGAATGCATTGTACAATAATGAGAGCCGTCCTGTGAAATTTTCTGTTGGAGGAAGTCATGCCAGTACAAAATTGGAAAGTAACAATAGTAGTGACCGCGTATCGTCATCCACTTTCGATTACTTGTCTATTTCCATTCCACTTGGTAAGTTGGGCTTTGGATTTGGCTTGTTGCCATATACTGCCGTAGGATACAAATTGGAAACAAGGAACGATAATGGTATAGACACTAGGTTCAAAGGAGAAGGAGGATTGAATAAAGCCTATTTTTCCTTGGGATACCAATTTACTGAAGGACTGAGCTTTGGAGTAGATGCAAATTATAACTTTGGAAACATTCAAAACAGCACTATAGAATTCAGATATAACAATGATGGAGACCCATTGCTAACGCAATCGAAAGAATCCAATAGATCGGACTTAAGTGGCTTGAACTTTAATTTGGGGCTGCATTATAAAACGATGGTAACTGATAAACTGGAATTGCAAACTGCATTTACGTTTTCTCCCCAAAGTGATTTGACTTCGAAGAATGAACGCTCGTTTTCCAGTTTGACAATAAATCAAACAACGGGAACGGAATTCATATTGAATACGATAGATGCAGATTTGGCAGCAGTAGGGTTAAATGAAACAAACTTGAACTTACCGTCAAAATATTCGTTTGGAGCTGGAATTGGAGCACCAAGAAAATGGTTTGCAGGTATTGAGTATACATCACAAAAAACGAGTGAATTTTCAAATGTACTGTATAGCGATACAGGAACAACTTACGAGGATGCTTCGGTTTTGGCAATTGGAGGATTCTACATACCTAAGTACAATTCTTTCTCAAGTTATTGGGACAGAGTGGTCTATCGTGGAGGTCTGCGTTTTGAAAAAACAGGTTTAAACATAAATAACGAATCTATTAAAGAGTTTGGCATGTCTTTTGGAGTAGGTTTACCAGTTGGAACATTGTTCTCCAATGCCAACCTAGGAATGGAGTTTGGGAAAAGAGGAACCACGAATGGAAATCTTATCAAGGAGAACTTTGTGAACTTCCAATTGAGTCTATCGTTGAATGATAGATGGTTTACAAAGAGAAAGTATGACTAACGACATAAAATTTAAGATTATGAAAACTAACATTACATTATTAATTACAGTCCTATTTCTAGGTCTCAATCTAAGTTTTGGACAAAGCCAGGAAGAATGTTTGACAAAGCTGTCCATAATGTCTGAATATGCAAAGGCGAAAGATTATGAAGCTGCATATAAGCCATTCATGGAGTTAAGAGAAAAATGTCCTAGATACAACAAGGCCATCTTTACTTATGGAGAGAAAATCTTAAAGCATAAAATTAAAAAATCTACTGGAACAGAAAAAGTAGCCTTTGTAAATGATCTTATCAAAATGTGGGATGAAAGGGCTGTTAACTTTGCAAGCAAAACTCCTAAAGGTGAGTATGATGCTAAAAAAGCACAGTTGAGATATGACAATAAAAAGGATTTAGGACTTAATGATTCTCAATTGTATGATGGTTTCAATGCACCTTTCAATAACGACAGAGCTTCATTTAAAAATGCAAAAAGTCTATATATCTATTTTAAGTTAATGGTGAAACTATATGATGCCAAACAAAAAACGGCACAACAGTTATTTGACAAATATGATGATATTGTAGAAAAAATAGAGGTTGAAGTAAAAGATAACTCTGAAAAGTTGAATAAACTCTTAGCGAAGGAAAAGGCTGGAACAGCTTTGACTAAAAAAGAAGGGCAGTATAAGAAATATCACACTCAAATATTGGCAGCTTTCGATAAAATTTCTGGAAGTGTGGATACAGAACTAGGAGATAGAGCAAATTGTTCTAACTTAATACCATTGTATCAGAAGGATTTCGAGGAAAACAAAGGAAATGCATTATGGTTGCAGAGAGCTGCGAGCAAGATGTCCGATAAGGATTGTACAGGTGATCCTTTGTTCTTTAAATTGGTGAATGCATATCACAAATTGAGTCCATCTGCAAGTTCTGCATACTACTTGGGGATATTGAAAGACAAAGAAGGCAGATCCAACGAAGCTCTTAAATATTATGAGCAATCTTTAACAATGCAAACTGATAATTTCAAAAAAGCCAGATTGTACAAGAAAATAGCAAATAAACTTAAAAAGAAAGGAAGCTTAAGTAAAGCCAGAAGCTATTTCCAAAAGGCGTTGGAATTCAACCCGTCGGACAAGAGTCCTCACTCTTTCATCGCAGCAATGTATGCAAATAGTGCCAAAAACTGTGGAGATTCAAACTTCAACAAGAGAGCAGTGTATTGGTTGGCGGCGAAAGAAGCGGCAAAAGCAGGGAATTCAGCTGCAGTAAAAAGATACAATGCGTTGGCTCCTACAAAATCTGAGGTGTTTTCTGCAGGTAATTCAGGTACAACAATTAAAATAGGATGTTGGATTGGTAGAAGTGTAACAGTGCCAAAGGTTTAATGTTAGAAAATAAAATACATATAATAAGAAACGGAGTCATGGCATTAGTCGTGACTTTGTTTTTTTCCTGTAAGAACAACTTTAAAGAAGTCCAGAAGATAGGTATATCTGCAAACGAACCGCAAGGCGAAGCAGAAGGCATCAATGCAAAGCGAACAGATTCAGGTCGTGTCTCTGCAAACTTGATAAGCCCTAAAATGCTGGATTTTGGAAATAGGGAATTTGGTTATTCCGAATTTCCAGAAGGAATAACGTTATATGTCTACGACGACCAAAATGAAAAAAGCACCATTATTTCGGATTATGCCATACTGTATAGTGAAACCGATTTAATAGACTTGCAGGGTAATGTAATAGTTTCTACTCCCACGAAGGATACACTTTATGCGAAACAACTCTATTTCGATCAAAAAAAGAAATGGATATTCACGAACCAGCCAGTAACATACAAATCTCAAGATTATGTTACATATGGGGGTGGTTTTGATTCTGACAAGGGTTTTACCCATACGGAAGTACTTGAAGTAAGTGGGCAGTTTGCAGTATCGGAATAAGTAATTAGTCCTGTACTTTAAGATGGACTTCAAAAAAAAGCATATCTTTACTATAATTAATTTTTTTACAAAGTGAAATATTTAAAATTTTCTCAATACGTATACATAATAGCCGCAATTTACTTTTTGTATCAAGTAGTTATAAGTTGGAGTTCCGATAGGAGTCATGCGTATCTTTCATTGTTTTTATGCATCTTGGCGACATTTATGTTTTTCTTCAGAAGGAAATTCAATAAGAAATTTAACGACAAAGGACAATCCTAAGTAAATGACGACAACACTTGCAATAATCATAATCATAGTGTCGTTGTTGCTTTCTGCTTTTTTTTCGGGGATGGAGATTGCTTATGTGTCTTCAAACAAAATTCATATAGAGATTGAGAAAAAACAAGGTGGTTTTCTAGCAAGAATACTATCTAAACTTACTGCCAAACCTTCAAAATTCATAGCTACGATGCTTATTGGTAACAATATAGCCTTGGTTATATATGGGTTTTTCATGGGGGACTTGTTGATGGGGTGGTTTCATTCAATGCTTCCAAAAATTGAGTCTAGCATTTTAACATCTTTATTGACGGATTTCAGTTTGTTGAGTCAAACAATCATTTCAACGCTGGTGATACTCTTTACTGCGGAATTTTTGCCTAAGGTGTTTTTTCAAATATATTCCAATAACTTGATAAAGGCATTGGCATTCCCAGCGTATCTGTTTTACCTGTTGTTCTCTTGGATTTCGGACTTCGTCCTCTGGATTTCGGATTTTGTGTTGAAACGTTTTTTCAAAACAGAGGGAGATCAAGTACAACTGGCCTTTACAAAGGTGGAGTTGGGTAATTACATAAGTGAACAGATGGAATCTGTGGAGGAGCATGAAAATGTGGATAGCGAAATACAGATTTTCCAGAATGCATTGGAGTTTGCAGAGGTGAAAGCGCGCGAGGTAATGGTGCCTAGAACAGAAATCGTTGCTGTGGAGATTAACGATTCCATAGAGGAATTGAATATGTTGTTCATAGAAACTGGGTACTCTAAGATTTTGATATACAAGGACACTGTCGACGACATTATAGGCTACGCCCATGCCTTCGAACTTTTTAAGAAACCGAAGACAATAAAGGCAATGATACTTGCTGTTGAGTATGTTCCAGAGACAATGCTTATAAACGATATACTGAACGTGCTTATAAAAAAGCGAAAAAGCATAGCTATAGTCTTGGATGAATATGGCGGGACATCGGGAATGATGACAGTAGAAGATATTGTTGAGGAATTATTTGGGGAGATAGAGGATGAACACGATACGGTTTTGCTGATTGAAGAAAAAAAAGACGATTCAAACTACGTGTTATCTGCCCGATTGGAGGTTGATTACTTGAATGAGACCTATAAGCTCAATTTGCCGGAAAGCGAAAACTACGAAACTTTAGGTGGACTGATAGTTGGTCGTACAGAAGAGATTCCACAGCAAAACGAATTGGTGGATGCCGGAAAATTCCAATTCAAGATCTTGGAAGTTTCAGACACTAAAATCAATTTGGTGAGCCTTAAGGTGAAAGAGGAAGATTAGCTTATGATGCCTAACTTTAAGACTTCATTTAAAGAAAAGTAAGACACATTTCCAAATTATTGGAATTAATGATAAATTCTCCTTTTATTATTAAATAGAAAATGGTATTTTCGCCCACTATATTTCATAAAATCTATTTCGACAGATGGCAATTTTAAATAAGATAAGACAAAAAACATTCGTACTGATATTGGTAATTGCATTGGCATTATTTGCTTTTATATTATCAGGGCTTTTTGATTCAAATGTGAGCTTTACAGGTAAGTCTCCAAATGTGGTGGCAACAATCAATGGAAAGGACATTTCTCGTGAGGCATTCATGACTCAAGTTGAAGCTAGGAAAAATCCGAATGCGACAACGACACAGATAATGAATCAGGTGTATAATTCTGAAGTTAACAAGATCGTTATGGAAACTCAATTCGATGAGTTGGGATTGAGCATAGGAAGAGAGCAAATGATAGAGTTGCTTAAGCCTAGTTTACAGAATAGCCCTGAGTTCCAGAATGAAGCAGGTTTGTTTGACAAGGCAAAAATGAATACCTACATTGCCAACTTGAAGGATGGAAAGAACAAGTTAGCTTATCAACAATGGGTGGACTTTGAAACATCTGTTTCAGCAAGAGGATTACAAGAAACATATATGAATTTGGTCAAAGCAGGGACAACTGCAACTCTGGCCGAAGGTGCTTTGGAACATAGATTGGAAGGAGATAAGGTTGATGTGAAGTTTGTTCAAATCCCTTTTTCTTCAATACAGGACAGTAGCATCGAAGTTTCCAAATCCGAAATCACAAGCTACATAAACAAACACAAGAAGAAATATGAAGTCGAAGACTCGAGAAACATACAATTTGTAAAGTTCGATGAAGTAGCGTCTGTTGAAGATGAGAATAAAATCAAAGCAGATTTGGCTAAATTGATTGATGATCAAACTGAGTACATAAACGGGAAGACGGATACGATTACTGGTTTAGCCAAGATAACAGCAGATAAGATTGGTGCTTTCATAAACGAACATTCGGATTCTGATATCAAATTTGTCGATAACTATAGTTTTCCAAATACGATTCCTGCAGCAATAAAAGATACGATTACAAAATTAAATGTTGGAGATGTATATGGTCCTTACAAGGATGGTACAAATTACAAGATGACAAAGTTGGTGGCTGTAACACAATTGCCAGACTCTGTAAAGGTAAGACACATCTTAGTTCCTTTTGTAGGAGCAACAAGAGCTACTGCAGATGTAACGAAAACTGATGAGCAAGCCAAAGCGACGGCAGATAGCATTTTAGGAGCTATCAAATCCAGAAGCGCAAAATTTGTGGATTTGTTGGAATTGTCTTCAGACAAGGTGAGCAATGAAAAAGATGGAGAGATCGAATTTGGATACAATGCAGGTATGGCAGCTGAGTTCAAGGCTTTTTCTTTCGAGAACAAAAAAGGAGACATAGATGTTGTGAAAACATCTTTCGGGTATCACATCATCGAAATATTGAGCCAAAAAGACAAGGAGGCAGCATATAAATTGGCAACGATAGAAAGGAAAATAGAAGCATCCTTGGAAACTGAAGATAAAATATTCAGAAATGCATCCAACTTTGAGATAGCAGCAAGCAAGAAAGACTTTCAAGAAGTGGCAAAAGAGTCTAATGCAACTGTGAATCCAGTAAACACGATCAAGGAATTGGATGAAAATATTCCTGGAGTAGGAAACCAAAGACCAATTGTACGTTGGACGTTTGAGGAAGGAACAGAAGTAGGAGATGTGAAGCGTTTTTCCATTCCTGGTGGTGGATATGTAATCGCTCAGGTTACTGCCAAGAATGCTGCTGGTTTAATGAACATAACGGATGCATCTGTTACAGCATTGCCAGAGATAAGAAAAGAGAAAAAAGCAAAACAGATCAAGGATAGGATTACTGCAACTACATTGGAGGATTTGGCTGCAGCCGAAAATCAAACGATAAAGTCTGCTTCGGCAATCAATATGAAGAATCCTACCATAGCTGGTGCTGGAAAAGAAGCACTTGTTGTTGGTACTGCCTTTGGATTGGAAGAAGGAGCTACATCCAAATTGATAACTGGTGACAATGGTGTCTATATGATACAAGTGACCAAAAAGACACCTGCAGTGGAGTTGGATAACTATCAGTCTTATGCCAACCGTTTGGGGACACAAAAGGTAAGTGCAGTAAACTCAAGATTGTTGCAAGCATTGAAAGATGCAGCTGAGATAGAGGACAATAGAGCAAAAACAGTTCAATAGTCAATTAAAGAACTTTGATATAAAAAAGGCCTTGCAATTTTTGCGAGGCTTTTTTTATGCGAAATACTATTATTTTGGAATTTCTATCTTTTCTAAGTCGTCAAAATCATGTCTTCAAAAGGAATCACAGTTTCGTAACCTTTGGAACTGAAGTATTCTTTGACGTTGTCAAATTCTCCTGTGGTCAATATGAAATCACCGCCCCATCCACCTAGACTTTTCATGGTATTTTCATAATCCTTGAACAATCGTCTTTGTATTGGAGTTTGGTTGGTTATTTTTCCAATTAAAGCCTCATGCTCTCTTATTAGGTGTTCAAATTCGGCAAGTGAATTGGAAGCACTCATTTGATATGTGATTGAATCTATCTCCTTTATGGTTTCAGGAACCTGTTTTTTATTCTTCAAATAGGTTTTTATGGCTTCTCTGCTATCTTGCTTTTGGTTTAGATGTACGAAATGCAATCTATCTTTGAATGTTGGATTGAAGTTTGCAAGTGAGATGTTTGGAATGTTCTTTACCAAAGAATAGAATATGGGAGTGTTGTTGGAAGCACAGGCAATGTCATAGCCGCTACCTCCAAAAGTAGCATTGGATAGTTTGAAAGGATCTATTTCTGCCCATTGGGCTATGTTGTTGAGTAATGTTGAAGAAGAACCCAATCCCCAATTTCGAGGAAAATCCAATTTCGCGACAACGGAATATCCTTTTCCTTCCATTAAAAAATGAGGATTCAAAAGCATTGCTGCGTTCAATATTTGAACCAATCGTTTTGAAATGTCGCCTTTGCAATTTGTGAATCCGGTAGAAATCTCATCAAAGGAAAAAGAGCTCTCAAACCAAATTAGATTGTTTTCATCCATGCTCTTCCATGTGATCTTTGAGTCCATATGGGATTCGATGGAGAGGGATTGTCCGTATTTTGTGGGTATGGCTAGCGCCTTGGCTCCGTCTAGCACGACGTACTCGCCAGAGAGTAATAGTTTTCCGTTACTGTAGAAGGTTTCAATCACTATTTTGTTTTGCTTTTGAATTCAAATTAAGCTCGTAGCTTGTTTATGGCTTCAACTACGGCGCTATGGGTTACAGTGTGTGTTTTAAAATGATTGACGATAGCTTCCTTTTCCCGGCTATTGGCATCAAATTGGTTCAAGATGTTCATCAAGTGCATCTTCATATGACCTTCTTGTATGCCTGTAGTTGTCAATGAACGCAATGCTGCAAAATTTTGAGCCAATCCAGCTACGGCAACTATTTGCATTAATTCGGTCGCTTTGGGTTTGCCTAGGATATCCAAGGAAACCTTTACCAAGGGGTGCAAACTTGTCAATCCTCCAACGGTTCCTAGGGCCAATGGAACTTCCATCCAAAAGCTGAAAATGCCATCTTCCACCTTGGCGTGTGTCAAGCTTTTATATTTTCCGTCTTTGGAGGCGTAAGCATGTACGCCAGCCTCGATGGCTCTGAAATCGTTTCCAGTGGCCAGTACAACGGCATCAATGCCATTCATTATGCCCTTGTTGTGAGTAACTGCCCTATGAGGCTCTACTTCGGCTATGCTTACGGCTTGAACGAATCTTTTTGCAAAGGCTTCTGGGTCTATGTCTCCTTCGGACAATGCTTCGATCTCACATGAAACTTCTGCACGAACCAGACAATCTGGAACATAATTGGAAAGAATGCTCATTATGACTTCTACGGGAGAGTCAAGTGTGTCCTCAGCTTCCGCTTTGAATGTTTTTGCAAATTGTTCCAAGCAAGAGTTTATGAAATTTGCGCCCATTGCATCCAAGGTTTCGAAAGTAGCATGCAATTGGTAATACCCCTCTATGTTTTCGGTCTTGTCCCTTAATTCTATGTCTATAATTCCACCACCTCGCATTTCCATATTTTTGGTTATGGGTTTGGAGTCCTCTATGAGTTTGGTTTTTATGGAATTGAAAAACAAGCGTAGATCATCAACGGCTCCTTCATACATAAAATGTACTTGCCCAATCTTGGTGGTGGATATCACAGTAGTTTTGAAACCGCCTCGATCCATCCAGAATTTGGCAGCCTTGCTTGCAGCTGCTACTACAGAGCTTTCTTCTATAGCCATTGGGACTGCATAGGTAATGCCATTTATTAGGAAATTCGGGGCAACACCAAGAGGTAGATAATAGTTGGAAATGGTGTTTTCTATAAACTCATCATGGAGTTGTTGTAACTTTTTGTCTGTATTGAAATACTGCTTTATGGTGTTTTTGGCTATGTCAGAATTTGAAAGATAAGTGCTTACAATCCAATCTATTTTCTCAGATTTTGACAATTTGGAAAAACCAGAAATCGATTTGCTCATTAGGTGTGTTTTAATGTGGCAAATATACTACTCTTGTGGGAAAGTATGATTCGTTTATGGATTAGTTGGAGCATCTATGTCATATCCTACCTCATTACCCATAACATTGGAAAGAAGTAAGGAATGACCTTACAGAAAGTAAGCAGGGGTCTTTAAATGTTAATGATATGGCCTCGGTAGATGGAAATAACTGTTAATAGTTGGGGTTTTTTGCATATTTTTTAGTAAACTTGGCAATATTTTGTTTAAAAATCACACTTGATGAAAATTTGTAAATTTTTACTGCTTACTTTCTTTTTTGCAACTACTTTAACATCAGCTCAAACCCAAAACATAGCCCTAGAAGAAATCTGGGAAGGCGCATTTAGAACCGAGCGTATGGATGCGCTGCATTCCATGAACAATGGCCAACAGTATTCTGTTTTGAATTTTGACAGGGAAAAGGGAACGACTACAATAGACATATACGATTATAAGACCTTGAAAAAGGTAAAGACTTTGGTCTCATCTTCAGACGTAGATGAGCTACAATACTTTTCGGATTATACATTCAGCAAAGATGAGCAGCAAGTGCTTTTGGCAACGAATGAAGAATCGATCTTTAGGCGTTCAACCATAGGGAACTATTATGTGTTCAATGCGAAAACAAAGAAAACAATAGCAATTTCAGACAATAAGATTCAAGAGCCGACTTTTTCTCCTAACGGAAATAAAGTCGCTTTTGGTTTTAACAACAATCTGTATGTGAAAGACCTATTGTCAGGGACAACGACCCAGATTACTTTTGACGGAGAAAAAAATAAAATCATCAATGGCATTACAGATTGGGTCTACGAAGAAGAATTCGCTTTTGTTCGTGCTTTTGAGTGGAATGTGGACAGTGATAAGATCGCATTCATCCGTTTCGATGAAACTAATGTTCCAGAATTCTCCATGGATGTCTACGGTCAGAAACTATACCAAACACAAACGGTATTCAAGTATCCAAAGGCAGGAGAGGCTAATGCCATAGTGTCATTGCATATTTACGATTTGAATAAGAATAAGACCAAAGCTGTCAAGGTAGATAAAGCTTATGACGATTTTTACATCCCAAGGATAAAATGGACAAACGATCCAGATGTCTTGAGTGCTCAGTATATGAATCGTCATCAAAACGAACTGGATCTTTGGATGATAAATGCGAAGAAGAGCAAGGCTTTCATAGCTATTGCAGAAAAAGACAAGGCCTATATAGACATAACTGACAACCTAACCTTTTTAAAGGATCATAGTTTTATCTGGACAAGCGAAAAGGATGGCTATAATCACATATACCATTATGGTAAAAAAGGAAAGCTGATAAATCAAATAACCAAAGGGAATTGGGAAGTGACCAATTACTATGGGTTTGATGCCAAAAATGACAAGATATACTACCAATCCGTTGAAAATGGATCAGTAAACAGAGATGTATACTCCATAGCTTTGAACGGAACAAACAAAAAACGTTTGACAAAGACCAACGGAACTAGCAGTGCAGCCTTCAGTGCGGATTTCACATACTTCATAAATACGTTTTCGAGTGCAACCACACCGCCAGAATACACATTGAACGATTCTGATTCCGGAAATGTCGTGAAAAGCATAAAGGACAATGACGATTTGACTCAGAAACTTCTTGAGTACACTACATCCAAGAAGGAATTTAGTACTATAAGTGTAAATGGGAACGACTTGAACATGTGGATGATCAAACCCGCAAATTTTGATGCAACAAAGGAGTATCCGTTGTTTATGTACCAATATTCTGGTCCAGGATCACAGCAAGTTGCCAATCGTTGGAATAGTGCGAACGATTATTGGTATCAAATGTTGGCGCAAAAGGGGTATATCGTGGTCTGTGTAGATGGAAGAGGAACAGGTTTTAAGGGAGCAGATTTCAAGAAAGTCACTCAAAAGGAATTGGGTAAGTTTGAAGTTGAGGATCAAATCGAAGCAGCAAAACAATTGGGTGCGCGTCCGTATGTTGATGCTAGTCGCATAGGAATTTGGGGATGGAGCTATGGAGGTTTTATGAGCAGCAATGCCCTCTTTAAAGGCAATGATGTGTTTAAGATGGCAATAGCCGTGGCACCAGTGACCAGTTGGAGGTTTTATGATACCATATATACGGAGCGCTATATGACGACACCTCAAGAAAATGCAAGTGGTTATGATGACAACTCCCCGATAAATCACGTAGACAAGTTGAAAGGGGACTTCTTGTTGATTCACGGAACTGCAGATGACAATGTACACGTACAAAATACGATGAGAATGGTAGAAGCCTTGATTCAGGCAGACAAGCAATTCGAATGGATGATCTATCCGGATAAGAATCATGCTATCTACGGTGGAAATACAAGGTTGCACCTGTATAAGAAAATGACAAACTTCATAGATAGGACTTTAGGTGATAAAATCAAAGCACCAAAAGCTACTAAAGAGAAAATTAAAATTAAAGGATAATTACACTTTTACTAACTAATAATTAATTTATATGGAATTTAAATTTGGAGGTTCAGAGACCAATCAGAAAACGGTGTTAGGTCATCCGTCCGGGTTGTTTGTACTGTTTTTTACAGAGATGTGGGAACGCTTCTCCTATTATGGAATGCGTGCGCTATTGGTATTGTTTTTAGTCTCAACACTCATAGATGGTGGATGGGAATGGGATAGAGCTGATGCTTTGGTACTTTACGGATGGTATACAGGATTGGTTTACTTGACACCAATTATCGGAGGTTTTATTGCCGATAAATTTATGGGCTATAGAAAGGCGATTATCTTAGGTGCATTTATTATGACGCTAGGACATGCATCGATGGCTTTGGAAGGTATGACCTCCATGTTCTTTTATGCAGGGTTGTCATTTTTAATTATTGGTAATGGATTGTTCAAGCCGAATATTTCTTCAATGGTTGGACAATTATACAAAACACAAGGAAAGGAGAAAGATGCTGGATATACCATTTTCTATATGGGGATCAATGCAGGTGCTTTCCTAGGTATTCTTTTATGTGGATACATAGGAGAAAATGTTAGCTGGCATTATGGATTTGGGCTTGCAGGTGTATTTATGTTCTTTGGAATGTTACAATTCTATTTCTCTCAAAAGATATTTGGTAAAATTGGTTTGACACCTGTTAAAACAGGAGATGTCGATGATGTAATAGAAGAAGGCATAGAACAAATAGGGGAGGATATAGAAGATGTTGTTGAAGATGTTGAAAACTCTAAGGTAGTGAGAGATAGAATGATTGTCATTGGTGTTTTATCATTGTTCGTGGTGTTCTTCTGGTGGGCATTTGAACAAGCAGGAGGGTCTATGACCGTCTTTGCTGCGGATTATACAGATAGATCTTTGGAAGGTAGTGCGGCTACATCATTTAAGATAATAAATACTATAATAACAGTAGTGCCAATGCTTGTTATTACTTGGGTCTTGGCAATGCTGTTTAAGCAAACATATAGTAAGTACTCCCTTGCAAATATTATCTTGGGGTTGAGTTTTGTCATCATTTGGGGTATTGTGATTTGGATGTTGAAAAGAGAATTTCAATCTGATAAGACAGAAGTGCCTGCTTCATGGTTCTCGGTGCTAAACTCCTTGTTCATCATTCTATTTGCTCCTTTGTTCTCCAAACTTTGGGAAAGCAAATACAACCCTTCAGGGCCAGTTAAATTTGCCATTGGGTTGCTCTTGGTAGGTTTAGGATTCGCTGCATTGGCTTATGGAGCTGCAGGCATACCAGATGGAGCTAAAACGGCATCTGTTAGCTTAATATTCTTGGTTATTGCTTATTTCTTGCATACCATGGGAGAATTATGCGTATCACCAGTAGGTTTGTCCTATGTTAGTAAATTGGCACCTGTGAAGTTTGTAAGCTTGATGTTCGGAATTTGGTTTACCGCCAATTTCTTTGCAAACCTCTTAGGTGGTTTTACAGGAAGTTTTATCGATCCAATCTCGGAAGAGCATGGATTGTCTACTTTCTTTTTGATATTTACCATAATACCTATAGCAGCAGCATTGGTTATGCTAGTTCTTAACCGTAAATTGTTGAAAATGATGCACGGTATCAAATAAAGACAATCTATTATATATTAAAACGCCTCTATGAGGCGTTTTTAATTTTTTGTAACTTTGGAATGCTATTTGCGACTACAACTAATAAATAAAACAATTAAGAAATGAAGAAGACTATCATTTTATTGCTATTTACAGTATTTGCCACTATTTCTATTTCTGCACAAGAAATCAATTGGGTGACTTTGGAAGAGGCAGTAGAACTCCAAAAGAAAGAGCCTAGGAAGATTATAATGGATATGTATACCAGTTGGTGCGGACCATGCAAGATGCTTGACAGGAATACGTTTAAAAACAAAGACGTGGCCGAGTATATAAACAAAAACTATTATGCGGTAAAGTTCAATGCAGAAGGAAACGAAACGGTTAACTTTAAAGGGCAAACCTTTACAAATCCCAATTACGATCCTACTAAGGCCAAGAGAAGAAATTCTTCGCATCAATTGTCAAGGTTTTTCAGTATAAAATCTTATCCGACTATGGTATTTCTAGATGAAGATGCAGAATTTTTGGCCCCAATAATAGGGTATAAGACACCCCAACAATTGGAACTGTATTTGAAGATGTTTAAAAAAGACGAGCACAAGGGGATGGATACGCAAGCAGCCTTTAATGAATATTATAAGGAGTTTAAGGCGGAATTCACAAATTAGAGAGTTCTAGTCCAACCTTATGACAAAAGCTCCCTTTTCACCAGTATGGTGAAAAGGGAGCTTTTGTTTTTTGCAGGATGTCTTCCAGCGTTTTATGTAGGACTTGTAGTTGCTACCATCAGCAATAATGCATTCTGGGTTCAAAGCATCTATCATTCTCGTTAAATTTATTTTTGGAGAATTACGCAGCAAGACATATTTGGGTTTAAATCTTTTTACATTGTATATGCCTAAGCTGTCTATAACCAAGATGTACTCAGAGTTTATGTTGTAAATAGGCTGCAAATCTCCTAATGCAAACGTTTCTAGGTTATTGGCTACTTTGTAGTTCGATAGGGTTTTAGATTCGCTAAGGCTATCCAAGCTTGAATGTATCTGGAGCTTGGTATTTGTTTTGCGGCCAATGATGGTGTGTTTGCTTTTGTGGAAAATAGTGAGGCTATTCTCATTTGAACTGTATTTTGTGATGATGAGTGCACATTGAAAAAACGCCAATGCAATCAAAGCAAAGTATACTCTTCCATAGGTCTTTTTGGTGGCAAATCTAACCAAGGCAATTATCATCAAATAAGAGAAGGCGACTTGTAGTCCATTGAAAGAGACTTCTTTGAAAAGAAAATGTTCTTGCAAAGCTATCCATTCAACGAAATGATTCATCAAACTAATGAGTTTTCCGTATAGGTCAGCCAAAAAGGAAGGCAGGCAGTTAATGATCGTAAGGATGACGACAAATAACCCGAAGCCTAAAATCAAGCCAAGAAAGGGAATAATGACTACGTTTGAAAGAATGAACAAACTAGGGAATTGATGGAAATAAAAAAGACTAATTGGGATGACGCCAATCTGTGCGGCAATGGAAACAGTGACAATATCCCAAAAACGTTTTGAAATATAATATTTAGGCTTCCATAGGCTTTTAAGAATCGGTTGAATGGATACAATGGAGAAAACCGCTAGATAACTTAGTTGAAAGCCAACATCAAAAAGAAACATAGGTTTGAAAAGCAATAGGACAAGAATTGAGCTTGCCAGGGTGTTGTAGATATTTGTTGGTCGTTTCAAGTGCATGCCAATGGCGACAATGCTAAACATTGTGACTGCTCTGGTAACTGAAGCAGATAAACCCGCAATAATGGCAAAGCACCAAAGAATTAGTACGATGAGAATGACTTGTACAGTTTTACCACGTTTTAAACGCCTTAAGGGGTAGAGGATAGAATTCAACAAGATGAAGATAATCCCTATGTGCAGACCGGAAACTGCTAAAATATGTATGGCTCCAGCATTGGTATAGTGGTTTTTGATATTTTTGCTGATGTTCTGACGTTGTCCAAGAATCAAAGCATTTATTATGGACAGTTCATCAGATGTGAAGTCAAAACGCTTCAGTTTGGCATTGATGGTCTCTCGAAGTAGGTCGGCATACCCGAAAAGTGTATGTTTCTTATTGTGAACGGTAAACAACCTTTCACTTTGAGTGTATATTTGGTCATAGACATATTGTTTTTCCAGATAGCTTTTGTAATCAAATTGATTTGGGTTCATTGGTTCGTCTATACCTTGCAAAGCTTCAGCAGTCATATAGATCTCGTCAACTTTTAAAATTGTATTTGTACTGTCTTTTTTTACATTTAACAAGGCCTTTCCAGAGACATCCTTGTTTTCGATTTTTAGAATGTCTATAACATATTTGTCATTGTATTGTCCTGATTTAAGAATGGTTCTAATTCTAAAGGTGATGAACCTTTCCATAGAATCAAAGTTGGAGTAATGCTTTGGAGATAGCATTTGGTTGTTAATGTTTGTAATAAAAACTCCAATGGAAATCATTGTTGTGATCCCAATGGCTCCAAACCAGATGGTTTTGATTTGTCGTCGTTTGGAAATGAAAAATGAGATGCCTAGAAACAACAAGAGAAAAATTGAAACATATAAGGAGAGTGTTAAAGGAATAGCAAAAAAATAAGCTAATAGTATTCCAATAACCAAACAAGAAGTTAGTTTTATTATAATGAAGTTAATGGCTTTCAATACCAAAAAGGTAATGAAAAAAACAAAGCCATTGACAACTTCAGCCTATTAAAAACTGAAATTGCCTTTTAGAGTAGACGCCTTGCTTGCACAAAGGCAAGATACCAATAACGTTCTGCTAAATTGGAAACAATGACTCCTTTGCTTGTGGAGGAGTGTATAAACTCTACGTTTCCAGTGAGTGACGAGGTTACTAGGCCTACATGGTTTACCTTTCGGTTGTTTTTGTTAGTGGCAAAAAACAGCAAATCTCCTACTTTGACCTCTTTGAGGTCAATCCAGTTTCCTGCTTTTACCATTGCGCTGGATGCTCTAGGAATACTGATGTCTTCTTTTTTGAAAGCGGTGTAGATTAAGCCAGAACAATCCATTCCAGATTTTGTTGTTCCCCCATATTTGTAACGTGTGCCTTTGTAGTATTTGGCATTCTTGACAACGGCTTTTGCCTGATGACTAACATTGGTGTCATTGATTTTGTCACTCTTTGACTTGGTCGATTCAGACTTCTTTATGGCTTTTGAGGTTCTGTTCTTTTTTGTGACCACGACACGTTTGTTTTTGGATGAACCACAAGCAGTAGCGAACAATGTGATAAGTAGGAGTAATGTTATGGTAGTTTTTTGCATTAATCTGTAGCTTTGTTTAGGGAGTCGTAAATAAGTTTGGCAGTCTTTGCGCTAGCACCTTTTCCGCCTAATTTCTTTTCCAAATCATAGTAATTGATGAAAAATTTGGTGCGTTCGTAGCTATCTAATATGATATCGAGTTCTTGCTTTAAGCGTTTGGTATTGAAATTATTTTGAATCAACTCTGTCACTGCTTCTTTTTCCAAAATAAGATTGACCAGGGAGATGTAATCCAAGTTTACCAATCGTTTTCCTATTTGATAGGATAGCCATCCTCCTTTATAACAAACGACTTGGGGGACCTTGAAAAGGGCGGTTTCCAAAGTGGCAGTTCCAGAAGTAACCAGAGCTGCAGTGGATACACTCAACAGATCATAGGTCTTGTTGGAGATGAAATGGATGTTTGTCTTTTCTATGAATTGTTTGTAAAAATCATAATCTTGTCCAGGAGCACCAGCAATCACAAATTGATAATCTTTGTAAAGATCTACCAAACTCAACATGATGGATAGTATTTTTTTTATCTCTTGCTTTCTACTACCTGGCAAGAGTGCAATAATCGGTTTGTTGCTCAACCCGTTTTGCGTTCTGAATTCAAATTCATCAACTTGCACTCTACCAGCAATGGCATCAATTAATGGGTGACCGACAAAGTGTACGGGGAAATGGTGTTTTTCTTCATAGAAGGTCTTCTCAAAAGGCAGAATTACATACATTTCGTCTACATCGTTTTTAATGGCTTTTATTCTATTTTCCTTCCAAGCCCATATTTGAGGAGAGATATAATAATGTGTCTTATAACCTTTTTGTTTGGCCCATTTTGCAATACGAAGATTGAAACCAGGATAGTCTATAAATAGGATTGCATCTGGGGCGTATGTTTCTATGTCTTTTTTGCAAAGAGTTAGATTTTTGGCAATGGTCCTCAAATTCATAACAACCTCCAAAAACCCCATGAAAGCAAGGTCCTTGTAGTGTTTTACAAGTGTGCCTCCTACATCTTGCATCAGGTCTCCACCCCAAAATCTGAAGTCTGCATTGACATCTTCAAGTAATAGGGCCTTCATTAGGTTAGAACCATGCAAGTCACCAGAGGCTTCTCCTGAAATAATATAATATCTCATATGTTTAAAACTTATTCACAATAAAAATAACAGCAACCAAAACAATGGAAACCAAAACCCCTTTTGCAAAATCTTCTTTTTTCTTATTTAAAAAATAATAGAAAACCGGAAGGTTTAAAAGCACTCCAATGCTTGCACGTTTCCCAAGAACACTGGAGGATAATACCTTGTTGGTGATTTCATTTGTTGTTAAGTCCAATTTGATCCCTATAAAAATAGTGTATAGGGAAACACCTATAAAAGTGGTTGTCAAACCTATTATGAAACCAATAATTACAGCCTTTTTATTCATTGAAATCCCAAGTGTTAAGTTCCTTGATGCATTGATGTGCCGTCAAGTCGAATTGAACAGGCACAATTGATACATAACCGTTTTCCAATGCCCATTCATCTGTATCCTCACCAGTGTCGTAATTTTCAAAAATTCCCGAAAGCCAATAGTAATCCTTTCCTTGTGGCGTTTGCCTTTTGTCGAATTCCTCTTTCCAATTGGCTCTAGCTTGCCTGCATATTTTTACACCTTTTATGTCATCTTCATCTAAATTAGGAATATTTACATTCAAAACAATGCCTTTTTCCAATCCATGTTTCAAAACATTTTCGGCGATAGACTTTGCATACTTTTTAGAAGCCTCGAAATTAGCTTTCCAACTGTGGTTCAAGTTAGAGAATCCAATGGCAGGAATACCTTCGATGCCAGCTTCTATGGCTGCACTCATAGTGCCTGAGTAAATGACGTTAATGGAGGAGTTGGAGCCATGGTTTATGCCAGAAACACAAAGATCTGGTTTACGGCCCAAAATTTCATTTACGGCAATTTTAACACAATCTGCGGGTGTGCCAGAACAACTATATTCTCTTTGGATGTCATCATCAATGTTTATTTTGTGAATATGTAATGTGGAATTTATGGTGATGGCATGGCCCATACCGCTTTGTGGACTATCTGGAGCAACTACTACGACATCTCCAATTGTCTTCATAACTTCAATTAAAGCTCGAATGCCGGGAGCGGTAATGCCATCGTCATTGGTAACTAAAATAAGAGGTCTCTTCATTGTTTTTCTTTGTATTTACACGCTAAAATACATAATTTATCAAGGATTATGTGAATTTGTCGTGTTTAACAAAAAATTAGCTCAGAAAGCCATTGTTGGCACGGTTTTTTCTTTATTTTAGTAGAAATTATTACTGAATACTAATTAGGAGGTAGAAAATAATTGAAAGAAATGTGAGATGGCGATGAGTTCATGAATTGATGAAACTGTACTCAAGGCAAATTCCGTTTAACTATCTAAAATAACAACGAAGAATAGATGAAAAAGAAGTATAATGTGTTAATGCTGGTTTTATTGTTGGCATTTGGCTCTTGCAGCTTTACGACGAAGGTAGACAACGATCCCAATAAAGATAAGTTATTGATTCAAATAATAACTTTGGCTTTGGAACAATTGCATTTCCAACCAAAAGACTTCAATGATGATTTTTCCAAAGATGTATATAAGACGTATTTGGAAAGAATAGATCCGTTGAAACGTTATTTTTTAAAATCTGACATAGAGGAATTTAAAAAGTATGAAACGGAGTTGGATGATCAATTGAAAGAATATGATATTTCGTTTTTCAATATAACGAACGAACGCCTTTTACAAAGAATGGAGGAAGCAAAGGTGTTTTATAAAACCATCTTGAACAAGCCTTTTGACTTTACAAAAAATGAAACGATAAATACAGACTACGAAAAGCACGAATATGTCAAGAACAAAAGCAAACTGAAAGAACGTTGGAGACAGCAACTCAAGTTTAGAACCATTGCAACCTATGACATATTGATTACCGACCAAGAAGATGAAAAGAATACGGAAGGAGCCAAGGAAAAGAAGTCATTGGTTAAATTAGAAGCAGAAGCAAGAGCGGAAACGCTGAAGAATCTGAATATATACTATACGGATTTCATAGAGGACATGGAACGAAAAGATTGGTTCTCAATGTATATAAATGCAATTGTGGAAGGCTTTGATCCCCATACTTCATATCTAGCTCCAACTGCAAAAGATCGCTTCGATCAGCAAATATCTGGACAACTTGAAGGTATCGGTGCGAGATTGCAAAAGCGAATGGACTATACCAAAATAACAGAGCTCATATCTGGAGGACCGGCCTGGAGAGGTCAAGAACTCGAGGTTGGAGACGTTATCTTGAAAGTACGTCAGGAAAAAGAAGAAGAGTCTGTTAGCATAGTCGGCATGCGAATAGATGATGCCATCAAATTAATAAAAGGGCCAAAGGGAACCAAAGTGTACCTAACCCTTAAAAAGGTGGATGGATCCATTGAGGAGATTTCAATAACAAGAGATATAGTGGAATTGGAAGAAACATATGCGAAATCATCGACAGTCAAGAAAAATGGAAAAACCTATGGTGTTATCAACTTGCCGAAGTTTTACATAGATTTCAAAGATTACGACAACCGAAACGCTGCTTCAGACATAAAAAAGGAGATAGAGAGGTTAAAAGAAGAAGGAATGGAAGGCTTGGTCTTGGATTTGCGAGACAATGGAGGTGGATCACTTAAGACTGTGGTTGACATTGCTGGATTGTTCATCAAGGAAGGACCTATAGTTCAAGTGCGTTCAACTGGTGAGCCTAAAGAAGTATTGACAGATGATGACAAATCCATCACTTGGGATGGACCATTGGTGATAATGGTGAATGAATTGTCGGCATCTGCATCAGAAATCCTAGCGGCAGCAATGCAAGACTATAGACGTGCCATAGTAATTGGAAGCAAGCAGACCTATGGAAAGGGAACAGTACAAAACATATTGGATCTAAATAGAATGGTGAGAAATAGTTCTCACGGAGATTTGGGAGCAATAAAGATAACGAGACAGAAGTTTTACAGAATAAATGGTGGTTCTACTCAATTGGAAGGAGTTAAAAGTGACATTGTGGTGCCAGATCGCTATAGTTTTGTTGATATTGGTGAGCGTGATCAAGACAACCCATTGGCTTGGGACAAGATACGTGCCGTAGAGTATGATTCTTGGAATAATTATTATGATTACGATACTACCATTAGCAATAGTAACGCACGTATGAAATACAACGCGCAATTAAGGCTTATTGAAAAAAATGCAAAATGGATCAAAGAGCAAATGGACGACAATACATTTTCTTTGAACTATGAACAATATAGAGCAGAATTGGAAGCCGATGAAAACAAGGCAAAGGAGTTTGATGCGATTTCTGATTACAGGACAAACTTAACGTTCTCTTCCTTGCCATATGAGGAACAATTGTTTTTAAAGGATAGTGTGCTGAAACAGAAAAGAGTTCGTTGGCACAAGAGTTTAAGTCAGGACGTATATATGGAAGAAGCACTCAATGTTCTGAATGATCTTAAAATGACTTACGAAATAAAAAAGGTGGCCACAGTAAAAAATTAGAAATATAAATGAGTAAGACAGCAAACTCATTAAGACAATTGGCGCTCCAAAAGTTCAAAAAAGACTTTTGGGGCGTTTTTAGTTTTTATTTTATCATTTTCATTGGTCTGATTTCCGTATTTGCCTATGTGTTTGCGCCAGATAATTCCCAGAATGCAAATCAAATGCATCTGTCAATCCACTCTAAAAGGCCAGGTTTTAAAATGAAAATGTTGACCCTGCCTACAAAAATTGAAAGCGAACAAGGAATTTTCGATAGGTTGTTCTTTGGGAAGATGGCAACCGAGACGGAAATTCCGATTTCAGATTACGCCGTGGATGGAAATACGATAAATTATACGGAGTATGCTTCAGATGGGCTGAAAGGGTTGAATAAAACGGTAACTCTTGAGGATGACAATGTTCCAGTTGAGTCACTTGTGAGCGAGAAGACGTTTTATTTGGGGACAGATAAATATGGTAGGGATTTGTTGAGTCGTGTTTTGGTAGGTGCTCGCATTTCCTTTTTCATTGGCTTTGTTGCTGTGTTTATTTCTTTGGTCATAGGTGTTTTTATGGGAAGTGTAGCTGGTTATTTTGGAGGAAGGGTAGATGCGCTTATCATGTGGGTTATAAATGTGACGTGGTCGATCCCTACGTTGTTGTTGGTGATAGCTATCACATTGGCATTGGGAAAAGGGTTTTGGCAAGTGTTCATTGCTGTAGGACTTACAATGTGGGTGGAAGTGGCACGTGTGGTTCGAGGACAGATAATAAGTGCTAAGGAGTTGCAATACGTCACGGCTGCAAGAGCTTTGGGTTTTAGTCATTTTCGAATTGTCACCAAACATATTTTGCCTAACATAATGGCTCCTGTAATTGTTATTTGTGCAGCAAATTTTGCTGCTGCCATTCTAATAGAAAGTGGGTTGAGTTTCTTGGGTATTGGTGCTCAGCCACCAATGGCAAGTTGGGGAGCAATGATAAAAGATCATTATAATTACATCATTCTTGGAAAACCATACTTGGCCATTATTCCCGGCTTGTGCATTATGACTTTGGTGATGGCATTTATGTTGATCGGAAATGCTTTGCGCGATGCTTTGGATGTTAAAGGCTAGGTCGGTTCCCGTCCTCCAAGGAGGTGGATGTTTTTCACTGGAAAAGCATGTTGTTTCCTTTTGATATATGTTGTTTTTGTCTATTCAAATATTGAAAAGGTAATTGTTTTGCAAGGTTGAATAATCTTAGGGATATTAAAAAATTAACATATATCTTGCATGTTTTGTGGCGGTTAACATAAAAGCAAATTAGTTTCTTAGAGTTATTTTATATAGATTTGGGAATTATAAAAATAACTAACATGATAATGACCCTCAATTATTACCCCAGAAAAAACTGCGCCCCTTATGCGGTTTTCTTCGAAAGAAAATCCATTTATTTCTTCTTGAACAAGCGAATATACTATCTTAAGATGTTCCATTTGTTGACTAGAAAATTCAGTTTTAGTTAGCCTAATTCAAAAGCCAATTAGGCCTCTCTTTTGTAAATGACATTTTTCATTTGAGAAAAAACCTAATATCACATATGCAAAAGTTCTTGAAACCTGTCTATTGGGCAGATGTTCAGATTCTTTGTTGTGGACATACATCAAAGGATTCACTTGTGTCATATGGCTTTTCAATAAGCGATAAAACATTCCGTGTCTGTTGTTGCAATAGCCCGTTGCTTAAAATCGAATGCGATTTAAGTAGTTTTCTGGGTATGTATACATGGACAATCTTGTAAGGGATGCATTTTGCATCATTAATTAACTATGAATATGTTAATCAGCAGTGCTTTGTGCTAAGCATCATTCATTGCTATTCGTATAATTATAAACGTAATCCATTATGAAAAAAAATACTCTATTTGCTTGCATTTTGATTTTGTCATTATGTAGCTATGGTCAATCCGAAATCTCATTCGATTCTCTCATTTCCGAAATAAAATATAACAAGAATTTTTCTATTGAAATTCAAAATAGGCCTTTAACTATAGAAAAGGAATTCTTCAATGAAACCATCAGTGACTATGATGTTTATAGGTTGGATGAAGGTAATTTTAGAATCCTTGCCAAAAAGAATGAAGATGTTGTTTTTCAATTTATTTATAGGAAGGGAGAAGCCTCAGGCATACTAATGAACATCAATGAAGAGTATGGATATGAGATCTCGAATTCAACATCAGGTGGTGATATGGTATTTTCAAAAACCGATAGAGACAATTTAATCTTTGTTTGTGGAGTCACAAGCAACCATTCTAATGTCGATGATATTGAGGGTGTAGTTGATAAAGAGGTTGATGTGACCTATAGGGATATTGGGAATTCAGATACGACAACAGATCCACTGCTTTTGGAAAGTAGACCAGGAGCTACTCATTTGATTTATCTTGATTATGATGGAGAAAATAGCTTGCCTGGTTGGGAGAGTTATGGGTACTCTGCGGTGGCTGCAGTTGTTCCAGACGAATACAAGCGGAAGATATGGGAAGCGGTAGCTGAAGATTTACTTCCATTTGATGTAAACGTTACCAATAACAAGTCATTGTACGATGACCATGCTAACCAGCTGACCAAAGGTTGGGTTGTATTGGCAAATTTCAACAACCCAGGATGGAGAGGAGTGGCCTTTTTGGATTCTTATGGATCAGGGACTCCTGTTTTGGTGGATCTTCCAAGCAACTATGATGTTGACGTGGAGTACTTGCTTAGAACACCTTCCCACGAGTTGGGACATAGTTATGGGCTTAATCATGACGGAAGTTCAAGTGGAGCCTATTATGCAGGTCATGGGGAATATTCCCCTATAATGGGTAATGGCCCTCGCTCTGTTTCACATTGGAGCAAAGGAGAGTATGCTGGAGCCACGAACACGGAGGATGACATAGCTGTAATAAGTTCGGTTATGGGGGAATTTCCTGATGATCATAGTGTTGCGCAACCACTAGCAATCAATGATACGGTTGTAACTGGTGAGCAGAATTTTGGATGTATAGGTACTGATGACGATACCGATACCTTTGAAATTAATTTAGCGGCTGAGGGAGATGTTACGATTACCATCTCGTCTCCTCATGGTGAAAGAACCAATTTGGACGTAGTTGCCACACTCGTTGATAGCGAAGGAAATATAATGGAAACAAGTAGTCCAATAGGAGATAGAAGTGCCTATATAGATAGAACTCTGCCAATGGGTACTTATTATATCATTGTTGACGGAGGAGGAGAGCTGGGCGTTAATGATGGTTTTAGTGATTATGGATCTCTAGGTTATTATGAGCTTTCCGGTAGAGTGGGATATCTTGCTCCAGAACCGTCGTTTGTGTTTGAAAATGGGAATATATGTGATAATGATACCATTACTTTTACAAATCAGTCAATTGGTACGAATCTAAGCTATGAGTGGACTTTTGAAGGAGCTAACATAACATCTTCGACAGATGTAAACCCAACGGTTATCTATCCTAACCCAGGCATATTTACTGTTTCTTTGAAAACCATCAATTTACTGGGGGAACATACCACGGAAAGACAAATACATATTGGAGCCACAGGTTATAGAATTGAATTTGCAACAGAAAAATTAAACCCTGAACTTAATGGAACCATTATGCTTGTTGATGAAATCATTTCATTTGACTATGATGACTTGAATGATTTAGATCAAGATGTTGCTTATTATGATCTCTGTTTGTTGTCAAATTGCTATGTCATAAAGTTGGACAATGCTTACTTGAAAGAAACTTGTGGCCATATGCTTTGGGAAAGCAATACAGCTTATTTGGGAGGAGATCAAGTGTTTTATCTTGGAAACATCTACAAGGCGAAATGGTGGACTACCGATCTTCCAACGAATAATGCTACCTGGGATTTTATGGAGACTTGTACAATAACAGATGAAGGAAACCCAATACGTGTTTTCAATAATGAAGATGCTGTTGTCTTTGAGACTAATCCGTTGGAAGTGGGACATGATCTCTTCATTGAAGGTCAGTTTTGTGGAAATACGCTATCAGCATCAGAATTCATAGTAGCGGAAACCAAGGAATTTGATGTTTACCCGAACCCTACATCAGGTATGGTAAACATAAAAGGCGACACCATCGATCAAATTGTCGTTTACAATACAATTGGAAGTATGGTTGGTACTTATGTTGTAGACAGCAATCATTTCAAATTGGATACTTCCCATTATGGCAAAGGCATATATTTTCTTGATATTTTGTCTGATAATAGACACGTGGTTAAAAAGATTTGTAAGGAATAACAAAAGATTCAATGTTCGGCAAGAAGACCGAAGAATCAATTTAAAAGAAAAATAAACAGAACAAATAGTATGAAGAAAATAGCAATTATAGTATGTATACTATCGTTTCCTTTGTTTGGTTATGGCCAATCAAAGATTTCACTTAATACGTTGATCTCAAAAATCAAAGGGAATGAAAACATTTCCAATGTCATAAGAATACCTTTGTCAATAGAGAAAGAGCATTTCAATGAGATTATTCAAGATTATGACGTATACATAGTCGACAAAAATAATTTTAGAATTCTATCTAAAAAAAGTGAAGACATCATTTTTCAGCTTGTCTATGTTAAAGGAAAAGCACATGGTATGGCTATAAACATCAATAAGGAGTTTGGCTATAGATTTTCAAATTCAATCACAAATGGAAGATTGGTTTTTAATAAGATGGCCAAAGATGATTTGATTTTCACTTGTGGGACATCGCATGATCATGCCGGAACAGCTCATTCAAAACATACGGCCAAAAAAGAAAATTCCAGCGTCAGTAGAAATATTGGAAATTCGGGAACGGTTACAGACCCGTTGCTTTTGGAAAGTAGACCAGGAGCCACTCATTTGATATATCTGGATTACGATGGGGAAGATGCCTTGCCAGGTTGGGAGTCTTATAATTATTCTACAACGGTTGTCGATGTGCCAGATCACCTTAAGCGTGAGTTTTGGGAAGAGGCTGCTGAAGATTTTTTGCCATTCGATGTCAATGTGACGAACAATAGGGAGTTGTATGACAATCACGTTGATGAATTGACCAAAGGATGGGTTGTAATTGCCGATTTTGGAAATCAAGCATGGGCTGGTGTTGCTCAATTGGATAGTTATGGTACGGGAGCACCTGTTTTGGTGGATTTACCTCCGGTTTTCAATGAGAGCGATCCGTTTCTATATCTGGCGGTTTCCCATGAATTGGGACACGCATTGAGTCTAAATCATGATGGAAGCCCAAGTAGTGGAGCCTATTATGCAGGACATGGTGAATATTCTCCAATAATGGGAAATGGTTCGTTTGCAGTATCACATTGGAGCAAAGGGGAGTACGCGGGGGCAACCAATACGGAAGACGATATTATGATAATAGAATCATGGCTTGGAAATGTGCCAGATGATTATACGAGCCCACAAGCATTGGTGATAGATGGTACTGTGGTGTCGGGTGAACAAAACTCCGGGATCATTGGTGATGAGGATGATACAGATACCTTTGAAATTGATTTGATAACCGATGGAGAGATAATAATTACCATATCCTCACCTCTTGATTGGAGAACAAACTTGGATGTTGTGGCAACTCTTAAGAATGACAATGGAGATGTGATGGAGACAAGTGCTCCGATTGGAGATAGGAGCGCCTATATAGACCGGTCTCTTGCTGCAGGAACCTATTACCTTACCATAGACGGAGGAGGAGAGTTGGGGCCAAATGAGGGCTTCACGGACTATAGTTCGTATGGTTACTATGAGTTGTCTGGAAGAGTAGGGTATTTGGCTCCAGAATCGATGTTCTCATTTACTGATGGTAATATTTGTAGTGGAGATGCCATCACTTTTTCAAATCAGTCCGTTGGTACGAATTTGAGTTATGAATGGACTTTTGAAGGAGCAGATACGACCTTTTCCACAGAGGCAAATCCAACGATCACCTATTCTAATCCAGGGATTTTCAATATTTCTTTGAAGACAACCAATTCGCTAGGAGAAAATACAGCAGAAAGACAAGTGCATGTTGGTTCCTCGGGCTACAGAATTGAATTTGCAACAGAAAAACTGAATCCAGAACTAGAAGGTGTTATTTTGTTAACCGATGAGGTTATCACATTCACCTATGACGATCTGAGCAATTTGGATCAAGATGTAGCTTATTATGACATGTGTTTGTTGTCCGAGTGTTATACCATTTCATTGGAAGAAATATACAAAGAAGAGACTTGTGGTTTTGAACTTTGGCAAAGTGGAAGTGTCTATTGGGGAGGAGATCAAGTGTTTTACCAAGGAAGCATCTACAAGGCAAAGTGGTGGACAGACGATGTGCCAACGAATACGGCTACATGGGATTTCGTGGAAATCTGTGATATAACCGATGAGGAAAATCCAATACGTGTTTTCAATAACGAGGATGTAGTTGTCTTTGAGACTAATCCATTGGATGTTGGGCATGATCTTTTCATTGAAGATCAATTTTGTGGCAATACATTGTCAGTATCAGAATTCATGGTAGTAGAAGCAGCGGGATTTGATATTTATCCCAACCCTACATCCGGAATCGTAAACGTAAAAGGAGAAAGCATCGATCGGATTGTTGTTTATAATGTAATAGGAAGTAAAGTTGGTGCCTATAAGGTCAATAGTGATGAATTCAAGTTGGATGTTTCCAGTTACGGCAAAGGTGTTTACTTCATTAGTATCTTATCCAATAATAGGCAGGTTGTAAAAAAGATATGCAAGGAATGATCCTTGAGTTCTAGTGGATTTGAAAATTGAAGTTTGAAAAATGTAAAGAATTTTACTTGTATGGAGGTTTAGGTTTATGGGGTAAAGTAGGTCGTAATCAAATAACTTTTTGGCTTTAGAAGAAAACTTGTTTTATCCCTTATGCAGTTGGTTTCATATTGCTGTTCAATTCGTCAATATAACTTAGTACATCATCCTTTCCTATGTCCTTTGAGGAAGAAGTGATGAAGTAATTTGGCATTTCTGTCCAAGTCTCTAAAAGTATGTTTTTGTAATCCTCAACGTGATTGTCTATGGCTTTGGGTTTCAATTTGTCTGCTTTGGTGAAGATAATGGAAAACGGAATGCCTCCTTCACCCAAGTATTGCATGAATTCCAAATCTATGGGTTGGGGTTTATGCCTTATGTCCACTAATATAAAAGCGGTGACCAATTGCTCTCTACGCTCAAAATATTGAGTGATGAACTTTTGAAAGATCTTTTTCGTGGTTTTGGAAACGCGAGCGTAACCATAACCAGGTAAATCGACGAGATACCATTCCTTATTTATGATGAAATGGTTGATGAGTTGAGTCTTCCCCGGTCGCCCAGACGTCTTAGCCAAACTTTTTCTACTGGTTAACATATTTATAAGCGAAGATTTTCCAACGTTGCTTCGCCCGATAAAGGCATATTCGGGAATCATTCCTTTAGGGCACTTAGCCACATCGGAATTGCTCATTACAAATTCTGCAGATTTAATTTTCATATTTATTTTCCACGAAAGCAGAAATCATATTAATTGAACTTCATCTCTTTTAAGCGCATAAAAGAATGCAAAAGTTTTTAAATTTTTCGCTCTTTCAGCCAGTCAAACAGGATTTGATTGAAAGTGTCTGGATGTTCCATCATTGCGGCGTGTCCACATTTGTCAATCCAAAACAAATCGGAATCTGGTAGTAAATTGTTGAATTCATCTGCAACTTCTGGAGGTGTGACAACATCGTTCTTTCCCCAAACAATGCATACAGGGATATTCATATTTGGCAAATCGGCAGCCATATTATGCCTTATGGCACTCTTGGCAATAGCCAATGTTTTGATTAGCTTGTTTCTATCGTTAACTGTTTCATAAACTTCGTCGACCACTTCTTTGGTTGCTACTTCTGGATCGTAAAACACCTCTTGAGCCTTTTTCTTTATGACTTCATAATCCCTTCGTTTGGTGTATCCTCCACCCATTGCACTTTCATATAATCCAGAACTGCCAGTGATAATTAAGGCTTTTACTTTCTCTGGATGTAATTTGGTGTGATAGAGTCCAATATGACCTCCAAGTGAGTTTCCTAGCAAGATGGCTTTTTCAAAGCCTTTGAATTCGATAAACTCATTAAGATATTTTGCAAACGCCTTTACATTGGTTTTTATGAGTGACATGGTATAGATGGGGAGCTCAGGGATGATAACTTTATATCCATTTTTGCTGAAGTGAGAAGTAACACCATCAAAATTACTTAATCCCCCCATAAGTCCATGAAGTACTATGATAGGAGTGCCTTCGCCAACTTCAATATAGTTGAACTTTCCTTCTTTTTTTAAAGTATGCGTCATTAAGCGTTAGTCAATTCTGTTAAAAGCAAATATAGGTATTTCAATCAAATTAATTACATAATCTGAGCATAGTTGAAAGATGGGTTAGAAAACAAATAGTGATTGGGTGATGATATGTGAAAAAATGAAAGTTTTAAGTGCTTGAAGGTTAGCTTTTAAGGTGTTTTGTCGCATATGGTTGTTAGGTTCGAAATCTAGTTTTCTTGAAAATTTATTAACAAAGTGGTAAAATGTGGTAAAATGTGGTAAAATTTTCAATATCTTTGAGTCTTAAAAAACTTACTCTAACGAAATCGTTTTGAACTCATTAATAGGAACATACGAATGCAAAGCAGACGCAAAAGGAAGACTTATGCTTCCAGCTGCGTTGAAAAAGCAGTTGTCTCCTATTTTGCAAAATGGATTTGTATTGAAACGAGCAGTTTTTCAATCGTGTTTGGAATTGTATCCAATGTCAGAATGGGAAGTGTTGATGAAAAAGATGAACAAGCTTAATCGTTTCAAGAAAAAGAACAACGATTTTATTCGTCGTTTTACTGCTGGAGTAAAAATAGTAGAGGTGGATGGTAATGGTAGGTTGCTTATACCTAAGGATTTAATGGTTTTTGCAGATATTTCTAAAAATATCGTAGTGTCTTCTGCGATAAACATAGTGGAAATATGGGATAAGGACAAATATGAACAAACCATAGACGATGCAGCTGTTGATTTTGCAGATTTAGCTGAAGAGGTTATGGGACAAGACGATGACGAAGATGGAATATCATAATCCAGTATTGTTGAAGGAAACCGTTGACGGTTTGGATATAAAGAAAGACGGAGTATACGTGGATGTTACTTTTGGTGGAGGTGGTCATAGTAGGGAGATATTGAGACGTCTAGGTGAAAATGGAAAATTATTTGCGTTTGACCAAGACGCCGATGCACTTGGGAATACGATACACGATGAACGTTTTACATTGATTCATGAGAATTTTAGATACATAAAACGATTTTTAAGATTTCATCGAGTAAGAGAGGTTGATGGTATTCTGGCGGACTTCGGAGTGTCATCGCATCAATTTGACGTGGCAGAACGAGGGTTTTCTACACGTTTCGAAGCTGAATTGGACATGAGGATGAATCAGAACAATGAAATATCTGCTTATCACGTTGTAAATGAATACGAGGAAGAGAAAATAAAACAAGTGTTGTTGCAATACGGTGAGTTGAGAGCTGCACCGGCAATGGCACGGTTAATAGTTGCAAATAGGGAAAAAGAACCCATAAAAACTAGCGAGCAATTAAAAAGTACGCTAAAGAAGTTTCTGTCTCCAAAGCATGAGAACAAGATCTTGGCTCAAATATATCAAGCAATTCGGATAGAGGTGAATCAAGAGATTGAGGTTTTAAAGGAATTTTTGCAACAAACACCAGAATTGTTGAAACCAAAAGGGAGGTTGAGTTTCATAAGTTATCATTCCTTGGAAGATAGGTTGGTCAAGCGTTTCATAAGGAACGGTTTGTTCGAAGGCGAGCCAGAAAGAGATGTGTTTGGAAATTTCGAAGTGCCTTTGAAAAAAGTTGGAGGCTTGATCGTGCCAAGTCAAGACGAAATAAAGCAAAACAATAGAGCAAGAAGCGCAAAGCTTCGTATAGCGGAGAAGGCATAGAGTGTATTTTGCTAGGTGAAATTGGATTAATGGATAAATGAAGCTTCGCTTTCGTGAGGAACAAATATGAAAAAAAGCATTTATAGCATACTGAGAGGAAAATTTCTGGTAAGTGATGATTCCTTTAAGAATTGGAGGATGATTCTCTTTATCTCCGTTTTGGCTATAATAATGATTGCGAGCTCACATAGTGCAGACAAGAAGGTGCATGAGATAGCAAGACTAGGAAATGAGGCAAAGGAATTGCGATCAGCCTTCATCGATGGTAGGGGAAGGTTGATGGAAATGAAAAAACAATCCGGAGTCACCAGGAAAATGAAAGGAAAGGGGTTGAAGACCTCAGAGGTTCCTCCTCAAAAAATTAAAGTTAAACCACAACAAAATTAAGTTCTATCGTGGCAAAAAACGAAACGAACATATTAAATCGATTGTATTTTGTAGCTGGATGTATGTTCATCTTCGGGCTTGCCGTGGTTTTTAAACTCCTGTCTATTCAGTTCGTGAACGGAGATAAATACAGGGCGTTGGCAGGAGAGCGAACAGTTAAAAGAGTTACCATACCTGCGAATAGAGGGAATGTGTATTCAGTAAACGGAAACTTGTTGGCGACCTCGGTGCCTAAATACGACATAAGGATCGATGCAATAACACCATCTACCAAGACATTCAATAAATATTTGAAGCCCTTAAGCGATTCCTTGGCTAAATACTCTGGGAAATCGTCTAGCTATTATCAAAAAGAGATAAAAAAGGCAAGAGCAAACAAGAATAGATATTATTTGTTGGCGCGTAACATAGGATATTCCGATTATTTGAGATTGCGCAGTTTCCCATTGTTGAGACTTGGAGCATTCAAAGGTGGGTTGATTGTGGAACAAAATACAAAGCGAGAACATCCAATGGGAGGCATAGCACAAAGAACGATAGGCTATGAGCGCATAGATGATAAAGGTAATGTTACAAGACCGGGAATAGATGGTGCTTTTGGAATGAAATACTTGAGAGGTAAAAATGGACATCGTCTAAAACAAAAAATAGGGAAAGGACAATGGAAACCCATTAGGGATGCAAACGAGATTGAACCTCAAGATGGTTATGACGTCTATACCACCATAGATGTCAATATTCAAGATATTGCACATCATGCACTATTGGAGCAATTGGAATTCTATGAGGCGGAACATGGTTCGGTAGTAGTCATGGAAGTCAAGACGGGAGAGATCAGGGCGATCTCCAATCTGGGGAGGACAGCAAAGGGAAATTACTATGAAAAACTCAATTATGCAGTTGGGGAATCACATGAGCCAGGATCTACATTTAAATTGATGGCGATTATGGCTGCTTTGGAGGACAAGGTGATCGATACATCTACAGTTGTCAATACTGGTAATGGTTCTAAGCGGTTTTACAGTAGATACATAACAGATACTAAAGGACATGGGGAAATATCTGCTGCTAGGACTTTTGAAGTGTCTTCAAATATAGGATTGGCAACAATAGTCAATGAACATTATGCCAAAGATCCAATGAAGTTTGTCAAGCGATTGGATTCTTGGGGGTTGAATAGCCTATTGGAGTTGCCGATAGTAGGAGAAGGGAAACCGAACATACCAAGGCCAGGAGATAGTAACTGGAGTCGTGATGCATTGCCATCCATGGCGTATGGCTACAATTTGAGGTTGACGCCATTACAGACATTGACGTTCTACAATGCCGTAGCAAACGATGGCGAAATGGTGAAACCCCGATTCATAAGGGAAGTAAAGGAGTTGGACAAGGAAATAGAGACTTTTGAAAAAGAAGTGATAAACCGCCAGATCTGTTCCAAGGAAACTATAAAGGCTGCGCAAGAAATGTTGAAGAATGTCGTCATTCGTGGTACAGGAAGGAAGTTGTATACCAAATATTTTTCAATGGCAGGAAAAACGGGAACGGCTAGAACAGATTACAAGAACTATGAGGAGTGGAGGAAAGATAGGAAGTATGTGTCCTCGTTCGCAGGCTATTTCCCAGTGGAAAATCCCAAGTATTCCTGCATAGTGGTAATACACAAGCCAAGCATTAAAAAAGGGATTTATGGAGCAGATGTGTCAGGACCGGTATTTAAGAAAATAGCTCAAAAAATATTTACGGATACACCAATCATTGATGAAGTGGAATCTTTGGAAGTGAAGAATGCACTGGTGGAAAAGGAATTTCAGAATTATTATGAAGTAGCAAGAACCTATTTGACGATAATGCCCAATGTTATTGGTATGCCAATAATGGATGCTGTGGCATTATGCGAGAACATAGGGTTGAAGGTGAAGATGAAAGGTGTTGGGGTCGTAAAGTCACAATCCATTTCAAAAGGACAAAAAGTAAAGAAAAATCAAACCATTGTTTTAGAAGTATCGTGAACTCTTTAAAGGACATATTGTACAAGGTAAACATAAACACTGTAGTTGGAAGCACCAACTTACAAGTGAACAACTTGCATTTCAACTCGAAGGAAGTCGAGGAAAATGACGTTTTCGTGGCAATAAAGGGAAGTGCGACGGATGGACACAGTTACATAGACAATGCGATAGAACAAGGTGCTTTGGTAATCGTTTGCGAACATTTGCCGGAAACGAAGGAAAAGGAGGTTACCTATCTGGAAGTTGAAGATTCTAGTGTGGCATTGGCAATCATGGCATCCAATTACTATGGAGGGCCTTCCGAAAACTTGAAGCTAGTGGGGGTTACTGGTACCAATGGTAAAACCACCATAGCGACATTGCTGTATCAGTTGTTCAAAAATGCAGGTTACAAGGTTGGTTTGTTGTCTACGGTAATCATCAAAGTGGATGACAAAGCTTATAAAGCTACACACACCACGCCAGACTCATTGACGATAAATCGTTACTTGAAGGAAATGAACGATGAAGGAGTGGAGTTTTGTTTTATGGAGGTGAGTTCGCATGGAATTCATCAAAAAAGAACGGAAGGATTGCGTTTCGAAGGTGGGATTTTTACAAATCTAACGCATGATCACTTGGACTACCACGAAACGTTTGCTGAATATCGCGATGTCAAAAAAACGTTTTTCGACAATTTGGACAAGGACGCTTTCGCATTGGTGAATGGAGATGATAAAAATGGAAGTGTCATGCTTCAAAACACGAAGTCAAGACAATACAAGTATGCCTTGAAGAGCTTTGCCGATTACAAGGCACATATTCTTGAAAACCAATTTGGTGGATTGTTGTTGAAGCTGAATGATAATGAGGTTTGGACCAAATTGATAGGGAATTTCAATGCTTATAACGTATTGGCAATATATGCAACGGCAGATTTGTTGGGGCTTGAAAAGCAAGAAATCTTAAGATTGATCAGTGTTTTGGAGAGCGTGAGTGGAAGATTTCAATATCTCATCTCCAAAGATAAAATAACAGCGATCGTAGATTATGCACACACCCCAGATGCACTCAAGAACGTATTGGAAACCATAAATAGTATCCGAACAAAAAATGAAGAGTTGATAACGGTAGTTGGTTGCGGAGGTGATAGAGATACGACCAAGCGCCCAAAGATGGGGCATATCGCTTCAACTTTGAGTACCAAAGTCATTTTTACAAGTGACAATCCGAGAAGCGAAGTGCCAGAAACCATAATAGAAGATATGGAGAAGGGAGTGGAGCCTCAAAACTTTAAAAAGACACTGTCGATAACAGATAGAAAGCAAGCTATTAAAACGGCATGTCAAATGGCAAAGTCCGGAGACATCATCTTGATTGCAGGAAAAGGACATGAAACCTATCAGGAGATAAAGGGAGAACGACACGATTTTGACGATTACGAAACAGTGGAGGATTTACTAAGGCAATTAGAAAAATAAGGAGTAACAATAAATAATAGATATGCTGTATTACCTATTCGAATATTTAGAAAAGCAATTTCAAGTTACAGGGGCAAGTGTGTTTCAGTTCATAACGTTCCGTGCGGCTTTGGCCATCATATTGTCATTGTTGTTTTCTACGATTTTCGGAAAAAAAATAATAAGGTTGCTGCAAAGGAAGCAAGTAGGGGAATCTGTAAGGGATCTAGGATTGGATGGTCAGGTTGAAAAGGCTGGAACTCCAACAATGGGAGGACTTATCATTATTTTTTCAACCTTGATACCTGTGTTGCTACTGGCGAAGTTGGACAACATATATGTGATCATGTTAATCGTCACCACGATATGGATGGGTTTGGTAGGGTTTACGGACGACTACATCAAGGTCTTTAAAAAGGACAAGGGAGGTTTAAGTGGTAAATTCAAAGTATTGGGGCAAGTAGGCTTGGGGATTTTTGTGGGTGCAGTCATGTATTTTCATCCAGATGTAACGATAAAGCAAGAGAAGTTGAACCATGTTTCTGAAATCGAGAACGTTGCACAAAGTCCAACAAAGGAGTTCAACCCTGAAGAGCAATCGTTGAAAACCACGATTCCATTTGTAAAGGGTAACGAATTCGATTATTCGAACTTGGTAACTTGGTTAGGAGAAGACTATGCAAAATATGCATGGTTGGTATTTATTCCCGTAGTAATCTTTATAGTCACTGCAGTTTCAAACGGAGCCAATCTAACAGATGGAATAGATGGTTTGGCGGCAGGAAGCTCAGCAATAATTGTGTTTGCGCTGGCTATTTTTGCATTTGTTTCTGGTAATATCGGGTTTTCGGACTATCTCAATGTGATGTTCATACCAAGGTTGGGAGAATTGGTGATTTTTATAGCGGCATTCGTTGGGGCTCTCATAGGTTTTTTGTGGTACAATACCTATCCAGCTCAAGTGTTTATGGGGGATACAGGAAGTTTGACCATTGGAGGGGTAATCGCTGTCATAGCCATAGCAGTTAGAAAAGAGTTGCTAATCCCATTGCTATGCGGAATCTTTTTTGCAGAGTCGCTATCGGTGATTTTGCAAGTAAGTTGGTTCAAATACACCAGAAAGAAGTTCGGTGAAGGTAGAAGAATCTTTAAGATGTCTCCATTGCATCATCATTATCAAAAGTCAGGATATCATGAAAGCAAGATAGTAACACGATTTTGGATTGTCGGGATCTTCTTGGCGATACTTTCAATAGTGACGTTGAAATTGAGATAACTAAGGATATTGACAAATATTAGGATTAAGAATAATAAAGAGAAATAAAGAAATTGAAAAAACAAAGGCTGATCATATTGGGAGCAGGAGAAAGTGGAGTGGGAACTGCACTTTTGGCGATTGCCAAAGGGTACGACGTCTTTGTTTCCGATAAAGGAAAAATAAAAGATAAATACAAAGAAGTTCTAATACGCGAAGGAATAGAATGGGAAGAAGGGCAGCACACGGAATCCAAGATTCTCAATGCAAATGTTGTGATGAAAAGCCCTGGAATTCCAGATAAGGTGAATTTAGTGCAAATGCTATTGCAAAATAAAATACCGGTAATCTCGGAAATCGAATTTGCTTCGAAATATACAGATGCAACATTGGTGGGGATAACAGGAAGCAATGGAAAGACAACGACAGCTTCGCTTACGCATCATATTCTAAGACAAGAGTTGAATGTGGGATTGGCAGGTAACATAGGGGACAGTTTTGCAAGGCAAGTGATGGAAGATGATTTTGAAAACTATGTCTTGGAAATAAGTAGTTTCCAATTGGATGGAATCAGGGATTTCAAACCAAAGATAGCAATCATAACAAATATCACTCCGGATCATTTGGATAGATATGATTATAAATTTGAAAACTATGTCGATTCGAAATTCAGGATAGCCCTAAATCAAACAAAAGAAGATTACTTGATTTATGATGCAGATGACGAAGTGATAACCCAATGGCTGAAGAGTCATGACATTCAATCTACATTACTACCATTTTCATTGAAGGAAAATATTGAAAACGGAGCGTATTTAGACAATGAGAACATAAAAATAACAATAGATAACAACCAGATAACTATGCCAACGAAAAATCTAGCTTTAGAAGGGAAACACAATATTAAAAACGCAATGGCTGCTTCGACAGTGTCACATTTGCTTAAGATAAGAAAACAAACCATAAGGGAGAGTTTGGAGAATTTTCATGGGGTAGAGCATCGTTTGGAACAAGTACTTAAAATAAACAAGGTGCAATATGTAAACGATTCCAAGGCAACAAATGTAAATGCAACCTACTATGCGTTGGAAAGCATGGATGCACCAACGGTTTGGATTGTTGGAGGAACGGACAAAGGTAATGATTATACAGAGTTGTTTTCGTTTGTGAATGAGAAGGTAAAAGCAATCATTTGTCTGGGCATGGACAATGAGAAGTTGATAGAGAACTTTGGAAACATGGTAGATGTTATTGTTGAAACCCAATTTATGAAAGAAGCTGTTAAAATAGCATATAAAATAGCAGAAGCAGGAGATAATGTGTTGTTGTCACCAGCATGTGCAAGTTTCGATTTGTTTGAAAACTATGAAGATAGAGGTCGTCAATTCAAGGACGCAGTAAGGAACTTATAAGAAATTAGAAATAAAATGAGATGCTTAATTGATCTAGGCATCCTATGAGATGAAAATGCAACAATTATTCAAAAACATAAAAGGAGATCGATTGATATGGGCGATTGCAGCTTTGTTGGCAATTTTCTCATTCCTTCCGGTATATAGTGCTGCGAGTAATTTGGCTTACGTTGGAGAAAATACCAATACCTTTTCATTTTTTGTGAAACATTTTATGCATTTGTTTTTGGGTTTTACCATAATGTATGGAGTGCATAAGGTTCCGTACCGCTATTTCAGAGGGTTGTCTATGGTTATGATTCCCATAGTCATTGCGCTTTTGATATTGACAATAATGCAAGGAACTACAATTGCAGGGGCGAATGCAAGTCGGTGGATTAGGATACCGATAGTCGGTATGTCATTCCAAACATCCACTTTGGCATCAGTTGTATTGATGGTCTACGTTGCAAGGTACATATCGAAGATTGAAGGTAAGAAGATTACGTTTAAAGAATCCATTTTACCACTCTGGGGGCCGGTATTTGTAATATTGGCATTGATATTGCCATCAAACTTCTCCACTACGGCAATTATTTTTTTAATGGTAGTCGTGTTGGTGTTTTTAGGAGGCTACCCAATTAGATACTTGGCTGTAATCATTGGCTCGGGCTTGTTGGGGTTGGTGTTGTTCATTCTCGTGGCCAAGGCATTTCCGGATGCCATGCCCAATAGGGTGGATACATGGATGAGTAGGATAGAGAGTTTTTCAGACGGAGAAGACAATGAAGCCGATTACCAAACAGAAAAGGCAAAAATAGCGATAGCATCAGGAGGAATAAAAGGTGTTGGGCCAGGAAAAAGTATTCAGAAGAATTTCTTGCCACAATCTTCTTCAGATTTTATTTTTGCAATCATAATTGAGGAGTATGGTCTTTTGGGAGGTTTCTTTTTAATGATTATGTATATGTGGCTGTTGTTTAGGATAGTTATAGTAGCACAAAAATCGGATACCATGTTTGGCAAGTTGCTGGCATTGGGAGTTGGGCTGCCAATTGTGTTTCAAGCAATGATAAATATGGCAGTAGCAGTGGAGTTGTTCCCCGTTACAGGTCAGACATTACCATTGATAAGTAGTGGGGGAACATCAATATGGATGACCTGTCTAGCCATAGGGATCATATTGAGTGTAAGTTCAAAGAGGGAAGAGATAAAAGAACAGGAAAATAAAAAAGAAGAAGAAAATCCGTTGGAAATCCTATCGGAAGCAATTTAGAAAACATCAAATCAAGCACAGTTAAAGTCGCTTGTCAAACATAGAAGTGAGTAGTAAAGACAAAACATACAAGATCATACTTTCGGGAGGAGGAACTGGAGGGCACATTTACCCAGCCATTGCCATAGCGAACGAATTGAAGCTGCGTTATCCAGATGCGAAATTCCTGTTTGTGGGAGCAGAAGATCGAATGGAGATGGAGAAAGTGCCACAGGCCGGTTACGAAATAAAAGGGTTGTGGATTACAGGGATTCAACGAAAGTTGACGGTGGAGAATTTGATGTTTCCATTCAAACTCATCAATAGTTTGTGGAATGCCAGAAAAATAGTGAATGAGTTCAAACCAGATGTGGTTATTGGGACAGGAGGGTTTGCAAGTGGGCCATTGTTGCAGGTTGCAGCCTCAAAAGGAGTGCCTAGCCTCATACAGGAGCAAAATTCATATCCCGGAATCACAAACAAGTTATTGGCAAAAAAAGTTCAAAAGATTTGTGTGGCTTACGATGGTTTGGAACGTTTCTTTCCAAAGGAAAAGATTATCAAGACGGGAAACCCTGTGCGACAGGATCTATTGAATATAAGTGAAACCAAAAAGAAAGCCATAAAGACGTTTGATCTGGTAGAAGGCAAACAGACACTTTTGGTTTTGGGAGGAAGTTTGGGAGCAAGGGCAATCAATGAGCTTTTGGAGCGCGAATTGGATTTTCTGCAAATGCAGAACCTCCAGATCATTTGGCAATGTGGTAAGTTGTATTACGACCAGTACAAGATTTACAGTCATACCAAAAATGTACAAGTGCATGCCTTCATAAACAAGATGGATTGTGCTTATGCTGCTGCCGATTTTATTATTTCCAGAGCGGGAGCAGGATCTGTTTCGGAGCTATGTATAGTCGGGAAACCTGTGGTTTTTGTGCCTTCACCCTATGTGGCGGAAGATCATCAAACGAAAAACGCAAATGCGGTAGTGGAAAAAGATGCTGCAATATTAATAGCCCAAGAAGATTTGGAAGTAGATTTCAAGAATAAGTTTTCCCAGCTGATAGCTTCTTCCGAAAGGCAAAAACAGCTTGGGGAGAACATAAGAAAGCTAGCATTGGTAAATGCAACAAAGGAAATAGTGGATGAAGTCGAAAAGCTTCTGAAGGATTAAAAAAGATAGAATAACAATACGGTGTCGGACGTAATCACGATTGGGTTCGGCATAAATAAAAATAAAAGAGATTCCTGCCTTTTGTAGGAAAGACGATGAATTTGAATACTATACATAACATCTATTTTGTAGGCATTGGAGGCATAGGTATGAGTGCAATAGCGCGTTACTTCAGAGCCAATAAAAAGAATGTTTCCGGTTACGACAAGACGCAAACGGAGATTACCGATGCTTTGGAAGACTTGGGTATAAAAGTTCATTTTGAGGATTCCATCGCAAATGTGGAAACCCGTTTTTTGAATCCGGAAACAACACTTGTTGTATATACACCGGCAATCCCGAAAGATCATAAGGAGTTGACTTATTTCAGAAACAATGGTTATGCCATCTTGAAACGCTCGGAAGTTCTGGGATTGATTACCAAAAATACGTTTTGTTTGGCTGTGGCTGGAACGCATGGGAAGACGACTACGACCAGCATATTGGGGCATCTGTTGTATGTGTGCAATGTGAAGTTAACAGCTTTTTTAGGTGGTATAAGTGAAAATTATGATTCAAATCTAATTCTAAACGGAACAGAAGTCAGTGTTGTCGAAGCGGATGAATTTGACCGCTCTTTTTTGACATTGTCCCCGGATTTGGCCTGTATCACATCAATGGATGCGGATCATTTGGATATTTATGGAGATGCTTCCGAGTTGGTTAGGACATTCGAGGAATTTTCGAAAAAACTAAAGCCCAATGGAAAGCTGTTCGTTAAAAACGGATTGCCATTGAAAGGGATTACATATGGCATCGAAGATGGGTCGGACTATGAGGCTCGAAACGTAAAGGTGGAAAATGGGGCATATCTGTTCGATGTGAAGGTTCCACAAGGGGTGTTGAAGGATGTCAAGTTCAATTTGCCAGGTAGACATAATCTATTGAATGCATTGATAGCCCTAGCGATGGCTTTGGAGTATGGTGTGCCTAGCAATGATGCGGTAAGAGCCTTGGAATCCTACAAAGGTGTGAAACGTCGCTTTACCTATCAAATAAAGAAAGAGGAATTGGTATATATAGATGATTATGCACATCATCCGGAAGAAATCAATGCAGTGCATCAAGCCGTTCGGGAAATGTATCCCAATGATAAGGTGTTGGCTGTTTTTCAGCCACATTTGTTTTCACGAACAAGGGATTTTGCCAATGGATTTGCAGAAAGCCTATCGCAATTTGACGAAGTATTGTTGTTGGATATATATCCAGCAAGGGAATTGCCCATAGAAGGAGTGACATCACAATGGTTGTTGGAACTGATGGACAACCCAAGGAAAGAAGTGATAGATAAACAGGATCTCGTTTCAAGAATAAGAAAGAGTGATGCCAGAGTGGTGCTTACAATTGGAGCAGGTGACATAGGAGCAGAAGTAAAACACATAAAAGAAGCCTTGCAGAATGAAGATTAACTGGAACTACATAAAAATGGTGGGATTGTTCATTGTGGTGGTTTTCTTATATGCTTTTGCTTCGGTGAGAAACAATGCAAGAAAGGTGTCTGCCCCGAAAATTGAATTCATAGGGGAGAAGAATCTTTTCATAACGCAACAGGCTGTTAGTAAATTGTTAATACAAAATCAAGGGAGTGTTACGAGTGTGCCCAAAGAAGCTTTAGATTTGAATGTTTTAGAGGCGACCCTAAACTCTAACCCAATGATTGAATCTGCTGAAGTCTTTGTAAGTGTGAATGGTGAATTTTCAGCAAGAGTCAAGCAAAAGAAACCTATAGCAAGAGTAAGCAATGCGGGTTCGTATTATGTTGACAGCCAAGGAGGATTTATGCCTTTGTCAAGGAATTATACAGAACGAGTGCCATTGGTTACAGGCCAAATAAATAAAAAAGATTTAGATAACGTATTTGTTATCGCCAATAAGATATATAATGATGAATTCTTGAGAACGAATGTTGTCGAGATTCATCAAAATGTGGATAAATCCATCGATTTGAGAATGCGTCAATGTAACTTCAAAGTGCAACTGGGGCATCTCAAGCATTTAGACAAGAAAATCAATAACCTAAAGGCGTTTTATCAAAAAGCAACGAAAGATAAGACACTTGATAAATACAGCAAAGTGAATTTGCAATTTGAAAACCAAGTTGTATGTACCAAAGTATAAGTTATGGAGCATAATATAGCAGTTGGATTAGACATAGGAACCACGAAGATCGTGGCTATGATTGGTCGTAAGAATGAATATGGTAAAGTGGAGATTTTGGGCATAGGCAAGTCCAAGAGTCTAGGAGTACACCGAGGCGTGGTAAATAACATCACACAAACCATACAATCCATTCAATTGGCTATTCAAGAGGCTGAAGCTGCTGCTGCCTCAAAGATAGAGGGTGTGACCGTTGGTATTGCGGGACAACACATTCGTAGTTTGCAACATAGCGATTACATAACCAGACCTAATTCTGAAACGGTAATAGGTGACGATGACATAGAGCGTTTGATAAATCAAGTGCATAAGCTTGTGATGCTGCCAGGAGAAGAAATAATCCATGTGTTGCCACAAGAGTATAAAATAGACGGACAAGCAGAAATAAAGGAACCGATAGGAATGTATGGAGGTCGATTGGAAGCCAATTTCCATGTTGTTGTTGGGCAGGTATCGTCGATCAGGAACATCGGGCGCTGTGTGAAAAGTGCAGGATTGGAACTTGAAGGCATCACGTTGGAGCCATTGGCTTCCGCAAATGCAGTATTGAGCCAAGAAGAGAAAGAGGCAGGAGTCGCTTTGATAGATATTGGTGGAGGTACTACGGATCTAGCCATTTTCAGGGATGGGATCATAAGGCATACGGCAGTGATTCCCTTTGGAGGAAATGTAATCACGGAAGACATAAAGGAAGGGTGTTCCATCATAGAAAAACAAGCCGAATTGTTGAAGATAAAGTTTGGGTCTGCTTGGCCAGGGGAAAACAAGGACAACGAGATCGTTTCCATTCCTGGGTTGAGAGGAAGAGATCCAAAGGAGATTACACTTAAAAACCTTTCGAAGATAATACACGCGCGCGTGGTGGAAATCATCGAGCAAGTATACGTGGAGATAAAGAATTACGGACACGAGGAGCAAAAGAAAAAACTGATAGCAGGAATTGTCTTGACGGGAGGAGGAAGCCAATTGAAGCACTTGAAGCAGTTGGTGGAATACATAACAGGGATGGATACGCGTATCGGATACCCCAACGAGCATTTGGCAGGAGATAGCGACGATACCATAACAAGCCCATTATTTGCCACGGCAGTAGGTTTGGTTATGGATGGTCTTAAACGTCATGAAAGAAGAAAGGCAGAAGCGATTTTGGAAGAGGAGATAGTGGTAAGCGAGGTTGAGGAAGAAGATCATAAAAAAGAGGAAGAACCAATCGTAGAACCACCAAAAAGACAAAAAAAATCATTTTTGGATGCTTTGACAGAGCGTGTGAAGGATTTTTTGGATAATGCAGAATAGAAATTAACGAGAGCCAGCGCGAAGGCGTGGGAAGAGAAAATATAAATGATGGTGCCAGTTGCCATCAAGTAAAAAAATAGAAAATAAAAAACCAGTAAAAAAGAATTTATGAGCGACAAAGAATTCGAAAGCATTTCGTTTGATTTACCAAAAAACCAATCAAATGTCATAAAAGTTATTGGTGTTGGAGGAGGAGGTAGCAATGCTATCAACCACATGTTTCAACAAGGGATAAAAGGAGTGGACTTCGTTATCTGCAATACAGATGCACAAGCGCTTCAAAACAGTGGTGTGCCCAACAAGATTCAGTTGGGAGTAAACTTGACCGAAGGGTTGGGGGCAGGAGCCAATCCAGATGTGGGAGAGCAATCGGCAGTGGAAAGCTTTCAAGAAATCCAGAACATGTTCGGCTCAAATACCAAAATGGTATTCATAACAGCTGGAATGGGTGGAGGAACAGGAACAGGAGCAGCGCCCATAATAGCTCAAATGGCTAGGGATATGGATATCCTAACCGTTGGGATAGTGACCATGCCATTCCAATTCGAAGGTAAGATGCGTAATGAACAAGCGCAAAAGGGAATTGAAAAACTAAGAGCACAAGTAGACTCGTTGATAGTAATAAACAACAACAAGTTAAGAGAGGTCTATGGTAACCTTGGGTTCAAGGCAGGTTTCTCGAAAGCAGACGAAGTCTTGTCAACTGCATCTCGAGGAATAGCAGAGGTAATAACACATCACTATACGCAAAACATTGATTTACGTGATGCGAAGACCGTGTTGAGCAATAGTGGAACGGCCATTATGGGGTCGGCAACGGCATCAGGTCAAAACAGGGCTCAAGAAGCCATAACGAAAGCATTGGATTCCCCACTGTTGAACGACAACAAGATCACAGGAGCCAAAAACGTATTGTTGCTCATTGTCTCTGGAGCTCATGAGATTACCATCGATGAGATTGGAGAAATCAATGATCACATTCAAAATGAGGCTGGTCATGGCGCCAATATCATTATGGGTGTGGGTGAAGATGAATCCTTGGAAGAATCCATAGCTGTGACGATCATAGCAACAGGTTTCAACATAGAACAACAAGACGAAATTTCCAATACGGAGACAAAGAAGGTGATACATGCCTTGGAGGACGAACAAAGCATGGAGCAGGACTTGAGCAACAAAGAAACAGTAGTGCCTACTCCAGCCACAAAGGTCGAAGTACCAAGGAGAAAAGCACCACCAATAGTAAAGCACACCTTGGATGTCGATGATTTGGCAGAAGATACGCTCAGTAAGTTCGAAATGGATCAGGTTAACAAGCAAAAGGCAGTTTCCTTCGAGAACTTGGGGTTGATACCTACAACAGAGGTGATCAAGAACATAGACGTCGTGTATGATGAAGTCGTTGCAGATTTTACAGACGAAGAGGACTTTGTGATAACCTCTACGAATGATAACGTTGAAAGCATTGAATTCGTCGAAGAAGACGAGAGCGAGCAACAGATAACCTTGACTTTCGACATGCCTTTGAGCGAGGCGTCAATTGAAACAGAGGAGACAATCGTCTACGATTTGACAAGCGAAATCAAAGACATTGAAGTAAAGGACCATATAGAAGTCATTCCTGTAACGGAAACTTCGGAAGCGGGTGAGATTCGTTATGCCTTGGATGATTATATCGAGGTCGATTCTGCAATAAACCCGAAAAAAGAGGAAGAAAACCCGAAAGCAGAGGAGATTGTAGAAGACATCATCTTCGAAAAGAAGGTGATTGAAACCGAAGACGACGACGAAGGGCAATCTGGAGATTTGGACCCAATGAATAGTTCTATTTCTGATACCTTGAAGGAAAGAGCAGATGCACGCAGGGAGAAGATGAAGACATTCAACTACAAATTCAATACGGCAAAGATCGATGACATTGAGAAGATTCCGGCATACAAGCGTCAAGGATTGAATTTGGATGAAGCACAACACTCGTCGGAGACAAATGTGTCGAGAACCAGTCTTGGTGTGGATGACAATGATGAAATACAATTAAGAAATAACAATTCGTTTTTACACGACAATGTAGATTAAGATTAAGTAAGTGTTTTTTTTAAATATTTATGTTAGACTCGGAAAGCGTTCCCAAGCTTTTCGGGTTTTTTTTGCCTTCTATTTTTAATATGTGTGTAGGGAGAAAACCCCTTTTTATTTTTATCTTCGTAGTCTAAAAATTATTTGAACGATGGGTTTACAACAAGATCTAATGACTGCCTTGAAAGCGGCAATGAAAGGGAAGGATCAAACGGCTTTGACTGCCTTGAGAGCAGTGAAATCTGCAATATTATTGGCAAAGACGGAGAGCGGTGCGCAAGAGGAGTTGAGTGAGGAACAAGAGCTCAAGATACTTCAGAAACAAGTTAAGCAACGTAAGGACAGTGCAGCCATATTCTTGGAACAAGGTCGAGAAGACTTGGCCAAGCCGGAATTGGCAGAAGCAGAAGTGATAGCCCAGTTCCTACCAGAAGCCATGAGTGAAGAGGACATCGCGAAAGTAGTGGAGGAAGCCATTGCGAAGACAGGGGCAGAAGGAATGAAGGATATGGGGAAGGTCATGGGCATAGTCAGCGCTCAGTTGACAGGCAAAGCAGACGGGAAGACCATTTCTACGATTGTAAAGTCCAAATTGGCATAAATCACAACAATATGAGATTCCTTTGAAAAGAGGAATACCTGGCTGCGTAGTTCAACTGGATAGAATATCAGATTTCGGCTCTGAGGGTTGGGGGTTCGAATCCCTTCGCGGTCACGAATGAAAAGAAAACCACTAAAGAAATAACCAAGCTCGTTTGAAGTTATTTCTTTAGTGGTTTTCTTTTATCAAAGCGTAGCTTTGTGGATGGCGAAAGCAATCCCTTCGCGGTCACTAAGCGACAAAATTGTCTATAAGAACGACAATTTTGTCGCTCTTATTTTAGTTGTTTTGAAGACGAATAATAAGAATCTAATTACCTGATTTGTTAAGTTTTTCAAAGCCTGAAGAGTTTGTGTTTATTGTTGTTTTATTAAAAATTACACCACCTTTTTTATTGTCAAAAACCATTATGATATGACTATCAAGAAGTTTTTTGCTTCCTTTGATTTTTAGAGAGTCTTTAATATATGTTAGCCAATCAGAGCGATGTACCTTTAAATTATCTAGCCATCTAATATTTTCAAAATTGGCTTCAAAAATTTTTGAATGGCTTAAATCTACAAAAGACAATTCAGAGCTTTCAAAGTTTATGTTGTTTAGAGAGCAATGACTTAAATTACTATGTGTGAAAAAAGTAAAGCGGAGTTTAGAGTCATCTAGTTTTGAGTTGTTAAAATCAGTATTATGGAATGAGGCTAATCTTAAATCTGAGCTTAATATTGAGCTTTTTGAAAAATCAGAATCATTTACTTTTAGGCCTCTTAAATCAGAATTATTTAGTATCACATTTGAGAAGTTTGCCTTTTTTAACTTAGCTCCTCTGAAATTTGATTTAGTTAAGTTAGAGCCTTTAAAATCAGTGTTATTTAAACTAGAAGCGCTGAAATCTGAATAGGATAAATTTACACCATTAAACGATGAATTATCTAAGTTAGCTCTATTTAAGTCAGAAAAAGTAAAATCACATTTTTTTATAATATTATCAATTAAATAAGTGCTATCTATATTACTTTCAATTAATGAAATTAATAATTGTCCTCTTTCTGGGCTAATTCGGTTTTTTATTAAAGAATCATTGTTTAGATACCTGTAAGGCTTCATAGCTCTCGATAAGCTAATTATTCTGCCAGTTAGAGTTTTCGATATAACTCTTTTGATGTTTTCTTTGTTTTCTAGTTCTATGTTTAAATCACTTAAAACTTCTCCCATTATAAAAACTTGTGATGCTCTCCTGTCTGCTTCAATTAGGTAAGTTTGTTGTTCTATTTTTAAGTTTTGATTTTCTAATAATGTGTTTTGTTTCCATAAGAAAAATATAGAAATATAACCAAGAAGTCCACCTGTAGCTATGGCAATAGTAGTTGGAGAGATTAACAAACGCCAAAGTATTGCTTTTTTAACAGCTTTTCTTCTTATATCCGATTGATCTTTCCAATATTCATTTCTTCGAATATAATTTAGAATTAACTTTAAAGGTCTATGTTCTTGTTCTAATAATTTAGCTTCTAGTTTTATTCTTTCTTCCTTTTCAGAAAGAGGTTGGTTGTTCTGAGTCATTAATTGTTATAATAGCTAGTATTATAAATATATGATATTATTAACAAACTCCCCAATCAATCTTAGGTCTCGCGCCAAAAAGTTCGAGCTTTGAATGTTTGTGGTTTTCTTTTATCAAAGTTAGATGGCGAAAGTAATTCTTTTATGGTTTCAAAATGCTTAAATCCATTGTTTTAGGTGTTTTTTTTGAGCCTTTCATTAAATTTATCATAGATTCATTATCCATTTTTTTTAGATAAAGATTGAATTCTTCAATGCCTTCAGTTTGGTTATTGGTTCCCTTGAACTAATATTTTTTTAAATCATATGATTGGAATCATAAGTTTCAGATTGTGTTTCAAAGTAATTTTGTGCTTTGAAAAATCATATGAAAATGAATTGTGCATATATAAATGCAGTTAACTACCTTATTTCGACAACTTGTTTTTTTTGCATATACCTGTGTCATGGATTATTTGATATTGGTGATGATGGAACGTTGATTATAGCAGCTTTTGGAGCATCAGCCGTTTTGGCTTTTTCCAATGATGTGATTAATCATTCTTTTGTTAAAATATCAATGGCTTCAATAATCGCGGCTGTTGTAGGTGTGTTCTGGAGTCAAATGGACTTGGCAACAATGTTCAAAGTTACATTGACTATAAGTACTTGCATTTTAATACTGAACCTTGCAAACATTAGTTATCCTCCAGCAGGAGCAATTGCTATCATTCCACTGATTTCGAATGCACAGATACAGGAATTGGGATACTTGTATGTTCTATACCCAACTATGACAGGTATGACAATCATTTATTTGTTTTCAAAATTGAAAGAAAAACTAAATACAATATATTATGGCAAGTAAAAAAACAATTGAAATAGTAAAATCTACTGCACCCGTTCTCGAAGAACATGGAGAGGCAATTACTAAAGTATTCTATAGGTTGCTATTTGAAAATCATCCAGAATTGAAAGATGTTTTCAATATGGTAAATCAAAAGAAGGGGACGCAACAAAAAGCATTGGCCAATGCTATTTTTCAATATGCGGTTCATATCGATAAATTGGAAATGTTGGGGAGTTCAATAGAAACCATTGCACAGAAGCACGCAAGTTTGTCTATTCCAAAACAAGCATACCCCATAGTTGGTGAAAATCTTTTGGCTGCAATTAAAGAAGTATTGGGAGATGCAGCAACTGTGGAAATTATGAATGCATGGGAAGAAGCTTATGGGGATTTGGCAGCTGTTTTTGTTAAAAGGGAAGAAGATATTTATTCCAGTAACGAAAAAATCACTGGTGGTTTTAGGGGGACAAAGGAATTCATTGTAATCGATAAAATTGAAGAAAGTAGTGTGATCACTTCACTCTACCTCAAGAGAAAGGATGGAACTCCAGTACCAAAATTTATTCCAGGGCAATATATTGCCTTAACTATGGACATACCCAATACAAGGCATAGGCACACTAGGAATTATAGTTTGTCTAACTCCAATGATAAAGATTATTTGAGAATCAGCATTAAAAAAGAAGAAGGAAAGACAGATGGGATTGTTTCCAATTACATACATTCAAACATAGATGTAGGTGATGTTTTGACAATGGGGATGCCAGCTGGGGAGTTTGTATTGAAGGAGAAGGAAAAACCTCTCGTTTTCATAAGTGGAGGAATAGGTGTAACGCCTTTGATGAGCATGTTCAATGAAGTCGTAAAGAAGAAAGAGAATCAAGAGATTATTTTTATTCAATGTGCCTTGAATAGTGATACACATGCTTTTTCCAATGAAATCAAAGCATTGACAAATCGGGTTTCCAAATCGGTGGTTGTATATAGCTCCCCTTTGCAGACAGATGCTTTAGGTGTCAATTGTGATTATATGGGATTTTTGACGATTGATATGTTAAAGGACTTGAAGGTTGGCCGAGAAAGCGATTTTTATTTTTGTGGTCCAACACCTTTCATGAAAAATGTATTAAACACATTGAAAGATTTAAACGTAGATCAAGAAAACATCAATTACGAGTTTTTTGGACCAATGGAAGAACTTGATTCAGTGAATTGAATCTGTGGTAAAAGAGAAACGAATCGTCTATCTGAAGAAATTTTAAATCCAGAGTAGCAGTGTTATTTGGTAATGGTGCCGAATAATCAAGGGATAACTTGAAAACGGTTGTTAAAAGACTAAAAAGACAGATTGAAAGCTTTTGACGATAAAAGAAAGTAGAGAAAAAACTTTATGGTTGATTTGAAAATAAGGTAATCAATTTCTTCAGCTTGTAACCTTTCGAGTTCATTCATAAACTTAAAGAAAAACATTGGCACTTTTCTTTTCATTTTCCAAGGGATTATCGTTCTTTGCTTTCTTTTTCAAATAAAATAAAAGCATTGTGTTCAAGCATTGGTTGCATCACTTTGTAAACAATATGATTGCAAGCCAAATGATCTCCAAACTTTATATTTTACGCAATATTCTAATCGTAACCATTTTTACGATATTCTTTTCCAACCAGACACAAGCTCAACCAAGAAAAGGCAAGTTCATGGATGTTTCAATAGGTCTCGGCATAAGTGCTCCTTTTGACGATGTTGACATATCAGGGTCTGGGTTTTATGCGCAAGGTGAGTATGTCTATGGTTTGACCAAATGGTTTGGAGTGAGGCCATATGCAGGCTTTGTTTTTACATCGCCAGATAAAAGCAACAAGTATGATCGATTTGGATATAAGGTGACATCTAGTGCTTTTTTATTTGGAGCAAAAACACGTGTTTCTGCACCCATCCCTTGGATTGCTCCTTATTTCGAGATTGGTGTTGGTGCGTCCACAGGAACATTTGTTACTTATACGCCTTACGTGAATATAGAAGAAAAGGGGCTATTGATGCATATCCCTTTTAGTATTGGCTTGGCTTTGGGACGCAAACACAACTATGAAATTGCTTTTAAATATTATTATCATCCATCGGTCAAGCAGTTTTCTGGAGCTGCAGCTTTCGGCTTTTCCTTTCCTTTGGATTGATTAACGATAATGTTTGAGGAGTTGTAAGATATCACGAAGTAGGTTTTTGCGGAAACATTAATGAATAGGTTGTTTTTGAATTTTCAAGCAACCTCTTTTTATTTCTAATTGAGAAAGCAATATCTTACTTGTTTGCGTAGTTCAGGAAAGCAACTATAGTCAAGATGATTTTATCTGGCTTTTTTATGAGTTTAAATCATTTTCATGGTAAATGACTCCCATTTCAAAACAGGTATTTATACCTGTTCAGGAAATATTCTTTTAAAGTATCTTCGTATATTTAGAAAAAATAACCCTCAAAATATCCCTCGTAGAATGCCCAGCAAACTAACTAATACACTCCTAGATACTATAGGTATCGTAAGAGCTTTGTCCTACCGCACGTTTATTGAACGCAATTGGTCGAAACCACAACCAATGTTTAATATCTTACAAGTTAAAGAAGGAGATGAAGCATTATTTGAAAGCTTCCTTAAAAAGAGTTTGGCAGTCAGCATTAAATATGATACACCTTTGTCTTTGGGGCCTTTCAAAACCAATGATAGAACCTTTATTTATATAACACATTATGCATCATCCAAGGCTTACGCGAAGGTAATGAATGGCTTGCTCTTTGGAGGAGAAGCTGCAATGCGAGCCAAAGCTACCCTAAAGACGAGTTGGACCTATTGCGAACCTAACCAGACGAAAATTTTGCAAGAAACCAAAACGATCCTGATGGTAGGAATACAAGGGAACCCTGAAAACTTCATGGGGCATTTGAAAAACACGAACATACAACCACTTGGAATGGTTAAAAAGATAAAAGATGTAAGAGGACATGCATTGGGTGCCTATGTGTTTTTTGAAGAAGGCCCCGAAATTTCAAAATATATAAAAGAAAGAAAGGAGTATGGAGATGACATCTGTACGTACAAAGCAACAAAACTCGATTAAACATAAAGGCATGAGCAAAAAAAATGTATTAAATCCTATTAAATTTCATAGATCATTTACATACTCTAGACGTGTTCCTACTCTTGTTTGTACCAATACAAGTGGGTTGAGTGAGGTGGCAAGGTGGGTTTTGGACCTCAATCAAATTCTGCATATAGAAGAAGTGCACCCACCAATAATAAGCGAGCAAAAAATCAAAGTCATTATTGGAACAGGTAAAAGTGTAGACAATCCTGTTTTCATACAAACGGATAGATTGATATACACGGCAGAAAGCATCATTCAGGATTTCGATGCCACTTTGCCGGATTCAAAAAGACTATTCCCTGCAAATTCGGATGGACAAAGCAAGGTTTACGATTTATATGAATTGTTCACTACGACATTTAATGATTCGGTTCAGCGATATAGATATGCGGAGTTGTTCAGGTCCAAGAAGAATGCGTTGACGTTGCTTAAAAAGAATGTTCCTTTTTCAGATCGTTTGAAATATGATTTTGGCTATGGCGGATACAAGAAGAAGATTTCAAGAAAACTAGGTTTGGATAACAAAGATGCCGTTGTTTTTTTGGTTGAGGTAAAAAAGATATTCAATCAAGTCGATGAGTTGTTGGGAGATGGAAGGAAATATTTGGTGGGCAATAGATTTTCTGCTGCAGATTTGGCCTTTGCAGCAATTGCAGCCCCTGTGTTGTTACCTGTGGAATATGGTGGAGCCCAAACGAAATTCAATGAGATTTCAGAAGAGTTCCGTCAAGAGATCATCGCACTTAGAGCTACACCAGCTGGACAGTTCGTATTGAAGATGTATCAAGAAGAACGTCCAATTAATCTCGATTTGGGAGCGATACCCAAGCGCCCAAATGTTATCAAACGAGCTTTGAATAGATTACTTGTAAAGTTGACGAGCAATCAAGGCAGTTTGTTCTATATGTTGCAAAAGAAATTTCCAGTCATTAAGATAGGATTTGCCAAAATAGCCGTGGTCACACGTCATGATTTGGTAGTCGATGTGCTTGATAGGGATGAGGATTTTACCATCAAGGAAATAAATGCCAAAAAAATGGCCGATCAAAAGGGAACGTTTTTCTTGGGAATGGATAGAGATAATCCACAATTTGACAGAGAACGGAACTTTGTGCGTAAAGCCACGCACAAGGACGATTTGGATCGTATTAGGAACTATGTACGCAATCACGCAGATGCCATTTGCGAAAATGTACGACCTTATGGAAAGTTGGATGTGGTACAAACCTTGAATTATAATGTGTTACTTGGTGTCTTGGACGATTATTTTGGTGTTCCGGCTCCAGTGAAATCTCAAATGAAAAAGTGGCAACGTACCATGTTTTACGATCTATTCTTGAACTTTACAGGAAACAAGGAAAAACATGAAGCAGCGGTTAACTCTGGAAAAGAAAGAACAGCTTGGGTACGAAGTCTCATAGATGAAAGCAAAAGGAAACTGTCCCAGGGGGAGACATTGGATGACAATTTGCTGAACAGGTTGATTCTGATGCAACGAGAACCTGAAAATGATTGGGTGGACGATGATGTCATTAGAAGAAACATTGGAGGGCTTTTAACCGGTTTGCAGGAAACCACGAGCAAGGCAGTCATTTTTTCCTTGCAAGAGTTGTTTAAAAGACCAGAGGAGTTAAAAGGAGCAATAACTGCAGCCAAAGCCTATGATATGGATGTGGTGAAGGGATATGTGTACGAAGCCTTGCGTTTTAACCCCGTGCAGCCCGGCGTATTGCGTTTTTGCGAAACAAAGCAGTTCATAAAGGGAAGTGGAAAGAAGACCTATAGCATAAAAGGAAATAGAAAGGTCATGCCCTTGACTTCTGGAGCAATGTTCGACCCGGTAACATTTCCAGAACCCAAGAAGTTCAATCCAAACAGGGACTCTCGATATATGAATTGGGGGTTTGCGTTACACGAATGTTATGGAAAATACATCAATTCGGTAACCATTCCTGAACTTGTAGCTGCCGTATTGCGCTTGGATGGCGTATCCAATGCCAAAGGAAGTGTAGGAAGGGGGTCTGGCCTTAATATGGGGCCATTCCCGAATAATTACGTAGTTACTTTCAATTAATATTAATCATTTAAAAACAACGATATGACAAGGCAAAACGCAGTTTCACTACAAATTCCTATTATACCTAGTCAGATAGAAGCCATTACCAAGTTGTTGAATACAGGAGGAAACCCTTCCAAGGAAGGAAGCTTTTTCTCTTTCGAAAAAATACATGCGGTACATTTTGCCAGATGGATAATAGCTCCCAAAACAGAAGAGTATAGTGCGAGTTTAATATATGCGGCCAACATAGATGGGGATGAACAACAACATCTTAAAGATTTGGTAGAAACGCTTTCATATGGTTTGGATCAAATCTTTGAACATTGCATAGACTATCCCAACGAAGGAGGTAGGAATGTGACTAGCCGATTGTCTTATTTGAAAAAACATGTTATAAAAACACCAGGTTTTTATGTAGGAGCTCCAAACAGGACGGTACAACAAATACATCAAGAAGCAAAATTACATGATGCGGTAAGGAATTTTACCAGAGACAATGGGGAAAAATGGTCCACTAGAAAGGAAGCTTATACGGCCATTAAAAAGTTTCTATCCAATGATTCGCAATGGGATTGGGCTCGTGAAAAATACCACCTTCCAAAAAAGCAATATCTAAAAACAATTCTATTGGTTTTGGTATTTCTCATCATTCTTCCGTTACTATTGGTTTTTATTGTATTGATTCATTTTTTCTATGAATTGCGATCCAAACCTTTTGGTAAGACCCAAAACCAAATTCCACTGTCACACTTGGCAGATTTGAAATCCCAAGAAGACATCGTCTATCAAAATCAATTGTCACAAGTATTCGAAACAAAGGGAGGCTTGAGAAAATTAGGACTGAAATTCTTTTTATGGGCTACAAGTTATGCTGCCCGTACGTGGTTTGTGGAAGGGCAATTGATGGGGACACCAACCATACATTTTGCGCGTTGGGTATTGATAGATGGAGGGAAACGTTTTGTCTTCTTTAGTAATTTCGACGGAAGCTTCGATGAATATTTGGGGGATTTCGTGGATAACAATGGATGGGGATTAAATGCCATATACGGTGCAGCCAAAGGATATCCAAAGACATTTTTCATGTTCGGAGGTGGGTCATACAAAGTCTTGGAGTTTATGGGATGGGGACGCTTGACCCAAGTGCCTTCACCAATATGGTACTCGGCCTATCCTTGGTATGGGCTTCAACAAATAGTGGACAAGTCCAAATTGAGGGCGGAGTTGTTCAATTCGGGAGAGTTGAATGACGATGAGATTAAAACAATGCTGAGTAGAATATAATCATAACTAAAAGAGACATTACAGATGGCAATAATTAGCAATCCGAAAACATTAGATTTAAACGACATACAAGGAATGGTGGTTCGAGGTTATGGAAAACTATTGGAAACCGCTTATTTCCTACTTGAGGTAAGCGATGCAAAAAACGCCAAGGCATGGATGCATGACATCCTTCCATTGATAGATTCTGCGGATGTATCCAACCATTCTGAAAGGACATTGCATTTGGCTTTTACTCCGAAAGGATTGAATGCTTTGGGGATGGACGAAAAAAATCTGGACAATTTCCCCGTACCTTTTAGAGAAGGTGTGGCTACAGAAGATAGAAGTAGGATTCTAGGTGACTATGGTGAAAATGACCCTAGCAAGTGGCGTTGGGGAGGCAATAATGATAGACTCCATATGGTGTTGATCCTTCACGCCAAGGACAAAGAAGCGATGTCAACCTTTTTGGATGAAGAGAAAAGCAGATTGGATAAATCTCAAGGAGTTGCCATCATAAAAGAAATGAAAGGTTACCTGCGACCAGACAACAAAGAACCTTTTGGATTTCATGATGGCATTTCACAACCTGTTATCAAAGGAAGTGGAAGACCTGGGCCGGAAAACGATTTGATTGCGACGGGTGAATTTTTGATGGGGCATAAAAATGAACATGATCAATACCCTTATTCTCCTTTGTTGGAAACCAGCCAAGGTAACAGTTCACTATTAAAGGACGATGCAGCAGGTTCTGGGAAAAAAGACTTGGGTCACAATGGAACCTTTATGGTATTCAGGCAAATGGAACAACATGTAGACGATTTTTGGGATTATATGAATGATAAAACCAAGAATGAGGATGGTTCCACAAACGAAGACGCAAAAATAAAATTGGCGGCAAAATGCATTGGTCGTTGGCCAAGTGGAGCCTCTTTGGTCAATTTTCCAGATAAAGATCCTGGAGGGAATTTGGATAACGATGATTTTGGATATGCAGACAAGGACCCTGACGGGTTACGTTGTCCTTATGGTTCTCATTTGAGAAGAAACAACCCTAGAGATGCCTTTAGATGGTATGATAAAAAGCAATCCCTTAAGGTGACGAGACGTCATCGCATAATAAGACGAGGGAGAACTTACGAGGAGTCAGTTGGAAATGGTAGTGACAAAGATGAAATAGGATTGCATTTCATTTGTTTCAATGCGAATCTTGAGCTTCAGTTTGAATTTATACAGCATGCTTGGGCCAACAACAATCAATTGCGTCATTTAAGCAATGACATCGACATTATCATAGGGGTTCCAACTGAAGGAGATCCAAGTAATGAAAATGGACAGTTTACCATTCAGGCAGAGCCGGTAAATCAATATATGGATAGCTGGAAGCGTTTTGTAACGATTAGAGGTGGAGACTATTTTTTCTTCCCCTCGATTTCGGTTATTAACTATCTAACTACAATATAATTATTATGAACACTATAGAAAATCTTGTTTTTGAAGGAGGCGGAGTAAAAGGGATTGCTTATGCTGGAGCCATTGAAGCTTTACAGGAAAAGAATGTGCTCAAGAATGTAAAGCGTGTGGCTGGAACATCTGCTGGGGCGATAACGGCAGCTTTGGTGAGTCTCAATTATGATGCTGAAGAAATAACCAAAGTAGTGAATGCTACCAATTTCAATGATTTTGAAGATCATTGGAATCCTTTGCGAATTCCTACACATTATGGACTGTACAAAGGTGATTTTCTATTGGGATTCATTCAATCTTTCATAGAAAAGAAGGCAGGTGGCAAAGAAGCGACTTTCGAGGACTTTAAAAATTTAGGTTGTAAAGACCTGAGGGTTTTTTCGTCGGATTTGAATATGCAAGAAGCACGTGAGTTTTCATTTGAGAAAACACCCAAAACCATTGTAGCGGAAGCCATTCGAGCATCAATGTCCATTCCGTTGTTTTTTGAGGCTTGGAGGTTTAAAGACAACATACCGGATGATCACATTTATGTTGATGGAGGATTGACCTACAATTACCCCATTACTGCATTCGATGCAGAAGGAATAAATGAGAAGACCATCGGATTTCATTTTGGTGACTTTGGTAATCCAGCTACCAACAATGGGTTGAAGTATAATCATTTGGCCAAATACGTTAAAGAGGCTTTTGGTATGCTGCTGAATTCGCAAAAAATTAATTTCGACAAAGACCCTACGGAGAAAAAGCGAACAGTGAATATTAATGATTTTGGGATCTCTGCCACGGAATTTAACCTAACCAAGGACCAAAAGGACAAGCTTTATAATTCAGGGAAATCTACAACGGAATCTTTTTTGAACGATTGGATGTCCAAGATTTAGAGGATTTGTAGGTTCTTTTATAAAATGAATAGGACCTAGTTCTTGTTAAAAAAGAGACTAATCAAAGAATCTTTGGTTTCCTTATTTAGATCGATGTAATTTAAACGTTCCAAATCTAAAAGAGAGCCATCATAAAATAGATTGGTGCTATCTGTAAGGATCTCTGTTTTGTGTTGTGAATTTGATGACTTTAAATGTAATAGAGTAAGTTTCGAAATATCTATGGAGTCAACTAATATGCCTTTGTGATATAGACTGTCATTTTTTTTCATATAATCTTTTTCTTGGCCTAAAAAAGATGTTTTTTCATTGTCGATACAATAGAATTGATTTGGGTTGGGGGTATTTACATAAACGTATGTGTGTTTTTTGTCTTCAAAATAGTTTCCATCATTGTTTACCTTTTTGAAAGAAGCTACATTGATTACATCCTTCAAAGGAATGTCTTTTTTTAAAACTTTATCGTATACTTTCATTAAATAGATGGAGTCATCGACATCGGAAATGTCTTTTGAAGGATGCAAAAGAGGTTTGTTTTTAACTTTTAAATATAGATTGCCTAAAGCATCCTTGTAGATTTGATCAGCTACTTTGCGTTGCTCTTTTTTTGCACATGAATTAATAAGGCATAACAATAAAAGAGATACTATGATTTTCTTTGTATTTTCCATAATCTAGTTGTTGCTTTTCCATATTTTGAAGGAATAAATCCCCTATTCATATAATCATTCAAAAAAGTCCAGCTTGTCTGTTTTGCTATACCGTCTTCTATATCAAGGAATTTTCCAGAGGATGATGTTTTTCCGTGTTGATCATAAATAGAATATGTTTTGTTACAAGGATCTGTATTGTTTATTATGAGTATGAGTGTATGAAAATCGTTTGTTATGGACATATAGTAAACATGGTATCCTATTTTCTTCCTAATGCCGTTTGTGAAATATGTGAACAATGGAGAGCCTTTTGTGATAGTGACAACATCATATTTATTTGAAGAGTAGTCCGAATTACTTTTTGTAGCTACTCTTTTATTGTGATCAATGTTGTAGCCGTCAAAGATAAAATCACTTTTTGTATACCCCAATGATTTAAATTTTGCGCCTCTGTCTTTAGCTCCTTTTCCGCTGAACCCAATATTGCTTAATCTATTGTGTGCTCTGTCTACACTATAAAAATCGATTGTGTTTTGGGTTAGAATGGACAGGGCTCTTTCTGCCGCAGACATACAATAATTACCAGAATACTCGGATGGAGATCCTGCATCTGCAAATGGTTTTAAAAACTTGATCTCATCTATCATTTTTTGATGTTCACTTTTCAGAAAAACGTCTTTTTCAACAATTGAAAAGTTTATTTTTCCTGAAGTGACAATTAGATCGGAAACTCCAAAGGTGTCATCTTTATCATCTTTGCCTTCTATGTCAATGGAGAACTTTTCTCCTCTAGAAAGTGTGTGTTCAATTTTAATTTCGATTTTATCTCCATAGCTTACTTTTTTTGAAGCTGGAGTAATCTTCACCTTGGAATTGGAACATGAGAAACTTACGATTCCATCATTGTCATTAGGTCCAAATGGGTCATAACCTTGAATTATTTTCAAGGGGACTTTTGATGTGGGATTTTTTGCAATAATAACATCAGATACTATATAATCCCTCTTCTCTTTGTCAAATGAAGGACTAAGAGTTAATTTTTTGGATTTAACTTCAATACATTCTTTGGGAGAGCAAATTATATTGTCACCACTTTCTCCATCGTTTACATTGACAATTGGTGCAAAATCAAAAATATCGATGGAAGTGGATTTGCTAACATTACCGTCTTCAATTAATTCAAAAGTGTTTTTCCCCATATTGTTATTCTTGTGTCACTACTTCTAATTTAATAATGTCCTTGTTACTTTTTATTTCATAGTCTTCAATGATGTCATCTGGTAGATGTTTACCTAGGTATTTAAAATCTTTTGTTTTGTCCTTTAAGTTCAAGGAAATGTTCTTTCCTATTTTGTTTACACTTTCTATAACTAGAAATATGATATCTCCAATTTTATATTTTGTTCTTACATTCCCATTTTCATCAGTGATGTAGAAATCTAAAATTTGAGGCGATTCTTCTTCCTCGATAACCGTTTCTTCGATGTCTACAAATGGGTTGTTGGGATTCCAGATTTCTTCATGAATTAGACCTCTAACTCTTGCAATTCCCCAACCTATCGAAATATTGATATGCATAGGAGAGGAGTCGTAAGCATCAAAAGATTCACTCAAACGCAAAATCTGTGCATTTGCAAATTCTATTTTGAACAACGTGCTTAGACCATCTCTTTTGTAAAATACGATCTCACCATTGCATTTGGCAGTTTCGGAAAACATATTTTCATAGAAAAAACTGTCATTGCTTGTAGATTCAATGGAAAAGTTCAATTGATGACCTATTGGTTTGGTTATTGGTCTACCGTTGTAATCTGCATATCTAGAATATATTTGATTGGCATTTAGAACATTTCTTACTTCGTCGTTTACGAATAGTTTTGCTTGAAAACTCATAGAAAGGTGGTTAATCCAATAAAAAGCTACGTCTACTCTTTACTTCTGTGTTTTTGTTTTCTACGACTTCTTCCTTTACAAAGATGTTGGAATCTGCCTTCTTACCAATGTAATCCAATTCATTCAATTTTTTGAAAAGGGACAACATCAGTCTGCTAAAGGACGATATGTTGTATAATGCGGCATTGACATCAGTATGCACATATTCTAAGTCAATCATATCTATGAGTACATTCTCGAAGGCACCTTGGTTTAAATCACACCAATCCGTAAGATAATTCAATAGTTCTTCCTTTCCAGTGCCTATGTACACATCCAAGCTGCTTTTTATGGTTCTGGCCAAATTGACTTGTTTTGAAATCATTGCTATTGGTGGCTCGTATTTGTCTTTTAACCTAAACTCGGATATGTTGTTGTTTAAATATTGCAAAGTTCTCTCAGCCAAGTGGAGTACCATATGGGCCAGCTCATTGGTTTGTTTCTTTTGATGCACTTTTTGTATGATGTGCATCGAATAGGCTTCCATTTGGTTTAAGAAGGCATTGAGTTCCGTATATGTGAACTTTAAGTCGATATGACTTTGTATGGAGCAGCAAGGCGGTATGAAATCTTCGGATAGTGTGGGAGTATCATCTACTAAGATGATTTTACCTATCGTCAAATGGTGTAAGCCGAGTTCTTTTTTTGAGATTTCAGATTTAGGTAGGACGTCTAATGTATATTCCGGTAGCGTGAAAGGATGTCTTGGCGGTTCTTCCTCAGGATCTGCATTGCCTACTGGGATGTTTTTGAAAGGGTTTACCTTGAGGACGACATACCATTCCTTTTCTTCCTTGTCAATGGTGTATTTGTGTTTTAAAATATATCCGGATTGTTCTAACAATTCTTTGGTTTCCTTGGTGATGTGGATTTGATGTCCTCCCAAGGTCACGGCAACACATTTGTTCAAAACAACGGCAATGGAGTCTTGTCCATCTATGGATATGGACACGTCTATTGAACTTTCAGAGTCATTGAAACTAGGCAAAAGCCCAAAGTTAATTGGAGTGATGCTTTTTTTTATGGCGTTGTTCAAAGTGGATAGAAGTGCGTTTTCAGATTCAATAAAATGATTTTTATTGATCTTCATTCCATCAATCCAGTTTACTCTATGATTAGTATTGGAACTCATATGTGCTATTGTTTAAAAAATGCCAAATTTATTATGTTTTATACCTACGGACTTTATGCAATTGGTGCCTTTTTCCCTATATATGTTCAATTGCTTGATTTTTAGTCTGCGCCCTCTGATCTTTTCACAGAAAAGAAGAAAAGAGACTTCCTTGCCATTTGCAATGATTGTCTTGTTTATGTCCCCACAAAAATACTCTGAAAAGGCATTGGCGGTAAGCTTCTTTTTCGATACCAATGTTAGATTCTTTTTAAATTGTGCTTCTGAGATGAAGGGAACCGCCTTTTTTGTGTTCTCCTTGTCGGTTTTTGTTTTGCCATCCAGAGGGTTTGCTTTAATGTTGTCCCTTATGTTCCTATTGGTACTTGTTATGGGGTTGATGTCGTCTTTTTCATCTTCTAGCGGCAATACATTGATTCGTTTTTCCGCAATGTGTTTCATATCTCCGTTCACTATTAGTGAAATGGTTTTCAGCCCAGCTTCCTTATATGCGTACTTTGCTGTTTTAGAGGTCGAGTTGACTTCTGCGGTTTCTCCAAATCTCCACTCCCAAGTAGAAGCGTTATCCGTTTCATCTTTGATGGTTAGGGTTTCCCCTACTTTGATGCTGTTTGGTATTTCAAATACAGGAAGCTTGGTGGAGTCTAGAATAAACAGTTTGTCCTTGATTGTAATGACTTCGGTTTTTTCACAGATGTCGTTTACTATCAACTTTACGGTGTACTCCCCAGGTTTTTTATAAATGTGCAATGCTTCTTCATTTGTGGAAACTTCGGAATCATCTCCAAATTTCCACTCCCAAGACGTCGCATTTTCGGTATTGTCTGTGAATTTTATAAGCTCATCTTGTCTATATTCCTTAGCTTTTATGTTGAATACGACTTCTTTGCAAGGTATATATCTCACATACTTGTAGGCAAGTGCAGATGCCGAAATTAAAAATGTAATTAAGAATAGGAATATGACGGACTTGTCTAGATGTTTCGATTTTGTTTTTTGCTTGCTCATCGTTTTGGTGAATAAATTTTTACTTTAAGCTACGGAATTGTATTATAATGTAAATTTAATTTTTTTATTGGACATTTTAATGCTAATTATATTCATTTTTGGGAAATAACTCTGGTTTTAACAATGATGATGCCAGTTGACATAGCAACAAACTTATTTGGATTGTTGTCTTTAGGTCCTTTTTTCTGGCCAGAAATCTATGTGTTGGATTGTTTTTCCGGAATGAACAATTAAATTATTTGGACACCATTTTTACCTTGTATGGAAAGACACTTACCGAATGTTTTTCCAAATAGAACAACAAATTGTTGTTTAGGGAATTCCATTCATATGGTTCTGTAGGGATCTCATTGTTTGGTGTTAACTCGATGTTTATGCATTGTACGAGTCCTTTTTTCAAAGCTATGTCCGTTGTATAGCCCTTGGTTATTGAAACGTTGTCAATTTTATCATTGTACATTTCGTGACACAATGCCTTTACATCTTCCTTGGTTACTATTCTATCTCTAGAAAGTAACGACCTTCTGTATGCGTTTAGGCGTTCGTTCATGCTTAACTCGTTTTTTCCAGCAAAGGTGGAAGTTACGAGGAAACTACTTTTTTGTTTTATGCCAATCCCGTTGTAGACTTTCAAGGGACTACCGGATTTGATGTTGTTGCCCTCATTCCCATTTGTGGTCCAATATTCAATCAATAGGGTTTCCTTTTGGTTGAAGGGTTTTAGGGAGACATAGCAGGTTTCTGTTACAGTGTTGTTTATTTCGGACACTTTATTTTCCAACAAAGAGATGAGTTGATTTAAATTCTTGAGGTTCTTATGTAGGAAATCATTGTTGAAAAACGAAAAAGAGGCACTTTCATCTTTTAGCAATTCTATTAGATGTGAAATGTATTCCTTTGCTTTTCTATGATAAAGCTTTCCTGCATTGTCCGTCCTAATTGAATAGGAGCCTTTCTCCGATTCAGAGGTATTTTTACTTTGCAGCTTATAAGATTTTCCATTGGTATTCGTTATGGACTTTATGTCCAGAAATAAATTTTCTGCCTTTATTGGAAGAATATTTATATATTCCTTCATTTGGTAGGAAAAGCTGTTCAATTCTCTGTTCACTACGGGAAAAGCATTTAAAGAGCAATATAGGTTTCCCAGTAACTGATTGGTTATTACTCTTGGAAATACAATTTTAAGCCAAATCGTTTCTTCATCTATTTTGAGTCTGTGGTCCGAAATTATTTTGTCCAATTCTGGAAAGGAGGATTTCGAATAAGTCGCCTTTTCGGACTTTATGGTAATATAATGCCTTGAGTAATTGTTTCTTAATTGCTCTACGATGTTGTTTGTTTTGTTGGAGGTGTCATTGAAGATGGAGTCCAAGTCCAATTCATTTGTCTTTTTACTATTGAAAAAGCCCTCACTGGTATCGATTTTTTTGTCACCTATAAACCATTCGGCATTTTTTAGATGATGGTAGAAAATAGCATTGTCTTCAATATCTTGCAGCTCGAAATAAAAAGAAATGTCTTTTAAGGATATGCTTTCAAGGTTGCTAGATATACCTAGGTAAAGCGATGATTCTTGAAGGCAGGATTTTTTATCTCCCTTGAAAATGTTTTGAAATTGTTTTTTTTCCTCAATTTCAGAGATGGAACTGCCAGTCGCAATATATTTTATGTTTCCTTTGGTAAGGTTGAATTCTTGCAAAGGAGAGAAGTAGATGTCTTTGAAATTGACAGATGTGTTTTTAAAAGATGTTTTCTTTTTAAATGAGAACATGTAATCCGGATTTAAGTTCAAAGAAGAATCTATGGGGTCGGAATACAATATGGCATGTGCAGGTTTAGGCCCAAATATGGAGCCAGGAGTCATCAACTGTATGATTTTTTCGGTAATCCTAGTTTGAGATTCATCTATTTCTCCTGATATTTTTTCAATTTCTGCTGCACAGGCAGTCAGTAAGAGTGAAACTATGGGGTCGAAAGACATCTCGATTTCATTTGCAGGCACACCCCAAAGTGTAGCTGCCTTTTTTAGCATTCTGTTTTTTATTTGCTCTTTGCTATTTGCTTTCATTTCAATATGTATTCAATAACCGTATTAGAAAGACAAGGGGCCTATATAGAAAAATTCATTGTATAGGAAATCTTCGTCCGTTTTCTTTACTTTTCCTGTTATTTTTATGGAAACCTTCTTCTTGACTATGTTAGAGGCTTTCGTGGCTGTTATTTCTTCTTGTTTGATGGAGACGTTTATGTCTATTTTCGTCAATCGTTTTTCATGTCTTTTCAAAGAGTCGTATAGGGAATCTGCTATCAATGTCTTAATCTTGTTGGTGCTGGATAAATTATCGAAATCGACATCCCAAATAGAGCATCCAAAAGTTTCATCAAAGGTACATTCTCCAAAATATGCTGTAGTTATCAAATGAATGAAATGTGCTATGGATTCCTTTATGTCACATTTGTTGTGCTCCTTGTTGGAAAGGATGTTTTTTGCCTTGAAAGGTAGCGTGAAAAACCGAGAGCTCATTTGTTGAAAATTTAAACCAAAAATATGTAAATATATGTAGTTAGGTACTACCGATTATGGGTTATTTTTTGTAGTTTGTCAATTTTAATCTAAAAATATCGAGAATTTCTACGATAGAAAGAGATAATTATTTTACTTTGTAATTCAAATTTGTTTTTATGATCAGAATATTGTTTTTTTCCATTCTTGGACTTTTTTTCAACATCGTTTCAGCACAAACACTAAACTTTGAAAGTGTTGTTTTGGAAAGAAGTACATCTAACCCGGTAGAAGGAGCCATCGTTGCTATAGAAGAGACTGCTTTGGCTGTTAAGACCAATGCACAAGGCGCTTTTAAATTTGAAGAGGCAATACCTTATGGAGAACATGTGGTTACCGTTACCAAAGAAAACTATGTTACCGAATATTTCTTGATCGAATCCGTAGAGGGAAAACGCATCTTGGTGGACAAGGTTACGATAGCGATCACAAAGGATGAAGCTTCGAGACGAAAGAAACTCGCAAAGAAAAGCAAGAAGGCAAATGCAGAAAAAATAAAGGAGGCCAAAAGGAACAAGGAAAGAAAGGATAAATTGCTGGCCAAGAAAAAGAAGAAGTTGAAGAAGAAAAACAGTGTGGAGGTTATTTACGATTCCATACCAGCAAAGCCAGAAATAGCATATACCCCTACACAACAGAAATATTCCAAAATACTGGAAGTTCCCGTAGAAAATTTGACGAACGGCAAATTGTATGAGTTTATAGATAATTGGATGGGGGTTACCTATTTGATGGGAGGAGAAACAAGAGAAGGTATAGACTGTTCATCATTTACCCAACGTTTGTATTCTAAAGTATATGATTTGTACATTGAACGTACCGCAAGAAAGCAATACGATTCGAAAAACATAGATAAATTCACCGATATGGAAAAATTGGATGAAGGCGATTTAATGTTCTTTGAAGGTATGGGCGCCAATAAAAACGAAATCACTCATGTTGGAGTATACCTTGGTAACTACAAGTTCGTGCATTCCACAAGTGTCAAGCAAGGACAGGAAAAAGGCGTCAAGATTAGCGATATAAGAGCAGATTTTTGGACCAAGCGCTTTGTTTGTGGGGGATGGAGAACGGATTTGGAATGATTTAATGAAAGAAAAGGAGATACAATCCATATTTGAAGAATTAGCTTCGGCCTACGAAAACCTGAAAGCAGAGGTGCTTGTGTCTGAGGTTCAAGAAAACTCAAAGGGAGAAATAGATTTTTTAATCAACAACAAAAGTACTTTTTCGAGGTCTTACAGAAGAGATGTCATAGATGTGGAAAAGTTTGAAGAAGACACCTTGTTGTTGAATCTTTCTCGAAACGGGATTTATGATAGTTTGCCAGAAGGTTTCTTTCATTCGGACAGAGAGATAAACAAGCAAAGCTCGCATACGGCGAAAAGAAAAAAGTATAAAGACGAGGAAAAGGACGCTAGAGCTTTTTTCAGCCCAATAGAAAATGAGTTTTTTCATCAGCGATTGAAAATTGAAAAAAACGAAAGGAATCTATTGGAGAACTTTTATAGTTTGAATGATGATTTGTTGATTGACTTTTGGAAGATAAACAAAAACATCCCGAAGGCTTATATTTTGAAGCTAGTTAAATTGTTGCCCCATAGTTACAAGGTAGCAGGGAATTTGGAGTTGACGAGGTTGAGTATGGAGAAGATGCTGAATGTGAAGGTGCAGTTCAACAAGAAGATGGAAAGCAAGGTACTTCGAGAAAAAGAAGAAAGAAGCCGATTGGGAGTAGATTTTGTGACACAATCGAAAAACAGTGCGGTTTTTCAACCTTTTTTGGAAGTTTTGGTTGGTCCGATAAAAGAAGATGACATAGAGAAATACATAAGGAAAGATGGAATCTCAAAGTTTATCAATGTTTTTTACGACTACTTCATACCTTTGGAGTTGGATGTAGTCACCAAATTTTTGGTAGATAAAAAGGAAGGCTTTGTCTTAAATGAAAAGCAAAGTCCTACAATGGGAATTTCAACAATAATATAGATACGAGAATGGGGTCAGTAAGTAGCATAATTCAAGGGGACGCCTTTAAACTTAGTTTAGGCTTTTTAATCATAGGTTCACTAATCATGATGTTAGCGACCAAACTGCGCAAACTATTTACAAAGAACAAGAAAAAAGCCATCATCTATGCCATTCTTATTTTGATAACTTTTGCGCTTACAGGCTTGTTGAGTTCTGGGAAGGTGTTGAACGATACACCATTGAATAGTTTTATAGGCTTCCAGGTTGTTTTTGCTATTTTGGGCGGTTTTCATATCTATGTCCTAAGAAACTATTTTGAAGATCTATCAGAAAGGGAAAATGCTTTTTTCCCTGAGCTTTTATTTACACTTGCCATTCTATGCATTGGATTAATTGCGTTTTTCAATGTGACCAATCGTTTCAAAGAGCCTTTCAAGTTCATTTATTTGGCGTCTGCATTTGCCTTTGTAATTCCACTATTGGTTTACAAGCTATATGAATTTGCACTCTTGATACCTGTACCGGTATTCAAGCAATGGTTGTATCCGTTGGATGAGAGCATAAAAGACCCCACATCTGGCGAATTGGAGAATCCACTTGTGATAAGTTTTGAATTTCAGAAGAAGCAATACGAGGACGACATAACCAATTTTAGGGTGAAAGCTCCAGAATCCATGGAATTTGGAAAGCTATTCTACTTCTTCATAAATGATTACAATGAAAGGCATCCCGAAAGTAAAATAGAATTTGTGGATCAAACTCAAAACCCACAAGGATGGATATTTTATTTCAAGCCGAATTGGTGGAGTTCCCTAAAGCATATCAACTTTTCAAAAACCGTTTCAGGCAACAGTATCAAAGAAGATAGTGTCATTATTTGCCAACGTGTCGAGAGTGAATAATCGGAGATACACTTTATCCAGAAAAAAACCTTTTCGTCTAAAAAACTTTGCGCCCCTCCTTAAAAAGATATAACTTAGTTTCATATCGTTTTATATACGTAAATAACTTATTATTTTATTAATTAAAAATTTATTATTATGGCTTTTAAAGCAAAATTGAAAGTAGGAGGAAAAGAGTACAATGTATTGAATTGTTCTTATGAGTTACATCAAGAAACTGATGCAACAGGAAGACCTTCTTCTATCACCAGAGGAGGTAAAATCAGAGTAACTGTGGAATCTACTGCAGATACAAGTCTTTCGGACTGGATGTTCAATAACTTCGAGCGTAGAGATGGTTCAATCGTATTCTACAAGAGAGATACGGAAGCGACTGCAAAAGAACTTAAATTCAGTGAAGGTTATATGGTTAAGTATCATGAGAATTTCGATTCTACAGGTAAGAACCCTATGGCAGAATCTTTTGTAATCTCAGCCAAAGGAGTTGGTGTTGGTAATGGAGAACACGTAAATGACTGGGTATAAATAAATACACCCGATTATTTATTGAAATATTTTGCAAAGGAAGTGTTCTCAACACTTCCTTTGTTGTTTAATACATACAAATACTAATTACTATGTCGTTTTTATCACAATTAACAATAGATGATGATACAATGAACGTATTAAAATGCTCCTTTTCCTTTGAACAAGGAGCGGATTATACTGGTAGACCATCACAAAAACCTAGAGGAGGGCAAGTAACGATTCTTATGGAGTCCACCAACAAGACGGATTTTTTGGATTGGATGATATCATCTAACATGACAAAAGATGGGGAAATCATCTTTTACAAGAGGGATAACATGTCGAGCCTCAAGACAGTTAAATTCAAAGATGCATACTGTTTGAGCTATCACGAAGATTTTGATGCTGTAAGTGACGATCCTCTAAGAACTCAAATTGTAATCTCTGCAAAAGAGATCAGCATCAAGGGAACTACGTTCAAAAATCATTGGCCAGATAAAATGTAACCCTTTAGATAGTATGGGAAAACAAGTTAAAAAATCCTACAAAGAAGTAAAGGAAGAGCTAAGGAAGAAATATGACGCTCGCAAGGTGTACGGCTGGTCTGGATATGTAGATGACCCAAATGAAAAGGCGGTTTTGGATTTAATGGAGAAAATTTCCAAAGACCTTGGATTGATTCCGTCATACTTTAACACGATTGCCGTAGGAGAAGGTTTAAATCTATTCATAGATTCCAATTATGACGTAAATCCTCCAAACAATGTAATCATAGACAAACCTCTTAATGGTTTTGACGTTTTGGGAACAGACGATTTTGGATCGGAATTTCCGAGATATAAAAAATATTTGCCAAATACCTTCAACGAGGGGAAATCTATGGCAGATTTCAAAACAGGAGCAGAATTCTATCAAAAGGAAGAAACAAACGAGCTTGGAAACAAGACGATAACCGGAGTATTCAAAGATTTGGAGAGTGCTTTGTGGGCCTTCGGGGCAACATTGGCACATAGGAAGGATTTATTTATCAATTATGGCAAGACATTGGCTTATGGTAAACCTACAGACGATGAACAAGCCTATTGGAACTATGTGTACTATCAAGGTGAAGGAAATGCAAAGAGATGGCTGAAATCCAATAAAGGGTACGACATCAAGACGAACAAGGCGGAAAGAGGCCAAGTACATACCTTGGCAACAGAAAGACTTGCGACATGGCGCTATGTACAAACCAAGAAAATATTTTCAGAATGAAAGGTAACATCATTTTATACGTCACTTTGTTTTGTCTCACCTTAGGCTGTCAGTCTCAAAATGGAGATGCTAGTGCATTGGTCGAGAAGGATATGCAATTGGTCAACATTTACAAGAAGTACAATGAGAATAGGCATGATTACGGAAGTCAAAAAGGAGAGGCCAGAGATACGATTCTAAATAGGTTTAAGGAGACATTGATAAAAACATTGTCTAGTGAAAAAGCCGCTTCCTACCCTTTTGATTCATTGTCAAAGACAATCAAGGCCATTGCATCCAAAGACAAGAGGTTAAGGGTTTTTTCATGGGATGAATTGAATGGAGGCACACGGCACATTTACAATTCTGCATTTCAATATGATTCTGGAGATAAAACGTATTCGGGAATCTTGTCATTGAATGACAATTCAGATGAAGGGATATCGCATTATACAGATGTTATTCATTTTGAAATTGAAGATGTGGATAAAGACTTGTATTTGGTAAAAGGATATGGGACTCATGGAGGAGGAAAAGACTTTTACGTATACAGGCTTTTAAGTTTTAAAAATGGTGAGGTAACAGATTGTTCAGATTGCTTTGATGGAGAAGATCGTTTGGTTTTCGTTAAGTCTAGGGGTAACAAGGTCTCACCAAAATACAACAAGGATACTAAAGAGATAACCTATCCGGAAATGAAACCAAGTCTCCATGAAGGAGAAGAAACAGGTTTTGAGAAACCAACGGGAAAGATATTAAAGTTAAAATACAAAGAAGGGACGTTTATTAAGTTAGACAACTAAAATACATTTTATTATGGCATTACAATCAACGACCAGCATATACATAGGAGGAAATGAAATAGCGACCTTTAAGAGGTTTGTACTGCATCAACAATTGGATTCACATCACATGTTGGAACTCGTATGCCGTATGGATGTTTTGGAAGATCTGTCTACGGACTTGGGAGAGTCTAGTAAAAACTTTCTGGGAGAAACACTTACTGTACAAGTGAGTGCTCTGGATAATTTTGAAGGTTACAAAGAGTTGGAGTTCAAAGGATTGGTTACTCAAATAAAAACAATAAAGGGATATGAGGCTAGTTCTGGAGATGAAATAGTCATAAAGGCGCAAAGTCCAACCTTCTTGGCAGACGATGGACCTCATTATGCATCTTACAACGATGTGTCTTTGTCCGAAATATTGGACAAGACCTTTAGGGATTACGATGCCTCCAAATTGGAATTGTTGGTGCAGCCCAACAACGACAACCCCTTGCATTATTCAGTACAGCACAATGAAAGTGCTTACGATTATACCAGTAGATTGGCCGCCTTGTATGGCGAATGGTTCTATTACAATGGGAAGCAATTGGTGTTTGGTACTCCAAATACCGAAGAACTCGACCTCACCTATGGATTCGATTTAAAGGAATACAATTTGAGTCTTTTGCCACAGCCTCATAACTACAAGTATTATACTACCGATTATCTACAGGATGAGGTTCATGAAAAAGATGCCAAAGAGATAACCGCTGGAGCCAATGGTTACAATGGTTTTGTGTCGAACAAGGCCAATGAGATATACAACAAGGAAACCAAGGTATGGCATAATCCTTATAACGATCCCCAATCCAAACAACGATTGGATGCGAGCATAGAGTTGCAAAAAAAGGCAATAGAAATAAAACAAGTAAAGCTCAATGGGGTCAGTGACAATCCAGGAGTAGCCCTTGGAAACATAGTGATTGTTGAAGGCAGCCGCTATAGGGTAACTGGGATAACACACACGAATAGCGAGAATGGAGATTACACCAATCGATTTGAAGCCATAACGGCAGAGTTCGATGCTTACCCTAATACAAATATAAATGCATTCCCAAAAAGTGAAACTCAGACAGCCATTGTGATGGATAACTTGGACCCAGAAGGATTGGGGCGTGTCAAAGTACAGTTTCCTTGGCAGAAAATAGTGGGGGAGGCAACCCCATGGATTCGTATAGTGTCTCCACATGCGGGAGTGGACAAAGGGTTTCATTTCATTCCAGAGTTGGGAGAAGAAGTTCTTGTTGGTTTTGAAGGAGGTAATGCAGAACGGCCATATATGATGGGAAGTTTGTACAACGGTAGTGAAAAACCGGAATCATGGAAGACGGATGGCAACGACATAAAGGCCATTCGAACCAGGAGTGGGCATACCATCGAGTTCAATGACACCAATGGAGAGGAGAAGATAAATATCTATGACAATGAAGGTAGCATCATAACATTTGATACTAAGGCCAAGTCGTTATATATTACTGCTACTGAAAACATTGAATTTACAGCCAAGAACATTAAGATGGTGGTTGAAGAAAATATAGATATTCAAGCAAAAGGAAACATAGATGTAGCTTCAGAAGGAGATATGGCTGTCTTATCCAAGGGTAAAACAAGTATGCAAGCAGAAGGGAATACATCTATTAAAAGTAAGGCTAGTCTAGCTCTAGAAGCAAAAACTAATGCTAGTATAAAAGGACAGGATGTTTTGGTCGAAGGTAAGTTAGGTGCGGAGTTGATAGGCACGCAAACCAAGGTGGCTGGTAAAGCAATGGTTGTAGTGCAAGGAGCCAGTGGTAAAATTGATGTAGTTTAACAAGATATTAAGGAAATGAAACAATCTGTTTACTTATTGACCATACTTTTATTGATTAGTTGTCAGACGATTACTCAAAATAAAAATATGATAGATAAAAAGAGTCCTGAATACAAAGTTTTCATAGGACAAGAGCATCGTTTTGAATTAAATGGCATAGAGTCTAAATACAATGGAAAACCGTTTAAATTAGGAATGACGTTAAAAGACTTTTATGATGTTTTTGGTAAAGAATCCAAGGTCTATAGAACAGAGTATTATGATGAAGGCTCCAAGAGATGTTTTTGGAAAGATCAAGGAATTGAAGTGTCAGTTAAAAAATCTCTAGTTGTAGATATACGAATATATTTGGAAGAAACCTATAGAGAATATCCAGACATTAACATTTCTGGAAATAAAAGTGTCATTTTTAATAATTCCATATTGAATCAATCCGATAGAATGCAGGATTTTATAGAGAAATCGGATTTGACTTTTGATGAGATTGGAATAACAAGCAATGGTTATAGGTTGACTTTCCCATATGAAGGAAAGGAGTTTGTTTACTTTTTAGATTCACCAGTTTCTTACCATAGAGTAGGAGGCGGACACCTTTCTACAAGTGGGGATTGGAAACTGGATGAAACCAATGAGATAAAATCTATACACCTCTATTTAAGGAATAATAATTAAAAAGGATACTATGCCAGGACCAATAGCAACTATAGGAAGTATGCATGTTTGCCCAATGTGTAGTGGAACTGTACCGCATGTTGGAGGGCCAATTTCTGGTCCAGGAGCACCCAATATTTTGATTAATAACAAACCCGCGGCATTAATGGGAGACATGTGTGTATGCGTTGGACCTCCAGATGTCATTGCTCAAGGTGCACCAAATGTATTTTTCAATGGAGTGCCTGTTGTTTGTTTGGGGGACCTAACGGCGCATGGAGGAGCAGTCACGCAAGGCGAACCTAATGTTATTGTTGGTTCGGCGGTTCCTACTCCATCAGTAACGATGGGTCAGGATGAAATTTCTTTTCCAGAAATGACCATAGCTAACAGAATTCTGACTTCGTTATCTGGCAAAAGCAACAAGGAGGCAAAAGCTAATCAGGAAAAACTTAAGGAAGATGTTCATGAAGAAATAGAAGAAGTTAAGTTGGCTAGCACTTTTGCTGTAGAGCAGTTGCAAATTATGGCTAAGAAAGACAGTTTGATTCTTTTTACCTATGTCATAAAACGTATCTACAAAAATCGTTATACTAATGCGGCAATAGAAAAATTATATAAGGATGCAAAGGCGAATGATGGAAAGTTAAACCCTAAAATAGTAGTAGTAAAGAACAGAAGCATCAATGGAGGAGGGCCAGCTGGCTATAGTAATGAGACACAGGAAATATTAGTGTCGGAAAGATTTGTTCGTAAAGCGAAGGAAGATAATGATGATCGTGCTGAACTAATGGTAGCTCTCGTAGAGGAAGTAGGGCATCATATCCATTATCTATTGCATAATGTTTACACTCAAGAAGAGGAAAAAAAGAATTTGCTTCCCAAAAAGAACAGTAAAGGAGATCCTGGTGCTAGGTTTGCGAATCAAGTAATTCAAATAAATTTGCTAGAAACCAAAGAGCAAGCTTTTGCTGATGCAGAAGTAGATGGAGAGGAGTTGACTTTGGTATGGGAGTATAACGAGTTGCACAGCAACCTAACAAGATATGTAAATGAGGCTAGGCAAAACAGGGAAGACAACGGTGAGATTAATAACTACAAAGCAGGTAAAATAGATGTTAACCATGGACATTATGGGCATCAGGATATTGAAGAGGTAGCCTTAAAACAGATAATTATAGATAAATTTAATATCAGTGATGATGAAAAAGTTACTGAAATTTTAAATAAAATATATTTAGGCAATTGGATGCGGGATTTTTCACAAATGGTGGATCCTGGCATTATTCGTCCATTGGCAAATACAGTTATAGAATATGCGAAAAAAGAAAAGGGAGATATAAAAAACTTGAGCAATGCAAGTACAGACAAGCCTAGTAATAAATTGGTTGAAATAAGTGTCCCTTATGGAGTGGATGCAGAATATAAAGGAGAATTTCTTAGCCCTTCTACTTGGTTTAAGTTTGAAACTAATGTTATTTACAAAGAGAAAAAGGTTAGACCGATTACTTGGTCCAGGGAGTTTATGACCAGTTTGGTTTCTATATTGGCAATGAGCGAGTTTATGAAACCAGAAAAAAAGGAAGACTTAGATAAGAATAATTATGATGTCAGAATGAGGGACTTTGAAAAGCAATATCTCAAGATGACTACAGATGTTTTAGGTGTATATCGCCCAGATGAGCATATTGACAACCCAGTAACAATTCCTGCAGATAAAAATGCTCATAATACAGAACTAAATGACCCAAATGAAAAATATGGCTTTGTTGGTCAGGCTACTAAAGAGGAAACAGCAATAGGGAAAACCTACGGTATGAAAAACTATATTCGTACCAGTGCTACTGATGCTGATTCTTCAACATTTTCAACAAAAAGAACAGCGTACGATTTTGTGAAAGGTCAGATAGAACTTGCAAAAGACAATCCTAACCTTTCCGATATTACGGCAATGACGAAGTTCGGATCAGCTTTACATGTCATTGAAGATTATTTTGCGCATACCAACTATGTAGAAATAGCAGTAGCAAAAGTAAGTGATAATGATAGAGTGTTTCCTTGGGTGGATCTTGTGCCTAATCACACTCCTTATGCTGGGGCTGAAGACTTTAATTATGATACATTCGCTTTGCTGAAACCCAAAGAAGCCAAAGCGTATTTAAGTGCAAAAAAAACGCCTTCAGTGGTAGGGATTTCCAAAATGAAATTCGATAAGGACGTTATCGCGAAACCAAATGAAATAGCACGTTTCATACCATTGGTTACAGGAACTTTTGGAGAGTTGGATATGTTGGCAAGTGTATTGCCTATTGTTGAAGAAAAAGTGTTTTCTATAGAAATAAAACCATATGAAGAATCTAAACCTGGTGAAAGAACAATCAATGATGTCATCATATTGGAAATATGCAAGGATTTAGATCAAATACAAAATTTAGATGGGACTGGTGTAGCTGACAATGCCTATGTAAAACGATTTAATGACCTTTTAGAGATTAGAGATGGTATTGTTTCTGCAAAAAACAAATTGCCTGAGTTTATGAGAGAATATGCACATGACATTATGGAGCGTGTGGGAGCTATGATAAATTTTGGGTTTTATAATATGCTGAAAATGGCAGGAAAGCGTATAGCAGATGCTCAATTGTTAATTCAAGAACAAGTTTTTCAAATAGAAAATAAAATAAAAGGAAAGGGTAAAGGTATAGTAATAGGTACAAATCCTACTCATACACAAATAGCCAAAGATGATCCAGATAAGCCATTACATGAATTGTCAGCTTTACTCGCTGTCGAGGCGGTGAAAAAGGTGGGTGAAAAAATGATAGAACTATGGGTTAGAAAGGGAACTTTACAAAATGTGATGGATGAAGTGGATATCATAATGCAACACCCAGTTGTCAGTACTTGGCAAGATAAGATAGTTGCAGATTGGGCCAAAGCAAATAGAGATAAGGTTTGCAAGGCTTCCACACCTAGTGTGATAATAGATAGTATAATACATGGATTGGAAGAAATGAATAGTTTTAACAATCAATTGATTAATATGGCAGATGGAAAAACTAAAGGAGCTGGAGAAGGTTTTACAATTATGGATAGCATACTTCAAGACTATGATGACGATGGGGATCTTCGGAAAAACTTTAGAGATTTATTGACAGAAGGAGATAAAATATTGAAAAGGGCTAAGGTCTTGAAAGAAAAATATGGGAAAGATTATTATAAACCTGTTGGATGCCATTAGAGCTTTGTGTTTGATACATTTTGTTTTTAGAATAGAAATGCTTTTTTAGATATTTTCAATGTTATTTGTATGAAGAGAAAATAGTCCTTGTTGGATATTGTGAAGTTGATAGTGTTGAAACTACTTTTAGACGATCTGTTCCTCAGAAATCTGATTGCACTTATTTTTATGCTTTATGAAAGCAAAGAAATTGAGATTCTTCACCTCTTTTTAAATCATTTATTATATTTGTACAACGCTTTTACAATACAATAAATTCAAGAATTATATGAAACCTAAGAATACTAAAGAGAGAAGAAACAGTTTTTTGAAATTTTTACTACTTTTTTTAGTGACTGTAGGTACAATTGTCACTGCTGTGTATTTTAATTTTAAAGTGCCAAGCAAGGAAAATGCCTTGCTTAAGAATGAGGCAAAGAACATAGAGAAGGAAATGAATTTCCAAGATGATTTTTCCAAGCAGATGACAAGCATAAAACGTATGATAGATTCCTTGGACGTTCCTGGACAAAACATTTCTTATCAAAATTCATTGGTAAGCAAGAAGCTGGTGGATATGCAAGGGCAAATACCTACAAAGGACTCTACTTACAGATATGACATGTATACACACATTATAAATCTTTATGTGGAGCTGCAGGAAACAAAAGATAAACTTCGTGATTTGAAAGATGCGGAAAGCACCATAGAAGAGTATAAGGATGCCTTGGACAATTGCAAGCAGGATTATAAGGAAATACAACGTGATTTGGACATTGCGAGGAGGTCTTCAAATTAAGGGCCTGATTCGAGACAAGATCAACAAAAAAGGATTCAACGTTAGTTGAATCCTTTTTTGTTTTTATAAAACACTAGTTATATGGGCGAACATTACTTTTGTTGCTCATACTCGGCATCCCACTCATTGCCGTCATCTCCTTTTTGTCCATCCATCTTAATCAAGAAGTTTTTAGCTGGGAAATAAGGTTTCATGTGCACATCTAGATATACACGATCTTTATGGTTGGGATCTTGTTCGAATCTTTTGATGGAAAAATCTTCAATCAATTTGTCTGGCCCAGTAATTTGATCCAAGAATTTAACGATCTGGCCCATTAACTCTTTTCTTGTCTTTGCATTGAAGTTCTCAAAGGCACGACGGTTCAAGAAGTCCATCAATACTTTTGTGACATAATCAAATACACGTACTACAGAATAGGTTTGAAGTCCTAAGTTGTCTCCATTGAACAATGTCTTGGCAGAAAAAGCCATGACTTTGCCATATTCGTTGACCATTGGTACCAATCCCAATTTCTCAAGTTGTGCTATTTCACTCTTTCTAAGGTCGAATCTTACCCCATCTATCTCATTGATGCCACCGTGTTTCTTACCAGCAGTTACTTGAGACATGAGAGTATTGTATATTTTACCGGCCAAGGCTCCAGATGGAGGAACGAATAAGTCATCTTCTTCTTCCACTTCATCGAATTTACCTCTTCCTACAAGCCAATTACAAGCCATGATGACGTTGGAGCGGTATTTGTCTCCTCCAGTCAAGTTTGCGGCTTCAAACATTTCCATAACATCGTCTGGCTCGTCTAGATGCTCAAAGTCAGTAACCAGCATCGCTTTGTTTTCATAGGCGATTTTAGCCCATTTTTCTACAACTTTATTGGATCCTAGATATCCAGGAATAACCAACAAACCGTAATTCTCTCTTAGATCCAAACGATCATAGGTAGATTTTAACTCATCTGCTATGGCATCGATAAAACGAGTGTTGTCCAAGTCTTTGACTTGTTCTAATTCTGCATTTACGATGGAGATGTTTTTTAACTTGTCAGATTCTGTGTTCTTGTAGAACAATGCCACAGAACGATATGAACGTTCGAGTTCTCTCGAAGCTTCGATGGCAGCTCCTAGGTTTTTTTTCAATGATTGTTGAGAACTCTCCGAGCGTTTCTCGGATTCCTCCACCATATCTGTTATGCTATCGGATTGAGATAATACATCTGCCCATATCTCCAAAGTTTTCTTTAGAGTTTCTCTGTCTTCTTTTTTTGTGCTTTCAGTTAAAAAGATTCTTTTTCTGGCCTTACGCTCAGGATTCATGTTTTGTACACCTTCCACACAAGCTTCCAATAAATCAAACCCGCCATATTTAGCAAGCTTTTCACTATTGTCTTTTAGATGTTTGGCAGGGTTTTCAACAGGAGCGAATTGCTGTGCTTTTTTAGATGATTCTGACATAACTTATTTTTTTTCTTCTATTTCAGTTATTAATGCTCGAATGGATTCCATCAAGGCTGCTTTGGCTTCAGGATCTGTTAAGGCTGCCTTTAGTATCTTATTCGATTTCAACTGTTTTATGATCTTTACGTATTGTTCTTTTTCTGTATTTAAGTCTTTTAGGAACTTACTTTGTCTTGTGATTCCTTTAGAACCAAAATCTCCTAGATTGCTAAAACTCAATGTCTCTTTCTTACCTACGCCATCGGCATCCTCAAAATCGACACCTACTTCTGGTTTGAAATGTTCAAAAACGTCTTCTACCGTTTTTAAACCTTTTGTGATTTGTGGTTTTATGGGTTGATCATCGGTAAGTTTTTCTACCAATAAGGTTCTGTTTTGTGGGATTTCTTGAATAGCTTCATTTGCGTCACCTTGTACCTCGGTGCCACCTATTCCATATGTATCACTCATAACTATACTCCGTTTAAATTGTATGTTTTTATAAATATATAAACTTTTTCCTATGAAAAATTATAATTGCTAATATTTCCACTTTAAGTGGTTGTTTTTATCGACGTCCAGAATAATTTTTGTGCCTTTTTCTATTTTTCCGGATATGATGAGTTTTGACAGAGGTGACCTTAAGTCGTTTCTTATGACTCCACGCAAGGGTCTAGCTCCATATTTTGGAGTGAACCCTTTTTTTGCCAAAACGGTAATGGCCTTTTCGGAAAGCTCCAAGCTTATGCCTTGTTTTTCCAGAGCTTTTAACAAGTCCTTTAATTGGATTTTGAATATTTTTGCAACATTATTCTCGGTGATGGGGGAAAAAGGAATGATTTCGGTTAGTCTCCCCAAAAACTCTGGCCTAAAGTGGTTCCCCATCATTTCCAACAAGTCACTGGATTTGGGTATTATGCCCTTGCCAAATGTATCGACGATATGGTCACTACCAATGTTTGATGTAAATAGTATTACAGCATTGGAAAAATCCCCCTCTTTTCCTAGTCTGTCATGTAGTTTTCCTTCATCTAGAATTTGTAAGAAGATATCGAAAACCGAAGGGTGTGCTTTTTCAATTTCATCGAAAAGAACAATGGAGTATGGTTTCTGCCTAATTTTATTTACAAGCAAACCTCCTTCTTCATATCCTACGTAACCAGGAGGAGCACCGTATAAAAGAGCTGCCGAGTGTTCCTCTTTGAATTCGGACATGTCAAATCTTATGATCGAGGTCTCCGTTTGAAACAAAAATTCGGCTAAAGCTTTGGCTAGTTCCGTCTTTCCTGTTCCGGTTGGGCCGGAAAAAAAGAATGAACCCGTAGGCAAACCAGGTTTGCTCAACCCGGATCGTGATTCCAAAACCGCTTCGGTTATCACTTTTATGGCGTGATCTTGACCTATTACTCTTTTTCGCAACTGGTCTTCCATATTGAGTAAACGCTCCTTTTCGTCAGATTGAAGTTTACCCGTTGGAATGCCTGTTTTATTGGCTATCGTAGATGTTATGTCATGCTTTGTAATACTGTTTTTTTCTCTACTGGCAATTTCATTGAGTTGTTCCAATATGGTTTCTAGTATTTTGAACCCTTCTTTTGGAGTTTTTACATCCTTATAGATTAAATCGTCGCCTAGTTCGGTGAATAATAAATAACTTAATTTATTCTTCATTTGTACATGGATCCAGGATTGCTCGACCAATAATTCATCATCACTTGTCTTTTCGTTTTTCAAGTCATTCAATAGCTTCTTTAGAGCAATGATTTCGGCTTGAGATGTTTGAACCATAAACTTGGTGGCTGACATGGTCCTATCTATTAGATCTATGGCCGAATCAGGCAAGCTACGTTCTTTGTTGTAGCGTTTAGCCAATTTGATGGCTTCTTTTATGCCTTCCTTGTCAATATCCAATTTATGATGCTCCGTATAATAGGAGATGGTGTCATTGATCATCCGCAAGGCATCTTTTTCACTAGGTTCATCTAATCGCAAGGTTTCGAACTGCCTGGACAAACCTTCATCTGTTTCTATATGCTTTCTAAAGGCATCATTGGTGGCTGTACTTATTATGGTAAGGTCTCCTTTTGTCAATTCGGATTTTAAGATGTTGGAAAGGCCTTGGTTTCCAGAGTTTTTGTCGGTTAGGTTGTTCAATTCATCTATCAACAGTATTGGATTGTCAAAGGTCTTGATGGCTTCAATCACTTTCTTGAGTCGATCTTCGATTTCTCCCTTATAGCCAGCTCCCGATACCAAATTGATGAAATCGAGCTCAAAGACACATGCGTTTTTTAAATGATCTGGGATGGACTCTTTGAGTGTTGCATAGGTTAGCCCGTTTAAAAGTACCGTCTTTCCTACACCAGGATCCCCAAGTACCAAAACATTGGGTTTGGAACGTCTTCCTAAAATTTCAGTGATCATTTTGATCTCGGAGTCCCTACCAGAGATTTTTTCCAATTCATCGTTTTTGGCAAGTGCGGTTTTGTCTACGCAGTATTTTTTTAAGACTGTGTTTGAAGCAGCATTGCCATTGCTTGTCGTTTTGTTGTTAGTGGAGCTATTGTTGTTTGAAACCGTGTTGTCAGCATTGGTACTTAGATTGTCGATAAGCTCCGTTGGAGTAATGGGAAGTGTCTTTAATTGCTCGAAAGAAAAACCGACTCCAGGTGTGCACAAGGCAATCAAAACACAATATTCATCAATGTTTTCGGAACCTATTTTAAGTTTGATGTTGTCTGCCTCATAGAATACAGCCTCAATGGAGCTGTCTTCTTTTGGTGTTTCTGGAACTTTTGAAGTCTTGGGTAGGCTTTCCAACCTAACTTCTGCCCATTCTTCAATGTAATAAGGATCCTGATCTATGCTTTCCAAATACTTCAATAGACCTATGTCCCGGTGCATTAATGCCTTTAACAAATGAGCCGATGAATATTCTGCATGGGAATACTCCTTTGCAATGGCCTTGGAAATATGTATGGTTTCTATTAATTTATTGGATAATATGGTATTATCTGTCATTTGAATAATTGAGGGTTTTTATATAAACTTTAAATCTACTAAAAAAGATCGTCTTAAAGAATTTTATTGGAAAAGAGGTGTGAAAAAACAGATTTAAAGCATTTTTTTGAATGAATATAATTCTATATAATTTACTCAAAAGCTATACGAGTTAATCCAAATTAAAATTATGGACTGCCATTGGTATGCCATATCCTTATTTTTTTGAAGATCTATCATACGTCCTGTAAGAGAGGAATTGTTTACTTCAAAATTTAACGACATATTTATTGAATTGTCAAAACTTTAAACGGCCATTAATACTGTGGGAATGTTATTGTAAAGTTGTTCTTTTGATTTATATTTGTAGACTAAATTAATATCTTTTTTAGAGCCCCTTGAAAAAAAAACATGTTCCTCTGTTGTTGATTGCTAACGCAAGCTTGGCTGCAGTCGTCATCTTATTCTTACTTTCACATTTTTTAGGTCAAAAACAGAATCTCTTCTATACAAACAATACTATGTCATTTAGTGGTTTTAAAATGTCAAGAGTTTAAGGAGGAATAACGAAAAATTGTAGAAATAAAAGAAGGAATTATGAGATTTGCATATAGTGCCCAATTCATTTTCAATTCTGAAATGAATATGGTAAAATCAAGATTGAAAAGAGATAATGAAAATGATAAAGTAGTATTTATAAGAAATCAGTGAAAAGACAAGATTTATATTATGAGCCTATGTTGGTTTATGGATAAATGAAAAATAAATGGAGGTAACATTTCAAACTACGATGACACATATTATAAGGAAAACTAAAACAAATAATTGTATCTAACGCTAATTCAACATTATATATGAGAATGATAAAAAACATATTATCAATGCTACTTGTGCTAGCACCTGCTACGACGATTGCACAAACAACGACAAATCAAGGAACGAACTCAGGAACACAAGGGAGTAACAATAGTTTTTTTGGAGCTAATTCAGGAACAGTTACCACTAGTAACAACAATAGTTTTTTTGGAGCGAACTCCGGAATGGAAAACACCTCTGGGCACAGCAATGTATTCATAGGTAACACTTCAGGAAAAAAGAATACCACAGGAAATTACAATGTGTTTCTAGGGAACGGGGCTGGGGCTAAAAATACAACGGCTTCTTACAACTTGTTCTTGGGAGGGAGTTCAGGAGCAAATACGACGACTGGTAGTCATAATTTCTTTTTGGGGTATTATGCAGGAAACTCAAATGTTACCGGACTTAACAACATATACGTCGGATCTATGTCTGGAAGGTATAACACATCGGGGCAAAAGAATGTTTTTTTGGGTGGTAGTGCAGGAGCCAACAGTCAAGGAAGTACCAATGTTTTCATAGGCTACGAGGCAGGAAACAAGACGACTTCCAATAATAATACATTCATAGGTGTGTCTTCGGGGAAAAACAATACGAGCGGTATGGGAAATGTGTTTAATGGATACCAATCGGGGCTAAACAATACAACAGGTTCCTCCAATTCTTTCATTGGATACACTGCAGGGGCCTCTAACACGACAGGGATCAACAATACGTTTTTAGGAGAGTCCTCTGGTATGAACAATACCTCTGGACACTCCAATATATATTTGGGAGCCAACGCCGGTAGTGGAAATAGCGTTGGAAGTGGAAATGTCTTCATTGGCAATGGAACTGGTGCAAGCGAAGTTGGAGACAACAAGTTGTTCATAGACAACTCAGGAACGGTTACTCCATTAATCTTTGGGGACTTCGCCGCGGATCAATTGGGAGTCAATACGAATACCATTCCAACAGGATATAATTTTGCTGTTGGCGGTAGTGCCCAAATAAATGGGGATTTGGTTTCTACAGGAAGAATAGCCATTGGTACTGCAGAAGCAGATGGTGATTACAAGCTTACCGTAAAAGGTAAGATGCACGTACAGGAAGTAAAGATAGATCTATTGGGAGTTTTGGCACCGGATTATGTTTTTTATGAGGATTATGAGCTCAAGACCTTGGAAGAAGTTGAAGACTACATAGCCAAGGAAGGGCACTTGCCCAATGTGCCATCTGCTGCAGAAATGGAAAGAGAAGGCATAAATCTCAAGGAGATGAATATGAAACTTCTGGAAAAAATAGAAGAATTGACATTGTATGCTATTCAACAAGAAAAAAGAATCAAAGCTCAAGACGAACGTTTACAGAACATAGAAGAACTATTGAAGAATCAGGTCGTAAAGAAATGATACATTCTTAAAGGAAACTATCCATTTAAGGCATAAAATTATAATTCACTAAGTGATATGATCAATACGATACGAAAAAGCAAGACAACAAAGGTTATGGCGTGTTATTTGGCAATCCAATTGTTGTTACAAATGACACGGCCTACGCAATTGTGGGCATTGACTGGAGGACCTACCCAACCGGAATTCAATGCCTTCACTCCCATTGGAACGTCCGATATGGTCAACCTGTCTTCTGGAGACTTCAATTACAACATCCCGATCATGGACGTGGGAGGCTATCCCTTGAATTTAGCATATGACTCCGGAGTAACCATGGATCAGGAAGCCTCATGGACAGGCTTGGGGTGGAATCTCAACGTAGGGCAAATCAATAGGCAGGTGCGAGGCCTTCCCGACGATTTTAATGGCGATGAGATTACATACGAGAACAATATGAGGGACAATCAAACCATTGGGATGACTATGGATTTCAACGCTCAAATATTCGGCATCGAGACATTTAAAGCCGGAGGAGGGTTAACGATAGAACACAACAACTATCAGGGAATCTCATTTAAGCCGTCATTCGGCTTGAATTTCGCAGTCTCCGATCATGTTAGCGTAGGAATGAATCTAAGTTCTTCTGCATCCAATGGAGCAACCGTGAGTCCTAGTGTTAGCATAAGTGCACAAAAAAAGTTTGAAGACGATTATGCCAATTATGGAATAAGCGGCAAAACAAGTTTTGGAGTGCCTTTCAATTCCAGACAAGGCTTGACATCATTTAATATGAGTGCAAATGTCAAAGGAAGTGCGACTCCTAATGGAGATACGAAAGAAAAGTTTAAGGAAGCAACTGGAAATATCGCATTTGGTAGTAGAATAGGTTTGAACGGATCTGGTAGTGTATCATTTTTGAACAACACCTTTACACCTGCAAAAAGAACGGCATATAAGAATTCGGGGTTGACATTTGGTATTTCCGTCGGGGGAGACCTGTGGGGAATAGATGCGGAACTAGGACTTACAGCCTATGGAAACAAGCAAAGTATCGCTAGAAAACAAAGTGTGGAGAAAGCCTACGGTTATGAGTTTACAGATAATGCGACCAACAACGACATTCTGGATTTAAATAGGGAAAAGGAAGATGTGGTGAGCAAGAATACAAGGGTGCTTCCCATGGTGAATTATACTTATGACCTTTATAATATCAATGGGCAAGGAATTGGCGGTATGTTTCGTCCTTTCAGAAGTCAAACGGGTTATGTATACGATCAATTCGTCAATGATGAGAGCGAAAGTAGCTTTGGAGGAGGAGAGATAGAAGTTGGATCGGGTTTTCATGTGGGGCTGGATTACAAAAATTCCCCCTCGGAAAGCCATACAGGAGTATGGGAAACGAATGCCACTCAGTTTTTGAAAGAAAAGGACCCAAAGGATGATCCAACTTATGAAAAAGTATATTTCAAATCCATAGGAGAGCTTTCCGTCGACCGAGAAAAGGAACTGTTCCAAAATAGTTTGGGCGGTTACAATGCCATGGCACTGGCAATAGACCAACCAGGAGGAAATACGTTGGGAAATACCGGAATAAGAAACAACGGCTATGGTAAATTTGCCGCCAATAGGTATAGGGTGAAAAACTACCTTGACGACGGAAAGACCCATAACTACGATGAGGTCGTTTTTTCGGAACCCATCCAAAGAAAGAAAAGGGAAATACGAAATCAATCCATTCAACCGGTCAGTGTCGGCGACGTAAAGAAATATGGTTTGAGCTTGTTTACCGTAAACGAACATGCAAGCAACAATCTTGATCATCATAAGGCGGGAATGAAGATACTTCAGGCGGATGGTTCGACCTATGTCTATGGAGAGACTGCTTACAACACCAAAAAGGAAGAAGTCTCCTTTGCGGTAAATGGAGATGGAAATTGTGCAGAGGGAAGTGTACCCATTGGTAACTCCAGTGATAACAAGGAAAACTCTTTGGGAAATAGGAGTGGTCAAGATTGGTATTTCAACAAGATCGACACTCCAGGGTTCGCGCATACTTATCTGTTGTCCAGTGTCATATCATCGGACTATGAGGACCGCACAGGCGATGGCCCATCGGATGATGATTTTGGAGCATACACCAAGTTCAATTATGAAGCCACTCCAGAACGATACAAATGGCGTGTCCCATACGAAGATGCTTCGTACAATGCGGGGTTGAATACCCATTATAAAGACCAGAAGGGAAGTTACATGTATGGAGAAAAGGAGTTGAAATACATAGATAACATTGAAACCAAGACGCATATCGCTATTTTTCATTTGTCGGATAGAAAAGATGGACGTGGGGTGAAAGACGATGATGGTGGAGGTGATTCCAACGTGGCTCATATGAAGAAGATAGATAGCATCTCATTGTACTCCAAACCCGAATATTTAAAATATGGAGCTGAGGCATCCCCTATAAAGAAGGCACATTTCATCTACGATTATTCGCAATGTCAAGGAATTCCCAACAACCTTGGGGGAGCTTTGGACGACAATGAGTTGGATTACAGGGATGCAAACGCTAACCTTGCAAACAATGGAAAGTTGACGTTGAAGAAAGTATACTTCACGTATCGGGATTCCAAAATGGGGAAATACACGCCATATACCTTCAACTATGGAACCGGGGAGTATGACCAAGATGGGAAATGGTTGCAAGACGAAGCGTCCAATCCGACTTATAACCTAAAGGGATATGACATTTGGGGAAATTACAAGCCCAACGAAGGTGGCTGTAATGTAAATGACGACAATGTCACAGCGCCTGAGTTTCCTTATGTGGATCAAAAAGACAAGGAACAACAGGATGTCTATGCCGCGGCGTGGCATTTGTCTTCTGTGGAATTGCCATCGGGAGGGAGATTGCAGATGGCTTATGAGGCAGACGACTATCAATATGTCCAAGATCGCAAGGCTATGCAAATGTTCAAGGTCGTGGGGGCAAGCAGAGGACTAAATGGAGATGCTACGGCATATGATGATGTATTGTACGACCGAGGCTCCTACAATGGTTCTTCGGAGGCAAAATACCTCATAGTGGAAATCGATGAAGATGTCACTGACGTGGAAGATTTCAAGAAACGCTATCTCGGGGAACACATCGACAAGCCCATATTCTTCAAGTTCATGCTGAATATGACCAAATCTGGGGGAAGGAATGCAGCAAATTTCGACAAGAATCAATTTGATTACGTATCCGGCTATTTTAGAATAGACAAGGAAGTACTCAATGATAACAGCGAAAAGATATTCACTTCATCCAAAACGGAAAAGAAGTGTGTGGCCATACCAATGCGACTATCCGATTTGGAAGGCGGTATCAATGGGAAGGGTAAAAATGTGAACCCGATATCCAAGGCGGGTTGGTACTTTGGTAGAAAGCATTTGAACCAACAGGTCTACGGAATGGAGTTGGATACCGATAGTGGTAATGCTAAGGACGTGGCACAGGCATTGGTGAAGAGCTTTGGAGGAATCATCGAAATATTCAAGGGCCCCAACGGAAGGCTGAGAGACAAGGAGTTGTGTGCCAGACGCTTCATTCCCCAGAAGTCATGGATACGTTTGCAACATCCCAATGAGAAGAAATTGGGAGGTGGATCGAGAATAAGGCAATTGTTGTTGGAAGACCAATGGGATGAAATGTTGGAAGTAAGTGACGATGATCCTTATAAGAACAGATATGCAAAAAGATACGGACAAGAATATGATTATACTTTGGAGAACGGAGGCTCTAGCGGTGTGGCTACCTACGAGCCACTCGGTAGCAAGGAGAATCCGTTCATAGAACCTTTTTACAATAGGGGAGACAAGGAAAAACCAGAGGAAGTGAATTATGTTGAGAAGCCCTTTGGTGAATCCTTCTTTCCGTCTCCTTCGGTAACCTATGGTAGGGTCTCGGTCAAAAACTACAATCCTTCCGAAGACATAAAACAACATGCAACTGGGAAGGTGATCAATGAATTCTATACGTCCAAAGAATTCCCTACAATTGCGGATTATACGGATATAGACAATCCTCAGAACTGGCGATCAAACGACAAGGAAGTCTTGCAAAATGTCCTGAAAGGCCTTTTTGGCCTCAAGGTTTCCGTAAAGTCGGAATTGACTTTGTCTCAAGGATTCGTGGTACGAACCAACGATATGAATGGGAAGACAAAGTCACAAAACGTATACAATGAGTACAATGAGTTCATATCTGGTGTGACCTACAACTATAGTACGGATGAGGTGGACGAAAGTAAGTTGGACAACAATTTGGTGACAATCGATAAAGATGGTAAGGTGAGAGAAAAGGAAATAGGAGTACATTACGATGTGGTCAACGATTTCAGGGAAAGTTATTCCAAGTCCACCGTCTTTGGGATTCAAGGAAACGTGGCGCTATTGATAATCGGAATTTTTCCGGTAATCATTCCTACCGCACCACCGGAACGATCGGAAATCATATCGACATTGCATACTACGACTACGACTAAGGTCATTCATACGACGGGTATCTTGAAGGAGAAGATAGCAAGGGATTTGGGTTCACAAGTACGTACGGTCAACAAGGCTTGGGATGCAAGTACCGGGCAGGTACTGTTGACGGAAACCGTCAATGAATATGACGATCAGTATTACAATTTCAACTTCCCTGCCTATTGGGGTTATGGAGGTATGGCACAAGCATCGAAGAACATAGGAGCTTCCGGTACCTTGACCAAGAACGGGGCATTCTTCAATTATGGAGACAATGTCAATGTCAGGGATTTTTTCACCTTTGGAGATGAATTGTTGATCGATGATGGATCGGAACCAATGAAGGTTTGGGTGGCAGGATTCAATGATAGTGACAAAGGAGTTGCATTCATAAATAGAAAAGGAGAGATTGTAGGTAAAGACGAAGGAGATGGTACGACCATCGACTTCAAGGTCATACGATCAGGATATCGCAATCAACAGTCTGCAAACATGGCATCCATCACAATGATGAAAAACCCGATTGGAGGTAGAATAGGTGGGAACATTGGTACTCTGGATTTCACACAAAGCAGCGATGGTACGATGGATGACCTGAGAATAGTCAATGCCAGTGCCGTGAAATATGAGGATTTTTGGAATGCACAATGTGAGGGCGGCTTGAAAAGTTTGCACGAGGATGATTTGAATGAGGTCGAAATAGGAAACTATGGTTTCAATCCTTATGTGGAGAACATAAAAGGAGAGTGGAGAGCAAAGAAATCCTATGCCTATCTGGTGGAAAGAACCAAAGCTGTCAATGGAGAAAGTACGGAAGCATTCAATAGAAGAGAAGGTTACTTCAAGAGCTTTGAGCCGTTCTATACCCTAGAAGGAACGGAATGGAAGATGATCGTACCTGATGATTCCAAGGAATGGACCTTTGCCAGTGAAGTGACCCAGTATAGCCCTTATGGTATGGAGATAGAGAATAGAGATGCGTTGAAAAGGTATTCCTCAGCCCAATACGGTTATAATTATACATTGCCTACTGCGGTGGCCTCTAATAGCATGTATCGCTTTATGGGAGCAGACAACTTTGAAGATACCTATTACCCGGAGGAACCAGGACAACATCATTTCAATTTTAGAAATGCCATTGATGGAGATGGAGATGGAGGAATAGATGTCACGGACGAGAGGTCGCATTCCGGAAGAATGAGCCTCTTGATTCCAGCAGGTGGCAACACCAGTGCTGATCAGACCACAAGTCTTATTGGAGAGTTGGAAGAGGATATGGATCCTGATGATGATGGAATCACAAACATAGAGGAAGTCATCGATGGAGAAGACAATCCAGCAGACAATTGTCCCTATACACCCAATACGGATCAAGCGGATTACGATGGGGATGGCATTGGAGATGTATGCGATGATATGTCTCAACCATTGATTAGAGGGGTGTATTCAGAAGCCAATATAAATACAGGGCATACCTGTCATGGAAGGACGGCTAAATTCACAATTCATGGTGCTCCCAATGATGATGTTTACTTTGCATTCATCGTACATAAAAAAGGATTCAGGCAAATGGCCGTTAGATTTAACGATAGACTAATATTGGATCATCAAGGGGTGAATGAAGGAGATGTCATTGTCTTCAAAGACAGGGAAGTCGTTTTGAATGCCGGTGGAACCCGCTACATCGAGTATGATTTCGATGTGGCAAAAGGTAAAAAAGGGAATGCCAGCAAGAAGAATATCTGGCGATTGGAATTCGTATTGTTGCATAAGTCCAATTTGGAGCCAATAGAGGAGACTTCCATCGACATGGATGTGATAGGATATGACAAATGCCACAGCGTCGTGCCAGTTTGGCTTCCAATCAACCCAGATTAATAATAGCGAAATAAGAAATACCATATTGAACATATGAAGAATTTAATAGAAGAGATTAATGGGGTGAAGAGCAGGTTGGTGCTGGCATTTATGGCTATAGCTATGAACCATCTGGTCGTAGCTCAAGTTTCACCCCAAGAACGGCAAGCATTGATAGATCTTTACAACTCGGCCGACGGCGACAATTGGACTGTTACTACCTTAGGTGTAAGCCCTTGGTTGGTCAATGACTCCAGTTCTTTGGTTAGTGATTGGGGTGGTGTTACCGTAGAGAATGGAAAGGTAACCAAGTTGGTGTTGATAAACAACCAACTAAAGGGAATCATTCCAACTTCCATAGGAAACTTAACCAATTTAACGACGTTTAATCTAGCTATCAATCAATTGTCGGGAACACTTCCTGATACTATTGGTGATTTAATAAATGTAGAGACGTTTTCGGTAGAACGTAATGCCTTGACAGGAACCATTCCGCCTTCCATAGGAGATATGATAGCACTAAAGGTTTTGGTTTTGGGATCCAATACCTTTTCAGGAAATATACCTGGTTCCATTGGCAATCTTTCAAATCTAACACATTTGAATTTGTTTATAAACCAGCTTGATGGTCCAATTCCGCCTGAGCTTGGTAACCTTTCGAGTTTGACGCATTTGAATCTGTTTAGGAATTTACTTGTAGGGAACATACCAGCAACATTTGGCAACTTGTCTAATTTGGAGTTCTTCAACTTGTATTACAACAGGCTTACGGGGAGCATTCCAAGCACTTTGGGGAATCTAAGTGCCCTCAAGGAGTTTAACATAGGGAATAATACGCTTTCCGGAAACATTCCTAGTACATTGGGTAATCTAAGTTTGCTTACCACTTTCAACATAGCTAACAATCGCAATGTTTCTGGGGTTATTCCAACAGAATTTGAGCAATTGTCCAATTTGAAGACATTCTATGTCAATAACAATAAACTTGAAGGAAGCATACCAGCAGGAATGGGAAGCCTAACGGCATTGTCTACTGCTAATTTTGGACTGAATAATCTTTCAGGTAAGATCCCACCCGGTTTTTCATCATTGGCATCCCAAAATGTATTGAATCTATTGATTTTTGGTAGCAATAAGTTTGTGTTCGATGATTTTGAAACGGAATTCACTTCGTATCAAAACGAGTTGACGACATTTGTTTACAAACCCCAAAAGTGGGTAGGTCAAACAGAAAGCCTGTCTGTGACGGAAGGACAATCCATAACCTTGACCAGTACCGATTTGACTAGCCCAAGTAACAATTACAAATGGTTTAAGGACAATGTTGAAATCGTTGGAGCCAATGGAAGGGATTTGGTGATAGCAAATGCAACACCAGCAGATGCTGGTGCCTATCATTTAACTGCAACCAATGACAACGTACCAGAATTGACATTGGTTCGCAACAAAATTACATTGACGACGACTCCGAATCTCTGCAATGTTTCCGATTTGGAAAAACAAGCACTTGTCGATTTGTACAATGCCACCAATGGGTTAAACTGGACGAACAATGCGAATTGGTTAACGGATGCACCAGTTTGCGATTGGTTTGGTGTTACAGTGGAAGACGACAAGGTGAAGGTATTGAAGTTGAGCAATAACAATCTGTCGGGGAGCATTCCTTCTTCCATAGGGCAGTTGTCCAACTTGATAGAACTGAGATTAATGGAAAATGGTTATCCGAATGCGGGAATTGTAGGAGGAATCCCCGTGGAGATTGGCCAATTGGCCAATCTTACCATTCTTGATTTGTCATCGAACATCTTATCGGGTAACATACCCGTAGAACTGGGTAATCTTACCAAGTTGGAAGAACTCTACCTGAATCGCAACAAATTAATGGGAACCATTCCTCCCGAAATAGGGCAATTGCAAGAATTGAATACTTTGTTCTTAGAGCAGAATGAAAATCTTGAGGGACCATTACCCAATGAATTGGCCAATTTGTCAAAGTTGGAGCGCTTGGTGCTATTTGACAATAAATTCTCAGGAAGGGTCCCGTCTGGATTGGTGGATTTACCTCTGTTGTCTCAATTGGTCATAATACAGAACGAGTTTGTGTTTTCTGATTTCGAATCCGAATATGATGACTATGTATCCAAGTTAGGCGGTTTATTCTTGTACCAACTTCAGGCCAATGTAGATGAAGAAGAGACTCTTTCTGTTATAAAGGGGCAGTCCATAACTTTGATCAGTTCGGATTTAACAAGCCCTAATAATACCTATAAATGGTTCAAGGACAATGTTGAGATAACTGGATTCAGCGGAAGAGATTTGGAAATCACAAATGCTACTTCGGATGATGCAGGCGAATATCATTTTACAGCTACAAATATTGTGGTCGATGGATTGACTCTAGAGAGAAATAAAATCACATTGAATGTAATGGACATAGGAGTCATACAACGATTCTGTGTCGATAATGGAGACATAACCATTGGGGATCTTCAATCACCATTTTCCGATGGTACTGCATCTTGGTTTGGAACAGAATTTGACAAAGCCCTCATATTGTCGGAATATGTGATTCCGGAATCGGGTGTTTACTGGGCAGAATCAGATGTCGACCCTGCTTCACCTAGAGTACCGGTGCAGGTCATTCTGGAAACAGGGACGCCAACAGGTCCACCCATTCAAATGTTTGATGAAATGGATGCTCCTACCGTAGCAAACCTTCAAGCCATAGGGAACGATGTTCAGTGGTATTTGTCTACGAATGGAGAAATCCCTTTGATTGGAAGTGTCCCATTGATGCACAATACCTATTATTATGCTGCCGAAGGAAGAAGTTCGTGTAGACTTCGCGTGTTGGTAAGATTCAATGATGTGAATGAGGACTGTAACTTACTGGATCTCTATGTCGACGGTTCTTTTGAGAGTTGCGCAGCCGTGGCAAGCAACTATGGACATAATGGAGATGTTACTTGTGGACAGTGGACAAACGGGGAAGGAACAGCAGATACATGGAAAATACCTTTTGATGTCCCGAATTTGGGGATATCGAATGATGTCGCAAAGTCTCCAGATGGAGGCATTGTCGCAGGAGGAATTGCAAGATCTTTGAGTACGAACGAATTAGAGTCTTTTTATGCTGGCCTTGATGGACTTGAGGTTGGAGAGACGTATTCGGTGGAGTTTTATCAATCCAATGTTACGGGAAGATTCGATGCGAACGCACAACGAGAAGAAGCAAGGTGGAAAGTGAGTTTTGGAGATCAGGTGCAATATTCCTCCTATATGGTGGTTACCGAAAATCCTTTGTGGGAGACATCGGCTTTGGAGTTCGTGGCGAACAGTACGGAAGCCAGATTGGAATTCACTGCGTCATCTGCAAATAGGACAAACTCGACATCGTATGTCTATATGTTGATTGATGGCATCAGGTTATCGAAACTTACAGGAGATGGGACAGGATGTCCGGATGATGTGGTTGTGGAAATCCAAAACTTTTGTAGTATGATCGACGACCCTACGGTTGGTGACCTTTTTGGGCCAGAAGGGGTAAATGATGCCATATGGTTTAGCATGGAAGTTGGAGGTTATCAATTTGCTCCGGAAGACTTACTTCTCGTAGGAGGTGTAGGTATTCCTTCGGTAGATGTCTATTGGGCGGAAAGTTCACAATTCATTGGTCGAAGACCTGTCAAGGTGATACTGGACGAAGGCATCCCGTTGGGGAATACACTTCAAGTATTCAGTTCCGAAAGCAATCCTAGAATATCAGATTTGATAGCATTGGGAAACAATGTGCAATGGTATGATTCTGCATATGGCCAAACCCCATTGCAACAGGACTTGGAACTGTTGGATGGACACACGTACTTTGCTGGGCACAATGAAATGGAATGTAGATTGGCTGTTCAGGTGGAAATAGAAATAGGTTCACCCGATGTCGAAGGTATACAAGTCTTCTGTATTTCGGATTCTCCCATGGTGGCGGACTTGATGGCTACACCATCCAACCCTTCCTTTGTATTGGCTTGGTATGCTTCACCCGAAGGAGGTACTCCTTTGAGTATGGACACCCTTATAACTAGCTCTGGTTTTTATTATGTGAGTCAAACTGGCAATGGATCGACTTCAGATAGAATCTCCGTCTATGTTTCCGTCATATCGGTACCGGCACCCACAGGAGCGACGCTTCAGACCATTTATACAAGTGAGGGAGCCACTTTGCATGACCTTGTGGTAATTGGCAACAACATCATTTGGTATGATGGAGATGGCGTGCAATTGCCTCTGGACTATCCTTTGGAAGAAGGAGGAACATATTATGCAGGGCAAACGGATGTCTCAGGAAATTGCAAAAGCATCGATCGTTTGGCCGTTACGGTACATTTGGAACCAGAATTACCACCTCGGTATTTCAGTTGTGAAAAGTTTAGACCAAACCCAGGAGGCAAATATGTCGTAAGTGGATGGGTAAGAGAAAGTGGAGTAACGATTTCGGCAACGGAGACAAAGAACTACTCGGAAATTAGCGAGCTCTTTGCCAAATTATTGAATGAGTTGAAGGATGTCATCGTACAGCAAATACCTGTACCGAAAGTTTATGTGCCTTCTCCAGAATCCAGAGAATACGATGCATTGGTTCCCTTCATAAAGACCAGTGGAATCAACAACTTGACAATCTACGACCTTAAACCGGTTAAAGAGGATCAAGACGGCTATGAGAGAACCGTAGGTTTTTCTTTTGCTTTCGATGAAGAAGGAGAGACGACATTTACATATAGGACACCTCCCAATATCTTTACCAACAACAGTGAGTTCTACAGTTTTCCAATCATAGGAAATGAAGATTCGATAACGATTGATTTCACGGGTGTCGAAAATTGTACGGAAGGACTATGTGTGAATGTCAGTTTTACCTATAGGTATGTCGTGGTAATCATTCCTATCAATTTTACCTTTCCTCAAAGCCTTTCTATTTCAAATATCTTGAAGGAGTCTGTGGATTTCAATACCTATGTTCCGGATCCCAACTATCAGGTGATGAGCTATGCCAATTCGTTGTTGAGGATAACCTATACGGATAGGGAAGGAGGGGAACTACCCGATGGAGCTACCATCACGTTTAGACCCAAAGGAAATGTAATAGATGGGTGGCAACGTATTTCTGCGGAATTCACCATTCCTACAAATGCGGAACTCATGACCATTTCCCTGCAAAGTGAGGACAATGATCTCAACGTGTATTTTGACGACCTAAGATTTCATCCCTTCGATGGCAACATGAAGACGTTCGTGTACGACCCGATAACACAGAGATTACAATCGGAATTGGATGAAAACAATTACTCCACATTCTACGAATATGATAGAGAAGGTGGTTTGATTCGTGTGAAAAAGGAGACGGAAAGAGGTGTATACACCATTCAAGAGACAAGATCAGGGAATTCTAAATTGAACAATTGATGAAAGGTATTGATATGAATAAGAAGATATTTGGGTACATGGGATTGATTTTTGTCCTCATGGCACCATTAGGGCTTTCTTCGCAGGAAGATCAGGAAGTAAAGGCGATTTTAGGCAAAGTAGCCGATTTCTATGCCAGTACGTCCAATTACACGATACAGATGAAGCATCAATTGTTGAGAGGGGGTTCGGGGAACATCATCTCGGAATCGTATGAAGGAAGTTTCGTGAAACAAGGAGATTTTTCTAAGCTGACGATGTTGAACTCCGAAGTCATTCAATTTCCTGGAGTTCGCTTGGTGATCGACCATGACAGCAAAGCGATGGAATATGATGAGACTGCGACCAATTCTTCTGCCCCCATGGATTTGAATGTTTTTTCAAAATATTATCAGGTGGTTTCGATGACTAGCATAGGTAATCAATACGTATGTGAGCTAACCGTGATTCCAACAGGTGTTAGGATGCCGTATGGGAAGGTGATATTGCATATAGACAAGGACAGGCATTCGGTGGAAAAGCAAGTGTTGTTTCTAACGAGCAAGCTTCCATTCAAGACGAAAGACGGAAAAAGCGAAGAAGATATCGGGAGATTGGTCATTGCACTCGATCACGACATGGAAACCATGGCGAATACCAAGGAGAAGTTGAGCAATTACCTATCGAAATCCGGCAACCGTATGGTAGGAACTGGCAAGTGCAAAGGGTACCAAGTAATCAACTTGGCCAACAAATAAAAGACAAATAGCAATTTTCATCATAAAGAGAGTTATGAATATTAAGACTTTAAAAAACACATTGTTGCACCTTCTATTTCTGGTATGCTGTTTTGGCCATGCTCAGAATGAGGACACCTATACGGCCGCTCAACTAAACAATGGAATCAACGACCCCAATTTCACGATCGTTTTTGAAGAACCGACATTGCCTTCGGATGATATTCTGGATGTAAACCCCATGATACAAGTGACTTTGGGAGTCAACGATCAAATAAGTCCATTGGAATGGTTTGCGTTTTCCATGGAGTTGGAGGTGACACCCATATCATCCACGGGTACACCAGAAGAGAGCAAAACAGTTGTGTTGGAAGTCGAAAACAACAACTTGGCTGGTGCTGGTGGTAGTTTTGCAAATGTGAGCAAACAGGTGTTTAAAGGCGCCTATGGTGCTACCATTAGAATAGTGAACACGATCTATGCGAACAAGGACATCAATGGGGATATGCAAAACAATGCGGCCGTTCCAGACAACATCACGTTGAGTATTGGTTTCAATGCCAAGCGTTATCATGAACTGAACCCAGATGACGTACCAATCTTGAGCATGTCATCGCAATCCGAAATCGATGCTTCCAAAGTCCTTGATGTAAGTTGGCCGGAGGTAACAGGAGCAATAGGTTACGATGTAGAGTGGACTTGGGTCGATAGCTATTCCGAGACGCTTTCCATTCCATTGGAACCTGGGGACATCGATCTTTCGATACGGGATTTCGAATTGGACAATACGAGAGTACAGACGGAAAACGAAAATTATCAGATTCCGCTCATATATGCCAAGGGATACGTCATTTTCAGGGTACGCGCAGTCGGTAGATATCTGGACTTGGAAAACCTGGGCAAATACAGGTATGGGAAGTGGAGCAGTGGCGTGAATGAGAAGGAACATGTTGAGAATTGGCCACATTACATCAGGGTGAACGCAGACCATGAAAACAATAAGAACTGGCAGTTTCAAGCCAGCTATGCGGAACAAGGAAAGAAAAAGGAGGTCGTTAGCTATTTCGATGGGACGTTGCGTAATCGACAGACCGTTACAAAGATAAATAGCGACGACAATGCCATCATCGGTGAGGTCATCTACGATGCACAAGGGCGGCCAGCAATCGAAGTCTTGCCGGTTCCCGTAAACGAAAACGAAATCAAGTATTACCAGGATTTCAACTTGAACGTGTCGGAAACGATTACGGGAGCACCATACCACTATGAGGATTTCGATATCGAAGACAAGATTTCACCCACCGAGGTCAAGATCAATGGCATGTCCAATCAATCCGGAGCGAGTAAATACTATTCTGCCAACAACGATGTGGCAAATGCTTTCAAGGAACGTGTTCCCCAAGCGATGAACAATCCTTTTTCGCAAATAGAATACACATCGGACAACACGGGACGCATAAAGAGAAAGGGAGGTGTCGGACCAGATCACCAATTGGGGAGCAAACATGAAATGCGATACTATTATGGTTACCCAAAACAAAAGGAATTGAATAGGCTTTTTGGCTATAACGTGGGTAATGAGATCCATTACAAGAAAAATGTGGTCATAGATCCCAATGGGCAATCCAGCATAAGTTACATGGACCCACAGGGGCGAACCATAGCAACGGCATTGGCTGGCGGAAGCCCAACGAGCCTATTGCCTTTGGATGATGAAATTGATGGTGAAGGAGAATTACACGAGGAAATAGAGTTCGATCTTTTTGAAGCAGATGGTAGCAATGCCAAACATGTGACAGGCAACTTTGGAGCATTGTACGATGCAAGGCGCTATGGTTCACAACAGGTAAGCCCAGCCGATTTTACAGATTACATCTTCAATTACGAGTTGAAGCTCGATGCATTGAGGTACACCGACGATTGTGGTGATGCCCACGAGGGATACCCCTATGCATACGACCTGCAGTTGGATGTGGTGGATGGCATCGGGCAATCCAGATTGCCCAATGCGGCTAACACGACTTTGATTGCGAATACAGATTTGTCCTTGTTTGCTTTGAATGAAACAGTGGAAGACATGGAAGCAGGCTCTTTCGGAATCTCCAAGCTATTGACGGTAAACAAGGCAAAGCTGGACGAATATGCAGACGATTACATCTCAAGGATTTCAGATGAGGACAACCCGGATTGCTATGTGAACCCATCCTCGTTTTCTCCAGATGTGAGTGTGGACCTATGTATCGTCAGTTGTGAGGATTGTAGGGCTGCTTTACTTGTGAATGCAGAAGGTAATCCCACTGATGAAGACACGGCGCAAAACGATTATGTGGATCAACAAATGGAGTCCTATCAACAGTCTTCTTCACCAGAGGAACTCCTATTGTTGGAGCAGCGATTCATGAGGGAATGGGAGTTGCTGTTGGCCGCTTGCGATGAAGCCTGTAGGACAGATGGCATTGTGGATGGAGATCCAAATGGTGATGACGTTATCGAGATCATAGAAAACTCCATTTCCTGCAACAATGACAAGGAGGCCTTGGTAAAGGACATGAGCATTGCCGGACAATACGGTATGAAATTTTTCAATGAGGAACAAAAGTGGGAGCACTTGGAATCGTTAAGCATCTTCAATGTGGACAACCAGCTTCTAAGCGCCGCTGGCAAGAGTTGGAGGCAACCCTTCCATTACGAAAAGGACTTGGGGACCGATCTTGGGCATTATTACGATGAAAATGGATATGTGAGCTACATCAGGGTAAAGGAGAATGAAGATGGTACCTACGATCCGCCATTGGTGGATGACGATGACATCGATTTCGACTTGAATCCAACAGAGGAAGAAGGCTATTACAACGTGGAACCCCAGTTCGTGGCATTCGAAGACATCGACGACCTAAGAGCACATTGGCAGGAGTCTTGGGCGGAATCCTTAGTGACATACCATCCGGAATACGACTATTTGGAATATTCCTTTGCGGTTTGTGCAGTAATAAGACCCTTGGAAGGTACCACTACGAATATGAACAGTGATGGTTTCAACAACTTCATAAGTGGCTTGGAAACCTATGCGCAAGCAAAGACACAAGGTTTCGATGTTTTTGCAAGCCAAAACCTACTGGTTGACAACGATCCTTATTTTTCTAAAGACATTCCAGGCTTCGAAGTGGGGTCCAGCAAAGCGGAACGTGTGAACATGATGAAACATGCCTTGGAAAATACCTACGACGAGTTCGATACGTTCATGCTTCAGGTGGCATACAACACAGCGGTATGCAACAGTGTGTCCAGTTGCGAGAATGATTTCCCTGACTTTGACACATTGTCCAATGCATTGTTGGGTTCAAATATTTCCGATGAGGTCAAAGACAGAGTATGGCAAACCTACAGGTCGTATTATCTGGGATTGAAGCAAAAGATACAATATGTGTTTTCCACCCTGCATGCCTACAATGAAGGCTATTACAATTCCTGCATTGGTACGGACGAGGTACCTGCAAGCCTGGTGGCCGTGATTTCGGACTATCCACAAGCAGGAACCATCAATGGTTTTTTCAATCTACCGGAGGAGAATCTATGCACGGCCGAAGGACACGAGCTGTATTTGGATAAGGTAAGACGTTTCACTCCAATAGACGACCTATACAACTCGGGACAGGACACCGCGGATACGGTGGCCGAGGTAACGACGCAGACCAATTTCGACTACTTTGTAAGTACGGGCATATGTCCAATGGCCAGAGATATGGAGCTATACCTAAATGGACTGACTACCCAACTGGGAGACAATGGGGAACCCATTGCTTTGGTTGGCAATTCAGAGCCTTATACAGGTAAATATCTAAGTAAGGCCTTGTTTGAGGACTTGGGAGGCACCTTGCCTGTAGGTAACTTTGTGATTGCGGGAACCATCCATTCCAACGACGTCAAGTCCTTGGACATCACTTTCGATGGCGGTACACCAGTAACCTTGGTCTTGCCTTCGGGAACCTACGATTGGTCTGGGTATGGCAGCCAATGGAATATTTCGAAGATGAGTGGGGTATACTACAATGAGGGGTCATACAATGCAACCATGGGAACTTTCGGATTTCAAGTGTTGGCACGAATACTTGTAGGAGAAGTTTTTGAAGAAATCGTATTGTCGGGCACCACACAGGCACGGGTAGGAGAATGTTCCATCAACAATTCGGGGAACGACATCGGTCAGGATTTGGGATCGGGAGGAGAAGGAACATCCATCCTCAACGATTGCGACAAGCAGCCTCGATTCAAATCGGCAATGGTAAAGCTCATGAATGCATTGGTGCAAGATGGAAACATTGGGAATGCCAATTACGAGATCACGAATCTGGACGAATACAAAAACAGTTACTTGCCAGAGTACTTTGACATTGCCGTTGGGCAAAGTGTATTCTGGAAGGCGATTGGCAATACCTTTTACGTGGAAGTCAACAACCAAACCCACCTCACGTACATTTTGACGGACACTTTGCCAGCAGGAAGCAATTACATTGTCACAGGATTGTACATTGGGGAGATAGTCAATGATCTTACAGGGCTTTACAACGTAGCCAACCTTACCTATTTGGATGCCAGTTTCAGCAAGGTCAAATTGGAAGGGAGAATCTTCAAGGAGGCCAAAACCCTCTTGAATTTTTCTTGCTGTGGTGTCGTGGACGATAGTGGAGATCCTGATGGTTTTTTGACCTGCGAAGAAGGCGCATCCACGTTGAAACCGGAGATGGCCTTTCATTTAAAGAATTTGATGAATGCCTTGTTGTCTAGAGGAGAGTTCTATAACGACAATGTAAGCTTGTCGAATTACCCAGAGTACAATGAGTTTTTGAAGAAGTTTTTCCAAGCGAACATGCTGAAATCATGTGCATTGGAAGACGTTAACTGTCCAGATGCATCTGTTGATTTCTTTGATGTAAATGAAGTTGTATGGGATGGAGCTAGGCTTGGGCAACTGGGAAATGTTCAGTATGTCAGATATGCAGATAAGTACAACTTTAGGTTAAGCTATTATAATTTGAGTGATGTTCCAGAATTATTTAATATCGATAGTATAGATGCACTTGGTTTTGTCAATCAAAATAATCCAATTGAAGAGGCAGGTACCTTTGCATTCAATATGCAATTTCAAGATAGCAATGGAGGTCTATTTGTTTATGATGGGCTAGGAATAAATCAATCAAGTGACTCTATAATTGAAGAGACTTACTACCATTGTGATTTGTTTGATATTTTGGATAACCCAGACATATTGGATCAGTATTGCGCAGAAAACAATAACACGTTATTGGATGGCTTTATAGACAATTGGATACCATTTCTCAATGCATTGATGGATAAAGGCGATTTTAATAGCACCACGCCTGTAAATTTATCGGGTTACCCGGAGTACAATGAATTTTTACAGCGATATATTTATAAAGGGCGCGTTAATTACTGTAATGAAAATAACCAAAACCAATGTGGGAACTTTAATGATCGAACTATAGAAAAGTATTTGGATAGAACACAAGTGTACTGGTCTAAACAAGCAAGTAGTACAATAGATTTTTATTATTTAACCGTATACGACATAGATAATGAGGCATATAGTATTAATATTGATTTCACGACAAGTCCTGGGGTTCTAAGTGAAGACTTAAATTTCTTACCTAGAATCAACTCTTTTAATAACTCCGACAACTTTAGTCTAAATTATACCCCTGTAAATAATTCTAATGATGTTAGGTCTATACAAATAAAATTTACCTCAGGGTATTATGATGTTTCTACGAGTGGTGGTAGTAATTCTTTTCACGCTCCAGAATGTAATGGTATAATTCAACCAATAGCCCAATCCTCATCCTTCAACACCAAAGCCTTCGGAGCAGAAGACACCTGCTTGCCATGCATCCCACAACCTGTGGAACCTGTAAGCTGTACCGATGCATATGCCGTATTGCAAACGGTCGTTTCGGGCATCGATGGCTACACATTGCCGGAACACTATACCTTGGACTATTTCTGTGACATCAAATATGCACTGATCACGGAGGATTACAAGTATTATATGGCCCAATTGGGCATAGACACGGTGGATAGCCTACAATTCTTGACCATTGCGGAATTCGCCCACTCGGAACTCAACTTTGGCTATGAGGGCACCAAAGCAGTGATAGAAGCCTATAGGGACCATGTCGCTTTGGATTCGGAGAATGCCGAGACTTGGTTTAAATATGTGGAGTCGTTTTTGGAGGATAACCCCGGTTTACCATGTCAACCCTCCATATTCACCGTGATACCGGAAGTGGAAATCGACATAGTCGACGACATGTCCGATTGCCAGGAATTCGTATTGAACGTTAGCGAGACCTACAATGCGGACAGCTATGAGAATTTCTTGGATGCCAAACGTCTGGCCTTCAGGAAAGCCTATCTCAAGGAAGCCTTGGAAAATGCCAAGGAGACCTTTACCATGAAGTACTTCGAGAAGGAGTACCAATATACCTTGTACTATTACGACCAATCTGGGAACTTGACGCAGACGGTACCACCCGAAGGTGTGGATCGCTTTACCAAGCAGGAATTGGACGACGATGGCATCCATTTGCAAATCAATGCGCATAGAAACACGGACAATGCGAGCGAGAACCTTGCATTGTTGCCACAACATCGCTTGGTGACCGAGTACAAGTACAATTCACTCAACCAATTGGTATGGCAACATACCCCGGATGGTGGGGAGACCCGTTTTGCATACGACAAGTTGGGACGAATTATTGCATCCCAGAATGCGAAACAAAAGGAAAACAATACCTTTAGCTATACCACCTACGACAAGTTGGGACGCATCACGGAAGCTGGGGAGTTGGTACCCAAAACCAATGTGGCCATCGATGAGACTTCCGGTAAGTTGATACTCGTGGCAAATGGCGAATGGGTGCTCAATCGTGAAGAGGACAATTTCCCGAAGAACATCTCCGACATGCAACGCGAGGTGACCAAAACCACTTACAGCACACCGGCATTTGGAGTGGTGGACTTGTTCAATACGGTCAATAACGATGCCGATTTGAAGAGCAATTCCCGAAACAGGGTCACGGGAGTCTATTATTTCGACGATTTGGAATCGGGAGTGTTGTTGAGACAATACGACAATGCCATATTCTATGCCTACGACATCCATGGGAACGTCAAGGAAGTGGTGCAACACAACAAACAGATGGTCACCGACCCGACAAACAGCAACTCGGGAACAAAGAATGTGGAATACGCGTACGACCTGATTAGTGGCAACGTCCATGAAGTGACCTATCAAAGAGGGAAGCCAGATCAATTCATACACCAATACGAATACGATGCAGACAATCGCATTGTCAATGTAAAGACCTCCAGCGATGGCATGCTTTGGGAACAAGATGCCAGCTACCAATATTTTGCGCACGGCCCATTGGCACGAACGGAACTGGGAGACAACAAGGTACAAGGTATGGATTACGCCTATACGCTACAAGGTTGGTTAAAGGGCGTGAACTCGGAAAACCTGTCTCCGGATGCGGACATGGGTAAGGATGGAACAGCAGATTCCGTGGTGGCAAAGGACGCCATGGGATATTCCCTTGGCTATTACCAGAATGACTATGTTTCCTTGGGAATCAACGAAAATGTGACGGCCACATCCTTTGGTCATGGTACAAACACGGCAATGCAAAGTGGTAAGAACCTGTACAATGGTAACATCAAACAGATGGTGACCAGTCTGCTCGACAACGACGAGTCCTTATTGGATACACAGATGAACCATTACCAATACGACCAGTTGAATCGTATTCGAAGCATGCAAGGCAACAAGGTTGTCAATGCGGCATTGAGTCCAACCTACGATTCCGAATACAGCTACGACAACAATGGGAACTTGGAAAGTTTGAAGCGTTCTGCCGTGAATGCAGAGGGCAATGTCATGGCGATGGACGACTTCACCTACAACTACAATGAGATTACCGATGCCAATGGGAAGTTACAGAAGACGAACAACCAGTTGCGATCCGTATACGACGATGCCAATTTGGATGGCAACTTCGATACTGACATAGATAGCGGGCAAGCATTGGACAACTACGAGTACGATGCCATTGGGCAATTGACAAAGGACACAGCAGAGAACATAGCCAACATAGAATGGCGTGTGGACGGCAAGGTACGCAAGGTGATCAAGACGGATGGTACCACCATTGCCTTTGCCTACGACGGATTGGGGAACCGCATCTCCAAAACCGTGATGCCGGAAAACAAGACCACTTTGTATGTTAGGGATGCGCAGGGGAATGTGATGGCGGTTTACGATAGCTATTCCAATGATGTTACAGGCTCGGAAACCAACCCCGTGGAACTGGAACTCAACGGAGGAAGCATCAATGGTACACATAGTGCGGTAGATGGCATTTTCGTGGGGACGGAAACCGAACCCGTTGTTGTGGAAACCAACGAAAACATTGTCTTTACGGCTGGAAACGGAATCACCCTAAGATCAAACACGCACATCAAGGCTGGAGCGGACATTTCCGCCAAGATAGAAGCAGTTGCAGGTACCGAAGACAACGAAGAAGGCGTATTCTTGACCGAACACCACATCTATGGGAGTAGCCGTTTGGGATTGGAAGAAAAAAGGATTGCAGTGACTGATGCCGATGCCGAGCCAACGGAAACCTATGCCAACAAGATAGGAGACAAACGTTACGAACTAAGCAACCACTTGGGTAACGTGTTGAGTGTGATTAGCGATCGTAAGTTGGTGGATGCTGAAAATAGCAGTACCTTTAGTCCAGACGTTCTTACATATAGTGATTATTATCCTTTTGGCATGCTGCTACCTAACAGGCATGGTAACAGTAGCGACTACCGTTACGGCTTCCAAGGCCAAGAAATGGACAACGAAATCAAAGGGGAAGGGAACTCTGTGAACTTCAAATACAGGATGCACGACCCTAGAGTGGGTAGGTTCTTTGCTAGAGACCCTTTGGCAAGTAAATATCCTTGGAATAGTCCTTATGCATTTAGTGAAAATAGATTGTTAGATGGAATAGAATTAGAGGGTAAGGAAATACAAATAGGTCCTTTGATTACTGATGGTTATTCACGTGTTCTGAAACTAGCTAAATCTTTTGATAAATATGTTAATGATGTAGCTCAAGGTTTTGTTAAAAAGGCAAAGACTGAGATTGAAGGAACAGTCGAAGGTTCTATATATATAGCATCAGGTGAGGCCGAAAGAGATGCGCAACCATTAATTAATGCAACAAGGAATTTAATTACTAAATCTAGATTAGGTACTATTGATCCTCAAGTTAATGATGGTTTAATTGAAGACTTTATAAGAGAGGCTGAACCTATAGTAAGAAGTACAGAAGCCTTAGTGAAAGATGCTTATACAACAACTAAACAAGCACTTAAAGGTGATGGTAAAGCGGGAGGAGCTGTTCTTTTTGAAGTAACAATGCTTTTTGTAGAAGGAGATGAAGCTAGATTTGCCCCTAAAATTCTTAAGAATATAAATTGGAGTTGGAAAAGTAAACCAACTTTTGGTCATACTTTTACAACTCATGGTAAAGGAAGCAAGATTACACAAAGTCTACAAGATAGAGCTAAAGCACCGAAGCAAAGTTCTAGACAAGGACAATGGTTAGATAACGAGGCAGCTGCTGAATGGATAAGATCTAAAGTTGAAGGAGGTGAGTTCGAAATTGGTAAGGCTTATGATTTTGATGATTTACCAGATGGTTTAGGTCAAGTTATAGATGAATCAGGAGATATTGTTCCTACAAATAGTGCTAGAATTATTATTAACTCTAAAGGGAAAATATCATCTTTTCCAGTTGATAAACAACCATAAACCTATTATAAGATGAAGTGTGATTTAGTTTTAAAAGGACAGTTGTCAAAAATTTTTATAAATAAAAACTTTGTATATGACAATGAATTAGATGATTTTTCATCTATTTCTAGTGATATTTCAAATATTTTTTCCGATGAAAATATTGAATTTTCTTTGAAATTAAATGGTGTCATTTTACCTGTCGAAATGTGGAGTGATTTTCCTTATTTTCTGGATGATTTTAGTGATTATATTGATTTTTTGTTTTTAGAAGATATAAATAGTTTTGCTTATTATTTAAGTAATCAAGGAATAGAAACTAATATAGGTTTTCATCAAAATGAAGACAAAGTTAATATTACTGAAAAGATTTTTTTAAAATCTAGCTACTCTATTAGTTTAAAAGAATTACAAAAAGACATTATATTGTTTTTTGATAAATTAATGGAATTGATAGAAAATTTAATTCCTAATATGAAAAATAATATTTGGTTTAGAGATTGGGAAGAGAAAATAAAGTACACCATACTAGATAGCCCTCCGCTACCGCATTCTATGGATAAAAACAAGTAAAAAAACAATAAATATTAGGCGGCAAAATTATGTGTATTCCCCCGCTCCCGCATTCTATGGATAAAAACAAGTAAAAAGCAATAAATAATTAGGCAGCAAAATTATGTATATTCACATAGGGTTGTTGCCTTTTAATTACCGCAAAAACACGATGTAATACTTTGTTTCTAATATTGTTTAACACGAGCATTTTATTTTTTCCTTTTTCTACTTTAGCTTCAAAATAAGTTTTAAGTTGATAGTCGTACTTTTTGGCATTCAAGGCACACATATTTAGTAATGATTTTAGTTTTTTATCTGCTAAATGGTTTACTTTATTTCTACCATTAATGCTAGAACCAGATTGATATGGAAAAGGAGCTACTCCGGCATAACAAGCTAACTGTCTAGCATTTTCAAAAGCAGTAAATCCTTTAGTTATAATAAGTAAATAAGTTGCTGTTTGTGGTCCAATCCCCCGCTCCCGTTAGTTTGCAACTAGTGGCGAGTATGAGTAAGCGATGAGTTATTAAAAATAAAGAATCCTGTTCTGCGAAGTTTGCCCCCTGATGACACTAGTATGTTCACATAAGAGTAAACGCTACCGCAAGTTTGTAACTTGTGGCGTTACGAGTAAGCCATAAATAATAAAGCAGAAAGCTTTTACAGAAATGTAGAGGCTTTTTTGTTTACATATTTTACATTAACCCTAAAAAATATTTACATTTATTGAGTAATAAAGGAAAACCCAACTGCTAAAGAGAACAGGTCTGAGGTGAATCTTTGTCTATTTAACCACAAACATATTGACAATAATTCAAATTTAAATGAATGAATAAATTTCTTTTGGTGCTTCTTGCATCGTTATCTTTTCTTTCCCATGGGCAAGAATTTAAAATTGATACTTCTAAAGTAGATCAATTATTACGCGCTAGCCATAGTAAAAATAGATTTAATGGCATGGCATTGATTGCCTATAAAAATAGAGTGGTCTTTCAACAAGCTTACGGTTATTCAAATATTGAGAACCAATCGACTTTTACGGATTCCACCAAGTTTCAAATAGCATCCTTGTCGAAACAATTCACTTCATTTGGGATATTGATTTTGGAACAGGAAAACAAACTTAGGATTGATGAGGTTGTTGCTGTCTACCTTCCAGATTTTCCTTATGCCAACATTAAGATAAGACACCTAATGTCTCATACGTCTGGATTACCCAATTTCGTTAATACGATGTGGAAGGATCTTGATACGACGATCGTTAATGGAAATAAAGAAATGATCAATATGTTGAAATCTGGTAAATACCCACTCCAATGGGAACCAGGGGATAAATTTGAATATAGTGACATAGGGTACTGTGTTTTAGCCACTTTAATTGAAAAGGTTAGCGGGATTAATTTTAAGGATTTCATGGCCAAAAAACTATTTGAACCTGCCAACATGAAAAATACCTCTGCCGAATTTGTTACCGACCATAGGCTTATAAAGGCTTCAAATTTAAGTATGGGGTATGTTTATGATTCAACCTCCAATAAGATGGAGATTGCCTATAATGTGCCCACCAATAACTTTGTGTCTTGGTTGGGTGGTTTTTATGGAGACGGATCTGTCGTTAGTACAATTGGAGACCTTCTTAAATGGGATAAAGCCTTGTACGAAGGTAAGGTAATTAAGCCCGAAAATATAGAAAAGGCCATGTCGGTAACAGTACTCAACAATGGATCCAATGCAGAGGCTTGGGGAGCATCCTATGGATTAGGCTGGCTTTTGTATGACTCATCGAATTTTGGGAAGGTCCAAACGCATTCGGGAGGACAACCCGGATATAGTAGCAGGTTAACCAGATGTCCAGATAAACAATTGACCATTATTCTTCTTTCAAACATGTCGATACCAGAGTTTTGGAAACTGAATTTGCTTAACGAACTAGAACGACAACAATAAACTATTGACATAATTATTACTTCCCTGCTAGCTCTCGTCTGTGACGAGTGCCATAAAGAGTAAGTATTAAAAACAAGATAAAAGAAAGATTCTACACTTCTGTAGGGGCTTAGCTTTTTTATGAAATAAATTTAAGTTTTTACAGTTTTGATAAGTGAATCTATGAATCACAAATATGATTTTTAACTATATTTAGGGAGCCAACGAAATGAAGTCAAGTAATTAGTTTGCCTTTATTTAAATACCAATCAAAATCGAAAAAAAGAAAGAAAGATACGTAGCCTTCTTAAGGGGCATAAATGTCGGTGGACACCATAAGGTGCCTATGGCCGACCTAAAGAAAGAACTGGCAAAATTGGGAATGGAAAACATTGTGACCCTATTGAATTCCGGCAACGTCATCTTCGTTTCAGAGAACAAAGGGATTACGGAGCTAGAAGAACAAATGTCCAAGCATTTGGAAGATGTGTTTGGATTTTTCATTCCAACCATCATCAGGAAGTCCAGTATGATTTCAGATTTGTTGGAAGTGAATCCGTTCAAGGAAGTCGCACTTGCAAAAGACATTAGATTGTATGTGTCCTTTTTACGAAAGGACATCGAATCTAATCTGCAATTGCCTTGGGCAAGTGAAGATGGATCATTCAAAATTCTTGGAATGAAGGACAAGACCATATGGAGCGTTTTGGATCTCTCGGTGTCAAAAACACCTAAAGGAATGGGGTTTTTGGAGAATTACTATGGAAAGGACATCACCACAAGAAATTGGAACACGATCGTACGTATGGGAAAGAAACTTGATTCCTGAAGCAATGAATTATGGACAATAGAATAAAATGGGGCATAATAGGTCTAGGAAAAATAGCCAACAAGTTCGCTGAGGACTTGAAGCTTTCGGAAAATGCCATATTGTATGGCGTGGCTTCAAGAAATAGGGACAAGGCCAGGTCGTTTGGTGAAAGACATGGTGCCATCATGCACTTTGATTCCTATCGAGGATTGGCGGAGCATCCGGAGATAGATGTCGTCTATGTTGCCACACCGCATAGCTTCCATTTCGAGAATACCATGATGTGTCTTGAAAACAACAAGGCGGTATTGTGCGAGAAGCCCATGGGGATGGATTCTGTCGAGGTAGGAAAGATGATTGAAGAAGCCAAATCCAGAAAACTGTTTTTGATGGAAGGCTTGTGGACACGTTTCATACCTGCTACCGAAAAGTTGTTGGAACTTTTGGAAGAGAAGGCAATAGGCGATGTCATTGCCGTTCGTGCCGATTTTGGTTTCAAAGGAGATTTAAACCTTGAAAGCAGGGTGTACGACAAGGCGCTGGGAGGAGGTTCGTTACTGGATATAGGTATATACCCCATCTATCTGAGTTTATTGATTCTGGGAGTCCCTACGGACATGAAGGTCATGGCTAGAATGGCGGAGACCGATGTGGATAGCCATTGTACCATGTTGTTTGACTATGGAAATTCCGAAAAGGCAATTCTGGAATCCACCATCGAGGCAGATACGCCAACGGAAGCCTACATTTATGGAAGCAAGGGTAGGATAAGACTTCATAGTAGATTTCACCATACAAGGGAAATCACGTTGACCCGGGATGAAGAGGAAAAGACATTCGACATCGGGTATGTGGGAAATGGTTACTTCCATGAAATAGAGGAAGTGAATGGATGCCTTTTGGCAGGTGAGACGGAAAGTAGAAAGTTGCCTTTGGGCACAAGCTCAAACCTTATGACGTTGATCGATCGTGTAAAGGAGAAGATCGGGTTGCGTTATGATAATTGAAAAATGATTGACGTCTGTAAATAATCATAAAAGGAAAGCAATAGACTACTGGGCTTTGCCGATGTTTTCCCATTGGATAAACCTCTTTATTTTACTTTTCATACTTTAGCTATATATTAAGCGTTATTAACCTACAAGTCTGCTAATCTCTATGACTACATTTTTACCATTACTTCCTGACGAACCAATGTCCTTGACCACCAAAGTGTTCTTGGCTTTGTTTTTCGTAGGTATGGCAAGTGTGGTCATATATCAGTTTTTCAAGTTCTTCGAGCAAATCTATGGTACAAGGCATAGCAAGCCCTTTTATGTTTTTGGCCACTTGTTCAATAGGAAATTGGCACCAAGTCAATTGAAGATCTTGCAAAACGAGTTTACATTCTATAAGGCCTTGCCTAGGAAATACCAACGTTATTTCGAACACCGTGTGGCCAGTTTCATAAAAGACAAGGAGTTCACTGGTCGAGAAGAGGTGGAAATCACAGATCAGATGCTGGTACTTGTTTCTGCAACAGCCATAATGTTGACATTCGGGTTTAGAAAGTATTTGATAGAGACAATAGATTCGGTCATAATATACCCAGGAAGTTATTATTCCAAAATCAACGATGCATACCACAATGGAGAATTCAACCCAAGGGCCAAAGCATTGGTGTTGTCTTGGGAGCATTTTATAAAAGGGTATGACATCTCGAATGACAACCTTAACTTGGGGATTCATGAAATGACTCATGCCATTCATTTAAATGGATTGAAGGAGAACGACATAAGTGCATTCATCTTTAAAAACAAGTTTTTGGACTTGACGGAATATCTATCCAAAAATGAGGATTTGAGGAAGAAGCTCGTAGAAACCAAATATTTTAGGGAGTATGCCTTTACCAATCAGTTTGAGTTTCTCGCTGTGTTGGTGGAAACTTTCATAGAGACCCCAAAAGAATTCAAAATGCATTTTCCAGAAATCTATGAACAAGTGAAACAAATGCTTAACTTTGATTTTGCAGGGTACTGATTAAAGACAGTCATTTGTTGTAACTAACCTAATTTTTTTAGACTTATTAGGTAAACCATTCGCTATTTATGAACATCCACCTTTCCCTTATTTTTTTCATTTTGCAATCACAAGAAGAGGACCCTATGATCTCTGGACTGATTCTTTCTTTTGGTTACTTTCTTGCAGCATTGTTCTTGTTGTTCTTTGCCTTTAGATTCATAGAAGGCGTCTATGTGGACTTCTTTGCGAAAAAACCATTGTTTACCCATTTTTATTTACGGTTGAAGTCTTTGAATGAAAAAGAACGAGACGTGCTGAAAAGACAGTTTTCCTTTTACAACAAATTAAGCCGAAAGCATCAAAGATACTTTCAACATAGGGTTTGTAGATTCATAGATCGCGTAGAATTCATCGGCGGGGAAGACTTGGAAATAGATGAGGAGAAAAGGATATTGATTGCAGCTACGGCGACAATGCTAACCTTTGGTTATAGAAATTACCATATCAATCGTCTGAATAAAGTCATAATCTATTCAGATGAATATTATTCGAACCTGAACAAGACATACCATAAAGGCGAATTTAACCCAGGACATAGAGCCATTGTCTTTTCGTGGAAGGACTTCAAAGAAGGGTATGAGATAGAAGAAGACAACTTGAATCTAGGAATACACGAGTTTGTTCATGCCATACACATAAGTTACTTGGGAACCAAGAGCAGGAATGATGTATCTGCACACATATTCATCAATGGATTGGAGAAGATAAAGAATCTTCTAGAAACAAATGAGTCCTATGAAAGCAAAATGAAGACTGCGGGGTATTTTAGAGACTATGCCTTTACAAATCAATTTGAGTTAATTGCCGTTTTGGTCGAGAACTTCATAGAGACACCATCCGTTTTCAAGGTTGAGTTCCCGGAAGTCTACAATGAAATCAGGCAGATGCTCAATTTTGACTTTGCAGGATACTAACTGTTAGCCAAAGTCTTTAGGGCCTTGATGGTTTTCATTTGGTCGTCACTTTTGAATACGTAACTGCCAGCTACCAAGACGTCTGCACCTGCATCGACTAGCAATTTTGCATTCTTGTTGGTGACACCACCATCAATCTCTATTTTGGTGGAAGCTCCTTTTCTTGTAATCAAGTCCTTGAGTAGCTTTACCTTGTTATAGGTATTTTCAATGAAACTTTGCCCTCCAAAACCAGGATTCACACTCATGATGCAAACCAAGTCAATGTCGTTTATGGTATCCTCCAATACGTTTATGTTGGTGTGTGGGTTAAGCGCCACACCGGCTTGCATTCCTTCTGCTTTGATGGCTTGCAGTGTTCGGTGCAAATGTGTACAAGCTTCGTAATGTACGGTTAGTACGTTGCTCCCAAGTTCTGCAAAGGTTTTGATGTAACGATCTGGATCCACTATCATCAAATGCACATCGATCGTTTTTGTGGCGTGTTTTGAAATGGCTTTTAAAACCGGCATTCCAAAAGAGATGTTCGGTACGAAAACACCATCCATGATGTCTATGTGAAACCAATCGGCATCACTTGCATTGACCATTTCTATATCACGTTGAAGGTTTGCGAAATCTGCTGCAAGTACCGAAGGAGCAATTAATTTTGAAGACATTGTCGTAGTAATTGTTGAGTTGTTTGTTTCGACAAAAATAAACGAATTATACGTTTTGTTGGGATTTTATTTAATAAAGTTTTCCAATAGGCGAATCAGTTTGTTCACCCTTTTCATATCGGCTTTTTTCAACCAATCCAAGTACGATCTCAATTGCTTTAACTTCCTCCTGTTGTTTATGATGGCAAAGCCGGTATCATAGTTTTCAAATAGACGATCACTCGAAGAAGTGTTTAAGATTTGAATGATGTTGTGGTGCCTGTTGTCTTTCCTGATTTTTTTATACATCTTGTTCACATCTTGTTTTTCTCCTTCAAGCAACTGTAGTAGGTTGCCATTTTTGAGAATGAGTATACCCGAGACATTCAAATGGATGTTATTCCTTTTCGTGATGTGGAATAGATGGTTTAAGTCGTTGTGTACAATACCATAGTTGGTACTGCTTACGTAGCATATTGTTTGTAGCATAACTTTATTTTTTTTGGGGAGCTACAAATGTTATAAAAAATGAACCCACGGTAATCAGCCGTGGGTTCTTTCATCAATCAAAAAACGAACAGTTATGAATAACTGTTTGTTGCTGTTTTTAGGCAGTAAAGGACTATCCTAAATAAGTTTTCAATATTTTGCTTCTAGATGTATGTTTTAACCTACGAATTGCTTTTTCTTTAATTTGTCTTACACGTTCACGTGTTAAGTCGAAAGTTTCTCCAATTTCTTCCAAAGTCATTGGATGTTGGTTTCCTAAACCAAAGTATAGTCTGATGACATCGGCCTCACGAGGCGTTAAGGTCTCCAAGGCTCTTTCGATTTCAGTACGGAGAGACTCGTGTAATAGTTCTCTATCTGGATTTGGGGACTCACCACTGTTCAATACATCATACAAGTTGGAATCCTCACCTTCGACCAAAGGAGCATCCATACTTACGTGACGACCAGAATTCTTCATGGATTCTTTGACGTCGTTAATGGTCATATCTAATTCCTTTGCAATTTCTTCGGCACTTGGCGGACGTTCGTGCGCTTGCTCCAAAAAGGCAAAGGTCTTGTTTATCTTATTGATGGATCCAATCTTGTTGAGCGGTAGACGAACAATACGAGACTGTTCTGCCAAGGCTTGCAAGATGGATTGACGTATCCACCATACTGCATATGAGATGAATTTAAAACCACGAGTTTCGTCAAAACGTTGTGCAGCTTTGATTAAACCCAAATTACCTTCATTGATCAAATCTGGTAAGGTCAACCCTTGGTTTTGGTATTGCTTGGCCACAGAAACGACAAAACGCAGATTGGCTTTGGTCAATTTCTCCAAAGCTATTTGATCTCCTGCTTTGATACGTTGTGCCAATTCTACTTCTTCATCCGCGGTAATAAGGTCGACTTTTCCTATTTCTTGTAGATATTTATCTAAGGAAGCGGTCTCTCTATTAGTTACCTGCTTGGTAATTTTAAGCTGTCTCATCTAAAGTATTTGTGATTTTTTGTAGGTGAATAAATTGCTATCATATGGTTATACGTATAAAAAGGATGTTTTGTTACAAAAACTTTAAATTATTTTTAAATTATTGATTTGTAGGATATATCACGCGATTGATTTCTGCAAAAAAACTTTCCAATCTAAATGGTTTTACAATGATGCCATCCATACCGGAATTTATTATCCGATCCTTGTTTTCATCTATCTTGACCGCTGTAAGCGCAACGATCGGCAGCGTCTTGTTGAAGGCTCTTATCTTCTCGGTGGTTTCATATCCATCCATCTTTGGCATGTGTATGTCCATCAATATTACATCAAAAACTTCCTCTTGTACTTTTTTTATGGCATCAAAGCCATTGTTTACAGTCGTGACGACTATATTCTTGTTTTCCAATACTCGCTTGGTGATCATCAGGTTCACAGAATTGTCATCCACAACCAATATCGATCTGTTGTCCAAGCTTTTTATCTTTTCGAAAAGCTCATCGTCGTCCATTGCATGGTTGTCACTTTCTTTCAAGGTTATGTTGAAATAGAATGTGGCCCCATTGTCTACGGTACTATCAACTTTAATTTCGCTGCCAATGGCATTGAGTAGGCGTTTGACTATGGCGAGACCTAACCCGATACCTTCGTAGTTGCGATCCAATCGTATGGATTTTTGTGAGAAATCATCGAATATGCGGGACTGTATTTCCTCGGAAATGCCAATGCCATCATCCTTCACGGAAATTTTCAGGTCGATGTCCCCATTTACGGTTTTCAATCTCTCGACGGTAAGCCAGACGTTTCCATCATATGTGAATTTCAAAGCATTGTTGAGTAGGTTTACGATTACCTGCTTTAGTTTCAATGAATCTCCTTTTAACAATTCGGGAATGGTGCTGTCTATCTCAACTTGTATGTCGTTGTTGTTTTCCTTTTTCAAATAACTCAATGTTTCCTTGATGTTGCTTATCATGGATCTCAAATTGAACTCGACGTTGTTCACCTCCATCTTGTCCGCATCGAATTTATTGATCTGAAGAACGTTGTTTATCAGTGATAGGAGGTACTCGCCAGAAGTTTTCAAGTTTTTTAGATGCTTCTTCTGTTCTTTCTTGGGATCGTCCTCTATGAGGATGTCCGTAATGCCTGTAACTGCATAGAGTGGTGTCCTGAGTTCATGGCTTATCGTCGAGAAGAAATTGGCCTTCAAAGCCGATGCATATTCTGTTTTTTCGTTTGCCTCTAAAAGTTGTTTGTTCTTTTGAGTCAAATTGGTGTTTAACTTTTCTCGTACCAATGTACTTCGATACAATAGGAAGGCAGTAAGACAAATGCCTATGAAGAGAAACAATACGATGAAGGTGAAAGCCCTGGTTTTTTTCAACGTACTTTGTTGAGTAGCATACAAGGTTTCGTTCAATTCGATTGTTTTCTCTTTCTCCAAAAGCTTTTGCTCTAATTTGGATTTGTCTTTCAAAGTCTCCTTTTCATAGGATAGGCTGCTGTTTAAATACGCTATGCGTTTTAGAAGGGCTTCTTCTACTGCTGCTTCGTTTTTCGTTGACTTGTAGATTTCATATCTGATTTCCTCTGTCTTTATGAGTGTATTGAATCCTTCTATCCCTTTGGCCAATGAGTCTGCTATTTTCAATTTACTCAGGGCCAATCTATATTCTCCCTTTTTCTTGTATATTTCCCCAAGGGCATTGAAGGCATTCACCCTATTGCTGGGTTGATGTTCGGAATTTGGTTTGAAGCTTTCTATTGCTTCTTCAAAAAGTGGTATGGCTGCATCATGGTTTCCTGCTTCTAGATCCAACATGGCCATATTGTATGTTGGCCAATGAGCAAAATGTTTGGAATTTAGCTCTATGGCAAGATTACGAGACAATTCGTATTGCTGTCTGCTTTTTTGCAAATCCCCTTTTGCTTCATACAAATTAGCCATATTGTTGTAGTATATGACTATGTAGGATTGATAGTTGGCTTTTTTTAAGTGGATTAAGGATTTTTTATAATAAAATTCTGCCTTGTCATAGTTTTCCATGTTGTTGTAAGTGGCACCAATGCAATTGTAGGCATCGCCAATTATGGAATCGTTGTTGTTGCTCTTTGCCCACTCCAAAGCAAAATGTTGTTGGTTCAATGCTTCTTCGTATTGACCTTTGCTGGATTTGATGAAAGACGCCGTGATGATGTCTACGACACTATCTGATTTGATGCTATAATCTTGCGAGTAAGAGAGGAATTCTGCAAACAATATTATAGTGACTAGTAATCTTTTCATTTAGTGGTGAAGCAACTTGGGTATAAAGTAAAAGTAAGTAAAAAAGAAACAATGCCCAAATGCTTAATTTACAATGTACTATGTTGCTCTATTCAAAATCCAAGACCTGTGTAGCCTCAATCAAATTGTACAATGCACTTATTTTTGATTGTATTTTATTGAAGAATTGATTTCGTTCCTTTTCGCCTGCGGCATTCAACAATTTGGAATTTTGCAGTTGCTTGTTCAAAAAAGACTCAGCTTCCTTGCAAGTTAACCGATCACTTGTCTTATAATAGGAGAGCAAGGTAAAAGGGACGTAGAGCGATTGCATGTTTGGAGTGCTTACCAATACATTGTTGTTCATTAAATGCAATTCGTTGTAAAAGAACTGAAATGTTTCGCTGTTGGAGATCAATTTGTCAGAGATGTCTTTTACGAGCAACTCCAATAGATGGCATAATTCCAATGCGACTGCGGTTGTAACCAAACCAGCTTTGTAATAAAAGTGAATTTGTTTCAAAGTACTGTTTACCGTAGTGATGTCCCATATCTCCGAAGTATTCAAGTCCTGATATAAACTGCCTAGCTTTTTTCCTGATTCGATGAGAGATACATTGGGGGTAAAAGATTCGAAACTCCTATTGACAAAAGATGGGTCTAGCAATTTTAACCAAACATAATATTTAAAGTGACTTAGTTTGTCTCCATTCAAGTTATAGAACAAAGGGATGTCCTTTGCCGAGTATAAAATCCTACTTTCCCTTTGTTTCAATAAAGGAAATAGAGAATTATAGGATTCTTCAAAATACAATTGCAATTCTTGCTCGCTTTCGATATGTTTTGTCTTTTCTACGGAGACAAATTCTGGTGCTGTGGATTCAAACAGTCTATCCAATGATAGATTGTAATAGTTGGCCAAGGTTACGCTTTCATCCAAAGAAAGTTTGCTTTTTAAGCTAACACGCCTATGGGCGGCATCATAACTTATTTGTAAAGCTGTGGCTACAGCATCTATTATAGATGTGTCTTGCGGTAATTCCTGTTTTAAATGTTGAAGCAAAGTAGATTGAAACATAACCAAAAATATTTATTATTTGTGATAATCACAAATAATAAATATTAAAATGGTGTTTTTAATCAATCATAATGTGATTATAGCAATAATTTTGAATCGAATTTAAGAACAAGACTTATGAAAATACCAATTATTCCTGGAAGAGGACTTGTAACGAGTACATCGACCAATATGCGTTTAGATTTTCTCGAAACCAATAATGTAAAAACAAATTTAATAGCGGATGCCAGACTGGACCTTCTTGACATTAAAAATAATATAGAGTCTTATATAGGAAGTACGGAAATCCCCTTAGGAATTGTCGGGCCTCTATTATTTAACGACTCCAAAAAACAAGAATTGACCTATTGTACAGCAGGTACGTTAGAAGGTGCTTTGATTGCAAGTATGAACAGAGGAGCAAAAGTAATTAGCAAGAGTGGAGGTTTTTCTGCAGAAGTTAAATGGCAAAAAATGACACGCTCCCCTATGTTTATTTTCGAAAAGGAAAGTGAAGCAACGATTTTTAAAAACTTTGTGGAAGATTCATTTTTCAAGATTAAAAAAGCCACAGAAACATATTCCAATCATGCTAAATTGCTAAACATGGATATTGTCCAGCTCAACAACGTCATCCATTTGAAATTTACTTATCATACAGGAGATGCATCTGGACAGAACATGACAACGACTTGTACCTGGCATGCCATGTTGTTTATTGTTGAGCGATTTAAAGATTTCGCTAATATTGCTCCAGTGGATTTCGTTATTGAGGGGAATGGTGCTTGCGATAAAAAAGTTTCACAATACAATATAAAATCGGGTCGAGGAATTCATGTGGTCGCAAGATGTAGCATTCCAGAAAAAATAATAAACGCTGTTTTAAGGACAACCTCAGATAAGCTAATAAAATGCTTTCATCCATCAAAAAGACTGGCGCAAAAAGACGGTATGGTCGGATATAATATTAATGTAGCTAATTCCATAGCTGCAATTTTTGTGGCAACAGGACAGGATTTGGCTTCAATTCATGAGTCCAGCATTGGTATTTTACATTTAGAGAAGAAAAACGAAGGACTATATGTTCAACTTACATTGCCCAATTTGGTGATTGGCAGTGTTGGAGGAGGAACTTCTTTGCCAAAGCAATCCCAAGCTTTGGAGATAATGAAATGTTGTGGTAGTGGAAAGGTAAATAGATTTGCCAAACTCATTGCCGGTTTTGCTCTTGGATTGGAAATATCCACATATGCAGCAATTGTGAGTGGTGAGTTTGCCAAGGCACATGAGAAATTAGGGCGTAACAAACCTGTAAAATGGTTGTTGAAGTCTGAAATAACTTCAGATTTCATTCAATCTAATCTTGATGGCTTCTTTTACGATAAAAACATTCAAAGCATAAGACCCAAAAGTGTTGATCTTTTGGAAAATGGAATCCTTACGAGCATAGCTTCTAAGGTAAATAAAAAAATAATTGGATTTATTCCTTTTCAAATTGAATACAGGCAGGATGATGATATTTTAATAAGCAAAGATGTTTTAATAAAATCCAAACCGTTGGATGAAGATGTTGTAAAAGGGTTGCATATGATTGCTGCTTCCATAAATCCTGAATTATCCGATTTGCTCAAGAGATTTAAACTCAATTTGGAATACAATAAATGCCATTTGAAGGAAATTGAATTATACGAGTACTTGCGTGGAAAAGGCTTTGAAAATATCCCTGGGTACTATGGTAATCATATAGATGCAAGACGAGAAATCTATATGTTGATTTTAGAAAGACTTGATCCTTCTTCCATGAAAATAATGAATTCAGAAAATCATCCTGAGCTATGGAAACAGGGAGATGTTCTTGCCGTCATAAAATCTATTTCGGGATATCATCAAAATTCATCTCTGGAAGATTTTGAACATGTAGAGGAATTCAAACCATGGAAATCAATGGAGCTATATAAAAAGTTGATGAGCATTTTAATCACGGAATGTACAAGTGATGAAAACCAAGTGGCATTAAATGGATTATATGGTGAAATAGATTGTTTGGAAAAGGAAGCGTTGTCCATAAATATGAGAAAAACTGTAATCCATAACGATTTCAATCCAAGAAACATTGCAATTGCAAAAGATGGTTTTCCCATTATATATGATTGGGAATTGGCAGTGAAAGATTTTCCGCATAGAGATATAATGGAATTTTTAAGCTTTGTTTTGCCATCGAACTTTAAAAAGGAAGATTTTTATTTTTATTTAAATGAACATTATAAATTATATCCTTCTTCCAATTGGGGAGAATGGTTGAAAGCATGTAAATATACTCTTAAAGTATACATAGTTACAAGACTTTCGTTTTATGAAGTGTCTGGAATATTGATAAAATACGATTTTTCTGAAAGGGTTTTGAATACGGCCTTGAAAATGCTGAAATACCTAAGAGAAGATGAATAGCTTTTTCTACCATGTTAGCGTTGTCTTGCTTCCTTTGATTGTATCCAACGTATTGCATATGTTGATTGTTAAAAAAGATCTTTTTAAATGGTTGAATCGGTCAATCTCCAAAAAGACATTTGGAGCGAATAAAACATGGAGAGGCTTTGTTTTTGTTTCCTCTATCAATGCTTTTGCATTGTATGCGATAGACCATACCTTTCATTTAGAGGTAGAAAACACTTTCTATTTGGGCTTTCTGTTGGGTTTAGTTTATATGATGTTTGAGTTGCCGAATTCTTTCATAAAGCGGAAATTGGGAGTTGCCTCAGGTGAGCAAGCCAGTTCAAACAAAATGCTGTTTTCGTCAATAGATAAAATGGATTCTGCCTTTGGAGTAAATCTCATTTATTTTTCACTAGGATATCTTAATTGGAAATACGCAGTAATCTTATTTATAAGCAGCAGTTTAACACACTATTCAATCAGTAAAATACTGGTGTATTTCAAATTGAAAAAATCATTTTAATTATGACAAAAGAAAACATATACAATGTGCCAAACTTTTTAAGTTTCTATAGATTAGTAACATTTCCTTTAATTTTAGGGTTTATATACGAAGATATGGAAAATGCATTTGCACTATTTTTATGCATCAATTTAATCACGGATATTTTAGATGGTTTGATTGCTCGCATGTTTGATTTAAAAACAAAATTTGGAGCCAAGTTAGATTCACTTGCAGACAATGGAACCTTTATAGCGGCATTTATAGGAATATTCACCTTTAAAATGGGTGAGCTATCCGAATCGATTTGGATGCTCTGGTTATTTATTGCCTTTTTTGTCACAGGTTTGATCGTTTCGTTCGTTAAATTCAAGCAATACCCGAGTTTACATTTATATACGACAAAAATTGGAGGTTATATTCAAGGAGTATTTATTTTTACATTATTTGCTTGGGGTTTCAACGAATACCTGTTTTATGCGGCAATGATCCTTGGGTACATTTCACATGTAGAAGAAATCTCCATACTTTTAATTTCAAAGCACATGAAAACAGATGCAAAAGGGTTGTATTGGGTGTTGAAAGAAAAAGGTCAACTAAGAAATAATTCCTTTCATTAGATTAGGATGTTTTTTGAATTTTACAAACAATCAGAATTCGTTCGTATGCTAATTGTTGCTATGACAGGAGCAATCGTTGGTTTTATTACGTATGAGATTGTATATTATCTAAATCCATTTTCTCCAAAATCAACTTTAAGTTGGATAATTGCATTCATAATTGGAGTTGTAAGGCAGCATGCACTCCATAGGAATTTTACGTTTCAGTATAAAACACCATACCTTAAAAGCTTATACAGAGCTTATGTCGTGGATTTTGGAGCATTGCTCTGTAGCTCATGTTTAAACTGGTTTTTATCCGAAATCTTAAATTTAAATCATAGACTAACCTGGGTAATATGTTTACTGTCTACAGCTTTAATAAGCTTGGCATTTCTTAAAAAATACATTTTCAAGCGTTGATGGTAATCGAGGGTGAATTGCAATTTTCAAGATTGCAAAACAATTATAAAAACCCTTTTATTTCATAGAAGAAGTCTTCCATCACAAAAGGTTTGGTAATTACGCCATTCATACCAGAATCCATAATTTTGTTCTTGTTGTCATCCAGCGTAACCGCTGTCAAGGCTATGATGGGGGTAACCTTGTCAAACTCTCTTATTTTTTCTGTGGTGTCATAACCATTCATCTTGGGCATGTGAATGTCCATCAATACGACATCAAATGTATTTGACTTAATTTTTTCAATGGCTTCATAGCCATTTTTTGCAACTGTTACACTGGCTTTTTTAGACTCCAATATCCGTCTGGTAATCATTAGGTTTATGGCGTTGTCATCCACGACCAGAAAATGATTTCCTTTTAAATCTATGTTTTCTTTTGTTTTCAGTTTCGGAGCAGGGATTTGTTTTTTTATGTTTAATTTCAAACTGAAATAGAAAGTAGCTCCTTCCTTGGTATTGCTTTTAACCTTGATTTCACTCCCCATGGCATTGAGTAGTCTTTTCACAATTGCCAAGCCGAGGCCAGTGCCTTCGTAATTTCTATCCAATTGCATGGATTCTTGGTAGAAATCCTCGAAGATTTGAGCCTGCATGTCCTTGGAAATACCGATGCCATCATCTTTGACTTTAATGTCGAGTGTTACGTTCTTTTCCGTTTTCTCAATACATTCAACGAGAATCCAAACGTTTCCTTCCTTGGTGAATTTGAGAGCATTGCTCAAGAGGTTGACTATTATTTGTGCTATTTTCAAGGAGTCTCCTTGTAATATGTCTGGCGTTGCTTCATCCATGTCTATGTGAATGACATTGTTGTTTTCGCTTTTCAAATAGCTCAAGGAATCCTTGATGTTGTTGATTAGAGACCTTATGTTGAAATCTATGGTGTTTATTTCAATCTTGTTTGCATCAAATTTATTGATTTGTAGAATATTGTTTATTAGTCCCAAGAGATGCTCTCCTGAAGATTTCAGTGTTTTCAAGTAATGTATGTGCTCTATTTTTGGGGAGTCGTCAATTAATATGTCCGTGATGCCAGTAACAGCATATAGAGGTGTTCTAAGTTCATGGTTGATCGTGGAGAAGAAATTCTCTTTCAGTTTTGAAGCATATTCGGTTTTTTCCTTGGAATCTTGTAGTTTTTTATTATTGTCTTCTAAGGTTTTATTAAGTGTATGTCGTTTATGATTGCTTCTATACAATAGAAATGAAGTGATGCATGTAATCACGAACATCATCAATATTATAAAAGTGAAAAGACGTGTTTTGGCAAGAGTTGCCTTTTGGTTTTTATTTATTTCCCGAGTAAGTTTCAAACTACTTTCCTTTTCTACAAGTGTTCGTTCCAGCTTGCTTCGTTCTTTCAACTCTTCTTCTCTCTTCTTTAATCTCTTTTCTAGATAATCGACTACTTTCTGCAAGGAAGCATCAGCTTCTGCGAGCTTGTTTTCGCTTTTGAGAATTCTATACCGTGTTTTTTCAATGATCTTGAGGTTGTTCAAGTCATTTGTCTCAATAGCCAAGGAATCAGCTACCTTTAAATATTTCAAGGACTTCGTTATGTTACCTTCTTTGAAATATATTTTGGCTAGATAGGTGTTTATGGCAACAAATGTTATTGATTGATGCTCTGAGTTTGCTTTATAATTTGGAAGAGAGGCTTCTAGATTGACCTTGGCCAGTTTATAGGCCTTTTGGTAGTATTGCAATCTGCCGAGATGATAAGTCGGTAGAAAAGCCAAGTAGCCGTCATTTAAATCTAAAGCCAAATTCTTGGCCAATACATAGTGTTTTTTGGCGGCAAAAGTGTCTTTCTCAAATTCATAGATGGCTGCTATGTTGTTGTGATTGTAAACAAGGTAGGATTTGTAGTTGGCCTTTTCCAAAGCAATGGAGGAAAGTTTTAGATATTCTTTGGCTTTTTCAAAGTTTTCCATATTGAGGTAAGTAACCCCGATGCAATTGTATGCATCCCCTACAATGGAATCATTTTTGTGTTTTTTTCCATATTCCAAAGCTATGTCAAGCTGTTTGAGGGCTAATTCGTACTTCCCTTGATTGGATATCATGAAGGAGTCCGTAATTAACTTGACAATGCTGTCTTTGCTGACTTCTTGAGTTTGAGCATAACCCAAGGAATAGTTTAATAGGAAAAGAAAAATAAGCAATATCTTTTTCATAGAATTATTATTTAAGAGGAGGGTAGGATTCCATTACCCTTTTAATAAAAGTATTTGAAAGATTTTATTGTTAAGAAATGCATCAGTCATTTCATGGCATAATATAGAATAAATATTTATTTATTGAATATAATGTATGTCATATTTATGTGATTTGTTCTGTTGTGTTTTTCAATTTGTTAAAAGAAGTTCTTTATTTCGTTGAAGAAGCTTTCCATTGCAAAGGGTTTGGTTATGACTCCATTCATTCCGGAATTTATAATTTTATCTTTGTTGTCTTCCAGTGTGACGGCGGTCAAAGCCACGATGGGAATCGTCTTGTTGAATTCCCTTATTTTTTCGGAAGCACTATAACCATTCATGTTTGGCATATGGATGTCCATCAATATTACGTCAAAAGAGGTTGTTTTAACTTTTTCTATGGCATCGACTCCATTTTCTGTGACCGTGACTTTGGCTTTTTTGGATTCCAAAATACGTTTGGTTATCATTAAATTTATGGCATTGTCATCGACAATCAGGAAATGTCTTCCCTCGAGGTTAATGGCATCTTTGGACTTATATGATTTGACAGAGGATAATTTCTTTGTTTTTAGCTTCAAGCAGAAATGGAAAGTAGCACCTTCTTTGGGAACGCTATAGACCTTTATTTCACTATTCATCGCATTTAGCAATCTTTTTACTATTGCCAAGCCTAGACCTGTGCCTTCGTAGTTTCTATCCAGCCTCATCGATTCTTGGTAGAAATCTTCGAAGATTTGAGCTTGCATGTCCTTGGAAATGCCAATACCATCATCTTTGACCTTAATGTCTACTGTTACAGCTTCTTCTGTTTTCTCCGTACATTCAACAATGATCCAAATGTTGCCTTCTCTGGTGAATTTCAGAGCATTGCTCAAAAGGTTTACTATTACTTGTGCTATTTTCAAGGAATCACCTTGTAGGATATCTGGTGTGGCTTCATCGATGTCTATGTGGATGACATTGTTGTTTTCCCTTTTCAAGTAACTCAAGGAATCCTTGATGTTGCCTATGAGTGACCTTATGTTGAATTCGATGGTGTTTATTTCTATTTTGTTGGCATCAAATTTATTGATTTGTAGAATGTTGTTTATCAATCCTAGTAAATGTTCCCCGGAAGACTTCAGTGTTTTCAAGTAGTGTATGTGCTCTGTTTTTGGGGAATCGTCTATCAATATGTCCGTAATGCCTGTAACGGCATAAAGAGGAGTTCTTAGTTCATGACTGATCGTAGAGAAAAAATTCTCTTTTAGTTTGGATGCATATTCTGTTTTTTCTTTGGCATCGGAAAGCACTTTGTTTTTAAGGATAAGATCATCGTTTAATTTTTTCCTTGCATGGTTACTGCGCTGTAACAGGTATAGTATTATGGAGGTAAGGCTTAAGAAAACCAAAATGATGTAAGTAAATAACCGGGTCTTTCGGAGTGTTGTTTTTTGACTCTCATTAATCTTACTGGTAAATTCCAAAGATCTTTCCTTGTCTAATAGCTTTTGTTCCAACTTATTGTTTTTAATAAGTTTTTCCTGTTGCCTTTTTTTGCTGATGCTTACATATTTGATTTGTTTTTCTAAGGATTTCTTTGATTTTTGGAATTGTTTGGTCTCTTCATAAATGTCATAACGAATCTTTTCTGAATTGAATAGATCCTCATAGTATTCATGAATTAAAGACACTGAATCTGCTTTTTTCAAATGAAATAGTGAGCGGTCATATTTTTTGCTTTTGGAATTTATCTCTGCAAGGTAAATATTGGAATCAATGTAGATCTTTGGTTGATGCAATGAGTTTGGTACAAAATTTTGCAATACCTCTTCAAAATAAAATGCAGCTTCCTCATGCTTTTTTTCATTGTGCTTAATCAAGGCAATGTTTATGGCTGGCCATATTATTTTAAATGTGTCCTTGGTTTTAATGCACAGGTTCCGAGATAACTCATAATACTTTAAGGCATTGGGGATGTTCTTCCTTAGTTCGAAAAGGTTGGCAATGTTATTGTAATCTGAAGATGTGATTGAAGTAGGGGCGGCATTCAATGCAAGATCATAATATTCACTAGCTTTTTCAAGATTGCCCAATGCTATGCATGCTGCTCCTAGTCCAGTTGCCGAACTCTTGATGATTATACTGTCTTTCTTTGTCTTTCCGTACCTTAAAGTGAAGTTAAGTGTCTTGACGGCTTCATCCAGTTTTTCAATTCCAATATCTTTGAATCCAGATTCAATTAATTTTAAAACACTATCCTTACTAATGTCGTTTGTTTGAGCCATTAATATTGTATTGAACAGGAGCATCAATACTGTAAAGTGTCTTTTAGCCATCGGAAATAGAAGATTTAGGGAAAATTCTATGCAATTATACTACTTTTTTATTTTGCGACTAAAAAACGAATCTTTTTTTGATTCAATTGCAATTTGTAGAGTGATTTAGGTAATTGTAGATACCCCAAAAACCATCAAAACATTGATGGTTTTTTTAGTTCAAGATTAAATTTCTTCTTTGCTTTCAATGATAGCTGAGAACCAATGCCTTGGATTTTATAAAATGGTACTTTAAAAAATCAATAGATCCAAGAGCAATAAAGACAATAATAGGTTTAGTTATATTTTTTGCAAGTGAAAAATAATTTTGAACAAGGATAATGTGTTTGAAACAATGTTTACATAAGCGAGTCTAAAGTTTTAAGGATAAGCCAAATCGAACTCCCAATCCATAATGCGTTATGTTGGATGTGTTTTTGAATGTTCCAGGATGATATTTGAAAAAAGGTTCGGTATTGATGTTTAGTCTTTTTGATAGTTTGTATGATAGGCCAATTCCAAGGTTCAAGGCTAAACCAGCTTTGTTTAAATTATTGGCTTTTCCGATGTCAAGACTGTTGCCATCGGAATCCTTGAGAATGATGCTATCATCCAGAAGAATCAATGCGCCTATGCCAGAACTTGCATATAGCGATAATTTTTTGTCGTCGAATATTTCATAGGAATAATCGATGGAGGTTTCTAGATATCTCACTGTCTGTTCCAAATCCAACATGCTGGATGTTGCAAAAACTTCAGAAGCCGCATTTATCGTCCCGTCAGTATTTAAATTTATGTTGCTAAAGCTAGGGCTGCTTATTAAAAGTCCATCGGAATCAATTGAATCTGCATCTTCAGTTATTGTACTTTGGTTGAAAGTACCGACGCTAACTCGCAAACTGGATTTTTTGGATAATGAAGCAGTCAGGGCAATGCCATAGTTGAGATCGAAGCCTGAAGTTTGTTTTGCATTGTCCAATGTATGATCTATTGATGACTTTCCTGATGATGCCTTGGAAAACGTAGGTGATAGATAGGCAGACAACCTCAGAGATCTTTTAAAGCCAGAAGATTTTTGTTTTTTATCTTCATTGAAAAGGAGATTGTCCAGTCTGGCAGAGATCAAATCATCTTTGATTACAATGGGAAACATCTCAAAGGTCATGACATCATCAAGTATGTTTATGAATTTGGATATGGTTTTCTGGTTGGTCAAATCATTATTTGTTTTTAACTCACCACTAGTACTTCTACTGGAATCATCATTATTGCGATTTATGTTGGAAATAGTTTCATCTTCCAACTCATTCATAATATGGGAGCTTTTGTCTTTGTTGTTGGAAGAATTGACTTTGGAAGAGATCCAGTACTCACTGTTCTTAGTGTGACTGGTTATGTTATGTGAATTGCCATTTGAGATTTTTATGATTGGTTTTTCGTTGCTAATAGGTTTCGAAGTGTCTTTGGTTGAGGTGCTTACAGTGGTTGAGTTTCCTTCATTGTCATTTGTTTTATTTTGTATTGGGGCACCAACGTTTCTTGAAACATTGTCTTTGTCTTCTTCATTTGCTTTCAATATATTGTCATTGGTTACTGAGTTAGTTTCAAAAACTTGAGAGGTTGAATTGACATTGTAGATGATTATGGAGAATAATAACAAAATTAAAACTCCTAAACCAACTAGTGTCTTCCATACTGGAAATGCCTTGCGTTTCGATTTGTTTAGTTCAGCCTCAATGGATTCCCATAGATGATTGCCAGGAGAAGATTCATAACCTTCTAACTTCTCCTTGTAGGCTTTCCCGATGTCTTTTCTATTTTCCATAGTTGATTGTATTAGCTGTTTGAGACAAATTGATCGATTTAATCTTTTCTTTCAAAATTAATTTGGCACGATGCAAGTTGGATTTTGAGGTGCCTTCTGAAATTGTCAATAGCTCTGAGATTTCCTTGTGTGTATAACCATCCATTTCGTAGAGGTTGAAAATAAGGCGGTAACGATCTGGTAACTCTTGAATCGTATCGAGTATGACATCTAGTGGTAAGGACAACTCGGAAGTATCTATATCCGTGTCTGCCAACAAGTCGTCATTGATCATGACATTTATGAATGTATCTTTTTTATATCTGTCTATGGCTTTGTTGATCACGATCCTTTTCATCCAACCTTCAAAAGAGCCTTTGCCATTGTATTTGGTAATGTTTTTGAAAATCGCCATAAATGCATCTTGAAGATTGTCTTCAGCCTCTTCAAAGTTCTTGCAATATTTGAGGCATATTGTAAAAAGTATGTCTTTATAACCATTATATAACTCGCCTTGAGCTTTTAGATCTTGCTTTTTACAACCTTTGATAAGGGGTTTTAAGTCCAGTTTATGGCGATTGTTCATTCTCATTATTCGCATTCTATGGCTGTAAGCTTTATGGTTGTAGATACGATTTCTGCTGTTTCACTATCTTCTATTTCCACGTAGATGGTTTGAGGATTGGTAATGTTTAGATATGGTGTTGTTTCCAAAGGGATATCGCCAGATTGATCTTCATAGAATGTTATGATGGTATTCTCGGAAGTTTCATATTCTATATAATTCGTAAAGCACTCAATATAGTCCTCCAAAAGGAATTCGGCTATTCCTTCTCCTTCATTCAATTCACAAGCTTCAAACTCGAAGGCATTACAATCCTCGTCATCCGTTTCACACTCTTTTTGGATAAAGAATATGTTGTCTTCGCTTTCCAGTTTCATATTTTCAAAGTCTAAGATGGTGACTTTCCAGTCAAAATTCCAGTTGTCAGTTACGTTCGTGCCATCTACGTCATCATTGTCTTGAAGGCTTATGTTCAAATGCAATTCATTTTCGATAAAGAATGTAATCCAAGTACCGTCGTATGCACTGCCTTCATGATTAAACATCACAGTTCCAATATCGCTTACGTCAAAGTAAGCATTTTCGAAATCATTGTTGCCATTTTCATAATATATAACATTCCAAACACACGATTCGTCTGTTAACATACCATTGCATGTATTGAGGACTTCATCTTCCAAACATAGGTCAATTATTTCTTTTAACTCTTCATTGGATGTGATTTCGACAGTTTCTCCTTCATCTGTTACGCTGGTGATGGGATAACTGACACTAATGGAATAGTTTTCTTGAAGGCTTCCTAGAAGTGTACTGAACTCTAGGTCATTATTTATGATGTGCAAGCCCACATAATCAAGGTTTTCATCAAATATGTTCACTGTGAATGCATAGATGAAATCGAGGCAGACCAAATTGTTTTCAGGATCGTCATCTGCTATGCGGTCAATTCCATTGTAAAGTTCGGAGTTTACTCCAAAGGCATCATCTGCGGTTATTGACGAAACGTCTAGAGGTTCGTTATCACAAGAATATGAGATTGAAATTAGGATGGTTACAAATAAATGGATCAGCTTTTTCATAATAAGTTTTCTTTATATACCCTATAGACTGTAATTTTAAAATAGGTTGCGCGAAAGCAAAAAAAAACCTCACAATTTAATTGTGAGGTTTTTTTATATATGTCAAAAAGAATTATTAGTCCTTCTTATCTTCTCTTGGTCTTCTATCATCACGACGCTTGTCACGTCCACGATTGTCTCTACCTCTGTTGTCACGTCCACCATTGTTGTCTCTAGGAGGTCTTGCTACATAACCTTCCGGTTTTGGCAAGATGGCCTTACGTGATACTTTTTCCTTGCGGGTTCTTGAGTCTATGCCAAAGTATTTCACATCGAATACATCTCCCATGTTAACAACATCGGTTACATTTTCCGTGCGTTCCCAAGCTAATTCACTTACGTGAAGCAATACTTCGTTTCCTGGAGCTTCCATATATTCAACAACAGCACCAAAGTCAAGCATTTTAATTACTTTTACTTCGTAAACGCTACCAACTTCTGGTTTGAACAACAAAGAATCTATTTTGGCTAAAACAGCCTCGATGCCTTCTTGTCCTGTACCTAGAATTTCAACGATACCTTCTTCCGTTACAGGATCTTCATTGATTACTATGGTGGTATTCGTTTCTTTTTGCAATTCTTGAATCACTTTTCCTCCAGGTCCAATCAATGCACCAATGAATTCGTTAGGAATAGTACGCGTTACCATTTTAGGAGCATGAGATTTCACATCATCGTTAGGTGATGAAATGGTGTCTGTTAATTTTCCTAATATGTGTATACGTCCATCTCGTGCTTGCTTCAAAGCATTGACAAGAATCTCATAAGACAATCCCTTTACTTTGATGTCCATTTGACAAGCAGTGATACCATCTCCAGTACCAGTTACTTTAAAGTCCATGTCTCCCAAGTGGTCTTCATCTCCTAGGATATCGGATAATACAGCATATTTTCCAGAATCTGCATCGGAAATCAATCCCATTGCAATACCTGAAACTGGCTTTTTCAATTGTACACCTGCATCCATCAATGCCATCGTACCTGAACATACGGTTGCCATAGAAGATGAACCATTGGATTCCAATACCTCTGATACTACACGTACCGTGTAAGGGCAATCGTCTGGCACCATTCCTTTAAGAGCACGTTGTGCCAAGTTCCCGTGTCCTACTTCACGACGAGAAGTACCTCTTATGGGTCTTGCTTCTCCTGTAGAGAAAGGAGGGAAGTTGTAATGTAGATAAAAACGCTCTTCACCTTCGTGAGATGGCATGTCTATTTGGTTGGCTTCTCTGGATGTTCCCAAGGTCACTGTTGCCAATGCTTGAGTTTCTCCACGTGTAAAGATTGAAGATCCGTGCGTAGAAGGTAAGTAGTCCACTTCACACCATATTGGTCTAATCTCGTCAGTCTTACGACCATCTAAACGTAGTCCTTCATTCAATGTTAAGTCTCTGACAGCTGCTTTTTCTGCTTTGCTGTAGTATTTGGATACCAAACCTCCAATATCTTCCAACTCTTCTTCAGAGAATGTAGCTTTTATTTCTTCTTTGATTTCACCAAATGAAGCACTTCTTTCCTTTTTGGAAGATCCTGCCTTTGCTACGGCATATACTTTGTCGTACGCCATATCGTGAATTTTTTGAGCTAGATCTGCATCTTCTCTTTCACCATCATATTCACGAGTTTCTTTCTTTCCGAAAGCTTCAGCCAATCTCACCTGAGCTGCACATTGTGCTTTTATGGCTTCGTGTGCAAATTTTATGGCTTCTATCATTTCTTCTTCAGAAATCTCATCCATTTCACCTTCAACCATCATTACGGAATCTGCAGAAGCACCTATCATCATATCGATGTCGGATTCTTCTAACTGAGCCCTTGTTGGGTTGATTACGAATTCACCGTTGATACGACCAACTCTAGCTTCAGAAATCGGGCATTCGAATGGGAAGTCTGATAATTGAATGGCTGCAGAAGCTGCCAAACCTGCCATGGCATCTGGCATGACATCATCATCATGGGACATCAATTGGATCATCACTTGTGTTTCCGAGTGATAATCTTTTGGGAACAATGGACGTAATACACGATCCACCAAACGCATGGTCAATACTTCTCCATCACTAGGTCTTGCTTCTCTTTTGAAGAAACCTCCAGGGTAACGACCCGCTGCTGCGAATTTTTCACGATAATCTACGGTTAAAGGTAAAAAATCGACATCACTTTGCTTGTAATTGGAAACGACTGTACATAATAACATGCACTTTCCTGACTGAACAACAACAGAACCGTGGGCCTGCTTTGCTAATTTTCCGGTTTCGATGGAAATTTCTCTTCCATCTCCAAGGTCTATGACCTCTCTAAAAACTTTTGGAATCATAAATGTTTTTTAATTCTAATTAAACAATGGTCGTTGTGTTGTAGTAGTAGTAGTAGTAGTTGTGTGACCAATGAAAAACTGTAATTAGCTTCTTCAATACGAATTTTTAACGCTCTCGTATGCGTTGTATAAACAAAAAAAGAGGCACGAAGCCTCTTTTTTGTGATTATTTTCTTAATCCTAATTCTTTTACTATCGCACGATATCTCAAGACATCTTTCTTAGTCAAGTAATCTAGTAGAGATCTTCTCTTACCTACCAACTTTACCAACGAACGCTCTGTGTTGTAATCTTTACGATTGTTTTTCAAGTGCTCTGTCAAGTGGTTGATTCTGTACGTGAATAACGCGATTTGTCCTTCTGCAGTTCCAGTATCGTTTCCTCCTTTACCGTGTTTTGCGAAGATTTCTTCTTTTGCTTCTTTTGATAAATACATTCTAATATTATTTAAATGATTGTTATGTATGTTGAAAGCTTTTCTTTCAAGCGGCAAATATAATTATTTTAATTGAAATACAAATGCCTAAGTTAAAAATAAAAGCAGTTCCGAACAATATTGTTCGGAACTGCTTAATGTATTGATAACCTATGAGTTAGTATTATGCTCTCAATGGTCTATTCATTATCAAATCTATGTATTGGTTGATCTTGTTTTTCAGCTCTTTTCTTTGTGATATGAAATCCAAGAAACCGTGTTCCAATAAAAACTCGGACGTTTGGAATCCTTCCGGTAATTCTTTTCCTGTGGTATCCCTAACTATTCTTGGTCCTGCAAAACCAATTAAAGCACCTGGTTCTGCAATGTTTATGTCTCCAAGCATTGCAAAGGAAGCTGTAGTTCCCCCTGTTGTTGGATCTGTGCATAAAGAGATGTATGGTAATCCAGCTTCTGCCAATTGCGCCAGTTTTGAGGATGTCTTTGCCAATTGCATTAAAGACAATGCAGCTTCCATCATACGTGCTCCACCAGATTTTGAAATAATCATGAATGGCAACTTGTTTTTCAAGGCGTAATCTGCAGCTCTTGCGATTTTCTCACCAACGACACTTCCCATGGATCCTCCTATGAACCCAAAGTCCATTGCGGCAATCACCATATCTTCTCCTTTGGACTTGCCAACTGCCGTGCGTACTGCATCCTTCAATTTCGTTTTGTCTTGAGCCGCTTTCAAACGGTCTGGATATTTTTTTGTGTCTTCGAATTTAAGAGGATCCTTGGAGGTTAGATTTTCATCTAGTTCCTTGAATGCATTGTCATCAAACAGTATTTCAAAGTATTCCTTACTTCCTATTCTCACATGGTAGCCATCTTCAGGACTTACATAAAAGTTTTTTTCCAACTCTTTGGAATCTATAACTTTTCCCGTGGGAGATTTATACCACAACCCTTTAGGAATGTCTTTTTTCTCTTCGGTCGTAGTTTGTATACCTTTTTCTTTTCTTTTGAACCAAGCCATAATATCGATTTACGATTTAATGATTTACGATTTCAGATTCAATGATCTTTGCATCGTTTGTGTTACAGATTTAGTCTGTTCTTAAATGTTGAATACATAAAGAAATAGACTAAAGCCCAGATGCAAAATTAAAGTTTTGTTTTTAATTTTACAGTAACACCATCATAATTTTATAAAGTATTTACATTGTTGAGGTCTTCGAAGGCCTTTTTTAGTCTCTCTACAAAACTAATTTCACCCTTGCGTAACCAAACTCTTGGATCGTAATGTTTTTTATTTGGAATCTCTGCACCATCCGGGTTTCCTATTTGAGTTTGCAAATAGGCTTCTTTTTCTTTCATGTAATCTCTTACTCCAGATGAAAACGCATATTGCATGTCGGTATCGATATTCATCTTTATTACACCATAACCAATGGCTTCACGAATTTCTTCTACTGTGGAACCAGATCCTCCGTGAAAGACAAAGTCAATGTGGTTGTGAGGTACGTTGTATTTTTCTGAAATGTGCTCTTGGGAGTTTTTTAGAATTTTCGGAGTCAATTTCACGTTTCCTGGCTTGTAGACGCCATGAACATTTCCGAAAGCGGCAGCAATTGTAAATTGGTCACTGACCTTGCTCAATTCTTCATAGGCATAAGCCACTTCCTCTGGTTGTGTGTATAATTTGGACTCGTCTACATCACTGTTGTCTACACCATCTTCTTCACCTCCTGTTATTCCCAATTCTATTTCCAATGTCATCCCCATTTTACTCATACGCTCCAAATAACGTTTGCATATTTCTATGTTTTCCTCAAGAGGTTCTTCACTTAAGTCTATCATATGAGAACTATACAAAGGTTTTCCCGTAGCTTCGAAATGCGCTTCGCTGGCATCCAATAGACCATCGATCCAAGGAAGTAGTTTCTTGGCACAGTGATCTGTATGTAAAATTACAGGGACACCATAGGCCTCAGCCATTAGGTGAACGTGTTTTGCGCCAGCAATGGATCCTATGATTGCTGCTTTTTGACCTTCGTTGCTCAAGCTTTTTCCTGCATTGAAAATACCACCGCCATTTGAAAATTGAATGATGACTGGGGCATTCAAAGCTGCAGCAGTTTCTATGACACCATTAATGGAATTTGATCCTACGACATTTACTGCCGGTAAGGCAAATCCTTTTTCCTTTGCTAGTTTGAAGATGGCTTGAACTTCCTTTCCTGTAGCTACTCCTGGTTTTATTTGGTGTGACATTTTTTGTTTTTTAAGTTGAAAAATTAAGCCCCAAAAGTAATCATTTTTTTGATTGTTTGTTATGAAAAATAGAGATAAAAGACCGAAAACGTTATAGTTGAAAACCCTTTTTTAGATGTTAAAAAGGATAGTTTATGCCTATGTTGTAGACAGCATTTGAGAAGTTGTAATCATTAAACCAACGGTTTCTATCCTTATAGGAAGGATCATAGGTTTTAAAGCCGATATCGCCTCTTAGGACAAAGAAGTTAAAGTCCCAACGCAACCCAAAGCCGGTTCCAATGGCTATGTCCTTCAAAGAAGAGAAAGAATTGAAAGTTGCAGAGTCATCCTCGACATCGTCCAGCACGTTCCAAATATTCCCAGCATCTATGAAAAGGGCGCCATTCAGCGATCCAAAGATATTGAACCTTCTCTCTGCACTCAAGGCAATTTTTAAATTGGCTTCATTGAATTCGTTCGTGGTTTCCGAGCTTCCGGGACCGAGATTGTAGGCTGTCCATGCACGATTGTCGTTGGCTCCTCCTGCAAAGAAACTTTTTGAAAAAGGAATGTTTGTCGAATTCCCATACGGAATTGCAATTCCAAAGAAGGAACGTATAGCCAGTACATTCTTATTTCCCAAATCCCAATACTTAATGTAATCCAATTCCGTTTTTACATATTGGGAATAAGCAACATTGAAGAGTTCATATTTATCATCCTCGTTTTTTTTGAGGTTCAATAGTTTGGAGGTTGCAGCAAACATGTTTCCTGCCAATTCCAATTTCAACCTGAAAATGGAGAAGTCATCATCAAAGAGATTGTCTCGTTTGTCATTTACATAATTGAAATTTGAAGAAAAAATGAGGTTGTCTTCAGTAAGTCTATTTTTTCTTTCATTTATTGAGTTTACAGATTGTAGATCGGATTGGGAGATCGAAGATCCTAGACTACCACTTGTTGCGTCTGCCAGAAATTGATTGGCTTGTGTTGGGATTGACAATGACTCATCTGAATTGATGTAACCAGAATTTATGGCTATGTTGTTCAATGTGTTGTAAGAACTCTTGTAAACCCCAAAGTAATTGGATGTATTCAGGTTTTTAACAAACAAGATGTTGAATAGGTCAAATCTATTTGTGACACGGGTATTTGGATACCATCTATAGTTGAAGGTGCCCGTAAACGTTTGTTTGTCCAAGCCAATATTTGTCTGACTCGTCGCAGCCATGCTTATTCTTGTACTTGGAAACATGTAGTTGGGGATTATCTTCTCTGTATTGAATGGGGAAAACAACCTAGGTATGGTCAAGTTCAAATTGGCTCCGATTTCATTGATGTCAAAAAATTGATCACGATCATTGGCGCCATCTTTCGAGGCTCCAATGGATCCTATCCCAGAAATTTCAAGCGTCTCGGCCCCCCTGAAAAGGTTTCTAAGAATCAAACTTGGATTCAAGGAGAAGCCAACCGATTGGATGTTGCTTTGTGATGCCTCGGCACTAAAACCCAAAGAAAATTTCTTCAATGGATTTAGGAAAATGTTGGCAGTCAGCGTTGTATCGGGGTTTTCAACATAATCGATCCTAGGATACCTAAACGTTTTCAGGTCACTGATTCTTCGCGATGTCCTTGGTCTATTGATGTCTTTGAAAATGCTATTTGGTGTTATGAAAATGGCGTCTGTAAGTGTCTTTGGGTTATAGCGAAGCTTTTCAATGCTATAGATGTTGAATCCATTGTAAATGGTCGAATCCACTATAGGCTTGTCTTTGTTCTCAAAGGTACTATTGGTATAGATATTTACATCTTTTACCTTGTAGATCTTAAAGGGAGTTCTTAACAATGTGTCTTCCAGTCTAATGGCTCTGTCCTTTATTTGGACATCTATTTTTACTTTTTTAGTTTTTCCAAAAGTGTCTATTTCAAAGTAAAAATAATCTTGGGAAAAGTGATAGACTCCAGAGTTCCGCATTGCATTGGTGATTCTATCCTTTTCTGTCAATACGGATTGTGTTCTGTATTGTTCTCCTAGTTTTATGGTAGAATTCTTTTCTATGGTTTTATAGATGGAATCCACCACGGGTGAGGCTATTCTCGTTGAAAGGGAGTCTATGCTATATGGTTTTCCTGTCGTTATGGAGTAATCCACCGTAGCTCTTTGATTGTCTCCTCTGTTAGTTTCAGAAGAAGATTTGACATCAAACCAGCCATTGTTCCAGTAATAGCTTTCTAGGCGTTTCAAGGATTTTTTTGTGAGGGTATCGTTTACCACTACTGGTGCTTCACCTGTTTTCTTTATCCAATTGTTGAAGTTCTTTCTGGATCTAAGGTATTTGTCCAATTGCTTTTTGGAAAGGAAACGTTCCAGCCTTTTTCTCTTTTTTGGGTTGTTGGCCAATCTAGCGTTTAAAATGGAATCTATGTTTGGTCTGGCTGTATTGTAAATATACAGCCTTAGTGGTGTGTTCAAAAAGGGGAGTTTTTTATTAGGCCTCTGGTACAACAAGTTTTTGATGGCTTCATTCTTTACTTTTTTATCGTTCACCAAAAGTGTCGTGTTTGTTAACAAATGCTCTTTCGATGCCACTCGTTTAACAGAATTACAAGCTGTCAAAAAGCTTATAGTTACGATAATTAATATTATTTTTGAATGCTGTTGTATCAAATAGCTTACTCTTAAAATGATTAATTAAAAATATTAATTTTGAGATTTATTTATAATTTGAATCATTGCCGATTCAAAAATACATTTTTTAAATGCTATCAAAAAGCCAAATAAAACTAATAACGCGTTTAAAGCAAAAAAAATATAGACTCCAAGATGGTTTTTTTGTTGCTGAAGGCATAAAAGTAATAAGCGAACTCATAGAGTCCTCTTTGGAATTGCACCATGTATTCAGTGTAACCTCTTTCAATATTGATGCCAATCTTGAAACTATGATAACCGAAGCCGAGTTGAAGAAAATCAGTTTTTTAACGACACCTAACAAGGCTTTGGCTCTTTTTAAGATTCCTGAGGTTGAGGAAATAGACGAAAAGGAGTTGATTGTGGCTTTGGATGCTGTTCGTGATCCAGGTAACCTAGGAACGATAATACGCCTTTGTGATTGGTTTGGGGTAAAAGATCTAATATGTAGTTTGGATACTGTGGATTGTTATAATCCCAAGGTCATACAAGCTACCATGGGGTCGATTACCAGAGTAAATGTCAATTATATGGATTTGGAGCTTTTCCTGGAAGAAACAAACAATGACGTGTATGGTGCTTTCATGAATGGTAAGAATGTGTACAAGAGTACATTGCCAAACAAAGGGGTTCTGGTTTTTGGAAATGAGGCGAATGGTATTTCCGAAACCATTGAGAAATTGGTGACCAAAAAAATAGCAATACCGCGTTTTGGAGCATTGCAAGCTACAGAAAGTTTGAATGTGGCGACTGCAACGGCAATTATGCTAAGTGAATTTAAAAGAGGTTGAGGTTTTCGTAAATCGAGAACTATCTAAAAGTAAGATTGATGAAAACACCACGTGTTTTCATAGAACTAATGTTACCAGTCCAAGGGCTATTGGGGTCTACATCCCTCACCAATTCATCATTGATTGCAAAAACACCACGAATGGATGGGGTGAATTTGAACCAATACAAATAAAAATCTATCCCAAAACCAATGTCATAAAACAATACGTTTTTTTTGGTTCTGAATTCTCCATTGCTATTGTCATCCGGATTCTTCTCATTGCTGGACAAATTTAAAGATGTGGCAACACCAAAAGTAATGAAGGGTTTGAAATTGTTTAGACGTTTTGTGGATAGCCTCAACAATAATGGCAAATAGACATAGGTGGACTTGACCTCCCTCAAGAAGTCGGAGCTGTTTGTGTCCGGAATGCCTTCAAAGTAATTTTCAGAATACATTAACTCCCTGGTAGTGATGACCAATCCAGGTTCCAATCTTAAGTTGACATAGTCGTTAACACGAAAATCACCAACCAACCCAACATTGAATCCGGTAGATTTCAAATTAGTAATGTCCCCTTTGTTTTCTTTGTAGTCAAATTTGAAATCTAGATTGTTAACCCCAAAATAATACCCCCAACTCAATTGTTTTTTGTCCATGTTTTGATTGTTCTGCACTTTTTCTTTGGTAAATAATTGAGCGGAACTCGTATTGGCTACAAGTAAGAGGGTAAATAAAATAAGTAGTTTTCTCATCTGTTGTGTTTATTGTTCTTCAAGTTGGTAGATGTAATTCGCATAGTATGTGCCAATTGACATTGGTTTTCTTTGCTATGTTCATTTCATGTTACTGTTTTGATGCCGTATAAATGGTTGCCACTCCAAAAGTTTGTGGCAAATCTTTAACATTTATAAACCCAATATTACGTAAAATATTGTTCAGAGCTTCTCCATATGGAAAAACAGATGCAGATTCACATAGGTATTTATAAGCACTCCTATCCTTGGAAAAAGTTTTGCCTATTAACGGCAATATGTTTTTCGTGTAGAATTTATAACCTTGTTTGTAAGGTGTCTTTGTTGGCATGGATGTCTCTAGAATGACAAAGGTGCCTCCAGGTTTCAATACACGTAATATTTCCTTCAAACCGTTTTCCAAGGTTTCAAAATTACGAACACCAAAGGCTACGGTTATAGCATCAAATGTATTGTTTTCAAAGGGCATGTTTTCGGAATCGCCCAAAACCATTTCAATTTTGGAGTCCAAGTTTTTTCTTTTTATTTTTTCTTTGCCAATTTCAAGCATTCCACTGCTTATATCCAAGCCAATGATTTTATCGGCATTGGTTTCTGCTAGATTTATGGCTAGATCTCCAGTTCCCGTAGCTATGTCCAATATGGATTTAGGTTGTGCTTCCTTTATAATGTTTACAACCTTTTTACGCCACTTTATGTCAATGCCAAAAGAAATCACACGGTTTAATCCGTCATAGTCCTTGGAGATGGTATCAAACATTTTGGTAACCTGTTCTTTTTTGCCTAGGTCACTGTTTTTATAAGGCTTTATTTTTGTCAAAATCTAATATTTTTGACAAAATTACAACGTTTTTAATAAAGTTTGAACTAAATACGGCAATAAGGTGATATTGTACTCCCTTTACCTTGAAAGTAGGGAGGTGTATGCCGGTGTCAAGGCAATTGATTAAGTTTAAGAAACTTGAAAACAAATAATTAATTGCTGTTGCAACAGTTAATTTAATTATATTTGTTCTTCTTTTTACATTAAAATAAAGAATGAATTATTCACGTCACAACCTATGTCAAATAAGGAAAATGATTATTGGAGTCTACCATCTGACTATTAAAGAACAATAAAAGTAAACAGATGAAAATAATTATTGCCGGAGCTGGTGAAGTAGGGTTTCATTTAGCGAAACTATTGTCTTACGAGTCTCAAGAGATTACGTTGATAGATACAAACAAGGAGAGTTTGGCCTATGCAGACAACCATTTGGACATAAAAGTCCTAAAAGGTGATGCCACATCCATATCCATATTGAAAGAAGCGCGGGTTTCCAATAGTGACTTGGTCATAGCTGTTACGGCATCGGAAACCACGAATATTACTGTTTGTGTACTTGCCAAGCAATTGGGCTCCAAGCGTACCATAGCGAGAATCTCCAATACGGAATTCATTACTCACAAAGATGAGGTCGGATTTACCCGTTTTGGAATAGACGAATTGATCTCTCCAGAGTCCTTGGCGGCTTCCGAGATAGAATTGTTGCTCAACCAATCAGCCTTTAATGAGAGTTATCAATTTGAGGATGGTGCTTTGACGATGGTTAGTCTAAATTTGTCTCGTGCGGCATCGTTTGTTGGCAAAACAGTAAAAGACGCTGCAGAGTTGTTTTCCGAAATTCATTTCGTGCCCATTGCAATACAACGTTTTGGAACGCAATATACCATAATACCAAGAGGAGATACACAATTTAAGGAAGGTGACACGGTGGTTTTCATAACAAGTGAAGGTGGTGGGGAAGAGTTGTGCAAGATGACAGGTAAAACCAACGACCCCATAAAAGATGTTATGATTCTTGGAGGAAGTAAAATAGGTTACAAGACGTCTCGTGATTTAAGTTCACGAAACTTCAATGTGAAACTCATTGAAAAAGACAGGGATGTTGCTTTCGATTTTGCAGATGAATTGGAAAACGTTTTGGTGATAAATGGAGATGGAAGAAATGTTGAATTGTTGGAGGAAGAGAATATAAATGAAATGGATGCCTTCATTTCCGTTACAGGAAATTCCGAGACCAACATAATGTCTTGTTTGGTGGCAAAATCCAAAGGTGTTAGAAAAACAATAGCCTTGGTCGAAAACATGGATTATTTCGAATTGTCTCAATCCATAGGTATAGATACTTTGATAAACAAGAAGTTGTTGGCAGCAAACAACATATTTAGATATATACGAAAAGGTGAAGTCGTTGCAATGACCAAACTCAACAACATGAATGCTGAATTGTTAGAATTCAGGGTGAAACCGACATCTAAAATATGCAATAAGGTCATAAAGGATCTCGAATTCCCACGTTCTGCAATAATAGGAGGAGTCATTAGAGGAGGAAAAGGGTTGATTGCTTTGGGAGATTTTGAAATTGAAGAAGGCGATTATATCGTGGTATGCTGTTTGCCAAGATCCATAAAACAAGTAGAAAAATTGTTCCTGTAACTGAAAGATGCGCAAACGCTTAAAACTTAATTATAAAATCATTTTCCATTTCTTTGGATTGTTATTCTTGTTCAATGGTGGTTTTATGTTGTTGTCAACTTTAATTAGCTTGATCTATGAAGATGGTGTTACCTTCAAGTTGTTTCTATCTGGATTGGTAACATTGCTAATTGGCGTATTTGCCATGGTTTATACCAGAGACCATAAAAAGGAAATGAACAAGCGGGAGGGGTACATAGTTGTCGCTTTTGGATGGGTGGTAATGGCCTTGTCGGGTACACTTCCTTATATCCTCACCGGTGCCATTCCTGGATTTACTGATGCCTTTTTTGAGACAATGTCTGGTTTTACAACAACAGGAGCCTCCATTTTAAATGATATTGAAGTGGTACCGAAAGGTGTTTTGTTCTGGAGGAGTTTGACACATTGGATTGGAGGTATGGGGATCATAGTATTGGCGGTTGCCATTTTGCCCTTGTTGGGAATAGGGGGAATGCAGTTGTTTGCTGCAGAAGCCCCAGGTCCAAGCGCAGATAAGTTGCATCCTCGAATTACAGATACGGCGAAGCGTCTTTGGCTCATCTATTTTGGGTATACGGCGATAGAAACTGTTTTGCTCAATATTTCCGGGATGAGTTTCTTTGATGCCATAAATCACTCGATGAGTACGTTGTCCACCGGAGGTTTTTCAACAAAAAATGCAAGCTTGGCGTATTGGAACGACAACCCGTTGATACAATACATCGTCATCCTTTTCATGTTTTTGGCAGGAACCAATTTCGTATTGAGTTATTTTGCCTTCAAAGGAAAGGTCAAGAAGATTACTCATGATGAGGAGTTTAAACTCTATTTCAAATTTATTGTGATATTTACGATCATAGCTTCGGTCATTATTTATTTCAAAGCAGATTTAAGTCTGTCTTCCATTGATCACCCAGAAGTGTTGGGAGGAGGAGAAAGTGCATTTCGCCATGCTTTGTTTCAGGTTTTGGCAATAATAACCACTACAGGTTTTGTTTCTGCGGATTATACCTTGTGGACACCATTTTTAAGTGTTTTCTTTTTTGGATTGATGTTTTTGGGCGGTTCGGCAGGTAGTACATCAGGAGGGATAAAGGTGGTGAGACACCTCATTACCATAAAAAATGGTTTTCTGGAATTTAAAAGAACATTGCATCCTAATGCAATATTGCCGGTACGTTATAACAAAAGAGCGGTGTCCGGAGATATCGTATTCAATATCTTGGGATTCTTCATCTTGTATATGTTGTCTTTCATAGTTGGGTCATTGGGTTTTTCCATGATGGAAATAGATTTTGAATCGGCTATTGGTCTAGCAGCTTCAAGTCTTGGTAACGTAGGACCGGCCTTTGGCGATTTTGGACCGGTAAACAATTATGCCGCATTGCCTAGTGTTGGTAAATGGTGGTCTTCTTTTTTAATGTTGATTGGTAGATTGGAATTGTTTACCGTCTTGATATTATTGACACCTTTTTTCTGGAGGAATAGATAAAAAACTAAAGTATAGACAGTTTTTCTTCCGAATTCATAAAGTGTTGGTTTTAGAAGGATATCTTGTTGCTCGTTTTGCCTTAGAGACTGTGCATATGTATTGTGAAATACTAAAATCTGAATGTTTTCAAAGCAACCATTGCAATAGAATACTTGTGTTGAATATGGTATTCGCAGAGTTGATGCTGCAATGCAATTGTAGTCCTAAGCTAAACGATTCACCAGTTTGAAACCTAAAGTTTGTTTGTAATGGTAAACTTATTGTTTCTTCTTTTAAATAAATATTTTGGCTGTTTGTGGATTTATCAAGGGACTTGAATTTAAAATAGGCTAAACCAGCAAAACCACTGATTCGAAAACTGTTCTTTTTTAGTATTTCTCTACCAAAAAGAGTACCGATTTCTGTAAATTCATCATTTCTGTCACCAAGAATGTCAAATTCACTACCACTTAATATTGAAGCTTTGATTATGTTCTTATTGCTATTGAAGCCCAAATCAAAATAAAGAGACAAACCTCCTGTATGATCGCCTCCGTAAAAGGATATAGGAGAAAATGAGATGCTGTGAAATTGTAGTTTGTTCTTGGCTTTTTGTCCATGAGAACATATGCAACATAAAATAAGTGCCATTAAAAAATTTGCCTTCATATTTAGAGCTTTTGTTTTGGCAAATATGAATAGCTTTTAAGTGATTGTTATCCCAAATATTGTAAAATGCCATAATTAGGATAGATTTGATTAGGTTTCTTATTCTGAATTTTTAGATCTAAAACCAGAAGGAGTTTGAGAAGTAAACTTCTTGAAAGCGTTATAAAATGTCGATTTGGAATTAAAACCGCTCTCCAAACCTATGGCTATTATAGTATAATTGTTAAAATTAGGGTTTAACAATAAGGTTTTTGCATGGTCGACTCTATATTCATTGATTAAATCCGTGAAATTGAGGTTGTGATTTTTATTGACGATTTTGGATAAGTGGCTGGAACTGATTTGTAAATCTTTAGATACATTATCTAAGTTCACATTGGGGTTTAAGAACGTTTTATTGGTCTCAATGTATTTGCAAATATTCTCGAAGAGTAGAGAGTTGGATTCTGTTTTTGGTTTGTGATGTGTTTGATAAGAGGCCTTGTTTTTTAGTATTTCCTTTCTGAGATGAATTCTATCCGACATAACGTTATAGCGCAGGAAGCCTTGATAGCCTATCCAGTATAATAATAAAGAGCTTCCTATTCTAAGGGGGTAATACATATTCCTTTGTGGGATTTTCAAATGTATGTTTGCTATGATGGCAACAAACCATAAAGTCAAAACTAGGCTACCCAAAACAATAAATTGTTTTAACCACTTCACATCATCGAATGACAATGCGTATTGGTAGTTGTGTTGTTCTTTGAATATTATTTTATATGATTTAATAAATACTATAACTGATAAGAAGGCATTAATTATTTCTTCGATCTGGGTATAGCTTTTAATTAAAACAATATCAGATGAAATGTTGTAACAATAGGTGATCAAAATTAATCGTATGCTAGTTTCTATTAAAAATATAAGTATGAAGAAGTTTTCTATTTTCCTATACTTGTTTTCAATTAACAAAAAATGGATTAAAAAGCTATAAAACATAGGTAAGATGAATAAATACCATGGGACTTCTAGGTTCTTAATGAGAAACCATGAAGAAGAATAGTCTTTGCTTATTAGCCAAGCTTGTAAATTGTTGAGGGAAATGCTTAAAACTAATAGATTTAGATATATGATGGCTTTGCTAATCTTCTTTTTCTTGTAAAATGTTAAGGTAATTATATTAAATATGATACCGTGTATGGCACCGGTAATTAATAGAAAGTTAAAGATGTCGTCATCCATACTTGTTAGGTTAAGGGAATGGTAAATGTAACGTTTTCCTTAGTTAATCGTTGTATTTGTATAACCACAAATTATCAATCATTATGAAAGCAGTAACAACTTTAGATTTAGAGCCTTTTCCCAAAAAAACATTGTCAGCTCACAATTCACCATCGGGTATTTTGAATTCAGAATACAAAAGCATTGTAAAAAAGAATTTCAGAAATATGGGTAAACCTTCTCTTTTTGGCATCAAGCAGAGGCTAAAGAGTAAACAATACAGTATGAACTGTGGTGTTGAGGCTACCCTGAAAATCTCCCTATTCCTAATAGGATTGATTGTCGCATTCAACTAATTTTGCGTTTCTTCCCAAGTATCATATCGATGCATTTTAGTCGGAATATGTAACATTCTAAAAGAAAGTGATACATATATATAAAGCAGCTTTTTATTTTTAATAGAAGTCAGGAACTTGAAAGTTCTTGAAATGTATTTCTATATCAAAAAATGTATTTGTTTCACTTAAAAAATTAGAGATTATGGGAGGGGAAGGTGCAATGATGGCTGCGATACATTCGCTACGCAACAATAAGAGTCTACGATCAAAACGAAAAGATAAAAGTTTTGGATTTGTTAGTAACTCTAACGAAAAAACAGAGTATGACCTACCAAAGGCAACACCAGAAAAATTAGAGGAAATTAAAAGGTGATTACAGTATGAGAATAAGAAACGACGTATAAAGCAGGTGACCTTGCTTGGTGTTGTCTTAATGGTCATTGTTTCTGGTTTGATATATTTCGGATGGTAAAAATGTATGGGTTATGAGTTTTGGAGTCGTACAGTCTGCCATTGGTAGCATAAAAGCAATAGGGAACTTCTATCCAAAAGGAAGAAGTTTAAGAATGGTATTGGGGCAATGAGCAATGACAGAAGCTTGAAGATTGAGTATGACTTTCCAAAAGCAACGGAATTGGACTTGCGGAAGATAAAAGCAAAAATGAAACATGAAAATAAGAATCGTAGAATGAGACAATGGATATTGTTTGGTTTCATACTTGTGATCATTGTTTCCATTCTGATTTACCATGCATAAAAAAACCACTGATGAGGCATCAGTGGTTTTTTATATTGTGTGAGTTTTAGTTATGTTAGACCACAACAACCTCCTTTATTCTTTTAATGGCCTCGACAATCTGTTCCTGTGAAGCTGCGTAGGAAATTCTAATGCAATCGGGGTTTCCAAAGGCATCACCGGTAACTGTGGCTACCAATGCCTCTTCCAACAAGTATAAAGAAAAATCCGTGGCATTTTTTATCGTCTTTCCGCGTAATGTCTTTCCGAAGAAATAAGATACGTCTGGGAAGACATAAAAGGCTCCTTCAGGCGTGTTGGTCTTGAAACCTTCAACATCATTTAACAAATCAAGAATCAAGTCACGACGAACTTTAAATTCGTCTATCATGTATTTGACGGTGCTAGGATTTGCATTCAATGCTGTTATTACAGCGCGTTGTGCAATGCAGTTTGCTCCACTGGTAACTTGTCCTTGCATTTTGTTGCAAGCACGTGCAATCCAATCGGGTGCACCAATGAATCCTATTCTCCATCCGGTCATGGCAAATGCCTTGGACACGCCATTTACCGTTATGGTACGATCGAACATCCCATCTACGCCAGCCATGCTAGCATGTGGTTTCCCTGTATAGTTTATGTGTTCGTATATCTCATCGGAAACAACATAGATGTTAGGATGTTTTTTAAGTACTTCTGCCAAAGATTCCAATTCCTCTTTGCTATATAGAGATCCGCTAGGATTACATGGAGAACTGAACCAAAGCATTTTTGTTTTTGGAGTAATAGCTGCTTCCAATTGTGATGCAGTCATTTTAAAGTCGGTGTCAATAGATGTCTTTACTTCGACAGGAACACCTCCGGCAACCTTTATGATGTCACTATAACTTACCCAATAAGGACATGGTACAATGACTTCATCCCCATTGTTGATCATCACCATTGCAACGTTGTACAAGGATTGTTTTGCTCCTGTGGATACTACAATTTGCGGAAGTGTGTAATTTAAACCATTATCGCGTTTAAATTTTGTGATTACGGCTTCTTTGAGCTCTCCATACCCATCGACAGGTGTGTAGGAATTGTAATCTTCATTTACTGCTTTTATTGCAGCGTCTTTAATAAAATCTGGAGTATTAAAGTCAGGTTCCCCCAAACTTAATCCAATAATGTCTTTGCCTTCGCCTCTTAATTCTCTTGCTTTAGCGGCCATCGCTAAAGTTGCAGACGTGGCCATGTTTAAAATACGTTCTGAAAGTTGACTCATTAAATGTGTTGTTATGCTTGTAAAGCAGGCTTCATTCCCATTTCACGTAAATATCTAAAATGGGCAGCAATGGCTTTACGTGTGGTTTTATATTCGTTGTATGGTAAGTTGAATTCTAGAGCCGTTGTCTTTACGATTTCTCCAATCTTGCTATAGTGAATGTGACTGATGTGTGGAAAAATGTGATGCTCGACTTGATGATTTAATCCTCCAGTGAACCAATTGGCAATTTTACTTTTTGGTCCAAAGTTTACTGTAGTTTTAAGTTGGTGAATGGCCCAAGTGTTCTTCATTGTGCCATTTTCTTCAGGTAAAGGCATTTCGGCATCTTCTATGACGTGTGCCAATTGGAATACGATGCTCAAGATTAACCCAGCAGTATAGTGCATTATGAAGAATCCCAATAGAATTTTCCACCAAGCTGCATCTAAGATAAGCATTGGCAATACAATCCACATTCCTATGTAAATGATTTTGGAAATCACCAATTTGCTCCAGTTTGCCACGGGATTGGGGAATTCACCATAAGACAACTTACGTTTCATAAAACGTTTCATTTGTTGCCAATCTGTCGTAATTGCCCAATTTATGGTAAGTAGACCATAAAGAAATACTGAATAGTAATGTTGGAATTTGTGATGAGAGCGCCACTTCGAATGCTCAGAGAAACGTAAGATGCGTCCAGCTTCCAAATCCTCGTCATGGCCATGGATGTTAGTATATGTATGGTGCAATACATTATGTTGTACCTTCCAGTTATATACGTTTCCAGCAAGAATGTAAATGCTGCTTCCCATCAAACGATTAATCCACTCCTTGTTGGAAAAGGAGCCGTGATTACCATCATGCATAACATTCATTCCTACACCTGCCATCCCTATGCCCATCACTATTGTAAGTAGCAATTGTGCCCAACCAGGTAAATTAAGTGTTAGCAGCAAAAAGTATGGTGCCAAGAATATTGAAAACATTATGATGGTCTTTACCCAAAGTTTCCAATTACCAGTTCGTTTTATGTTATTGTCTTTAAAATAGGAGTTTACTCTTTTGTTAAGTGTTCTAAAAAACTTTGCAGAGTCTGTTCTTGAGAACGATAAAGTTTGTTGTGTCATAATTTATCATTTTAATATGATAACGTTTAAAGCATACGAATCATATTTTGCGCCAAAGATAATTAATAAAGCGTCTTAACTAATAAAGAAATTCATAAAATTATGCTTTTAAAATGCATATTTTTGCAAAAAAACATATCTATGGAACTCATTTTAAAATACTTTCCTGATCTTACCAAGGACCAAATCGAGAAATTCTCGAAATTAGAAGCGTTATATCAAGATTGGAACCTTAAGATAAATGTGGTATCACGCAAGGACATCGATGAGTTGTATCTGCGTCATGTATTGCACTCCTTGGCTATTGCCAAAGTTCTTGAATTCAAGGATGGAAGTGATATTATGGATGTTGGTACGGGAGGTGGATTCCCAGGTGTTCCTCTTGCTATCTTATTTCCGAAATGCAACTTTCATTTGGTGGATAGCATAGCCAAGAAATTGAAAGTAGTCAATGAGGTCGTTGAAGGTTTGGGAATGGAGAATGTAAGGACATCACATACGAGAGTTGAAGAAATCAAAGAAACCTATGATTTTATCGTAAGTAGGGCTGTGGCCGCAATGCCAACATTCGTACATTGGGTTAAAGGTAAAATAAAGAAGACCAGTCAACATAATCTTAAAAACGGAGTTTTATACCTTAAAGGTGGTGATCTATCAGAAGAGTTGCAAGATTATAAAACGGCTACGTTATATGATTTGAAGGATTTTTACACAGAGGAGTTCTATGATACCAAGAAGGTGGTGCACCTTCCTCTAAAATACAAGAAATAAGAGAAGATATAGAAGGTGCTAGTCTTGAATTGTGTTTCTGAACCTGCCAATGAGCTTTTGTCGGTCTTGGCAAGTTCTATTTAATACCCTCATATATTTCTTATTAACTTCCATTTAATCATTAGGACCTTCTGGCAATTGTTGTATGAAAACAAAAGTTGATGTAGGAGGGCCATCCAATATCGAATTAGAGGGATTGTTGAATATGTCATTCCTTATATGTGAAACATCACTGGTTGACCCTGAGTATACCGTATAACCATCCATATCTATGTCTGTCCCAAAATAACCTATTGAAGGATAAGTTGCCACAGGAGGACCTCCAAATACAGAATTGTCAGGGTCATTGAATACTTGGTTTCTTATAGAAGGTACGTCGGACAAGACTCCTGAATAATTTAGGCGACCATCTCCATTGGCATCACCTCCCCACATTGCAACGGTGTTTTCAGGTATTCCAAAAGTCGTTTGTGCATCCGTTCCAAAAGTGATTTGATTATTTGCATTTGTGAAGTCTACTGATGTTGCCAGCCTAGATAATGGAATAGCAGTATTGGACATGACACCAAGATGGTTTGTGTGCTTTACAACAACATAATAATTGTTTGCTGGTACGTTGTTAAAAGGAAGCGAAGAAATCCCATCCACATCCACCACATCACCATCGCGCTGCAACAATGCGGATTGACTGGCTATTGTCATTGTGTTGTTTAGAGCATCTCGAAGTTCTACAAAAACCCAATCGACAATGGCGTTTTCTCCAGTAGAAGTGAAAACAGATGCTTCACAAGTTAGGTTGTCGTCATAGGGACTTGTAGTTGGAATATGATTGTTGGATCTTAAGTCGTCACGCATCAGGTTATCTGTACTTCCCAATAAGGGGCCTTGCAAATAGACTTTGGCTGAAAGATTAGATCTGATGATGATTTCATCTAAGGCAAAGTTGACATTGCCGCTGGTTAAAGAAGAGTGTAGTTCATTGTCGTCTGGCATATACCAAGCATCAAAAGGAGTTACATTGGTTACAGTAAGCGATGATGTCATCAAATTGTTTGGTACGTGAAACCAATCGATGTTTCCGTCATTTTCCAAGGCCATTGAACTAACTGTAGGGATGAAATTAAAGTAATCGGTTTGTAATCCTGCAAAGAAGCCATCGATCAAGGGGTCGGAGTCAAATCCACCAGCTAAAGCAGCTATGTCGAACAAACCACCAGAAGCAGCATCAATGCCGTCCGAAAAAGCTTCGGCTCGTACCGATGCACTGGCGCTAAAATCACAGAAACATAAAAAAGGAGCATCTATATCTATCGAGCCCGTAATGTTCTCCTGATTTGAAAGAGGGGTGAACCTAACTGTAAAATCAGCTACGGACGCAGTTAGTCCAGAGCCAATTGGTAAGTCAACGACATTCAATGCAAGGAAGTCAGGTGAAATGTCATTTCCTGATTTGTCTTGATAAGGATTTCCTATTCCGCTACCATTGATCATCGATATCTTTCTAACATTTTCAGGGAAACCAGATGTGGTCAACGCATTGAGACCAGTGTAGAAAATGGGATTCCATGGATGTTTTTGAGGAAGTTTCAAACTGGGATCAAAATCGGTGCCGGAAGTAATATGAGCATCAAAATGATCTAGAAGCATTTGTTTTGCAGCTGGAGACCTTAAAAGGTCATCAACCAAAGGTCTGAGAGATACGACACTTTGGTCTCCAGCCAAACCTCCCAATTGTAGCCCATAGGCCATTTTGTTGAATAGATATTGAAAACCAATAGGAACATTGGCGCCGTAGTGAGGAGCATCAAATGACAACCACAAACGTGTATCATGATCCATACTTTGGTTTTCCATGAAATTTAGCGCATAGCGTGAAATTAACCCACCCATACTTGGGCCGATGATGACATTTTTTTCAGTGCCAGTCTTTAGGTTGTTTATTATACCAATGAGTTCTACCAAAAGCATTGCATTTCGCTCAATGAAATCTGCACCACCATCTACCTCCACATTGTCAGAAACTCTAGTATATAGAGGGAAATTCAATATTACAAGATCAAATCCCTCAGCACGAACAATATCGGCAAGGTTTGAAGTTGTTCCATTGTCGTCGAAATCCAATAGATCGTATAAGCCTGTAATGCTTCTTGCATCTCCCGGGTCAAAACCATCCACTAGGAATATCGGTTTGTCCAGAATACCGTCTGGACTTGGGAATATTTCATATTCGCCGGTACCTATGTCGTTTGCTTCGCCATAGGGAGTTAAATTGGGAGCTGGTGTGTTGGATGAGGTGAAAGTATTTACTATGCGATCAAACAAGGTGTTTAAATCTGAATTGGAGTACTTTATGTCTATCTTGGATTTGCTGGTGGATGTCGAACCATCGGAAAAGGTGAGTTTGGAAACCAATGTTTTTGAGCCTTCTTCTGAATAAACTATGGGGATGTCAGAGTTTTTTGCAATGGTTTTAAAACCTTCGTTATTTCCAAAATCGACCTTTATGGAGATTATTGTTTTTGAAGATGTATTGAATATGTCACCTTCCGAAAGTTTGAAAACGACATTGAGGCCTTTATGTTTCGTTTGAAGCGGAGCGACAATGGACAATTCGCCTTTGTCATATATCGAAACCGAATTTGATGTTCTTAACAAGTATCCATCTGCATCGACGGTTATGTCACCGTCATTGTATGCGTTGGGTTTTATGACTTCATAACCACTATTTAAGATTGCCAAGGAAACAATATTGTTAATACGATCGATTTTTGCCTTTGTTTCCAGATGATTCATAGTGGTCAAGCGATTCTGTAAATCATTGTTGGCAATGGCTTTGTATGCTTGGTAAAAGGAATAGGTGGAATTCGTATTGGTTTGATAGCTGCTGATGTCCATAACAGGAAACGATGTGAACAAGACATAGGTTTCCATATCCGTCATATCGAACTTGCTTAGTCTGTTTTGGGAAAAAATGGATGTTGATACTAATAAAAACAGGAGGGAGAGGGAGTTTTTCATTAATTTCTATTTTATGATGTTATCATTGACGAATACTTAATTTATTTAAGTATTTGTTTACGACTATCATAAAGAAACGAAAATATTATTATGTATATGTTGTTTTTGTTTGGTTAAAAGTGATTTTAAATAAAAAAAACCTCAAGTGAAATACTTGAGGTTTAGATGTTTATATTGTATTTAGTGGGCTACTCTCCTAAGAAAGGGTAACGATAATCCGTAGGAGTAACAAAGGTTTCCTTGATCATTCGTGGTGATACCCAACGTAATAAATTTAGTGCACTACCAGCCTTGTCGTTGGTTCCAGAAGCTCTAGCTCCTCCAAAAGGTTGTTGCCCGACAACTGCACCAGTTGGTTTGTCATTTATATAGAAGTTACCTGCGCAATTCTGCAAGGCTTCTGTTGCTTCTACGACAGCATAGCGATCTGCAGCAATGATGGCACCAGTCAATGCGTAGTCGCTGGTTTCATCAACAAGTTTCAATGTTTCGGAATATTGATCGTCTTCAAAAACGTATACCGTAATAACAGGTCCAAATAACTCATCACACATCGTTGTGTACTTAGGGTCTTTGGTTTCTATGATTGTTGGTTCTATAAAATAACCTTTGCTCTTGTCATAACCACCTCCAACAATGATGCTTGCATCAGAATCAGCTTTGGCTTGATCTAAGTATTTTGCTAATTTGTCAAATGACCCTTCGTGGATGACAGCAGTAATGAAGTTGCCCATGTCCTCTGGGGAGCCAATTTTAAAGGATTTTACATCTTCTATAGCGTATTTCTTAACATCTTCCCAAATGCTTTTGGAAACATAGGCACGAGAAGCAGCGCTACATTTTTGTCCTTGGAATTCGAATGCACCACGTACAATGGCAGTTGCCACTTGTTTAGGATTAGCCGATTTATGTGCAACGATGAAATCTTTACCACCAGTTTCCCCTACTATTTTAGGATAGGTCTTGTAGTTGTGGATGTTGTTACCAATTTGTTTCCATAATTCTTTGAATATGTATGTAGAACCTGTAAAGTGCAATCCAGAAAAATCTGGGCTAGCTAATACAGTTTCCGTAATCATCACAGGATCCCCAAAGACAACATTGATAACCCCTGGAGGGACGCCAGCTTCTTCAAAGACATCCATGATCACTTTCGCAGAATAGATTTGAGAATCACTAGGTTTCCAAACGACAACATTACCCATCATTGCCATACAAGCAGGTAAGTTTGCAGCAATGGCAGTAAAGTTAAAAGGAGTTACTGCATAAACGAAACCTTCAAGAGGACGGTATTCCAATTTGTTCCATGCATCACTTGTACTTTCTGGTTGGTCATGGTAGATGTCCGTCATATATTGGACATTGAAACGTAAGAAGTCAATCAATTCGCACGCTGCATCTATTTCTGCTTGGTGTATCGTTTTGGATTGCGCAATCATTGTTGCAGCATTTATTTTTGCTCTATATGGTCCAGCAATTAATTCTGCCGCCTTTAGAAAGATTCCTGCTCTATGTTCCCAAGGCATTTGTGACCATGTCTTTCTTGCTTCAAGAGCTGTGGAAATTGCCTCATCTATATGAGATTTTTCAGCTAAATGATATTGTCCAACTATATGTTGATGGTCGTGAGGAGGAGACATCGTTCTGGTATTACCAGTGGTTACGTCTTTTCCATTTATATACATTGGTACGTCTAACTTGCTGTTAAACATTTCTTTGTATGTTTTGGCAATGGCCTCTCTGTGTTCGCATCCAGGAGCGTAACCTCTAACAGGTTCGTTTATTGCAACTGGTACATTGAAAAATCCTTTTCCCATGATTATTCTAAGTTTTTTAGTTTAAAATTTCGAAGCCCAAAGGTACGATTTTTTTATCTATTCTTTTTGGTTTAAAGGATTCCTAAAAGCTTTCAGAAATCTTACTAATTTTTTGTAAGTTGCCATATGATTTTTAGACTACAGCATTTATGTGTACAGTAACGATTTTTCCCAAAGGCGATAATGGTTTCGTGTTGACTTCCAATAGGGATGAGGCGCCTAACCGAGTAGCTTTGCCTCCAGATTTTTATACTTTGAATAAAACTGAAATGCTGCTACCCAAGGATAGCCTTTCTGGAGGGTCATGGATAGGGGCAAGTGATAGGAATAGAGTGTTATGTCTGTTGAATGGAGGATTTATCAAGCATGAACGAGAAGTAAAGTACAGACAGAGTAGAGGTGTCGTAGTTATTGATTTGTTGGAAGTCGAAGATATGGAAGCTTCTGTGAAATCATATAATCTAGATGGTGTTGAGCCCTTTACCTTGGTGATGGTGGATTGGAATGAAGGACTCCAGTTTTATGAATTGGTTTGGGATGGCTTGGAAAAGCACTTTTCAAAACTATCTCTAAAACCTAGGATTTGGTCATCTTCAACATTGTATTCCGAAGACAAAAAACAAACTCGTTGGGAATGGTTCAATGAATTCAAATCTGAAAATGAGTTGACTAAGGAGACGGTGCTCGAATTCCATAAGACAGCTGGTAGCGGAAACAAGGATTTTGGAGTAATTATGGATCGAGGGTTTGTTAAAACGACAAGTGTAACCCAAGTAGAGAAAATTGACAATAGGGTGACGATGCGTTTTGAAAATATGAATACTTCCGAAATATATACAAAGACATTCAATCTTTTAGAGGCGGTAAATGAGTAGTACAGGTATTATTTTGACATTAGCCTATCCAGACACCATTGTCATGGTTGCTGATGAATGGTATTCACCATTTTTAAGGTATTTGGGTATAGGGAAAAAAAATTATGTTCGGGCAGGTCATGCGGCATTGGTGCTTGTCAACAAGGAGACTGGAATTTTGGAATATCATGATTTTGGTCGTTACATAACTCCAGAGCCCAATGGAAGAGTTAGAGGAAGAAATACCGACAATGAATTGGATTTCCCTATTAAAGCTGAGGTTATAGACAATAAAATAGCCAATCTGGACGAGATTTTAAAGTTTTTGGCAACGCACCCGAAACTTACTCATGGAGAAGGAAATTTAGTTGCCTCCGTTTGTGGTGTTGTTGATTATGACAAAGCACGAACACATATAACAATGATGCAAAACAAGCATTTCATCTATTATGCAGCTTTTAAAAAAGAAGCTTGCAATTGTGCTCGTTTTGTGACGGATACTTTAATTCAATCAGTTGAAAATGTCGAAATTAAAAAGAAATTGAAAAATTCCAAATGGTTTACACCGAGTACTGTTGGCAATGTTTTGTTGGCCAATACGGGAGCTTACCCTTTTATGGTTTCGGAAGCAGGAGAAATTTCAGAATTCAAAGGAACACAACGGAGTGAGAACCTACGTTGCTTCTTGGATCGACTCAAAGATCACGAACCTAATTTTGAAGGGACGTTGAAACCGAGAGTAGTAGATGGTTTGCATGAAAAAGCACAGTGGTTATCTGGTATTGCCGCTGGAGCTTGGTATGAGTTGATCGTTATTGGGGAAAAGGAGCAATATAGATATAGGCGTATTTCTCCTTATGGCAATATAGATGTAGATGATGTGTTTTTGATTGATGATAGTTCATTTGATTACAATGAAACATATCAATTCGTACATTATTCAAATTGTGGTTTCTTTCACGTAGAGCAAAATGGTAAGACTTACAGGTTCAGTAGAAGGGTTTGATCATTAATTAAGTGCAAAAGGAGCGCTTAGTTTGAATGAAGGTATGGCCACATTGAATTTTTTTGTGGTGGTAAAGTTTACCATGCTATAATGCCCTTGCATAGCTCCAAAAGGAGATGTTAATAGACATCCGGAAGTATAGGTGTGTGATTCTCCTGGCTTCAATACTGGCTTCTTGCCTATTACACCTTCACCGGTTACAGTTTCTACATTGTTCAAGGCATCTAAGATTACCCAATGTCTTGCATTGAGTTGTACAGAGTCTTTACTCTGGTTTTCAATGGTAACCTTGTAACCAAATGCGAAGTGTATCTTATAATTTTTATAAAATGTTCCTTCAAAATTGGTTTCCACCGAAATTTTTATCCCTCTTGTAACTTGTTGAACCATTAACTAAATGTCATATTTATGTTGCAAAAATAACAATATTACACTAAAAATCACAACTATAGCACTAGTTTAGCTTTAAATTAACCTACTTTAAAGAATTTAGTTTGTAATATTTACAGAATTGGCTTCACCAATGCCAACTATTCTATCATAACGTGCGCCAAGGTCTCTATAGTATACGATCACCTTATAATTGTTTTCTGTTTGATAGAAATTCCCGCTAATTGCATTTTCATCTACGGAACCATCTTCATTGACGATCACGTATTTGTAATTGTAAAAACCTTGCTTTAGAATCAAAGGGACCTCATATGCTCTTTCGTCGTCATAATAGGTCATCTTCGTGTTCTCATTTACATCATAATTGTTGAAATTGCCGTAAACGTGTACCGACTTGCCCTCTGGGAGTTCCTCCATTTGCAAGGAGAAGTGTACTTTGGTGTAATCGGCTTCTATACTAGGGTTGTCTGCATCCAAGGCTGTAATCACGAAGTTGCCATTAATATCCGGATTGTATGTATATGGTAAATCAGCTCGAGAAACATTCCTATAAAGGAAATGATTGTAGAGATCCTTCAATTCGACAAATTGTACACCGGTATTTGCGCCTCTTAAATCTTTGTTCTCAAAATATAGATATTCATTTCCAGCAAAGAAACCAGATGCTTTGGTATAGCGATATTGCAGTTCGTTACCCAAGATGTATTGAGGCTTCAAATCCTTTATGGCGGTATTTAAATTGTTGTTTTGTACAAGAACGGTTTTTACGGTTTGCTTTGGATTGTTAAATCTAAAGTTGGAAGAGTTTATGGCAATGTCCACGGTTTGTTTTTCTTTTATGGTGGAAACATCTCGTGAACGCTTGATGTTTACGCCAACATTTGCTAAATCCTCATAGACCATGAACTTGCGAGTGAACTCTATTTCATCATCGTCATTGTAGATGGTGATGATGTAGTTTCCAGATTTTTTCAATCCACGTGTTTGTTGATTGGGTATGGTCAATTTGTAATGAGAATATATTTGATAGGTGTTGAATGAGTTTTCATAGGTCCTTATTCGTTGTTCGTTGAATCCGTTCAAGTATTCTGCTTCGGATAGGGGTGAAGGTGTCCAATCAAAGTTGTAGTGTTTGATTTCGTAATGAAAATCTTCCTCATCACCATTTAAAACATCGAATTCCAAAATTAGATATTCGCCAAGTTTTAATATGGGAAGTTGACTTTCTGGAGTATTTCCTTTAAAAGTAATGGTCTTGATGTAATCTTGTGGTTGTATTTCTTCAACTTGTCCATATAGGACTGTCGAAAATAAAACCAAAGTAATTAGTGAGCTGATTTTAAATTGCATCTTCGAATTTTATTGACAGGTAAATATAAACAAAATCCGTGCCTAATCGGTTTTTATTATTTAGAATTGTTATAAATAAATAACTAGACAAATTTAGAATGAAAATTTGCATTATAAATTCGTATTTTTGCACCGATTTTTTGTACTCAGGGAATCATATCACTAAACTATTAACAAATAGATTTATACACATGTCAAACGACATTAAGATTAAGAAAGGTCTAGATATAAAGTTAAAAGGTGCAGCAGAATTAGCAACGGAAAATGCTATAGTAAGCAACTTTTATACGGTTAGACCAGAAGACTTTCACAGTGTAATTCCTAAATTATTGGTAAAAGTTGGAGAAAAGGTAAAAGCGGGTCAAGCTTTGTTTTTTGATAAATCCAACGAAGCTATACAGTTTGCATCGCCAGTTTCTGGCGAGGTCATCGAAATTGCACGTGGTGAAAAACGTAAGATATTATCAGTGAAATTACAAGCAGACAAACAACAATCACATCATGATTTTGGAGCTTTAAACATAGATTCTGCCAAAGCAGAGGATATTAAGGCAAAATTATTGGCATCTGGTTGTTGGGCATTTGTGAAACAGCGTCCTTACGATGTTATCGCAAATCCTGAAGTTGCTCCCAAGGCAATTTTTGTTTCTGCCTATGCCAGTGCTCCGTTAGCTGCCGACTTGGATTATACCCTTCAAGGAAAAGAAGCAGAATTGCAAGCAGCTGTCAATGCATTGGGGAAATTAACCGATGGGAATTTACACGTTAGCATTGGTAAAAACGGAAATTCACCTTTGGCAGGACTATCTGGTGTTACTGTGCATAAGGTTTCCGGTCCACATCCATCAGGGAATGTAGGAACTCAGATCAATAAAATTGACCCAATCAACAAAGGAGAAGTCGTTTGGACCATAAATGCTCAAGATCTTATTATTATAGGAGAGTTGTTGTTGACAGGGAAATTCAATGCACAACGTACAGTTGCATTGGTTGGATCCTCTGTGAAAAAACCAAGATATTTTAAGACCGTAATAGGTAGTGAAGTAGCAACGATGGTTTACGACAACGGCATAGATAAAGACGGAAACGATCGTATCATATCTGGAAATGTATTGTCAGGGAAACATATAAAACCCGATGGTAGTTTGGATTATTACAGCAATGTGATTTCCGTGATTCCTGAAGGAGATGATTATGAGTTTTTTGGATGGAACAAGCCTATCTTCAATAAAGTATCCACTTCAAGAGCAATGACTTTTTCTTGGTTGGCACCTAAAAAGAAGTTTGCACTTAACACGAACACAAATGGAGAGCATCGTGCTTTTGTGACGACAGGAACCTATGAAGAGGTATTCCCGTTGGACATATTCCCTATGCAAATACTAAAAGCTTGTATGTATCAAGATTTGGATGAAATGGAAGCTTTGGGAATGTATGAAGTTGCTCCAGAAGATTTCGCCTTGACAGAATTTGTATGTGTGTCCAAACAACCACATCAAAATATCATTAGAAAGGGCTTGGATTTAATGCTTAAAGAAATTGGATAATTCTTCATTGAACGAAGTAAAATGAAAAATAGAACATGGGTTTAAAAAGTAATTTACATAATTTAAAGGAAAAGTATAAGGGAACTAAGATGGCTCCTGCATTCAATGCAATCCATACGTTTTTATACTTGCCAAATGAGACCACTCACAATGGAACTCATATAAAAGCAGCAGATGATTTAAAGCGTACTATGAACACTGTCATCATGGCATTGGTTCCTTGTTTGCTTTTCGGGATGTTTAATGCAGGATACCAACACTACTATGCTATAGATGCAGCCGCAGGTATTACTCGAGAAGTTTCTTTATTTGGAAACTTTTTGACTTGGGACAACTTCATCATAGGAGCATGGACAGTATTACCATTGGTAATTGTCTCATATGTTGTCGGTCTTGCTGTGGAATTCGTATTTGCGGTAATAAAAGGACATGAAGTAGAAGAAGGTTATTTGGTGACAGGAATGTTGGTGCCATTGATCGTACCAATCGATACACCGTTATGGATGTTGTCGGTTGCTGTTATCTTTGGAGTGGTAATAGGAAAGGAAGTGTTCGGTGGAACTGGAATGAACATCCTTAACCCGGCATTGACCATCCGTGCTTTCTTATTCTTCGCTTACCCTACATGGATGTCTGGAGACAAAGTATGGGTATATGAAGCAGTTGAGAGAACAGGAACACCAGATGCTATTTCTGGAGAAACGGTGTTAGGTAGTTTAGCTCAAAACAATCCAGTTGGTTACGATTGGTTGGATATGTTCTATGGATTCATTCCTGGTTCTGTAGGTGAGACATCTACGCTACTCATATTGTTGGGAGGATTGTTTTTGATCTTTTCCAAGATAGGAAGCTGGAGAATCATGCTGTCATCTGTGCTAGGCGCATTGGCGATGGGGTTGATCTTCAATGGAGTCGTGGATTCTGGTGTTATAACTGAGTCAAGCAAGTTCTATAGCCTGATGAGTACGGATTTCTGGATGCACTTATTAATAGGAGGGTTCGCTTTTGGTACGGTATATATGGCTACAGATCCTGTGACTGCATCTCAAACCAACAAAGGGAAATGGATTTACGGATTCTTGATTGGATTTATTTCTATTATGATTCGTGTATTCAATCCAGCATATCCAGAAGGAGTAATGTTGGCGATTTTATTAATGAATGTATTCGCTCCAACAATCGATCATTACGTAGTACAAGGTAATGTGAAGAAAAGAATGAAACGTTTAAAAGCCAAAGCTGCATAACGATGGAAAAAAGAACAGATAAAAATTCATATACAATACTATTTGCCATAGGAATGGTATTAGTAGTGGGAACATTGTTAGCTGGAATTGCTGGCGCAACAAAGGAAAAGATTACGGAAAACAAACGTCTTGAGAAGCAACAAAACATCTTGTATGCCATGGGCGTAAACGACAATGATGAAAGTAGTGCTACTTTTATTTCAACGGACAAGGCTCCTGAGGCATTTGCAAAATACATTACCAAGCAATTGGTGATAGAGGGAGACAAGGTTTCAGAGGACGATCAAGCTTATTTGATAGATGTTAAAAAAGAGCAAGCAAAAGCAAAAAATGGAGAGACAAGACGTCTGCCTCTATTTGTTGGAGAAAAAGATGGCAAGACATTTTATGTGGCTCCAATTAGAGGAAAGGGCCTTTGGGATGCCATTTGGGGGTATGTAGCCTTGGATGAAAATATGGTGGTACAAGGTGCTTATTTTGATCATAAGGGAGAAACCCCTGGTCTTGGGGCCAACATCAAGCAACGTTTCTTTATGGACGATTTCATTGGTGAGCACTTGATGTCAAATGGAATATTTAAAGGAATTACTGTAGCAAAAGGTAATAACGATGCAAATAATATAGATAAAGTTGATAACGAAGTAGATGCCATTGCAGGAGCTACCATTACAGGTGATGGTGTAACAGCAATGATAAAAAACGATTTAAAGCTATACTTACCTTACTTTCAAAAATTAAATAAATAATATATGGGACTTTTATCAAAAAAAGACGCAAGTTTAATATTAGATCCTTTAGCAGACAATAACCCAATTACGATTCAAGTTTTGGGAATATGCTCGGCTTTGGCAATTACCGCAGAGTTAAAAGCATCTATTGTAATGGCAATTTCAGTACTATTTGTATTGGGTATTGGAAACGTCGTGATATCATTGATGCGTAATATCATACCTTCAAAAATTAGAATAATAGTACAATTGATTGTTGTTGCCGCTTTGGTGATTATTGTGGATTTGGTACTAAAGGCTTTTGCCTATGAGTTGAGTAAAACCTTGTCTGTATTTGTAGGGTTAATAATTACAAACTGTATCATAATGGGGCGTTTCGAAGCTTTTGCTTTGGGTAATGGCCCTTGGAAATCATTTCTAGATGGAATTGGAAACTCTTTGGGTTATGGAGTTATATTGATAATTGTAGGTTTCTTTAGAGAGTTGTTGGGCTCTGGAACTTTATTAGGATATAAAGTATTAGGTGATCCTAATTTTATCGACCCTGTTACTAAATTAAAAGGTACAGGTCTTTACGCCTTGGGGTATGAAAATAATGGATTTATGTTGTTGTCCCCAATGGCATTGATTGTGGTTGGAATCATTATTTGGGTACAACGTAGTAGAAACAAAGATTTAATCGAAGATTAATTAGTAATTGGTTATTAAAAGCTAAGAGCTAAAAATTGAAAGAAATATGGAATTATTAGAATTATTTTTCAAATCAATATTTATAGACAATATGGTATTTGCCACATTCTTGGGAATGTGTTCTTACCTAGCTGTATCTAAAAAAGTATCGACAGCAGTTGGGCTTGGAGCAGCAGTAATCTTCGTATTGGCAATAACAGTGCCTTTAAACTGGCTATTGGATCAATATCTATTGCAACCAGGAGCATTATCTTGGCTGGGGGCTGAATATGCAGATTACGATTTAAGTTTCTTGTCTTTTATCATGTTTATTGCCACCATTGCTACAATGGTGCAATTGGTAGAAATTGTAGTGGAGAAGTTCTCACCGTCTTTGTATAACTCTCTTGGTATATTCTTGCCATTGATAGCTGTAAACTGTGCTATTTTGGGAGGTTCTCTATTTATGCAGTCACGTGAGATTCCTACTTTTGGTCAAGCTACTGTATATGGCATCGGTTCAGGTATCGGTTGGTTCTTGGCAATCTTGGCGATTGCTGCCATCCGTGAAAAGATCAGATACTCCAATGTACCAGCACCCTTAAGAGGCTTGGGGATTACATTTATAATCACTGGTTTGATGGCGATTGGATTTATGAGTTTTGGAGGAATGTTGACAGGGGGAGAAGAAGAAACGAAGAAAGAAGATAAAACAGTTAAAGTTGAGGCTTCTAAAAACGAGAAAGAGTTAGCTAATAACACTAAAATAACAAAGTAACATGATCATTTTAGCAGCAGGAACAACAGGAACCATAGTAGCGACTGTAGTAGCGTTTTTATTAATTACGCTAGTGTTAGTAGGATTACTATTGTTTGTAAAGCAAAAATTGTCACCATCTGGTCCAGTAAAGATCTTGATTAATGGTGAAAGAGAAATAGAAGTAGCTTCTGGAAGTACTTTATTGTCCACTTTGGGAGGAAACAAAATTTTCTTGCCATCTGCATGTGGAGGTGGTGGAACTTGCATTCAATGTGAATGCCACGTATTGTCTGGAGGAGGAGAAGCTCTTCCGACGGAAACACCTCACTTTTCAAGAAAGGAGTTGCAACACGGGGCACGTTTGTCTTGTCAAGTAAAAGTGAAACAGGACATGGAAATTACCATCCCTGAGGAAGTATTTGGTATCAAGAAATGGGAAGCAACAGTCGTACGTAACTATAATGTAGCTTCATTCATCAAGGAATTCGTTGTCGAGATCCCTGAAGATATGGGATATAAGGCTGGAGGTTACATTCAAATAGAAATCCCTGAATGTACGGTGAAGTTTGAAGACATGGACATTACCGCGCATCCTGAGGAACACGAAACACCGGACAAATTTCAAGCAGAATGGGATAAGTTCAAATTATGGCCATTGGTAATGAAAAACAATGAGACCGTAGAAAGAGCTTACTCTATGGCCTCCTACCCTGCAGAAGGTCGCGAAATTATGTTGAATGTACGTATTGCAACACCACCATTCGATCGCGCGAAAGGGGGATGGATGGATGTAAATCCAGGTGTGGCATCATCTTACATTTTCAACCAAAAACCAGGAGATAAAGTAGTCATTTCTGGACCTTATGGAGAGTTCTTCATTAATGAATCTGAATCAGAGATGCTTTATGTAGGAGGTGGTGCTGGTATGGCGCCGATGCGTTCTCACTTATATCACTTGTTCAAGACCCTTAAAACCGGTCGTAAGGTGACTTATTGGTATGGAGGGCGTTCTAAGAGAGAGTTGTTCTATTTGGATCACTTCTATCAACTGGAGAAAGACTTCCCTAATTTCAAATTCTATTTGGCATTGTCAGAACCAATGGAAGAAGATAACTGGAAGGTAAAAGAAAATATCGATGCGCCAGGTGATGGTTTCGTGGGGTTTGTTCACAATTGCGTGATAGACAACTACTTGAGTCACCATGAATCACCAGAGGACATAGAATTATACTTCTGTGGTCCACCATTGATGAATCAAGCAGTTCAGAAAATGGGTGAAGATTTTGGTATACCAGATGAGCATATCAGATTTGATGATTTTGGTGGATAAGCCAAAAAGAGAATCTAAACATATTATTATGCTTTGCATAATTAACGAGAAACCCAACATTTATGTTGGGTTTTTTTGTTTTGAGGCATTGATGTTGACCGTTAGTCTATTAGATTTATGGTAATTTTCAGTGTTTTGTGAGTTCGAATGATTTTAAATTCACAACTCACTGAAAATCAAATGGTTAATTTTTTACGTGTTGCATTTCGTCGAAAAAAATGATATAAAACGACAAAAGAACGATAAAATGCTATTTTTGAGGGAATTGAATAAATCCAAGGTTTATTCTTTTTCTTATTTAAGAACCATTATTAACCAAAACTAATTTATCATTATGAGGAACAACTACCTCTATTTTAAAGTGATTTCAAAATCTAACTTTAAAATGTTCTCTGCGTTTTTATTATTATGTTTGTTAAGTGTTCAATTGAATGCGCAAACTAAAAAGAAAGAAACTAACCCCAGAATCACGTCATCGACTTATTTACAGAAATTGGTGAAAGAAGGAAATACATCTAACTATGTAGTGACTTCAGAACACACTAGTTCAATAAGTGGTATTAGTCATATTTATATAAGACAGGCTATTGATGGCATTGAAGTTATGGGGACTGAATCGAGTCTACATGCCAAAAATGGAAAGACAATAGTCTCACATGTCAACTTTGTTGATGATATAACAAGTACTGTGAAAAGAACTTCGGCAAGTGTTTCCGCTAGTCAAGCTATTAGATCTGTTTCACGGGAAATGGGATATGGCACACCAGTAAATTTGCGTGTCATCGGAGAAGATGGAAAGGTGGAAAAAACTGATTATAGAAAGAGAACTACCTTATATAGCAAAGGAGGTGTTTCCAATAGCAATATTCCTGTAAAGCAACTTTACTATTATGAAGAAGGCGTTGGAGCAATACTTGCTTGGGAATTGTCGATAGAGGACAAAAGATCTTCTGATTGGTACAATTTCATTGTAGATGCAAATACGGCGAAAGTTTTGACGAAATACAATTTGACAACATCTTGTAATGTTTCGGGAGATCATACTGCGCATGATCATGACAATGGAAATTTGGATAGTGACTGTGAAGATGAATACACCAGTGAGACAACTAATAATGTAGTTGCTGTAAAGACACAGGCGTTTGTTGGAGGAGGGACCTATAATGTTTATCCAATGCCAATTGAATCTCCTGGTCATGGAGGACGGTCCATGGTGAGCGATCCTGCTGATGCAAATGGTTCTCCATATGGATGGCATGATACCAACGGAGTTGCTGGAGCGGAATCCAACTTCACGATAGGTAACAATTGTGATGCCTACGATGATAGTTCGAGTACGGTTACTGGAACAGGAGATGGGACTGATGCTGAACGTGCAGATGGAGGAGCTAGTTTGAATTTTGATTTTACGATAGATACGAATGTAAATAATAATGGAGGTAGTATCAAGGCTGCAGTTACCAATTTGTTTTTCTGGACAAACATCATTCATGATATTTGGTATTTATATGGATTTGACGAAGCATCAGGTAATTTTCAAGTAAACAACTATGGAAATGGAGGTGTAGCAGGAGATAGTGTCCGTTCGGAAGCTCAAGATGGATCAGGTACTTGTAATGCCAATTTTTCAACGCCAGCAGATGGAGGAAGAGGAAGAATGCAAATGTACGTTTGTAATACAAGAGATGGAGATTTGGACAATGTTGTTGTGGCTCATGAATATGGACACGGACTTTCAACTAGATTGACAGGTGGAGCAGCAAATTCTGGTTGTCTTCAAAATAGTGAGCAAATGGGAGAAGGTTGGAGTGATTTCGTAGGATTGATGATGACGATAGAACCTGGTGATCAGGGTACGGATCAAAGAGGGGTAGGTACATGGTTAATAGGTGAAGGGCCGAACGGACCAGGGATAAGACCACAACCATATAGTACGACAAACACACAAAGTTATGCAGATTTGGGATCAGCGGTTGTGCCTCACGGTGTAGGTTCGATTTGGTCTTCAATCTTATGGAAATTAAATTGGGCACTAATAGCAGATCATGGCTATGATGCTGATATATATTATGGAACAGGTGGGAATAACATCTGTTTGAGATTGGTTATGGAAGGTATGAAACTTCAGAGTTGCAACCCTGGATTTGAAGATGGTCGTGATGCCATTTTATTAGCTGATGAAACTTTGTATGGAGGTGTGAACGCCAGTACGATCTGGCAAGTTTTTGCCGACGCAGGACTAGGCTTTAGTGCATCACAAGGTTCTAGCAATAGTAATACGGATGGAACAGTGGCATCAGATTTGCCACCAACGACATTTACAGTGACTACATCTTCGATTTGCATTACGGAAGGTACAGTTTCTGATCTTGGAGGTGGACGCCTTTTTGGAGGGACTTATAGTGGGGCAAATGTTACAGACGACGGCAATGGTATTACATTTACTTTTGATGCAGCTGCAGCAGGTGTAGGAGATCATACGGTGACGTATACAGATAACAAAGTGCCATCGACATCAATAGATCAAACGATAACCGTAACAGATGGCTTGCCAGTATTGACTTGTCAAAATGCAACGGTGACGCTGGATGCCAGTGGTAATGGTTCTATTTCTACAGAAGATTTGATAACCAATTTGCTTCCTGGTGGGTATACAGAAGAATCGATCACTTTTGCTACCGAGACTATAACTGGAGGAACATCTGTGAATTTGGGAGATGATGCAGGAACAGCAGCATTGAACATTGGGTTCGATTTTGATTTCTTTGGAACGACGTATACTCAATTCTACATAGCATCGAATGGATTTATCTCATTTGATGGAAGTGGAATGACTGGAGCAGCATCTTATACACCTACAGCAATTCCAAATACAGGCAATCCTAATGCTATGATTGCATTAGTGTGGGATGATTTAAGTCCAAACCAAGGAGGAACCATACAGTATGGGATGGTCGGAACTGCTCCAAATAGAAAAATGGTAATAGAATACAATGCAGTGCCATTGTACAATGCGACAGAAACGGTAACAGCTCAATTGCATTTGCACGAGGGTAGCGGTAGAATAGAGTTCCATTACACGAATGCAGAAAACAATGGAGGAACAAGGACCGCAGGTATTGAAAGTGCTGGAGGTACAGATGCGGTAGCAATTTCAGGAGGTAACCTAACAGCTTGGTCTACGGCGAACGATTCATATGCGATTTACAAATTGCCACCTAGTTTAGCGGACAACTGTGGTAATCAAGTAACTGCGAGTCTAAGTCAAAGTAGCTTTACTTGTAATGATACAGGAGACGTTACGGTGACAATAACTGCGGATGATGGAAACGGAGGTGTATCCACTTGCCAAGCTATAGTTACGGTGAATTCTGGACCTGAGTGCCAGGTATCCGTATCGCCTAAAGTGTATTTGCAAGGAGCTTCTTTGAATCCTAATGTAAGTGAACCAACGTTAATGCGTGACGACTTGCGTGTAGCAGGAATTATTCCTTCTACTAGTCCTTTTGCGGATAACTTGACATTGAATGCTTCTGTTCTTAATGTGACTGGTGCCAATGCCATTGTAGATTGGGTTCAAGTAGAACTTAGAGATCAAACAACAAGTACTACCATTGTGGATGCTAGATCAGCATTGTTGCAAAGAGATGGAGATGTTGTTGACATAGATGGAACTTCTCCTGTAGTTTTTAGCCAACCAGGAGATAGATATTATGTGGCAATTAGACATAAAAGCCACTTGGGAATCATGACTGCATCATCTTTGGTATTGTCCAATGTGACAACAGCAATAGATTATACGGATGGATCTACAGCTACATTTGGAACCGATGCTCAAACATCATTTGGAATGCCAAGTGGAATACTGGGTATGTGGGCTGGAGATGCCAATGGAGATGGACGTTTGAATTATTCAGGAGCACAATCCGACGTGCCATTTATAAGAAGTCAGGTATTCAATGACCCTAACAACACTGTATTTGGAGGGCCCCCAACGGCAACCTACCCATCTACAGGTTATTTTCCTACTGATACGGATATGAATGGTGAAACGGTGTATTCAGGTGCAGGAAGTGATGTACAGCATGTACGAAACAACATATTCAACAATCCTTCGAATTCAGTGTTTGGAGGACCACCGACGGCAACCTATATATTTACACAACAATTGCCGGAAGGAGCAAATAATTAATTAATAATATATTGATAAAGCCCAAATGAATAGTTAGATCTATTTTATTTGGGCTTTGTTTTGTTTAAGTATTTGTAATATTAACAGTTTTTTTGAAAAAAACACCGTTAAAGTGTTCTTAAATAGAGATAAAGCGTTATATTTAACGCATTGTAAATTAATTTCCCAAATTATTATGAACAAAATTACACTTTTAATTCTTGGTTTATTACTTAGTGTTTCTTACGGTTTCTCTCAAAGTAGGACTGGAGACTCTAAAAATATGTGGACCAAAACGGACAAGAACAGCTTGCAAAAAGAAGCAAAGGTTCATAGAAGTTCGAAGCCTTCAGATTTCCAGTTATATAGCTTGGATTTGGAGGGGCTGAAAAGAACTCTGTCCAATGCTCCTATGCGAGGAGAGATTCTTGCAAGAAAATCTCCTGTTAGGATAGCATTCCCAAATGCGTCTGGAGAATTCGAAACATTTGCTATTATCGAAACACCTGCGATGGAAGACGAATTGGCTAGAAAAATGCCAATGATCAAGTCTTACGCAGGGCAAGGAATAGATGATCCTAGTGCTACGATGAGATTCACTGTAACTCAATTCGGATTGCATACTATGACTTTGTCAGGGACGAAAAGAACTTGGTTTATAGATCCATATACGGAAGATAGGCAAAACTACATCATATATTCCAAGGAAAGCTTGGGTATGGATGCTCAATCTTTCGAATGTCTAACAGACGAAAGAGTTGACTTGTCTTCTCTTAAAGGAGATACGAGCCCTCAAAATGCTACAGATGACAATAAATTGAGAACCTATAGATTGGCTCAATCTTGTACTGGAGAATATGCGACCATTTTTAAAGGAAGTGGGAGTACGGCAGCTCAAAAGGCAAATGTACAAGCTCAAATGGCCATTACGATGACCAGGGTGAATGGAATCTACGAAAGAGATTTGGCAATTACAATGATTTTTGTGGGCAACAATGATGATGTAATCTATTTGACTGCTAACAATGATCCTTGGACAAATGAGTGGAATACTCAAACAGCAGTGACACTTGACAACGTAATTGGAGTTAACAATTATGACATAGGACACAATTTCAATACGACTGGAGGAGGAAACGCAGGTTGTCTAGGATGTGTATGTACAAGTGCTTCTCAAACAGGAACACATAAAGGACGTGGTTACACGGGAAGAGCAGATCCTACAGGAGATCCTTTCGATGTAGATTATGTTGCTCATGAAATGGGGCACCAGTTTGATGGATGGCATACGATGAATACCTGTAGTCGATCTGGAAATGGATCCACGGAGGTGGAACCAGCTTCGGGAAGTACGATTATGGGATATGCAGGTATTTGCTCCTCGAACATACAAAACAATAGTGATGCTTATTTTCATTATGTGAACATTAGAGATATTTCAGCAAATGTTAAAACAGGAGCAAGTAGTTCATGTGATGTTGAAACAAACATAGGAAATGCAGCTCCAACTGCAGATGCAGGTAGTGATTATACCATTCCGGTTTCTACACCATACATGCTTGTAGGATCTTCGACTGATGCAGATGGTACGGCATCCCATACTTTTACTTGGGAACAAAACGATACGGAACAAGCACCAAATGGGCAAGCTCCACCAGCTGCTGGTAGTGCTACTGGTCCTATGGTACGTTCATTTGAAGGAACTACGAATCCAACGAGATATATTCCTCGTTTGTCACAATTGACTACAGGAGGGGCTACACCATGGGAAGTATTGCCTACGGGAAGCAGATCGATGGAATTTGCCTTGACGGTAAGAGACAATAACGCAGCAGGAGGACAAACAGCCGATGATTTAATGACTGTGACCACAGCAGCTGTAGGGGGACCTTTTTTGGTAACCTCCCAAAATAGTGCTACGACTTGGGAACAAGGAAGTACGCAAACGATTACTTGGGATGTTGCAGGAACTACAGCAGCTCCAATAAATACGGCCAATGTAGATATATTCTTGTCTACAGATGGAGGGTTGACCTATCCAACGATCTTGGCTACAGCTACACCCAATGATGGCTCTCATGACATCATCGTTCCTAATGGAGAGTCCAGTACCGCTCGTGTAATGGTCAAAGGAAGTGGAAACATCTTTTTCAACATAAATTCGACAAACATTGATATCTCTGGTGCAACCAATCCGGTGATATCGTATTCAAATCCATCTCCGAATACTACGGAGGGAGCGATTTGCTATGTGGATGTCATCGTTCCATTGACAATAGCATTGGGGCCATCTGCAAATGCCACAGCTACCTTTAGTGTAGCAGGAGGGACAGCGACAAACGGTTCGGATTTCGAGATAATGACACCGAGTTTGGTGTTCGCAGCTGGGGCGACAGTTTCACAGGATCTTTCTGTGAGAGTTTACAATGATGGATTGGTAGAAGGAACAGAGACAGCAATCATTGACTTTTCGGTTACGGGAGGAAATGCACAAGCAGGAACTAATTCATTGACCTTGACGATTAATGATGATGATAGTGTGCCGGCAGCAAGCGTGAACTTAACGCTTTTTAGTGATGATTTCTCAGATGCAGATGCCAGTGATTGGTCAGGGATAGACAACAATAGTGAACCTGCGGATGATTGGTTCTTGGCTCAAGAGTCCAATTGGACGACTCCTTTTGGTATCTATACGGATTACTTTTTAGTATCTTATTCATGGAACAATGTGGATTATAGCCCGGATAACTTTATAACGTCTCCTGCAATTAGCATTCCTGCTGGAGCATCTGGAATTAACTTGAGGTTTTTTGCTGGGTCAGGTAGTGATCCGAATTTCTTCAGTGAAAATTATGAAGTCTACATATCCACGGCAACAGGATCTGTTGCAAATATATTGGCAGGAACACGCCTAGTGGATACGGTGGTTCCAGCGGTAGGAGCTGCCTATTATGATGTGGCAATACCTGCAGCTTTTGAAAATCAAGCAACAGTACAAGATGTATACATATCGTTTAGACACCATGATACAACAGGGCAATGGCTGTTGGGAATAGATGATGTTTCTGTTACGGCAAATGTAGATGCTTCCATTAGAACAGCAGTAAATACAGGGACAACCAATGATACATTGAGCGTATCAGGAACTGGGTTGTCATACACAGCGGACGATTCAGGAGAACTTATGTTGAATATGACCAACAATGATACATTCAATTACGGATGTACGGATGTTTCTGTTTCAAGATCAGGAACGTCAGGTCAAGCGTACAATGGTAGTACTTTGCCTAACCATGTGATGGACAAGACATTTACAATAACTCCGACAAATACAACGACTTCAGGAGACGTAACCACGGCTTTCTATTTTGATGCGACCGAGATAAGTGGTTGGCAAACGGCAACAGGATTGACCAGTGGGGATTTGGTGGCATTGAGAGAAGGAACTGGAGAAGTGGTGCCTTTGGTGGTCAGTGCTTTTGGAGGTGACACAATATTGACGGGAACGTTTACAGGTCTCTCTGGAACATATTATTTTGGACCAGAAGATGCTTTCAGGGTAACGATTTCACCTAAAGTATATCTACAGGGAGCAGCTTTGAACCCTAATGGAAGCGAGCCAACGATTATGCGAGACGATTTGCGTGTGGATGGATTGATTCCAGCGATGAGTCCTTTTGCAGACAACTTGACCGTAAATGCATCGGTACTTAATGTCACTGGAGCAAATGCCATTGTGGATTGGGTTCAAGTAGAATTGAGAGATCAAAACACAAATACGACCATAATAGATTCACAATCTGCCTTGTTGCAACGTGATGGCGATGTCGTAGGGGTAGACGGAGTATCACCTTTGGTATTTAATTACCCTTCTGCAGATTACTACGTGAGTGTTAGACATAAAAGCCATTTGGGCATCATGAGTGCCAATACCATTCTATTGACAGCAGCAACCAAGGTAGTGGATTTCACAGATGGAACTACTGCTACATTTGGAACAGATGCTCAAACATCCTTTGGAATGCCAAGTGGAATACTAGGTATGTGGGCAGGAGATGCCAACGGAGATGGTCGTTTGAATTATTCGGGAGGACAATCCGACGTGCCATTTATAAGAAGTCAAGTATTCAATGATCCAAACAATTCTGTATTTGGAGGTCCACCAACGGCAACCTACCCATCTGAAGGTTATTTTGGAACCGATGTGGATATGGATGGAGTTACAATATATTCAGGAACAGGGAGTGATGTATTGTATGTGCGAAACAACATTTTCAACAATCCTTCGAATTCTGTATTTGGAGGGCCACCAACGGCGACTTACATATTCACACAGCAATTGCCGGAAGGGGCCAATTAAAAAAAGAGTATATTTGCATCCTCTTTATGCAATAAATCTAATTTAGATATAAAATTAAATATTAAAAAAAGCTATATTTGCTTACTCTAAATCTAAAAAAATAAAATAATGAAAACAAGATTACTATTATTACTAGCATTAACGTTTGGCTTGACGATGCAGGCACAAGACACTTACGAACTGACATTGAAATACGAAAGTGCATATAGCTTTACTGTACAAGCTACACCGAACTTTACTTCTACAAACCCTCATCCTTATATAAATGATCAAAATTTTACGATCATAATTCCTAATGGTGTGACACTATCCAGCACAGGACTTTACTCTGTTCCGGTATTTACTGCGATAGATGCATATTATCCTGACCATGATGCGATCCCTTTCAATCTTGTGTCAGACATAGTGTTACCAGCGCACACTGCTGGAGTACCTTTGGATTTGGTGACATTTAATGTCGATGGTAGTCCTACTAGTGGAACTATAAAGCTTTTGGGTAATACAGATGGACTTGTTCTAGCTGCTCCAGCTCAATTCTCTGCTAAGTTTATTGGGACACTATCTGGAAACCTTATGGATCCTGCAACGGACAATTATGCAGGTCAAACAGGAACTGTTGAACACAATTTTGCGACTTTAAGTACTGTGGGAAATGAATTGACAGGATATTCAGTATATCCTAACCCAGCAACAGATGTTGTAACGATCAACGGGTTGGAGAATGAATTGTCAAAAGTGGAAGTTTACAACATCACTGGACAAAGAGTATTGACAAGTACAACAAATATGGAAACTATAAATGTAGCTGCTTTCAACGCTGGAGTATATTTTGTTAAACTATCTACGGAAGTGGCTAGTACTACGATAAAATTAGTGAAGGAATAATTAAGTTAAACTACTTATAAAGTGCAGGAAGCCAATACGAAAGTATTGGCTTCTTTCGTTAAGAGAATAAAAGCAATAGAAGGAAATGAAAAAAACAATGCTATTCATCTGCATTTTAATCTCGTTGTTTGCCATAGCATACCAATTGAAGCCAACCAAACATATTGTAAATGCCTTGGTCGTTGAGTCCAATCTTGTAGATGAGGATAGTCTGACCATCAGATCGAGAGTCAATGTGCCAAAAGGCTATAAAAGGGTAGAATACGCCAAAGGATCATTTCAAGAATATTTGAGAGGTTACAAGTTGAAGCCATTTGGAAGTAAAATCATTAATTACGACAATAGTGAATACTATTGGCAAAAAGGACACATTGGGATACTGGATGTTCCAGTGCCAAAAAATGGATTGCAGCAATGTGCAGACGCCTTGATAAGAATAAGAAGTGAATACCTTTGGGGCAATGATAGAAAAGATGAGATAGGGTTTAACTTTACAAGCGGACATTATTGTTCATGGCTTAAATACGCAGAAGGCCATAGACCGAAGATAAATGGGAATAAGGTTACATTCGACAAGACAGCTTCCGCCAACCATTCAAAGAGTACTTTCTACAACTATCTCAATTTAATCTATATGTATTCAGGAACGTTGTCCCTATACAATGAATTGCCCAAAATAGATTCTACCCAGGATTTGAAAATAGGGGATATGCTTATAAAGGGAGGCTCACCTGGGCACATAGTGATGATTACGGATGAAATTGTAAACGAAGCTGGAGAGAAACGCTTCTTGTTGTTTCAAGGGAACACACCGGCACAAAGTGTACATTTGGTAAAGAATCTGGAGGATTCTACATTCTCTCCATGGTACGAGTTGAAAATGAATTCTAAGATTCCCGTATCCAACTATACTTTTGGGAATTCCAAGTTCGTGAGGTTCAAATAAGGAACTTTTCGATTTATTCTATTTAATTTGACAGTCAGTTTTTTCAATTCAATCCTATTGAGAAATAATGACGATTGTCGTATTTTTGCATTATGAGTAAAGCATTGACTGAACAGGAATTGCACAATTTGGCAATGAACCATGTTGGAAAGGATTTGGAAAAACGCGGTTTTGAGTTTATAGCGATAAACAGCAAGTTGAAAAAGCACCCACAATTTGTATGCATGGATGCGAACAAGCAATACTTCTTCGTAATAGTAAAGGCAGTTATGCTTCCAGACAATGCCAATAATTATGATGTCATTTGGATGGAGTCCTTCAAAAAACATGCAAGAACAAATGATGCAAAGGTATTGTATGCGGGAGTAGGTTTGGGAAACCCTAAAGGGGAATCGTTACCGGTTTATTTAGATGAAGATTATCTAATAGAGTACAATGGCATCCAATTAATAGAAACAAACCTTAATTAAATGAGAAAAATCACTTTACTTCTAATATTGCCTTTCATTTTTCACTCTTGTGCAAAATCACCTCAGTTGATCAAGGTATCCGGACCTATTTTTGGAACTAGCTACAGCATTCAATATTACGATGTGGAAACTCAGGATTTTAAAGAGGAATTCGATAGCCTCTTTTATGTCATCAACAAGTCAATGTCCAACTACCAAGTTAATTCGGACATTTCAAAGATAAATAGGAATGAGAGTACAATAGTCGATGCTCATTTTGAAACGGTTTTCAAAGGAGCAAAAACAATATATAGACAAACTGAAGGCGTTTTGGATCCGACAATAGGGAAACTGGTAAACGCTTGGGACTTTGGTTCTGAAAAGAACAAAACGACCTTAGATAGCATTAAAATAGATAGCCTGATGCGTTTTGTGGGTTTTAATAGAGTAGGTCTGGTTGATGGCAAGGTGAAAAAGCATGAAGAAGTGTTCATAGACTTCAATGCCATTGCAAAAGGATACGGTGTAGATGTAATAGCGATGTTTTTAGACTCTAAAAATATTGAAAACTACATAGTCGACATTGGAGGAGAGCTAAGGGCGAAAGGCTATAATATGAAAAAAGAAAAAGGATGGACTGTTGGTATTGAAAACCCCAATTTCGATGGCTCGCAAAGTTTTTCCCAAACGATGGTTTTGGAAAACAAGGCATTGGCAACCTCAGGTACCTATAGGAAATTCAAAGTGGATGAAAATGGAAACCGTTATGCTCACATAATAGACACAAAAACAGGTTACCCTACCAAAACCAACGTATTGGGGGTTTCCGTAATTGCCGAAAATTGCATGTTGGCAGATGGTTATGCCACAGCATTCCAAGCGATGGGGGTAAACAAGGTATCAGAGTTTTTATTGAAGCATCCAGAACTAAAAGCCTATCTAATCTTTGAAAATGAAGAGAAGGCATTGGAAACATTGGTTTTGAACGACTTTCCCTTGGAATAGTAATTTCCTTGTTTTAGAAGTCATAATGGGCATTTTGGAAACTTTGTCATTCCCGGAACAATTCAAAAGTGTAATTTTGATTTCTAAAATAGTATTTATTGCTTAAAAGATTAACAATTGTCATCATAGGATTCTTTGCTTCATTTCTAATGAGAGCACAGCAGCCAGTATCCATACATTTTTCTGAAAATGAAGGGCTACCGGAAAAAGAGATCTATAAGGTGGTGGAAGGTAAGGATGGAGTGTTGTGGCTTGCAACCAATTCGGGGGTCTATAGCTACGATGGCAATACATTCACACTACATAGACATCCAGATCAAAGAGGGCCTTCTTCCTTTGGGATAAAATTCGATGAAAAGGGGAGGCTGTGGTATGCCACGATGAATTCTGAACTTTACTATGTGGAAAATGGTAAAGTCCATTTTTTTAAAAACCTCGAAAAAAAAGTAGGCAGTACGGTATTGGAATTCGATATCATAGATGTTGACAATCTCTTTGTTAGTGCGTATAATGGTTTTTTTAACATTGATGTCAACACGAAGGAGGTTCACGAAGTCAACATTGAAAATTTGATACAATATCATTCTGGGATACACAGCTTCAAGGGTAAAGACTATATGTTTAATGGAGGGGCTTTAAATGAAGTCGTAGGAGATTCTTTGAAACTGTTGTTTAGATTGGAGAAGGCAACACCTAGAATAAGATTTTCGACCCTTTTGAGTACGGACAAACACTTGTATGTTAGATTTCTCATAGATAACAAGAATACGTTTTATAAAGTCGATGAATCTGGTATCGAACCTACTTCAGCCTTTAATGCAATTGATCGTGTTTCAATAAATCATTTAAAGAGAATGGGAACCTCTTTTTGGGTTTTTACAGCAAATGGAGCTTATGAATATAGTACCGCAAACAATGATTTGGAGCTTGAAAATCATTATTTGAAAGGAAAAAACTTAACAAGTTTGATTGTAGATCGCAATGGGAATCATATTTTTTCAAGTGTTAACAATGGGCTGTACATATTGCCAAATACCGAGGTAGAGGTATTGAGGGATGAAGCTATTAAAGACGGGGTGATATCTTCTTTCGTGGCTATAAATGATAGTTTGATTAATTACATTTCGAATCATGATGAGTTACACAGTTTTAATTTGAAAGGAAAAAAGAGTGAAACTAGAAGGATAGATCGATTTCTTAATCAAACACTCTATTATGATTCATTGAAAAATGAAGGAATGCTTTTCAATAATTCGGAATTGGAATTATATGATCCTATGAATCTCAAGGTGTCCAAAAAAATCTTTGAGGAGGCGCCTAAAGACATAACACGATTAAATGATAGTACATATATATCTACAAATTACAATAGAACAAAAATAATTGGAAATGACCTTGAATATCAAAAGATATTTCATGGCAGATCCAAAGAATTGGCATATACCAAATCTGGTCATTTTTACATAAGTACACCAGAAGGGATTAAATGGGCATCCAATGTGGGGAACGATTTAAAACGAACGACTCAAAATGGAAAAGGATTTTATTCAAATGGAATAGTAAATCAGAAAAATACGGACAAAGTATGGATTAGTAGACCTAATTGGGGTATATATCTTGCAGAAAATGGGGAGATAATTAAAAGTATCTATATGTCCAATGGGTTGCTTGACAAGACAGTGACGGCCATGGATTCAAATGAAGAGGAGTTATGGATTGCTACAAACAAGGGAATCCAACGCTATGACTATGAAACGGAAAGTTTTACTAATTTTGGAATGAAGGATGGAATCATGCAGCCTCGAATCTTGAAACTTCAAGTTACAAACCAATATGTCTGGTATCAGACGGTAACAGGGATCTATAGATTCCCCATCAACAAGCAAAAATCGACATTTGTACCAGATATATATTTTTCAAGAATAAAAATAGCAAACAAGTCGCAAGAGTTAAAAGATCATTATAAAATAGATTACAATGCAAACACCTTGGACATAACCTTTATGATAAATGGGTTCAAAAGTTTGGAACAATATCAATTCGAGTATAGCATTGAAGGGTTGAATTCAGAATGGGTAGTACTGGAAAAAGGAAAGCACGATGTTAACTTCAACAGTTTGCCTAGTGGAAAATATACGTTCAAGGTTCGTGCTAAAGACTATCTTGGGGGAGTGTGCACCAAATCAATACATTTCAAGATAAATGTGACATTGCCTTTTTGGAAGCGTTGGTGGTTTAGTTTACTCATAGCTTCAATTGTCATTGCAGGTATGATGACTTTTTTTAAAGTCAAAGGAAGGAGAAAAGAGGAATTGCGAAAAAAAGAACTCAAGCAGGTAGAGGTCGAACGACAATTGGTAGCTCTGAAATTGGAGAATCTACGATCGCAAATGAATCCTCATTTCATATTCAATGCTCTTAATTCCATACAAGAGTACATCATGCTAAATCAAAAGAAGTTGGCTAGCGATTACTTGGGGAAGTTTGCCGATTTGATGAGAACCTATCTCAACCATAGTAAAAAGGGGAATATTACCTTGCAAGAAGAAATAGATTGCATAAAGATGTATTTGGAATTGGAAAAGTTACGTTTCGAAGACAAGATGGACTATGTAGTGGACATTTCTGGGGCTTTGAACCCCAATGACATCTCAATTCCCACTATGTTGGTGCAACCATATATAGAAAACGCATTGAAGCATGGACTGTTGCATCGTAAGGCAAATAGAAGATTGCAAATCGATTTTCATATAAGAGAAGCTACAAAAACAATAAGATGTGTCATAGTAGACAATGGAATAGGTAGGGAGAAGGCCAAAGAATTCAAGGCCAGAAGCAGAAAGAAGCATAAACCTTTTGCAACTAGGGCTACAGAAGATAGATTGAATCTAATAAATTACGGAAAAGAAAAAAGAGCAGGGGTAACCATTACGGATTTATTTGAAGAAAATGCACCTGCAGGAACACAAGTGGACATCATAATTCCATTTACAACATTATAGCGTATGAAGGCTTTGATAATAGACGATGAACCAAAAGCAAGAAATCTATTGAAGATTTTAATAGAGGAAAATTGTCAAAAAATAGAAACTATAATTACTGCAGAAGATCTATTGAGTGGAGTAGAGGAGATAAAGAAAGAACAACCACAAATTGTATTCTTGGACATTGAAATGCCAGAACATTCTGGTCTGGAGATTCTCGATTTCATAGATAAAGACATCAATAACTTTGAAATTATTTTTACTACTGCATATAGCGAATATGCAATTCAAGCTTTTGAGTTGTCCGCTATAGATTATTTGTTGAAACCCATCAGAGTCAATAAGTTGCAATGTGCAGTGGAAAAGGCTTCTTTAAACCTAGGCAAATCTCAAATAAACCTAAAGATTGAAGAGCTTCGTAAAAGTTTGAATGGCTTGAATTTCAAAAAAATAGCACTGCCGGTTGCAGATGGTATTAAGTTTGTCAACTTCGATGACATCATCATGTTAAAGGCTGATGGCATGTATACTACCATTTCATTGCAAGCCAATGAAGAAATACTGATAAGCAAACCGTTAAAGCATTTTGTAGATTTGTTGGAAAGCAATCCTATTTTCTATAAGCCACACCGCTCCTATCTGATTAATCTAAAGTACATAAGGGAATACTCCAAGAAAGATGGAGGTTACATCATTATGGATAATAATGAAACGGTATCCATTTCCAAAGACAAAAAAGAGGAGTTCTTGGCCATAGTTCAAAGTCTTGGTTGATTCTTCTTAGAAATAGAAACAAACCTTTTAGAAGTTATGTGGATTTTTGAGTCAAGGATCAAGTTAATTTTATCCAAAACCAAAAAATCATAACTATGAAAAAAAACAACTTTAGTACTATCGGTTCTATGCTTTCTTTTATCAATGTCAGTCAATGCACAAAAGAATTTTGACAAGAATTCAGATTCAACCTTTCCCAGTATGGAAGATTATTCAACCGCTAATGTGTATGACAAATCAACCAACAAGGGGAATACAAGTAATCAACCGGAAGTAAATGTTGCAAAGATAAAACAAGACGGCAATATCCTCGAAGAGTTTGTTTTGGGATTGACTGACATTGAAAAAGATGAATGCAGTTGCGATACGCAATCAAAAGGAGCCCAAATAATAGAATCTTCAAAGCATTATAAAACCCTGAATGTGTTCACATATTTGGTTTTTTTGCTTTAGAAACTGAAAACAACATTTCAGCAAGTGGTAACCATTTTCTTGTTAATTAGTAAATAGTTTAGCCCCCTTAAACTATAAACTATTCCCTATATGAAACTAAAATTACTATTTCTGGTATTTTGTGTTTGCAATTTAAGCTTGGCACAAATTCCGACGACAGGACTTGTAAGTGAGTATGAATTTACCAATGGAAGTTTGGCAGACCCCATAAATGGCGATGATTTTGTTAAAACTGGTACGGCATCCATAAACGTGGCAGATAAGTTTGGTGTAGTCAACAATGCAATAGATTTAAATGGAGACTATTTGACAAGGCCTAATATAAGCTATCCTACAGATCTAACATTTAGTTTTTGGATTCAAACAAATACCAACGATTCAAACAGAAGAACCATAATAGATGATAAATCATCTAACGTAGGAATGTCCATTTTCTTAGAAAATGGAAAGATCGGTATAGCGGCGACCCATGAGCGGTCACCCCTTGGTGCTCCAATCACATATCGTTCTTTCGAATTTATTTCAAATACAGTAGTGTCGGACGGACAGTGGCACAATATAAGCCTTACCATCGAATTTGATGAAATAAGGAACATTGCAAACCAACTTAGAGGACATATTTTCAATATAGATCTGTATACGGACCTTCAATTGGAATCTTTTGTAGATACGATCAATGGAACCTCTTTGAATTCTGTAGGCAACACCAATAACTTTGGGAATGTCACAATAGCTAACAATAGAACTAATACATTGATCAATGATAATCGTTATTTGGATGCAATCGATGATATATACGTATATGGTCGTTTGCTTACGACATCAGAGGTAACAGATGTGGCAGAGAATGGAGGGATTTGTTTCGCTCCGGATTTACAACTGTCGCAGATAACAAACATCATGGATACGACTTTTGATATCACATTTTCTGAAACAGGAACTTATGATGTCGCATATGTGGTAAAGGGAGAGCCTTTTTCAAATGCAACGATAGTTAATGTCGTGTCAACAGGAGGTGTTCATACTATTTCTGGATTGTCTAGTGGACTTCTGTATGATGTGTATGTTAGGGAGGAGTGTTCCGTCACATATTCTTCAGGATGGTCAGGATCGGTGGAAATAAGAATGGAAGGACTGTTTTTTGTCGATGTCCAAGCATCAGGTAATAACAATGGTACGACATGGGCAGACGCATATACGGATTTAAATGCGGCACTGAGCATCTCTGGCAGCAACCAAGTGATATGGGTAGCACAAGGAACTTATGTTCCCGATGCATCAGATCGTACCAAGAGTTTTACGATTGCAGCTTCTGGGATTATGATCTATGGAGGTTTCAATGGAACGGAAACAGATTTGTCACAAAGAGATTTTAGAACCAATCAGACTATTTTATCTGGAGATTTACAGGGTAATGACAATGGGAACATAACTTATGGAGAACCAACGAGGAGTGATAATAGCTATAAGGTAATGTATGTCAATGCTTCTAATGTAACCTTGGATGGAATTACATTTGCAAATGGACATGCTAATTACGTGACAGGATTTTATCAGTCAGGAGCAGGATTGTCCAAAGAAGCATTCAAGACTAATTTAACCATAGAGAATTGTATATTTAAAAACAATGTGGCCGTCAATGGAGGTGCTGGGATATTTGCAGAATACAAGGCACCTAATGGTAGTGGGTTTTTGAAGATCACAGGCTCTGTTTTTGAAAATAACTTGGCTAGATATGGAACGTCATTTTACAGTTATACTTCGGGGATAACTGATGGGTTGGTTGCAGACATATCGAATTCCACATTCATAGGTAACTTAGCTACGGATAATGGAAGCAACTTAGGGTTGGCCGGAAGCGCTGGTTGGATTAGAGCTTATGCTTCTGGGTCTACTGTAACTAATTCATTTGTAAACAACACCTATGCGAACAACAAGGATGATGGAACAGGGGGTAGTTTGACCAATGCAACTAGAGCAACATTGGGTATTAGTCAAAATCAAGGTGTTATGACTTCCAATGTTCAAAATTGTATATTTTGGAACAATAAAAGTAGAGGGACGAATACCATAGCGAAATCCATAAGTGGAATTACCGGTGCTTTAGCCGCAAACATTGATGTCGGTAATTCAATTGATGAAAACGATTTCTCATTGATAGCAGCTTCAGATAAGATCAATACAAGCAATGCAGATCCTCTTTTTACCAATTTGGCAGGAGGTGATTTCACCTTGCTACCAGCATCCCCAGGAGTAGATGCAGGTAATACTTCCCAAGTACCAACAGGGGTGTTGTATGATTTATCTGGTAATGCCAGAGTATTTGCTGGTGTCGTGGATATGGGAGCCTATGAGCAGAGTTGTATTTCAACATGCTATGATTTGACAATCAACATAGTTGGGAATGGAACGGTAAACAACAATGGGGCCACATTGACAAGTTTTTCTCCCTTCCCAGCCAATGTAACATTGTCTTTGGTGCCAAGTCCGGATTTGGGAAATCAATTTGTAGTTTGGGGAGGAGATGCTTCAGGTACAGCAAATCCATTGTCAGTGACAATGGATTCGGACAAGACTATTACCGTTACTTTTATGGAATCTCCAATTTATGTGGATGTAGATGCCACAGGAACAAATGATGGAAGCTCTTGGGCAGATGCCTATACGGATTTGAACACAGCAATCGCCAACCTAGGTACTTTCAAAGCTATCTGGATAGCAGATGGAACTTATACTCCAACAGCCGGTAACAGAGGTAATTCGTTTAATTTTTCAACGACGGATTTGAAGATTTATGGAGGGTTTGATGGAACAGAAGTAGAGCTTTCCCAAAGGGACCTAACTTCCAACAAGACGATTTTGAGTGGAGATATAAATGGAGATGATGCAGGTGTTGGTTTTACAACTAGCACAAGAGGAGACAATGTGTATCATGTAGTGAGAGTTACGGCAAATGGAATCGAGTTGAATGGATTGACCATACAAGATGGACATGCAAATGTGAACAGTGCAGGAGCAAGAGAAGGGGCAGCAATTTTCAAAACGGAAACCGTGAATTCATTGACTTTGAAAGAGTGTGTCATAAAAAACAATGTTAGCTTAGTGGCTGGATCGGTTTATACTTGGTTCGATGCAAATGGAACATTGAAGGTGGAAAATTGCATATTCGAGTCCAATCTGTCTACATACGCTTCGGGAATTTATTCGGGAACTAGAAACAATAGGACTCTGAATGTTGTTATGACGAATAGTTTGTTCAGTCACAACATATCTACGAACAATGGAGGGACACAGGGATATACTGGAAGTTCTGCTTGGTTGAGGGCTTATGGGTCCAACTCTTTGCTTACTGCCAATATTTCAAATTGCACTTTTGCCAACAATATGGATACAGGTACCATTTCTTCTGTAACAGAAAGAGGTACGTTGAGTTTAGGGAGGTCTTCGGGTACACTGAATTCTACGATTTCAAACTCAATCTTTTACAATAATGTGGGAACAGGAGGAGTAACGACTTTGGCAATAAGTAGAGGACATACAACTTCAGCCAACCAAGTATTGGTTTATAATACCATAGATGAAGGTGGATTTTCAAACATAAGTGCTGGAAATCTTACAAACACAAGTAATTCGAATCCTCTGTTCAATGATGCACCAAACAAGGACTTTAATCTTTTAGCGGGATCTCCAGCAATTGATGCAGGTGATAATGGAAAAATACCAAGTGGGACAACAACGGATCTATCTGGTAATGCAAGAATTTATAACACAACGGTGGATATGGGGGTACATGAATATGATCCAAGCTTGTTTACAGTCACGGTTTCTCCAAAGGTGTTCTTGCAAGGAGCTTTGTTAAGCTCTGCCAGTAACATTATGAGGGACGATTTAAGATCAGGAAACTACCTACCTACGACATCGCCATATGCGGATGGCATTACTTGCAACAGTTCAGTCTTTGCAATAACGGGGAATGATGCCATTGTAGATTGGATTTGGGTGGAGTTAAGGGATGCGACAACCAACACGACCGTATTGGCGGGACAATCTGCATTGTTGCAACGTGATGGCGATGTGGTAGCGACGGATGGTATTTCTTCACTAACATTCAACAATCCGACAGGGAACTATTATTTGGCAATAAAACATAGAAATCATTTGGGTGTTATGACGGGTAATGTGTTGGCTTTTAGTAATTCAGTGTCTATGGTGGATTTTACAGATGCCAATGCCCCAATAACTTTTGGAGTCGAAGCACAAACTTCTTTTGGAGTGCCTTTGGGAATAGTTGCAATGTGGGCAGGGGATGCAAATGGAGACGGTAGGTTGAACTATTCTGGAGCTATGTCCGATGTGCCATATATAAGAAGTCAAGTATTCAACGATCCCAATAATTCCGTATTTGGTGGCCCTCCAGTGGCTAGTTATCCATCGCAAGGCTACAATGCGACAGATGTGGATATGGATGGGGTGACGGTATATTCTGGAGCTGGGAGTGATGTATTGTACATAAGGAACAACATATTCAACAATCCATCGAATTCTGTGTTTGGAGGCCCTCCAACGTCGACCTATGTATTTGTGCAACAATTGCCAGAAGGAGCTAACTAATCTCAATATTCAATTAATTGATTAAATCCATATTATGAAACTGAAATTATTATTTCTAAGCATGTTTTGCTTGGCCAACATAGATGTTAGTGCTCAATTGGCAACAAATGTCTCAGTGTCCAATACCTTTGAAGATGTTGAATATGCTGCCATCGCTTTTGCAGATGTAGATGGAGATGCCGATCAAGATGTATTGATCATTGGTCAGAATGCATCAGGACAAGACGGGGCTAAACTCTATTTAAATGATGGGGTCGGGAATTTTTCACTGGACAATGTCGCTTCTTCGATCTTCATAGCTGTAGACTCTGGAGACATTGCCTTTGCCGATGTCGATGGAGACACCGACCAAGATGTCTTAATCACTGGGGAACTCGAATCCAGATTGTATTTAAACAATGGAAGTGGAGGTTTTACGGAAGATGTGACGGCATCAGGTGTATTGGACGATGTTACGAATAGTAGCGTTGCCTTTGCCGATGTGGATGGAGACACCGATTTGGATTTGTTGATAACAGGTTACAATGCCTCATATCTACCAACGTCAAACATGTACATTAATGATGGCAATGGTGCTTTTACCAAAGATTTGATTGCTTCAAGTACAATAGAAGGTGTTGGAGCAAGTGCGATAGCTTTTGCTGATTTAGATGGGGATTTGGATCAAGATGTTGTAGTAACAGGAACAATTCTCGGAAACACAAACATTTCTAAAGTATATACAAATGATGGAAGTGGTGTGTTTTCGGAAAATACTACAGCTTCGACATTGTTTGAAGGTGTAGGAAGTAGCGCTGTCGACATAGCTGATGTTGATGGTGATCTTGATTTGGATGTGCTAATCTCAGGTAACGGCAATGGCTCTGCTCCCTATAGTATAATCTCAAAATTGTACATTAATAACGGAAGCGGAAATTTTATAGAGGATGTTACTGCTTCAAATGAGATAGATGCCATATTATATGGATCGGTAACCTTCGAAGACATCGACAAGGATATGGATCAAGATATATTGGTTACTGGACAAAACGCATTATATCAACAAGTCTCAAAAATATATTTAAATGATGGTTCGGGAGTGTTTGCCTTAAATGCAACACTTTCAGCCCAAATAAAAGAAGCTTATTTTAGTGCAGCAGGTTTTGCAGATGTAAATGGGAATGGATATAAAGATCTACTCATAACAGGAAGAAAGGCAAACAGTCAAATAGAGTCGAATTTATACAATAACAATTTCGGAACGGTATTTTTGAGAACAAATGCCACTGGTGCCAATGATGGTACCTCTTGGGCAGATGCCTACACTAATTTTCAGGATGCCATAGATGCCACATCTGGAACGAATAAGTATTTGTGGGTAGCTTCTGGAACATACAAGCCACATGCAACAGATAGAAGGGCTACCTTCGATGTGCCCGATGGCGTTAAGATATTTGGAGGTTTCAATGGAACGGAAACTTTGTTGTCCCAAAGGGACCCAAAGGTCAATGTTACTGTTTTGAGTGGGGATTTGATGGGGAATGACAATGGGGTGCTTTTGGAAACCGAAGCTACGAGACAAGATAACTCATTCCATATTGTCTCGATTCGAGGAAATGCGGAAAATGTTGTGTTGGATGGTTTTACCATTACTGGAGGGAATGCAAATGGAGCATTGAACAATGCATGTGCCATTCCAGCAGCAGATCAATATTATGATGTGAGAGGAGCAGCTATTTTAACGAACCCTTATACGTGGGGAGATAAAGTACAGGTTGCAATTAGAAATTGCATAATAGAAAAGAATACTGCTACCAGCGTTGCGGTTGCAACAGCCTTTTATCCATGTGGAGTACAAAACATCAGGTCGGACATCGATTTCAAATACTGCATCGTCAGAGATAATTACTCAAGGGACTTGCCAGCCATTTTATATGCCGGTTCCAGTGGTTATTATATAATCACGACAGGTACCATACTCAATTGTCTATTTTATGACAATGAGTCTTTGAACAGTGCTTCCAGCATTTATTTGGTAACTAGTACAGCCAATGGAGGAGAACCATGGAGTCTTGGTGTGGATGTCGTTAACAGTACGTTTGTAGACAACACAGGGGTAAACGGAAACGTTGTTAAAGCTGTAAATACCACGGTTGGGAATTCCAGGTTTAAAAGCAATGTCATTTACAGCAATGGAAGTAATGCACCTTTCGAAGGTAGCACGGTCGAATTGCTCAACAGTATTTCAGAAGGAGGTCAGTTTTCTGCATTGGACAGCGACCCCTTGTTTACCAATGCGAGTTTAAATGATTACTCTTTAACTTCCGCATCCCCTGCAATAGATGGAGGATTGAACAATTATGCACAATATTTCGGAATAACAAAAGATTTGAATGACAATGATCGCATCTTCAATGGAACAGTGGATATTGGAGCTTACGAGTACCAAAGTACATTGAGCACGGAAACATTGGATGGGGATGTGGCGAAAATAAAGCTATACCCTAATCCAACATCGGCAACCTTGAATATTAAAATGACCCAGAGCTTGAAGCAAGCAACGATATACTCCATTTTGGGAACTGAGGTTCTGAAAACGAGTTCAAAAATGATAGACGTATCAAACTTGATCAATGGAATGTATCTTGTTAAAATTGAATCTGAAACAGGAGCGATGACAACAAAACGATTTATTAAACAGTAGTTTGTAGTTTTAATTATTGTTCGTGATCCCGAAAATGCATTTTGTGTTTTCGGGATTCTTTTTTGTTTCAGCAATTCAAAATGACGTTTCGGAAATTTATGAAATGACAAGTCAATGCAAGTTGCTTATTTAGTGTTCATCAATCAATTAAAACAACAGTCAATGAACAATGTGATTTCCATCGAAAGCCAAAAGTTTGAATCCACGGACCTTCGTATTTCCAAGGTGCCTTTTTATAAGCATGAAGATGCCGAGCTTATTTTAAAGAAGGCAAAGACGATTTCCCTCCAATTGGGAATTGTGGATGAGGTACTCTATAGTGACCATAGCACAATGACCAACTATTTGTATGTTGATGGCAGCATGGAGAGGATGGTGAATACGTTGGTTACATACGATGCGTTCTATTTTTTGGATGATTTCTTTGGAGAAGATACAGTCGGGGAAGAAACGGTTGATTTGAAAACGATACTAAAATTATGGGAAGGAGAGAATATTGCCTTTCATCACGAAAACCAAAAGGCCTCTAACTTGTATCAAGCCATATCTTACATTGGGAAAGTAGTTAGAGATGATAGTTCGGAAGCCTTTTTTTCGAAATACACAAAATCCATAAAAAAACACTTATTCTATGTTTTGGGAGACATTCCTTTTAAGACGGTAGAGGAATATATTGAGATACGTTTGCATACGTCAGGAATGTTGCCTGTCTTGGATTTGATGGAGTATGCAAACGACAACTATGTTACGAATGATTTGGAAGTGAAGTTGCCATTGCTTGGTAGTATAAAAAACACCTGTGCTTTGATAGGAGGTCTTTCCAACGATTTGTTTTCGTATGCCAAAGAAAAGCACAGCAGCTATAATCTTATAAATGCATTTTTGTTGACAAAAGAAGCTAACAGCTATGAGGAAGCAGTTGTGAAATCCATCGATATTGTCAATGAGTTGCATTTCAAGTTTGAAGAAGAGATGTCGCAAATGAAAAGATATGCACAGCAGTTTGATTCAACGAACCAATCTATCATTCTAAAGTATTTGAAAGGGCTAGAGGTTGTTATTTCTGCTTGCTATCATTGGCAATTGGAAACAAGAAGATACAAGCACCCAGAGAACATATTTGAAGATATGAGAAAATAGCAGGGGAATTACAATGGTTAACATTGAGAAGATCTAACTTGTTCAGAAGTCCAAAAAACAATTTCAGAAGTTCGTAGGGGTATTGGAGAACCTCATAGGTTAGTTTTATTGAATAATAAACGAAATAAAAAAGATCTAAATGAGGAAAACTGCGATTGCACTGTTAATGATTGTTCCAGGAATGATATTGGCTCAAATGCAAATAGGCCAGGACATAGATGGAGAAGCAGCTTTTGATGGGTTGGGGCTCTCGGTGAGTTTGAATGATGATGGAACCCGTTTTGCTTCAGGAACACCATTTAACAATGGAAACGGTAGTGCTTCTGGTCATATAAGAGTGTACGAATTGAATGGAAGCAATCAATGGATGCAATTGGGTCAGGATGTAGATGGGGAAGTTGCTGGAGATCAAATGGGGAGATCCGTTAGTTTGAATGGTATGGGAAACAGATTTGCTACAGGAGCACAATCCAATGATGGAAATGGAAACAGTTCTGGACATACGCAAGTTTACGAATTGAACAATGGAAATCAATGGGTGCAAATTGGACAAGACATAGACGGGGAAGCTGCTGGAGATTCTTCTGGATTTTCGGTTAGCTTGAACAGTGTTGGTGATAGAGTTGTCATTGGAGCTTATGGGAACGATGCAAATGGAACATCCTCAGGTCACGCTCGCATATATGAATTGGATGCCAATAATCAATGGATACAATTGGGGCAAGATTTAGATGGTGATGCAGCCTATGATAATTTTGGGGGAGCAGTTGACATAAATCAAATAGGTGATAGAGTGATTGTGTCTTCATGGCAAAACGATGCAAATGGGAACAATGCAGGGCTTGTACGTGTATTTGAGCTGAATAATGGAAATCAATGGGTACAGTTGGGGCAAGATCTTTTAGGAGAAAATGCAAATGACAGTTTTGGGCGCTCCATAGCTATTGATGCTTTGGGAAATAGAATTGTTGTTGGAGCTTTAGGGAGTGATGATGGAGGTACAGATAGAGGTCAAGTTTACATATATGAATTGAATGGAAGTAATCAATGGGTGCAGTTGGGACAAGGAATCATTGGAGAGGCAGTTGGTGATCAATCTGGGTTTAGTACAAGTATTAATGCAGCTGGAGACAGAGTTGCAACTAGTTCATTCTACAACAATGGAAATGGTTCTCAAAGAGGACATGTGAGAGCTTATAAATTGAATGGTAGCAATCAATGGGAGCAATTGGGTGAAGATATAAATGGAGAAGCAGATCAAGATCAATCTGGTTTTGCAATAAGTTTCAATGCTAGTGGAGACTATGTAGCTATTGGAGCAACGGCAAATGATGGAAATGGAACAAGTTCTGGTCATGTTAGAGTCTTTGATGTTAACCCTGTGACGTTGGGAGTCGAAGAAAATGAATTGACATTGGGGAAAATAAAATGCCATCCAAACCCCACAAGTTCTTTATTGAACTTGGGTACTTCTCTATCTATTGTAGAAGTAAGAGTTTTTTCGATGTTGGGAGAAGAGATTTTGAAATCAAAATCCAAGACCATAGATGTTTCGACTTTGTACAATGGTATGTACTTTGTCGAAGTTGAAGCTGGAAACAATCAAGTACAAGCCTTTAGATTTATTAAAAACTAAATATATAACCAATGAAATTATTAATGATTGCCACAAGCGTATTTTATATGCTCTTTGTTTCAGAACCGATGAACATTTCTAATGATGACGAACCTTGCTTGGAAGTGATTGCAAGTAGCTTTTCTCTTGTCAACGATACCAAAGAGAAAGTATCCATTCACACCGGAAGTGGTTTCGTAACTTTAAACAAAGGGTCTAAAACCAGTATTTCCTGTAAAACAGGAAAAGAAGTACGTTGGGCCAACAAAGGAAAGAAAGGAGATGTGATTTTTAAAATAGAATCCAAGCATTGTGGGAAGACGATTAAGCTTTCCAAGGTCATGGATTAAAAATAAGTCGCTATTAATTATGTAACTCAATTGAAAAAGGGACTTGTATTGTTTATGAGCTCCCTTTTTTCAATGTTTAAAAAATAGAAAATGAAATTTATTCTTAGCTTATTATTGTTATTTGGAGCTAGTGCCCTAAATGCTCAACAAAATATTCCAACTGAAGATATGAATGGTACTTATCAATTGTTGGTAGCAGAACGTGGAGCGGCAAATGGAGGAACTACAAAAAAGAAATTAATTCAATTCGGTGAAAACAACGGTACGAAACTTTTGGCTATCGCTGCTTGTGAAAAATGTATGCCAGCCGTCTATACCTATCAAGAGGAAGATAGCAAGAGATTGAACATTCCTGTGTTTTTCAATAGCTCGGGATTGTATGTATTCGGTTATGACGAAGATAGTCTAGTTGCAGTGTTGGTAACGAGTAAGCTTGGTGATGGAGAATGGGCTGGATTCTCATTCAGTAACTTTTATAGCAAGAGCGAAACAAAGGCAAAGACCATGACTAAAGAAAAAGTTGAAACTTACGCTATTTCCCTTTCAAAGAAATAAAGGTGTTTGACTAGACTAAAGAAAGGTAGGGATTACAATGGTTTTCTGGATGGGTTATTTGTAACAAACGGGGATGATCTCTCCTTTGGCCAAACAATGTTTTTTCACCATTTCCGAATCCATGTCGTTCGTGTAGTCCACTTCTTCAACCTTAAACCCAATACTACGTAACTTATCGAAATAGTCACGACCATAGATGCGTACGTGATCATACTGGCCAAAGATTTTGGCGCGCTCGTTTTTATCCGTGATGGAATCGTCTTCAAAAGTCTCTTTTCGATTCAAGTCTTGGGGGATTTGAAAGACACCCATTCCTCCGACTTTTAAAACACGATACAATTCTTGTATGGCTTTGGTGTCATCTGGAATGTGCTCCAAGACATGGTTGCATAGGATTATGTCGTAACTATTGTCTTTAAAGGGCAAGTTGCAAATGTCTGCTTTTACATCTGCCAAAGGAGACAGTAGATCTGTGGTTGTATAGTCCAAATGCTTGAGGTTTCTAAAACGCTTGTAAAATGCTTGTTCCGGAGCAAAATGGAGTACTTTTTTTTCAGCTGTAAAAAAATCGGTTTCATTTTTAAGATATAACCATAACAACCTGTGTCGTTCCAAGGATAGGGTGGAAGGAGACAGTACGTTGTTGCGTTGCTTGCCATATCCATAGGGTAAGAAGGATTTGAAGCTTTTACCATCTATGGGATCAGTAAAGGCATTGCCTTTTAAAAAGAAAGCCAAAATTGGACGTGCAACATAGCTTAGCCTTATAAGTAAAGGTCTAGGAATGGTATTCAATATTAATTTGAAAAGTTTTTTCAAGGCCGTTACCAATTTAAAAATTCTTTGAACTTGTCAGTAGTCAGTATTTTCCAAATTAAAAGAATCCCAAAAATCACTTTTATCAAAGTTCCAATCGTTAAGATTTCGCTACCATAGGGCCAATGCTGAATTTTGAATAAAGCACCTATTACAGTGAAAATGAATCCGAAGATTATAAAGATCAATAGATGTTTTATTTTCATAGCTCAATTAAAGCACCAAAGCTTTCTGTCTGAATTCGTCTTCTTCATTGGATGTAATGCCTAAAGCCTCATATACATAGGCGAAAGTAGATAATAACTCGGGTTTTCCGTCCAATACGGCAACATCGTGTTCAAAGTGAGCACTTGGTTTTCCATCCAAGGTGGTAATGGTCCATCCATCTTTGTGCTGCTTTATACGTTGTGTTCCCATATTTATCATAGGCTCTATTGCCACGACCATACCTTCTATGAATTTTTTTCCACGACCTCGTTTTCCATAGTTTGGCATTTCTGGATCTTCATGCATTACACGACCTAGACCATGTCCTACCAATTCTCTAACGACTCCATACCCATGCTCCTCGCAATATTTCTGAATGGCATACCCTACATCACCGACACGATTGCCAATTTTCAATTCTTTGATGCCGACATATAGAGATTCTTTTGTGACTTGCAGTAATTTCTCTGTCTCGACATCAATTTCTCCAACAGGGAAGGTATATGCGTGATCTCCGTAGAATCCATGTTTGATTGCTCCACAGTCTATGGAAATAATGTCACCTTCCTCCAATGGAGTTTTGTTGGGAATGCCATGAACCACTTGAGAGTTGGGACTCATACAAAGTGTGTTTGGAAAATCATAAAGGCCTAAAAAACCCGGTATGGCACCTTGGTCCCTAATGCATTCTTCCGCAATCTTATCCAACTCCAATGTTGTTACTCCTGGTTTTACGGCTTTGGCAATTTCTCCCAAGGTTTTGGAAACTACCAATGCTGCTTCACGCATTAGCTCTATTTCTTCTCTTGTTTTGGCAATAATCATAAGGTTCTATTTAAAAACGGAAAAATCCTTTCTTCTTTTTTTGTTTTGGTACTTGAGGTGTTTCTTTTGTCAACATTTGGTAGACTTCTCCCCAGCCTAAGATACCTCCAATGTTTCTGTCATCTATAAATAAATCAGCATTAATCTTACGACTTACATTATCAGGGAATACTTCTTCTGGGAAGCTTTTGTTCACAGCATAGAATTCTATGCCATTTGCTTTGCAGAAGTTTACGGCTTCATCTAATTTTTTACCATGACGGTAGGTCCAAAGTATCAAGCGGTGCCCGTCTTCTTGAAGACGTTTCAACGTTTCGAAAGCGAACAACCTAGATTCTCCAATGCCAGGGTAGCCATCTTCGACGATGGTGCCATCAAAATCTACAGCAATAATAAGTCCTTTGGAAATATTCATTTAAAATATAAATTGAATGCAAAAATACGATATTTATGGATATGTTATTTTTTCATTTGCTTGGGATTGTATTTTCAAACCAAAGACTCTTGTGTCATGACTTCTGGCTTATCAATGCCAATCAATTTTAAGATGGTTGGTGCCAAATCCCCTAGAATTCCGTTTTCGATCTCTTTTAGATCCTTATCTATCAAAATGACAGGAACAGGGTTTGTCGTGTGGGCCGTATGTGGTGAACCATCTGGATTTACCATGGTTTCACAGTTGCCATGATCAGCGATCAGCAATGTTGTGTAACCATTGTCCAATGCAGTGGTTATTACTTTTTTAGCACAATCGTCTACGGCTTCACAGGCTTTTATGGCAGCTTCCATGGAACCTGTATGACCAACCATATCTCCATTGGCAAAGTTCAAGCACACGAAATCGACATCTCCCTTTTGCAATTCGGGAACCAATGCATCGGTCAGCTCATAGGCACTCATCTCAGGCTTTAAATCATAAGTCGCAACTTTTGGGGAGTTCTTCAAAATTCGAGATTCCCCTTTGAAGGCTTTTTCTCTTCCGCCAGAAAAGAAAAAGGTCACATGTGGATATTTCTCGGTTTCAGCAATTCGAATTTGGGTTTTGCCGTGTTTTTCCAAGACTTCTCCCAATGTTTCGGTGATGTTGTCTTTATTGAAGATGACATGCATACCTATGAAGGTGTCATCGTAATTGGTCATCGTGACATAATGTAGATTCAGCTTTTTCATGGAGTGATCTGGAAAGTCACGTTGAGACAAGGCATCCGTCAACTCACGACCACGATCGGTCCTGAAATTGAAGAATATTACGACATCGTCGTCTTTTATGGTTGCAGAAGGAAGCCCTTTTGCATCAGTTTTTACAATGGGTTTGATAAACTCGTCCGTGATGCCTGCATCATAACTTTTTTGAATGCTATCTGAAAGATTTGTAGATAATTCACCTTCACCGTTAACAACTGCATCATAGGCCAATTTTATGCGTTCCCAACGATTGTCGCGATCCATTGCGTAGTAGCGCCCTATGATTGATGCGATCTCGGTATTCTTGTCTTCTATGTGATTTTGCAATGCATCGATGAAACCCTTTCCTGATTTGGGATCCACATCACGCCCATCTGTAAAAGCATGTATGTAGGATTCTTGTACACCAGAAGCTTCTGCAGCGTCGGTTAATGATTTGATGTGATCTATGTGTGAATGTACACCACCATCGCTTACCAATCCTAAGAAATGAACAGTTTTCTTGTTTGCATTGGCATAATTGAAAGCATCGACCAAAGTTTGTTCTTTTGCAAGTGTACCATTGTTCACAGCCAAGTTTATTTTAGCCAAATCCTGATAGACGATACGGCCAGCACCTAAATTCATATGGCCAACTTCGCTATTTCCCATTTGTCCTTCTGGCAATCCAACGTGCAAACCATCTGTCCTTAATTGGGCATTGGGGTACTTGGTGTACAAACTATCTATGAAAGGTGTTTTTGCATTGTCTATGGCAGATACTTTCGGGTCTGGCGACTTACCCCAACCGTCAAGTATCATTAGAATCACTTTTTTGTTCATCTCTATTTGTTTAGAAGGCAAATATAAAAAACAAAATACCCTAAAGAGTAGGGTTTTTGCATATAAAATAACGAAAACGTTTTAGTGGATTCGTATGTTCTTCTTGGAGAAGCAAAAAAGACGTGATGCTGTTTTTGTGAATATTAATATGTTGACCCTTCAATAGTTAAATAAATGTTATTTTACGTTTTTTACGTAACGATGATAGATGTGAGGCGTCTTTTAGGTGTAATCAAATAAAAAATCATTAATCAAAAAAACATCTTTCATCATGAAAAAAACAATCATTATTACCGCAACAGCCTTTATTTTTTCTTTGTCAAGTATAAATGCGATGACAAAGACAGAAACCGTCATACCAAGCCATGGTTATGAATTGAATATCAAATACAGTGTAAGCTCTTTTTGTGTCGCTGTAGTCAAAGGGGATTTGGAAACCGTCAAAAAGCTAATAGATTTGGGAGAGGACGTAAACCAAAAATCCAAGGGGATGACACCAGCAATGTATGCAGCAAAATTCAATAGGGTAGAAGTCTTGAAGCTTTTAATAGAAAAAGGAGCCAATTTGAAAGCGAGATCCGATAGCGGCAAGACTGCGATGCATTATGCAAAAGCCACAAAGGCCAAAGAGACATATTCATTAATAAAAGAAGTATTGAATAAAAAGAAATAAAATCTTTTTAGTAGTGAACCCAAAAAGTCTTGCAATTCGCAAGACTTTTTGGGTTTAATTTTGGCTATGGGTTTTTATGGATTCCCTTATGTGTTCGATCCTATTGTCTGGATCTGGGTGGGAACTTTGAAATTCTGGAACTCTGTTTGGCCCAGCAGCATTTTTTAAAATTTGCATTACACCAATCATCTCTTCAGGGTCGTAACCAGCATTTATCATGAAAAGGACACCTAGATCGTCACTTTCCAATTCATCACCTCGTCCGTTTTTCAATAGTGTTCCATTCCCTATTTGGGAAACTAGTCCTCCCATGTCGGCTCCGACAGAACCAGCTGTGCTCAGACCTTGCCATAATTCACTATTGGCAATACGTTCTGCAGAATGTCTACCCAGAACATGACCTATCTCATGTCCTAGTACACCTGCAAGTTGATCTTCGTTTTCCAACTTGGAGAACAAAGCATAGGTAATACATATGGGACCACCTGGAAGCGCGAAGGCATTAATGGTGTTTTGATCAGCCAACAAGTGAAAATCGTATTTGTATGGTGAGTCTTTGGCTATGGAACTATTTACCAATTTGTTCCCAACATTGTCTACAAAGGCTTGGTATTCTTCATTTGGGAACAAACCTCCATGATGCTGTACCATTCGATCAATGCTAGCGTAACCCATATCGACCTCTTCATCTGTCGACATGGAAATGGCTTGCTTTTTTTTCGTATAGGGATTGGTTTCCATTGAACCATAATGCTTAATTAGAAAAAATGCAGCTACGGCTACACCAATTAACAGCCGGCCCTTTAATCCACCTCTTCTTTTCATAATTAGTTGATTTAGTGATTAGAACTTCAATTTACAAAAGTTCTGGGTTAATATCTAAAATATTTTCAGTGACGTAACTGTCCATAAATGTTTCCGAAAAGGAATTGCTTCCTCCCAATTTCTCTTTTTTTAGAATGGATTTTATATCCAATGTTCTGTACTGTTTGAGAAAAGTGGAGGAAAGAGGTTTGTAGCTATAATGCCACGGTTCGTACTTGAATCCTTTTCTCTCTTCCAAATCTGTATAGACCAGATGAAAACCATAATTTGATGCATTTTCATCCATCCATTCTTTCAGTTTGCAAAAAGGGCCATCACTATTAAAATTTTCAGGCTGCAAAAGGCTGCTGGGTTGTTTTGCATTGGAATCTACGATATCCAAGTCTGTTCCCCAATGATGCCTGGATGTTCCAGGGATAGTCGAGTATTCAATTATCTTTTTTATGCTTTGTGACTCGGAAAGGCCTTGGGAGGTATAACGTTTGAATTTTCTTCCCCATATGCGTTTCTGATGATCGAAGTTCCGATAGCTGGAAACGACATTTATTCTGATACCTGCCTTCGAAGCATCTGCTTTTAATTTCGAAAATGCCAAATGGGCTTCTTCTCTTAACCTATAACCATTGCCAAATAGCTTTGGTGTACCTTTCCCCAATAGTTCCTTGGTTGAGATCGTATTGGATGAAAAAGTCATTTGTGGCAACAAGGGAACTGCTAGTCCCGATAACCCCATTAGTTTTATGAATCGTTGTCTTTTCATTTCTTTTTGTCTAGTTTCTTATACATTACAAAATGTGTTCCAACTGAAGGGATTTCAAAAGATTTTCCAATGACGTGATAATTGTTTCTCTTATAGAAGGGAACTGCTATTTCTCGTGCATTGAACCAGATGAGGTCGTTGCCTTCAGCTTTCAATATTGCTTCTCCATGCTGTATCATTGTTGCACCGTGGCCTTTGCCTTGGTTTGTCTTTAAGATTGCCATTCCTCGTAGTTGGTATTGTTTTGTTGCATCGAATAAGACATTGTCTTGTTTTAAGAACGTAGAGACTCCAATTAAATTATTGTTATGATATAGCCCCAAATGTATCGTGGTATCCAAATCGTCCCCAGAGAATTCACAATCAGCAATGGGTCTGCCAGCTCTTAGAACAGGATGCCTTACTGGGTAGGTTTCCACAGCTTTAATTTGTTTGACCTCTATCTTTGGAGCTTCTATTTTGTACAATCTTGCTGGCATATTGTCGTAATCACCATCTTCAATATGTTTCAATCCGCATTTTTTGAGCACTTTGTGAGAGCCTATGTTATCTATGTGGGCGTGTGCAAAAATGGTTTTGAGACTCAATTTTTCAAATCCATAATCTATGGATGCTCTGGCACTTTCAGTGGCATAACCTTTGTTCCAATGTTTCTTGTAGAAACGATATCCTACCTCTACAAATGGTTTGTCATCACCTTTATCCGGATGGAACTTTAGTCCGCACCAACCCAAAAATTCGTCAGTATCCTTCAAGCAGACTGCCCACCTTCCCATTTTAAACAATCTGTATTGGTCGTATTTTAAGAGGAATTTTCGTGCTTCAGCTTCAGATGCAAATGCAACGTCTCCCGTATGTTTTATGACATCTTCATCTAAATTCATTAGATAGAAGTGAATGGCATCTTCTGGGGTGAATTCTCGAAGATAGAGTCTATGGGTCTTTGATATGATTTTCATATATGGAGTTAGATATCTTTTCAAAATTAATTAAATTTGTCGAAAAGAAATCCAAATGTCCTTTACGTTTAAAATTATAGAGAAATCAGACATCAATTCGATAATTCCCTTGATTCAAAAATTGACTGAAAATGCAAATTCGGATGCTATTTTAAAAGAACGTTTTGCAGAGATGATAACTCAAAACTATGAGTGTGCTGGTGTTTTTGATGGTGAAAAACTCATAGGTGTTTGCGGGATGTGGTTTCAAACACGTCATTATGCAGGTCTATCCATGGAAGTGGATCATGTGTACATTGAAGCTAAGTACCAAGGTAAAGGTTTGGGAAAACAATTTTTCAAATGGTTGTATGAGTATGCAAAAAGCAAAGGGTGCAACATTTCAGAATTGAATACTTACGTACAGAACTATCCGTCTCATAAATTTTATTACAACGAGGGGTATGAAATCTATGGTTATCATTTTTACAAGACACTTTAATAGGTGATGTATAAAGGCCCAGCTTGTTGTTTGCCACTTTTGGTCAATTCTAGAACATAAAAGTAGGTTCCTGCTGGTAGTTTTTCTTTTTTGACAAGAGTAGCTCTACCATCAGAAAGACCTTTCCAATCATTCTTGTAGTTTTTGGTTTCATAAACCAAAACCCCCCAGCGGTTGAATATCTTCAATGTATTGTCGAAAAGTTCAATGCCTTCAATCATGAAGGTTTCATTGTCTCCGTCTCCATTTGGAGTGAAGACGTCATAGATGGTTAATCCATTTTCGTTGATTAAAGATCCAAAGGTGAGTATTTCATAATCACTTGGGTTAAATGCCTCCGACGATATTGTCCCTTCTGTCATTGTTCCAGTGGTACTGGTGTTACCTAGGTTTTTCCATCTGTTTTCTGAAATGCTCCAACCTACTACTCTCAATTTATCTAGTGATGTCGTGAGTTGGGATATCAAACTATTGTTATCCCAAGTAAGTGTTACCGATGTTTGCGAAAGCCCATTGAAATCCCAAAACTCGTTGGTGTTTACCGTTTCTATGATTCCTTCTGAAAGAGAAGTGTCAAATGCAGTTGAAAATGTAGATGGGAAATTAGGATCTTCATTAAAATAAGCAGCTGAATATTTGACATTGTTATTTTGAAAGGGTGTAATCAATGGCCTTAGTTTGTCATCTTCTCCAATGGGAAATGTAAACTCATTTGAACCATTGAAAGAGGTATAGCCATCCGTGTTACGTAAATTGTCTTCCAAGACATATATGGCGTTTTCAAGAAAATCCAAAGAGATCGATGGTGTCGTTCGAGGAGTTATTACATCTCCGTTGACATAGATCAGCGAGTTTGAAACCTCTGTGTTTATTTCCAAAAACAGATGGTTTTCCACATCTACTTCCATATTGTAAAACCTCGGAATTTCATTACCAGAAATGGTTAAGGGGGTATTTGTATTGTAAAATCCAGCTAATCCCAAATTTTGATTGAAGGTTCCGTCGTTGGTCAAGTCAATGTGGAACCCAATTTGTCCTAAATCGTGTATTTGAACATTTCCGTAGTTGTGAAACGCCACTTGTGAGATTCCACTTTGTGAAAACAAAGACATTAAAGTGACCAATATGTAAAAACCATTATTCATAAGCTGTGTAAATTACCACTAGATTATCTGCTTTGCTATCTACATTCAAAGTGAAACCATTTGCGTCGAATGAAGTAAATGAAGCTGAGGTAATCCCTAAGTTGTCCCCATTTTGATTGCCATATCTAATGCCAATGCAATGTGTGCTTGATGAATACCTTGAAATATCATTAATTGAGTTTCCACTCCCACCTACGTAGATGACTTGTTGGGTAGTACCTCTTGCATACCCCGTCATGTTGCCAAATGAATTTGCGATACTAGTATTATTATTTCCTACTTGATTGTCTGCATTGATATTTTCACTTTCAATGTTAGCATAGGCCTTAAAACTAATTTGCGATGGCTCAAATGGAATGCCTGTGATGATTTTATCTCCAGTTGCCGTAATTATGAAATGTCCAATGTAGGTTCTGCCTTGCTTGCTTAGACTTACCCATTCGTTATTGGTCCGTTGGTACATACTTCTATCTGTAGAGTTGTATACCAAGGAGCCTTCTGTAGGATTGACGATGTTATTCATTTCAATGCTCGTAACATTGTGAACGGTTATCAACTCATCTGCTTGTGGTGCTTGAGAATACATGGAAATAGAAACAAGTAAACAGATGCTTAAAATATACTTTTCCATAATTATTAATAATTTAAAACGGTAAACATAAATTCAAAATCTCGAAGAGCTCTATCACTTCCTCCATTGTCATTGTCACCAACTTCAACGACAAACCCATTTGTGGTCTGTGAAGTGTAAGAGACATCGTAGTCGTCGTTTCCAGCCCCATTGGAGTCTCTAATCGTCAACTGAATAATGTAATTGGGATCAGGCATTGCTGGAGTCAAGACTACTTGATACCTACCAATGTTCAATCTTGTCACCGTTGCATTGAAAGGAGCTTTGTTGGTAGTTCCATTAGCGTTGACTTTTCCCATTGCTTTGACTGGACTCGCATAGTATGCACCTCCATCCGTGCCCACGGAAATGTCATTGTCAGCATCTGTGCTAACAACATTTGCAGTTTGTATTGCTGGTGTTTCGTTGGAGTAGGAGATGACTCCTGTTGAGGTATTCTGAGTCAACGTGGTAACAGTTTCGGCAGAAACACTCAAGTCGAAATCGTTACCGTTTTGTGTTACAGTTACTGTACCATCCGTAGATTCCACGGTTTGAATCTCGTTGGTGATGTCTGAATCTGCATCATTCACATTTAAAGTCAATGTAGATCCACTGGAAAGACTGATGTTTCCAGCTGTCGCATCCGTAGATATATCCTGAATTTCATTTGTAGGGTCGTTGTCATTGTTTGCAGGAATGACAATGCTTAAATCATAATCGTTTCCATTGGCAGTGACATTTACGGTTCCGTCTGTGGATTCCACCGTTTGAATTTCGTTTGAGGAATCTGCATCTGCATCATTCACATTCAAAGTCAATGTAGATCCACTGGAAAGACTGATGTTTCCAGCTGTCGCATCCGTAGATATATCCTGAATTTCATTTGTAGGGTCGTTATCATTGTTTGCCGGAATGGTAATGCTTAAATCATAATCATTTCCATTTTGAGTGATGCCTACTGAGTTGTCTGTAGATGTTATCACCTGGATCTCATTTGCAGAGTCATTGTCGTTATCAGCTACTGATATCATTCCACCTCCATTGGATAGTATTACGTCGTTTCCTGTTTGTGACAAGGTCTGTATTTCATTGGTGGCATCATTGTCATTGTTTGTAGGAATGGCAATACTCAAATCGTAATCATTTCCAGTTGGTGATACAGTAACGGTGCCATCTGTAGATGTTATGGACTGAATTTCATTGGCGGGGTCATTGTCATTGTCTGCTACCGAAAAAGTTGTGGGATTACCACTTTCATTCAAATAGGTAATGGTAAGGTTGCCATTGTCAGTAATGCTTGTCACCGTCTCCAAAGCTGAAACGCTTATAGTTACAGGCGAACCATCATTGTTGTCAAATGTATAAGTTCCATCTCCATTGTCTGTTAAATTAGCTTTGTTGATGGTATCCAACGTGCCATCAGGTTTGTTCAAGGTGAATGTTCCATTTCCATTGTCTATAAGGGACATGCTGTCGACATAAGACTTTGAAGCAGCATCTGTTGCATTGATTGGGGAAGCTAATCCTGTAACGGTATTTCCACTCATGATCAAGTTGCCTACCATGGTATCTCCAGTTACATTTACATATCTAGGATCATACAATGCCGCATTGAAAGGATCTATGGCAATCCAAGTCATGGTATCCGAATCATAGATATAAGTAGCTCCTACTTGTGATGGGTCCGAGGCAGAGCTGTTTACTACATAGATGTCACCTTCTTGGGGAGAACCACCAACTTCAATGGGACCAATGTCTCCAGTGATTGTCGTTGGTCCTGTATAAACATTTCCTATGGGAATGTTAACATTGCCATCTGGATCCGGAGCGACTAAATTAACGGTAGCGACTCGAGTACCATAAACCCATTGTGTACCATCCCAATAGATTTCATCGTTGGTATTGGAGCCATCTGCAAACATGGGTAACGTAATCTGCCCAGTTAAGTCGACTAAGTTTCCAGCTGTCGCAGGGGTGGAAAGTGATAGTTCAGTTCCATTCAATGCAATGTTTTGAAGTTCGTTGGTTATGTCATTGTCTGCATCGTCGACATTGTCCACACCGTCATTGTCCACGGTTACGGTACCACCATTGACATCCAATATGGTTGAAGTGCCATCTAAATTGTCGGTTACAGTGGTAATTTCATTTGTTGGGTCATTGTCGTTGTTTGTAGGAGTGGTAATGCTCAAGTCATAATTGTTTCCTGACGGGGTAACGATGACGGAGCCGTCTACAGATGCTATGGTTTGAATTTCGTTGGTGGCATCATTGTCGTTATCTGAGACCGAAATGGTTCCTCCTCCATTTGACAATGTGATGTCATTCCCAGATTGTGAAAGGGTTTGAATTTCGTTGGTAGGATCTGCATCGGCATCATTTACATTCAAGGTTAGGCTAGAACCATTGGAAAGACTTATGTTTCCTGCTGTGGCATCGGTTGAAATATCTTGAATCTCGTTGGTAGAATCATTGTCATTGTTGAGAGGAATAGTAACACTTAGGTCATAGTCATTGCCGTTCTGGGTAATATTAACAGAGCCATTTGTTGATTCTACTTTTTGAATTTCATTTAAAGGACTGGCATCGGCGTCATCCACATTTAAAGTTAGTGTCGAACCACCTGAAAGACTTATGTTGCCAGCAGAGGTATCAGTTGAAATGTCCTGAATTTCATTAGTTGGATCATTGTCATTGTTTGTAGGTATAGTGATGCTCAAATCGTAATCATTACCATTTTGGGTAACATTTATTGAACCATCTGTGGATTCCACAGTTTGGATTTCATTAGAAGAGTCATTGTCGTTATCTGAGACCGAAATGGTTCCTCCTCCATTGGATAATGTTACGTCATTTCCAATTTGAGAAATGGTTTGAAGTTCATTGGTAGAATCTGAGTCTGCATCATCAACATTCAATGTTAAGGTTGAGCCATTGGATAAAGAAATGTTTCCAGCAGTCGTATCGGTTGAAATATCCTGAATCTCATTGGTCGGATCGTTGTCGTTATTTGAAGGAATAATGATTGACAGGTCGAAGTCGTTTCCATTTGGAGTCACGGTCACGGATCCATCAGAGGATTCCACGGTTTGTATCTCGTTGGTTGGATCGATGTCGAGGTCGTTGGCTATGTGTGTGTCCAAATTGTTTTGAACGGTTGTCACTTCAGCACTTTCATCCAAGGAGGATAGGTCTGTGGTGATCGTTCCTCCTGCATCCGTAGTTTCCAGATCCGTTCCGTTTAGGACTACACTCGTGTTCAATTCGTTTGTGGGGTCGTTGTCGTTGTTTGCTGGTATTGTGATACTAAGGTCGAAGTCGTTTCCATTTGGAGTCACGGTCACGGATCCATCAGAGGATTCCACGGTTTGTATTTCGTTGGTTGGATCATCATCATTGTCGGCAACAGAAATGGTTCCACCTCCATTGGACAATGTTACATTGGTTCCAGATTGAGCCAAGGTTTGGATTTCATTTGTTGGATCATTGTCATTGTTTATTGGTGTAGTAATACTCAAATCATAATCATTCCCATTGGGTGTAATGGTTACCGAGCCATCGGCAGAAACAATAGTTTGAATTTCATTGGTTGGATCGTTGTCGTTGTCGGCTATTGAAAATGTCGTGTCATTGCCATCTTCATCCGAATAAGTAATGGTTGAATCACCATTGTCGACAATGCTTGTTAAGGTTTCTATGTTGTTGATATTTAGTGTTGTATTGTTTCCGGATTCATCCGTGTAGGTAATCGTGCCATCGTTGTTGTCGGTAAGTGATGTCAACGTTTCAAGATTTTTAACAATGTTGGTAAGGTTCAATTGTGTCGTATTCCCGCCTTCATCGATATAATCAATATTGATGTCGTCCGTATTCAAAGCGATGGATGTAAGCGTTTCAGCATTGGAAATGTCCAGAGTTGTAATATTTCCGTCTTCATCCGTATATGTAAATGTTCCATCGTTATTGTCGACCAAAGAAGTTAAGGCTTCCAAATTGGCAATTATGTTTGTTAGGTTCAATTGGATGGTGTTTCCATTTTCATCCATATAATCAATGTTTTCATTGTCGTTATTCAATGCTATGCTTGTCAATGTTTCAAGATTGGAAACATCTATGGTGACCGGTGCTCCATCATTGTTGTCGAATGTAAACGTTCCATTTGGGTTTGCGATCAATGTTGCTTTGTTCACAGTATCTATGGAACCATCAGGTTTGTTTAAACTGAAGGAGCCATCTCCATTGTCAATTAGGGAAATGTTGTCTACATATGATTTAGGAGTAGCATCTGTAGGACCGATGGGGTTACCTAATCCTGTTACGGTATTACCACTCATATCCAAGTTGCCAACCATCGTGTCACCTGTAACATTTACATATCGAGGGTCGTAAAGGTTGGTGTTAAAGGGGTCGACGGCAATCCAAGTCATTGTATCAGCGTCATAGATGTAGGTTGCTCCAACTTGGGTAGGGTCTGATGCATCACTATTCACAACATAAATGTCTCCTTCGTGAGGAACTCCTCCAATTTCTATGGAGCTAATGTCGTCTACATCTGTTGTTGGGCCGGTATATACATTTCCTACGGGAATGTTTACATTGCCATCTGCATCTGGATGAGACAAATTAACGGTAGCAACGCGTGTTCCATATACCCATTGTGTTCCATTCCAGTAGATTTCATCATTTGTGTTGGTGCCATTTGCAAACATAGGCAGTGTGATTTGTCCTGTCAGGTCGACTACATTTCCAGCGGTTTCAGGATTGGAAAGTGTTAATTCTGTTCCATTCAAAAAGAGATCTTGAAGTTCGTTTGTCGAGTCGTTGTCGTTATCTATTACAGAAATGGTTACAGGGACGCCATCTTCATTAATGTAGGTAAAGGTTAGATCTCCATTGTCGACCAAGGTAGTCAAGGTTTCCAAGTTCGCTACATTGATTTGTGTCGTGTTCCCATTTTCATCTGTGTAGGTCAAAGTACCATCGTTGTTGTCTGTAAGCAATGTCAATGTTTCTAAATTGGAAACTATTGCAGATAGATCTAGCTGTGTGACATTTCCATTTTCATCCGTGTAATCGATGTTCGTATTGTCGGGAGCTATGGCAATTGCTGTTAATGTTTCCAAATTCGAAACATCTAGAATGGTAGAGTTTCCATCTTCGGCAGTATAGCTAAAAGTTCCATCATTGTTGTCAATCAAGGTGGTCAATGTTTCCAAGTTGGCAATAACGGTTGAAAGGTCCAATTGAGAGACGTTTCCGTTTTCGTCCGTGTAATCGATGTTGGTGTCATCTGGATTCAAGACAATGCTCGTTATGGTTTCGGTACTATTCGTATCTATGGTGGTTGTCGTGCCATTTTCTGATTCATAAGTAAACGTTCCATCAGCATTGTCTATCAGGGTTGTTACCGTTTCTAGTGCAGAAATGTCTATGTTCAATGGAGATCCATTACCATTGTCGAAAGTTAGCGTGCCATCTCCATTGTCTGTTAAAGCGGCCTTGTTGATTATCGTCACGGAGCCATCTTCTGCTGAATAACTTATTGTTCCATCGTTGTTGTCAATGAGCGAGGTAACTGTTTCATTGTCCATGACATTTGTACAAAGGCTGTTCCAAGCATTGTTGTTGAATTGGAATAGGCAATTTTCGTCTGTATTGTATATTAAAGCGCCATTGAGAGGCGTTAATGCATTCATTTCTGAGCTAGAAATTCGTGTTACGACCAAAACTTTATTTGAACTTTCCAATTCAAGGATGGATTGACTGTCGATGATTTCAGGATTGTCACCTATTTTTACTTGGGAATAACTGTTTATGGCAACGAACAATAGAGTAAAGAGTATTCTTTTCATTTGTTAGGCATTTAAAGGGCTTTAACTTAAAGTTAAGTATATACCTATTAACAATTTATTAATTTATTGAATATATTTAAGTTATTTCGATGAAACGACTATTTTTTACGACGAAATGAATATTTAAATTTTATTAAAAAAAGCTTTTGGAAACTAATATAAATTCCTAGATTTGCATCCGGAAATGCGAGAGTAGCTCAGTTGGTAGAGCGTCAGCCTTCCAAGCTGAATGTCGCCGGTTCGAACCCGGTCTCTCGCTCAAAAGCCTCATCTAAATTTAGATGAGGCTTTTTTTATGCTCATTTTTATTTGATTAAGTTGGTAAGAATTATCGGGTAAAATCAGATATCGGCATTTGGACCTTTGGTTGAACCCAAAAGATCTTTGACAATATTAGATGTTCTTGAAAAATGATGAATTTCGTTTTTAATTTGTTGACAATGATGTGTTTATGATTGTTTTGTATCGCAATGTGTTAATATATAGTGAGAATTTAATTGGGGAAATAAATAATTTTAATTAATAATCTAAAAACCAATTAACTATGTTTAATTCAAAAACAAAAACAAGCTTGTTTTTTGCAATTCTATTGTGTATGAGTTGTCAAAACGAAAATTTGCATGAGGAGCATGCAAATGAAGTAAAAGAGACATTGCCAGAAGATGCGATGGAGACTTTGAGTTTTTTAAAAGATCAAGGCTATTCTGAGGAAAGACTTGTGCCTGATTTAGAAAGAGAAGCTTTCATCTATGCCGATGACATGGCGATTCCTTTTGATCTAAAATCTAATTTGAATAAGAATTCCCCTGAAGATACCCAGAAGAATCAGTGGTACTTGAGTCTATATGGAGTATTTTATGTCAATTCCAAAAGAATCGCTTACTACATAGACTATGATTTTCCTAGTGAATACATACTGGAATTTGCTTGGGCTGCATATCATTGGAGTAGGGTTAGTCCAAATATTAACATCAATAGGACATATTCGAGATATAGTGCAGACATAGTGTTGGGGGCATATTACAATGAGAATACTGGTGCATATGCAACTGCAGCATTGCCCAGCGGCAATGGAAATGTAGGTTCATGGATGCAAATTAACTTAGCCAAGGATCATGAGGCATTGTCTGTCGAATCCAGAATGACATTGATGATACATGAACTGGGACATAATCTAAGCTTTCTAACATTCTAACCAAACAGAGGGGATTAGATATTCCAGGAACAAGAGATGCGGCGTATCATCAGGCATATACCTGTGGGTCAATCATGAGAAGTAGCGTCTATGTTTGTGGGTGGCAATTGAGTCCTTGGGCACAATGGTCATCGGATGATTGGAGATCCATAGGATGGTCTTATGGGGTGTATTGATATGTAAAGTGAATTTAGTTCTATTCAAAAAAAAAGACCTTTCTATAAGAAAGGTCTTTTTTCATATGTAGTTTCTTTGCCTATATTTCAAAAGCGGCTTTGACTTTGTCTACATAGTCCAATTTCTCCCATGTGAACAATTCCACATCTATGGTCTTTGGTTCCCCATTGGGCTGAGAAAATGTTTTGGTAACTGTCGTGTTGGCCCTTCCCATATGTCCATAGGCAGCAGTTTCACTATAAATGGGGTTACGCAGTTTCAAACGAGATTCTATGGATGCTGGACGCATATCGAAGATTTTCGAAATCTTTTCTGCTATTTCTCCATCCGTCATATTAAAAGGGCAAGTTCCGTAGGTGTCCACAAAGATTCCCATAGGTTCTACGACTCCAATGGCGTAGGATACCTGTACTAAGATTTCATCACAAATACCAGCAGCTACCAAGTTCTTGGCAATGTGCCTGGTCGCATAGGCAGCGCTTCTGTCTACTTTGCTAGGGTCCTTACCAGAGAATGCGCCTCCACCGTGAGCTCCTTTGCCTCCATAGGTGTCTACAATGATCTTACGACCAGTTAAACCTGTATCGCCGTGAGGGCCACCAATAACAAATTTTCCGGTAGGGTTTATATGATATTTTATGTCATTATTGAACAAAGCTTTTAAATGTTCAGGTAATTTGGATACGACACGAGGAATTAAGATCTCAACAATGTCCTTTCTGATTTTTGCCAACATGGTATCATCTTCGTCAAAGTCGTCATGTTGTGTGGATACGACAATGGCATCGATACGTTGTGGTATGTTGTCGTCACTGTATTCGATGGTTACCTGACTCTTGGAATCCGGCCTCAAGTAAGTGATGTCCTTGTTCTCCTTGCGCAATTCTGCCAATTCGATCAAGATCTTGTGGGATAGATCCAAAGCCAAAGGCATGTAGTTTTCTGTCTCCCTCGTTGCATAGCCAAACATCATTCCTTGGTCTCCTGCGCCTTGCTCTTCTTTACTTTCTCTGTCCACACCGCGGTTGATGTCGTCCGATTGCTCATGGATAGCGCTGAATACACCACATGAATTACCATCAAACATATATTCGCTTTTGGTGTAGCCAATTTTATTTATGGTATCCCTAGCAATTTTTTGAACATCCAGATAAGTTTTGGATTTTACTTCTCCGGCCAATACAACCTGTCCTGTTGTAACCAAGGTTTCACATGCCACTTTGGAATCCTTGTCGAAAGCAAGAAAGTTGTCAATTAATGCATCACTGATTTGATCTGCTACTTTATCCGGGTGTCCTTCAGAAACACTTTCTGAGGTAAATAAATATGCCATTATGTAATTATTTTAGTCAGAGGATTTGACGAAAACGTCGAAGGAAGTTTACACTGCCTTTAGCATTTAATTCCAAATTGATCTAGAGCTGTATTCAATGACCCCGTAAATCAATTTGAAGAGGTTGCAATCAGTCAAATCCTTCCTCTTTTTATTAGGCGTCAAAAGTACATATAATATTAAGATTATAAAATAGAGATTTAAACTAATTTCATTTAAAATTTTGGAGGTCAAGCAAGAAACAAAAAAAGCCATTGCGAAGGCAATGGCTTTAGTGACTTATAATTTAAGTGGAGAATTATTTTTTCTTCAACTCGTCAGCCTTTGCCTTGGCATCATCCACAATTTTGTTAGCAGCTTCTTTCGTAGTGTCTGCAGCATCTTCAACAGCAGCTTTTGCATCTCCTGCAACATCTCCTGCAGCATCTACAGCTTTATCTACAGCTTCTCCTGCAGCATTTACAGTTTCTTCTACAGCTTCTACAGCATCTCCTGTAGCTTCAGCAGCATTTTCTACAGCGTTCTCAGTAGCTTCAACTGCATTTTCTACAGCATCGCCAGTAGCTTCAGCAGCATTTTCTACAGCATTTTCCGTAGCATCTGCATTTTCTTTTACATCTCTACAAGAAGTGAACGATACGCTTAGTGCTAACAATAAAGTAGCACTCAATAATAATTTTTTCATTGGTCTAAGTTTTAAATAAGGCGTGAATTTAAGATATTGAAAATTAAAAACCTCTTTTTTTTTTAACAATTTTTAACATTTCATCGATAATCAGCCAAAATTACAGTTTAATTACGTATAAAATTAAGGATTTGGATGACAGCCCCTTCATTTTCTCTGATGAAATCTTTATTTCGTTGTCCAAGTGAAACACGTTTTTCAGAATCGGATATGAAATTGTTGAAAGCATTGTTCAATTGTTTTTGATTGGAAATGGCAACCATGCCATTGTAGTCTATCATTGCTTGAGCTTCAGGGAATTTTTCATGATTGTCGCCTATAACAATCGGTATTCCAAAAATGGCTGCTTCCAATGTGTTGTGCAAGCCTGTTTTTCCAACAGCACCTCCAACATATGCAATATCCGCATAATTGTATACTTTGCTTAGCAAACCTATGGTATCCAATATCAAAACTTGATAATTGCTTAAGTCAACTTCCTCCTTTTCTGAGAACAAGATGGATCGTTTGATTACACTACGTTTCAAATCTTGAATTTGCGATGGTTTTATGTTATGGGGGGCAATGATGAATTTTGTGTTTGATGTAGCTTCGGAATTGATGTATTCCACGATTAATTTCTCATCTTCCGGCCAAGAACTTCCTATGACGATGCACAAGGCATCTTGCTTGAAGGCTTCGATGAAATCGATCGCGTTGCTTTGTTGCAATTGATTAGCCACACGATCGAAACGTGTATCTCCAGAAACAGAGACATCTTTATAGTCTATTTGTTCTAAAAGTAATTTAGACTTCTCATTTTGGGTAAATATGTGCTCGAAGGCAAAAAGGGCATTTCTTGTTTGCTTGCCATACCATTTAAAAAAAGATTGATTTTCCCTGAAGGTAGCAGAGATTAAAATAGCTTTTAATTTTCTGTTCTTCAATTCGTTCAGGAAGTTTGGCCAAATGTCGTATTTCACAAAGATTGTCAACTCAGGGTTTACAAGATCCAAAAAACGTTTTGCATTCTTTTTGGTATCCAAAGGAAGGTATGTTACTATATCTGCCACAGGAGTGTTTTTTCTTATTTCGTAACCAGAAGGAGAAAAGAATGTGAGCACTATCGTATGGTCGGGATATAGAGTTCTCAATTCAGAGAAAACGGGGAGACCTTGTTCATACTCTCCCAACGATGCACAATGGAACCATAGTGTTTCTGCTGCTTTGGGAATTTGTGTCTCCAAGACTTTGAACGTATTGGAGCGCCCCTTTGTACCAAGTTTTATTTTGGTATTGAAAATAGAAATGATACGAAGGCCAAAGCTGGCCATATAAACTCCTAATGTGTATAGTGCATTCAATATGAAAAACGTTTGTGCTAAAATACATAATTCATTGTTTAGCATATATGAATTTTGTAATTTCGTAGTTTATGAGAAAAATTCAAATGGTAGACCTTAAGGGTCAATACGAAGGTATAAAAGATGTTGTAAACGAATCCATACAAGATGTTTTGGAAACTACAGCATTTGTAAATGGACCAAAGGTTCATCAGTTTCAAAGAAATCTTGAAAACTATCTAGGAGTAAAACACGTCATTCCATGTGCAAATGGTACAGATGCATTGCAAATTGCAATGATGGGGTTAGGACTAAAACCCGGTGATGAGGTTATTACTGCCGATTTTACGTTTGCTGCCACCGTAGAGGTCATAGCCTTGTTAAACTTAACCCCAGTGTTGGTAGATGTCGAACCAGATACATTCAATATCGACATAGAAGCTGTTAAAAAAGCGATAACACCGAAGACTAAGGCAATTGTACCTGTCCATCTATTTGGACAATGTGCAAATATGGAAGCCTTGATGGAAATTGCAAAAGAACATGACCTATACGTGATAGAGGACAATGCACAAGGTATTGGAGCCAAATATAAATATAGCAATGGAGAAGAAGTTATGGCTGGTACCATTGGTCATGTGGCATCGACTTCTTTCTTCCCATCAAAGAATTTGGGATGCTATGGTGATGGAGGAGCCATCTTTACAAATGATGACGATTTGGCACATATTATGAGAGGAGTCGTCAACCATGGTATGTATGAGCGTTATCACCATGACGTCGTTGGTGTCAATTCACGTTTGGATTCTATTCAAGCAGCAGTTCTGGATGCCAAGTTACCGCATTTGGACACCTATAACAGAGCAAGAAGAAATGCAGCAACAAAATACAATGCAGCCTTTGTAAGTCACCCGAATATCATAACTCCAAAAACCACCAACGGGGAACTTGATGAAACTTATGAATATCATGTTTTCCATCAATATACGTTGAAGATCATTGGAACGGATAGAGATGCTTTGGCCAAGCACTTGAATGAAAAGGAAATCCCATGTGGAGTATATTATCCGATTCCTTTGCACAGGCAAAAAGCATATTTGGATTCCAGATATAGAGAAGAGGATTTTACGGTAACCAATCGATTGGTGAAAGAAGTGATTTCTTTGCCAATGCATACGGAGTTGGATGATGAGCAAATAGATTTCATAACTCAAACGGTTATTGATTTTGTAAACAACAATTAGGGGAAAAACATTTCAATGAAGGTATTAGTAACTGGAGGATTAGGCTTCATAGGTTCGCATACTGTTGTCGAACTTCAAAGTTCAGGATACGAAGTTGTAATTATCGACGATTTGTCGAATGCTTCGATAGAGGTTTTGGAAGGAATAACTTCCATAACAGGACAGGAACCAATTTTCGTAAAGTTGGATTTAAAGGAAAAACAAGCTGTACAAGCGTTTTTCGAGAAACATCAAGATATAAGAGGCGTCATACATTTTGCGGCGAGCAAAGCTGTTGGGGAAAGTGTTGAAAATCCGTTGATGTATTATGAAAACAACATCAATACTTTGGTGTACGTCTTGCAAGAATTGAAGAAGTTGGAATCATCCAACTTTATTTTTAGCTCATCCTGTACGGTTTATGGACAAGCAGATGTTATGCCCATAACAGAAAAAGCCCCTATAAAACCAGCTGAATCACCCTATGGGAATACGAAAAAGATAGGAGAGGACATAATAAGGGATACTTGTATGATCTCTCCAGATTTCAAAGCCATAGCATTACGCTACTTCAATCCCATAGGCGCCCACGATTCTGCAGCTATTGGAGAGCTTCCCATTGGTGTGCCACAAAATTTGGTGCCCTTTATAACTCAAACGGGAATAGGTATGAGGAAGGAGTTGTCCGTGTTTGGAAATGATTATCCGACTCCAGATGGGACTTGTATCCGTGATTATATTCATGTCGTGGATTTGGCAAAGGCACATGTTGTTGCCTTGCAACGTCTGTTGAATCATAAAAACGATTTGAATTACGAAGTTTTTAACTTAGGTACTGGGACAGGTAGTTCTGTTTTGGAAGTAATTGAATCCTTTGAACGCGTTTCAAACCAAAAATTGAATTATAAGATTGTCGAACGACGTAAGGGAGATGTCATTTCTGCATTTGCGGATACCGAAAAAGCAAATACCATTTTAGGATGGAAGGCGAAGTTTTCTTTGGATGATGCCATGAGATCTGCTTGGAAATGGCAAAATAGACTGAACTAGCACCATTGAGGAGCGTTGGAAATTTTTATGTCGATAGAATAGACATATTAATTATGCTAATGTCTCTTTGGAAAAATCCAAGGATATCCTACCGCGATAAATAAAAAAAGCCTCGAACTATTCGAGGCTTTTTTTATGTTGTTTTTTGTTTTTGAAGCTGGATAGCAACAAGCAGCCCATTCCTACCATCACGGAAACATCCGCAAGGTTGAAGATTCCCGTTCGGAATACTCCTCCCAGATCTATATGTAGGAAATCGGTAACAGAGCCATAGCGTATTCTATCATAGATATTGGCAATACCGCCTCCTATGATGCATGAAAAACCGATTAGGGATAGTCGATCCAGACTTTTGTTCCTGAAAATATGAACAAGTACCAATCCCAAGACTACGATTGGCAATATGTTAAGTAGTATTATTTTCAATATAGGGGAGAAGTCACCTCCCAAACCTAAAAAGGCTCCATCATTTTCCACATTGTGCAATGACAGGTATTGACCCAATAACTCCCTTCGACTCTCAAAGGCAACTTCGGTTCTAACCCAAACTTTGGAGACTTGATCCAAGACAATGTTAAATAGAATGAGGAAACTTATCAAAAGCGTTCTAGAGTTCATTAAGCTTCGCTTTGAAAAGTTGCAGAAGCAGTTTGTGCTTCCCTATTTATTTTTTTTACCAACCCTTGCAACACTTTTCCAGGTCCTACTTCAGTGAATAGAGAAGCCCCATCTGTAATCATCTGCTGTACGGATTGAGTCCAGCGTACAGGAGCAGTCAATTGAGAGATTAGATTCGCTTTGATCTCAGACTCATCTATGATGGCGCTGGCAGTTACATTTTGGTAAATTGGACAATTTGGCTTGTTGAATGTCGTATTTTCTATGGCAGCTGCCAATTCTTCACGTGCTGGTTCCATCATCGGAGAATGAAAAGCGCCTCCAACTGGCAACACCAATGCACGGCGAGCTCCTTCAGCCTTCAAAGCTTCACAAGCAGTATTTATGGCTTCTATTTCTCCCGATATCACCAATTGGCCAGGGCAGTTGTAGTTTGCAGCAACGACTACACCATCGGTAGTTTTACATATTCTTTCTACGATGTCATCTTCCAAACCTAAAACGGCTGCCATCGTACTTGGTTTAATCTCGCAAGCCTTTTGCATGGCCAAAGCACGTTGGGATACCAATTTCAATCCATCTTCAAAGGTCAAGGCTCCATTGGCAACCAATGCGGAAAACTCTCCAAGGGAGTGACCTGCAACCATATCTGGTTTGAAGTCGTCACCTAGTGTTTTAGCCAATATCACTGAATGCAAAAAAATGGCAGGTTGTGTAACTTTTGTTTGTTTCAAAGCTTCGGCTGTTCCTTCGAACATGATGTCCGTGATGTGGAACCCTAAGATTTCATTTGCATCTTCGAACAAATGTTGTGCTTCTGGTGAGTTTTCGTATAGGTCTAAACCCATTCCTGAGAATTGAGCTCCTTGACCTGGAAATATATATGCGTTCATTGGTTTTTTTTAATTTAGTGATGCAAAAATAGGAATAATATCTTTAAACGATAAATATCGTTTCTAATGCTCTGTGAAAAAAAAGTGTTCTTTGGTTTTAAGCTTTATCCCATATGTTTCAAAGGGTAGCCAATTCGTTTTTCGTATAAGGTTTTCCATTTGTTTTTTTATCTGTTCTTCGTAAGAAAGATGATTCTTTTCAATGGAATTATAGGTATAAACATCCAAGCTGTCTATCGTGCCATTTCCCTTTATGATGAACCCAGCAGAACCATCTTTTTTCATTGGATTGTCTTTAGGGAAGGCCATCTTGTCAAATAGACTACGACGAATTGAGTCTCTCCAATTTTGATAATCATCGGAAATCAATCTCTGAAACATGGCGTAAGAGTTTTTTGAAGAATATATTTTGTTTCTGTTTTCATGGAGATAGATGCTGTCTGCAGTTCTTTTAACCTTGTCCAAGAAATTGTTTCCATATTTTTTATTTATGGCTTTTTGCATCAGTCTTTCATAGCATTTTCCATATTCAGTGCTATCATTGATGAGACAACCAGGTAATAGCTCTACGGTATTAATATCGTATTCTTCTTTTAAAATTTCAGGCATTTTTTCTAAACTTTCTATAGGACGGTTTTGAGCGTGTCGAGAGAAAAAGGTTAGTTTATTCTTTTCTATATCCATTTGAGCCTTTATGGAATCAATTTCACACAATTCTCTGGATGTAATTGTTTTATTGTTTTCAACGATGAACATTTTATAATCTTCATAAGAATACGTGTCGTTAAAGCTGATGGTGTCCAACGATTTCTTTAAAATTTCCAGTCGTTCCTTTTTGGGATCGCTTTTGCATCTCACAAAAGTTATAGCTATGAAAAAAATAAAAGCAATATATTTCATATGGGCGATAACGTATCAATTGAAGATGAATTATAACCCTTTTATGGCTGCTTCTGCACAGCGTTCTCCGTCCATTGCTGCAGAGATTATTCCTCCGGCATAACCACCACCTTCTCCACAAGGGAATAGATTTGAAATTTGTGGGTGTTCCAAAGTTTCGTTTCTAGGGATGTTTACTGGAGAAGAGGTTCTTGATTCCACTCCCACTATGTTGGCTTCTTCAGTATAATAGCCTTTCATCTTTCGTCCGAAGGCATCAAAGCCTTTTCGCAATCTACTTCCAATCAATTTAGGTAGGAGAGAGTGCATTGGTGCTGATTTCAACCCAGGTTGATAGGAAGTGTCATTCAGACTATTGGATAGTTTGCCTTCAACGAAGTCGGTTAGTCGTTGCGCAGGTGCAACTTGACTCCTTCCTCCAGCTGTAAAGGCCAAACGTTCCAAGTCTTTTTGGAACTCCAAACCTTTCAATTCTCCAAATTGTTCGTATTTCTTCAAATCTCTTTCAGCATTTATCTCCACGACTATCCCGGAATTTGCATATTTGTTATTTCTGCGAGATGGAGACATGCCATTGACTACGACCTCTCCATTTGCGGTTGCTGCAGGTACTATGAAACCACCAGGGCACATGCAAAAGGAGTAGACGCCACGTTCGTTCACTTGTTGTACCAAGCTATAAGCAGCGGCAGGTAACAATTCATGACGTTCTCCAGGGCAATGGTACTGTATGGAATCGATGATGTGTTGTGGATGTTCTACACGAACTCCCATTGCAAACGATTTCGATTTTATGGCAATGTCCTTGTCCTTTAGCAAGTAAAATATATCGCGGGCAGAATGACCGGTAGCCAATACAACTCGTTCGGTAGACATTTCCTCTCCATTTTGCATTATTACTGCCTTTATGGCATTGTCCTCAATGTCGAAATCGACGACACGAGTTTCAAAATGGACTTCTCCTCCGTATTTTATGATGTTCTCACGAATGTTTTGAATTATCTTAGGGAGTTTGTTGGTGCCGATGTGTGGATGGGCATCGATTAGTATTTGTTCCGTTGCTCCGTGAAACACCAAATTTTCGAAAATTCTGCGAACATCACCTCTTTTTAAACTCCTGGTATATAATTTTCCATCACTATAGGTTCCGGCACCACCTTCTCCAAAGCAGTAATTGGAATCCTCGTTTACAAAGTGATCTTGATTGATGGCCTTCAAATCGCGACGTCTGTCTTGAACATTCTTGCCACGCTCCAATACGATGGGCTTGTAACCTAGCTCTATGCAGCGTAATGCAGCGTACATTCCTGCTGGACCAAAGCCGATGATGTGTACGGGTTTTGCCTTGGAAACGTCTTTGTAGTCAAATTGATATTCAGATTGTTTTGGTAAAGGTTCTTTTATGTAGACGGCAACCTTGTAATTGAGTATGATCTTGGGTTTGCGAGCATCAATGGATTTTCGCAGTATTTTGATTCCAGTAATGTCTTCTTTGGCAATGTCAAGACGATGAGCAGATTTTATTATCAATATGTCACTGCGTTCTTCCTCTTTTAATGTAATGCGTAGCTGAATCTCTTTTACCATTTTGCGAAATTAAGTAAAATTGGGCGGTTTATGGTTAGACGAATGTGCCTAACTACTTTTTGGATATTTTGGCAGAATAGAAACCTGAATCCGCACGAATGTTTAATATGTACATCCCGTTGCTCAACTTCGAAACATCCAGATTCAAAACAGCTGAATCATATGAAATTTTCTCTATGATGGATTTTCCCTTAATGTCAAAGATTACAATTTTGACCTTTTCGTAGGTCTTGTTCAATTTGATGTTCAAGTCTTTTGACGTCGGGTTAGGGGAAATGGCAAATGTTTCGATATTGAATTCTTCCGTACTTAGATTTATATCGATGTTCAAGGTTTTAGTTTTGGTGTGGGATTTTCCACATTTGGTGGTGGTCAATGAAACGGTATAGCTTCCATTGGCCAAGTATGTATGGGTGGGGTTGGTTTCTGTGGAAGTATTCGTGTCTCCAAAATCCCATAGCAAGAAATCGTAATCATTGCTTGTGTTCGTAAAGGTAACTTCACCTCCATTGACAACTTCAGAATAATTTGACATTGCTGAATTTATGGTAAAATCCCAATTGAGGATATCGTCGAAGACAATTGCCTTGGTAGCCACTTTTATGATGTTGGCATCGGCTTCGGACAAAGTTGAATTCCAAGAAATCAAGGTTGGATCCTTTTTGTAAATCATTGTATAAAATGCGCAAGCTGCAGCATATGAACCAGTCAAAGACGGATGAGATCCATCGCTGGAGTACAAATCCATATTTGGGTGGTTTGTTCTAATGTATCGCCATACAGCACCAACAGGAGCTATTTCCGTGTCATTGTCGTTTGCCATTGAAACATAGGTTGTCCTTATGGCATCATCCATACCTTCATAGGTGCAAACCCAAGGCATTGTATTGCAATTGTTGGCATCTCCATTTTCTCGCCCCCAAGTCATATAGAACATTGGTTGCGAACATTCATCATTTGTTCTGATGGCATTGCTTAAGGATTCCGCATGCGGATATAGATCAGTTTCCATTTGTGTTTCCTCTTCGGAGGTTTCTTGACTTTGTGCTTGCAAGGTCACATAATCCCAATTGTTGGAATTTATCTTGTCTAAGGTAGTGGCATTTGTTGCATGTCCCATCAAAGTGTAACCCCCAGGTGTGTTGGAATCATAAATAAGGATGTCTCCGGTACTCTGCGCCATATTGTTTACCATGGAAGGTAAATCGTTTACTGCGGTATAACTATTACCTAAGAATAGTACTTTCTTTGTTGTCTGACCATTGGCTGAAAGAAACGAAATGAAAACCAAGATGCAGGTTGGAAGTGGATGTCTCATAATGATTGCCTGATTTAGAACTCAAAAATAAGCAAATATTTGATATGCTCTGCGCTTGCTGAATCTCGTTGCTGATTAAGCACAAGGAAGAAGCCCACTTGCAAACTCATATGAGTATTGCAATATGTGAACATTTCCTTGTGCCAAATGATGTCAATATGATTAAACCGCCATTTCGGTAACATCTGCCCTCAATGCCTTGGGTAGTGTAGTAAACTAGGTTATAGACAAAAAAGTGGTTTTAAAGTATTGATAACCAGTGGTTATATTAAAAAATAATTGCTGGTTTTTAACGTTCTTTGATATGTTGAGTAAAACGAAAGTTTGTTAGAAGCTTTAAAATAAGGATTCTTCAAACCGTCGTGTAGTAAATTAGGTGATGGTAAAAAGGTAGAAGTATTAGCAATCAAAAATATGATCCTGATTTTGAAAAAGTTGCAGAAAGAAGAGCTGTTGAAGAAGAAACTAAAACAGCCAAAGCAAACGGAGAAATTTTTGCGGGCACGACGAGAACTAATCACAAAGGGCATTTGTTCATTCAGAGGGAGTTACTTCAACGAAAGTAAACAGTAAAAAAACAAGAGAGCTAACAAGAGAAATCAAGAAGAAAGATAGTCGATACAATCCAAATCCATCAAAATATAAATACATAGATGAATAATAAAATTAGATATTGTTTTTTAGTTTTTGCAAGCCTATACATTTGTGGGTGTTCTCAGGCAGAAAGGAAACAGAAAAAAAATGAAAAAACAGATGTTAAAGAAAAAGTAACACATTTTGATACAATATCTGATGTATGTATTAGTGCGTATTTCATACAAAAAGGTGTGACATTTCCTATTAGAATAGAGTGTGAATCAGGGATAGACGATGGTAATTCTACTGAAATGATTTTTCATAAAAAGAATGATAATGCAAACTATGTGAGAAGATTTTTAATAATTTAACTATTTCTAAAGATACTTCGAAAATAGATAGAAGAATATCAATTTTCGTTCATTAGAGAATAATAAGGTTGATACTCTATGCTTAGGTGAGCATTATGGAATATTAAAAAATGGTATTAAAATGACTGATTCTAAAAAGTTTTTAGCACTAGTTAAAGAAGGTATTAAATATGAAACCACTTACGCACACCCTCTAAATCGTTAATGTGTAAAATAGGTATTAGATTAATCATAACTTCAAAATATTTAAATCAGTAATTATATTAAAAAATAATTGCTGGTTTTTAACGTTCTTTGATATGTTGAGTAAAACGAAAGTTCGTTAGAAGCTTTAAAATAAGGACTCTTCAAACCGTCGTGTAGTAAATTAGGTGATGGTAAAAACATATTGTCCAGATTGTAATGGTATTTCAGTAAAAAATGGATTTCAAAAAGAGAAACAACGTTATAAATGTAAAGCTTGTAATAAACGGTTTCAGTTAAACTATACTTATAGGGCATATAATGAAAATACTAATAGATTAATTAAATCAATTATTAAAAGAAAGCTGTAGTGTACGGAGTATTTCCAGAGTAATTAAAATATCTACGAAAACGGTATTTGCAAGAATGCTAAAAATAAGTAAACAAATTAAAGTTCCATACTTTAATAAGTTAGGTTGTAAATTTGAAGTTGATGAGCTTTAGAGTTTTTTAGGGAACAAGAAGAACGTTATTTGGATTGCTTATGCCTTGGAAAGAGAAACAAAAAGTGTTATTAATTTCTTTGTTGGTAGGAAAACGACAGAAAATATCAAACCTTTAATAAATAAGTTATTGTCATTACAACCTAAACGAATTTACACAGATAGATTAAATATTTACCCAAATTTAATCCCGAAGAAATCCATAAACGCTTTCAATATTGTACAAACAGAATTGAAAGAATGAATTTAAATTTAAGAACTCATATCGAGAGATTAAAAGTATCTTGAAACATATTTAAGAATTTACTTTTGGGGATAGTAATCCCAAATTTAAGATTCTAGTAGTGTAGTAAAATAGATTCTCCTGAGCCAGTCAAGCACATTCTGGAGGTAACGATAAAAACAAAGAAGATGAAGATTAATAATATGAGATATTTAGTTCTGTTTTGCATTTCATTGACATATTTTGGATGTCAGAAAACGTCAAATATTAATGAGTATCTAATCGAGAAAGCTATTTTCTCTAAAGAATTTAAGGACAGCTTTCAAATTTGTGTAAAGAGAGAAAATGAAATTTCTGTGTTTAATGATTTGAAAGAAAATTTAGATTTCACATTTTCTAAGGAAAATGAATGTGATAAAACTATGAAGTTATCTAAAATAGACTTTGTGTATGATGTAAATTCAATACAATCAAGCTTTAAGGGAATTGTGTTTTTTGGATTTGATAGGGATATTGATTCCTATAAATTAAGTTTTCTCGACTTGGAAACAAACGTTAGTTTAAAATTAAAATATGATAATGAACAAAAGCTTATTGGCACAAGCGTTGGTCAATTTTAATTTAACACATACCTTAAAAAGATAGTGTTCCAAATTAGGGTATACTAAAAATAAAGAAGTTAAATGATTAAAAAACAGTGGTTGGCTACCTACATAGCTATTTTAAAGTAATGTGCCCATAAATGGTATTGCATTGAAAACAAGTTAGTTGTGAAGTGTCAGATTAAATCTTCTAGAAAGATTGTGTTATCTCATTCTCAACAAGCTCATTTATCTTGCAAGAGCCCAATTTAATAATTGTTGCTGGATGTAATGGTCCAGGGAAATCGACATTCTCGAAAACATATGACCCCAATATTACTCCATTTGATTATTATTCTAATAGTGTAGATTTTTCGCTTCCATTTTCTCCAATCAAAAACGTAATTTTATTAGATAAATCATTATGTTTAGCATATTTGATTGCTGGCCCCCGCTGTAGACTAGTATGGCTACTGCTAGCGTTTGCTAGTGGCGATAAGAGTAAGAAATAACAAAGATGAAACCACATTGTATTTATATAGTGTGGTTCTTTATGCGTAAGCCTTTTTGGTTTTGGCACCCCTAACAAAGGCATCAATAATCTTTATATGGGTTGTTTACTGATTAATTTCTTTTGTAGGTTAAAAATGAGAATTCGTATTTATGGTTTTCATCTTTGTCATGAAACGTATTGCTCGTTTCTTTCCAAATGGAAGTGTCTATCTTTGGGAAAAAAGTGTCTGCCTCAAAATTTTCATGTACTCGAGTAAGTTCAATGGTATTAGCAATCGACATCGCCTGTTTGTATATTTCCCCTCCACCAATAATAAAAGGTTGGTCATCTTTTTTCGAGGCTTCCAAAGCAGCATCCAAGGAATTGACGACGATCACGCCTTCAGGAACCTTATAATTGTCTTGCCTGGTAATTACAATGTGGATTCTATTTGGCAATGGTTTTGGGAAACTCTCAAATGTCTTACGCCCCATAATAATGTGATGTCCGGAAGTGAGTGTCTTAAAACGTTTGAGGTCATCACGCAAATGCCAAATCAATTTGTTGTCTTTGCCTATGGCATCATTTTCCCCAGCAGCAACTATCATCGTCACGTTTTGCTTTTCTTGATTCAATTCTTTGTTGTAAACTTCTGTCTTAGCTATGTGAATGTCTTCTTTCTCCATTTGGGACTTTAGTTTTTCGATGCGTACTTTTTGTTTAGATACCAATTTGTCCAATTGGGTTTTTTCCCATTCCTTCCCCATGAATCTGTTGGTGACGAATACATTGAATACGTGATACAAGAAAAAGAACAACCATCCAAAAATGGCAAAGACAAACCAATCGATCTCAAAGAACTTTACCTTGTCACCAATTCCTAGGACGGTATTTGCCAATACCAAAAACAAGGCTCCAATCAAGAATATGACAAAATGGATGTATAAACGTTTTTTTTGCTTTACACGAAGTTGCGCATTTTTAATGAGTTCCAATTGCTCTTGATCGATCTGTGGCTTTGCTTTTTTCTTTCCAAACATAAATGTACATTATAGTTGAAATGTAAATTTAATGTTTTTATGAATACAAAGAATAGCGAAATGTCGCTATAGGGACTTTCTTCTGAAACAGGTAAAAAAGAATTGAAATTTCTTTTTGTCGTTATGAGGTCTCTTTTTGTTTTCGAGAAAGCTCAATCAGCTCTTTTGGGATGCTCTTTCCTTTTTTCTTTTGGCTTTTTTTAGAGCTCTAAGCTCTTTTTTTGTAAGTTTTCTTGAAGGTTCATCTTCAGCTACGGTGAAGACTATTGGTAAGGTTAATGGAACGATTACAGGTTTCCCTCTTTGAATGCCTGGCCTTGTGAACCTTGGAATGAGTTTGACTATTCTAATGGCTTCTGCTTCCAATTCAGGATGAGAGGCCCTAGCCTTGATGTTTGAGACGTATCCTTCCTTGTTTATCTTAAAATGAACCAATATTCTGACTTTTCCGCTTGGAAGATTCAATGTCTTGCTAATATAGGTATTGAAGTTTTTTGAAATGAGTCTGCTTACTTTCTTGCTCATACATGCCTTCAAGGCTGCATTGTCTGAATTCTCATCGCATCCAGAATAAATGGGTACATTTTCTATTATGGCAAAAGATACATTTTCGGATTTGGAATCATTGTCATTTTCAGAGTTTCCTTCTTGAGAGAAAAGAGAAAGGGTAAACAATAGCGTTATTGCAAGCAATGTATTTTTCATACTGGGTTTAATGTTATTTTGGAAGTATGCCTTAAACAGCGACGGCACCTTTAATATGTGGATGTGGGTTGTAGTTTTCAAGAGTGAAATCCTCAAACTTAAAATCCAAGATGTCCTTTACGTTGGGATTGATCTTCATTTCTGGAAGTGGTCGCAAATCACGAGATAACTGCAATTCCAATTGTTCAAAGTGATTGCTATAAATGTGGGCATCTCCAAAAGTATGAATGAAGTCACCAGACTCATAGCCACAAACTTGAGCCATCATCATTGTCAATAAGGCATAAGATGCAATATTGAATGGGACACCTAAAAAGATATCAGCACTGCGTTGGTATAGTTGACATGATAATTTGCCATCTGCCACATAAAATTGAAAAAAAGCGTGACAAGGAGGTAAGGCTGCCTTGCCATTGGCTACGTTTTCGCTGAAGGATTTCGATGTGTCCGGTAAAACAGAAGGATTCCAAGCAGAGACCAACATACGTCTGCTGTTTGGGTTTTTTTTAAGCGTGTCTATCACATCCTTGAGCTGGTCTATTTCATCACTGTTCCAATTACGCCATTGGTGACCATAGACAGGTCCCAAATCTCCGTTTTCATCGGCCCAGCTATTCCATATCTTAACACCGTTTTCGGTGAGATAGTCAATGTTGGTATCTCCTTTTATGAACCAAAGCAATTCATATATGATGGATTTCAAATGTAGTTTTTTGGTTGTAACCATGGGGAAACCCTTACTGAGGTCAAATCGCATTTGGTGTCCGAATACACTTTTTGTTCCTGTTCCTGTACGGTCTCCCTTCTTGTTTCCGTTTTCTAAGACGTGCTTTACTAAATCGTGGTATTGCTTCATGTTCATTGCCCACGGCAAGTGGGGATCTCATTAAATTAAACGCTTATTCTTCAGGTGATAAAAATAAAAAAAAGCTTCAAGCGATGTCGTCTGAAGCTTTAAATTATATTAAAAGTTATTAACTTACATATAAAATGTTTTTTGTGCTTTTTCCATTGCCTTAGCCAATTATCATTCCTGCTATCGTAGCAGAGATAAGAGACGCTATCGTACCACCTATCAATGCCTTCATTCCAAATTTTGACAATGTTTTTCGTTGTCCAGGCGCCAAGGAGCCGATACCTCCGATTTGTATTCCTATCGAGGCAAAATTTGCAAAACCACATAACATGTAGGTCGCCATTATTATTGACTTGTTGTAAGTAAGGTGGGTGGCACTAGCAATATCCTTGAGTTCTGCCAATTGTATGTAGCCTATGAACTCACTGGCTGCCAATTTGATTCCCAACAATTGACCCATCAAGGCCATGTCTTCCTTGGCAACACCCATCAACCACATCAAAGGAGCGAATATGTATCCCAATATAAACTGTAGGGATAGGCCATCATAAGGTGTGTTGCTGGCAATTACTTCATTTAGAGATGTAAAGTGCCAATCGATATTCAACATGGCTATTGTGAAACCATCAAAACTAGCAACGCCTCCTAAGATCCCATTTATCATTGCGATGAGGGCTACGAAGACAAGTAACATGGCTCCAACGTTCACAGCTAATCTTAAGCCCTCTGTTGTCCCATTGGCAATGGCTTCCAATATGTTGGACCCAATTTTTTCTTGTGATACATGAACATCTGTATTTACTTCTTCCGTTTGCGGGAAAAGTATTTTAGATATAACGATGGCTCCAGGGGCAGCCATTACAGAAGCGGCTAAAAGATGTTTTGCATAAAATAGTTGCAATTCTATGTCTTCCCCTCCTAAAAAGCCTATGTATGCAGCCAGAACGGCTCCAGCTACGGTAGCCATACCTCCAATCATGACTAGAAGTATTTCTGACTTGTTCATTTTTTCCAAATAGGCTTTGATGAGCAGTGGGGCTTCTGTTTGCCCCAAGAATATGTTTCCAGCCACACTAAGGCTTTCAGCTCCAGAAATACCAAGTATTTTGGAGAGTAGCCAGCCCATTCCTTTTACTACCTTTTGAATAATGCCCAAGTAGAATAAAACAGATGTCAATGCAGAAAAGAACAATATGGTCGGCAATACTTGAAATGCAAAAATAAAACCAAAGGACTTTATGTCTAACATTCCTCCAAATAAGAATTCACTTCCTGCTTGAGTAAAACCCAATAATTTGATGAATCCCAAACCGATGAACTCAAAGGCGGTTTTTATGAAACCAATCTTAAGGACACCTATTGCAATTACTAATTGGAATGCCAAACCTATCCCTACTGTTCTCCAGTTGATGCCTTTTCTATTGCTGCTGAAAAGAAAGGCAATAAAAATTAAAGTAGCCATTCCTACGATACCCCTCCATAGGCTATTCAGAGAAAATCCTTGACTGGGAATTATGGTATCGGAATCTTCAACCGAAGCAGCTACGGTTTCGGCAGAGTCTTGTTTTTTTGCGGAAAAAGAATATGTGATGTTCTTTTCTTTGAATATGAGGGTCGAATCAGTTAATTGTGTGATCTTATATCTACGAATGGTATCGTTAGGTGCATTGTAATAAAAGACCAATAGCTTATTTTGAAATATATAATCTCCTGAAGCTTCTAAATCGTCCTTGGCTTCGAGTGAATAGTTGAATTCTCCATTTTTTAATTCTAAAACATCATTTTTACTAACTGAAAACAGAGAATCTCCTATTTCATTCTGAATGGCTTCAAATTTCCAAGACTTATTTATGTCTTGGGCATAAAGCGTATGTAGCCCAAAAAAAATAGCTGCAATAGCTAGTATAAAATTCTTCATAATAGTTTAGTTATCTTTTAGAAATTTCATCTCTAATCTTGGCAGCCTTCTCATAATCTTCATTGTTTACTGCTTCATCCAACAAGCTATGCAACTCTTCGAGAGAATGTGAAGTATAACTATCCTGAGAAGGTGCGACTTCCAATTCCTCATTGAGAATGTCTTCAACAAGAATGCTGTCTTGAGTTTCCTCTTCTTCTTTGTCTGGATCGACCTTTAAGTAAATACCTGCTTTGTCCAAAATATTCTTGTATGTGAAAATAGGAGCTTTGAAACGTAACGCCAAAGCGATGGCATCACTGGTTCTGGCATCTATGATTTCTTCTATCTTGTCACGCTCACATATTAGGCTGGAATAAAAGACGCCATCTACCAATTTGTGAATGATGACTTGTTTGACGACAATGTCAAAACGATCGGAAAAATTTTTGAAAAGATCGTGGGTAAGTGGTCTAGGAGGTCTAATTTCTTTTTCCAAGGCAATTGCTATGGACTGTGCTTCAAAAGCACCTATTACGATAGGAAGTTTGCGTTCGCCATCTACTTCGTTTAATATCAATGCGTAAGCGCCATTTTGGGTTTGGCTGTATGATATACCTTTAATATTTAGTCGGACTAGACTCATAGTTTATAAAACACAAAGAACTGCTTAAATTTGGACTTTACCAACTGTCTGAAAGAGATTTGGTATTTTGTCACTATAATTTCACAAAAAATAAATTAACTTTAAAGTTAGTAAAATCAAATTTAAACAGCCCTTCGATATGATACTTAAATTTTCAAAAATTATGCATTGGAGGCTTTGAAGGCTTTCAATTTTTCTATTAGTTGTGGTACGACCTCAAAAGCATCTCCGACTACTCCGTAATCTGCCGCTTTGAAAAATGGAGCTTCTGGATCTGTATTGACAACTACTTTTACCTTGGAAGCGTTTATTCCTGCCAAATGTTGGATTGCTCCAGAAATACCAATGGCAATGTATAGGTTGGATGCTACTGGTTTCCCCGTTTGTCCGACGTGCTCGCTGTGTGGTCTCCACCCTAGGTCACTGACTGGCTTGGAACAAGCTGTTGCTGCTCCCAATACTCCAGCCAATTCTTCGATCATTCCCCAGTTTTCTGGACCTTTCATTCCTCTTCCTGCAGAAACCACTATTTCAGCATCGGCAATGGTTACCTTGTCTGTTGCCTTGTCTACGGATTCCACCTTTACACCAGATTTAGGAAGTGAAGGAGAGAAATCCTCTGCCGAAGCACTGGCATTGTTTTCCACCAATCCGAAGGAGTTGTTGGAAACACCTACTATCTTTACATCTGTGTTTATTGTCGTTAAGTTGAAAGCCTTGTTTGTAAAGGCTGTACGCTTTACTGTAAATGGAGCAGTGTTGGATGGTGCTTCTACCACGTTTGAGGCATAACCTGCATTTAAACCAACTGCCAAAATTGGAGCTAGATACTTGCTATCTGCACTTTGACTAACAATTACAACTTTTGCGTCTTCTTTTTCTGCTGCTTGCTTAACTACTGTAGCATAAGATTTTGCATTGAAATCGTTTAAATCCGCATTGGATACATTCAATACCTTGTCCACACCATAATTAGCTAGCTCTGAACTATCATTTGCGTTAACAGTAACGGCTGTCACTGTTGTTCCTAGTTGATCTGCCACTGCCTTTGCATAGGATGCAACTTCGAAGGCGATCTTTTTGAATTTTCCGTTATCTGATTCTGTATATACTAAAACTGACATAATAATTTTCTTTTTGGTAATTCCCGTAACAAGGGGAATCTCATTGTTTTTTCTGTTAAGGTTAAAAAGATATGATCTTTGACTAAATCACTTTGGCTTCATTGTGAAGCAAGTTCACCAATTCATCCAAGTTTCCTGCATCTACCAATGTTACAGCACCTTTGGGTGCTGGCTTTTCAAATTTAACAGAAGAAGCTTCCGTTTCAGAAACACTAGGTTCAACAACACTCAAAGGTTTTTTACGTGCCATCATAATTCCTCTCATGTTGGGAATCCTAAGGTCACTTTCCTCAACCAATCCCTTTTGCCCTCCAATAACCAAAGGCAATGCAGTGGAAACTGTTTCTTTTCCTCCATCTATTTCTCTAATGGCTGTAGCGTTCGTACCCTCAATTTCAAGATTGATGCAGTTTGTCACGAAGTTTGCCTCTGTCAATTCAGCTAGCATACCAGGAACCATTCCTCCGTTGTAATCAATGGATTCACGACCAGCTATAACCAAATCATAACCGCCATCTTTTACCACCTTAGCCAATTCTTTGGCTACTTGAAAACCATCAGTAGCGGCAGAATTCACTCTAATCGCAGAGTCTGCTCCGATTGCCAATGCTTTGCGTAACGTTGGTTCGGTTTCTGTACCACCAACATTTACGACGTCTACGCTAGCCCCTTGCTTTTCTTTAAACCACATGGCACGCGTCAAGCCGAATTCGTCATTTGGGTTAATAACAAATTGAACGCCATTGGTATCGAATTTGGAATCACCATCTGTAAAATTAATTTTTGATGTAGTGTCTGGAACGTGACTTATACATACTAAGATTTTCATAATTTTTAGTTTATTTTGTTTATTGAAGTCAAAAGTGGTTACCAAAAGGGGATGGTAAGCATCTGTTTAGACTAATTATAACTTTAATACCTCCCTAAAGAGAGGTCTAATTTATTGAGGATACGAAGGTAATTATTTTATTTTGAATAAATATTATGCGCGCATAATAAATTTTAAATAAATCTTTCGCCAATAGTTTTCATTAATTCTTATTTTTGCTTTTCAATTTAATAGAATAGATGAAGACAATTCAATTTAGAGAAGCGATAGCTGAAGCGATGAGTGAAGAAATGCGCAGAGATGAGAGCATTTATTTAATGGGGGAGGAAGTAGCAGAATACAATGGTGCATACAAGGCATCAAAAGGAATGTTAGATGAATTTGGAGCAAAACGAGTTATAGACACCCCAATTGCAGAACTTGGTTTTGCAGGGATAGCGATAGGATCCACGATGACAGGAAATAGACCAATCGTGGAATATATGACATTCAATTTCTCTTTGGTTGGAATAGATCAAATAATAAACAATGCAGCAAAGATCAGACAGATGTCTGGTGGACAATTCAAATGTCCAATTGTTTTTCGTGGGCCAACAGCTTCGGCAGGGCAATTGGCAGCGACACACTCGCAAGCTTTCGAAAATTGGTTTGCAAATACACCTGGTTTAAAGGTTGTGGTACCATCCAATCCATATGATGCAAAAGGCTTGTTGAAATCAGCCATACGTGATGACGATCCAGTGATTTTCATGGAAAGCGAGCAAATGTATGGAGACAAAGGCGAGGTTCCAGAAGGCGAATATACAATTCCATTGGGAGTTGCAGAATTGAAAAGAGAAGGTACGGATGTAACGATCGTGTCTTTTGGAAAAATCATAAAGGAAGCATACAAAGCTGCAGACGAATTGGCCAAAGAAGGTATATCTTGTGAAATCATAGATCTACGTACCGTTAGACCTTTGGACAAGGAAGCAGTCTTGACTTCTGTGAAGAAAACTAATCGATTGGTTGTCTTGGAAGAAGCTTGGCCGTTTGGAAATGTATCGACGGAATTAACATATATAGTGCAATCTGAGGCATTCGACTACTTGGATGCTCCAATTGTGAAGATAAACACTGCAGATACTCCAGCACCTTACTCTCCAGTTCTACTGGCAGAATGGTTGCCAAATAGTGAAGAAGTTGTTAAAGCTGTTAAAAAAGTAATGTACAAATAAGATTGTATCGATAATGTAAGTTTTTTTTACGTTATTTAAACTTCATTAGCACGATTGTTGATGAAGTTTTTTTTGTTTTAAAACTATTGAATGGATAATTATAAATTGCTCTTTTTCTTTTTTTGCTTCGGGACCCTCGCTGTTTTTGGGCAAACAAAGGTTAGTGGTCATGTCTTTGACGAATATGAATTACCTGTAGCTTATGCGAACATCATCTTCAAGGGGACGAGCATTGGAACGATTACAGACGAAAATGGAAAATTCTATTTGGAAAGCAGTGATAATCACAATACGCTGGAGGTGTCTTTCATCAGTTATGAAACACAGATCATAAAGCTTGAAAAACGTGTGAATTACAATTTGAAGTTTGTTCTGAAGGAAGCCGTGGCAGCTTTGGATGAAGTGGTCATTGTTTCTGGAAAACAGCCGAAAAAGAATAATCCTGCCATAGACATCCTAAGGAAGATATGGGCTAACAAGCGTAGTAACGGCCTTAAAAAATACAAGCAATATCAATACGACAAGTACGAAAAGGTTGAGTTTGATCTAAACACCATAGATAGTTCCGTTGTAAACAGCAAGCTCTTCAGGGGAATGGAGTTTGTCTTTGAGCAGGTAGATACCTCAAAGGTAACGGGTAAAACCTATTTGCCAATGTTCATCAATGAAGCTGCGAGTGAAGTCTATGGGGACAACGTGATCAAGGAAAAACGAGAAATACTAAAAGGTAACAAGAATTCAGGGTTTAGCAACAACCAAGTCATCATCGATTTCGTGGACGACCTGTATTCCGACTACGATGTATACGACAACTATTTGAAGTTTTTCGACAAGAGTTTTACGAGTCCAATATCAAGAACAGGCATTCAAACTTACAACTACGTACTTTCGGATAGTGCCTACATAGACAACAAATGGTGCTACAACATCATATTCTATCCTAGACGTAAAAACGAGTTGACCTTCAAAGGAGACTTTTGGGTGGCAGATAGTACATTTGCCATCAAGGATATTAACATGCAGGCGTCGAAGAGTGCCAATATAAATTGGGTAAAAGATATTTACATCGAGCAGGAATTTGAAGTGTTGAATGATTCGGTGTTCTTGATAAAACGTGATTATTTCATGTCTGATTTCGCATTCAACAAAAAGGAAAAGTCCAAGGGGATCTACGGAAAGCGTACTACTTTGTATGACAACTATGAATTTGATCGAAAGAAAGATCCTAAGTTCTACAAGGAAAAAGTATACAGTTTCGATGAAGATCTCTATAATCAGAATGACGAATTTTGGGAAAAGAACAGAATGGAGATTTTGAACAAGGATGAAAAAGGAGTGTACACGATGTTGGATTCGTTAAAGAAGACAAAAAAATTCAAGCGTTTATACAATCTTGGAAGTATCTTGGCGTCTGGTTATGTGGAGTTTCCGAGTGTGAAATTGGATTATGGACCTATTTTTTCAACTTTTGGGTTCAATGAAGTAGAAGGGTTGAGACTTCGTGGCGGTGGGCGAACTTATTTTGGACAAAACGACTTGTGGCGTTTGGAAGGGTTTTTGGCCTATGGTTTCAGAGACGATAAATTTAAATATGGAATATCTGGAAAATGGTTGATTGACAAGAAGAGTCGATTCATCATTTCTGGAGGAAACAGAAGGGATGTGGAGCAAATAGGAGCTAGCTTAACGACCTCTACGGATGTTTTGGGGCGTAGTTTGGCATCATCTTCGGTTGTAGGTACTGGAGCCAACGACAAGCTTACCAATGTAAATTTGACGACATTGGCATTGGAAGTCGAACCGTTTAGAAACCTTATCACCCGACTTAGCGGTACTTATAGAACATTGGAATCTGCATCGCCAACCTTTAGTTTGGATTATTATACGGATGATGCACAAACCACGACGGCATCGGAAGTGAAGCAATTTGAGACAACTTTATCGTTGTCATACTTCCCAAAACGGGAAATGACTGGGTTTGGAGTTGAGCGTCGTGTGAAAAACGATGACTTTGCACGTTTGTTTGCTCAAGTGACTAAAGGGGACAAAAGCATTCTCAATGGAGATTTTGATTATACAAAACTACAATTTTCCTATTTGCAGCCATGGGCCATCGGAGGTTTTGGACGATTGTATACCACAGTGGAAATAGGAAAAACCTTTGGAAAAGTGCCATTGGGTCTAATGAGTGTGGTACCCGGAAACCAAACCTATTTCTCCATCTACAATACATTCTCCCAATTGGACTTTTACGAGTTTGTCACAGACGAATATGCAACATTGCATGTGGAGCACAATTTCAATGGGCGTCTGTTTTCCCGTATTCCTTTGTTGAAGAAGTACAATTTGAGAGCAATCTTAGGAATTAGGGGAGTGGTAGGGGATATTTCTCAAGAAAATAGGGATTTGAATGCTTCTGGGCTAATTTACAAGGCGCCTACCAAGGAAGCATATTATGAATATAGCATTGGAGTAGGTAACATTTTCAAGGTGTTCAGATTGGACTTCAACTTTAGAGGGAACTATTTGAATGGAGTGACAAATCCCGAAGCTAGAAAGTTTGGTGTTACCGGCAGCTTTGGATTTTATTTTTAATGAGATAGACATAAGGAGTTCGTGGGCTTAATTATGCTGATATGTGTTAAGAATATGTCGGTTTTAAAAAGAGAACAAGTACTAATTATTTGTTCCAAGGTCCATCCTTTGTAATACTAAAAAAGGATTTCCCATCATAGCGGAAAAGCCCTTTCCAACCGCCAAACCAGAATCTCCCTTCCTTGTCTTCTAAAATGCTTATTATTCCACTTGTGATCAAACCATTTTCTGCATCGAAATGGGTGAATGATTTTCCATCATATCTATATACACCAACGTTTTCAGAAGAAAACCAGATGTTTCCTGTCTTATCTTCATAGAAATTGCCAGCTTCAATACCATCGATTGTTCCGTTTTTGGTGAAATTGGTGAAAGACTTACCGTCATATCTGCTTATTCCCCCATACATGGTACCAATCCAAATGTTTCCCTTCGTATCTTCCATGATGTCATGAACATTGTTGTCAGGGAGGCCATTTTCTTCCGTTATGTGGGCAAATGACTTCCCGTCGTATTTGCAGATACCATGGCCATCGGTACCAAACCATAGGATTCCGTTCTTGTCTTCCAAGATCTTTGTAATTCGATCATAAGATATTATACTTGTTGCATCTTTTATTTCTGCCTTTGGGATTTTGAATGGTGTAAATGATTTTCCATCGAATCTAACGATGCCGTCTGTGGCACCTATCCAAAAGACACCTTTGTTGTCTATTGCAATACTCCAAAGATCATTGTCTATATGTCCCATTTGGACGTTGAAATTGATAAAGGATTCTCCGTCATATTTGGTAAGCCCTCCATAAGTCGTAAACCAGATGTTACCGGTTTCATCCTCCACCATTTCATTGACTCTACCCTTACCCAGTCCATCTTCTTCGTTGAAGTATTCCAGAACCTTTCCATCGTAACGCATTACTCCATAGTGATTGGTGGCAAACCAAAGGTTTCCACTCTTGCCTTGAAATATGTTACGCACCCAATGGCATAGTTGCCCATCGTAGAACAGAGGAACGGAGCTATCATTGGGAATTGTATTTTGCTCAATGTGAAATGAAGGAGTGAAAGAATCGTCAGGTTTTGTATTGGATTCAACTATGACGTCTTGAGGCACTTTTGTCTTGTCTTGTCCATTGCAAGAAACGATTAAAACAGATGAGAAAAGTAGAAGATGTAACCTAAGGAATAGTAAAGATTTGTTCATAATCATATAAATGCTTTTTCACAAAGATATGATGAAGTGCTTTTCTTGATTTTTTCAATTGTGAAAAAAGTGTGAAATTAATGTGGAAAGGATTAAAAGAGTCTTGAATATGTGATTTTACTCCTAATTTGATTAACTTCTAATGGTTGTTGAGAGTAGATGTAGAATAACTTTAAACAATGGGAAATACAAGAAATTTGAACCTAAATAGGAAATTGATGCAAGAAAAGGTAGTTTCATTAAAGTTTGGATGAGGATGAAAAAGGGGTATTTATACTCTTGTTTGATAATGCTTTTATGTGATAGATTAGTTTGTTATATGATACAAGCATTTGATTTGAATCAAGTGAAGATTTACAAGGGTTGATAGATTTATTAATCCAAGGATGCATTTAGAAACATAGAAGTAATAACAAATAAAACTTACAAAAGATGACACAATACAAAAGTCGCAAAGATTTTCTACAGAACAACCCTCAAGCCTCAGCTTTTGCAGCGTTGGCTCAGGCCACTCGCCAACAAAAGCAAGTTACAGATCGAGCAATAAAACTCTCAACTGGTCAACTCAAGGGGAAAGAGGTTATTGTTATTGGTTCTGGGGTTGGCGGACTTACAACAGCTTACGAAATACTGGCACAGGAATCAGGCGCAAAAGTAACGGTGTTGGAAGCTCTCAATCGAACCGGTGGCCGTTGTTTAAGCTTGAGAACAGGAGATGTTCTTACTGAAGATGCAGATAGTAAGTTGTTCAATTCAACTCCAGGTGAGTCACAAGTTGTTAGATTCAAAAGGCCGGTGGGAGATTCGGAACCTTATCTCAATGCTGGACCAGGACGTATACCTAGTAGCCATAAACGACTTCTACATTATTTAAAGAAATTCTCTGTGGATGTTGAAGTCTATGTAATGAACTCGGAGTCTAATTTGGTGCAAAAGGATGACAGCTTTGGAGGTGATGCAATGGTCTATCGTCGTTTGGATCACAATACTCGTGGTTGGTTGGCACAAATGGTTTATGGTAAAGCAGAAGAATTATTGAGCAATCCAGACATGAAGATCAAGAAAGACGATCTGAAAAAGCGTGTTGAGGAATTACAAAGCTTGATGATCAGTTTTGGTGAACTTGACGTAGACGGCAAGTATGAAGTAAGTGCAGGATCGGTTGGATTCGAGAATGGGAAAACACGAGCTGGTTATATGGTGTTGCCTGGTGTGGCTGCAGGAATTGTTGCAGATGTATTGAGTTTCGACAACTTGTTGGAATCAAAATTTTGGGAAGGAACTAAATTTTATCAACCGTCAGATTTTTTATGGCAACCAACATTGTTCCAACCCGTTGGAGGTATGGATCAAGTTCAGCATTCCTTTGCTCAACAGGTTGCTGCTTTGGGGGGGGATATTCATTTAAACAGTCCAGTAAAGAAAATAGACTGGTGTGAGGACAGCAAGAAGTTTAAAGTTTCCGTTAGCCAAGTTGGGACAGAAGATTTAATCGAATACGAGGCAGACTATTGTATTTGTAATCTTGCGATGCCTTTTTTAAAGGAAATATTATCGGATAGTTTGATGAATAAGAGTAAAACTGGGTTCGAAGGCAGGTTTAAAGAGGCACTCAATGCAGTTTATGTTGCTCAATTTGATCCTACCAAGGCTCCTGGTTACAAAGCGAGGGAAGACGGATATGTCTCACACTTTTTGGCTTGCACTTCCAAAGTGGGGTGGCAGGCAGATAGATATTTATGGCAAGGAAGTCCAATTAAATCAGATACGCACTCCGTGGAAAATTCAGAAGTTGGTGTCGTACCTATTTTCGGAGGTATCTCATGGACAGATAATGAAATTCAACAAATCTGGTATCCATCCACAGGATATCAAGATGAAAAAGGGGTTTTGACTGGAGCTTATAATTTTGATAGAATAGCACATGAATGGGGAAAGTTGTCTGTGAGTGATAGATTGAAAAAAGCGAGAAGGGACGCCAGTAAATTTAATGTCAAATTTGCTGAAGGCTTAGAAGACGGTGTAGCGATCGCTTGGCAAAACATGCCACACATAAAAGGAGGGTGGGCCTATTGGCAGGCAGTTGGTGATGCCAAATATTCCACGAAACAGTTTAATGCCATTGCACAAGGAACTGGTATGTATGATGCGAAGAGTGACACTTATGGTGATCCATGTTTTTTTATAGTAGGTGATCAAATTTCATCTTTACCTGGGTGGCAGGAAGGAGCTATCGCTGCTGCCATTAACGTCATCAGTCGTATGGCCAAGCCAGATGTGGAAATTGCACCTTTGGCAAATTTACCGGATACACGTTTGATGGTAGAAGGTGTCTAATGAGTAAAATGCTCTATGGAGTAAGGCATTTCCATGTGAAATGAATTGTAAAAAGCCATTCAACAATTGTTGAATGGCTTTTTTTTGAGACAACAAAAGCTGTCATTCGAGATTGAGCATCAATTTTTCATTTGGAAACTCATTTAATAACAGCTGTTGTGAATCTGGTTGTTATAAGCCGTTTTGGTTGCGTGTATCAACCCTTTTTTAATGCAAAAATCACATTTTGATAATCAATTCTTAACCAAAAAACTACAGGTTCAAGTGATTGTTCGGTATAAATTTACACCAATCATTAATTTTTAAAAATAAAAAAACATGTTAAAAAAAATCATTCCATTAGCAATGGTGTTAATCACTTTAATGTCTTGCGAGAAAGAAATTCAAACAAATGAAACAGAATCAATTTCTGGAGATCCTCTACCTGTCGAAATTCAAGAGTTGATCGGAAAAGTTTCAGAGAGAAGAGCAGCTTCAAATGAAGAGATCGAAGCATTCAAAAACCGAAAAGAAAACCTGGATTTAGCTCAGAAAACCTCTTGTAGCTTGGATTCAGATGCGTCGTGTTCAAGTGTGTCTACACCAGAATTTTTATATTATGTGACAAACTGCGTTACTTTTCCCTTGCCATCTTCAGGAGGATTCAACATTGTGAATACCAAGGCTGCCATTTCATATTATGTAGATGGCGATGGAGATGTGAATTGCGATCATTATGAAGATGATCTTCAGGCTATGATTGATGGTGTCATTAGTCAAGTTGGGGGATCCGCTTGGGACATAACTCCTTCAGTATATCTTGTGTCATCGTGCAATGAGCGTTCGGGAGCCAACTATATCGTATTCGATTTGGAAGTTTTGACACCTTGATTTTTGAGGTAATCGTGCAGATGAATTCAAGTATTTGAGTTTTAGAAAGGGATTCCAATCATATTGGGGTCTCTTTTCAATTTATATTTGAGGCTGATCGTCAAATTTATTGTGCTAAAGCCTTAACACTAAAATAAACCTTTACAAATAGGCTTAAATGAAGTGATTTTTATTTGAATTATTGGGTTGTGCAACGGTTTACCGGTGTTATAGTGCGTTTTTACTCATTATTTAATTTATTTCTTTTTCAAGTCCTAATAGTGTCATTTCAAATAGAAAATTATGAACCTTGAAAAATAAATCCCATTGATTTTCATTCCATTGATTTTGTTGTTTAAAGAAAGTTCCGTGAGCTAAAGAATTCCTTAATTCAGTTAAGTTATTCTTTTTTCCACTCAAACTTTCAGTAAGCTCTGTTAGGTTATTTCTGAAGATTATATAATCAGGGTTTCTTCTATTTTTATCATACACTGCAAATCGAAGGTTTCCTAAACTCTCATCTAACTTTCTTGTACTCTCTCCACTCCAATGTTGTTCAATAAAAGACCATAATGCTAGTTCGCTTATAAAAGTACTTGACTTTTTAATTTCACTCAAATATTCGAAAATAGCCAAATATTCAATTAGTTGTTTTTTGTAAATACTTTCAGTAATGTTTATAACCCTTTTAAGTTTTTCATTTGTTAAATTCTCTCCTCTAATTGATTTATTACGTGTCGGATTTGCTGGTTGTTTGGTTATATTTCCATTTTCGTGAGTTATAATGATTCCTGTATGAGAGAGAAGAGAAGTACAGAAAGTTTCTGAAACGGATTTTAGAACTCTAGCTAGCCTATTAATGTTTTCTATATCAAATTCTGATTTATTGAAAATCCATAAACAATGTTCATAAAGACTTGTGTGACTATGTAAAATTTGATAAAACTTATCTCCTAAATCTTTCAATGGAGATTCTCCGTCGATTACTTGTTTGGATGTGTAAAATTTCCAATCTCCGTAATTCTCAATATCTATGTCATTTTTCAGAGGATTTAAAATCCAATAAGGAGAATATTTATTCATATCATTTTTTTAGGAATGCATTACAACAATGCTATAACAGCAATTGCTATTATATTCCATATATGCAACTGTATTTACACCCTAAATGTAAGAGAATAAGACGAAAAAGACCTTGTAAAATGAGTGTAAGTCTCAAAATATCATCTCTTTTTCACACAGAGGGTTCATACATTTGAAAAATGGGGTGTTTTCAGTTTTACCAAATCTTTAACATATCACAATCAAAATGGATATTTCTTGCCCAAACTCAAATGATTACGTACTTTTGCTGCCCGAAAAACTATGGTTTTTCGATAAATAAAAGTAATAACAATATATTCCCGATGTGCCGGGAATGAAAAATAGATTTTTGAATGAGTCCAAAAGGAAAATTGACATTTGACGTTTTAATAGAAATACCAAAAGGAAGTAGAAATAAATATGAGTACGATTTCGATTTGAACAAAATACGTTTCGATCGTATGTTGTTTTCTTCAATGATGTATCCTGGTGATTATGGTTTCATACCAGAAACCTTGGCATTGGATGGGGATCCATTGGATGTTTTGGTTATGGGAACGGAGCCGACCTTTCCAATGTGTGTCATGGAAGTTAAACCAATAGGCGTATTCCATATGGCAGACGAAAAAGGGCCAGATGAGAAATTGGTCTGTGTACCAGTTTCTGACCCTATTTGGAATAGTTACAACGATCTTGAGGATTTAAATCCTCACCGTATCAAGGAAATTACTCACTTCTTCCAAGTATACAAGGATTTGGAAAAGAAGAAAGTAGATGTTGGCGGATGGGGAGATGCAAAGGAAGCCTACGACATTCTTAACAAATGTGTAGAACGTTACGAAACAAGCGAGCATAAAGTAAAAGGAGATTTTACTATCTAGTAGATCTTTTCAAATAAAGTAAACCCTTCAAGATATATGTTTTGAAGGGTTTTTTATTTATAATATCCTCACACTATTAAAAACAACTCACTATATTTGCATTGTGATACAGTCAGCAACATTTTTATTTATTAGTGGAGGGGAAATAGGCGTGGTCCTACTCATCATATTAATGGTATTTGGAGCGGACAAGGTGCCGGAAATTGCCCGTGGTCTAGGTAAAGGCATGCGCACATTGAAAGATGCTACCAATGACATTAAAGGTGAAATCACGAAAAGCGTAGAGCAGCACGGCATAGACACCAGCGTTACCAAAGACGTAAACGAAGAACTTAAAAAGGTGAAAGACGATCTTGAGGATTTCACGGGTTCAGTTAGGCGTAAATTTTAAGCCAAGCATTTACTTTTCATAAAAAACTTTACAAAGACATAACATTTTGTTTTTAATGAATTTACTATGCTTGCATTGTAAATTTGGAATTATTTAATATCTTGATAGGATTATTAATTAATCATCAGAATATTATGAAAAAAACCTTAGTATCTTTATTGTGTTTGCTCGTGTTGTTTTCTTGTTCCAAGGATGAGAACAATGATTTCAAAGAAGTAAACCAGCAAGATCCCTCAAATCCTCTTACCATCGAAGAGATCAATGCAAAAATCGAAGCACAGTTGAATGCAGGGAAAACATTCGACTGGTCCAACGAAAGCAATCACATGCTTTGGAGTGCCGTATACCATGGCAATAAGATTTTAACCATTGGTTATGGAGAAATAGGGGAGAGCTTTAGTGAAATACGTACATCGAAACTTGAAACCACAAAAGATGGTATTTTGCAAACGATTGAAGCAAGTGAAAATTATGAACGCTCAAAAGAAACTGTTTTGGAGCACGACATCATAAATGTCATGGATGTCAAGATAGAAAATTACAAAACGATCGAGAAATTGAGAAAAACCAAAGGGATTCGTTATTTGGAGCCTAACGGCTATAATCATTTCGGAGAGAAAACCGTTCAAAAATCAAGCTCTGGATGTGACAAGATGGGTGTAGGCATCAATGCAGCACATTATACTACGATTGCGCCGAACAATGCCCAAGTATCCTGGCATTTTGCAGAGCATAACATACCACAGGCGTGGAATCATAGCACTGGTTCGGGCATCACCATTGGTTTGATAGATACTGGAGTTTCGCAGTCTCAAACGCTATTGAACAGTTCAGGAATCAACGATGGGTACTCCAATGGGCGTTTTGTTCAAAAATATGGTACTTTCATCGATTCCAATTGGTGGTGGTCCAACAATTATGATGGACCTCATGACAAATGTGGACATGGTACCGCCATGGCTTCTACGATGGCTGCACCTAGAAACGACAATGGTATGCCAGTTGGAGTTGCCTACAATGCCAATTTGGTGGCATATCGTGCTACCGAAGATGTACTTTTAAACGACTATCATGAGCGAAAGGGAGTGTCACAGGCATTGACTCAATTGGGAAATAGAAGCGATGTGAAGATCATATCGATGTCCATAGGGTATCTATGGTCCATAGGAAACATTAAAGACGCAGTCAAGTATGCGCACAGCAAAGGGAAATTAATCTTTGCCGCAGGCGGTACCTCTACCAGTTTCACCAACGGATATGGTGTCATCTTTCCTGCTACCATGGGAGAAACAGTTGCAGTTACTGGTGTGAACGATGGGAGCAATTATGAAAGATGTGATGTTTGCCATAGCGGAAGCAAAATTGATTTCACCATCATAATGGAAGGGGAAAACAATACTAGCAAGCATCCTCCAGTCTTGAACTTCTACAATGGACAAAGACGTTATTCGGGAGGGTCTTCCGTGGCCACTGCAACTACGGCAGGAATTGCGGCCCTGGTTTGGGCAAAGCACCCTTCTTGGTCAAGAACCCAAGTTTTGAACAAGCTGAAGCAATCGGCAGAGTTTTATCCGAATAGGAATTCCAGCTTTGGCTATGGAAACATAGATGCTTTGCAAGCAGTGCAATAAAATAGACTTTCACTAAAACGAAAACCTTTCAAAATGTTATTTTGAAAGGTTTTTTCGTTTTGATGAGATTGTGTATGTTTGTACCTCAATTGCTTGTAATTGAGGTTTTTTGAAAAGTATGCTAGCTTTTTGAAAGCAAGGAAAAAGAAAAAGATAAAAGATGAAAAAAAATACGATTTTTGTCGCCTTGGCATTATTTGTTGCGTTTGGCTACTCTCAAACGGAAGATAACCCATTGGATGTATTGTTTGTTGGAAATAGCATTACCTATTTCAATGATTTGCCACAAACCTTTGAGGCTATAGCAGAAGAACAAGGTTATGAGATGGAATTGGACCAACATACGCCAGGAGGAACAGGTTTTGTCCATCACGTGAACAGTGCAACGCTTTATCAGAAATTTAGAGATAGGGAGTGGGATTATGTGGTTTTGCAACCCGGATCCAACGAATCTCCCGGGTTTTCCTATCCCATAGCCGAAACCATCGAAAGAGGTGAACGGTTAAGGGATTCCATCTTGAAATACAGTCCTTGTGCTTCCATCTACTACTATCAGATATCTTATGGGATCGTAGATGATTCCGAAGCAAGTTTCGATCAATACTTGGAACGCTCAGAACTCATCAAGAACAACATCACCTTGATGTCCAATGAAACGGATATCCCATTTGCCCCAGTCGGAGAATGCTTTAAAACATCAATGCAAACAGATGATTCCGAGTTCTTGTGGGGAGGTTATGGAGACATCCATCCCAATGCAAAGGGATCTTTCATGGGGGCTTGTGCCTTTTACAATGCCTTGTTCAAAAAGGAGATTTCAAACTCCAATGTAAATGGAGGATTAACCAATGAACAAGCGGATTACTTCAGAGGCATAGCACAAGATGTGACTTTGAACAATTTGGACGACTGGAATATTTCCTCGTTGACAGCTACGGCCCTTTTCGATTTCGAAGTACTCAATGATGGTTCCGTCAATTTTATAAACCAGTCTACGAATTATGATACGATAGTTTGGGATTTCGGAGATGGGGAAACAAGCATGGATGCAAATCCGAATCATACATTCGATTTCGGTCAGGCAACATCATATCAAGTACTATTGACAGCAAGCAAGGATTGTAAAGAGCATCATCATTTGGTTACCTTTACCCCAAATTTATTGGGAGTGGATGAGTTGACGGAGGTAGATGAAAGTCTAAAAGCATATCCAAATCCTGTAACGGATTTTATAACATTTAGCTTTGCAGGCAACAAAGGTTATGCATTGGTAGTGTTCGATTTGCTTGGAGCAAAAGTGTTGGAAATCAACATTGAGGATAATCAGAGGGTAAATGTTGGAAACCTACAGCGAGGAGTGTATCTATTTCGCTTCCGACATGAAGACAAGAAGGAAGTCTTAGTTAGAAGAGTTGTTGTCGAATAAATGAATTATTTGATTGATTAGAGAGAGGATTTTATCGATGATTTGTGATCCGCCAAAAGCCCTTTGAAGATCCACTTTGCCAAAGCTTTCCTGTTTTCGTAGTTCAGTACCCTTTTCTGATCCTTGCCATTTTTGATGTTTCCCAATTCAATGTATGTCATAGGAGGCAACGTGCTATTTATCATATATAGGTTTCTTGACCCAATCGTTCCCGAATAGGTTCTATTTGGTTGGTGTTTGGCATAATTTTGCTTGAAGGAATCATATATGTTTTCAGCAAGAAGCTTTCCTTTTTTGCTGTTTTTGTGATGATAGAAAAAGACATCGATATTTTTGTTTTTGCTTCTGCTGTCTATGTGTGTGACAATGAGTCTTTGGTATTTGCCCCTATGTTTCAAATAGAGTTTGTTTATTGCTTGTGTACGTTGCTTCAACCTTAACTTCTGGCTTTTGGAAATTTTCTTGTTGGGATAGTTCACCTCGTCGTAATCTACTTCTAATATCTTTTCATCCCTTATGCCATCATTGGGGTCTTTTATGATGATATAAACTTGGGCACCATGAGATATGAGCCGCCTAGCAAGGCGCAATGTGACATCGTAGGCATATTCGTCTTCGGAAATGAGTTTGCCGTTGTAAAAGGTGATTGCACCAGGGTCTGGACCTCCGTGACCAGAAACCAAATAGTAGATGGCATTTTTCAGCGTATGATTTTCTATGGTAACCAGTGCCTTGTCCTTCCCAAAGATGGGGAGGTTTTTCGTTTCGACCACGGGGATTGGGGTTATGGACTTTTCTGGAATGGTATCAACCATCGGGGCTATCTCTATTTTTGGAGAAATAACCTGTTCCTTTTCAGGTTCTCTGTTTGCAGGTAAGGTATAAGTCCTGCCCGCAAACAACCCGTTTTTGTTGCTCAGTTTTTTTTTGTTCAATGCTAAGAATGCCTTGTAATGTTTTACAGGATCCAGATCATTCTTCCTCAGAATGGAATAAATACCATCACCATTTACCGCAAGTACGGTTTTTTTTGAAACCTGTGAGGTAGCTGTAAAGCTCAAGAATAGAAATAAGGATAGTAGTTGTTTGTGCATATCAAATACATAAACAGATAAAAGCCGTTAAAATTGTAAAGTGTTTATTTTTTTTCCAATTGTTCCTTGAGTTGCTCAATCAATATTTTGGCTCCAGGTGTGTTTTGAAATTCCAATTCCTTGATCATCATATGTATGGTGGTTTCTGTAAGCTCTTCTTTTACATCTGTTTCCAGTTCGAAGTCATAGCCTAGGGATTCGAACAGCTTATCCGACCATTCATTTCTTATGCAATCCATCACCAAGTGTATGCGATTGGTTTTTCCTTTGTTGGCAACACTATGAGGTAGGTTTACATTGGTGTACCAAGCCTCCCCGGGATTCATGATCAAGCGTTTGCCATTTAATATGAAGTAGACTTCTTTGTTGGTGATTATGGGAATGTGAACACGAAAGATCCCATCCTCATATCCGCAATTGTAATCCGTATGGGTATTCACGTTTTTTCCTGGAGTAAGATTCATTAGTCTAATGGCTTCCTTGTCGCAAAGGAAAAACTCCGTCACCTCTTTGAAATAGGTACATTGTTTCAGTGCAATGGTATCTTTATAACGGTTGACTTGGTTTGGTGCAGCAGCAGGAAAATCCAATCGGCCATCTATGGATCGAAGTGGCAAAATGTAATCTTTACCTTGGTAGTTGTCTGGTACGTAGTTTTGTGAAAAATCAAATTTTTTGCATTTGTCCAAATCCTTTTCAAGGTTGATTTGATCAAACTGAAAAGGGAGTAGGAAAGAGGCGTTTTCCGGGGCGTAGTTTTTCATATAAAATCAATATACGACATTATTTTTTTCTACTTATCGTCAAACCATCTCGAATTGGTAGCAAGACGGTTTCAACTCTATCATCATCCTTCAACAATGCATTGTATTCCAAAACAGCCTTTGTCATCTTATCTTTGGGGTTTAAAGTTTCAATAACCTTCCCGCTCCATAATACGTTGTCCGATAGGATGATTCCTCCAGTATTCATCTTGTCAATGATCAAGTTGAAGTAGTTGACATAGTTGTCTTTGTCTGCATCGATGAAAATTAAATCGAAGCTTGTATCGAGTGTTGGAATTATATCCAAAGCATTGCCTAGGTGTTGAGAGATTTTCGAGCCATATTCGGAAGCATCAAAATACTTGCGTTGAAAATCGACCAATTCTTCATTGATGTCGATGGTATGCAATTGCCCTTCAGTTTGTATGCCTTCTGCTAGGCATAAAGTGGCATAACCGGTAAATGTACCTATCTCCAAGATGTTTTTTGGGTTTATCAATTTGGAGATCATACTCAATACGCGACCTTGATATGGCCCACTGGACATTCTGGGTTGTAGTATCTTTTGAAAAGTTTCCCGTGTCAACTGCTGTAGTAATTCAGGTTCGTTTTCAGTATGTCTTACGACATAATCATCTAAGGCTTCAGGTAAAAAATGCATAACTTTCAATTCAAAATTCGGTGTCCTTATTTTTAGCCGAGGATCAATCTAATTGATTCCGGACATCAATTTTTTAATCACTGGAGAAATAAGTATTGCAAATATACCAACAATCACACTAATTACACCAAAGCTGGCATATACAGAGAGGTAGGAGTACAATTGTTGGAAGTTGTCACTGTTTTGTGAAGCCATTTCCGAGGTTATGCCCGTAAAGAATGTAACAATGTCCCCAAAGATACCTTCGGTCAGTGGATTGGTAGTCCCATTGGAAGCTGTTGTGAGCTTTGCAATCTTACCAGCAAAGAAATGCCCATAAAAATTTGCTGAGAACCAAACTCCCATGATGAAAGCCACATATTTCAACGGAGACAGTTCCGTCATTTTCGAAAGCCCTATCGGAGATAGGAAGAGTTCGCCAACGGTGTATACCAAATAACCAATGACCAAATAGGACATCGATGTTTTTGCAAATTCGTCCACGCTATGAGCGGAAAGAGCAAAAATGAGAAATCCTAAACCTAAGAATAGCAAGCCTAGACCAAACTTGATAGCTGAATTCGGATTGCGATTCATGCGACTTAGATAGGTCCATAGCATGGAAAAGGGTACAGCAAATAAAATTATGAATCCGGCATTGATGCTATTGGTACCAGCGGCATCCATACCAATCAAATTCACATTTCTGTCTGCAAATAAGGTTAACGAGCTTCCAGCTTGTTCAAAAATGGCAGCGAACAAGGCGTATAATACAGTGAAATAGACAATGACAATCAATCGCCTTTTCTCAATCTTGCTCACCGTTGTGAAAATATAGGCGATATAACAAATCAGGAAGAGTGAAGCAACCCATACCAGATAATGTTCGAACTCATTGAATTTAATGATCAATGCAAACAATGGTACGGCCAAAAATGCTCCAATGGCAATATGCTGTCCCTTGTTCAAGCCAAGTGACTTCTTGTTGTATGCATCGACATTTGGGACAAATCCCTTATTTTCAAATACGTCGCTTTTCAAACCTTGTCTAAAGACTAGCAATCCAGCTACCATGCCAATGCCTGCCAATACAAAACCGTAATGCCATCCGTAGTTTTCTGCAAACCATGCACAAGCCAAAGGGGCAATGGCTGCTCCAAGGTTTATGCCCAAATAGAAAATGGTGAATCCTGCATCACGTCTAGCATCTCCTTGTTCATACAACTCACCTACAAAGGAGGAGATGTTGGGTTTGAAGAAACCGTTCCCTACTATTATCAGACCCAAGGATCCATAAAAGAAGATGGGGAGTTCAAATGTCAAGAAGAAATGTCCCAAAGCCATTAATACACCTCCCAAGAGAATGGCCTTTCTGAATCCAAGAACCTTGTCTGCCAAGATTCCGCCAATCATAGGTGTCACATATACCAAAGACATATAGGCGGCATAGACACCAAAGGCCATATCATCCGTAAACAACAATTGTTTGGTCATATATAGTACCAACAAGGCTCGCATGCCGTAAAATGAAAAACGCTCCCATAGCTCTGCAAAGAATAGGTAGAGTAGTCCTTTGGGGTGACCGAAAACGTGTTTGGAATTGGAGTTTGAAATACTATTCATCTGTTCTGTGTTTTTGATTGGCTTGCAATGTATGTACAGATGAACCCAATTATAAGGGCTGTAACTAATTATACCAAAATATAATCAATTGTGTGAAATTGTAATTGCAGTTACAAAGAATTACAAAGGGTTTTATAGTTGTTGTTTTCAGGGGTTTTACAGAATTCTCGCAACAATGTCTCATCTATGGAGATGTGATTGGGAATCATGCGTAAACGATAACGTCCTTCTCCAATGAAGGTAAAAAGATCCCTGCGTTCCAACATTTGGGTGTTGTCCAATTCCAGAATGGAATTTATGTTTTCTATGATTCTTGTCAAATAGGTCTGGTTTTTGATTTCGCCAGCCAAACCAACAGAAAGGCTTTGTGAATCTCCTTCTCCATATTTCCTTCTAATGGCAAATTTCAACAAGTTTTTGTATTGCGTGGTTTTGGAACCAAAATCTATGGTTTGCTCAGAAACACCTTTGGTGGGTATGCTGATCTTCACCAAGCTCCAATCTATGAATTCAATGGTCATCTCATTGGGTTTTGGCATGCTGGCCAAACGAATGACCCAAGTGGTGGCCAATACCAAGAATACGGAAATCAACGACGATTTTGCTATGATCTTTATGAGGTTGTTGGCAAAGTCGTTTCCATAGTTTACAAATACCTCGGACAATTGCGATGTAAACATCAGGATGATCACCATTACAGATATGACACCAACTATCTTCAACCCTCTATAGGCAAACGTTCTGTAAAATGAAACACCAAGCAAATAACATAAGAAACCAGAGAGCAACAAATCAGGGATCCCACTAAGCTTGATGCCGTTGTATGTGTTGGTGTCTCCTAGGAGGTAAGACAATGAAAACGTGACTATCGAAGTGATGACTATGACTATCAATATCTTGTTGACGTTCTTTTTGTTGTTGTAGATGAAACGTGGCGCATAATAGAAATAGAACAGCGCCAACAGCAAGAACATGTTGTTTACTATGGATAAAAAATGGATGCCGAATTGATAACTGTTGGTCTCTTTGAAGGAAAATGAGTGGCCAGCATAGGCCCAGCATCCTGATGCCACCCATATGAACATGGCAAAACTTAGATAGAGTAGGCCTTTGTCCACTCGTTTCTGAGTGTCGTTTTCCTCCAAGATGTGTTTGAAACGTTGCCTGATGTTATACCAAATGGCAATTAACAATATGGCACCGATCAAGGAGATGAAAATATGTGATAGGATATAAAATTCGGCAACCTCTATCATCCTAGCTATTTGTGATTCGGTCTATTAATTTTTGTTTTGCAGCTTCATCGTCACCACATAGCCATTGCATTACATTGTTTTCCCAAATGTTGTCATATTGTGTTTGGTCAATGATGTTACGATCCATCGCCAAATCCAGAATCTTGCCTGGGTAGGAACTTTGATTTTCACTTTCCATCTCCCCTAGAGGATAGGGGTCGTCCAATCCCATTATCACCTGTTTGGAGCCTTGATTCTCAACCAAGAGCTTCAATGAGCCGGTGTCATGAACCAAAGTGTCGAAAAAGATGTTTTTATGTCCAACCGACTTTCTAGGGTGTGTCTTGCCTTCAAATAGATCTGGTCTGCCATCGAATCCTTGGATACGTCTTCCTAGGTTTATCTGGGCCAATTGTCCACCGTGGGCAAAACAAGTCCGCATGTTTGGATACTTGTCCGGATAACCATTCAGTGTTAAGAAGTGATAGGCGTCTGCACATTGGGCCAACATCCATATCAAATGAAAACGCCAACTTGTATTTTCCAGTTTTATGAACTTCTCTCCATCATAAGGATGTATCTCCACCGCCAAGTTGTACTTGTTGGCCAACTCGAAAATGGGTTCGTTCTCCTCATCGAAGATACAACGCCATGTCCCAATGGTGTCCATGTAGTGCGTGGGCAAACAAAGCAATTGCATTCCCAACTCCTCAACACAACGTTCAATTTCCCAACAAGCTCCACGAACGAATCCGGGGTGTACCACGAAGCCACAAGTGAACTTGCTAGGGTTGTCTTGTTGTACTTTGGCATTGAAATCGTTTTGAAACCTCAATGCCTTCTTCATTTCTTCAAGACGTAAACCATTGCCATATAATTGGGATAGGTTCAAAACGACTGCATGATCTATATTGAAACGTTCCATCCATTCCAATTTCTCGTTCAAGAAGAAACTGGAATCCGTAACTGGTCGGCTCCAATCTTTTTGCAGCATGAATTTTCGGTCTTCATCCACCCAAAAAATACCTTTGTCTTTCATGAATTGAGGGATCTCCTCAGGGTAAGGCAATAGGTGCGAATGTCCGTTTATTCTTAGTTTACGTTTCATAGTCATGTCCTGAGAGGTCAGGAATCTTTAAAGTTTGGTTTATTCAATTTTTACTTTGGTAGGCGGTTGCATCACTTCCCCACAATTGGGACAACTGCGCTTGTCTTTGTCGCTATAATACTTGTCGAAGATCTTGGGCATGTCGGTTTCAATGTTTTCCACGGTGAAATCCTCCTCATACAGTTTCGTTACGCAATTTTCACAGAACCACAACAAGGCATCACGCATACCTTCCGGACGTTTGTATTCTATCACCAGTCCAACGGTATTGGTTCCTCGTTGGGGAGAATGTGGTACTTTGGGAGGTAACAAGTAAATGTCACCTTCCTTTATGTGTACATCCTTGGGAGTGCCTTTGTCTATGATCTTTAAAACCATATCTCCTTCCAATTGATAGAAGAATTCTGGAGTTTCGTTGTAGTGGTAGTCTTTTCTACTATTTGGACCTCCAACCACCATGACGATGAAATCTCCATCTTTCCATACGCATTTGTTTCCGACGGGTGGTTTCAACAGGTGTCTATTCTCTTCAATCCAAGCCTTGAAATTTAATGGCGATACTAAATTACTCATTGTTTGATGTTTTGGGCGTTACCCTAAAGGGGGGCAGGCTTTCCGCTGTATCTTTTTTGCCAAAAGACAAAAAAGAATGCCGCTTCAATCCTTAACGCGGGATTTTGATTAAAGTTAACAATTACTTTTCAATTAATGATGTGTCTAATCAAGTTTGATATTAAAGACTTTTGGTTCTCCCTCCATCGACGGGAAGATTGATTCCGTTAATGTAACTTGCAGCCTCACTGGTTAAAAAGGTAATGGCGTTGGCAATTTCTTCCGGTTTTGCAAAGCGTTTGGCAGGAACCGCATTTTTCATGGCCTGGCTCGCATCGTCTACGCTTATTCCGGTTTTTGCAGATTTATTCTTTATGATCTCACTCAAACGGTCGGTTCCCGTTGCTCCAGGCAATACGTTATTTACCGTGATCCCGAAACCACCTAGTTCATTGGCCAATGTCTTGCTCCAATTGGCGACCGCCCCACGTATGGTGTTGCTTACTCCCAAACCATCCAATGGTTGTTTCACAGATGTCGAAATTACATTGATTATGCGACCATAACCTTCGGATTTCATAAATGGAACAACCGTTTGTGCCAATACGTGATTGCATTTCAAGTGTTGTGTGAAAGCGGATTCGAATTCTTCCACTTCGGCTGAAAAGACAGGGCCTCCTTTGGGGCCTCCCGTATTGTTTACCAAAATATGGAAGCCACCTTGTTTCGAGACATATTCGGAAACTTTTGTTTTCAATGCTTCCGGGTTGGAAAAATCGGCAACGATGTAATTGTGGTTTCTGTGCCCTGGCAATTCCGAAAGCACTTGCTTCAGTTTGTCTTCGTTTCTTGCAATCAAAGTAACATTTACACCTTCTTCAGCCAAAATCATTGCTGTTGCCTTTCCTATGCCCTGTGTGCTTCCGCAAACCAGTGCATTTTTGTTGTTAAGTTTTAAATCCATAATATTCCCCGTGAAACCGGGAATTTTTTAGTTGTTAATTCTAATCGTTCTAGAGATTCCTGCATTTGCAGGAATGCTTCAATATTTTATACAGACGTTTTTGGCCTCGGTGAAAAAACGCAATGCCTCAAAACCACCTTCACGGCCCACACCAGATGCCTTCACTCCACCAAAAGGTGTTCGTAAATCACGCATCATCCAAGTGTTTACCCAAACGATGCCAGCTTGCAATTGGTTGCTCATTCTCATAGTGCGTTTTAGATCGTTGGTCCATATGGTGGCCGACAAACCATACTTTACCTTGTTGGCCATTTGCAACACGGTGTCTTCGGTTTTAAAAGGCATAATAGTTACCACTGGCCCAAAGATTTCTTCTTGGTTTACCCTACAATCGTCATTTGGTACTTCTATGACCGTTGGTTCCAAATAGTAGCCGTTTTCGTAACCAGCTACAGTTACTTCATTTCCTCCGCAAAGAATGATTCCATTTTCTTCTTTGGCAATGTTTATGTATTCTTTTACCTTCTCCAAATGTGGTTTGGAGACCAAGGCTCCAATATTTGTATCGGCTTCCGATGGATGTCCTGTTTTCAAAGCCTTTATTCTTGCGACAAAATCTGTTTTGAATTGCTCGTATATCTTTTCCTCCACAAAAATGCGACTCCCGCAAAGACAAATTTGTCCTTGATTTGCAAATGAGGAACGTATTGTAGTGTTTAACATGTCTTCATAATCGCAATCTGCAAAAATGATGTTTGGGTTTTTTCCTCCCAACTCCAAAGACAATTTCTTGAACATCGGGGCAGCTACTCTTGCAATATGTGCTCCTGTTGCCGTGCCTCCTGTAAAGGATATGGCCTTGATGTCTGGATGCTCCACAATGGCTTGACCTGTTGAGCCTCCAAGCCCATGTACAATGTTCAAGACTCCTTTAGGCAGTCCTGCTTCATTGCAAATCTCACCCAATAGATAGGCACTCATCGGTGTGACTTCACTTGGTTTGGCTACGACACAATTTCCTGCAGCTATGGCTGGTGCTATTTTCCAAGTAAACAGATAAAGTGGAAGATTCCAAGGAGAAATACAACCTACTACTCCAATGGGTTGACGCAAGGTGTAATTTACGGCTTGTTGTCCGATGCTTTCGTGGCTTTCACTGGCGAATTGCGTAATGGCATTGCCAAAGAAGCGAAAATTGCTTGCTGCTCTTGGTATGTCCACGGCCTTTGCCAAGCTAATTGGTTTTCCGTTGTCTTTGCTTTCGGCTGCTGCAAAACGATCCAAATTTGCTTCCAACAACTCTGAAATCCTTATGAGGATTCGACTGCGTTCTTCCAATGTGGTTTGAGACCAAAGCGGGAAGGTTGACTTTGCTGCAATGTACGCGTTCTCCACGTCCACTTTGGTTGAGTTGGGTATTTGTCCATAGACTTCACCATTGGCAGGGCAGTGGTTGTCTATCCAATTGTTCTCGATTGGATTGTGAAACTTGCCGTTTATGTAGTTTTGTATGTTCATTTTACAAAGCGGTACAGTGATCAATCAATAATATTGAATTCTTAAAAAGTCTTTCCTTTTTTAAATTCAAATATTTGTAGAAATCATATTGGTTTTTATGTGTGTTTTTGCTGAATAATACCATCTTATCCGATATTTCTTTTTTATGACTTAACAATTCGGAATCTAATTTCCAGCTCAATAAAATATAGTTGCAGTTTTCTGCTACTTCTTCGTTGTAGACAAATTCTATTTTGGGGCTATTGTCTTCAATTAAAGTGAATTCCTCTCTTGTTAATTCGATAAGCCTATACATTATCTTAGAATCTAGATAGTCATTAATTCTAATTCTTTGATAATTATTTAGGTTTATATTTTTTTTATAGATACTTGCAGTGAAATCTAAAGTTAAACCACCAATATTCTTTGTTGTAATAAAAGAATAAATTGCAATACTGTCTTTATTAATGAATTTTTTAAACCTTTCATCATAATCAATGTCTTTATTGTATTTATCATAACTGTGATGATAAAAATAGCCATTTAAAGTATTCCCATTTTTTGATACTAATTCTAAATTAAAACGATATGAGCTTCCTGCATCAGCAAATGAACTGTATGATAAAAAAAAGAATGTTATTATTAAAAATGACTTCATTTATAGCTTCTTATATGCCATCACCTTTATCTCCACAACCAAATCCGGATGTGGCAATTGATGTACGGCAACTGTTGTTCGAGTAGGTCCTGTTTCTTTTTCAAAGAATTCGGCGTAGGCTTTGTTGTAGCCTGCAAAGTCATTCATATTCACCAAAAAGGAGGTGACATCTACGACATCTTTAAGGCTAGCACCTTCTTTCTTTAGGTTGGCATCTATGTTTTTCAATACTTCACGTGTCTGTGTTTCTGCGTTTAGACGTTTGGTTCCCATTTCGTCTATGATGTCCACACCGGCAATGGTGTTGTCTGGTCTACGGGAACTTGTTCCCGATACGAAAATGAAATCGCCAACACGCTTTGTGTGTGGGTAGGCTCCTCTTGGGGTCACTTTTTTTTCTTCACTCATGGTACTTACTTTAATCCTGCAATTTTATCTTCTTCTAAAATATTGTTGGTTTCCCGTTGTACTTTCTTTAGCAACAGGTTTAAATCACCATCGACGTTTATTTCATTTTCGGTAATCATATTCAGAATGGCCTTATCCTGAGCTCTACCTCTTTTCATGGCCTCACCATATGGAATGTCTTCATTGAAGGTCACCATGGAGTATTTTGAGAAATAAGCGTTTGGGAATTTCTTCTCCAAAGCCATCTCCAAGTTACGCTTTTCTTTGAATATGGGATTCGCTACATGGTCTCGCATTTCATAATAGTTGTCTATGGCCAAATCTGCAATGGCATCGGTATCTGTCTTTCTGGACTTTTCATAGATTTTGAAAATGGTTTCCCAATCCCCTTCATGTTGTTCTAGAATAGCGTCGAAAACGGTGACATCTTCAAAGGAGGCATTCATACCTTGTCCATAGAATGGAACAATGGCGTGGGCTGCATCTCCCATTAAAATGGTTTTGTTCTTGTAGTGCCAAGGAGAGCATTTTACCGTGCCTAAAGCTCCGGTTGGATTATTTGCAAATTCTTCTGCAATGTTGGGTATCAATGCCAATGCATCTGGGAATTGAGCTTTGAAAAAGGCCTTTATGTCGTTTTCGGTTTGTAAATCCTTGAAATTGTATTCACCTTCCTCATAGCTTAAAAATAGGGTTACCGTGAAGCTGCCATCCAGATTGGGCAATGCTATCAACATATAGTTCCCTCTTGGCCAGATGTGCAGATAGTCCTTGCTGATGAGGTGTTCTCCTTTATCCGATGCGGGGATTTCCAATTCCTTGTATCCGTGCGTCAAGTAGTTTTGAGCATAGCTGAAAAGGAATTTACGCTCCAAGTAGTAGCTTTTTCTCAAGGAAGAACCAGCTCCATCTGTTCCAAAAATGACATCTCCTACAACGTCGAAATCTGCTTTGGTCTCGTAATCATGAAATGAAGCAATGTTGTTATCGATATCGACAGAGTTGCATTTTTTATTGAAATGAAAGGTTAGGTTGTCATACGAATCTGCTTCGGTCAACAACAAGCCGTTGAGTTCTCCACGAGAGATAGAATTGATGTATTCTCCATCGCGACCTGAATAGTTGGAAGGGAAGGTGTTGCCTTCCACATCATGTATCAACCTGCCATACATGGGGATGCACAATGGTTTTACTTTGTCTTCCACGCCTGCTAGGCGCATCGCTTTCAATCCACGATCCGAAAGTGCGAGGTTTATGGAGCGTCCGGCAGAAATATCCGTGGTTCTCAAGTCAGGCCTGCTTTCGTATACGTTGACGGTATAACCTCGTTGTGCCAATCGCAATGCCAGCAATGAACCGCAAAGTCCAGCTCCTATTATTAATATGTTGTCTTTTTTATTCATATTTAAATCATCCTGAATTTGATTCAGGACCTCATTTTAGCTTGAGTTCTTGGAAAGCTCCTACCTGTTGTGGAGTGAATAGAACTCTTTTTAGGGGTTAAATATTTTCTTCATTTGCTGAATTTCCTCATAAGTCAATCTTAGGAATTCCAATCCAACGTTTATTTTATTATTATCCAAATCAATACCTTTAATTTCTGATTTAATTGAATTAAAGATTAATTCTTCATCATTTTTATATTCAGCATTTACTAGAACTTGATTTCTTTTAATGGCAACAACTCTATGATTTGTAACCATCAAATAATCGTATTCTATCCCTTTTGTGAAAAATACCAGAAATCCCAAGAAGAAGTATTCTGAAAAACTTATTTCCGATCTCTTTTTTATGAATAGAACTTTTCCTTCATCTTGAAACAACTCTTGTATTTCCTGTTTAATCACTCAATGATATTTTCAATTTTTCAACCATTTTAAACACGTCCTCAAACGAGTTGTACAATGGTACCGGTGCGCAACGAATAACGTCTGGTTCTCTCCAATCACTCACTATGCCAGCTTCCGTCAATTTGTTGTGCAATGCTTTATCCGCATTTTTTACCTGTATGGAGAGTTGGCAGCCACGTTCGTCCGGGTTGCTTGGTGTTATTATCTTTATGTCCGAATTGTTCAATTCATTTATTAAATACTCGAAATAGCCAGTCAGTTTCTTTGACTTTTCGATTAGTTTGTCCATACCCACTTCATTGAAGAGGTCTGCGGAAGCCTTTATCGCAGCCATGGACAATATTGGAGGATTGCTCAACTGCCATCCTTCTGCACCTGGCAATACATCGAATTCACCACGCATGTTGAAACGGGTTTCCTTGTTGTGGCTCCACCACCCCGTGAAACGATTGAGTTCTTTGTCGTGTGCATGACGTTCGTGTACGAAGCAACCTGATAGGCTACCAGGGCCAGAATTCATATATTTGTATGTGCACCACACTGCGAAATCCGCTCCTGAGTCGTGCAAGTTCAAATTTACGTTCCCTGCTCCATGTGCACAATCGAAACCGACTACACACCCATTCTTGTGACCTAGTTCCGTAATGCGTTTCAAATCGAAGAATTGACCTGTATAGTAATTTACACCTCCGATCATCACCAAGGCGATTTCATCTCCCTGAGTTTCCATTATGGCTTCCAGATCCTCGTAGCGAGCCAATTCTTCCCCTTCACGGGCTTTCCATAGGACAAGACCATCCTTGTCATCATAACCGTGATGACGCAACTGGGACTCCACTGCATATTTGTCGGAAGGGAATGCATCAGCCTCTATCAAGATCTTATGGCGTTTTTGTGTTGGTCTGTAAAAACTTACCATCATGAAATGGAGATTGGCAGTAAGGGTATTCATAACGACGACTTCAATGGGTTTTGCTCCCACGACCTTGGCCATGCTTTCAGTCAAGAATTCGTGGTAAGGTAACCAGGGGTTCTTGGCTTCCGTGTGTCCTTCGACACCTAGATTGGCCCAATCCTCCAATTCTTGACTTATATATGCCTTGGTTGCTTTTGGTTGTAGTCCAAGCGAATTTCCGCAGAGATATATTAGTTCTTCACCATTTTTGTCCTTGGGAATGTGAAACTGATCTCTGTAGTTGGAAAGTTCGTCCAATTCGTCCTGTCGTCTTGCGTAACTTAAAGTTGCTTTATTCATTTTGGAAAATAAAAAGGTCTTTAGGTATGAATTATCATAAATCGTTTCATATAATGAAACGCTGTTTCAAAAATAAACATTATTTTTGAATAATGAAATGCATATGCCAAAAGATTAACAAGGATACTTGCTCTTTTTTGCCATGATTTTAAACTATAAGATGATTTTTATGAACGAAGATGTAAAAGACCTTAATTTATCGGTTGTGAAAGCCTTCACCCTTTTGGATGTCTTTGTTGGAGACAAGAAGGAATGGGGTGTGCGTGAATTGGCAAAAAAAACGGGTTACAACAAAAGTACCACTTACCGTTTGTTGAGTACGTTGGAATCTTTGGGGGCATTGCAAAAGAACAATGAGGACAAATATCTTTTGGGGCTCAAGCTGTTCGAATTGGGAAATTTAGTATCGATACACAAGGCATTGAGAAAACAGTCCCGGGTTCCTTTGGAGCATATTGCCAGTGAAATAAAGGAAACGGTTCATTTTGGAGTACTTAGCAAAGGCCAGGTGTTGTATTTGAACAAGACGGAAAGTCCACAAGGTTTGAAGGTGAGTACCCAGATAGGTTCTTACCAAAAGGCATATTGTACGGCAATTGGGAAAGTACTCTTGGCCTTCTCTTCCGAAAAGGAAATAACGGAATACTTGAAAATGACGTCTTTGGATGCTTGTACGGACAATACGATTACTGATGCTCAAGTCTTATTGGAGGAATTGAAAAAGATACGCAAACAGCAATATGCCTTGGATATGGAGGAACTGGAGTTGGGGCTTATTTGCATAGCCATACCCGTGTTCGACAAAAACGATGAGATTGTCGCCAGTATAAGTGTGTCTGGTCCTTCCAGTCGTTTCAAGTTGGAGAATATAGACAATTACTTGACCATAATAAAAAAAGGTGCTCGTGAGATCGAGGAAAGTATTAACTACTACAATTGATTTTCTTCTTTCAGGGTTTTGATTACTTTACAAGGGCTACCAACGGCAATGCAGTCTTCTGGAATGGACTTGCTTGCCAGGATTCCAGCACCTATAACAGCGTTCTTGCCTATTTCAACTCCATGTAAAATGATCACACCACCCCCAATCCAAACGTTGTCATTTATCTTGACTGGCAAAGCCGAAGTCCTGAAGAATGGGAGGTTGTACTTTTTCAATTTTCATTCAATCTCTTGTTTTTGTTCGTAGGATGGGTAGAAGTGTAAATCTGCACATTTGAAGCGATTAGTACGTTATTGCCAATTGTGATTTTATTGCAATCTACGAAAGTGCAATTCATACCAAGTATCACATTATCTCCAATTTCAATATGACTTCCATAATCAGAATGGAAAGGAACATCGATGCTTCCATTTTTCCCGACTGAACCCAACAACTTTTTCAAGACTTTTTTTCTTCTTGTACTTGTCATAGGGCAAAGTGTTATATTTCTGAGTCAATTTTATTGACTTTGTAATATTCTTCAATATTTCAGGAGCTGAAGAGTTGAATATCTCGCCTCCTAGACATTTCTCGATTTCCGATTTCATTTTTGATTGAGTTTTTATGTTGGTGCTAGATTTTTTCAATCGACATAAGATTGGGATTTCGTAAGAATTCCTGATATAAGTGAAAACAAGCAATTACCTATTGCCATTGTTGTAAATGGTTGTCTATTTGGTTTTTGAATTCAACCTTGTCGTCAACGTGGAGCACCAAGTTTTTATAACTCCGTTTGATTCCGTATAATCCAAACAAGGTGTTTTCTTCTTTTAAATGAATGATGGTGTTATGACTTTCCAATGCTCCTAAAAATGATAGTTTGCGAGTTTCCTCATTCAGTTCCACATCTTTAGATGAGATTTCCACACTGTCGATGTTCTTTACGTCTATGATCGATTCGTTCATGATGCCATAGCGAAGGAATAGTTTGCCATTTTCGATTGATATGGGTCTTTTGAGAATGGATTTTAAAAACCCGAAAATCTGAATTCCAGAATAGATGCTTAGAAAAGTCAAGATCCAAGCTGCAACATTGCTCCACTTTGCAAGGAAGGCATGCAATGCAACGGTTTCTATTGCGATTATGAATATGATTGCAACCATTAAAGCCACAGTCCCGCTATCTTTATGGTATGAATACTCATTGGTTTTTAATTCTCTTTTCTTCCAGTAGATGAAACCATAATAGAAAACAGCAATTTCGGTTACTAAGGGAATTACAACATTTTTGGGAAGTATTTCATAACAGGTGCTTTTTAAAGTCGTGAAGAAATCGAAGGAAATCTCTTTTTTTTGTTTGTAGGACTTTATCGTCTTTCGGACATTGTAAATCACATATGCCAAAACCGACAATTCCACCATTGGAAGAATCCAAGTTTTGAAAAGATTCAAGTAATTCTGGTTTTCCAGGGGAAGTATCATCGAGCAAATAACCGTCCCAAGAATTAAAAACGGAACAATGGTCGTTTTTGGAATGTTGGTTTTTCTAATTAGCAAGAAGTAGACAAAGGGAACCGTCAACAAAAGATCGAATGTGATCCCCATGGCCAAAGCATCAGGATTCATCTGAAACATTGTCGTCTTGGAGATGAAAACCATTAGTCCGACAATGAGTAATGGAATTCCAAATATGACTAAGTTTTTTTGAGGGTTTATCGTTTTGTTCATTGGTTTCTTTTGATGGATTGCAATCGGTTTTTTGACCTTTTAAATTTAAGGAATAAACAAGAAAGAACAAAGGAATGGATTGACTTAAGATGAGGACTTTATGTTTAAATCAGTTTGAAAAGATTTGTTTTTTAACTTTGTTTTTGTTGTAAAACGTTTTTATCCATAAGTAATTACAATTCCTTTATTCTCTTTAGTTGCTTGATAAAAAGCTTTATATAATTCAAAAAAAATCCATTACGATATGTTCTTTTCTTGAAATCCTATCATTCCAATAACCTTCCATGTTAGATATTCTTTCCACAATAAGAGGTTTGTCAATCGCCTTTTCAAGATCACCAATAGAAATCGTCTTCAGTTCTTTCCAAAAGCTTTTAACTTCTTGAGAATAGAAATGTCGAACACTTGAATTCATTGCAGTGCCTTCAATCCAGCGATTTTCATTTGTTAATTGCGATAAGATTTTATTTTTTGATTTGTCTAATATAATTAACAATTGGTACATTGGGCTCCAGGATTTTATGGAGGCAGTAAAAGAAAAAGAGGGCTTTTCAAAATGCCGATTTTTATAACTATGACTTAAACTTTCCTTATTTGCATAATCTTCAAAATCAAACTCCTCATTTTTATACAAATCAATTAGTCTGTCTTCTACAATATAATTTGAGGCTATTATTCCCATTCAATTTCTTAATGACTTACAACTACGCTATAATCGGAATTAGTTACGTTTATTACCTTATGTTTAAGGTATGGTTTTTATCTGGATATCGGTGAAGTTTAGATTCCAATCCTCATTATCCTTTTTATGTTCCAATGCGATTCGTATACCATTGAACATCTTGTAGTTTTCAAACGTATTGGTCAGAGAGGCTTTTGTTATGTTACCTTCTCTAAAAACCCATTCTCTAATGATGTAATTGTTGTCGTAGAAGACATCATAGGCGTCGCCCGGAGTGTAGCCACCAGTTCCAGTGTAGGTAAGCGTGGTTTTGTTGAGCTGTTTTTTTTCAATTGGAGATTCAGCTTTTATAGGGGTGCTTAAACTGGCATTTTTGTCCCATACCAATTGGAATGGGAAAAAAGCCCAATACTTGTCGTTTACAAAGCCTTGATCCACTTTCATGTTCGTACTGTCTACCTTGTTCGTATAGTAGGATATGGTATCTCTTTCTGTCATCATGGAGACGGCATTTGTTTTTGGATTCCATTGCCATGAACGGTGGTAATGCTTGGACTTCCTATCGACATTGAAGGTGAATTGAATCTCCGAAACGTTTTTCCAATTCTCATAGCCGTGAGCATAGGCAATGTTTTCGGCAAGGGTCAATGTTTTCTTTGGAGTCTTTTTTGAGGCTTCTTCAGATTTGCAAGCACACAGTAAAACCAATGTGACGAGTAACAAACGATACATGATATGATTTTTTTTCAAAGCTATGGAATATTGATTAGCTTTGATGAAAATTAACATATAATGAACGGTAATTCAGAATATTTTGAAGCGAACAAGGATACTTGGAATGAAAAAGTGAAAGTGCACTCCAAAAGTGACATGTACGACATGGAGGCCTTTAAAAAAGGAAAGACTTCATTGATGCCATATGAATTGAATGCCTTGGGTGACGTAGAGGGAAAATCACTTCTGCACTTACAATGTCATTTCGGGCAGGATACACTCAGTTGGAGTAGGATGGGAGCGAAATGTGTCGGAGTGGATTTAAGTGATGAAGGCATAAAGTTGGCGAAGGAGTTAAATGAAGAATTGAATTTGGAAGCCGAGTTCGTGTGTTGCAACGTATTGGATACGTCGAAACACATAAAGCAAAAGTTCGATATCGTATTTACGAGTTATGGTGTTATAGGTTGGTTGCCGGATTTGAAACCTTGGGGGAAAATGATTGCAGAACGATTGAATTCTGGAGGTTCGTTTCACATCATCGAGTTCCATCCCATAGTATGGATGTTCGATTATCTGGATGAGAAATCCGAAATGAGATATGGTTATATGCAAGATGAGGTGATCTATGAGGAGTACCAAGGTACCTATGCGGACACCAATTCCAAAATGACGACCAAGGAGTATGGCTGGAATCATGGGCTTAGCGAGGTCGTCAATGCTTTAACGGAAGCGGGCTTGCGAATAGATTATTTGAATGAGTATGACGAGGCACCTTATAATGTGTTGCCAGGTTTAGTGAAGACACAATCGGGTAACTATGTCACCAAACACAAGTTGTACCCTCTCATCTTTGAGATAAAGGCTACCAAGCCTTAGTTTCGGTATTTGGAAACGACAAGGAAATCATTGCAAGACATAAAAAGGACAAACATTAATTAATGTTTGTCCTTTTTCAATACTTCTGGCATTTTAGCTTGAAAACGTTTCAATCTAGGAATGGATACTTGTCTTATGTAGCCTTGATTTGGGTTCAATCTTTCATAATTTTGATGATAGTCTTCTCCAACCCAGAATTTTAAAAAGGGATAGATTTCTGCTGCAATCGTCTTTCCCAATCTTTTTGCCAAAGCTTCTTTTTTTGTTTTTATTATTTGCTTTTGCTCATCGTTTTGGTAGAAAATTATGGATCGGTATTGCGAACCTCTATCAGGTCCCTGTCCATTAACCTGAGTAGGGTTCTGGGATGCGAAATAGACATCTACCAAGGTTTCAAAATTTACTATCTTGGGGTCGTAGATGACTTCTACTGCTTCAGCATGGCCAGTTCTACCCGTGTTACTGGCTTCGTACGTAGGGTTTTTGGTGTATCCTCCAGAATATCCGCTAATGACTTCGCTTACACCTTTTACACTTTCATAGATGGCTTCCACACACCAAAAGCAACCACTTGCAAAATATGCCTTTGCCATACCGTTTTCGATTGGGACTTCTATTGGAGTTGCTGTTTTTACTTGTTCTTGTTTTGGATTTTGGGCCCTGTTTTGGCAACTGAACAATAGAAATATTGCAATTATTGGAATTATTTTATTCATTGGTTTAATATATTTTTTGGTTTTGTCGCATAAATAAGAGTAACCTTAACATTGAAGAGTTAAAATTATATTAAATGAAAAGAGCCTTTACTAAGTTAGTAAAGGCTCTTTGATATGTTTTTCTTTAAAGGGAAATTAAAGTCTCTTGAACAATTTTTCCATTTTTTCCTTTTGCTCCATTGCCAAAAGTTCATCCACTAGGATACGACCACTGTGCTCATCTGTGATAATTTTTTTGCGAGAACCTATCTCCATTTGTACTTGTGGTGGAATTGTAAAGTAAGACCCTCCAGAGGCTCCTCTTTCGATTGGTACAACAGCCAAACCGTTTTTCACGTTTTTGCGAATTCTATTATAAGCCTTTACCAAACGATCTTCGATCTTCTTTTTGTAATCATCAGATTTTTTGATCAATGCTTCTTCTTCCTTCTCTGTTTCAGCCAAGATAGCATCCAATTCGCTTTTCTTATGCTTTAGGTGAGTCTCTCTCTCTTTTGCATGTTGCTTTGTTTTCTCGACAACCTCCTTTTTCTGCTCTATCTGAGATCTGAATTCCCTGATGTGTTTTTCAGCTAGCTCGATCTCTAGTTCTTGATATTCTATTTCTTTGGTAATAGAGTTGTATTCTCTGTTGTTTCTAACATTTTTTTGTTGTTCGCTGTACTTTTTTATAAGTGCCTTGGACTCTTCGATGCTATTTTTCTTAGCATTTATTTCATTGTCTACGGACTCAAGACTTCCAACAAGTTTCTCTAATCTTGCATTTAATCCAGCAACTTCATCTTCCAAATCGCTCACCTCCAAAGGTAGCTCTCCACGAACGTTTCTTATTTCATCAATTCTTGAATCGATTAATTGTAAATCGTATAAAGATCTTAAGCGCTCTTCTACAGTTACTTCTTTACTCTTTGCCATACTTTAAAAATACTTAACAGGATTGGTATTTGTGTTCGATAAAACGACTGCAAAATTAGTGAATTTTTTTGTAAGATGTGCTACTAAACCATTTTTTGTGAACTGTTCGCTTTCATAATGCCCGATATCCGCTAAAATAATCTGAGCTTCTGCTGAAAAGAAATCATGGTACTTAAGATCTGAAGTTATGAAAATGTCTGCTCCCATAGCTTTGGCGGGACCTATGGCGAAACTGCCTGAGCCTCCTAGAACTGCAACTTTTTTTATGGATTTGCCCAATAATTTGGAATGGCGTATGGTATTTGTGTTCATTTTGTTTTTTAGGTGTTCTAAAAAAACAGTTTCCGGCATTGGTGTTTCCAGTTCGCCAAGCATTCCCATTCCGATGTTTTGATTTTTGTTTTCCAAAGTTGTGATTTCATAGGCAACTTCCTCATAGGAATGATTTTGAAATAAGGTCTTTAGAATATTGGATTCCAGATGCTTTGCAAAAGTGATGCTAATTTGTGTTTCGTCTTCATAATGCGCCTCTCCTTTGTTTCCTTTTGTAGGATTTGAATTTTCATTGCCCTTATAGGTGCCTACACCTTCGACGTTGAAGCTACAATGGTCATAATTGCCTATGTTGCCAGCTCCAGCTTGAAATAATGAGTTTCTCAACGATTCAGCTTCTGATTTAGGAACGAATGTGGTCAGTTTTTTTATGGTTTGAGCCTGTGGAATCAATATTTTCTTGTTTCCTAGATTCAATTGATTGCAAATCATGTCATTCACACCATTTTTGTGGTTGTCCAAGGCAGTATGTATGGCATAGATGGCGATGTCATGCTTTATGGCCTTTAAGACAACACGCTCTACGTAATTTTTGCCCGTTATTTTTTTCAGCCCCTTGAAGATGATAGGGTGAAAACTGACAATTAAATTGCATTTGTTTTCTATGGCTTCATCTACGACGGCTTCCAATGTGTCTAAGGTTACCAAAACTCCGGTTAGGGGAGTGTTTATATCACCTAGGAGCAATCCGACATTGTCAAAATCCTCGGCGTAGGCCAAGGGGGCAAAATTTTCAAGGTGATTGATGACGTCTTGAACAATCATATTATTTCGTGAATTGATTTAGAAACAAATATAAAATATTTACTTTCGTTATGATGAATGATCTTGCTGTAAAGTTTAAAATGAATGTTTAGAAGGTTGTCATCTTTTCAATATTGATTGCATGAAGTTATTAAGATACATAGCATTTCCTTTCATACCTTTTTATTACGTTGTGACTTGGGGGCGGAACATACTTTACGATTTTGGTGTGAAATCGTCCAAATCCTATGAGTTTCCCTTGATTTGTGTTGGAAACCTGAGTACAGGTGGAACAGGTAAGACTCCAATGGTGGAGTATTTGATTAGATTGCTGAAAACAGATTACAGGCTGGCTACATTGAGTAGAGGTTATGGTCGCAAGACCAAAGGTTTTCAGATAGGATCGGTAATGGCATCTGCCGAAACCTTGGGAGATGAGCCTTTTCAGTTCTATAGCAAGTTTTCCGAAGATATCCATGTCGCGGTAGATGGAAATAGACAAAATGGGATAGCCAAATTGCTTGCCTTGAAACCAACTCCAGAAGTCGTTATATTGGATGATGCCTTTCAACATAGAAAGGTGAAAGCTGGGTTCAATATTCTGTTGACGACGTTTGCGAATCCATATGTCGGAGATTGGGTGTTGCCAACTGGGAATTTGAGAGAGCCAAGAACAGGAGCTAAACGAGCCCAGGCAATCGTTGTGACCAAATGCCCGGATGACCTTAGTGAAAGCGTAAAGGATGGGATTATCAGTAAGATTAAACCAAAGGTATACCAAAATGTGTTTTTTAGCACCATTTCCTATGGAAGGACCGTTATTTCCAAAAAGGAGGTTCTCGAATTGGAGGCATTACCAAAATTCACTTTGGTTACCGGTATTGCAAATGCAGAATCCTTGGTGGCCTTCCTGAAAGAAAAGCATTTGGAGTTTAATCATATGGAATACAAGGATCATCATCATTTTTCGGAAAACGATGTAGAGGAGATTGCGAAAAACGATTTGATCGTTACTACCGAAAAAGATTATATGCGCCTCAAGGATTGGGAAGCATTAAATGCCAAGTTGTATTATTTGCCAATTGAAACTCAAATAGACAAATCGGAAATGTTTGATGGTTTGATAAGAAAATTTATTTCCAATTGAGAGGATGGTTATTCCTCAGGAATCAATGCGTTGAACAGTTTGCGTTCGAAATCTTCTTGTTTGAATGGTTTGGAGATGATGTTGTTGAAACCTGCTTCTTCGAATTCCTGCATTTTGTCTTCTATGGTGACGGCAGTTAACGCAAAGATGGTGAGTTCCTTGTCAAAGGTTCTTATGATCTTGGTCGCTTCGATACCACTTATGCCAGGCATATGGATGTCCATTAGTACAACATTGTAATCTGTGGTCTTCACACGGTCCACGGCTTCTTCCCCGTTGTCTACCACATCGCAGTTAAGATTCATTTTGTTTAAAATCTTCTTTGTGATCATTTGATTTATCTTGTTGTCCTCCACAACTAGAATCTTTATGTTGCTCAATTCTAGTTCATTGACCTCGTTGAAGTAGTTGACTTTTTTCTCCTTGACTACTTCATCTGTATATTGCATTGGTATTTCAAAAAAGAAAATGGAACCTTTTCCCAATTCGCTTTTAAGATATATCTTTCCTTTTAAGATGTCGATAAGTCCTTTTACGATGGATAGCCCCAAACCTGTACCACCATATTTGCGATTGATCTGTATGGAACCCTGCGAGAAGCTTTCAAAAAGATGTTCTTGCTTCTCCTTGCCAATACCGATGCCATTGTCCTCAACTTCGAATCGAACAGTGTAAATCCCTTCTTTTTCATCAATCTTGGATGTCCTAATCCAAATGTCCCCATCTTTGGTGAATTTTATGGAGTTACCGATCAAGTTAATCAATATTTGAGATATTTTCAATTGATCCGCATTGTAGTTCAAAGGCAACGCGTCGTCATACTCCAAATGTATCTTGATGTTGTTGTCCAAGGCAGAGTTGTTCAAAGCTGAAATAACATTGGATATCTTCTTTTTCAGGTTGAAGGTTTCGGGTTCGATATCGACCTTGTTAGCTTCGATCTTGTTTATTTGAAGTATGTCGTTTATGAAGGTCAATAGATAATCTCCTGAAAACTTCAAGGACTTCAAATGTTGTATTTGGTTTGGCTTTGGGTTTTCATCCAATAGCATGTTCGTCAACCCTGTGACAGCATACAAAGGTGTTCTAAGTTCATGTGTCACTGTAGATAAAAAATTTGCCTTTGTCCTAGAAGCCAATTCCGCCTTTTCCTTGGCTATTATCAGCTCAGCATTCTTCTTGTGCAAGACATTGTTGGATTTGAGCCTGATGTTGTTGTTTTTGTAAAGAGATAAGGTTAAAAGCGATAGTATTGTAATTAATGCAATACTCAATATCGTAGTAAGCTGATTGAATGTATTGGATTTTGAAGTTTTTTTTATTGTAGATGGCTCTGTTTCCAAACTAGCATTAGAGCCTCCTTTGAAGTCCAATAGTTTTTTTTCGGGAATTAGATTGGCCTTTTTTACAGCCGAAATGGAATCGGAAAGCTTGATGTGGAATCTCAAATAATCATTTGAGAGTTTGAGGTTTCCGTCACTATGATGCAAGTTGCTGAGTATGATGCTCCCATCTTTCAATATGGAGGCATAATTTTTGGCTTTGGCAATGTCAAAACCATCATTGGCATTTTCCAAGGCTTTTCCCAAATGCTTTAAATGATGTAGAGCTTTTCCCAATTGTAACAACCCACAGCTCAAGATGCTGTCCAGTCGCTCTTGTTTGGCTATTTTTATGGTCTTGTCAAGTGTTGTTTTCGCTTTTTCAAAGTTTTGGATCTCCAAAAAAGCTTTTCCTTTATTCAGCATAGCTTCTGCCTTCAACGCAGATAAGCCTTCTTGATGAAAGATTGTTTCTGCTGAATTGAAATATTCTATGGCTTGGACATAGTCCTCTTTGGCGATATAGGCATTGCCAATTATATTATATGTTTTGGCAAGGTTTTCAACATCATTGCCAGCTCTTTGAATTTCTATGGCCTTTATCAAAGTTTTTATGGCTTCATCAGGGTTTTCCAATTTGTATTGGAGCTTGCCTATCTTGGAATAGATGTACCCGATATTTTCCTTGCTATCTATGTTGTTGGCATGATTTAATGCTGATTCTAAATCTAACAGGGCCTGATAGTAATTGTCGTCGTCTATGTTCTTTTGAGAAGATGTTATTGCAAAATCTATCTTTGCTTGTGTGGACTCAATATCATCTTCTGTGATCTCTTGAGCGTAGACACCCATACTTAAAAACAGTAAAAAAGCACAAATAAAATTGTTGGAAAAGAGCATTTATGATGTTGTTTTACCAACAAATATAATTTTTTTTATACTAAAGGGGTGTTTTTTTCAGACAAATTGAATATTAGGTCTATTACCCTGTTGGAATAGCCTGTTTCATTGTCATACCATCCTATAATCTTAACCATGTTACCGATTACGGAAGTCATCTGTGCATCAAAAATACAAGAATGGGAATTACCTACAATGTCTATGGAAACAATGGGGTCTTCAGTGTATTCCAAAATGCCCTTGTATTTCGTTTCAGCTGCCCTCTTGAAAGCATTGTTGATTTCCGCGATGGAAACCGTATGCTTTACATTGAAGGTAATGTCCGTAAGTGACCCGTTGGCTACCGGAACTCTTATGCCACAACCACCTATGACGTTAGCCAAATCTGGAAATATCTTGGTCAAGGCCTTTGCAGCACCGGTTGTCGTTGGTACGATGGATTGTCCTGCTGCACGGGCACGGCGCAAATCCCTATGCGGTTGGTCATGTAAGCTTTGATCCGTAGTGTAGGAGTGTATGGTGGTAATGTATGCTTGGTTGATGCCACAGAGCTCATTTATGATCGCAATCATGGGAGCTGCATTGTTTGTGGTGCATGAGGCATTGGAAATTATGTTTTCATTTCCATCCAGAGTATGTTCGTTGATGCCAAGAACAATGGTTTTGATGTCATCTTCCTCTGGAGGAACGCTCAATATGACTTGCCTTGCTCCGTTTTCTATATGGTGTTGAAGATTCTCGGTAGTTTTGAATTTTCCAGTAGCTTCTACTACGATATCCACATCAAAAGGTGACCAATTCAAGGTCTTTGGGTGTGTTTCGTTCAATAGTGAGACCGAGTTTTTATTTACGATGATGTGATTGTCATCGTAGGAGATGTCAGCTTTGAAAATCCCGTGAATGCTATCGTACTTAAGTAAATGGCTTAAGGTTTTTGCATCTGCCAAATCGTTTATTGCAACGACTCTTACATTTGAGTATGCATCCAATAGTCGAAAGACACGCCTACCTATGCGACCAAAACCATTTATGGCAACAGTAATCATTAATTGATATGTTTTTGAGCTTTGTATGATGAACGCACCAATGCACTACTTTCCACATGGCGGAATCCCAATTTCAATCCAATCTCTTGGTATTCGGCGAATTGATCCGGCATTATGAATTGCTTTACGGGCAAGTGTTTTTTGCTGGGTTGTAGATATTGTCCAATGGTAACTACATCCACATCATTGTCTCGTAGGTCATGCAGTGTTTCTATGACTTCTTCTCGAGTTTCTCCCAAACCTAGCATTATTCCGGATTTCGTACGGCGTTGACCTTGTTGTTTCAGGTATTTCAAAACTCCTAGACTCTTATCGTATTTGGCTTGTATGCGTACCTCACGAGTTAATCTCCTTACGGTTTCAATATTGTGGGAGACTACTTCAGGAGCTACTTCCACGATACGATCAATGTGTCTTTCTATGCCTTGAAAATCAGGTATAAGCGTTTCAAGGGTGGTGTCTGGGTTCATTCTTCGAACGGCCTTTACGGTTTCCGCCCACATGATGCTTCCCATGTCCTTCAAGTCATCTCGATCTACACTGGTTAGAACTGCATGCTTGATTTTCATTATTTTTATGGAACGAGCTACTTTTTCAGGTTCATCCCAATCCACTGTCTCCGGTCTTCCCGTTTTTACTCCACAAAAACCACAAGAACGCGTACAGACATTTCCTAGAATCATGAAGGTGGCTGTTCCTTCTCCCCAACACTCTCCCATATTTGGGCAACTCCCAGAGGTACAGATGGTATTCAGCTTATACTTGTCAACCAAACTGCGGAGTTCTGTATACTTCTTGCCTGTTGGCAGTTTTACACGTAACCATTTCGGTTTGGGTTGTCTTTGCTCTGGTAGTATTACGGAATGATTTTCACTCTTCATAAATGCATTGTTTCTTAAGAAGGCAAAGATACGAAGTATTCTATTAATTATTCAATAAAGTGACAATATACCATACACTGAAGCCTATGAGGAAAACGATGCCTGAAATACTCAGTATATGGATGAATCTTGATGGTCTCCATAATTTTGGGGTATGCTTTCCTTTTATCAATAGGTAGTTGATGATGGCATAGAAAGGAGCTGTCAAAAATGATAGAATGGTAGCTATTTTTATGAGTAATCCCATTTCTGAGGCCAAGCAGAAAAAAATGAGAATGGTTCCAATGGACAATAACAAAATCCAAAACAAATACCCGCGTTTTATGGGTTTTCCTGTCAGGAGTTCAGTGGTTTTGTGCATGGCTCTTGGAGAAGCATCCAATGTCGTCAATGTGGTGCTGAACATAGTTGTAAAAGCAGCTATTCCAATAATGACATAAGCCCAGTTACCTAGACTATTGGTGTACATTTGTATCAATTGATTGGAAAATGCACCAGCTTTGTCACTAAAGGTCTCTCCACTATTGAACATTACCAAGTAGCCTAAAAGCACGAAGCCAATTCCCAATACAATGGTGCCTATGTACCCAATGTTGAAATCCAACAAAGCGGATTTCGGTGTGTAATCCACTTCATCTTTTTTCTTTTCCACAGCCCAAAGCGAATGCCAAATGGAAATATCCAAAGGAGCAGGCATCCATCCCATAAAGGCAATGAGGAATGCTACTTCCAAGCCCTGAGGCATTTTTTGAGTCAATGACAGTGGGGTGTTGTTTTTTGCTAGGGCAAAAACGACGGCAACAAGCGTGCTTATTGTAAGCGTAACGATTATGACCTTGATCAATTTGTCCAATAGCTTGTATTTGCCAACAAACAAGGTGATGAGGCAAACCAAAAGAATGATGGCCGTCCATATTTGTATGCTGGATATGGTTATGTTACCAATTGCGATCGGATCGAAGTCACCTAAAAGAGACGAAGCCAAACCAGCTGTGACTATGGTAACAGCTGTTTGTATCGTGAACATCGTGGCGAATGTAATGATGAAATATGTCATCAAAACGCCCTTTCCCAATTTCTTGTACCCTTCCAAGAGACTCTCACCAGTTGCAGATGCATAGCGAGGACCAAATTGAAAGAATGGATACTTGAAAAGGTTCACCAACAACAAGGCCCAGAGTAGTCCCAAGCCAAAATCTGCACCAGCACGAGTTGATTGTACCAAGTGCGACACTCCTATTGCTGCACCGGCGAACAATAGTCCCGGGCCTAGTTTTTTAATTGAAATCATTTACTTCTTGTTAATAATCTCTGCCAATAGTTTTTTTGCACGGAGTAATTTCACCTTTACATTGTTCATTGGCTCGTCGAGTTCTTCGCTAATGTCCTTGTAACTCAATTCTTGAAAATAACGAAGATTGATGACCTCCTGATAATGAGGTTTCAGTTTTTTGATGTCACGTAGCAGTTTTGCAAGATTTTGTTCGGTAATCAATTTGTCTTCGGGAGAAGGAGAATCATCTAAGACATTATATATCTTATCATCTTCATGGTCTGTGATCTTTGAATTGATCGAGCTTTTTTCTTTTCGTACCAGATCGATGTGAATGTTCTTGGAAATGGTGATTAACCAAGTTTTGAACTTGTAGTCGTCATCGTAGGTCTTTATTTTGTCGAAGGCTCTGGAAAATGTTTGAATGGTGACATCCTCGGCATCATTTTCGTTTTCAATGCGTTTCAATTGAAAACCATATACGTTATCCCAAAATTTATCCAATAAAAAATTAAATGCTTTTTGGTCGTTTAGTTTGGCCTTTCTTATAGCTTCTTTTATTTCCAATGTTTTGGTTTTGATATAAGATTGGTTATAAATATAGTTAATTGAAAAAGAATTAGAAACAATTCTAAAAAAGGAAGTACGAACAAAATATCAATTTCATTCAGTTTCTTCGCTGAAAAACCAATGATTAGAAATTGAATGAGGATTCTAAAAACGATTAGCGTCAATACAAATTCCCAATAGAACGAGAAAGTTAAAAGTACCGCAGACAATAACCAAAACAGCAATTGAGAGCCGTAGAAGGAGGCTAGTAGGCCTTTATGAAGGAATTTATAGTTGTTTGCCGTGGATACATGACGTCTTTTTTGCCTGAACCAATCCTTGAAGCTCGTTTTGGGATTGGATGTGGTAAAGCTCTTCATAGAAGTGCAAATGCTCGTGTTGGTTGAGTTTGCTGCCTCGTTTATAAATAAGTCATCATCGCCAGAGCGTATGTCTATATGTTTTATGAAGCCATTCGTCTTGAAGAATTCCGACCTGTCATAAGCCAGATTTCGACCTACTCCCATATATGGAGTTCCTATTTTTGCTAGGGAGAAGTATTGAATAGCCGTCAATAATGTTTCGTAGCGAATTAACTTGTTGAGGAATGAATATTTACGCTTGTCATATGCTCCATACCCCAAAACTATGGTAGAAGACTTGGAAAAATGAGCACTCATTGTCTTTATCCATTGATTGGAAACTGGTTTGCAATCTGCATCAGTGAATAGAAGATTTTCATTTTTTGCAGCTTTGATTCCTAATGTCAATGCATATTTCTTGTTACCCCAAAAAGCTTCGACGTTTTTTACGTTTACAATTTTAATGTTGTCATATTCTTCTGCAAAGGACTCCATTACCTCAAGGGTCTCATCATGAGAGGCATCGTTGATTAAAACGACTTCGAAATCGAGGTAATCCTGATTTAAGATGGATGGAAGGTGATTTTTTAAATTTTTAGCTTCGTTTTTTGCGCAGATTATAACTGAAACAGCTATGTTTCTTGATTTTTCATTGGAAGATTTGTCAAAGGCAAATTGACCAAATATAATACCATAGAATACGACTTGTATACAAACCACAACGACAAAGCTGTAGAATACAACATCAAGTATGATCATATTGCCTTATGAATGTTGAGGTTCGTTGCAATCAACAAATTGGTCTGGTGTTTTACCACAAAACCCACAAGCATCTCCTTCTTTGTTGAGCATAGGGTTTTGACTTGCACAAGTCCCTGCGAATTTACCATCTTTCTTTGCCCAGATCTTAATGGCGATTCCAGCAACGGCCAATCCTAATAGCGCTAATGTGATTAATAAAAGTTTCACGTGTTTTCTTTGTTTTAAATAATATTGGGAGTACAAAGATAACGGTTTTAAAACATTATTTAAATAAAGTAATACAGATAGTTATGAGGTTGTTTCAACGGTTTTTTCAAGAGATTAGTCGAATTATCTCCAAAATTGATTGGTTGGTTAGGTTTGAAAAAAAGGGATTTTCATACCTTTTATGTTATTAATCAATTATTTATTTTTTTATGAAAAAATTATTAGCAGAATTCTTTGGAACTTTTTGGCTTGTCTTTGGAGGTTGTGGTAGCGCCATTTTTGCTGCTGCTTTTCCAGAATTAGGCATCGGTTTTGTGGGTGTGGCATTGGCTTTTGGTCTAACAGTCTTAACTATGGCGTACGCGGTTGGGCATATCTCAGGTGGACATTTCAATCCGGCGGTATCCTTTGGTCTATGGGCAGGAGGTAGGTTTCCCGCCAAAGATTTGTTGGGTTATGTCATAGCTCAAGTAGTAGGTGGTTTGGTTGCTGCTGGGATGTTGTATTTAATAGTGTCGGGAAAAGAAGGGTTTACCGATGTGGGAGGCTTTGCAGCCAATGGGTATGGTGCATTGTCTCCTGGAGGCTTCTCCATGTTATCTGGATTGATTGCAGAATTTTTATTGACTCTGTTTTTCTTGCTCATCATTTTGGGAAGTACAAGCAATAGAGCACCAGCAGGTTTTGCTCCAATTGCGATAGGTTTGGGGTTGACACTTATTCATTTGATAAGCATTCCTATAACCAACACGTCTGTAAATCCTGCAAGATCAACAAGTCAAGCGTTGTTTGCAGGAGGAGATTACCCTGCGCAGCTATGGTTGTTTTGGCTGGCTCCAATCGTTGGAGCGGTTGTAGCTGGGCTTATTCATAAATCCTTGTTTGATGGGGAGTAGTAGTATGTAGTTTTGAAATGACAGAAGCTCCAATTTAATGCTAATTGGAGCTTCTGTCATTATTTTTGAAATTTGAGACTGTAAATTTTAGATATATGAGATTTTGTTTTATTTAATAACGATTGTTTATTGACATGTGTCTTTCATCAATCAAAAAGTATTGACACGTTGTTAATCTCTACTCATCGATGTCAACCTTATTTTTTAGCAATCTAAAACTTTTACCTAAACAATCAGCTTTTTGATAGATACTCATATGTTTTACCAAGATTAAGGGGTAAAGTGTTGTTTTTTAGTTGTGTATGGTTTATTTTGGTGAGATTGGATATTATATATTTTGATATATTTGACAAACAATTTTATAATGAATAGTTTTCTTCCCTACGTAGTTTTTTTACTGTTTGTAAATTCTGTCTTCAGTCAAGATGGTCTTGATAGTATTGCTTTTGCTAAAGCAGATGTTGGTGGTAAAATATTGTATTACAATAAGATGTCTAAAAAGGATAGGGGAGATAATCATTTATATTTCATCAATCAATTCAGTAAATACGACACAGTTGAACCTTGCAGTGAAAATTGGTTTGATTTGACATTGATCATTGCTGATATATACAATTCTAGTAAAGACTATATCAATAGCATAATCAATCTGAAAAAATTAAAGTCTCATAAATGCTTGTCCAATGAGCAGAAGTTATTGGTAATGTACAAGCTAAAGGCAATTTATAACAAATTGCACTTATACTCGGATATTTTTGAATTGAATAATGAAATTAAAGAAATAGCCAAGGCTAATCCAAATGTAATTAAGTATGATACCATATATGCTTTAAATAGTACACTTTATAATAAATTGAGGTTATATGAAAAAGCAGCATTGGCCTTGGAAGAAGAGCTTGAAGTTTTACGAGTGAAAAACAATGCAAACCCTTTGGTCATATCTATGGGGTATAACAATTTGGGGTTTTATCATTTCAAAGCTGGTTCATATGATTCTGCAATTAAAAACTTTAAAAGAGTATTAGAGTTTTCCGAAATCTACATAGGGAAAGAGACCTTTCCAAAGTTCAATGAAATAAACTCGTTGGCGAAAGGTAATTTAGGACAAGTGTATGTAAGGCAGGGACTTTATAGGGAAGCTATCCCGTTTTTGAAAGAAGAGATAAGTGGTAATTCAAAATCACATTCAAACGATGTGACTAACTTAGTTCATACATATAACTTAATAGCCGAATGTTATTTGCATACAGGAAAAGAGGAAAAGGCCATTGAGTACTTTAAAGCTAATGAATCATTGATGACAGAGTTGAAAGTTGAATTCCCTAAAGTAGGTTTTTATAAAAACAAGGCAGCTTATTTTTTAAAAAAAGGAAACATTGATTCTGTTTATCATTATTATGAAAAAGCTTATGATCTAAATAATCATTTGAAAAGCCGTGGCTTGAATAAAGTTTTGGCAAGCAATGAGATTTCCTATCAAAAAAATGAGGAAGAAAAAAAATTGAGGCAAGCCATTTTAGACTTGAAAGAGAAAGAAATCATGCGTGAAACTAGAATAAAGAAAATTACAATGGTTTTGGGAGTGATTTTATCGGGCTTCTTATTTTATAGTTTAGTTAATGTTTATTTGTTGAGGAAGCAAAAAAAAGTAATACAACAGAAGAACGAGCAAATAAAAACCTCACTTTTTGAAAAGAAACTGCTCTTGAAAGAAATTCATCATAGAGTAAAAAACAACTTGCAAATCATTTCTGGGTTATTGTTGATTCAGCAAAAAAACACGAAAAATGAAGAACTCCAATCCATCTTAAAAGATGGGCAAACTAGAATTGAATCCGTAGCATTGGTTCATGAGATATTATGTGAATCCGAAAGCATAAAAAAAGTTAATATCAGCAAGCATTTGAACAGGTTGATAGGAGGGTTGAAAAAAACACTATGCAATCCCAATAAGAATATAGAAATCAAAGTATCTGCTCTAGACATCCATCTAGAGACCAATATGGTTTTACCTATAAGTTTAATTGTTAACGAAACAATAAACAATGCATATAAATATGCTTTTGTGAACGCAGAAAAAGGACAGATATTAGTTACATTATGCCAAAACATAGATGATGAAATCATTTTGACAATTAAAGATGATGGCGTAGGGTTCATTGATGAAAACTATAGAAGTAATTTTTCATTGGGGTATGAATTGATTTGTGGTTTGGCGCAACAAATGAATGCAGATTTGAAAATTTCAAATAATAACGGAACTCAAGTAAGTTTAAGATTTTAAAGATGAGATATAGCCCTAAAATACTTATTGTAGAAGATGAATTTATTATAGCGAACGTAATTTGTAGCTTTTTGAGATCTTTGGATTATGAAATTGTAAATATAGCCTATAACATAGAACAGGCTCTCAATGAATTGCAAACAAAAGAAATTGATTGTGTCTTTTTGGACATAAATTTAAAAGAAAAGAAAGATGGTATATGGCTTGGTAAATATATTGCGGAAAATCACAAAACCCCATTCGTATACTTAACGGCCTATTCAGATAAAGAAACCATATCTAGGGCAGTTCGAACTAATCCTTATGGTTTTTTAAACAAACCGATTAAAGAGTCTGAATTATATGCCGCTACAGAGTTGGCTTTGTTGAAGCACAATGAATCTTCCAATGAGAATGAAGCTCTCAATAGAAATTTTATTTTCATAAAGAATGTAGATAAGTATTTTAAAATCTTATTTGAAGACATTTTATTTGTAGAATCTCAAAACAACTACGTGCTGATTCAATTGCTTTCAGAACGATATCGGTATAGGATTACATTGAAAAAAATGAAAGATGTATTGCCGGAAGGCTTTGTTCAAGTTCATAGAGCATATATAATTAATACTCGGCACATAACCGAGTATAGCAAGAAGGATTCTACTTTAATATTGAAGAAATATAGAATTAAGATATCTAGGAATTATAAATGTAGTTTTAACAAATATTTCAATTCATAATTTGTGATCTATGATCCTTAAGCAGGTTTTGTATGAGACGTTTAATCTTCTTCTTTTAGACATATAAGAGAGCCTTAATTCTTTTGTATGTATACGTAAGCAGTTTTTAAATTGGCTAATAATTTTTTCGTGATTTGCGTTTTATAAATTTATAAGACACAAAGTTGAATTTGTTGAAATGCATGTTCTGTCATTGAAAAACATCCTTCTGTCCCATTTGTAAGGCATTGAAAGTCATTGTTTTGTATTATTGCGATGTGATTCTACGATAACATTGTACACCATTATGAAGAATGTCTTTTTTTTTATTTCAATATGTTGTTTTTCTGCTCATTCTCAAGTAGGGATAGGGACAACAACTCCAGATTCCAGTTCGATATTGCATTTGGAAAGTTCAGATTCCGGTTTCTTGGTACCTCGTTTAACAGAATTGGAAAAAAATAGCATTGCATCTCCAGCTGTAGGCTTGTTAATCTATCAAATTAACAACGGCAATGGTTTTTGGTACTATGACGGTAGTGTGTGGAGGTCTTTTTTAGGCGGGGAAATCTATGTTTTTGAAAATGGTTTGTATGAGGAGTCTGGTATTGTCAAGCTAGGAGGTGTGTTAATTGAAGATACGGAAATTAATCTTGATGACAACGATTTAACCATTGCAGCTGGTATGGGAGGGTATTTAGGAAATCTTTTCATAGAAGGAAGTTCGAGAACAGTTTTGGAAACAAATCTAGAGGATGATTACGTTAGTTTTGGAGGAGGTTATCCTGGTGTGGATGGAGATGATGGTACAACGTTTAATGATTCAGGAAATGCAACATATACAAAAGATTTTATAGCAGGTTTTTACAAGGGAGAATCTGGAGGGTCGGCAATAGGGTTGGGGTCAATTGAATATATGGTGGATGGCACAAGTGAGTTGTTTTTAGATTTAAGTGCATTGAGTCCAATGGAAAATTTAGAAGCAGATTTGGGAGCAGGAAGTCCATATCAATCTGGCCCCGTTAGAAACTGGGATGATGTATATGCTGAGGATTTTGTAGCTACAAGTGGAGAAATCTACAATATAGCAGCAGATGAAGAACAAAGAGGGCTAAAAGAAATAATGCAATTAAAACCAATCGTCTATAGGGAAGCAGAGAGGGAAATAGGTGGGAGAGTATCGACTATCGATGAACGAGATCTAAGGTTGGGGTTTTTAATTGATGACTTGCTTGACTTTATTCCAGAAGCAGTGAAAACATCAGACTGGTATGTTTTGAAAGAAGGTGAAGTTCCAGTTAAGAAAACCATTGAAAACCCAACTGGAATAATGTACAATCAAATAATTCCTGTTTTGGTAAATGCAATCCAAGAACAACAAAAACAAATAGATGCTTTAAAGGAAAGAAGCAGACAATAGAGTTAATACATAGCATACTTTTTTTATTTAAATATAATTACAGTGAAAAAAATAACATTTATAGCATTGTTGATTTTATCTTTTAAGATGTTTAGTCAACCAGATTCATTCAGTACGACAATTTACGATTCAAATTATGGAGAATTAAACGTTGTACTATACAAATATTCTACTAGAGGCCCAAACTATCAAATATTTCTATATGATGGTAATGATTTAACTCCTTATCCTGTTCCCGAAATAAGAACTTATAGAGGGTACATTGAAAACTGGGAGAACTCAAAAATCACTGCAGTTTGGTATCCAGACGGACGGATTTTTGTGAAATTGTTTTCTGGCAAAGGCGAGAAATATGGTTTTCAGCTTAGTGGCGTTAATGTAAATGATTTGACGATAACTGAGCTTGATTTGCCAATTGTAGAAGGATCAAAAAAAGCAGAATTGCATCTTACATCTGGTTACACCACTAAATACGAATGGCTTTTAGATACTGTAGGTGGAGATGTCAATGCAGCTATAGCCCTTTTTGAAAATGGCGTGAATCAATATGATCTGTCAATAGCCAGAGACATTGGTACTTCAATGAGTATTGATTTGGTAGTCATCCCTACAGTTGAAGTCGAATTGTTTAACCCAAAGAACAGTGACTATCCAGGTTTGAATGAAACCAACACTTGGTGGAAATGCTATGGCGGCGGCGGCGGCGCAGGTAAGCATAATTATTGTGGAAGCAAGTATCAAGGAGGTCGGACAAGTGCGTGGGTAGGGAAATTCGGTGCGATGGCCCATGAGTTTGGACATACCCTGGATTTAGGTCATCATCATAATCAACATGATGCCATGCATTCCAATCAATTTTACTTGGGAAGAGACAATGCAATAAGAGCAAGAGAACATTTAGGCTATAATGGAGCTGTTTGCTTGGAGGTTGATAATCCTGATTATACCGATCCAATACAGCCATACACACCCGAAGACTATGCAGTAACCTTTGTCAATGAATCTGTAGAGATCGATGTGTTGTCCAACGATGTTGATTACAACGGAGAAGCCGTTTCCTTATATGAGTTTGACAATACTTCTTATTATGGAGGAGCAATCGAGCAAGTAGGCCAGTCGTTGCTATATACGCCCTCAGATAATTTTTTTGGAAAGGATTTTTTCTTTTACAAGGCAAAAAGTGGTAACGTTCAAGACAATACATTCTTTTGGAATATAGGATTGGTTTCAATAGATGTTCGAGACACTCAGGATCTTTTGTTGCACTACCCATTTGAGGAAACTACGGGTAATGTTATTTTCAATCAAACAAATGCATCAACCCAATACAATGCAAATGTTATTCGTGGAACTATGGATGCGATGTCTAATGGCAATGGAGTTGTTGGCAATAGCATAGCTATAGGTCAAAATCAAATAGTTGCCATGAATGATATTCTAGATCCGCTTTCAGGTTCTAGCACTGTTTCCATTTGGTTTAATCTAGATGAGTTGCCTGAGCCTGATTCTAACAGGAAACTGATTTTCGATTCGGGGTCAAAGGGAAGCTTGACTGCCTCTGGTATAAGTATAGCAATTGAAGAGAACCAGATACAGTTTTTTGCACAGCATGAAGGTAAAGACAATACTGGAGCCGACCGCTATGGCATTGTGAATTGGCAAACAAATAAATGGTATCATGCGGTTCTTGTCGTAGATAGGTCTTCAAATAAAATCTTTGGTTACTTGGATGGGATAGAAGTAGGGAATTCTTCCTACAGACAAAACTTAAAGCCAAATGGTGTCATTAAGGGGTATCCTGGTCTTAAGGGGTTTGTTTCTAGTGGTATAGGGGCGCAAAGCAAGAGGAAGCGATGGGAGGAAACCAAATTTCAGTTTGTTGGTAGAATCGATGAGTTGAAAATTTATGGCAAGGCGTTGCTCGAGACCGAAATCTTAGATGAATTCAACAATCCGGATGGAGGAAATTATAGTTGTCCTATAGGTTTGTTTGAAGAAGCAGTAAGAAATCCAAGCTTTGAAAAAAACATCATAAAGGTTGATTCAGAAAAGGACAAGCTTCTTTTCGATTGGTACGCAACCGATGACAGCAGAGGTCATGTACTTTGGTCTGGATTTAGTAGTGACATACCAAATGCACCCGATGGAGACAATTGGGGGAGCATAGGTAGACAAACAGCAATATATCAACAAATAGGTATATGGGAGCCAAATAAAGATTATACTGTTAACTTCGTTTATGGGAAAAGAAGTGATGCAAACAATTCAGACTTGGAAGTAAGTTTGTGGGTGGGAAGCAGTGACTATCCTGAAAAGAATAGGCATTTGAATGATATTGGAGCTCAAAAGATAGATGCAAGATTAATAGATTCTTCTGAATTGAGTTCTGTTGATACAATAGAAAAAACAATAGAGTTGAGCACTAATGGTCAATCATATGGGTGCGTACCTATTTGGATTATGTTTGAAAATAAAAATGGAAATAATCAGACTGTCAATCTAGTTGATGACATATTCCTATACGATGAAGACGATACATTAAGCGTTGAAGATGAGAGTTATGAGAATGATATATTGATTTACCCTAACCCTACCGAGGATATCATATATGTTAAATCTGAAAAATCACCGATAACGAACATGGAGCTTGTAGACCTAAGAGGTCGAGTGATTATAACCATAAAAAAAGATTTTTATGAAAAACGATTAAATCTATCCTCAATGTCATCAGGAATTTATTTCCTTAATATTAGGAGCAAAGAAAAAACAATATCAAAGAAGGTCATAAGGGATTAAAACTGTGATCTATGTCAAGAACTCAAATAAAAAAGAAACATTGCAATTAAATCAACTTTTTCATAGGGAAAAGAAGAAGGGAATGGAGTATCGTTTATCAAATAAACTGAGGCTTGTTTAATTGATGAATTGCTTGAGTTTATTTCAGAAGTGGTGAAAACATTAAATTGTATGTGTAGAAAGAAGGAGGAAATCCTGTTAATAAGAACATTGAAAACCCAAGTGGAGTAATGTAGAATCAAATAATTTCTGTTTTGGTAAATGCGATCCAAGAACAACAAAAACAAATAGTTGCTTTGAAGTAACAGAGAATAGAGTTAATACATAGCATACTTTTTTAATTTAAATATAGTTACAGTGAAAAAAATAACATTTATAGCATTGTTGATTTTATCTTTTAAGATGTTTAGTCAACCAGATTCATTCAGTACGACAATTTACGATTCAAATTATGGAGAATTAAACGTTGTACTATACAAATATTCTACTAGAGGCCCAAACTATCAAATATTTCTATATGATGGTAATGATTTAACTCCTTATCCTGTTCCTGAAATAAGAACTTATAGAGGGTACATTGAAAACTTGGAAAACTCGAAAATTACTGCGATCTGGTATCCAGATGGAAAGCTTTATTTGAAATTGTTTGCTGGAAAAGGTGAAAAATATGGTTTTCAGCTGAATGAGATTGATATAGATGGTTTAACAATAACAGAACTTGATTTGCCAATTGTTGAAGAATCTAAAAAAGCAGAATTGCATCTTACTTCTGGCTACACGACCAATTATGAGTGGATGGTAGAAACTGCAAATGGGAATGTCGAAAATGCCATAGCCATTTTTGAAAATGGCGTGAATCAATATGATCTGTCAATAGCCAGAGACATTGGTACTTCAATGAGTATTGATTTGGTAGTCATACCTACAGAAGAAGTCGAATTGTTTAATCCTAAAAATAGTGATTATCCAGATTTGAATGTAACAAACACCTGGTGGAAATGCTATGGTGGTGGTGGTGGCGCAGGTAGACATAATTATTGCAGTAGCACTTACAAAGGAGGGAGAACAAGTTTGTATAGAGCAGGTTTTGGAGCAATGCCTCATGAATTTGGACATACCCTGGATTTAGGTCATCATCATAATCAACATGATGCCATGCATTCCAATCAATTTTACTTGGGAAGAGACAATGCAATAAGAGCAAGAGAACATTTAGGCTATAATGGAGCTGTTTGCTTGGAGGTTGATAATCCTGATTATACCGATCCAATACAGCCATACACACCCGAAGACTATGCAGTAACCTTTGTCAATGAATCTGTAGAGATCGATGTGTTGTCCAACGATGTTGATTACAACGGAGAAGCTGTTTCCTTATATGAGTTTGACAATACTTCTTATTATGGAGGAGCAATCGAGCAAGTAGGCCAGTCGTTGCTATATACGCCCTCAGATAATTTTTTTGGAAAGGATTTTTTCTTTTACAAGGCAAAAAGTGGTAACGTTCAAGACAATACATTCTTTTGGAATATAGGATTGGTTTCAATAGATGTTCGAGACACTCAGGATCTTTTGTTGCACTACCCATTTGAGGAAACTACGGGTAATGTTATTTTCAATCAAACAAATGCATCAACCCAGTACAATGCAAATGTTATTCAAGGAACTATGGATGCGATGTCTAATGGCAATGGAATTGTTGGCAATAGCATAGCTATAGGTCAAAATCAAATGATTGGAATGAATGATATTCTAGATCCGCTTTCAAGTTCTAGCACTGTTTCCATTTGGTTTAATTTGGGGGAGTTTCCAGATTCTAACAGGAAATTGATTTTTGATTCTGGGTCAAGGGGACGCTTGACCTTGTCTGGTTTAAGTATAGCAATTGAAGAGAACCAGATACAGTTTTTTGCACAGCATGAAGGTAAAGACAATACTGGAGGCGACCGTTATGGCATTGTGAATTGGGAAACAAATAAATGGTATCATGCCGTTCTTGTCGTCGATAGAACTTCAAATAAAATTTTTGGCTATTTGGATGGGGTAGAGGTAGGGAATTCCTCTTTTAGTCAAAACTTAAAAAACAATGGAGTCATTAAGGGATATCCAGGTATTAAAGGTAGAATTTCTACGGGAGTTGGAGCACAATGCAAAGGGAAGCCATGGGAAAATACCAAAGATCAATTTATTGGTAGAATTGATGAGTTGAAAATTTATGGCAAGGCGTTGCTCGAGACCGAAATCTTAGATGAATTCAACAATCCGGATGGAGGAAATTATAGTTGCTTTACAGGCTTGTTTGATGAGTCTATAAGAAATTCAAGTTTTGAAAAAAACATCATAAAAATTAATTCACAAAAGGACAAGCTTCTTTTCGATTGGTACGCAACCGATGACAGCAGAGGTCATGTACTTTGGTCTGGATTTAGTAGTGACATACCAAATGCACCCGATGGAGACAATTGGGGGAGCATAGGTAGACAAACAGCAATATATCAACAAATAGGTATATGGGAGCCAAATAAAGATTATACTGTTAACTTCGTTTATGGGAAAAGAAGTGATGCAAACAATTCAGACTTGGAAGTAAGTTTGTGGGTGGGAAGCAGTGACTATCCTGAAAAGAATAGGCATTTGAATGATATTGGAGCTCAAAAGATAGATGCAAGATTAATAGATTCTTCTGAATTGAGTTCTGTTGATACAATAGAAAAAACAATTGAGTTGAGCACTAATGGTCAATCATATGGGTGCGTACCTATTTGGATTATGTTTGAAAATAAAAATGGAAATAATCAGACTGTCAATCTAGTTGATGACATATTCCTATACGATGAAGACGATACATTAAGCGTTGAAGATGAGAGTTATGAGAATGATATATTGGTTTATCCTAACCCTACCGAGGATATCATATATGTTAAATCTGAAAAATCACCGATAACGAACATGGAGCTTGTAGACCTAAGAGGTCGAGTGATTATAACCATAAAAAAAGATTTTTATGAAAAACGATTAAATCTATCCTCAATGTCATCAGGAATTTATTTCCTTAATATTAGGAGTAAAGAAAAAACAATATCAAAGAAAGTAATAAGAGAGTAGCCTTGTGCTGCGAATGTATTACCAATTTCCATTATGTATGGTAGCAATGATTGTTCATTGTCCCTTTTTAATAAGGGGCTTTGAGCAATCTAAATTGTCAATCAAAACATATGAAAGTTGGTTGTTTTCTTGTTTATGGAAAGAAAACATATGTAAGATTAAATGAGTAGAAAAACAAAGGGAGAAATCTGGATGTCGAAGCTGTGTTCTTTAATGGTGTCGAGAGTGACAGATAAATCAATAGAATCTATGCAAATGTCTTATGAGAAGTGTTCAATTTTGTTTAAGCATAAGATAATGTTTTTTATCTCATAAAAGTCAACACGGCTTGTATGTTAAAACTTTCGATTAAAAAAAATCGCCTAAATTTACTTTTAGACGATTTTTTGTTATTTGTTATGTCAGTGTGGGGTTAGTTAATCATTGAGTTTCAACTCAATCTCTGCAACGGGTACATCCCCTGAAGTATTTTGGCTTCCTCCCTTAGGTTCTATGGTAATGGTAAGTCCCAAGGCATCTTCCGTATATGGGATTTTTTGTAAACGTCTGTCGGTTTCACTCAAAATACCAAGATTAACCATTTTGTCTTGGACTTCTGCCCACATTTGGAAGCATTTTTCACCAGGTAATGCTGGCAATGCTATGACATCTATCATCGATGTTTTTTCCTTTGGATTTATATAGGCTACCGTCTTTAGGTTTTTTGCTCTCTTGTTACCAGTTAAAATGTACTTTTCGGTTTCAGGATTGTTAAGTTGAGCAAATTGCTCCATCAACAATTCCAATCTGGAGTTGTTTTCATCGATGTCGTTCCTTAAATCAAAAAGCTCTTCCACTACTATTTGGTTTTCACTTGCCAATTTCTGATTCTGCATGAAAAAGTAAAAGGAGGACCCAGCAAACAACAATGCTGTTATGCTAGCTGCCACACTATAGCTAAACCAAGATTTTTTCGGTTTTTGTTGAAGTGCAACAACGGGTTTTTCATCCAGTTCATTTAGGATGGAATCCAATAAATGATTCGGTGCTTCTACTGCATTTGCTTGACAAACAAACTCCAACTGATCTTGAAGCTTGTCGTAGGTAGCTTTCACAATGGGGTATTTGTCAATGTATTCTTCAACCTCAAGACTCTCTTTGGGTGAAGTCTGACCGATTAGATATTTATCTAACAGACCAGAGTTTAAAAAAGTATTTATATCAACATTCATCATACTTGTTTATTAAGGATTGTAAATCTTCTTTAATTCACGTAATCCTATTTTTAATCTAGACTTTATAGTTCCTAGTGGAACATTTAATTCATCACTCGCTTCTTGCTGTGTCATTCCCTCGAAAAAAAGAGCGTTTATGACTATCTGATATTTTAAATCCAAGCTACTCATATGTTTTTGTATGTCCAGAGTATCGTGATTTAAGCTGTCGGAAGTCAATTTATATACGTTGGAAGCTTCTATTTGGATTTCCTTGCTTGTTTTATTGTTTAAAGATCTTACTTTGTCTATCGAGGTATTGTATACGATTCTATATAGCCAGGTAAAGAGTTTTGCCTTTTCAGGATTGTAGGTTTTTCCTTTCTTCCAGACCTTGATGAAGCTTTCTTGCAAGACGTCTTGTGCTAAGTCGTCGTCAGTAATTACTTTCTTTATAACGCCCAGTAGCGCGTCTGAATAGTTTTCGTATAACAATGAAATGGCTCTTTTGTCACCATTGCTCATAAAGTCTACAATATCTTTTTCTATTGTTGTGTTCAATTTTAAGGGAGTGTTCTTTATTACTTGTTTGACAATCATATAGAGAAGTTATTGTGTTGACTTATAAAATGTTAACTTCGGTTTCTATTGAGATGTTAAAGATACGATAAATAGTCTTTTGAATCAATTTGGAAAGAGCTAAGATGTTTTCTCCTTTGGCTCCTCCATAATTGACAAGGACGAGGGCTTGGTTTTTATGCACCCCATAATTGCCTAAAGTTTTACCTTTGAATCCTGCTTTTTCAATAAGCCAACCTGCAGGAACTTTAACTTCATTTTCTGAAACGACGTAACTTGGGGCCTCAGGAAATTTGGTTTTCAGGGCTTTGAAGTCTTTCAGAGGAATTACTGGATTTTTGAAAAAGCTACCGCTATTCCCTATTTTCTTCGGGTCAGGTAGTTTGCTTTCACGAATGGCGATTACTGCCTTGGAGACATCTTGGATTGTTGGTTCCGATATTTCCATGGTCTCCAATTGGGATTGAATGGCTCCATAGTTGGTATGCAATTGGTGGTTGTCCTTCGTGAGTTTGAAAACAACACTGGTAATTACATATTTTCCCTTTGCAGCTTGCTTGAAAATCGAATTGCGGTAACCAAATCCACATTCTGCATTGCTGAAGGTCTTCAATTCCAAGGTTTCCAAGTTCAAAGCTTCACAAGAAACAAAATAATCCTTTAACTCGATACCATATGCACCTATGTTTTGAATGGGGGATGTCCCTACATTTCCTGGAATCAAAGACATGTTTTCCAAGCCGCCAAAGTCTTTGTCCAAGCACCACAGAACGAATTCGTGCCAGTTTTCACCAGCTTCGGACTTTACCAAAGCTGATGAACTGTCTTCTGATACAATGGAAATGCCTTTTAAGTCAATGTGGACAACCAAGGCATCTATTGTTTTTGTGAGTAGCATGTTGCTACCACCTCCCAATATTAATTTATCGGGGTAACCTTCAAGTTTTAAAACCGATTTGAGTTCTGGCAATGATGTAACCGAAACAAAATGCTTCGCCATCACATCAATACCAAAAGTGTTATATGGTTTTAAAGATATGTTCGATTTTATGTGCACTAATCCTTATAGACTTTTAAAGCTTCTTTTATAATATTCACAGCTTTTATCAAGCTTTCTTTATTAAGTACGTATGCAATCCTGATTTGGTTTAGCCCCACTCCAGGCGTAGAATAAAAACCAGCAGCCGGAGCTACCATAACGGTCTCGTTATCAATGGAAAAGTCTTCCAGTAGCCATTGTGAAAATTTATCACTATTTTTTATCGGCAACTCTGCAATACAATAAAAGGCACCCTTTGGATTGGCAACTTTGAGTCCTTCTATCTTTTTCAATTCATTTATTAAAGTGTTTCTCCTGTCCACATATTCTTCAATGACGTCATCAAAGTAACTTTGAGGAGTTGCCAATGCGGCTTCACTGGCAATTTGAGCCAAAGTTGGAGGACTCAACCTTGCTTGCGCGAATTTCAAAGCAGTTTGCATGACTTCTCTATTTTTAGAGACCATGCAACCAATTCTTGCACCACACATGCTGTAACGTTTGGAAACGGAATCTATGATGATGGCGTGATCTTTCAAGCTTTCCTCTTGCAGGATGGAGTAGTGGGTGGCACCATCATAGGCAAACTCACGATATACCTCGTCCGCAATTAAGAATAGATCATGTTTTTTCACTATGCTGGCCAATTTTTGTATTTCTTCCTTTGAGTAAAGGTAACCCGTCGGGTTGCCTGGATTACAAATAAGTATGGCTTTTGTTTTTGGAGTAATCAATTTTTCAAACTCCTCGATTGGAGGCAATGCAAAGTTGTCTTCGATTTTGGAGATTACTGGAACAACCTTCACTCCTGAAGCAGTTGAAAAACCATTGTAATTGGCATAAAAGGGTTCTGGGATGATGACTTCATCATCTACATCCATAATGCTTCCAAATGTAAATAGCAAGGCCTCACTTCCACCAGTGGTTATTATGATGTCATCATGAGCAACATTGATATCGTTCTTAGCATAATAATTTGCTAATTTTTGTCTGTATTCTTCCGAGCCTTCGGATCTTGAATAAGACAATACGTCAATGTTACTATCCTTTACGGCTTGCATAGCTACATCAGGTGTTTTAATGTCTGGTTGACCGATGTTTAGATAGTATATGGATTTCCCTTCTTTGACTGCTTTTTCAGCAAATGGAACCAATTTCCTTATAGGCGATTGTGGCATTGATTGCCCTTTGTTTGATATTGTTGGCATACTGTAAATTTAAAAAAACAAAGTTGCAAAAAAATATCTTAAAATTTGTTTAAAATATTGGCTTTTAATACATATATCTAGTCAAAGTTGTGTAACTTCAAAACTGGTATATACTCTCTTATGCAAATAAAAAAACTTTTTTTCTCTATATTATTTGGGATTCTTGTTGTAAGCTCTTGTTTTTCACAGAGTAAGTATGAGATCAAAAATAAAAAAGGAAGCGATAAAATCAAATTTCAATTAATAAACAATGTCATTGTCATTCCCATAGAGGTCAACGGGATAGAATTGTCCTTTTTGTTGGACACTGGAGTTAGTAGACCAATTGTCTTCAATTTCTTGAAAGCTTCCGATTCTTTGGAAATCATGAATGCGGAGAAAATATACTTGAAGGGATTGGGGAATGAAGGTGTCGTAGAAGCCCTCAAGTCATCACGGAATGAATTTAAAATAGGGGAAGCCATTAACAAGGATCAGAGTTTTTACGTTGTTTTCGATTCCTCAATAAATTTTGCTCCCAAGTTGGGGGCACCAATTCATGGAATCATAGGTTATGACTTGTTTAAAGATTTTGTTGTTGAGATAAACTATAAAAGCAAATACATAAGACTTACCAATCCAGAAGAATACAACTACAAGACATGTAGACGCTGTGAAACCTTTAATTTGGAATTTTACAATGACAAACCATACTTCAACTTAGAGGCCAAATTAAAGAAGAAAGCAATACCTGTTAAATTACTCATAGATTCGGGGAGTAGCGATGCATTGTGGTTATTTGAGAACGATAGCATTGGGTTGGTTGCCAAGGATAACTATTTTGATGATTTTTTAGGTTATGGCTTAAGTGGAGTAGTACATGGAAAACGATCTAAGATTGATGAGATTAAATTAAAATCCTTCAGATTGAAAAGGCCCAAAGTTGCTTTTCCTGATTCGACTATCATTGCAAGTTTAAAAAAGATCAAAGGAAGAAACGGTAGCATTGGTGGAGAAATATTGAAGCGATTTAACATTATAATGGATTATGGAAAGGCCAAGTTGACTTTGAAGAAGAACTCTAATTTTGGAGATCCGTTTGCCTATAATAAGAGTGGAATAGAATTGGAACATGATGGTGTTCGATTGATAACGGAAATAGAGAACATTCCTAGTACATCGGTTAAGGGATCCAGAGGACAAACATTGAGTGTGCAAGCCGTCTTGGCTAGAAAACGACTCGTTGTAAAGCCAGCCTTCAGCGTAGCCAATGTCAGGCCTAATTCCCCCGCAGAAAAGGTAGGGTTGAGAAAAGGGGATGTTGTTGTGTCCATCAATGGTAGAGATACCCAAAATTACACTCTACAAGAGATTATGAACAAGTTTTTTGATGAGGAAGGCACTCGTATACGATTGGGTGTCGAAAGAGGAGGAGCAAGATTGAATATGTCTTTTTATTTGAAATCCCTTTTAAAATAAAAAAAGCCGAAGACAATGCTTCGGCTAGTATGCAAGAGTTAATGAGGCTTATTGCTCCACCACGCTTTTCTTTTTATTGTTTAGAAGACTTGTTTTTGAAGGATCAATGACCTCTCCCTTAATCTTAAGGGCAACAGTTGGAGTTTCTGCATTGGAAATAACAGTTATTGTTTTTCTAATAGGCATAACTCTTTTTGTATCGTATTTTACTTCAATTTCTCCACTCATACCAGGCATGATGGGCTCTTTTGGCTTTTTTGGAACCGTACAACCACAACTTGAGCTTACTTTACTTACTATTAAAGGGGCGTCACCAGTATTGGTGAATTCAAAAGTTCTAACACCATTGGCACCTTTTTCAATAGTTCCATAATCTATTGTGGTTTCTTTGAATTCGATTTTTGCAACCTTGTCTTGGGCGTTGACCGAAAAACCAATCAACCCGATAAATAATATTGTCAATAAATGTTTCATCATCATTTTGTTTTATTTATTTGTAAATCTAACTACTTTTTATTCGTTCTGCAAAAATATTAGATGTAATACACTCTTGCAAATGCATATAACCTATTTAACTATACATTAATATCCGTTATAATTTCACAGAAACAGAAATATAAGTATTTTTGCTAATTAATTTCAAAAACTATTCCAAAGTATGAGCATTCCATCAAAATATGATGCAAAACAGGTAGAAAGCAAGTGGTATGACTACTGGATGAAAAACAATTATTTTCATTCTACTCCAGACGAAAGAGAACCATATACGATCGTTATTCCTCCTCCAAACGTCACAGGAGTGCTACATATGGGACATATGCTGAACAATACCATTCAAGATGTATTGATTCGTCGTGCACGCCTACAAGGTAAGAATGCGTGTTGGGTACCAGGAACGGATCATGCATCCATTGCGACCGAAGCAAAGGTGGTAGCAAAATTGAAAGAACAAGGAATAGATAAGAATGATTTAACTAGGGATGAGTTTTTGGCTCATGCCTGGGAGTGGACGGAAGAGTATGGAGGTGTGATTTTGGAGCAACTCAAAAAGTTAGGATGTTCTTGTGATTGGGATCGTACAAAATTCACAATGGATGACGATATGTCAGAAGCTGTGATAAAGGTATTTGTCGATTTACATGAGAAAGGATTGATCTATAGAGGGTACCGAATGGTAAATTGGGATCCTGAGGCCAAGACGACATTGTCCGATGAAGAAGTAATACACGAAGAACGCCAAGGCTTGTTGTACTATTTGAACTATAAGATAGAAGGGAGTGAAGATACACTTACGATAGCTACGACCAGACCAGAAACCATTTTTGGGGATACAGCAGTATGTATCAATCCTAACGATGAGCGTTTTACACACTTAAAAGGAAAAAATGCGATTGTACCTATTTGCAATAGGGTAATTCCAATAATAGAAGATGAATACGTAGATGTAGAGTTTGGAACAGGTTGTTTGAAGGTAACACCAGCTCATGATGAAAACGACAAGGTTTTAGGAGATAAGCACAAGTTGGAAGTCATAGACATATTCAATGAAGATGCTTCATTGAACAGCTTTGGGATGCAGTTTCAAGGACAAGATCGTTTTGTAGCAAGAAAAGCTGTTGCCAAATTGTTGGAGGAAACAGGTGTGTTGACAAAAACAGAGACGCATATCAATAAAGTCGGTACATCGGAAAGAACAAAAGCAGTTATCGAGCCAAGATTGAGCGACCAATGGTTTCTTAAAATGGAAGAGTTGGTAAAGCCAGCCATAGAGGCTGTTTTAGGAGAAGATGTAGAAGTGAAGTTGTTTCCCAAGAAGTTTGAGAATACATACCGTCATTGGATGGAAAACATTCGAGATTGGAACATTTCCAGACAATTGCTTTGGGGGCAACAAATTCCAGCATATTTCTATGGGGATGGGAAAGAAGATTTCGTTGTTGCTGAAACTATTGAAGAAGCCTTAACCAAAGCACAAGAAAAAACTGGAGATACCGCATTGAAAATTGAGGACTTAAAGCAAGATACAGATGCTCTGGATACTTGGTTCTCTTCTTGGTTATGGCCAATGAGCGTGTTCGATGGGATTAGAAATCCAGAAAATGAAGAAATAAAGTACTATTACCCAACCAACGATTTGGTAACAGGGCCAGATATCTTGTTCTTCTGGGTAGCTCGTATGATTATTGCAGGTTATGAGTACAAAGAAGAAAGACCGTTTAACAATGTATACTTGACAGGACTGGTTCGTGACAAGCAACGTCGAAAAATGAGCAAATCGTTGGGGAATTCACCTGACGCTTTAAAACTTATCGACGATTATGGTGCTGGAGGAGTTCGTGTAGGTTTGTTGTTGAGTAGTGCGGCAGGAAACGATTTGATGTTCGATGAAGCATTATGTCAACAAGGGAAAGGGTTTGGGAATAAAATTTGGAATGCCTACCGCTTGGTAGATGGATGGGATGTAGATGAAACCATACCGCAACCAAACTCCAGCAAAATTGCCATAGAATGGTTTGAGGCAAAGTTTCAAAAGGCATTAATAGAGATTGAAGATCATTTTTCCAAATACAGATTAAGTGATGCTTTAATGACCACCTATAAATTAATCTTTGATGATTTTTGTGGTTGGATGTTGGAAATGGTAAAACCAGGGTACCAAAAACCAATTGATGGTGTTTCATACAAGGCGATCATATCAATTTTTGAAGAGAACCTGAAAATAGTACACCCGTTCATGCCATTCTTGACAGAGGACTTATGGCAGTATATTGCAGATAGAACACCAGAAGAAGCATTGATCATTTCAAAATGGCCAGAATCCAAACCTGTAAATGAAAACTTGATTTCTGAGTTCGATTTTGCTTCGGAAGTTATTTCTGGTATTAGAAACATTAGAAAACAAAAGAATATCGCGTTTAAAGATGCCATTGGTTTTTCAGTAATAAACAATGAAAAGACCAACTCTACATTTGATGAGGTTATAGCTAAACTAGGTAATCTGGAAACTATGGATTATGTTTCTGAACCTGTAGAAGGGGCATTGACCTTTAGAGTAAAGTCCAATGAATACTTCGTGCCAATGGCAGGAAACATCAATGTGGAAGAAGAAATTGAAAAATTGACCAAGGAATTGGAGTATACCGAAGGCTCTTTGAAAATAGCTCAAAAGAAGTTGTCCAACGAGCGTTTTGTTGCTGGTGCTCCAGAACAAGTTATTGCCAACGAACGTAAAAAGGAATCCGATGCCTTGGCCAAGATTGAGACCTTGAAAGCAAGTCTTTCCTCATTGCAATAAGATTTTGAAATAATTGTAAATAAAAAAGCCTTTCCAAATATTTGGAAAGGCTTTTTTATTTACCTTAAGGACTAGAAGTTTTAGGCTTTTGTTGTGTTAAGTTTTTCATTAGCATTGCTCTATCGTTATTTAGTCTTCCCATTCATCAGGAATATTATTCCCATTGTCATCAGTGTCAGTAATATTGCAAATGCCATCATGATCTTGATCACCTGGACTTTCATTCGCTACCGTATCTGGGTCATCTGCTTGATAAATCCCTGTACTACAATTACTACCACTGCTACTTGTAAAACAATTATCTAGATCATAAGCAATAGAAGGGAAACTATAGTCGTTTTCAATAGTTCCATTTACCAATACATTGTATGCTTTTGATTGTACATTATTATAATCTGTAGTAGCGCCAACAAAAGCAGGTACGTTAGAAGATATATATTGATTAGCAGGGATTATTAGCAGTTTGGCTTCAATAATACCTCCGCTTTTTATCACTGCAGCTTGAATTTCTCTATCATATGGCTTTGCTTGAGAAGCAGAAGCATATACAGTATAAGTATATTTTACACTTGTTTCCCCTGTTGAAGATCCGTTTCCTGAATTATCATCGAAAGTTGTTGCTAATCCACAAGAATCGCCTTCAACCAAGGCTACAAATATATTTCCATTACCAGATCCATCTCCGTCACCCCAATTGTCTAAGTCAATTTTTTGTTCTATTGTTGATTCATTGAGGCTTGAATTTAGAGGAGCTTCTTCAATAGATTCTTTGCTACAAGATGATAGAGCAATGGAAGATAGAACCGTTAGAGTAAAAAGCCCCAACGTTTTTTTAAATAATTTTAAAATGTTCATTGTTTTCATAAATTAAATATATTTTTGTTTATATATCTAACTGTTCCAACAAAGGTTTAAATGTTACCCTCGTTTTTTATTTTTTAAAGAAATAAAAGAGAAAAAAAACAATATTATAATAGAAAGAAGATAAAACCAATTGAAACCAGATAAATTAATTGAAGAATCATCACCAATTAAAACCAATGATGACCAATAATATGGTGATATTTCACTTAGACTATGGCCTTTTAAATAATCTAATTTAGAGAGACGTAATGCTTCACTTTTACTTTTGCCTTGTTTTAAATAGTTGTAGAAATCGGTTATGATCTCTTCGTTGGATTTGTCATTGACATTCCATAGAGATGAAATCACGCTTTTGCTTCCAGAAAAAAAGAAACCTCTAGCCAAACTAAAAACACCTTCACCTTCTTTAATTTCTCCTAATGAGCTTTTACAAGCACTTAAAACGACTAAGTCTGCTTGATTTTTAGTGGTGTATAATTCATTTAAGTACAATTTGTTGTTCTTAAATGCAATCCACGGGGCTATGGAATCATTAGCATTGGCGTGAGTAGAAAGATGTATTATTTTATAATTGCCAATGCTGGAAAAAAAATTGTCTTTTGTAGCTTTTTGTTCTAAAAAAGTATCTCCATTTAAAGTTTGTGCAATGCTTTTTGCTTCTTTAATACTTCTTGGTAAAGTTGTTAAATTGTCGTAATTGAATGTGTGAGGTGCTAATGATAGGAATTGCTTTTCAGGATGCCTTTCAATGGTATTGTTTTCTATTAAAAAAGAGATGGAATATGCGTAGTTTATGGAATGTGAGTAAATTAAATAATCAAGTTTTTTGTCACTACAAACTAAGGCCTCAAATGGAATATTGGATAAATCGCTATCTGGAATTATAACTAGTTTTTTATTTTTTATCAATGTCCTTATTTCCATAGGGAACAAATCATTGTATAACGAATAACCAGTTTTCAAATAATTGTTTTTATCTTCTATGTTAGAGAAGGGCTTAGATATAATATCTTTAAATTTTGTGGCTTTGGCATTAAATGAAGCTAAGTCATTTATTTTAAAAGAATGTGTTTTGTTTTTTGTTATGGCAATGCCGTAAAGTGCATTGAATTGATTTTCAGTTTTGTTCCAAACATAAGATAGGTAGCAGGTATTAGTGTCTTTAATGGTGTTTTGAACTTCCTTTAACGATAATACTTTTTTTAACTTATTGTTTTGGGGTATGTATTTAGGAAATATGGTAGTTAAGGAATCTGAAAAAGATTGAAGTTCAAGTTTTAAATTGAACAATTTATTCTTTATAGAGTTTTTTTCATTGTTATGATGTAATTTATTTTCTAAATCATAGATGGCTTTCTTTAATTTAATCTCTCTGTTTTTTAGACTGCCGGGTATGTCCTGTAGTTGATTTATATTATGTGCATCTGTATTGTTGAGCAATAATATGGCTTTGTTTTTTTTAGCAAAATAAAAACTGGTTTCGTTATTGTTTAAAAGGTGGCTAATGTGAATGCCCAAGAAATAAAACTTTGAAGCTTTATGTCTCCAAAGTATTTTTGTTTTTTCTTCTTTGGTCTCAATAAATAATAAATCAATGATTTTATCTGCCAATTCTATGGTTTTAAGGCCTTCTTCAAGAAATTGAGGATTACTTTTTTGTTCTGCATATTTAACCCAAGCGTATGTTTTCTCAAATAATATTTTTAGTAAGACATCTTTTTCTCTAAGTCTTTTATAGCATCTATATTAGGTAAGTTACTTGATTCTACAAGTTTTATCTCTGTTAAATATTCTATTGCTTTATTATGACTTCTAACAGCGTCTTGAAAATTATTTAAAAGATAATCTATTATGCCAAGATTTATATATAAATCTATTGGAGGTTTTGTGCTATAATGTATTGCAAGATCTATATATTGTGTGGATTTATTTAAATCTTCTTTCGATGCATTTAAACCTATATACATAGCAGCCATATTAGAATAAGTTATAGCAACCTTAATACTGTCGTTACTTTTTTTTGTAATGTCTAATGATTTGCTATAATGCTCAAAAGCTTTATCCTTTTTAGATAATCTTACATAAGAATTTGCAATGTTATTATGGATCCTATTCTGTGTTTCTAGGCTTACGTTGTAGTTTTTTGATATGGTTAATGCTTTAGTTAAATAATCAATAGTTTTTTCATAAGACTCCCCCTTTTTTAATTTCTTATAAGCTTTAGCTATGTCTATGAGGTTGTCAACTATTTGGTTGTGTTTTTTGTCGTCACTATTGATCTGCGTTATTTTTTCTAAATATTCTATTTCTTTATAATAGTCCTCTAGTTTGCTATAGCATTGTGCTATTAAATTTAGCCTTTCTAAATCCATAACAGATTTATCTGAACTTAGATGGTAACTTATTACAGCCTTGTAATTTTTATTTGCAAATACTTTTTTTGCATAGTCTATTGAAAACATATCATTCTGTGAAAAACAGAATAAATGGCAGCTAGTAAAAAGAATGAATATAAAGACTCTCAATAACTATCAGTTTTGATGATAAACAAATTGCAAAGGCCAATACGGTATTGGATCTCCTGTAATTTCGGTTTGCGATGAAAGGCAACAATCTTTCATAACCCAAGTTTCTGTATCAGAGTTTTCAATGATTGTTTGTAATATTGATCCGGGGAAACAAAGGTTTTTTATCTCCTCTTTTTCATCATTAGTAGTATTTGGGGGGAAGGTTGCGCTAATAACTGTAACGTATTCAACATACTCAATATAATTACAAGTCAAGCAAAGATTATTGTTTGTGTCAAAAAGACTGTCAACAATAGCTTGATCATTAAAATGAAATTCCCAGAGGTCTGTAATACCATCTATCTCATTTATAGTGCTTGTTTCTTGGGTTAGATTTGAAAAAGTATTTCTAACAAATTCTTTATTGACATTTTTAATGTAAACGACTTTTATATATTTTAAAGGAGCTTGTACTTTGGGACCATTGTTTGGAAGGTCAATTGAGGTTTTATTATTTATTGGATGATTAATCGTTGTTTCATCGATACTTTCTTTTGAGCAACTAAAAGAAATAAATAATAGTAAAAGTAACGTAATTTTAATTAGGGTATTAGTCTTCATAATAAAAATGTATAGGGTTTATTTTTAATGTACAATTACTTGTTACTAAATAAGTATATTTGTTACTCCTCAAATATAAACTTTTATTTTACCTACGACTTTATTATTTGATGAAAAACAAAAATAGGTGAAGTTGAATTTTTGTACTTCATCTTCATTAAATTCATCTGTATAAAAATTGGGTGTTGGGTCTAGAAAAAGCGAAATACCTTCTTGTATTGTTTCAGTAGCATTGTTACCTATCCAGAATTTTAGAAACTCTTCTTTAGTATAAGTTATTAATCCATAGTCAGGATCAGATATATAGTATTTGTTGCTTTTTATTTTATATAAGACAGTATAATAATTTTTAGGCATGTTGGACCACAATCTTTAGACTCGGTTTGTATGTAGTTTGGGAATTTTTTCAATTTGTATATAGTCTTTTAAAAATAAGTAGAAGTGTTTTACAACTCCTACTTATTTAAGAGTACTTAAAAAGAGTGTAATTTCTTCTTATATGTTAGTTTACACAGAAACTACTTGATGAGCGGGCGCAAAACTTATAAGTTCTTGCACTAGTACAGCAGTGTTCTGCAGGACAATCCGAATCACTAGAGCATTTGTCAAATCCAAAGCCTCCACCGTTAATAGTTTTTTGTTCGGCTTTATTTAAGGTTTTTCCTAAGTCTTTTAAATTTTTCATAAAAAATAGTTGTAAATTATATTTGCTGTGAACATTAAAGATACTCATCGTTTGTGTCTATTCTTCGATAAAATATTATGCTTGTAGAATGCCTAAATTATCTCCAGAGCCATCTCCAGAGCCATCACCTGAACAATCACAATAGCCACAGTCTGCCAGCTCAAGGAGTTCCTTCCATATGCCTCCCTTTGCTTCACAAACTTCTTTCGCGTTATCAGGACACGCCCCACCATTAATAGTTTTTTGTTCTGTTTTAGATAAAGTTTTTCCTAGGTTTTTTAAATTTTTCATAATTAAAATAGTTATATGTTAAATTTGCTGTGAACATTAAAGACACTCACAGTTTGTGTCTATTCTTCGCGAGAGAAATAGTGTTCAAAAAGTAAACTCCCTTTTATTTGGAATTTTGCTTTTTTATATTGTTTTTCGAAATAAGTTTGTTTTTAATGCTTGAAGACATCTTTGAGTTGATAGAAAAAACGTTCTATCAATCGTAAATCCTCTGTAATGATATCGGCACTTCCCTTCATTTCTTGACGGAAGTCTATTTTTTTATCATAAGTGGTTATTAATTCTTTCGGTAAATCGACATTTATTAAATAATACCCTTGTTCGTTAGGTGTTAATGATATTGATTTTACTTTTCCGTTCAGTTCGCCAAATTCATCCGAAGGGTAGTTCAATAGCTTGATTTGTACCTTTTGTTCTTTTTTTATCTTTCCAGAATTTGAGGCGGGGGCATTTATCTTTCCTATGAATGAAGTATTTCTTTGAGGTATGATGGTAAAAATCAAATCACCAGTTTTTACAGTTTGATTTTCACTCCAATAGGACAAGAAAGATACTTTTCCTGCAATGGACGATTTTAAGGCATACATCTTCTCCCAGTCCTTAATAGCCTTTTTCAAATAACGGAATGATTGAATTGCTTTCTTTTTCAATCGCATGTCACTTTGAGTTTTTTTGATTGAAGTCCCTTCTAAATTCTTTTTGGAGTTCCCTAGCAATTCTCTTATTTGGGAAATGGAAGATTCCAAACCTTTATAGGAACGTTCAGCTTGTAAAAACTCCAATTCCTTTTGTTCTTTGTCCTTTGTGGCAATAATCCCTTTCTCGAACATTCTTCGACTTCGTTCCAAATCGTTGCGTTTGTACTCTAATTCTTTTAAGTTCAGATTTTTTTGAGACAATAGTATTTGCAACCTCCCTCTAGCCTCCATAACCGAGATCTTATTTGCAAAGGTTTCCGATTTATATGGAGTCAACTCATTGTTCAAGATGTATTCCATATAGTCGTTTTCAAATTGAGAGTAACTTGTAGTTATGTCTCCTAGAACCAAAGGCGGTATTTTATCTAAGGGGAAAGAGAAATTTTGTTGATATTGAATGGTGTCTACAATGCTTTTTAAAAGTAGTACGTCTTTATAGGATGCACTATTTTCTATGACAGCTAAAACTTGATGCCTTTCGATGTTTTCTCCTTCGTTGATTAAAAACACTTCAAATTGACCACCAGATTTTGCATAGATTTTTTCTGGTGGAAACGAGGTCGTTATCATCACTTCGGTAGTAATGACATCGGGATATCTTACAAACCAAGAAATAAACAACAACATTAGGATCAACAAAAAGAAAAAGGTATTTCCCCAGCGAATCATCCAGTTGGGAATATAACTTAATATTTCTTGTACTTCTTCACTTCTTATTTCTATATCTTGGTTATTCTTTGGCATAATTTAATAGTATGGCAATATTAAAGACATCATTGTGTTCTTGAAAAAATGACTGAGTTGCCTTTGCTAAAAAGGCAACTACAGTCAAACTATAAATAATCTATGATGATGTGAGCATGAAAAGGGTTTGCTTCTCTTCTGTATTCGATCATAAGGTTATTTATACATAGTTAACTACCTTGGGGAAGGAGAGTTTAGGCACATATCTGTACAACCCATCGGCCCCGAGCTAAAGCAAGGGTTCCAAGTTGGGCAGCCACCATTCATGAAGTCACCTAATGCTATCTCTCTACACTCTGCTTCATATCCAGGTGCATTGTTAAAACAGTAATTAGGTACTTGGCCTCCATTGATTTGTTTTTGTTCAGCTTTGTTTAAAGCTTTTCCTAAGTTTGAAATTGATTTTTTCATTTTAATTGATTTAATTATTTTAATTGAATCCTTGAACATTTAAAGACACTCAAGATTTATGTCTATTCCTCGCGAGAGAATGTTTTTATGTTTATTTACCTAAATCCAATTGGTTTTTTACGAGATGGTAATAGCTTCCATTTAGTTTAATCAACTCCTCATGAGTTCCCTTTTCAATGATTTTTCCTTTGTCCAATACGACTATTTGATGTGCCTTTTTTACTGTACTTAGCCTATGAGCGATGACTACGGCTGTTTTGTTTGAAAAGAATTTATTTAATTTTCCCATGATCACCTTTTCATTGTTGGCGTCCAAGGCACTGGTAGCCTCGTCAAAAAACAGGAATTTTGGATTTTTATAGACAGATCTGGCAATCAACAAGCGTTGTTTTTGCCCAGTGCTCAATCCAGAGCCTTCACTTCCAATCTTGGTGTTGTACCCCAATGGAAGGCCTTCTATGTAATCGGATATGTTTGCAACGTCTATGGCATGTGCTAGTTTCGTTTTGTCTATGTGGTCTTCACCTACGGCAATGTTCTTTGCAATGGTGTCGTTAAAAATATAGCCTTCTTGCATTACCACTCCACAGTTTCTTCTCCATTCCCTTTGTGAAACATTTTTCAGATTGAAGTTGTCAACCATGATGTCTCCTTTGTCTACCTGATAAAATCCAAGCAGCAATTTCATTAAGGTGGATTTGCCGCTTCCACTTACTCCAACGATGGCTGTTGTTTTATTTGCAGGGATTTCAAGGGACAAATCATTCAAAACAGGCTCCAATCCACCCGTATATCTAAAAGAGACAGCATTTAATTTAATGGTGGCGTTTTCTGGAATGTTGATGACTTTTTCATCTTCTGGATTTTCCTCATCTTCCATGTTATGGATTTCTCCCAATCTATCAATCGAGATTTGTGCGTCTTGCACATCCCTCATAAAATTGATTAGTTGTGCAATGGGGCCGTTCAATTGCCCTACTATGTAACTGATGGCCATCATCATTCCCAAGGTGATTTGTCCGTCTATCACCAACTTGGCAGATAAAATGGTGATGAACATGTTTTTAAGTTCATTGATGAAGTTGGAACCCACGCTTTGTGTTTGTTCCAATGCTAGGCTTTTTGTGGCGACTTTGAATAAACGGGCTTGCACATATTCCCAATTCCAGCGCATGCGCCTTTCTGCATTGTGGAGTTTTATCTCTTGCATCCCATTTATTAACTCAATCACTTTGCTTTGTTCTTGGCTTACTTGAGAAAATCGCTTGTAATCAAGTTCTTTCCGTTTCTTGAAGAAGAACAATACCCAACCAAAGTACAAGACACTCCCCAATGCAAATACACCGAATATCTGTAAACTATAGTAGCCTAAAACCAAACTGAATACTATAAGGTTGAAGAAGGAAAATAGGACAGTCAAGGAAGAGGTGGTCAGTATTCTCTCTATTCTTTTGTGATCGTTTATTCTTTGCAATAGGTCTCCTGTCATGCGTACATCGAAATACGAGATGGGCAATTTCATCAATTTGATGAAAAAATCCGAAATCAACGAGATGTTGATTCGGGTACTAAGGTGCAATAGGATCCAACTTCTAATTATTTCCAATGATGCCTTTCCTACAAACAAGAACAATTGTGCAAATAGTATTAAATAGACGAAGTTCAAGTCTTGATTTTTTATACCTACATCAACAACGCTTTGGGTTAGAAAAGGGAGTGTCAATTGTAGTAAGCTACCTGCCAACAAACCAATGATCAATTGAATGATGAATTTTTTGTACTTGAACAAGTATTTGAAAATAAAGCCAAACCCAAATTTTTCATCTTCATCAAATTCCGATTGATAGAATTTTGGGGTTGGTTCGACCAGGAGAGCAATGCCTTCTTCTGTTTCTTCGGTTGCATTGTTGCCAATCCAATGATTGATGAATTCTTTTTTTGTATAGGTTATCAAGCCATGAGCTGGGTCGGATACATATATGTTTCCTTTGTGTATCTTATATACGATTGCATAGTGATTTTTATTCCAGTGTACAATGCAAGGCAACGGGGCTTCTAAGAGTTTTTTGTAGGTTAACTTTATTCCCAGAGATTTAAAACCTACGGATTCTACGGCTTCGCTAAGACCTAGTAAGCTGCTTCCTTCCCTAGTTGTTTCGGCAAGGGTGCGCAATTGTTGCGTGTTAATGATCTTGCCATAATGCTTGGCAATGATCTTTATGCACGTGGGACCACAATCCTTGGCTTCGGTTTGCTTGTAGTTTGGAAATTTTTTCAAGTATTTTCTCTTTAGAAGTTAAAACTGGGAAGTGTTAGTTCCCAGTTGAAAAATTACTGTAGCGATTTGTTAGAAACGAGACGAGCAATGAGGGTTGTTACTGTAGTATTCATCTGTAACGCAAAAAGCCATTGCACAGCATCCTTGTCCTCCAGGACAGTCTTTGTGAGATTCGCAAAATTGGTGACCTCCTCCGTTAATTGATTTTTGTTCTACCTTGTTTAAGGTTTTTCCTAAATTTTTCAAATGTTTCATAATTAAATTATTTGTGAGTTAAAAATATTTTGTGATCATTTAAAGACACTCACAGTTTGTGTCTATTCTTCGCGAGAGAATTTTGTTCAAAGCACAAAGCTCTTTTTGGACTTTGTGTTTATAAATTTAGTCCATTGCCAATGGTTGGTTTCTACTAATCCTTCGGTGAAGAAAATTAAATCGGACCTCTTGTATATGAAAGGCAATCTAATTTAGATGACCTTTGTTTTTTAGTTATAATGGACATGGATGAGCGCACATGCAATCAGAATGAAATGGAATATATTCTTGCTCTTGCTCTTGTTCTACAGGTTGTATGCAATATGGCAAACCACCTATTACTATAACACCAGGAGGATATTCTGATCCCCCTATGATTTTCTTAATGTTTTCCTTCTTCATTTTAAATTTCGATAAGTCTTTTAATGTTTTCATAATTAAAATAATTAAAGTTGTTTTTGTGGTGAACATTTAAAGACACTCACCATTTGTGTCTATTCTTCGCGAGATAATATGATTCAAGTTCAAAGCTCTTTTTAGAGCTTTGTTTTTATGATTTACTCATTGTAAACTATTAGTTTTCTTCTAATTCTTCAATAAAAAATATTAAATCGGACCTGTTGTATTCTTTTGGAAAAGACCTTCCATTTATTAGAATTTCTGGAGTGAAATTAATTGCATTGTTTTTACACCATTTTTTTTCTCTTTCTAATTCTATTAAATAATAATCGTTATTTTTGCTTTCTCCCCACTTCTTTAACCATGAAGCGACATTACCTTCTTCATAAATATGACTCATAGCCTCTAAACATTTTTCTTGTTTATTATTGTTATAAAGTTCCAATAACCTACTAGTGACCTTTACTGCGTTACCGTTTACATCTTCTGTGTTTATATTAAAGCGTACCCTAATTTTAACAATGTTATTATACTTATGTAAAATTTCATCTACTTGTTTGTGAACAGGCTTACAATGACCACAAAAAGGATTGGTAACTACAACTATTTCCAAGTTTGAGGTTGGGTTTCCAAAAACAATCTCTTGGTTTTTATCAATAGTAGTGTCTAATTGAGGGGACTTATGTAGCATTCCCTCAAACAAGGTGAAGTTTCTTTTAAATTTAACTCCTTCTATTTTTTCTTTTCGTAATTCTGCTACTTCAGCTATTAGTGGCTTTATATAACTCCACCCCAACCATATACTTGTTCCTATAATTGCTACAGCAATAAAATCAGTAGGCACAAAACTAGAAATATAAGTGCTTGTTAATACCGGTATTAATGCTTGCAACCATAATAAACCAACAATGCTTAAGCATAATAAACACCATTTTTTTACTACTGCATATTGATAATAGATTGAATATAATGTTACTGGAATAGCAACTAAACTTATTGTATAGGCAAGTGCTGGTGTTGTTATTTCAACAAAGGTTAAAAGAGTCAATGTTGAAAAATATAATATACTAAAATCGCTTAATTTATAACCCTTTATTAGCTCTGCTCCTTTTGAGGTAAGTACTGCATCACAATCCTTTTTATCATCGGCTCCTGAACAAAAAGCATCACCTATGGAGGTTTGTAATCCTAATTCTTGTTTTACTATGGCTACACTAACTACAATCCCCACTATGGACAATAGTAAATGAGAAATACTAAAAATAGAACCTGTTGTTTTAAAAATTATAAAGGCGGCTAACAAGCTTACCATTCCGAAACCTACATATTGAGTAGTTTCACTTGTTTTTTCACTTGTTTGAATAGTATCCGTTTTTTCTACTGCAACTATAATTCCAGTAAACCTTTTTAAAAACTCTTCTTTTGATACCTTTGCTTTTTTACCTTCTGTAGTATATAGGATGTAATCACTTTTCTTTTTTTCAACGACTATTAAATTCTGGCCAGTACTATCATTTACTTGAGCTATGTAAGAAATAGGTAATAGGTCTAATGCTTCTGAATTAACAGGGACATCTGCTGCTACATTTTCTATATTGAAGTGATCCAACACGCCTGTTATGGAGTGTAGACTGGGATAAGAAGGATGACTTTTGATTTGAAAAGTGAATTCTTCTTTGTCAATTTTAATTTTGTTTTGTTCGAGTAGGACGCTAACAAGGTATACCAATGTATCTTTCAAAATAATGTAATGTATAGGTTGTTTCCCCTTTGTTACATTATTCTTTTAGATGTTACCCTGAAGTTTTTCTTTTTTTCAAATAAAATAGCAGTGTCAAAAGCAAAATAAGGGGTAAGGCAATGAAAAACAAGTGGTTGTAGGGGGGTAGGTCAATTGGAGAATTGTCTCCTACCAAAACCAAAGAAGACCAGTAATAAGGGGAAGTCTCACTTAGGGAGTGCGTTTTCAAATAGTCAAGTTTGGCAAGTCTAAGAGCATTGCTTCTGGGCTCTCCTTCTTTCAAGTGACTATAGAAAGAGGACGTTATTTTTTCATTGGACTTGTCATTTACATTCCATAGGGAGGAAATAACGCTGTTGGATCCCGATTGGAAGAAACCTCGAGCGAGACTAAATACACCTTCTCCATCGTTCAGTTTTCCCAATGAGCTTTTGCAAGCACTTAAAACTACCAATTCGGCTTGGTTTTTTACAGTGTACAATTCGTTTAGAAAAAGCTTTTTGTCTTTGAATGCTATCCATGGAGAAATCGAATCGTTTGCATTGGCATGAGTAGCCAAGTGGATAATCTTTGAATTATTGATTCTTGAAAAGAAATTTTGCTTGGTGGCTACATTGCCTATAAATGTTTCGCCTTGTAGAATATCTTTAATGGCATTGACCTCTGTTTTGCTTCTTGTCAAATCTTGCAGGTTGTCATATTCAAATTTAAAGGGAGCAAAACCTACAAAATCATTATCGGGTTCCCTGTTGATGGCCTTGTTTTTTTCAAGAAACGAATAGGAATAAGCATAGGAGATGTCAAAATCTTCTATCAACAGCGAGCTCTCTATGTTATCTCGTTTCAATGTTTCAAAAGGGATGTACTGTAGCCTGTGATCCGGTATGATTAACAATTTAGTTTTGCCTTTTTCAATTTGATCCTTTAAAAAAGGAAGTAAAATGGAGTGCAATTCTTTGGACAGATTGGAGTAGTTTTCTAAATCAGTTTTTGTTTTAAGCGGTTTGGAGATTAAACTAAGGTAGACTTCAATCTTGGTATTCAAATCAGGTACGGAATCTATTTTGTGAATCGAGGTTTCCTCTTTTGAGACCATTAGAAGATAACCATCCTTTTCATTTAGGGTGTATTCGATGAGAAGTGCGTTTTCACCCATTCTACTTTTGGTTTCCTCTAGGTTTAGAGTCCTGGCCTGTGTTTTGTAATCATAATACTGTGGGTATTCTTTTTTTAAGGATTCAACGAGGTTTTTATAGTCAATCTTGAGGCTATGGTATTTGTTCTCCAAATCGTTCTTTTTGCCTTTGGAAGCGTTTAATTCGTTTTCAAGATTGTGAATGTTGTATTTCAATTCTAATTCTTTTTCTAAAAAAACAGCAGGAACGTTGTTGAGGGTTTTCATTTCATTTTCATTTATATTTTCCAATAAAAGAATGGCCTTGTTCTTTTCCATGAAATAAAAGGCTTGTTCGGGCTTATTCAATCTATAGCATGCATTTGCAGCAAAAAGGTAAAGCTCGGAGGCTTCTTCTTGCCAAAATAGTTTTGAATTGGTTTCTAGGCTTTCTTGTTTGATGACGTCCAAAAGTTTGTCGGCCAAAATAATGTTCCTCAAGGCAACTAAAACCATTTTGTTGTTCGCATTGGTAGTTGTGCCATTCAAAATGTAATCTACTTTGTCTTTCAATGTGAAAAAAGCCTGCACCTTATTGTTGGAAAGGGAAAAGTGATTTAATGATGGTACAAATAGATGAGAAGGATCTATAGTGGTAGGGATCGTAGATTGTAAACCCAAATGCAAGTGTTTCAGGGCTTTTATGGTATTCTTTTTAATGTGAAAATATTCGGCTAGGTTGTTTTGAAGTATTGAGAATGCTTTGGAATCGAGAGATACCATTTCAAGACCTTTGTTCAGATAAAAATTGGCGCTGTCGTTTTTTTGTACATTGTATAGGCCACCTAAATTATTGTAGGTACTAATAAGTGTAGATGTGTCTTTTCGTGTTTTTGCCATTTCAATCAACTTCCCATAGTAATGTTTGGCTTTTTTGAAATCGAACATTAGATCGTGTTTATACAACAAGCCATAATTGTTAAATAGAGAACGATAATTAGAATAGCTCAATGTTGTTATTCTAGATATGGAGTCTGCTTTTTGTAGTAGCAACGACTTTTGCCTCAATCCTTCTTCAGTATCAGTATTTTGATATACAATGGAGAGATTGACATAATGATTGAAAAAGTTTCTGGGACTGAATGAGTTTCCTTTTTTCAATCCTTTTTTATAGTAACTGATGGCTTGATAATAATCTCCCAACTTGTTGAGGCTTCTCCCAATGTAACAATAGGATTGGTAGGTCTTCTTATCCGTTTTAAAGCTATCTATTACTTTTTTGAAAGCGACATTGGATTTGTAATATTGATTTGTCTTGTAATAGAAGAAACCTAGGTTGAATAGGGCATTCTTGTAGAGGCTGTCGCTCAAGACATTTTTACAGTTCACTTCTTTCTTTGCAAAAAAAAGGGCTTTTTGGTATTCTCTTTTCTTATTGTAATCCAATGTGAACTTATGAGCCTTTATGGCAAGACTGTCCAATTGACCTTTTTTCTTGTAAGCTTTTAGTAGGCTGTCTTTGGCATTGAAATACAAATCTTCCTTCATTTGCGCATAGCAGTTCAAACAAAGGAAGATTGAAAAAAGTAGTAAGCTTTTTTTTTGCATAGAATAGGTATTTGTAAAATTAATTAGAAATAACCTTGTAAATATACCTGAATTTTATGCTACTTAAAGTTTTATGTATTGGTTTAATTTATGAAATAATCTAGGACTTCCATAATGATATCATCGTTTTCAATGGCAATATCTTTTCCGCAACCTGAGCAAAGAGCTGGGTAGGTGTAGCCGTTTATCGTACAGCCATTAATGCATTCGTCAGGTATGTTTACCAAGTCATCGATATACCAAATTTCAATATGGTTGTCTTCTGTTGTATCATATGCAAACAACCCCAGATAGTCAATGTACTTGTTTTTTGCGTCTTGCTTTTCGCCGTAAGTAATGTTGGGGTTTTCATAGGTTACCAAATATGCTGTTGTATTTTCTCCAATCATCCCCATTTTTTGGGTGTTGGACTCCAAGAAGATGGTTTTGTTTTCTGGTGTTGCTTCGCTAGAGGCCCCCTTGTCGGTAGTACATCCGATAAATGCTAAAGCTACTACAGCTAAGATCAGTTTTAATGTTTTTGTTTTCATAATGTTTGTTGTTTTACTCTCTGTTCCCGAAAACTTGTGAATGTTACCCTGTGCATTCAAAAAAAGAAGCAATGGATAGAAAGAACCATCAATTGCGTTTTTTGATTTAGCATTAAATGACATTTATGTAAAGGATAGTTTACAAATATTTATATTTGCTGGATAAGAACGAACCTCTTTTAATGACAATGAAAGATAACTCCCTATATTTGAATGCGTTGTTAAACAATGATTTTCTGGCTATTAAAGAAATATATAAAAATAGTTTTCCAAATGTAAGGCGATTTATCCTACAAAACAAAGGGCGACAAGCAGATGCTGAAGATATTTTTCAAAAGGCGCTATTACAATTGACGGTGAGGTATAGGAAAGAACCTTTTGTAATCAAATCCAATTTTGATGCCTATTTGTTTACCTGTTGTAAAAATTTGTGGCGTAGAGAATTAAATAAAACAAGGAAAGAGGTAACAAGTGAAGGTGTAATTGAACTAAGAAGTGAAACACGTGATTTGGCATTGTCCGTTTTAGAACAAGAACGATGGGAGTTTTTTCAAGAAAAACTTGAAATGATCTCAGAGAATTGCAAACAAATCTTAAAACGTTTTTTCAAGAAAGTCCCCTACAAGAAAATTGCGGAAGAGTTGGAATACAACAATGAAACAGTGGTGAGGCAACGTGTTTTTAAATGCAAGACCAAATTGACGGAAATGATACGACAAGATTATAGATTTAACGAATTGAAGCAACTATGAATTTTTCTGAAGACATATTGGCAAAAATAGAGTGTTATCTCGATGGTAACATGAATGCTGATGAGCTAGAGGAGTTCGAGAATCTCGTGAAATCAGATGAACAATTATCAGAATACATTGAAGTCAATAGGCAAATGAGGTTACAATACAGTAATCAAGATTGGGGCTTTATGGAGGATTCGAAAGACAATTCCGAGTTAAATGAATTGGCATCCTTGTTTGAAGACGACAAAACCGAAGCGACCAAAAAAGCAATTATAGAAGCTGGTGAAGGCTATTTGAGTGAGGAGCCAACCACTGAGAAAAAAGGGGGTAGAACCAAGTTTTACTATGCTTTTACAATAGCAGCATCAATCGCTTTGCTAATAAGTTTTCTTTTGAATGATCATGGACAAACGAACAATGAGATTTATTTATCGTACGATGGTTGGAGTGAACTACCGTCATTGGTGGAAAGAGGTGATTTGGAGAATGAGATGTTGATGAATGGAGAAAGAGCTTTTGAAAATAGGAATTACAAAGAAGCAAAAGAACTTTTTGGAAAGGTCGCATCGAGTGCAGAAAGCTTTAATGCCAATGTTGCTTTATACCTAGGAATCTCTCAATTGGAACTTGATGAATATGATGGAGCCTTGTCGAGTTTTCAAAAACTAATTGAAAGTAATAGTATAGATGCCTCCAAAGGCTATTGGTACCAAGGATTGGTATATTTGAAAATGGATGACAGAGTTAATGCGATTCGTGTTTTTGAAAAAATAACTGCCGATACTTCCAATTATAATTATGCCGAGGCTGAAGAAATATTAGAAAAGATCAAATAATCGAATGTCAAGAAAAACAATTTATTCCATTTTGACTGCGGTCATTCTAATTGCCATATACTCATACGAACTATACTCTGAAAAAGAAGAGGAAAAACAAGTTATAACGCAAGGGACTTCCACCAAAAGTAATACAAATGAATATTTTTTGCCTACAAGTAGTACGGGGCAGATCATACATCATGAGGGTTACTCGTTAAGTTATAATGAATCACATGAACAAGCAGAATGGGTGGCTTACGAGCTCAAGAAAGCACATTTGTCGAATACCCATTTCAAACGCCCTTATTTTGAAGTGGACAAAGCAGTTAAGACAAAGGCAGCGCATTGGAGGAATTATAAGAAATCAGGTTATGATAGAGGGCACTTATGTCCAGCTGGAGACCGGAAATATAGTAAAGCCGCTCATGATGAAACGTTTTTAACCAGTAACATCAGTCCACAAACACATTCGTTCAACGCAGGGGTTTGGAATAGGTTAGAGCAAAAAACAAGATATTGGGCGAGTAAGTACGATGGTGTTTTTGTGGTATCTGGAGGTGTTTTGAAAAAGGGATTGAAAACAATAGGAGAAGAAAAGGTGTCAGTGCCAGACCAGTTTTACAAAGTGCTCATAGACAATAACTCCGGCAAAACGAAAATGTTGGCCTTTTTGCTGCCTCACGAAGACTCAAACAAGCCCCTTTACGAATTTGTGGTATCTGTAGATGAGGTGGAAGAATTGACAGGGATAGATTTTTTTCCAGAATTGGATGACGTCAAGGAAAACAAGCTTGAAGCATCGAGTAGTTACAAGGGGTGGAGCTTTTGATGGGGGAAACCTTTGACTTGGAAGGGGCAGAAAAGACAGCTACCCTTTTATCTTCTTCAAAATGCCTTGCCATCTTAAGTTCCGTATGAAACGTCCTTGATCTTTGCTTACAAGGCGATCAGGCTTGTCAATGACAGCTTTGAAGTAACCTATGATGTAGTTATTGAAATATGAGAAGCTTTTTTTTCTGAATCCCATTTTCAATGCGGTCAAGAGATTGAGGACAAAACCATAACGCATTTTATACATGGCTTCTCCTTGGAGGTATTTGGCAGATTTGTTATAGCCAATCCCCGTCGGCTTCAAATGTTTTACATGTAGGCTGTCGTCCGTTATGAGTTCCCAATCGTAATATTTTGCCAATAATTCGTCAACCGTATCCCAGCCCATGGATGGTTTTAACTGACCTATTGCATCAAAACAATCTTTTCTATAGGCTTTCAAGGCTCCTCTAATGTGATCTTTTCTAGTTAAATTCTCTATGACCCATTGTTCATTTCTATTGATGTAACAAAAACCAGATGCCATTCCCAACCTTGGATTCGCCTTGTAATGACCCGAAATTCGTTCTAAATAATTATGGGGAAAAATTAAATCTGCATCAAACTTGCATATCACATCATAGTCTTCATCGAGCGTTTCGAAACCTTTGTAAAAGGCATTTACAATTTTGGATCCAGGTAAATGTTTGTCGGAGGATTTGGAATTTATCAAACTAATCCAAGAATATTGGGCCGTAAAACCTTGAACAATCTCTTTGGTCTTGTCTGTAGAGTTGTCATTGACAACCACAAGTCGCTTGGGTAAGAGTGTTTGAGCAGCCAAGGACTCTAGGGTCAGACCAATGCAATCTTCTTCGTTGTGAGCAGGGATTACTATATATATATTCAAAGTCGAAAAATTATAAATTCAAAGTTACATGCTTTTAGACAAATTTCTTGCGTAGATTTCTCCAAAGTAATTTTCTAATGAACATGCCTTGATCTTTGGTGACTATAAAGTCAATAGGAGCTCTTTTAGATTTGACATATCCAAATACTGTATTGAAAAAATATGATGGATTGCGTTTGCTTAGAGCATTTCTCATGGCGAACAAGGCAGACAGGATAAATCCATAGCGCATTTTATAAAGTGCTTCTCCTTGTAGGTACTTGCTACTTTTATGATAGGTTTGCCCAGTTGGTTTCAAGTGTTTTACCTTGAGAGACTTGTCTGTCTTTATGGACCAACCATAATATTGGGCCAATAGAACATCTGTTGTGTCCCAACCAATGCTTGGTTTTAGACCGTTCATGGCTTCAAAACAGGCTTTTCTATAAGCTTTGAAAGGGCCTCTCACATGATTTTTGGAAGAGATGGTTTCGTAAACCCAACTTCCATTCTTTTCAATATAGGCCAAGCCTCCAGCGATTCCGACGGTCCCATCGGAATTGAATAGGGAAACTACGGATTCCAGATAGTTGTTGGGAAGTATGATATCTGCATCAAACTTGCATATCACATCATAGTCATCATCCAACTTATTAAAGCCTTCATTGAATGCATTGATGACTTTGCTGCCAGGAATGTGTTGGGATGAGGACTCTATGTCCAAGGTTTCCATCCAATTATGTTTTTCAACAAATTCAGATATTCTTTTAGAAGTATTGTCTGTGGAGTTGTCATTTACGACGACTACTCTTTTGGGGAGCAAGGTCTGCTGCGTCAAAGAATTTAGCATTAGGGAAATGCAATCTTCTTCGTTATGGGCTGGAATGACAATGTAGATGTTCAAAAAAACTAAGTTTAAGATTCAAAGTTAAACTTTTAAAGATTGAAAATTAATAGTCAATTGTAATTTGATGCTTTTATTTTATGCGTTCAGCATAAACGATGTAATATCTAGGAGTAAACCATCTTAAAATGGGCCTAATGCCAATTTTTTTGGTTGGATTCGTCCATTTTTGTCTATCTATCACTTTCCATCCTGCTTTTTCCAAAAGCCAATCGAATTGCCAATCTTCGAATTCATGGTAATGTCTGTCCCATTTGTCAGTTTTACTTCTATAGGCAGGGGAAAACCACAAGCGCATCGGGATGCTGGCCACCAATTTATCTGCTTTTATGGATTTGAGGACTGTGAGGGGAGATAACAAATGTTCGAAAATTTCGAAAGCAGTAACTACGGTTGCATTGGAGTTTTCAATGGTAGAGGTGTCCAAGTCTAAATCCTCTCCAGATGTATTTTCTACCTTATATCCATTTTTAGTCATTATTTCAGTGAATGGATTTGTAATTCCCAAATCCAAAAGAATCTCGGATTTAGAAATATGCCTTTCTAGAAATTGATAAGTATTCTTGTATCTTTTATGCGGGAATTGTCCTTCGTACATATTCATTTTCCTCGTAAGAGGGAGCTTTTTATTGTGCCACTATCGAAGTGGAATCATATTAAACCAAAAAACGAATATAATTAAAACCTCAATTAATATCTATAAACGATTGCATTTATATGCATTCCGCTACCAACGCTTGCAAATATGATGACATCTCCCTTTTCAAGTGTCTGATTTTCGATTTTATCATGTCTAATCAAGTCAAAAAGAGTAGGGACTGTTGCTACGGAGCTATTTCCTAGCTTATGGATGCTCATGGGCATAATGCCTTCTGGAACATCAGTTTTGTATAGCCTATAAAAACGTTTGATGATTGCTTCATCCATTTTCTCATTGGCTTGATGAATAAGTATTTTTTTGACATCCTTAATATCTACTCCACTTTCATCTAAACACGTTTTCATTGCCTTAGGTACATTGTTCAATGCAAATTCATAGATTTTACGTCCATGCATTTTAAGGTATTTGGTGTCTTTTTTCAAATTTGGATTGTTGGAGTTGCCATAAAATAAATAATAGGCTTCATCATAAGTATAACTTGCAGTTTCGTGCGATAAAATGCCTCCTTCTTCATCCGTCTTCTCTATGATGGTTGCGCCTGCACCATCAGAATAAATCATGGAATCTCGATCATGTTTGTCAACCACTCTTGATAATGTTTCAGAACCTATGACCAAACATTTTTTAGCCATTCCTGCTTTTATGAAAGCTTGTGCCTGTATAACGCCTTCTATCCATCCTGGGCAGCCAAATAGAATGTCGTAAGCTACGCATTTTGGATTTTTGATGCGCAAGCTATGTTTCACTTTCGAAGCTAGGCAAGGCAATACATCTCCTTGATTCGAATTGGAACTGACATCTCCAAAATTGTGAGCAACTATGATATAGTCTAAAGATTCAGGATCTACATTGGCATTTTCTATAGCTTTTTCTGCAGCGAAGAATGCTAGGTCGGAAGAATTTAGGTGAGGCTTTGCATAGCGACGCTCTGCAATGCCTGTGATGGCTTTGAACTTTTCAACGATAACTTCATTTGGGTAGTCTATTTTCGAGCCATCTACATTGAGGAATTCGTGTTGATGAAAATCCTCATTCTTTTCGATGGTGTTGGGTATGTAGCTACCTGTTCCTGTAAACTTAATATTCATATTAAAAGAATTGCCTTTAATTATTGGGACTTTTGCTAAAATAGCTAATATAAATCCAATAAATTAAAGGCAAACCTTATTTTATTCTATTTTACGACGTTCAACCGTAAGATTATACTTCCATATACGCCTCGATTGGAGCACAAGTACATATCAAGTTTCTGTCTCCGTAGGCGTCGTCTACACGACGAACAGAAGGCCAGAACTTGTTGTCTTTAACATATTCCAATGGATATGCTGCTGTTTCTCGACTGTATGGGAAATACCATTCGTCACTTGTTAGCATTGCCATTGTGTGCGGAGCATTCTTCAATACGTTGTTTGGATCTTCCTTGGTTGCTTCATCGATTTCTTTTCTGATGGAAATCATAGCGTCACAAAAACGATCCATTTCTTCTTTACCTTCACTTTCCGTAGGTTCAATCATCATTGTTCCTGCTACTGGGAAAGATACGGTAGGAGCATGGAAGCCATAATCCATTAGGCGTTTTGCGATATCCACGACCTCGATGCCATTGGCTTTGAAAGGACGACAATCTATGATCATTTCATGTGCGGCACGACCACGTTCTCCAGAGTATAAGGTCTCAAAAGATCCTTGTAACCTCTCTTTGATGTAGTTGGCATTCAAAATAGCTGTTTCCGTAGATTTTTTCAATCCTTTGGCACCTAGCATGGTTATATATCCATAGGAAATCAAACAAGCCAAGGCAGAACCGAAAGGCGCGGCTGAAATAGCTGTGATAGATTTGTCTCCACCAGTCTTTATTATAGGGTTTCCTGGCAAGAATGGGACCAATTGCTTGGCAACGCAAATAGGTCCGACACCTGGGCCTCCACCACCGTGAGGAATGGCGAAAGTCTTATGCAAGTTCAAGTGACATACATCTGCTCCGATGTTTCCTGGGTTGGTTAACCCAACTTGAGCATTCATGTTTGCACCATCCATATACACTTGCCCTCCATTGTCGTGAATTAGTTGTGTTATTTCTTTGATTGCAGATTCGTAAACACCATGTGTAGAAGGATAGGTTACCATCAATGCAGCTAGGTTGTCCTTATGCAATTCTGCTTTTTCTCTCAAGTCGTTAACATCGATGTTACCTTCTTCCGTGGCTTTGGTTACGACCACTTTCATCCCAGCCATTACTGCACTTGCAGGATTAGTTCCGTGTGCAGATGAAGGGATCAAGCAAATGTTTCTATGGGCATCTCCACGGGATTCGTGATACGCCTTTATAACCATCAATCCAGCAAACTCACCTTGAGCACCGGAATTTGGCTGTAAAGAAGTGCCGGCAAAACCGGTGATCTCCGTCAATTGGTCTTCCAATGTCTTTAAAGCCACCAGATATCCTTTAGCTTGTTCTACAGGAACAAAAGGATGGATACTTCCCCAGTTTGGAGAACTCAAAGGCAACATTTCTGCAGCTGCATTAAGTTTCATCGTACAAGAACCCAAAGAGATCATCGAATGGTTCAATGAGAGATCCTTGCGCTCCAATAGTTTTATATAACGCATCAATTCTGTTTCCGAATGATGTGAATTGAAGATGTCCATCGTCAAGAAGTCACTTTCACGTTGTAATGTATCTTGGATGTTGTTTGCTTCAGAAATACCTTCCAATACTATGGTGTCCTTTCCTAAGGCTTCGGCAAAAATGGCAATGATTTCATTGACATCAGAAAGTGAAGTCGTTTCGTTTATGGAAATCGTTACCGTTTCCGCATCTGGATAATAGAAATTGACACTTTGTCTTTCGGCTATGGTTTTCACTTCTGCAGCATTGGCTTTTAATTGAAGTGTGTCGAAAAATGAAGTGTTTGTCTGTTCTATTCCTAGTTCCACCAACGCATTCGCTAGGGTAGAAGTTGTATGGTGTACATTGTCAGCTATAAAAGTCAAGCCTTTGGGACCATGGTAAACAGCATACATTCCAGCCATGACTGCCAATAATACTTGTGCAGTACAGATGTTGGAAGTAGCACGATCACGTTTAATGTGCTGCTCTCGTGTTTGCAATGCCATTCTTAGAGCTCTATTGCCATTCGTATCTTTGGTAACACCAATTATACGACCTGGAATATCACGTTTGTATGCTTCTTTTGTCGCAAAGTAAGCTGCGTGTGGACCTCCGTAACCCAAAGGAATTCCAAAACGTTGTGTTGTCCCAACTACGACATCCGCTCCAAATTTACCAGGAGCTTCCAGTTTCACTAGGCTAAGAATGTCTGCTGCAACTGCAACTTTTATTCCTGCGTCTTTGGCTTTTCCTATAAATGTCTTGATGTCGCTAACCTGCCCATTCTTTCCTGGGTATTGAAGAACAGCTCCGAAAAATTCCGAAGAAAATTCGAAAGTATCTTCATTTCCAACCACAAGTTCAACTCCTATTGGGGTAGAACGTGTTTGTAACAAAGACAAGGTTTGCGGCAATATGGCTTCTGAAACAAAGAATTTGTTTACTCCAGCTTTTTTCTGTGCGCGTTCACGAACAGCAAATAGCAAGCTCATTGCTTCGGCAGCTGCGGTACTTTCATCTAAAAGTGAAGCATTTGCCAATTCCATGCCAGTAAGGTCTGTAACCATGGTTTGGAAATTCAATAAAGCTTCTAAGCGGCCTTGTGCAATCTCTGCTTGATAAGGGGTATATGCAGTATACCAACCTGGATTTTCCAAAATGTTACGTTGTATAACAGCAGGCAAAATCGTTGGATGGTATCCTAAACCAATGTAGGTTTTAAAAATACTGTTGAGCTTAGATAACTCATTGATATGAGATAAATACTCATGTTCACTCATCGCTTCCGCTAGATCTAAATCTTTTTTCAATTTAATATCATTTGGAATCGTTTCGTAAATAAGTTGATCTACAGTATCTAAACCAAGTGTTTTCAACATTTGGTTTTGGTCTTGTTCTCTTGGGCCAATATGACGCAATGAAAAAACGTTTGTATTCATTAGTTATCGAGTTGTGTTATTTTTTCGCAAAAATAATGAAAACTTAAGGTATTGTTTGTGTTAAAATTGAAAGTTTTTAACCAAAATCATGGGTTATTAACAGTAAGTTGATTTATGAATTGAATAAATCTATCGAAATTGTTTTTTCTATTTGAGTTTTAATATGGGAATTTGATAGAAATAATCTACGTATTTCATTTTGTTTGGTAGGGAAAGTCAAGTGATATCATATTTTGTTGTTGATGGAATTAAATGATGGATGGTATTTGTATTTTTGTTTAATGCGAATATTAAAACAATTGTTCGATTTTTACCTTAACAGCAGCATTCATGTCGCATTGGCCGTATATGCCTTGTCCTGGGTAACCTTGATGACATTTGATGTTCCCTATGACGAAAACGTATTGTACTTCAATTTTTATGCGACCATTACCGGTTATAACTTCGTGAAGTATTTTGGGGTGGCAAAATTTCATCATAGAAGTTTGGCGGCTTGGTTGAAAGTGATACAGATTTTCTCTTTAATCTGCTTTGTGTTGCTTTGCTATTATGCTTTTCAGTTGGAGGTCGAAGTTCTGATTTGCATTGGAGCATTGGCGTTAATTACCTTTTTGTATGCAATTCCGTTTTTACCTAAACATTTTTTCATAGATAGTCATCAAAATTTGAGGAGCATCAGTGGACTCAAAGTATATGTCATCGCATTGGTTTGGTCTGGGGTTACTGTGGTATTGCCTCTTTTGAACAATGAGGTGAAACTTGATGCAGATGTTGTCATCACCGTGATACAACGCTTTGTTTTTGTGATTGTTTTGATGCTTCCTTTTGAAATTCGCGATTTGCGTTATGATAGTTTAAAGTTATCCACCATACCTCAAAGAATTGGGGTCAGGCGGACCAAACAGATAGGTGTTTTGCTGTTGATGATTTTCTTTCTGTTGGAGTATTTCAAGGATGAATTAAACGGAAATGCAATTTTTATCCTCTTGTCGATTACTTTGATTACTATGTCGTTTATGATTTTTTCCAATGAAAAAAGGAGCAAATATTATAGCTCCTTTTGGGTGGAAAGTATTCCTGTGTTTTGGTTGCTAATCGTTGTAATTAGCCAATTCCTTTTCAAAGGTAGACCTTATGTTTTCTTTGGCTGATGCATTCAATGTTTGAGGTTTTCTTTTTTTTAGCAATTTTGTCAGCGACGTGTTTTTCTTGGTATATTTTCTACAAGCCTTACAATAGATCAAATGAATGTTAAGCTTTATCTTTTCCCATATGGAAGCTTCCTTGTATTGTGTTTTATCACATACGTGGTTTGCTTCTTCACAAGGGATTATAATTTTATTTTTACTCATACTTAATAATTAAAACCAGCTTTTTTCAAGGCAACTGGCCATAGCCGTTCTTGCTCTGTGAATAATCACCCATAGGTTAGACGCCGTAATGCTCAATTCATTACAAATTACTTCCGTCTCATAATTCAACATCGTTTTCATTTCGAAGACATTGGCTTGCTTTTGCGGCAGCTTGCCCAAACAGTTTTGTATTGCCATAGCCAATTCCGTATTTTCTATATTGTCTTCGGCTGTTCTGTCAAAAGGATCAGCAACCCGTTCTTCGAGCCAATCTCCTTCGGTTTCTGAGTCACTGTTATAGGACATTCTAACTTCGGCCTTCCCTTTGTTTGAGTTTATCTTGCGGTAGTAATCGATTATTTTTCGTTTCAAGATAGAGATCAACCACGTGCGCTCACTGGCTTCCCCCTTAAAGTTTTTCATCGATTTCAAACCCGCCAAAAATGTTTCAGAAACTAAGTCTTGAGCCATTTCCCTATCGCTTACACGGGAAACCGTATAATTGAACAAGTAATCGGAGTACAAAGTAATCCACTGATTAGGATCAATCTTGTGATTTGGCATTTTTAGTAATTTTTTTCAAAAATAACTAAAATAGATTTAATCGCTGTTTCTTTTTTCCAAAATGCAATCTTCATCGTTTTCATTAAAATCCATTGTGTCAATTAGATATTGTAGAATAGTATGAATAATTGGAAACCTCATGAACCAACCCAATGAGGCGTAAGCCAAGTTTATATGTTCCAAGCCATGCGCTATGGCTTTTATGCTTTTATATTCTGTTCCCGTGTAGTCCACGTAGGTCACTTGAAACAAACTCGAATGTTCGTATTCATTTGAAAATCTAATAAGCAGATCTTCAGTCTGCCTTTTTGAAAACCAAGATTTGACTTGCTCGCATTGGTTACAATTCTTTTTGAAATAGATGGTGCCTTTCGGGATGGATTTGGGTTTCCATGAAAACCTCCAACTTGGGACTGTTTTTTTGTAGTTGATCCAGGCTTCTCCAAACCTCCTTTCCATATCCGTGTTTTCCTGTGGATGGGAAACCCCAATCGTATAAGCTATGGAAATAACGATTCCCAATAGTAGGAGATAAGACTCATAATATATGCTAAGAGGGATGAAAATGAGGGTAAAGGACCATTGAATGGGGTTTATACAATAGGCGTAAACCCCATTTTGGACTAGTTTGGAAGTCTTGTCGTAGGGAAAAGGAGTACCCTTTCCTTTGTTTGTCAAATCGATTACTGCGCATAAAGATGGAAATGCAATGATCAAGACAATTTGAAACAAGTATGGATTTATGGCATTAATGGTGAATGGATTGTTCAAATGAGTCTTTGCAATAAAAGGGATGATGATAAACAGTAAGATTGTCATCGTTAGAACTTGAAACAAGGTCCTGTACTTTAAATGAGTCCTTCTATAATAGAATCCTGCCCAAAGGTAGGAAGGTAGCCAGACAAGAAACATAAGTGTGATTTCTCCCATTATCCAGTTGTCTCCAAGCTTCAACATGCCCAAGTGTTCCAATTCCGGCATGAGAGCAAGATCCAGCCAAAATAATGATAGCAAGATGATCAAGGTGTGTTTTCCTCTAAACAAGTAAACTGGCAATATGCTCCAAAGCACGATCCAAACGAAAAATAAGTCAAAGGGTATGTTTATGACCAATGGTGTTTCGGATATGAAATACCATAGATTGTTTTCCACTGCGCAATAATTTATGATCCCCAACGTGAATGTCGTCCATAGCATAGCATAGAATATGGACCAGTTAAGGTTCTTGTTTTGCTTTTTTACAAAGAATAACAATGTCAACAAAAGAAAACAAAAGAAAGACAAACAAGATCTGATGAGAAATGTTGTATCCATTTTCAATATAAAAAGAAGGAGTTTATCAAATGTTCATTCATAATTTTTACACCATATTTCTCAGTCGGTTCAAAATACCAGGATGGTCCCAAGTCGCAATTGAAAATGGTTGTCCAAGTAATGGAGGAAGTATTGTCATCATGGTTTTCTATGGAGACCATTATCTCTTTCCAGGTTAACCAATGACTTATGTGTGTGTCATCTCCTACAACCTTGAAGGTTATTGTGTTTTTAGTTTTGTCCTTTACTTCCAAATGCAATGTGCCAATGCCTTTGGTGTTGGATTTAAACTCAATTTTGCGGTAGTCGCCTATGTCAATCCCTTTCCCTTTTATGGCTATTGGTTTTGGAAATCCAATTTTAAAAAAGGTTGGATAATCCTCTAGGAAATCGGGTGTGGCATTAAAGCTGGCTAAACTATGGTGGCCTGGTACTTCTACCGTCGTTTTGACATTGAGAAGTCTGGGCGTGGTTGCTATTTCGTAGCTCTGCGAGACAATCAACAAAGCGGGTATGATTATGTACGAGTTTAACTTGGTCTTGTCATTTTTCTTCAATAGGTTGATCAATAGTACTATTAATCCTGCCACCATATAAAATATTGGTGCCATTATAATGATACAAACCAAACCTTCTCCCAATAAAATGGAAGACATCAACAAGAAGATGGTTACTGTCTTGAAAACGATACCATAAAGTGTTTTTGGAGTTTGGGAATGTTTAATCAGCAATAATGTGATTAAAGCTGGTATGCCAACAAACAAGATTGCTGTCTGTTCGATCTTAATCTCATTCAGGAATTTAAATGCAAGGTTGGCTATTGCCAATACCATTACAATGACATACAATGTCCTTTTGCCATTTCTTTTTTTTTGATCTTCCATAATCGTAATGTTTATTTAGTTATTCAATAAATCGTACAAAGCTAAATCTATGTCCTCGTACAAAAAGTCAAAACCATTGTTCAAAAGCCTTTCAGGGATGACATTTCTACTTTTCAAAACCAATTCGGTTTCCGTTCCAATAAGCTTTGCTCCAAATTTCAATAGCCAAGTAGGATGTGAAATACCGAAAGGAATACTCATTGTTTTTCTCAAGGTTTGCATCAACATTTTGTTGTTTGTAGGTTTTCTTACAGATAGATTGAAACTCCCATTTAGCTCATCATTGTTCAATAGGAATTCTATAGCTCTTGTGAAGTCAAGCTCGTGAATCCAACTTACTTTTTGTTGGCCAGAGGCTTGCTTGCCTCCCAAGCCGAGACTTGTCAATCGTTTTAAAGGAATTAAAGCACCTCCGTTTCTACCCATCACAATGGAGGACCTTAAAGCAATTTTTCTAGTTTTTAGGGTTGTTACCTCGTAAAATGCCTTTTCCCAGGATTTAGCTATGTTCATCGAAAAATCGTTGCCAATGTCTCCATTTTCTTCGGTCATCTGCTTGTTTAGAGAATGTTCATAGATCGTAGCTGTAGAGGAATTCATCCAGACCTTTGGAGGATTTTCGCATAAGTTGATCGCTAAACCCAATAGGTTTGTAGAGTCTATTCTGGAATCATGAATTTCTTTTTTGTTGGACTCCGTATAGCGACAATCCACAGATTTGCCCGTCAGGTTTACCAACGCTTCAGAATGCTCGAGGTGTTCGGTCCAATCTCCAAGATCCTTGACGTTCCATAGGATGTCATTCTCTCGTTTTGGACTACGAGTCAATATCTTTACCAGATACCCCTTTTTCAAGAAGTATGTTTCCATTACTTGACCTAGGAATCCACTCCCTCCAGCTATGATTATCGTTTTCATCGTTTGTTGTGTTATTGCCTGTCTATAGGCCCATTATTAATAATAGTATGATAATTCTGTATAATACCCATGTATAGGTTAGTATGTTGGGAAGCTTCAATAGTTTAATCCTTCTGCCATGCTCAATGAACATTATAGTGGCAGCAATGCCAAACCAGATCAACAACATTGTTTCTGGAATAAGTAAAAAGTTGCCAATCAATAATATTGGGGATAAAATAATGGATCCCATCAATGAGACCGTCATTAGATTGCCTAAGTAATCAATAATTTCCTTCTTTTTGAGGTTGACAATCAGTATGCCTTGAAATAGAATTTGTCCAATGACCAATGTGCTTTCTCTAACTATGGATGATTCTGAGATAAAGGAGAATGATGAAGAGTAATCAAAAAGAACCAGTACAGTGATAACTGCGGCAAATAAGATATATAACATCCTATATGACATATTGAACTTTGGAATGCATTGTAATTTGTTTTCATTGTTCAGTTTGCTTGGAACGATTACTTTACGGTTGTAAGATATGAAGGCATATATTTTTTTTAGGATGTATCCCATTGGTTTTGTTTTTCCCATCTTTTCCACCCAAGGGAACGAAAACCCTATAATTTTCAATAAACTATCCAATCCATAGGTTACTGTTTTACTTTCGGTATCCATCAAGGCAATTTCATTTGATGCTCTCTCAATGTCAATGAAATGTTGTTCTTCTCGTGTTATTTTTCCAAAAGGCTTTCGACCATCAAAATCCAGCATTTTTGTTTTCACGAAGGTAGATGTATAAGCTTGGCACAAAGGACAATCTTCGTCATAGTATATGATGTTGTTATTTAGTGTTTTCATTTTATTTCTGAATGAGATAATTGACATATACATTATATAGACCGATGCTCATTGGGAGAATAACCAACAAGATGTTTTGAATAGGATGCCCCAAAAAACCTAGATTGGCAATTGTAACGAGGCTAATGAAATAACCAATGACCATAAACCAATAGAACCATATTTTCTTGGAGGTCGATTTTTCCACATTTGAAGATATGACAAGATAGAATACACCTAAGATCAAATGGATGATCCCCAGCCAAAATTGGATGAAGAGCCCACTTGTATATTCCTTATTGTAAATGGGAACAATTAGGGTGATTAAGTATAAAATAACATTTAAATAAAATACAATCCTCATAATCAGTAGTTTTCAAACTTTCAGAAAAAATTGAAAGTTTGAATTAAATTTTTTTATTTAAGAAATTTAAGCAACGATTTTGTTATCCAATTTTGTTCTTGGTTTACTATTTTATTCATCATAGCATCTGCTGTTTCGGACAAATCGTGCAATGCTTTGGTTTGTTTGATGAGTTCCTTTGTTTTTTCTGTATTGTCGTTCTTTATGTTTGAGATTTCCTTCAATGCTTTTATTACAGGTTTAATTTCCCTTCGACTCCTTTCTTTGGCAATGATCCTTGCCAATTCCTGTACATCTTTTTCCGTTGTGAAAAACTCCTTGCGTTCACCAGGAACCAACGTTTTTGTGACAATGCCCCAGTCGATCAATTGCCTCAGATTCATACTGGTGTTACCTCGGGATATCTTTAGATCTTCCATGATGTCTTCCATGGACAATGGTCTTGTGGAAATAAAAAGTAAAGCTTGTATTTGGGCCATTGCTTTGTTTATGCCCCAAAGCGTACCTAGGCTTCCCCATGTACTTATAAACTTTTCTTTTGCCTCTTTATATTCCATATGGCAAATATAATTAAATATTTTAAACTTTCAATAATTATTGAAAGTTTATTTTACCTGCAAATGAATGTGATCATCGTGTCTTACAGCTTTGCAACCATGAAACCTTATTTTACCATTTTTCAGGTGAAGTCTTTCCTTTAAATAAGGTTCGATGAATATTTTTTCTGTTTGGGAATGGGACAGGAATTCTTTTATTGTGGACTTTGTTTTTGTTTCATCAAATTTAAGTGAGTTGATTGTACCAAGAGTCAAGTACTTTGGGAAGTCGTATTGCCAATACCCTTTTTTCAAACAATTGCTTGCAGTATGGTTGTTGGCATCGACATAAGCCCCATAGCCGGAAATGGAGGGCTTTTTATTCGTGGATTTTCCATTGCCGTCCATATACATGAAATTAATATCTATTTTCTTTCCATCATCGTGGCTTCTATGTGGTAGTAACGGAAAGCCATCAAAGAATGGGAAATTGGCATCTAGGTAGGTAATGCGAATGTCTTTTTTTATGAGTTCCAAAGAGGATGCCTTCAAGACCATTTCCAAGTTCTCATCCACATAGTTTCTGAAGAGTAAAGGATAGAAGATGTTTTTTGGTTGTAATTGCTTCTCGAAAACTGGAAGTTTTTTCCTTCCGAATTGATTTGCGATAGGAGGAATTAAAAATGCGTTGAAAATGAGATAGACAACAGGGAAAACATATCGCTTTTTCTTTTTGAACTTTATTGAAAGCCATACGGAGAATAGCCATAGCAATCCTCCAACTTGCGTAAATACAGTTAAAATTGCAAAGGATGCAAGGTGAAGGAATACTATTCTGATTCTTTGCATATTAGATATAACCGACAAAATGACAATAATATTGTTTTCATACCCTTTGCGGTTATGATTGTCTACAAAGTTTATGGCCTAGCATTGAAATCATCCCTAATTTCAATAAAACAAAAAAAATAGAGGTTTATATCTCTAAAAGTCTATTTTTGCCGGCTTAAAACTTATTTTATGAAAAAAATATTACCCCTACTATTACTATGTATAACCTCAATTTCATTTGCACAATTAGAAGTCGGAGATGTAAGCCTAGACTTTGGCGCAGCAATTACCTCTAAAGATGGAGAGGTTATCAAGATTGCTGGACAGAAAGACAATGTAATCTATGCTCTGGCTAAAAAGAAAAAGAAATTTTTCCTACAAACTTTCGATGAAAAATCTAAAGCATTAAAGTCAAGTAAATTATTGAAGTTTGATAAAGTTAATGGAAATCGTTTACAGGTGGAAGATTTGGCAATTGTAGATAAAAAACCTTTTCTGATGATGTCTTATTATGATAAAAAAGGAAAGACCTATAACTTCTTGGCCAAAGAGATTGAAGGAGATAAAATTATAAAGACTACTAAGGTATTATCTGTCCCTGTCGAAAAGAGAAGCAAGAAAGGAAGCTTCGTATTCACGACTTCGTATGATGAGTTCAATTATTTGGTGACCCATGTCGGAATTAATTCTAGAAAAGAACAACTAAAATATACCGTTAAATTGCTAGATAACGCTCTTACTACCGTTATGGAGGATAGTTATGAAGTTGTATTTAAAGAAAAGAATCGTCAATTATTCGATTTTTCAGATGTACAAGTCAACGAGCATGGAGATGTATTGATAGCTACAACAGAAAGTTATAGAGACAAAAAAAAGAAAACAAGTGTAAATAACATAACCATTCACTCTTATTTGATAAAAAAGGGTTATGAAAAACAAGTTACAAAGGTGACCTTGACAGGGAAACGAGCTCTTACTTGTGATTTGATAGAAACAAAAGACAATACATTGCATGCCATTGGTTTTTATTCTGATATCAAGAAGAGCGGTAAGGCTCATTATACAGTAGAGGGTATCTACGATGTTACCTTTAATTATGAAACCGGTGAAGTCACAAAGAAGACGTTCAACGATTTTACTGTTGATGTTAAAAAACAATTGATTGGAGAACGAAGAGCAAAAAAAGGGAAAGACTTAAAACCTTTTTATAGAAATATATCGTTGATAGAGAGAGAAAACGGTGGTGTAATCGTTCTATCGGAATATGCATTGGTGGTTGTAGGGAGATCTAGTGGGATAGGTCCGTTATCCGTTACTCCATATACTTATATCACCAACGAAATAATTGTTACGGCACTTAGTAAAGATGGAACATTGGATTGGAGCAATGTAATCCCTAAAGAGCAACAAGTAACTGTTTCGGAATTAGGGTTTTCTTTGTCATTTAGCGGTTCGTCTGGGGGGGTCTCTGTTTCAGCAGCTGCATATTTTCCATTGGCTATCCTAGGAAGTGGTCCTGAATACTTAAGTGCTATTCCTATTTATCATGAAGGAAAATTAACAGTTATTGTCAATGATGATCCTAAAAATATTGGGATTACGAAAATGGATGACGTTAGAAAGGTTAGAAATGTAAATAAAATGATACCAGTAGCATTTTCATTTAATGAAGCCACAGGTGCTATTAAACGTTCTGACCCAACTGAGTTCGAGAAAAAACAAATTGTAGTTAGACCAGCTACGAAATATAGAAAGACCTCTAATTCCTATATTATTTATGGAGGTAATAAAAAAGGGAAATCACTGGGGGAGTTAATATTGAATAAATAGAGTTAATCCTTAGAGTAAAAATAGAAAAAGCCTTATTCAAGTTATCGAATAAGGCTTTTTACATATCTGCTATTTAATAAGCCCAGCACGTTTCAAGAGTGCTTCAGGCTTTGGTTCTTGTCCTCTAAACCGTTTGTATAGTTTCATTGGATTTTCCGTGCCTCCTTGTGAAAGTACATTGTCTTTGAACTTGTCTGCAACTGCTTTATTGAAAATACCTTCTTGCTTGAAATAATCGAAGGCATCTGCGTCCAATACTTCTGCCCATTTGTAACTATAGTATCCAGAGGAATAACCACCTTGAAATATATGAGAGAATGAAGTGCTCATACAATTGGTTGGGACATCTGGATATAGATTGGTGTGTTTAAAAGCTTCATTTTCATAGGCTTTTACATCTGCTATGTTGGTTGGATTCTTTCCATGCCATGCCATATCCAACAATCCAAAGCTAATCTGTCTGAGTGTTTGCATGCCTTGATGAAACGTAGCAGATTCCTTGATTTTGTTTATCAAATCCATTGGGATGACTTCTCCAGTTTCGTAATGTTTGGCGAATAGCTCCAAAGTTTCTTTTTCATAGCACCAATTCTCCAGAATTTGGCTAGGCAACTCTACAAAATCCCAAAACACACTGGTGCCAGATAAACTTGGATAAGTGGTGTTTGCCAATATGCCATGCAAAGCGTGACCGAATTCGTGGAATAGGGTAGTAACCTCATTGAACGTTAAAAGAGAAGGTTTGCTTTTTGTAGGTTTGGTAAAGTTGCAAACTATGGATACGTGAGGCCTTTCGTTTATGCTGTTTTGTAGGTATTGTGATTTGTAGGAAGTCATCCAAGCCCCGTTTCTCTTTCCAGATCGGGGAAAGAAATCGGCATAGAGCAAAGAAACGAACTCATTGCTTTCATCCGTTACCTTATATGTCAAAACATCTTTATGGTACTTGTCAACATCGGAAATGGTTTCGAAAGACAATCCGAACAATTTTTTTGCCAACATGAAAACACCTTCAATGACATTTTCCAATTTAAAATAGGGTTTCAATTGTTCATCATCCAGACTAAACAACTTTTGTTTCAATTTTTCAGAATAATATCCCGAATCCCATTTTTGCAATGTGTCTATGTTGTCCAAATCCTTGGCAAATTGCTCTAGGTTTTTAAATTCTCTTTCTGCAGCTGGTTTAGACTTCTCCAACAAATCATTTAAAAAGGAGCTTACGTTCCCCGGTGTTTCAGCCATTCGTTCTTCCAATACAAAATGTGCGTGAGTATCGTAACCTAACAATTGAGCTCTTTCAAAGCGAAGTTTTGTTATTTCCAAAACAATGTTTTTATTGTCAAGTTCATCCCCTTTGAAGGATTTGCTCCCAAAGGCATAGGATAGTTCCTTTCTCAATTCACGGTTATCTGCATAGGTCATGAAGGGAATGTAGCTTGGGTAATCCAAAGTAATCAACCAACCTTCTTTGTTTTTGCTTTCAGCCAATAGTTTTGCAGCTTCCTTGGCATCCTCGGGCAAACCTGATAAATTCTCTTTCTTCGTTATATGTAATTCATATTTATTGGTTTCAGCCAAGACATTCTCTCCAAACTTGAGTTTTAACTGAGCCAGATTCTTATCTATCTCACGTAGTTTCAATTTATCAGATTCATTTAAATTTGCTCCATTTCTTGCGAAACTTTTGTAGTTCTTGTCCAATAAGGTCGATTGCTCAGTTGTAAGGGTTAAGGAGTCTTTTTTTTCATAAACAGACTTCACGCGACCGAACAAACCTTCATTAAGAGAAATGTCATTTGAGAATTCTGAAAGTAGGGGAGAGATTTCTTGAGCGATTTTTTGAATGCCTTCGTTGGTTTCAGCAGAATTAAGATTGAAAAAGAGACTAGTTACACGATTTAATTGTTGTCCTGAAAACTCCAATGCTTCAATTGTATTATTGAAATTTGGTGACTCAACATTGTTCACAATGGCATCAATTTCTTTTTTGGTGTTGCTGATTAGCTGTGTTATAGCGGGTTTGAAGTCTTCATTGCTTATTTCGGAAAAGGGAGCAGAGTTGTATTTCGTCTGGAAAGGCTTTATCATTTTTTTCATCACAATGTTAAATTTTTATTTTTTTTTGCAAAAATCCGAAATTAATTATGTACAACTAATTAATTTCACTAGTTTTGACTCGATTTTTTCTTGTGAGCTGGTTACTCACTTAAAAATTATTGATTAATAGCGATGAAAAGCCTCAATGTTTATTGAGGCTTTTTTTTTGTGATTTTTTTACACTTTATCGCATTTATTTGATTTTAGTCGAATTTTTATTTTTTTTTAATTTTCGATATCTTGTTTAATATCTTAATGCAGACATTTGTCTCAAGTTTTTTTGTTGTGAGCTTATTTTTGGCTCATGAATAGAAGATTAATAGCGACTAAAAAGCCCTGGGGACAGGGCTTTTTTTATATGTCTATTTTAAATCCTTGGCAGCAGACTCAACCTTGAGTTTCAGGCCTTCTTTATATGCAATGACCTTATCTAAAACACAGGTGTCATTGGACCCTATTATTTGAGCTGCTAAAATACCGGCATTCTTTGCTCCGTTTAAGGCTACGGTAGCAACGGGAACACCTCCTGGCATTTGTAGGATGGACAGTATCGAATCCCAACCATCTATGGAGTTGCTACTTTTTACTGGAACTCCAATAACAGGAAGTGGAGACAAGGAGGCTACCATTCCTGGTAGGTGAGCTGCACCACCAGCCCCAGCAACAATAACGGAAATACCTCTTGTATGGGCATTCTTGCTGTAATCAAATAGTTTTTCAGGAGTTCGGTGTGCAGATACGATATCTACTTCTACTTCAATGTCAAACCCTTTTAATATGTCTATGGCATCTTGCATTACGGGAAGATCGCTAATGCTTCCCATGATTACTCCAACTTTGCTCATCTGTCGTGTTTTAATGTTTAATGATTTAAATTATGACGCTTGTTTCTTTAAGCGACTTATTTTGAAATTACCTTTATTGTCTTTTTTACATTTTCAGCAATTAGCCTTGCTGTGTCCAAATCTTCATTTACTATGGTTACATGACCCATTTTGCGAAAGGGGCGTGTTTGTTTTTTTCCATAGATGTGTGGTGTCACACCATCCATTTTCATGATGTCATCGATATTTTCATAAATAACATCACCAGTATGACCTTCAGCTCCTACTAGATTTACCATGATGCCTCCAAGCTTGCTGCTTGTATTCCCCAACGGTAGATTCAAGATCGCGCGAAGGTGTTGCTCAAATTGAGAGGTGTAGCTTGCTTCAATGGTTTGATGTCCAGAATTGTGGGGTCTTGGTGCGACTTCATTTATTAATATGTCGTCGTCCTGTGTTTGGAATAGTTCGACAGCCAACAGCCCTACGTGATTAAATGCCTTTGATGCATTCAAGGCTACCTCTTGTGCCTTTTCTGCTACTTCATTGGAAATTCTAGCAGGACATATCACATATTCCACTTGGTTGGCTTCTGGATGAAACTCCATTTCCACCACAGGGTATGTTTTTATCTCTCCGTTTGGATTTCTTGTAACGATCACAGCCAATTCGTTTTTAAAATCCACCAATTCTTCAGCAATGCATTCTCCGCTTGGAAGGCCTTTTAAATCCTCCAACACACGTACGATCTTAACGCCAGTGCCATCATAGCCGAATTGGGCGCTCTTCCATACGAAAGGGAATTTCAATCCGCCATTGAATATGGCATCTTCAATTTCTGATGTGTATGCAAAGCGAGAAAACCCGGATGTAGGCAAGTTGTGATCCAAATAGAATAACTTTTGTTTGGCTTTGTTTTGTATCACTCTAAGATTCTTTGAGGAAGGATATACTTTTATTCCTTCTTTTTCAAGTGCCTCGAGGGCATCGACGTTTACATTTTCTATCTCAAAGGTAAGAACGTCCACTTGTCTTCCAAAGTTTACGACGGTATTGTAATCCATCAAGTCTCCCTTGGCAAATAGATTGCAGGCAATCTTGCAAGGAGCTTCATCACTCGGGTCTAGAACATGGGTTTGTATATCAAATTTGCGAGTCTCATTCAGAAGCATTTTTCCAAGTTGACCGCCTCCTAGAATACCTAATTTGAAATTGGATGAGAAATAATTCATTTTTTACATAAAATTAATCACACAAAAATACATTTTAAAAAACAAATGACTATAAAATGATAAATCAAAAATCGTATATCTTTTAACAAATCCGTATCTTTGCCTCTTTCATAAAATCAAAGCAATGATAAAGCTCCACGACAAATACTTCAAGCCCTTTATTTCTACACAGGAAATTGACGATGCGGTAACGCGTATGGCCAATGACGTTGCCAACGATCTAGGAGACGAGATTCCCGTTTTCATTGGTATTTTAAACGGTTCATTCATGTTTGTCAGTGATTTTGTGAAGCAATACCCGAAACCTTGTGAGGTAACATTCATAAAGTTGGCTTCCTATGAAGGTGTGAAATCTTCTGAAGACATCCAGCGACTCATAGGATTGACCCAAGACTTGACTGGTCGTACAGTAGTGATCTTGGAAGATATCATAGATACTGGAAACACACTTCATGAAGTACATCGAATATTCAAGAATGAAGGTGTGAAACAATTGTTGATAGCAACATTGTTCTACAAACCGGAAGCTTATAAAAAAGATTTCAAACTACATTATGTAGGTAAGGAAATTCCCAACAAGTTTATTGTTGGCTATGGTTTAGACTATGATGCATTGGGAAGGGACCTACCAGAAGTATATCAATTAAAAACAACACAACACATGACTAATATCGTATTATTTGGTCCTCCGGGAGCAGGTAAAGGTACACAAGCCAATTTCTTAAAGGAAAAATACAACCTAGTACATATCTCCACAGGAGATGTTTTCAGGTTCAACATAAAAAATGAAACAGCATTGGGTGTTTTGGCCAAGTCCTATATGGACAAGGGACATCTGGTTCCAGATCAAGTAACCATCGACATGCTTGAAGCCGAGGTTGAGAAAAATGCTGGTGCAGAAGGTTTTATCTTTGATGGCTTTCCCCGTACCAACGCCCAAGCCAAAGCTTTGGATGAGTTGATGCAAAGCAAGGACTCCCAAATCAATGGAATGTTGGCCTTGGACGTCAAGGACGAAGTATTGGTTGAACGTTTGGTAGAGAGAGGAAAGACAAGTGGACGCAAAGATGATTCGGATGAAAGCATAATTCGTAATAGAATAAAGGTTTATTATGATGAAACTGCTATCTTGGAGGAATACTATACTGCACAGGACAAATATTTTGGTATAGATGGAATCGGTGGCATCGAAGAGATTACCAAGCGTCTATGCAAAGCAATAGACAAACTATAGATTGTAAATTCCTGCGAAAGGCAGGAGTTTTTATTTGAAACTTGAATTTTAATGATTTCCTGCTTTTCGTGGGAATGGCTAATAGGTGATTTATGACTGAAGGGAATTTTGTAGACTATGTGAAAATGCACGTTACTTCTGGAAAGGGAGGTAAAGGATCAACGCATTTGCATCGCGAAAAATATATTGCAAAAGGAGGACCGGATGGAGGAGATGGAGGTCGAGGAGGTCACATTATCATTCGTGGTAATTCCAATCTTTGGACGTTGTTGCACCTAAAGTTCAAACGTCACATTCGAGCAGGGCATGGCGAACACGGTAGTAGTGGAAGGAGTACAGGTGCTGATGGGGCAGATGCATATGTAGAAGTCCCTTTGGGAACTGTCGTTAGAGATACGGAGACCAATGACATCCTATTTGAGATAACTGAAAATGGTGAGGAGATCATTGTTGCGGAAGGCGGAAAGGGAGGCAGAGGGAACTGGCACTTTAAAAGTTCGACAAACCAAACGCCACGTTATGCACAACCGGGCATTCCTTTGGAGGAAAAAGACATTACCTTGGAACTCAAGGTGCTTGCCGATGTGGGATTGGTAGGTTTTCCCAATGCAGGAAAATCGACGTTGTTGTCCGTGGTAAGTTCTGCCAAGCCCAAAATTGCGGATTACGAGTTTACGACATTGAAGCCTAATCTTGGAATTGTGAAGTATCGAGATTATCAAACCTTCATAATGGCAGATATTCCTGGTATCATTGAAGGTGCAGCCGAAGGAAAGGGACTTGGTCATTACTTTTTAAGACATATAGAACGTAACTCCATATTATTGTTCATGATACCTGCGGATGCGCCAGACATTAGAAAACAATATGACATCTTGTTGGATGAATTACGCCGTTACAACCCGCAAATGTTGGATAAGGAACGCATCATAGCAATTACCAAGTGTGATATGCTGGATGATGAATTGAAGGCTGAACTGAAGGTGGAATTGGATAACGAATTGCCAATACCTTATACATTTATTTCGTCTGTGGCACAACAAGGGATTACCGAATTGAAGGATATGCTTTGGAAAATGTTGAATGATTAAACCAACATAATATCCCTTATATGTTGGCAGTCCATTGTTTTTATAATGACTGTGATGAAGTCTAGAATTCCAATTCTTGCTTGAACTTTTGAGATTGTCTTCTGGATACTTCAACCTCACTTCCATTTTTCAAAGCCATCTTAAGCTTGCCATTAAACCAAGGTGTCACGTTTTCAATACTTTTCAAATTGATGATTTGTTGTCTGTTCACCCTGAAAAAGTGATGTTCTGGAAGTTTGCTCTCTATTTGGTTGAGGGATTTGTAAATAAGAGGTTTTTTATCCTCGAAGTATACTCTGGTATAATTGCCGACAATTTCGAAAAGTAAAATGTCCTTTAGCAAAACCATCCAACATTGTTCGCCTTCCTTTATGAAAATTTGAGAGTCTGCGTTGAGCTTCTTGGTTTCGATGGCATTGTTTTTTTCTTCTAGAATGGGTAGCAGTTTTTTTATGGACTTGGCAAATCGATCCTTGTTTATTGGTTTTAACAAATAGTCGAAAGCATTGTATTCAAAAGACTTTATGGCATATTCATCATACGCGGTAGTAAAGATTACCACTGGTATCTCATCTAGAGATTCCAGTAGTTGAAATCCATCTTTTTCAGGCATGTTTATATCCAGAAACAACAACAAGGGGTTAGTGTTCTCAATAAGCTTATGGGCATCGTCGACATTTTCTGCCTCCCCAACAATTTCTATTTCTGGGTGCTCCTTCACCAACTCTTTGAGTTCTTGTCTCGCCAAACGAGAGTCTTCAACGATCACTGCACTTATTTTTTGCATCATAGAGGTAATTTTATGGTCGCTATTACAGTATTGTCTTCAGCTTTCAGAAAGAAGGAAGCTTCGTCTTTGTATAGTAAGGCCAATCTTTTCTTTATGTTGTCCAATCCGACTTTGGTTGTCGATTTGCTTTCTGTCAATACACCCGAATTACTAACTTTTATAATGAGTTGTTTTTTGGATTCGGATATGGATAGACTTATGTTACCACCGTTTCGTAAATTGGAAATACCATGCTTTATGGCATTTTCAACTAGCATTTGGATAATCATTGGAGGAATTTCGACATTGAGCAACTTTTCGTCTACCTGTGATGAGAATCGCAACCTATCTTCAAATTGAATCTTGGACAATTCGATGTAATTGTCTACCATTTCCAATTCTTCTTTCAATACTATGGTGTCTATTTTGTTCTTGGTCAATGAGTATCGTAGCATTTCGGATAGACGTGTAATCATATCTCTAGATTTCTCGACATCTTCAAGCATTAATCCACGGATGTTGTTCAAGCTGTTAAACATAAAGTGTGGATTTATCTGACCTTTTAAGGTGTTCAATTCGGAATCCTTCAATTCTGTTTCCAATTGCAAGCTCTTTATCTGGTTGGTTCTGTATTGCCTCGTCAATTTAATGGACAGGTATAATATCAACCAAAACAACATAAATAGAAAACCATTGATAATGGAACTTATGTATGAAAGCATGGATATGGGCTTCGGGGTGACATTTATGGCATTATTCAAAGGTATGGCAAAGAAAAGGAATGATACATAAAGTGTCGAAGCTCCAAAATACCCCATTAAGATACTTCCCCATTCTTTTTTGTTGAATTTGATGAATGAGATTTTCCGCTTTAAAAATACTCTCAGGAGAGAAGAAGAGACTATGCCGGCAAATATTATCAACGTGGTCTCTGCTATGATGTAAAATCCGTTTAGATCCGGGCTGTTGGATTTGGCGTAGGCGTTTATTATCGTTGGGGCTCCCCAACCCAAAGCCTGTAAAATCCAAAATAGAATGGAGTTGGAAATTTTCACTGTCTATCTATACCTTTTTTTTTAGTTGTTTTTCCGTATTGTAAAACAATAGGAGCATGCTTGAGACGATTAATGAGATCGCGATGTAAATACCTGTTGATTGCTCTATTTTGATAAAGGTAGATAAAAGGCCAATCGTTACCAAAAAGAGACCGCAGAACAAGAGTTGTCTAGATGAGTATCCTTGAGCGAAGTCCCATCGTTCCTGTGTTTTCATTGAAGCTTTGGTTCTGTACCCATAGATGTGATTTATCTTCCTTGGAGGGAATTTCATTGTTATCAATGCAGCAATGATAAACGGTATGCCAGTTATAATGGTGATAAACAATAAGGTGTTGCCTGTCCAGTTCATAATGATCGTTTTAAAAGCGTTCGTTGATCCAATTGGATATCAATTGCAATGCAGAAGGAGAGTAGGTTTCCTCTATTGTGGCATATTCTTGCATACTACCGGTTTCAGCAGTTTGGAACAAGTGGTTCAAACCTTTCAGTTCTTTGATGGTAACATCTTTGTTTTTTGCTTTTTCCAGCCCTTTTTTTATGCCATCCAAATTGATCTTTGGCAATACCTGAAAGTCCTTGCTTCCATTCAAGGCCAAGACCGGACAAGTGGTTTTGGACAGGAAGTCACTTGGTTCTGCCCTTATGAAATAGCATAGCCATTTGGACTCCAATATGCCTAGTTGTTGGTTGATCATTAACGGTGTTATTGCTGGAGCCAATATGGAATTTGGGTTGTTGGCTTTAAAATCATTCAACTTTTTTGTGATTTCGGACTTGATGATGTCCTTGTCCTCATATTTTAAAATTGTCCCATAAATGATGTTGGTCAGTTTTTCGTTTTCGTCCAGATGTGCTTTCGATATGCCTTGCAATTCCCCTGCTTTTCTGGATTGGGTTTCCAAGATGGTAGCACCATTTACACCTGTGCCTGCCAGTAATACGGTAAAGGCTACATCTTTGTTGTTTGCCGCAACCATGGGAGCTATGAGTCCGCCTTCGCTATGTCCGATCAATCCTATTTTTGAAGTGTCAATGTCACTTCTGGTTTTTAAATAGGCAATGGCAGCTTCAGCATCCGTGGCAAAATCTGCAGAGGTGGCTTCCGAATGGTTGCCTTCGCTTTCAGCCGTACCCCTGTCGTCATAACGTAGTACTGCAATGCCATTGTTGGTTAGATAGTCCGAAAGCACCAAAAATGGCCTGTGGTTAAATTGTTCTATTTCACTGTTTCTATTTTGTGGTCCAGAACCAGAAATCAAAATGGCCACTGCTGGCTTCTTTTTGCCTTTTGGAAGTGTCAGTGTACCAGCCAATTTTATGTTCTCTGCCTTTTCATTTGTGAAATATACGTTTTCCGAGATGTAATCTAGAGGCATCTTGGGGTCTTGTGCCCTAGGTTTGCTCTGGGCAAAGGTCGATATTATAAATAGGAGAGATGGGATGACTACTTTTAAGATTAATCGAATCATAACTGTTTGTTTTTTGATTTTGCCTCAAAGGTAAGATGTAATAGAAGATGAAAAGTTAAAATTATGACGAACGGTTTCAAAGCCATGCTAAATGGTTTTATTTTCGTTATTTTTATATAAAATTAAAATACTATGAAATTTATAAAGACCTTTGTCTTAGTTTTTTGTGTCGTTTCTTGCGCACCTATCTATGTGAATTATGATTATGAAAAGACTACTGATTTCTCCAAGTACAAGACATACAATTTTTATGACGACATGGAAACTGGATTGACCGGATTGGATGAAAAACGATTGATATCGATATTGGAAGGTAAATTAAGTACAAAGGGATTGTCAAAATCGGAGACACCGGATTTTTTGATAGACATAAACAGCATGGAGTACCAAGAAAATCAAAGTAGTAATGTCGGTATCGGTGTTGGTGGAGGAAGCAGAGGCTTGGGAGGAGGTATTTCACTCGGTATTCCTGTTGGCCAATCTAATGTGAACAGACAGATTGTGATAGAGTTTGTGGACGATTCCAAGACAGGGTTGTTTTGGCAAGCCAAAAGCGAAAGTAGTTTCAATCCTAAGGCAAAACCCGAAAAAAGAGAAGCAAAACTGAAAGCGATCATAGACAAGATTTTGATTCAATACCCACCAAAGAAATAATGCTGTAATGTAAAGTACAAGTCAAGGTGTTGTCAAGGTGCTTTTTTAAATAAAACAAAGAGGATTCTTTAATATGCAAAAAAAACCATTGGTCTATGCTGATTAAGGTTTTAACGAATCAAAATGACCACGTAGCGAAATTTGAGTAATCGCCTCTCATTTTAGAATAATTTTAGAAATCTAAAACCGATTTATCATGAGAAAACTTACTCTTTTTTGCTTGTTGTTGTGCTTTGTCAATACAAGTTTTTCACAAAATTTTCAATATTTAGGGAGTTATACTTCCGATGGAACCCCCAATTATTTGGAATCCCCTGGAGATGTTATCAGTACTTCCGTTTTTGAGACAATTGATTCGGCATTGCCTGAATCGTTTCCAGTTCCCATATTCAATCCTCATTACATTACATCTGGTTATGATACCGATATCATCATTACAACCTCAACAGAGGTTTTCGTTACCTTCGTAGGTGAGGGAGCCGGTTTTAGAAGTGTCTTGGGTTTTTATACCTATGACATTAACTCTCCTGTGACTTCACATCCTGCGGATGAGGATGTTACCATTGTTTTTCCCAACGTTTCCCGTTTAGGAAGTGGTGGTGGATTGTTACCTGGAGATAAGGTAAGCATAGGTACTTTTCCTGCAGGAACGGGTATTGGCTGGGTATTGATAAGTAATGGCTGGACAGGAAGTAACGTTGGATATGGGTATTGGCAACTATACTCCAATCCAGATTTAAACCCAGAAAGTGCTACAAGCAATCGTCATCACAATGTCCTCATCAAGGATGATACGAATGAATTGGTGGTGATGGGTTTTGAAGACATTCATAGAGAAGTGTCTTGGTGTGACAACGACTTCAATGATGCCATTTTTTATATAACCACTACTTCTTATTCAGATATGAGTAGGGAGAATTGTCTTAGCATTGAATCGGCCACAGATGTACTTTCTTCTAACACTGGTGGTTTCGAAAGCAATGGTGATTTGGCAAATGCAATGGCGGCTCGTAGTATGAAGCGATTGAAAAGCAATGATTATGCAGATCATAAAAATGCGCAAGCCAAGTTTGATAGGTTTACCTACAGATTCAATCAGTTGAGTAGTTATTTTCCGGAAAGTGGCATGGGAGCCAATGAGGTTTCCCATGTTGCGACCTCAGATGACTTAACAAACTATGCCAATGCAGACGATGTTTTCTCCTTGGACTACTACTTGGAGGAAGAGAGGGTTTCCGCAGCATTGGTAACTACAACGACAGATAGAATATACGATCACACAAAAAGTATTTGCGATCGTCTCAATGGCTCTATTTTAAAAGATGCTAGACCGGTAACCTTGTCAGGACATGAAATGATTTTTGCCACTATAGAGAAACCCAATGGAAACCATGAATACGCAATTAGTTTTTCTGTTTTAGAAGGGGAAGCAGAAAATGAACTATTGAGCTTTTGGAATATAGCATCTTATCCTGAAGGGAATTTTAAAAATTTCCAAATATGGGGACAATCTATGGGACAAGCCTCACATATTGTAAATCATATCATATCTGTGTTGGAAGAAGAAAAGCCATTGATATCGACAGAGGAGCTAGAGCGAGTACCTTCTGTCTTCGTAACCTCTGCGCATTATCGCAATGGGCAACTTCATTTGGACATTATAAACAAAGTAGGAGCTACTTCGTTGACGTTGGAAGCAAATTTAAAGGAAACGGAGCAATTGGAAACTTCTCCGTTGATGGAAGAACTGTCTCTTTCAGGAGACTATAGAGAAAGCTTAACTGTGGATGTCGGTTTCTTGTTTGACATTGGATTGTCAATAACACATGAAGATTCAAACGTATACGATGCCTTATACCTTGCAGATGGACCTTGGGGGGTGGATTATGACGTTCCAGAGCAAACAACAATCGAATATTTTGATATCATGGAACAGGCTTCTGCATTGGACGAAACTGTTTATCAATTGGAACGTTCGATAGCTCTAAAAGGTCTAGTTCACGGTACATGCAATGTATTTAGAAATCTTTTACCAGGAGATCTTACTATGAATCCAGAAGAATACTCGGGGGTTGATTTTAATATGAGCAGTACGACAGACATTGAAGTGTCCATTGTACCTGATAACATAGAAGATTGGAATAATAGGTTGACTTATCTAGTTCCATCTACTCAAGGAGCTGTCAAACACATTCAAATTCCTTTTGAGGTTTTTGCCAATCTGGATGGTCAATACAGAGGTATGGACAATCTTAAGACTGTCGTGTTTTCAGTTCGAGGTGATTATAGTGGTTCATTGGATGTAAATTTGAAAGTTTCCGAATTGTCTTTGGGCTATAAAACAAAAGAAGAAGTCGCTGCGATAGGAGTTATGAGTCATCCTAACCCTTTTGATACAGAGACAACGATAGTGCTTCCTGAAACAACGGAATATGTACAATTAAAAGTTTATGATATGTTAGGAAGTATTGTTTTTGACAAACAGTTGGAGACTATGGATGATGGCCGTTCTGTCTCATTCAAAGCTGGAAGCCTTTCCAATGGGATGTATATATATCAGACGTTGACTGCTTCCAACAAAACATTTACAGGGAAATTCATCATTAAATAGTTGTAAGATTTAATACATTCATAAAAAAAGAGGCTATGTTAAATAATAGCCTCTTTTTGTATTTTAACAATGTGTAATTAACTAAGCAAGCTTTTGTACTTGTCCTTGTAACCATAAAGAACCAGTATGTTCAGTACCAATAAAACAATTGCTCCTGCACTATCACCAGGAGCGAGAGTGGCGTGAAACAAGACGGCATTTACAGATACACTCATTAAGATAAGTGCCAACAAGGCTCCAAACTTATCTAAAACCAAAGCAAGACCTGCAACGATTTCCACAATGGCTACTAATAGCATTGTCTTGGAATTCATCAATGCTCCAAAATAGGCGCCAGCGTCACCAGTAGGTGCTTCCATTGGAATAAAATGTAAGAACTTGTTGAAGCCGAAAACCAAAACGAAAATCCCAAGAAGTATTCTTAGAACCATAAAAACTTTTGAATTCATAATCTGTTTAATTTTTTAGGTTAGGAATTAAATTTAAGGATTTTTTTCTAGGCTTTGGATTTTAAAGATGTTAATTTGTTTGATTTACAGTGATTTATAGTTGGATCTGTATGGCTGTCGTTTGTGAACAATGCAGTTGATTTATTGTTTGATTGCCATTGATGATGAGTTTTATGTTTGCAGGAATCGATATGTCCATTGTAGTTATCGATTCCGATGGTCTTGCCTTAATGCAAGATCTCTGTGTAGTGAATATGCATTTGCAATGGAGAAAAGGGAAGCTAACTACTGGATTTTAAAATTTGAATTAGTAGTTCGTTTACTTTTTATCCGAAATATTCTTTTTTCATCACGTCGAATGAATCTTCATTTTTTTTGCTTTTTATTTTTTTGCTTCGAAATCCAATTGTAAGAAAGTGTAACTATCTGTATTTGAGTGTGTGTTTTTTGTTTTTGGTCGAAAAAAACAAAAAAAGAACAAAAAAAATGAAGATTGTGATTTATCCTAAGGATATTTAAGATCCCTACAATCTTTGTTCAATCCATGTTCTTTTTCTCAATTGTTAGGTTTTAAGTTTAACATTAAAACACTTCAATTATGAAAGAAAATGCTCCCACCAAAAATCTTTTTGAAATAATTAATGTAAATCGATTTAGTTCGATTATTAGGGGAAAGCCTAAAATAAAATGGGGCAAAGTCTCATTGGTAGGCTGTCTATTCTTTTTTGCATTCCTTCTAGGAATACAGGACCTATCTGCTCAGGTAGATTGTACGCACACACCTGCTTCTTTGAATACAAATGATCCCTCATGCCCATATCCCGATGAGGTTTCTGCATTGGCAAAATGGGACTTTGGGATAGGCAATGGTGATAGTGAAATCCTATTCATCAAAGTTTGTGGAGATCCTTGTTGTGGAGAAATTCTCGTAAATACTAAATCAGGTAACAATTGTTACAATGATATAAGGGTTGCTGGACCAGCTGGTCCAGATGTTTCCTTTGCCGGAATTGGAACAATATCTCCGGACACCTGTGATTTTTCGACTGCAATGCAATGCTCGGACACTAGTCAAAATGAAGCTATTGTTCCTTGTGATGGTGGTATTGGGCATCGAATTACCTTTTTAGGTAAAAAGCCTGATGTTTCAGATCCTTCATGTTCCTATTGGTATTATAAAGTGGAAGGGAATGTCAGCAATTGCTCCATTAATGCCATTAGTCATGTTACCTTTGGTATCGTTGACAATGAAGAGTGTTGTGATTTAAGCATTAATGCCACATCAGGTAGTTTTTGTGATGATGAACCTGGAAATATTGAAGTAAATGCAATCAATGGAACTCTTGATTTCTCCTATACGTGGAATCGTGCTGAGGGAGGTTCTGGTTCTGGGGTTGGTATGACCAATCCTTTTAAAATAAACAATCTACAAGCAGGAACATACTCGGTGGTGGTTACCGATGCAGATGGTTGCATTGCGGAAGCAAGTGCGACCTTGACTGTGAACTCGAACCCCTACGTGGATATCTCTGGCGACACGACGATCTGTGCCTCCGACGGCAGCGCGACGCTTACGGCGAACGCCTCAGGGGGAACGGCACCATACGACTACGATTGGACGGTACCTGATGGAGCTTCGGATCCTGGGAACTCTTCCACTTCGGAAGCGACAGTCTCCGGCACGTACTCTGTGGTAGTCACGGACGCCAACGGTTGTACGGCAGAGGCCAGCACGGACTTCACCGTGAACCCGAACCCCTACGTGGACATCTCTGGCGACACGACGATCTGTGCCTCCGACGGCAGTGCGACGCTCACGGCGAACGCCACTGGCGGAACGGCACCATACGACTACGACTGGACAGTGCCAACTGGCACCACCGATCCTGGGAACTCCTCCTCGGCCGAGGCTACGGTCTCCGGCACGTACTCTGTGGTTGTCACGGACGCCAACGGTTGTACGGCAGAGGCCAGCACGGACTTCACCGTGAACCCGAACCCCTACGTTGACATCTC